>NVXA01000022.1 GCA_002746395.1 Paracoccaceae bacterium
TCTTGACCAACTGCCGAAATTCTTCGAAATCGAACGCTACCGTGTGACCGTGGAACGCCGCCAAAATGCGCTGCACCAGATGATTACAGTGTCCGAAGCAGTTGTCGTTGCTAAAATTGCGGGCAAGCGTGTTATCAGCGCCTCGGAAAGCCATTCAGATGCGGATGATCGCGATCAAGGGCCGATAAATGCGCTGTCACGCGCCTTGGGTAAGGATTTAGGCCCGTATCAAGCGTTGATCGACGACATGAAACTGGTCGACTTTAAGGTTCGAATAACCAATGGCGGAACCGAGGCTGTGACCCGTGTTCTGATCGACAGCGAAGATGGGCAGGGGCGGCGTTGGTCTACTGTGGGTGTTTCAGCCAACATAGTAGACGCCTCTTTTCAGGCGCTGCTTGATGCAATTAACTGGAAGCTGATCCGCGAAGGGGCAACTCCTGCATGAGCATTGACGCTTGCGCTGAACTGGTTAAATTCGGAGATCCTGATCGTTACCTTTCGGTAATGGCGGCCCCGGTTGGTGCGCGCGATCGTTTATTTGTGCTTTACGCATTTAATCTGGAAATCGCCCGCGCACCTTGGGCGAGCAAAGAGGAAATGATCGCGGAGATGCGCTTGCAATGGTGGATTGATACGATCAACGAGATTTACAAGGGCAACGTGCGCCATCACGAGGTGGTCGCGCCATTGGCAGAAATGATTGCGAAGTACAATCTGCCGCAAGCCCTGTTTATTGAAATCATCGAAGCGAGGCGTTTCGATATATATCGCGAAAGCCATTCGGGAATGTCTGCCTTTGATGCCTATATCAACGCGACGTCCGGCAACCTGATGCGGTTGGCCGTGATGTCTTTGGGCGCGAAGGATTTGGATTGCGTGGCCAATTTCGGATACGGAGTTGGTATCGCTAATCTGTGGCGGGCCTTGCCCGCGCTATACGCAGCGGGGCGGCATCCTGTACCAGTTACCTGTGCGCTGGACCGTAATGCCGTCGCGGGGGGGAGGGTGCCTGAGAACCTGTCTGATGCTTTGCGCGAAATCTCCACCAGCGCATTATCTAAAGTTCAAGCAGCTCGTAAATTACGCGCCCAAATTCCTAAACCTGCCGTGCCGGCTATGCTGTCGGGGTGGCAAGTCAGTGTTCCGTTAACAATGGTTAAGGTCCAGCCACAAAATACGCTTGTCCAACCGCTGGAAACCTCGGAGTTTCAAAAGAGGTTGGCGTTGCTTTGGCGCAGTTCGACCAGCCTCTGGTGACGCCTAGGTCCGCTTCGTGCCGTGAATTACGAACCATATCAATGCGCCGCCCGCTAGCATCAGGAACGGGATCATCGCCAGATTAACGGCCATCCAACCTTCTTGCGGGGAACCGCCTGAACAGTTCATTAATCCGCCGGAACTAAGCGAAGCGATGGTTACCATTCCGAAAACGGCAAAATCGTTCATGCCTTGAATACGGCCACGCTCTGCTTCGGTATGGGCGGCTGTTAACATGGTTGTGCCGCCGATAAACCCAAAATTCCACCCGATGCCAAGCAGAATTAACGCGAGGTAGAAATTACCGAGGTCAACGCCTGCAAGGGCAACAGCGCCAGCCGCCGCGAGGATAACCAAGCCAAGCGCAATAATGCGTTCGACCCCGAATCGGTTGATTAGGTGGCCCGTAAAGAACGACGGGATGTACATTGCCAATACATGCATCGACACGATGTCGGCCGCATTTTCGGTTTCAAAGCCACAGCCGACAACTGCCAGCGGGGTGGAGGTCATCACTAGATTCATCAACGAATACGCAACCATCGCGCTGATCATGGCAACCAGAATTTGTGGGTCGCGCAATAGATCCATCCGGGACCGCCCTTGTGGTGCATCAGCGTCCGGCTTTTTTGGTGTAGGAATTTCAAGGAAAAAGAACAGCATAACGCCAACGACGTTCAAGGCTATGATCGCCAGATAAGACCCCATGAAGGGAATAGGGTCCAGCGCGCCTTGGGTTAGTTTCACGATCTGCGGTCCGATGATAGCCGAGATCAGACCACCCGCCATAACCCATGAAATCGCCTTGGGTTGGTATTCCTCGCTGGCCATGTCCGTCGCGGCAAAGCGGAAAAACCCTTGTGATGACATATAGATACCGGTGAACAGCGATCCCAGCAAAAACAGGGAGAACGAGCCGATCCATAACGCGGTCGCAGCAAGGGCCGCGCCAATAATGCCACCCATAACACCGATAACGAAACCAGTGCGGCGACCATAATTCTGCATAATTGATGACATAATCGGCGCTGTCAGCATTGACCCGAACACGATTAGGGCAATCGGCAATGTGGACCAACACGGGTTGGCTGATAAATATTGCCCAGCCAATCCCCCCAGCACAAAGCTGATCGGCATCTGGGAACCCAGAATGGCTTGTGCGGCCACCAAAACTTTGACGTTTCGGCGCGCGATGGCTTGGGAATCTATATAGGTCATGTGTGCTGTTCTATTCCTCGACACATTCAAATTCCAGTAGATAAGACAATAAGACGCAACGTCGCCAAATTACTTTTGCTGCGTGTGAATAAATTACCTAAGCTAATGAAAAGAGGAGGCCAGCATGATCGGGCGAATTATCAACACAGATGCGGACGTCACGGAGGGCGCGGCATGGCTGGCAGCATACGATCCGCGCTTTGCCAAAGCGCTGGAAATGTGTGGCCCACTACCGTTGCGCCGCCGCAAAGACGGGTTTCGAGAATTATTAAGCGCGATCACCAGCCAGCAGCTCTCCGTCGCGTCTGCCAATGCAATTTGGGGACGAATGGAGGCGGCGGGGATGTGTGATCCAGCCCCGTTATTGGCAGCCAGCGATGAAGAACTCCGCGCATGCGGTTTTTCACGACAAAAGATCGGGTATGCTAAAGATTTGGCCGCCGCCGATCTGGATTATACGGCGCTGCGCACGCTTCCCTCAGACGATGTTATGCGCCAATTAATCGCCATTCGCGGCATCGGAACATGGACGGCCGAAATTTATGTAATGTTCAGCCTTGGGCGCGCAGATGTGTTCGCACCGGGTGACTTGGCGCTACAAGAGGCGGCAAAGATGTTGTTTGATCTAGATGAACGCCCAAAGGAAAAAACGATGCGCATAATGTCCGAAGACTGGACGCCGTGGAGATCGGTTGCAGCCCGCTTGTTATGGTCGTATTACCGCGTTGCAAAAGAACGAGAGGGAATACGATGACCACATTGACAGGGCCACGCAAAGACGCCATTTCGGGAAACGCTGATAGTTTGGTGATTTTCCTGCACGGCTATGGTTCGGACGGTAACGATTTGATTGGTATTGCCGATTCACTGGCCGAACACCTGCCCAATACCACGTTCCTTTCGCCAAACGCGCCGCAACGGTGCGCGAATAATCCGATGGGCTATCAATGGTCGCCGATCCCGTGGCTGGACGGATCAACCGAAGAAGCCGCGCAGGAAGGGCAGGTTGAGGCAATCAAATTGCTGAACGCCTACCTTGATGAGATTGCCGTGATTGAAGGCGTCGGGCCAGAGCGCACGATCATTTTCGGGTTTTCGCAAGGCACAATGATGGCGTTGCACGTTGGCCCGCGCCGCGACGTGCCGTTTGCCGGAATTGCCGGGTTTTCGGGGCGTTTGCTTTACCCGGAATTACTGGAAGCCGAGATGAAATCCAAGCCGCCCATCTTGCTGGTTCATGGCGATTCAGACGATATGGTTCCGCCTGCTGCATTGCCCGAAGCTGCTGATGCATTGGCAAAGGCAGGATTCGAGGTGTTCACGCACATATCCAAAAATACAGGCCACGGTATTGCGCCGGATGGTCTGGGTACGGCGTTACAATTCATCAATATGAAGTTGGAGAACTAGGTCGTGCGAAACGCGCGAACCCAGATGTAGACAAGCCCGAACGAGATAATTGCATTCCAGCCCGCCATGGATATTCCAAACAGGGACCATGGGATAACGTCGCACATCACCACGCTGACAGAGGCTGTCATATCCAGGAGGTTATCGCTCAAGGACAGGCCCGATCCTGTGCAATCGGTCGGGCCTTGCCACCATTTTTGCTCCACCCCAGCGTGATAAACGCCGATCCCGGCGCCAATCAAAACGGCAAGGCCGGCGAGAAGGGCGATAAATCGGTTAGGCATGAAAATAATAAGGGCCCCCAACACAATCGCGATCACATGTGGCCAGCGCTGCCAGATGCACATTTTGCAAGGTGCCATGTCAAAGCCGTATTGAAAGATCAGTGCGCCAATCATTAGGCCCGCTGAACCCGCCGCTGCCAGTAGGGCTGTTTTTTGAAATTTTGTCATTATATCATCCATAAGATCAAGAAGCCGCCCAGCAGTGCCAGAAGCCCAATTGTAAACACTGTCCCAAGCCTTTTCTCAATGAAATGCCGGATGTCCGGTCCATATTTCCACAGCAACGTTGCCACGATAAAGAATCGTATCCCTCGGCCAATAAATGTGAAAACAAGAAATAAGCCGAAGTTAAGCTCGGTTGCGCCGGACAGAATTGTCGTAACCTTGAAGGGGAAGGGTGTTATGCCCGACAACAGCAAAATGGCCGCGCCAAGTTCGTTGTAATAGTATTTGAACGTCTCGAACGCATCAGTTTTGCCATAGAAATCAAGAACCGGCCGACCAATTTCTTCAAACAGAAATATCCCTGCACCGTACCCTAATGCACCACCAAGCACCGAACTTACTGTGGTAACCCCAGCGATCAAAAATGCACGACGGGGGGCGGCAAGGATCATCGGAATCATCAATACATCGGGCGGAATCGGAAAGACAGATGCCTCGAAAAAACTGATTACCGCAAGGATCAGCAACGCGTAACGCGATTGAGCCAGCGACATTGTCCATTGATATAATCTGCGAAGCATAAGGTTTCCGTTTTGTTTGTGGCCCCATGCAACATGCCAGCGACCATAGGTCAAGGTTATAGGCAGTATTTTCGCACTTCATAAGCGGTTTCCACTTTACCAGCCAGAAACCTTTTGATAGCAGGTGGCCAAGCAAGCGATTGCTGGCATGATCTGGATAATACTACCGGCCAGATCACAAAGTGCCCGAGTGGCGGAATTGGTAGACGCAGGGGATTCAAAATCCCCCGCCGCAAGGCTTGCCGGTTCGATTCCGGCCTCGGGTACCACTTTGATTTTAAAGAATAATTGGGCGTCGTAGGTATGGATTGAATTTGTGGCAGTATTTGTGTTTTCCCGATTGTTTTCCCAGATTTATGTTTCGTTTATGTTCTGTTCGTGCTCGCGCCGCTACCGAAAACGCTCAAGTGGAGAAACGTCGTAACTCGCGGGACATCTCCTTTAATCGCGCTGTATCGGGAAGAGGGAGATATTTCTGACCAACGATCAACGCTGAGTCAAATGGATCAGTTGGTTGCAAACTGCTTTACATATTATACTTTTGATATAACCTCCCCGTGAAATTACTTCCCGTATAGATTGCATACCAATGTCTCTACAAAACGAAAAGTGGACCYRTCACGGTTTAGTGCCGCTCCGGGTGCTCATTTAAGCRGCCTTTCGTTCGAAAGCCAAGGGACTTTTCCAGCCTAACGCCGAATGTCTGCGGCGCGGGTTATAGAAGCCATTTATGTATTCGAAGATGGCGATTTCTGCGGCTCTGCGGGTTCGCCATGAATGCCGCCAGATTAACTCTGCCTTGATGGTTTTGAAGAAGGTTTCCATGGCCGCATTATCCATTGCCTGACAGTGGTTTGCCCTTTGCAAACCATGAGAAGGATAGCAATTTCCCTTGCCGCTCATGGATACTTTGAAGCCATTCCGGCGCAGGATTTTCTGATAGTCATGCGAACAATATTGACTGCCGCGATCTGAATGGTGAATGCAGCCCTTAGGCGGCCTGCGTAGGGAAATGGCCATATTCAGCGCCCTGATTGCAAGGTCACGTTTCATTCTATTGCTGACAGCCCACCCGATCACACGCCTGGAGTGCAGGTCCAGAACCACTGCCAAATAGAGCCAACCCTCATGGGTCCAGATATAGCTGATATCTACGACCCATTTCTGGTTTGGCCTATCCGCTTCAAAGTTCCTGCTCAGCAAGTTCGGTGCGATGTTAAACTTGTGGTTGCTATCGGTCGTGACCTTGTATTTTCGGGTTCTGACAACGGATATGCCGTTCTGACGCATCAATCTGCCAACCCGGCGGTGACCGACTTCCAGGCCGATCTCTTTCAGCTCTTCGGTCATCCGTGGCCGACCATAACTGTTCAAGCTCAGGCGGTGCTGTTCTCGAATATGGGCGAGCAAAACCATGTCTTCGCGCTGACGCTGGCTGATCGGGCAGGACCGCCAGGCACGATAGCCTCGCGAACTGACATTCATGATTTGGCACAACCGTTCGGCCGGAAGTGCCAAGCGGTTGTCTTCGATGAACTTGAACCTCATGGCTTTTGTCCCGCGAAGAATATTGTGGCCTTTTTTAACACTTCCCTCTCCTCGCGCAGCAGCCGGTTTTCTTTGCGCAGCATGGCTACTTCTCGTTCCAAATCCGATTGGACAGAAGGTTCGGGCAAAGTGACTCGTTCTTGCCGAACCCATCGGCTCAATGTTGAAAATCCGATGCCAAAATCAGCAGCTACCTGCTTTCGCGTAAGCCCACTGGTCAGCGCAACTCGCACCGCCTCTTGTCGAAATTCTGCTGTTTGTTTCGTTCCCATAGTCATTCTCCTTTTGCGTATAATACGCGGTTAAAGGAGCGGCACAATTCCRTGACAGGTCCACGCCTGTTGAGTGACAACGGCTCAAGCTATGTCTCCGGTGAATTGGCTGAGTGGCTGGGCGACAAGGGCATGGATCATGTTCGAGGGGCGCCCTATCACCCGCAAACCCAAGGCAAGATTGAGAGGTGGCACCAGACTTTGAAGAACCGCATTCTGTTGGAGAATTACTTCTACCCGGCAGACCTACAAAACCAGATCGAAGCCTTCGTCGAACACTATAATCACCAACGGTATCACGAGAGCATTCAGAACCTGACACCCGCCGATGTCTACTTCGGACGCGGTCAAGCCATTCTAAACCAACGAGAAAGGATCAAACGGAAAACTATTCAAACGCGACGCTTGCAACACCGCAAAGTCGCCGCCTAATATAACCCAACTGATGAGGCAGATACTCTCTTATTCTAAAGCCTAATCTGTTCCAAATACTCTGACTACGGACAGAATGTAAGTACTTCTTTCGATCAACGATGCGCTGGATAGCCAATATCCGCGAAGCTCAAGCGGGTTAGGTGGTGGTGTTTCGGCAGTTTTACTGCTACTAAGTGTGGGCATCTATAAAATGGATACCACTATATTTGACACGTACAAAAGGTATAACATGTTAAGATGTATCATCGTTGTTTTTTAGATTTTGGGATACGTTAAATGGCTCCAGTTAAACTATTTTATTTGCGCAGACCTGACGGAAAAATAAACTTTGGCGATGATTTATCCCCAACTCTGTTGGAGTATGTAATTGCGAAAGAGGTGGTTTGGGCGCCAATTGCATCATGTGATATTGTTGGAATAGGTAGTATTTTGGGCAAAGCCTGCAAGCGTATACAAATTGCGAAATACACAACGCGAAAAATTTTGCAAAGGAAGGAAAAAAAGACCATCATATGGGGAAGTGGGTTCATAAAAGAAAGACGACCCGTTACTTCGACACATTTGGACGTTCGATTGGTACGTGGGCCTAAGACCAGCAACCTTTTAAAGAGGAATAATTTACCTTTTGGGGACCCTGGGTTATTGGCCGCAGATATAGTCCCCAAGCCAAATGAAAAAAAATATTCGTTGGGAATTATTCCGCATTTCGTCGATGCGCAATCTAGTATGGTAAGTCACTTGCAAAATAGTGTAAGGCATTCAACGATTATTTCCGTCGAAGAAGAACCTAAGACTGTATTACGGAAAATATCTGAGTGTGACTTTATTATGTCCAGCAGTCTTCACGGGTTGATCGTTGCCGACAGTTACGGAATTCCAAACTTACGCTTGCGTCTTAGCGACAAAATAATAGGTGGTGATTTCAAGTTTCTAGATTACGCGAGATCGATTGACCGTCCAAATGTAATGCCAATTAATCTACAAAACTTAACAAACGATATTCAGTTAGATGTGTTATTTGAAAATGATCAGTCTTATCAGGGTAATATTCACGAAATAAAATGCGGAATAATGAGCTCTATCGATGATTTATAGACGTATATTCTAGCCGTATGACGAATCTTATTCGGCTCGCTCCATTTTGTACCTGTAGTAATAAGCAAGCTAAGTCGCTAGCAGCTTGCTGTGGACTTTAGCGTTCCAACAAACCTTTAGGACTAAATATTTGCTAATTCAAGGGTTGGAACTTTTCACTCCGATGAAACAATTTTCAACGCCACTCTACGGCAGGCGCTATCGAATTTGATATTGTTTGCGAAAAGCAATCTAATAGTCAAAGAAGCCTCCTTTATATTATATTTTTTAACGTACTTCCGTGCTCGAACTAAAGCTGCAAGTTTTAATAGCATCCGTGCGAACGGGTTTACGTTTAATATTTCGGCTCTATTGAAAATGTGGAGGTCTGACAGGATTCGGTCACAATTTTTTCTGTGAGTTTGATTTCCAAGTTTATCAATGTGCGAACTGGACTCATATTTATATCCAACTGTCTTGAGCTTAATAAATTTCTCGCAATAAAGTGAAATAACGCCCGGTAATATATGATCTTGAACGATTAGTTGTTCCCATTCTGTATCTGACTTTTCAAAAATGGACTTTGGAAAAATATATGCAGTGCCCCCAGTGTTTTGCGTAACTGCAAATAAGTAGCCGGGAGAAAACGTAATCTTTTTTTCAACACTAGTTACGTCACAATCTCGATAGTCTTTATCCAACTCGAGAGGGGCCATCCCAATTCTTAAGCAGACATCTGTATCTAGTAGCTCAGAGTAGCTTATGGAGTTCAAGATATTCGGCAATAAAACATCATCCCCGTCGAGCATGACCAAATATTGTCCGGAGGCCGCTCGAAAACCAGTTAAGTAAGAACTGAGCGCTCCAGAATTAGTGTGACTTTGGATTTTATGAAGTCGAATCATTTCAGGCAGATTTAGCAACACCTCCCAACTGTCGTCGTGCGAACAATCATCAACGACAATAACTTCGACATTTGGTCCCTGAGCTAAAGCTGATTCAACCGCACGCGCGATTGTAGCTTCTTTATTATAGCAGGTGATAATGATCGAGTAAGAATACTTATCCATTTCGGATTATGCTTTCGTATAAATTTAGATAATTAGTTTCAGATATAAGTGAAGAAAACGGCAAATTATTATTTGTTATTCGTGTTCATAGAGAGCATAGCGCTTTTCGA
Organism: Paracoccaceae bacterium; assembly: GCA_002746395.1. Classification (GTDB taxonomy): domain Bacteria; phylum Pseudomonadota; class Alphaproteobacteria; order Rhodobacterales; family Rhodobacteraceae; genus NORP23. Next base: position 9,428 of record NVXA01000022.1, read on the forward strand.
CTTCTTTTATTGTTATTATGCTCTCCTGATCCAGATGGTCCTGCCATTTTGTCAAGGTATCTTGATTGGACCGTGTGGATAGTTGTGCAACAGGTGGTAATCCTAGTTTACTAAATAGTTTGTTGGCAGCATCGTCTGTATTTGTTACGAGTTCTTCAAAATGCTGGATGGTGAAGTTTTTCGGGTTGACCTGCGCCCCTTAAACTCATCCATTTTGATGTAGAGTCCGCCCAACTAAAGGACGGACAAATGAAGAAGCGATTCACGGACGAACAGATCATAGCGATGCTGAAAGAGCAGGAGGCTGGCGAGAAGACGGCGGACCTTTGCAGGCGTTACGGAATAAGCCAGGCCACGTTTTACAAATACAAATCAAAGTATGGCGGCATGGAACCGTCTGACGCGGCGCGGTTACGAACGCTGGAAGCTGAGAATGGCAAGCTGAAGAAGCTTTTGGCGGAAACCATGCTCGATGTGGCAATGCTTCGGGACGTGAACTCAAAAAAGTGGTGACGCCCGGGGCCAAAAGGCAAGCTGTGGCACATCTAATTGATGCGCACGGAGTTAGCCAGCGCCGGGCGTGTGCAGCCATGCAAGCTGATCGATCCACGGTGCGTTACCAGTCGAAACGAGCCGATGACAGCCAATTGCGCGAAGAGATCAATCTGGTGGCTAAAGAACGCCGCCGGTTTGGCTACCGCCGCATTCA
>NVXA01000011.1 GCA_002746395.1 Paracoccaceae bacterium
CCAGCCGCTCGTTTGTCTCAGTATTTCTTAACAACCAAGCTCATCGCCTTGCTGTTGGGGGACTTCTAGACACCACCAACGAGTCGCGCAAGCACTAAAATACAGTTTTACCAAAAAAAATCAAAAAAAGGAGGTTGCCGATAAAAAACACCAGCGTACGTTGGGTTTTGCATGATATACATCAACATAAGATAGCAGGTTTTACGATATTCACCGATCATAAAAGTAATCAAACAAAGGACGACGTCATGTCTAACCGTATAATAGCTCTAACAGCCGCGATATTCCTCGCGACACCGACATTTGCCCAAGACATTGCCTCTTGGGTCGTGGATGATTCTTTCGACAACGTATCGTTTTCTGTAGAAAGTGCGATTATCGACAAGGGGCTAACTATTGATTCTATCAGTCATGTCGGCGAAATGCTGGAACGCACGCGCGTAGATGTGGGATCCGATATTACGCTATACGCCGAAGGCCTTGTGTACAGCTTTTGCTCCGCATCGGTGTCGCGAACCGCAATGGAGGCGGATATCATGAACATCGCATTCTGCCCTTACGGTATATTTGTATTCTCCACACCCGAAAATCCAGATCAGACCACTGTCGGCCATCGGTTCATGCCCGGTGATAGCATGGCACCCGTTAACGAAATGTTAAACGCGATCATTCTGGAAGCCATCGAGGGTTAATAAACCGTTAAACGAGGCCCAACCCAATGGCGGGCCTCGTTTACTATACGATTACAGCTTAATGCACCGTGTCGGCGGTATTCACAGCCTGACCGATAACCAAGCCTTCGCTGTCTGCCGAGATCGGCACTTTGGATCCGTCAAACACCTCGCCACCCAGCAGCATTTCAGCCAACGGATTTTGCAGGTAGGTCTGAATCACCCGCTTCAACGGCCTTGCGCCATAGACCGGATCATATCCGGTATCGGCCAGCCATTTACGCGCCGCCTCGTCCAGTTCCAGCGCGATTTTGCGCGGGGCCAAGCGTTTGGCAAGAATATCCAGCTGGATATCAACGATCCCGTCCATGTTTTCACGACTTAGGCGATCAAACACGACGATCTCGTCCAAACGGTTCAGGAATTCAGGGCGGAAGTGACCGCGCACGGCTTCCATCACCATCTCTTTCGCTTCACCTGTCTCCAAAGACGTATCGTTCAACGCCTGTGATCCAAGGTTCGACGTCAAGATAATCAGSGTGTTCTTGAAATCAACAAGACGYCCCTGCCCATCGGTYARSCGSCCRTCATCAAGAACCTGCAACAACACGTTRAACACRTCCTGATGCGCCTTTTCGACCTCGTCRAACARGATCACCTGATAWGGCCTRCGYCGCACSGCTTCGGTCARCACRCCRCCCTCGTCATACCCKACATACCCCGGAGGGGCGCCGATAAGACGGGAAACCGAGTGTTTYTCCATGAACTCCGACATATCCACGCGGGTCATGGCRGTGTCATCGTCRAACARGTATTCRGCCAAAGCYTTGGTSAGCTCCGTTTTACCCACGCCGGTTGGCCCAAGGAACAGGAARCTRCCCAATGGGCGGTTCGGGTCATTCAACCCTGCCCGCGCACGTCGCACTGCATCCGCCACCGCCTTCACRGCCAGATTTTGGCCAATCACACGYTTRCCAAGCTCGGTTTCCATCTTCAGCAGYTTYTCGCGCTCGCCTTCCAACATTTTRTCCATCGGAATRCCGGTCCAACGCTCAACAACGCTGGCGATGTGTTCGGGCATTACGGCTTCTTCCACCATAAGGTCCGTCGCCTGATTTTCAGCCGCTTCGGCATCAGCCAACCGCGCTTCCAGATTGGGGATAATACTATAGGTCAATTCCCCTGCCTTGGCGTGATCGGCAGCCCGCATCGCCTGATCAAGTTCTGCGCGTGCTTTATCAAGTTCTTCCTTGATGTCGCGCGCACCGGCCATCTTATCACGTTCGGCCTGCCAGCGTGCGGTCATCTCGGTYGATYKTTCCTGCAAGCCCGACAGCTCTTTCAACAGGGTCACCAGACGATCCGCCGAGGCGTCGTCTTTYTCCTGCTTCAATGCYTCCGCCTCGATCTGCTTTTGCAATATCTCKCGGTCAAGCGCGTCGAGTTCTTCRGGTTTGCTGTCAGCTTCCATCCGCAAACGGCTKGCGGCYTCGTCCATCARRTCRATSGCYTTATCCGGCAAGAAACGRTCGGTGATRTAGCGRTCCGACAAAGTCGCCGCTGCCACCAACGCRCGGTCCGAAATCCGGATGCCGTGGTGCAACTCGTACTTTTCTTTAATGCCGCGCAGAATCGAAATCGTATCCTCGACYGWWGGTTCTTCGACCATCACAGGCTGRAAMCGCCKCGCMARGGCTGCGTCTTTCTCGACATGCTTGCGRTAYTCATCAAGCGTGGTCGCRCCAACGCAGTGYAATTCRCCCCGCGCCAAGGCAGGTTTCAGCAGGTTCGAAGCATCCATCGCCCCGTCAGACTTACCAGCCCCGACAAGCGTGTGCATTTCGTCGATAAACAAGATGATCTCGCCGTTCGCGTGGGTCACCTCGTTCAGAACGGCTTTCAACCGTTCCTCAAACTCCCCACGATACTTCGCGCCAGCAATCAACGCGCCCATATCCAGCGACATTAACTTCTTGTTAGCAATTGAATCCGGCACGTCACCGTTAACAATTCGTAAAGCCAGCCCTTCGGCAATCGCCGTTTTACCAACGCCGGGTTCACCGATCAGAACGGGGTTATTCTTGGTACGCCGCGCAAGCACCTGCATCGTGCGGCGAATTTCTTCGTCACGCCCGATGATGGGGTCAATCTTGCCCTCCCGCGCAGCTTCGGTCAGATCACGGGCGTATTTCTTCAACGCCTCGTAACTGTCCTCCGCACTCGCGGAATCAGCAGTGCGGCCTTGGCGAATATCGTTGATCGCCTCGTTCAAAGCCTGCGCCGTTACCTTGGCCGCTTTCAATGCCTTTTCGGCCTCGGATTTGGTAACCGCCAACGCGGTCAACAAACGTTCCACGGTCACGAAACTATCGCCAGCCTTGTCAGCCAGCTTTTCGGCTTCGGCCAAAACCTTGCTGGTTTGCCCATCCATGTATAGCTGATCGCCCGAAACTTTCGGCAATTTGGCAACTGCGGCATCAACCTCCGCAATGGCAACATTAGGCGCGCCGCCTGCGCGTTTAATCAAATTCGCAGCAAGCCCTTGGTCGTCATCCAACAACGCCTTCAACAAATGTTCAGGCATAAACCGCTGGTGTTCTTCACGTTGTGCAATTGTCTGAGCGGCCTGTACAAAACCACGGCTACGCTCGGTAAACTTTTCAAAGTTCATCGTACTCTCCTATTTTGGCGTGCATACATTCGACGCCCAGATGGCACGTCAAGTATGACCCTTCGCTTAATAAGTAGGGGCGCGAGTTGAGCCTTGCAAGGACTCGCGTTTTACGAATACACACATTTCTGCTAGGGTACAAAAAACAGAAGGATCACGCCATGCGTACCCTAGCCGACATCCGCGCCAACACCCCAAAGTCCGAGGTATTCCGTGGCCAAGTCCAGCACGCCATGATTGCCGCCCTGCTTACAATCGGTACATGCAGCCTGCTGAAAGATAACGGGGGCAGCTTTATCGGTGTCACCACCATGACATGGGCCTACATCACCATCGCCATCGGACTGGTCCATCAAAGCATCGTCGCAGTCGTGTTTCGCCTGCAACTTCATTTTGACATCATGGTACGGATATTTGGCGACAATGCGCTGAAAGTCTGGGCCGCGATATTCTTACCCTTCCTTGGGGCGCGCCCTTTACTTTTGATCATCGTAGGCATCTCCGATTACGGCTCGCTTGGCGGTGATCGAACGATGCAGCTCGTTTCCGGAGCACTGCTAATGGTCCTGGTCGCATGGACAATGCATTCGGTGTTGAAATATTTCACAATCAACCGCGCGCTTGGCGGCGATCATTTCTACGACAAATACCTGAACATGCCGATGGTTAACGAAGGCGCGTTCAAATACTCCGGTAACGCCATGTACACCTTCGTCTTTACCGGCATGTGGGGCATTGGCCTGTTGCTTGGGTCATGGAACGCGCTGGTTCTCGCGCTGTTTTACCACGCCTATATTTGGGTGCATATGTATTGCACCGAAGACCCGGACATGCGAATTCTTTACAAATCGTAAAGGAGCCAGCCCATGCAAGCCGATGACCGCCTGATAGTCGCCCTAGATGTCCCCAATGCACTGCAAGGTTTACGCCTTGTTGAAAAACTGGGGGACGAGGTTTCGTTTTATAAAATCGGCCTCGGAATGCTGACGGGCGGCGGTATGGCTTTGGCAAACGAGTTAACAGAAATGGGCAAGCGCGTATTCCTTGACATGAAACTGTTCGACATCGGGCAAACTGTGGAAAACGCGGTGGCAGGGCTGGCGCAGTTCGATCTGGATTTCCTGACCGTCCACGGTGACCCGAATGTGGTGCGCGCGGCTGTTGCCGGGCGTGGCGACACAAATCTAAAAATCCTCGCCGTCACCATACTTACATCCCTTGATCGCAGTGACCTCGATCTAGCCATGATCCGCGACGGCGACATCCAGTCCATCGTCGTGGAGCGCGCCCGCCAAGCGTTTATCGCAGGGGCTGACGGTGTTATTGCCAGCCCGCAAGAGGCCGCCATGATCCGCGCCCTTCCCGAAGCTGCTGGAAAACTGATCGTAACCCCCGGTGTGCGCCCTGCGGGTACCAATACCGATGATCAAAAACGCGTGGCCTCGCCAGCGATTGCAATCAACGATGGCGCCGACCATATTGTCGTTGGCCGCCCCGTTTGGCGTGCGGAAGATCCGGTTTCTGCCGTGCGAATGATCAAAGCAGAGCTTGCCGCGATTTAGCGGCGCAGCCACCACTCCGCCAGTGTCAAGTTGGGAACCCAACATAACCATGCGACCCAAACTGATGTTTGAGCGCAGGTCATTTCGCCAAAGATCATGAATGCTGGCAAATATAAAGGCCGACCTCGAGCTTCTGCAATCTGGTGGTCCCGAGACCTTATCGATCATAAAACTTGGCGCCTAATTCTGCTACCCTTGGAATTTGTCAGCTAACTGGCGGAAAATATGTTCAAGGAAGGCTGCGTAATAGTCTCTTTAAGCGGCAGACGGCATCGGCGAATCCGCCATCAATTCTTCGATGAAATACCCAAGCAGCTGCGTTCTGCTAACCACACCTGCCTTTTTATAGACTGCATTCATCTGCGCCTTAACGGTGCCTTCGCTCGTCTCGCGCAAGCCCGCGATTTCAGCGTTCGACATACCCTTTATCGCGAAATACGCCACATCTTTTTCAGATGGAGTCAAAGCCCAGTTTTTGAAGTGTTCCTCCAGAAGCTTGTTGAACTCCCCGGAAACAACGCGCAACTGGCCTTCAACCTTGCGGTTGCGCGCCATTATTTCCGCAACCAGAAACACACCTAAACCAAGCCCAAGCACAAGACCGACATTGGCCGAAATCTCGACCAATTCATGCAGCTGCCACGTGAAAAGTGGTGCCCCTTTACCGATCACCTCAATCGAAAACTCCGTGATAAAGAATGCGGCGCATATGGCCTGAACTAATACGACAGCCCAAAGCACTATAACTTTCGATCTTTTGGTCAATTGTCTTCTCCGATAAATTTAACGCAACCTACGCCGTCACCACACAAATGCCAACAAAAAGAGAGGCTGGCATTTGCCAACCTCTCCACTTTAATTCGGCGAGTATTGGACGCGCTTACGCATCGTCGCTTTCATTATCAGATCCGGATTCGTTATCGTTTCCGTTGTCTTCGTTATCATCATCGGCTTCATTATCATCATCAACTTCATTGTCGTCACCATTTTCCATGTCATCGCCGGCAACATCATCGTCGTAACCCTGTACTGCAACCTGATCAATTTGATCGCGAAGAACTTCGTTGTTTGCGCTGATAACCAGTTCGCGTTGCGTGCCGTCTGCGGAAAGCGCTTCGATTTTGTAACGACCAAGCAATGTGCGCTGCACGTCAACAATTACAAAGCCCTGAGCTTCAAGCTGTGTCGTAACTGTCTGAACAACTGCGTTATCTGCAAATAGTGCAGGATCGGCTGCCAGTGCTGCGCCAGTGGAAAGAACGAATGCGGCAAGAGCGGCGGGTACAAAAGATGTAGTTTTCATAATATTAATCTCCGGTTGGGTCGCAACGTTGTGCTGCGAATAAACTGAAGATGCCGGTTCTACACAAAAGATGATATTGACCAGAGGGTGTAAACGGCGTCGATAAACCGTTGAAATAGGAAGGCATTTTTTGCCGTTTTCTCTACCTCAAGGCCCACAAACGCGCCCTAAACTAAAGTTTAGGCGTTGTTTTGCGGGTTTTGCCGCTCGGGGTCGAGTTTTGGCTCTGCTACCGCCTCGCGAATCACAATACTCGGAATGTTAAGCCGTGAATTTAACTTGCAAACAATCCGTCAAAATCGGCAAAACCTTTTACTTCGATTGGATTTCCGCTGGGATCATGGAAAAACATCGTCCATTGCTCTCCGGGCTCACCCTCAAAACGCACCGACGGCGATAAAAGGAAGTCAATCCTGGCTGCTTCCAGCTTCGCGGCCAACGCTTTCCAATCTTTCAGTGGCAATACCACTCCTAGATGCGGCATTGGAACTTTCAGACCACCAACAAGACCTGTTCTTGCCGTTGCGAATGGTTCGCCAATATGCAGCGAAATCTGATGGCCAAAGAAATTGAAATCAACCCAAGTTTCTGCGCTGCGCCCCACGGCACACCCGAGCAAATCACCATAAAACACCCGCGCATCATCTAGATCACGGACATTATAAGCGAGGTGGAAAACCGAGCGCATCAGAGTTCCACGCCAAGCGTTTTTGCTACCGTGAAAATATCCTTGTCGCCGCGGCCACTCAGGTTCACGATCATAACGTGATCTTTCGGCAAATCCGGCGCAATTTTCGCAACATGGGCCAGCGCGTGCGAAGATTCCAGTGCGGGAATTATCCCTTCCGTCGAACATAACAGCTGGAACGCATCCAGCGCCTCAGTATCCGTCACCGATACATATTCCACACGCCCAAGATCATGTAACCAGGAATGCTCAGGCCCGATACCGGGGTAATCGAGACCGGCCGAAATCGAGTGGCCCTCCAGAATTTGCCCATCGTCATCTTGCAACAAATACGTGCGGTTGCCGTGCAAAACACCGGGACGGCCACCAGCCAGACTAGCTGCATGCTCCATCCGTTCGTCAACACCGTGGCCGCCAGCCTCGACGCCGATAATTCTTACGTCCTTGTCGTCAAGAAACGGATAGAAAATCCCTATCGCATTCGAGCCGCCACCGATGCACGCCACCAGCGAATCCGGTAACCGGCCTTCGTGCTCCATAATCTGCACACGCGCTTCCTTGCCGATGATCGTCTGAAAATCGCGCACCATTGCCGGATACGGATGCGGGCCAGCCACAGTTCCGATGCAATAAAACGTGTCATGCACATTGGTAACCCAGTCGCGCATGGCTTCGTTCATCGCGTCCTTCAACGTGCCACGACCAGCCGTTACAGGAATGACTTCGGCGCCCAAAAGCTTCATGCGGAAGACGTTGGGGGACTGGCGCTCAACATCAGTCGCCCCCATGAACACCACGCATTTCAGGCCGAACTTCGCACAAACCGTCGCCGTAGCAACACCGTGCTGCCCTGCGCCCGTTTCCGCGATAATCCGCGTCTTACCCATACGCCGCGCCAGCAAAATTTGGCCAAGCACGTTGTTAATCTTGTGCGCGCCCGTGTGGTTCAGCTCGTCCCGCTTCAGGTAAATCTTCGCGCCGCCCAAATGTTTGGTCAGGCCTTCGGCGAAATACAGCGGGCTTGGCCGCCCGACATAATGCTTCCACAAATCATCCATCTCAGCCCAGAAGGAATCATCGGTTTTCGCGTTCTCGTATTCAGCCTCAAGATCAAGGATAAGCGGCATCAAGGTCTCCGCCACGAAGCGCCCACCATAATTGCCAAAACGTCCCTGTTCGTCAGGGCCGGTTTTGTAAGAGTTCACTGAATCCGAGGCCATTATACCGCTCCTTTAGCAGCCTTAACAAAGGCCGCGATCTTGTCCAAACCCTTCACCCCCGGCGCACTTTCGACGCCCGAAGATACATCAACCATTCTCGCGCCAGTCAAACGTATGGCCGCAGCCACATTATCCGGCGTTAAACCACCCGCCAACATCCACGGTATCGGCCAATCCAGATCCGCGATAAGACGCCAATCGAAAGCCAGCCCGTTTCCACCCGGTAGCGGGCCACCTTTAGGCTGTTTAGCATCGACAAGCAACTGATCGGCWACSGCTGAATATTCMACAAGCTGCGGCAGATCACTRGCATCCGCCACYCCGATCGCCTTCATCACMGGCARGCCRAAACGRTCCTTGATATACGCCACCCGYTTRGGGGATTCYGAACCGTGCAATTGCAACATATCRATSGGAACTTCGCCCAACATCTTCGCCAACTCYKCATCGTCSGCRTTCACMGTCAGCGCAACTTTGGTCACRCCWYCMGGCACAATSGCMGCCARTTCKGCCGCCTGTCKATACGTCAAATGTCGTGGRGATTTCGGRAAAAAYACAAACCCSAGRTASGMRGCACCGGCATCCACCGCCGCCRCCACRCYYTCAGGCGTTTTAAGYCCGCAAATTTTWACCTGCATCAGTTTAGAAGCGCGAGGACRTCATCCTCTTCCGCRCCCGTCTGCTTTTTCARRGCATCCACYTCGCGCGYCAGAACATCMACCTCRCGCTTKCGAACGGCSGCTTCGCGACGYTGYTTATGTTCGCGGAAATAYTCCAACACATAGCCGACCAACAGWCCGGCAAGCATCGACAGCATAATCACGACAAACATCGGCAACTTGATTGATACAGGAAATAGACTGGAAAGTTGTTCTGGCAAAACGGCCAGCGTAACAATTTCACGATTGGCCAACGCCAGCATCACCAGCACCAGCATCAACACAGCATAAAAGCTGTAGCGAAGATATCGCATAAGAATTCCTTTAGGCGTTATCTGCCGTTTAGACGATCACGCAGACGTTTGCCGGTTTTGAAGAACGGAACGAATTTCTCGTCTACCGAAACCGATTCACCTGTGCGCGGATTGCGCCCCATACGGGCATCGCGTTTCTTCACCGAAAATGCGCCGAAGCCGCGAAGCTCTACCCGATTGCCGGATGCCATCGCCTCGATTATCTCGTCAAATATCGTGCCAACGATGCGTTCAACATCGCGTTGGTACAGATGCGGATTTTCATCAGCAATTTTCTGGACAAGTTCAGATTTTATCATTTTGTTTATCCCTCTCCCGAAGTATTTCGCCCCACCAACTGAAACATTCAAGCGTACTGATTACGATTACCGATTATTTCTATCATACTGGCAGGATTTATCTTTTTTGGAAAGTCAGCCAGCGCAGTTTGCGACCAGATATCGCGCCTAACGGCGGAAATATGCCCAACTACCAAGCATAAGATCGCAACATTACAATCAAAACTGGCAGCTTCCCTAACGGAACCTTGCCGATTACCGATCTATGATTCGCACAAAACTGCCCCCAACACGCAATGGAGCGACGCCATTTCTGACGCCGCTCCACTTAAATTCAAACCTTGGTAATCGAGTGATTACTCGTCGCCGCCTTTCAGCGCTGCGCCAAGAATATCGCCGAGCGATGCACCGGAGTCGGAAGAACCATACTGTTCGACGGCTTCTTTCTCTTCTGCAATCTCGCGGGCTTTGATCGATAGGCCAAGACGACGGTTTGCACGGTCGATGTTGGTCACACGTGCGTCGATTTTGTCACCAACCGAGAAACGCTCTGGGCGCTGTTCAGCACGGTCACGCGACAGATCGGAGCGACGGATGAAGGCTTTCATGCCATCATGTTCAACTTCGATGCCACCATCCTCGATCGAGGTAACTTCAACCGTAACAACTGCGCCACGTTTGATGCCATCAGTCGCGCCAACGAACGGGTCACCGTCCAGCGCTTTGATCGAAAGTGAGATGCGCTCTTTGTCGATATCAACATCAGTAACAACGGCCTTAACCACGTCACCTTTGTTGTAATCCTGAATTGCATCGTCGCCGGAACGATCCCAATCGAGATCGGACAAGTGAACCATACCGTCGATGTCGCCGTCGAGACCAACAAACAGACCGAATTCGGTGATGTTTTTAATCTCGCCTTCAACTTCAGTACCAGCAGGGAACTTGGCTGCGAAGTTATCCCAAGGGTTACCCTGAGTTTGTTTCAGGCCAAGAGATACACGACGGCGCGAGCTGTCGATTTCCAGAACCATAACTTCAACTTCTTGCGAAGTGGAAACGATTTTGCCTGGGTGTACATTCTTCTTGGTCCAAGACATTTCGGAAACGTGAACCAGACCTTCAACGCCAGCTTCAAGCTCTACAAACGCACCGTAATCAGTGATGTTTGTAACGCGGCCAGTGTGAACGGATTCAAGTGGGTAACGCGCTTCGACATCGCCCCATGGATCATCCTGCAACTGTTTCATGCCAAGGCTGATACGCTGCGTTTCTTTGTTGATTTTAACAACCTGAACTTTAACTGTTCCACCAATTTCCAGAATTTCGGATGGGTGGTTAACACGACGCCAAGCCATGTCGGTAACGTGCAACAGGCCGTCAACGCCGCCAAGATCAACGAATGCGCCGTAATCAGTGATGTTTTTAACAACACCCTCAACAACGTCACCTTCAGCCAATTTAGCGATAATTTCGGAACGCTGTTCGGCACGCGATTCTTCAAGGATTGCGCGGCGCGAAACAACGATGTTGCCACGACGACGGTCCATTTTCAAAATCTGGAACGGCTGCGCGATGTGCATCAATGCAGTCGCATCACGTACAGGGCGAACGTCAACTTGCGAACCCGGCAAGAACGCAACAGCGCCGCCAAGATCAACAGTAAAGCCGCCTTTAACGCGACCGAAGATTGCACCTTCGACCTGCTCTTCGTTTTCAGCAGCTTTTTCAAGACGGTCCCAAGCTTCTTCACGACGGGCTTTTTCACGGCTAAGGATAGCCTCGCCACGTGCGTTTTCTACGCGGTCAAGGAATACCTCTACAGTGTCGCCAACGGCGATTTCTGCGGGCTGACCTGGCATAGCGAATTCTTTAAGATCAATACGGCCTTCCATTTTATAGCCGATATCGATGATGGCCTGACCTGCTTCAATAGCAATAACAGTGCCTTTAACTACGGAACCCTCATCGGGGGTTTCCAGCTCGAAGCTCTCGTTCAAAAGGGCTTCAAAATCTTCCATGGATACGGAAGCTGACATATGATGTCTCCTAACAGTGTTTTTTTACGGGCCGTGCGGTTGGTTCCGCCGGTCTTTGGGTGAATGGGTCTGAGGCTGTGGTTTCGTGCGATCCAACAGGCCGGAAATTTCCCGCCCAGTTCGAATCGTTTGTGTAGTAGCGCCAAAGCCTCGGCAACGGCTGCGTCTATACTCCGCACGCCCCTATTTCGCAAGGGTTGAAACACAGGAGATTAGGTGGCGTGCTTGAGGACCAGATATTTACGATTGCGGAAAACTATCGCAAAGAGGRCAMGTAAAGGGCCATATTTGTTTGATACAGTTAAAATCGGAGTTTCGCCGACGTTTATGGTAATTTCAATGGCCGGTGAACAGCACCAGTCGATATGTGCTGAAACCGTGTGCTCCCCAGCATCAACAGGAATTTCGAGATGGCTATTGGCAGATATTTTTCCGCAGGTTTTGCCGTCAACGCGGATAGTATAGGCTCGCATCCGGTCTACGTATCCACCTTTGCGCGTAATAATGATACTTTGCGCGGGCATAGGGTTATGTGCCATCATAAACAGACCTCACGAGGGTCAACGCTTGTTTAATCGCTTCGGCGATATCCATATCCGACGTATCCAACACCAACGCATCGTCCGCTGGTTTCATCGGTGCAATATCGCGTGCCGCATCCCGATCATCCCGCGCTCGAAGGTCGTTAAGCACCTGCGCGACCGTCAATTCCGGTTTAGCTTGAACCAGCTCTTTATGCCGACGTTCCGCCCTGATTTCATCGCTGGCTGTAACGTATATTTTCACCTCAGCCTCAGGGCAAATCACCGTGCCGATGTCGCGCCCGTCCAGTACCGCACCACCATCACGCCGCGCATAGGTTTTCTGGAATTCCAGCAGCGCCGCCCGTACCTCGGGGATCGCCGCTACTTTGCTCGCCGCCTGCCCCGCCATTGCGGTTCGCAGATCACCCCGATCCAGATCGGTTTGCGAAAGACTGCCCGCAAGTTGCGCCGCAATGACCGGATCAATCACCCCGCGCCCAACCTCCAACGCCTTCACGCCAACGGCACGATAAAGCGAACCGGTATCGAGATACGCAAACCCGAACTTAGCCGCAACCGCACGGCTAATCGTGCCTTTACCCGCCGCCGCAGGGCCGTCTATGGCTACCGTGAATTTCATTTGACCATCGTCGTCATAACAAGATCAAATTGCGGAACCTGCGGTAGATCACCAGCAATCTCATAATAATCACCCTTATCAGCCACATATATATGCCCGCGAGTCTGCAAACCAGTCGCCCCGTCCAACGTCCCCGCATGTATCGACATGTTCGCGCCTGCCCCGTCCCAGAACAGATTGGAACCGCAGGTCGGGCAAAACCCCCTCCGCGCTGTTTCAGATGATTTGTACCACTGGACTTGACCAACAATCGTTATCTGGTCCCGCGCAGCCGAGGTCGCCGCAACATAATGCCCCGACGTCTTGCGACACTGCGCGCAATGGCAACTAACCACAGGGCGTAGCGGACCATCAATCATGTACGTCACCGCCCCGCATAAACATCCACCCTTCATCGGTTATCCTTCCTGAAACTCGCTCCTAACCGTTCCATTAACGGCAAGAAATCGGGGAAGCTGGTCTCAATTGCGCCCGCATCATCAATCCCGGCAGGTTTTTCAGTGGCCATCCCCAAACACATAAAGCTCATCGCGATGCGATGATCGAGGTGCGTTTTGCACATCGCGCCACCGGGAATTTTACCCATTCCGTGGACAATCAACGTATCCTCGTCTTCCTCGATCCTAACGCCGTTCGCCTCCAAGCCTCGGGCCATCGCGTCGATCCGGTCGCTTTCCTTGACGCGAAGCTCCTTGATCCCGCGCATAACGGTTACGCCTGTCGCGGTCGCGGCCAGCACGGCCAATATCGGGTATTCATCAATCATGCTCGCAGCGCGTTCCGGCGGTACTTCGATACCTTTCAAGGGGCCATGTTTGACGCGTAAATCGGCCACAGGCTCCCCGCCCTCAATCCGTTCATTCTCAAATGTAATGTCAGCGCCCATCTCAACCAGCGTGGTGAACAAGCCGTTGCGCGTCGGGTTTTGGCCAATGTTTGGCACCAGCACCTCGGAACCTTCAACCAACAACGCCGCCACAACCGGAAATGCCGCCGAAGATGGATCGCGCGGCACCACAATCGTTTGCCCCGTCAACTCAGGCTGACCCTTCAAGGTTATCACGCGACCCTCTTTCGTCACTTCGGTGGTAATTTCGGCCCCAAACCCCGCCAACATCCGCTCGGTATGATCCCGCGTCGCTTCTTTCTCGATCACAACCGTTTCGCCCGGCGCATTCAGGCCCGCTAACAACACCGCTGATTTCACCTGCGCGGAGGGCATCGGCGTGTGATAAACCACCGGCACCGGATCGCTGGCACCAACAAGCGTCAAAGGCAACCGCCCACCGCTACGCCCATGGCTTTCAGCCCCAAACAACGCCAAAGGATCGGTAATCCGCCCCATCGGGCGTGACCGCAAACTCGCGTCGCCCGTGAAGGTCACCGTAATCGGCGTGGTCGCCATCGCGCCCATAATCAGCCGCACACCCGTGCCCGCGTTGCCACAATCAATCACGCGGTCCGGCTCCACAAAACCACCAACACCGACACCGTCGATCGTCCACTCGCCGTCACCCAGCCGTTCAACCGTCGCGCCAAACGCTTGCATGGCTTTGGCGGTGTCCAGAACATCCTCGCCCTCCAACAAGCCCGTCACATGTGTTCTCCCAACGCTCAACGCCCCCAATATCATGGATCGGTGCGAGATAGACTTATCACCCGGCACATGCGCCACCCCCTTTAAGGGACCGCATTTACGCGAAGTCATCGGGCAGAGGCTAGCAGACATTTATTTCAACCTTTTATGCAAAACTGTCGTCTAGGATATAACCAAACCAGCGCGGGTGGTCTATAAGCGATAAATCTGTTTTTGAAGGAACGAAAAAATGACCGTACATATTGGCGCAAAACCTGGCGATATCGCCGAAACCGTTCTACTGCCCGGCGACCCTTACCGCGCAAAGTGGGCGGCCGAGGCGTTCCTGAACGATGTCGTTTGCGTCAACGAAGTGCGCGGGATGCTGGGCTTCACCGGCACGTGGAAGGGCAACCGTGTGACGATCCACGGAACCGGCATGGGTATGCCATCGCTGTCGATCTATGTGAACGAGCTGATCCAAGACTACGGCGCCAAAACCTTGATCCGGATCGGGTCCTGCGGAGCAATGCAGGAAAGCATCAACGTGCGGGACGTGGTCATCGCCATGGCCACAACTTCGATGACCAGCATGAATGACCCGATATTTCGCGGAGCAAAATTTGCCCCCTGCGCCGACTGGTCCTTGCTAAAAACCGCAGTCACCGCCGCCGAAAAGCGCGATACCCCCGTGCATGTCGGCAACATATTCTCGTCTGATGTGTTTTATTCCGAACACCCCGAATTAGACGCGCAACTAGAACGCCACAACGTCCTAGCCGTGGAAATGGAGGCTGCCGAGCTTTACACCCTAGCCGCCCGCCACAACGCCCGCGCTTTGGCAATTCTAACGGTCAGCGATCATTTGAAAACACACGAGGCGTTACCCTCCGATCAACGCGAATGCAGCTTCGGGGATATGGTCGAAATCGCGCTGGAGGCGGCGTTTAGTTAAACGCGCCGCTCCACCATCAGGGTTTTGATTTCGGCAATCGCCTTTGCCGGGTTCAACCCCTTCGGGCAAGTGTTCGTGCAATTCATAATCGTRTGGCAACGATAAAGTTTGAACGGGTCTTCCAACTCGTCCAAACGCTCGCCCGTGGCTTCGTCACGWSWATCAATGATCCAGCGATAGGCGTGCAACAACGCSGCTGGCCCYAGGTACTTGTCRCCATTCCACCAATARCTYGGGCAAGACGTCGAACAACTCGCGCACATCACACATTCATACAACCCGTCGAGCTTYTTGCGATCTTCAATCGATTGCCGCCACTCTTTCGCRGGGCGATTGGTTTTRGTTTCCAACCACGGCATAATGCTGGCGTGCTGCGCATAAAAATGTGTCAGATCAGGGATCAAATCCCGAACGACTGGCAAATGCGGCARYGGATAGATTTTYACRTCGCCCTTCACATCSGCCATRCCATGCARRCAGGCCAGCGTGTTGATCCCRTCGATATTCATCGCACAAGACCCGCARATMCCTTCGCGGCAAGACCGYCGGAAYGTCAGCGTYGGGTCAATATCCGTCTTGATCTTGATCAGCGCGTCCAAAATCATCGGCCCGCAATCGTCGAGGTCAATATAATAGGTGTCCACCCGTGGATTATCGCCGGAATCAGGGTCAAAGCGATAAATCTTGAACGCGCGCACATTCGCGCCCTGCGGCTTAGGCCAGGTTTTCCCGATAGTCATGCGGGAATTTTTCGGAAGGGTGAACTCAACCATTTAGTATTCCTTAGTCTTTGCTAGTTGCAAATCTGCGATCTGCCGTCACTTATCCCCGAGTGACGCAATCAATGTACCGCCGTTCTGGATAAAGGACGCCGCGCGGTCGCGTTGTTCTTGGGATAGCGTTTCCCAAATGTTCATCTCGTCTGGTGTTAGATTCAGGCTATAGACTTGTGCGTTTGCCTCGATTGATTCTTCAGTTACGCGCTCGCATGCCGCCGTAAGAAACAGGGCCGCGCCGATTGTGATCAATGTTATGCGTTTCATAATTACACTCCTGAAATTTGCCCGTTTTGGGATAATTCGTTCATACAAGTTTCATACACAACTTCGGGGTCATCCCCGCGCAAAAATGAATCGCTAACCGAGATCGAGAAACTGGCATTCGTACCGCCAGTTCCAACACCAATCCCGACTGTACCCTGAGGGCCAGCCGCGGCGTCCGCTTTGTCCTGACAATACGCCACCGCTTCAGGGAAGGTCATTTGCGGCAGTGTACACGCCGATAAAACCAAGCCGGAAATTACTGCGATGGTGCCAAAACGAAACATGATATCCTCCTAGTATACGCGAGCTTTGGGGGCGATTCTTGCCAAATCAATCCCGCCGTCAGCCTGCGCGGTTAACGGTTCTTTATGAACGTCCCTATAAGAAAGCGTAACTGCACCCGTCTCGTCAACCTTCGCAAGCGTGTGCTTGCGCCAGTTTGCATCATCCCGATCAGGGTAATCTTCATGTGCGTGTGCCCCGCGCGACTCCTTGCGGGCCTCGGCGGATACGATGGTTGCAAGGGCATTTGGCATCAAATTGGTCAGCTCCAATGTCTCCATCAGGTCGCTATTCCACACCATAGAACGRTCCGTGACCTTCAAATCACCCATCTTGGCAGCAATCGCCGACATCTTTTCAACGCCATCAGACAACGACTGGTTCGAGCGGAACACCGCCGCATCCGTTTGCATCGTTTTTTGCATATCCAACCGCATCTCCGCCGTTGAAATAGCACCATCTGCATGACGCAACCCATCAAAGCGTTCCATCGCACGGTCCAGCGAATCGGTATTCAACGTCGGGTTTGGTGCATTCGGGTCAACAACCTCGCCTGCTTTAATCGCAGCTGCACGGCCAAACACCACCAGATCGATCAAGGAATTTGAACCAAGGCGGTTCGCCCCGTGAACAGATGCACAGCTTGCCTCGCCCACAGCCATCAGGCCGGGAAGGATACGGTCGTGGTCATCAGCCGTCGGGTCCAGAACCTGCCCCATATAGTTGGTCGGAATACCACCCATATTATAGTGAACTGTCGGCAGAACCGGAATCGGTTCCTTCGTCAAATCAACGCCTGCGAAAATTTTCGCACTTTCGGAAATACCCGGAAGGCGCTCGGCCAGAACCTCTGGCGGCAAATGGTCCAGATGCAAATACACATGGTCCTTATTCGGCCCAACGCCGCGCCCTTCGCGAATTTCAATGGTCGAGCACCGCGAAACCACATCGCGCGACGCCAAATCCTTATAGGTCGGCGCATAACGCTCCATATACCGCTCACCCTCGGAGTTGGTCAGATAGCCGCCTTCGCCGCGCGCACCCTCCGTAATCAACATACCCGCACCGTAAATGCCTGTGGGGTGGAACTGTACGAACTCCATATCCTGCAACGCCTTGCCTTGGCGCGCCAACATGCCGTTACCGTCGCCGGTACAGGTATGCGCGGAAGTACAGCTAAAGAACGCGCGACCATAACCGCCCGTCGCCAACACTGTCATCTTGGCATTGAAGCGGTGCAACGTGCCATCATCCAGTTTCCATGCCAGAATACCCTGACACTGGCCGTCATCCGACATGATCAAATCAATCGCGAAGTATTCAATGTAGAATTCCGCGTTATGCTTCAAGGATTGGCCATAAAGCGTGTGCAACATCGCGTGACCTGTACGGTCTGCCGCTGCACAGGTTCGCTGCACGGGGGGGCCTTCGCCAAATTCGGTGGTGTGACCGCCAAATGGCCGCTGGTAAATCTTGCCTTCTTCGGTGCGGGAAAACGGAACGCCGTAATGCTCCAGCTCATAAACCGCTTTAGGGGCTTCACGAACCAGATACTCCATCGCGTCCATATCGCCCAACCAGTCGGAACCCTTAACCGTGTCATACATATGCCACTGCCAGTTATCCGGCCCCATGTTCGACAGCGATGCCGCAATGCCGCCCTGCGCCGCAACCGTGTGGGAACGTGTCGGGAAAACCTTGGTCACACAGGCTGTTTTCAGCCCCTGCTCCGCCATGCCCAATGTCGCTCGAAGACCCGCGCCACCAGCGCCGACAACAACAACGTCATAATTATGATCAATATATTCGTAAGCAGCCATGATGGCCTCCGCGTATTTTTAAAGGGCGATTTTGGCGATGGCGAAAACGCCCGTCAAACCGAACAACCAACAGAAAAGAGTATTGGCGACAAGCAGCGCCGTGCGCATGCCATGGCCGTGAACGTAATCCTCAATCACCACCTGAAGCCCAAGGCGAAGATGCGTGAAGACGGTAGCGAAAAACAAAATGGCAATAATTGCATTGAAGGGATGCGCATACGCGTGAATGACACGTTCATATCCAGCACCAAGGTTGTAGCCAAACGGCACAACAAACAGAACAATTAAGGGGATTAGCGCAATCGCTGTCACCCGCTGAGTGATAAAATGCCCCGTTCCGTCTTTAGCAGACCCAAGACCCTGAACGCGTTTTCTGTCGGTTAGATAGCTCATCATGCGCTCCTTTATATCACCAGCAGGGTCAAGGCGGTAAGCACTACCGACCCGACCAAAACAGCGATGCCCGTTTTTTGTGCGGTTTCCAGTTCCAACCCATACCCCGCATCCCAAACCAGATGCCGTATGCCGTTAAGGAAGTGAAAACTTAGCGCCCACAACGAGGCGATCAATATCAGCGCGCCAAACCAGCTTGTCAGCACTGCGTCTGCTATCGCAAAGGTTTCCGGCCCTGTCGAGGCGGCCAGAAACCATCCAACCACCAAAACCAGACCAAGCGTTAGCCCAACGCCGGTAATCCGGTGCGTGATCGACGTAATCATCGACAATTGCGGGCGATAAATTGAGAGGTGCGGTGAAAGCGGGCGGTTGCCCCGGTTTACATCGGCCATGTCTTCCCCTTTTCAAACAGCTGTGTCAGCCAGCGTATGCCAAAGCATACTGCATATAGAATTCTAACGCGACGTTAATATGGGTATAATAATTTGCCCACCCTGCCCGTTACGTTTTTTCGCGATCTCTCGCAGATACTGCTTTTTTGTGATCACTATAATAATTTGCGTGATCACATAATGGAATCAATCAAGCACATAGGAACGTGACAACTCGTTGCACATCGTGATTTTCCCCTCGCCGGGCGAATAAAACGCGTTCTCTTCATTGCAGTTTTCAATGGCAATCGTGATCTCGAAATCAGGGGCAAACCGCTTGTTTAAGCGAGCCACTTCTGCGCGAATAACGCTTTGCGCGGCCAGCACATAAGAATTGCCCAGCGTGTCCACGTTTTCATCCAGAATAATCCAGTCCGGCCCAGCCTGCGTGCGTTTTATATCATCCAGTACCGCGCCCCAAGACGCTTCGGCCAGCTCGCGTTCTTCCTCGCAACTCTCCGCGCGGTCATTCGGCAGGCCATTTTCTTCGGCGAAATCGTCGCGCAGGTCCACGTCACCACCGTAGTAAAGGCAAATGAGATTATAATACCGCTGCAAATCTAACGAGTGGGTATCCCAAACCGCCAGTTCCCGCCCCTTCTTTTCCGCCTCCGCAGCGTCACGCGCATACTGATCGGCACTTGCCCAGGTCAATTGCTCCGCCTGTCCAGCGTCAAAAAACTGATCCGTGATCACAACGACGAAAGTATCGGCGGCATCTTCCTCGCGGCTGAAAATCGGCAAAGACAGCCCGTCGATCAACGCGTGCGCCAACTCGTGATACATCGTTGCCAGCACGTTCGCCTCGACATACGACATAATCTCGCTGTCCAGATCTGCTGGCGAAACGACAATTGGATCACCACCCTTGGATTGCTTTTTAGCCTCTGCCGCCGTCGCGCCTATTAGGCCGACAAGCAACAGCATAATAAATTTCTGCATTACGAATCCCTGTTTTAATGTCAGCAAGGAACCAGACACCAATAGTCCAAGTCAAGCAGCACGTCGGGGGCATACTTGCCATCAGCACCGCGCAACGGGAATTCGGCTGACGACCCCGTGGTCGCCACCATCCGCATTCGCAGCGCCCCGATACTGTCGCTAACCTTGGCTTTATCCAGCACCTCGGACCAAACCCGAATTGTATCGCCAGCAAAACAAGGGTTCACATGTGCGCCCGCATTAATACCAACAATCATCTGTGCATTGGCCAAGCCGTTAAACGACAGTGCTCGTGCCATGGAAATCACATGGCCACCATAGATCAACCGCTTGCCATCAGGCCGGTTGGTGGCATCAAAATGCACCTTGGCAGTGTTCTGCCAAAGTCTTGTCGCCAACATATGTTCGGCTTCTTCAATGGTGACACCATCCACATGGTCGATCTTCTCGCCGACCTCGTAATCACCCCAGCGATGTGGCTCCCCAGCCAGATCAAAGTCGTAATTGCTGAAATCCAGCCCCTTAGGGATCACCAAATCCTCAACGCTCAACCCTGCTTTCAAATCGGGGATCACCGTTTCAGGCGCAGGTGCATGAACGTCCCGTTTACGAACCATCACCCAGCGCACATATTCCAASACCGCGTCGCCACGTTGATTTCGCCCGGTTGAGCGCACCCAGACAACYCCGGTTTTCCCGTTCGAGTTCTGCTTGACCCCGATCACCTCGGACGTCGTTGTTAACGTATCACCYGCATAWACCGGCAGYAAAAACCGCCCTTCGGCATAGCCAAGGTTGGCCACCGCRTTCAGCGAAACATCCGGYACRSWYTTRCCAAAAACGATRTGRAACGCCGCYAAATCCTCGATCGGRCTTTGSGGCAGGCCACAGGCACGGGCAAATTCRTCKGAYGAATAAAGCGCGAACCGTGTGGGATAAAGSGASGTRTAAACCGCCCGCTCYCCACCCGAAATKGTYCGCGGCACGGCATGGGTCAGAACCTGCCCAACGGCATAATCCTCGAAGAAATTACCGGCACTGGTCTTSGACATTTACACTTTGCCCAACTTCATATCAGCGGAATATTCCCCGTCGTAATCCTTAACCACGGCCTGCGCGCACCGCATAACCCCGCGCCCTGCATCAAAAGACATCGTCGGGCTACCTTCAAGCTGCCAGCCTTTCGACAACGCCTCCGTAACCTTATGGCAGAAAGCCGAGGTGTCATCCTCGGTCAACAAACGATAAACTAGCATCTTATCCTCCAAATGGTGATGGACCTATATAACTGTGAATGCCTGCGATTACGCCAAAGACGACTAACGAAATCACAACGGTTTTTATGTCGGCCTTGATCGGGCCTGCTTCAGGGCGATCCCAAGCACCTTCGCGCATGTTGATCACCAACATATTAAGCACAGCCCAGATGCCCAAACCACCGAACAAAACGACCGAGCGTAGATCGCCGTTCACCAGCAAATGCGCGCCAGCCCAAACGATCACACCSGCCAGCATCGGGTGGCGCAGCAACGTCGGGGATATACCCTTGCCATTGCCCGCGCCCAGCAAAAATATCGCAACAAGCATCAATAGATTGTTAATGCCCTTCATCCAACTAGGCAGTTCGTAAAGCACCTGCACATCCACGGCTTTATACCCGAAAACCATCATCACGATGGACGCCAGAAGAATTAGCGCGGCAATCCCCTTTGACGGACCCATACCGATTTTCACACCGATCGCGGCCCGCGCCTCCGGCATCACTCGTTTGAACAAATGGACAACCGTCCAGATCAAAATACCTGCAATTAGAAGTGTCATGGAATTCCCCTTTGTTTAGTTTTCCGTAACACTAGCGATTACTGCCGCCTTACCCAACAGCTTTTGTGCGGTTTCTACATGCAAGTTCTCGACGATCTTGCCATTCACTACCGCAACTCCTTCGCCTTTGGCCTTTGCCGCGTTAAACGCATCAACATATGTCTGCGCCAAGGCCATATCCTCGGCACTTGGCGCGAACACCTCGTTCGTCACGGCCAGTTGCGCGGGATGGATCAGCGTTTTGCCATCAAACCCCATATCGCGCCCCTGCTGGCACGAGGCACGCAAACCGTCATCATCCTTGAACGCATTATAAACCCCGTCCACGCAAATCAGCCCATAAGCCCGCGCCGCCAGAAGGCACATCGACAAAGACGTCATCACCGGCGCACGGTCCGGCGTATGGGCGGCAAACAGCTCCTTCACCAGATCGTTCGTGCCCATCACGAAAGCCTCCAACATCGGGGTCGCAGCCGCAATTTCTTGGGCGTTCAGAATACCCAGCGGCGTTTCCATCATCGCCCAGATACGCGTTTTATCCGACACGCCAAAAGCCTTCATAAGCTTTTCAACCTGCTTCAGATCATCCGCCGTGCTGACTTTGGGGATCAAAATCGCATCCGGCCCAGCAGCACAAGCCGCAGCCAGATCGTCCATCCCCCAAGCCGAATCCAGCCCGTTCACCCGAATAACAACAGACCGCCGCCCATACCCGCCAGCTTTCACGGCCTCGCCAACCAAATCCCGCGCCATTGGTTTCTCGTCAGGGCTAACCGCGTCCTCCAGATCAAAGATCAGCGCATCCACATCCAGCGTTCGCGCCTTTTCCAACGCCCGAACCTTGGAGCCGGGCATATATAATACAGAGCGGAACAGGGTATTTCGGTCAGTCATGGCAATTCCTCGTGTTGCGGCGCACAAAAATTGCCCCAATTTATCCCGCAACGCAAGGTAGGACATCACACAAAGGCAAGTTTCACACCTTCTTGCTTGCGGAATCGGTAATTTAAGCGTAGGTCATTCCTCGATTTCGACCCTTAAAGGAGACTTGCAAAATGGCAAGAGCGAAGATCGCACTTATCGGTGCTGGCCAAATCGGCGGCACATTAGCCCACATCGCAGCGACCAAAGAACTCGGCGACATTATCATGTTTGATATCGCCGAAGGTATTCCACAAGGCAAAGCACTGGACATCGCCGAGAGCGCACCAGTAAGCGGCTTTGACGTGGATATGTCCGGCGCAAACGACTATTCCGCCATCGCTGGCGTAGATGTCTGCATCGTGACAGCCGGCGTTGCCCGCAAACCCGGCATGAGCCGTGATGACCTGCTCGGCATCAACCTCAAAGTCATGAAATCCGTTGGTGAAGGTATTAAGGAACACGCGCCAGACGCTTTCGTAA
Source organism: Paracoccaceae bacterium (assembly GCA_002746395.1). Classification (GTDB taxonomy): domain Bacteria; phylum Pseudomonadota; class Alphaproteobacteria; order Rhodobacterales; family Rhodobacteraceae; genus NORP23. The sequence continues at coordinate 23,240 of NVXA01000011.1, forward strand.
TCTGCATTACCAACCCGCTAGACGCGATGGTTTGGGCGCTGCGTGAATTCTCTGGCCTGCCACATAACAAAGTTGTCGGCATGGCGGGCATCCTCGATTCCGCTCGTTTCCGCCACTTCCTGGCTGACGAATTCAAGGTTTCCGTCAAAGATGTAACCGCCTTCGTTCTTGGCGGTCACGGCGACACGATGGTTCCCCTGACACGCTATTCTACCGTTGCAGGCATTCCATTGCCGGACCTCGTAGAAATGGGCTGGACCACACAAGATAAACTGGACGCCATCGTTCAGCGCACCCGTGACGGCGGCGCAGAAATCGTTGGCCTGCTGAAAACCGGTTCCGCGTTCTACGCCCCTGCCGCTTCCGCAATCCAGATGGCCGAAGCCTTCCTCAAAGACCAAAAACGCGTGCTGCCCTGTGCTACATACGTTGACGGCGCTTATGGGCTAGACGGCCTTTATGTCGGCGCTCCAACCGTTATTGGTGCAGGCGGTGTTGAACGCGTCGTTGAGATCAAGCTCAACAAAGCCGAACAAGCCATGTTCGACAAATCCGTCGAAGCAGTAAACGGTCTGGTTGCAGCCTGTAAAGGCATCGACCCTTCGCTGAACTAAACTGAGAACTTGCAAATTTTTGAATGACGCATCAAGATAATTGGTGCGTCATTTTTTTGTCGGAGGTTCTTTTATGCGTTTTTCTTTAATCCTTTCTCTTTTTCTATTATCCACAATTTCTACGGCACAAGCGAATTCACTGATTGGCAAAAGCAGCCTTAGCGAAACCGAAGCACAGCTTACGGCGATACCCGACAAGACCCCCGATGATCAATTCGCGCTTGGTGCCGTTCGTTTCTTACACGGTATCGAAAAAACCCTGCAACTCCGTTGGCAGCACAATATGGTGATGAGGAACATAGACCTTCCAGTGCTGCGCCTACCCGTACCACCCAACGCTAGGTCCAAACCATTCACCCCAGCACTAATTACCGACCTTTTCCGCGAATTGCTGACAGATATGGACGCAAGCCGCGTCGCACTGGATGCCATTGACGGGGCCGAGGTAGCGTTAGATTTGGACCTAAAGACACTGTGGTTTGACATTAATATGAACGGTGCCCGCGACACCGGTGAAAGCATTCTCGAAGTCGGCGCTGTTACGTTGATGGACGGGGCAATTGCCGGCAGTTCTGAAAGTGTCCCGTCGATGAAGGTGCGTTTTGACACCGCTGATGTCGCATGGCTGACGGCCTATACCCATATGATTTCTGCGGCAGGTGAAATGGTCGTCGCCTTTGATCCGACCGAAGCGATCGCATCAGTTATGGACGCCAATGTCGTGACGAGGGAACTACTGGGTGACACTCCGAAAGCTTTTGGTTTCGACATGCAGTTTGGCAACTGGGTAGATCAGTTTGCGATGGCTTACGGCGCGTTGAACCAACAACCCGACGCTACTCATACACGCGCAGCACACGCTCATTTGTTAAGTATGATCGCAGAGAATAAAGTCTTCTGGGCAGGGATAGAAACGGAAACTGACAATTTCAACGAGTGGATACCTAACCGAAACCAAACCGCAGCCCTTGGTTTTGAACTTGACCCTGACACCGGCGCTGTGTGGCAAGAAATACTAGCCGACGCCGAAGCCCTACTTAACGGCGAGCTGCTGATAAACTATTGGCGTATCTCGCCCGCTGGCGGTGTAAACGTACAAAAGCTGTTCATGGATCCACCACCCGTAGATATCGTCACTTGGGTGCAAGGCGCTGGTCTGTTACCTTATTTGGAGCGCGGCCCCGTTATTACAGCTGCCAACCTGCGCAGATTCGAAGAACTTACCGCGGGCAACCCGCTTCTATTCTCGTTTTTATTCAACTAACCAGCGCTATGTGATCACACCTTTTCCGCATGTGATCACATAGCCTCATCAACCTTACATTTTCCCACGATCGGGCGTTAAACCCCTTTTCCTTATGACGAATCCTGCCATACATTTATTCAGAGCCGAAGCAATGATTTCTTCATACCTTTGGACATTAATGCCATGGACCATAGAACAGGGACCGGTTGAATGAACATTCACGAATACCAAGCAAAACAATTGCTGAAAGAATACGGAGCGCCCGTTTCAGATGGCCGCCCGGTTCTGAAAGCCGAAGACGCAAAAACCGCCGCTGGCGAACTCGATGGCCCGATTTGGGTTGTTAAGGCACAGATCCACGCAGGTGGCCGCGGCAAGGGGTCGTTCAACGAACCCGAAGCTGGCGAAGCTGGCGGTGTGCGCCTAACCAAATCCGTTTCCGAAGCCGCCGAAGAAGCCCAAAAAATGTTGGGCCGCACATTGGTAACCCACCAAACGGGTCCGGCTGGCAAGCAGGTTAACCGCGTATACATCGAAGACGGCGCGGCGATTGACAAAGAACTCTACCTCGCGCTTCTGGTTGACCGCGTGTCGTCCCGCGTGTCGTTCGTCGCCTCTACTGAGGGCGGCATGGACATCGAAGAAGTCGCTGCCAACACGCCTGAAAAAATCATCAGCTTCTCGGTTGATCCGGCTTCTGGCCTATCCGCATTCCACGGTCGCCGCGTCGCGTTCACGCTGGGGCTTGAGGGTAAACAGATCAAACAATGCGTTCAGCTGATCAGCAACCTCTACCGCATGTTCGTTGAAAAAGACATGGAGATGTTGGAGATTAACCCCCTGATCGTCACCAACGACGGCGACCTGAAATGCCTTGATGCGAAGATGAGCTTCGATTCAAACGCGCTCTACCGTCACGCCGATATCGTCGCCCTTCGCGACGAAACCGAAGAAGACGCCAAGGAACTGGAAGCCTCCAAATACGACCTCAACTACATCACTCTGGATGGCGAGATCGGCTGTATGGTTAACGGCGCGGGCTTGGCGATGGCCACTATGGACATCATCAAACTTTACGGCTCCGAACCTGCCAACTTCCTCGACGTTGGTGGCGGCGCTACCAAGGAAAAAGTTACCGAGGCGTTCAAAATCATCACCTCTGACCCCAACGTCAAAGGCATCCTAGTGAACATCTTCGGCGGCATCATGCGCTGCGATGTTATCGCAGAGGGTGTGGTCGCTGCGGTGCAAGAAGTCGGCCTGAAAGTGCCACTGGTTGTACGCCTTGAGGGTACAAACGTCGAAAAAGGTAAAGAGATCATTAACAACTCCGGCCTCGGGGTTATTGCTGCGGATGATCTGGGCGATGCTGCCAAGAAAATCGTAGCCGCTGTGAAGGGAGCCTGATCCATGGCTGTTCTAGTAAACGAAAACACCAAGGTTATCTGTCAGGGTCTTACCGGCTCGCAAGGTACCTTCCACTCCGAACAGGCGATTGCTTATGGCACGCAGATGGTCGGCGGCGTGACACCCGGCAAAGGTGGCCAAACCCACATCGGTTTGCCAATCTTCAACACGGTTCACGAGGCCCGTCATGTGACTGGTGCCAACGCGACAGCGATCTACGTTCCACCCCCCTTCGCTGCTGACGCAATTCTAGAGGCGATCGACGCTGAACTGGAGCTGATCGTCTGCATCACCGAAGGCATTCCCGTGCTGGATATGATGCGTGTGAAACGCGCGCTTGAAGGTTCCAAGTCCACGTTGATCGGCCCGAATTGCCCGGGCGTTATCACACCGGATGCGTGCAAAATCGGCATCATGCCAGGTCACATCCACAAACGTGGTTCTGTGGGCGTGGTTTCGCGCTCAGGCACGCTAACGTATGAGGCCGTGAAGCAAACAACCGATGCTGGGCTTGGTCAATCGACCTGCATCGGCATCGGCGGCGACCCGATCAAAGGCATGGAACACATCGACGCGCTGGAATTGCTTCTGGCCGACGATGAAACGCAATCCATCATCATGATCGGTGAAATCGGTGGTTCCGCCGAAGAAGAAGCCGCGCAGTTTTTCAAGGACGAGGCTAAACGTGGCCGCACCAAACCCATCGCCGGTTTCATCGCCGGTCTAACGGCCCCTCCGGGTCGTCGTATGGGCCACGCTGGCGCGATTGTTGCAGGCGGCGTAGGTGGTGCTGAAGACAAAATCGAGGCCATGAAATCAGCCGGTTTCGTAGTCGCCGACAGCCCCGCAGGACTTGGCGAAGCTGTATTGAAAGCTATCGGTTAATAATAACTTGGGCGTCTATCAGGGCGCCCAAGCTTTTCAAAGGTCCACAACGGGCCACCACATATAAGGAGCGGGTTTTTTCCGTCTCGGCCAATGACAGAGCAATCCTCTAACGACCAATTTCACAGCGAATCCTTCTTGCAAGGGCACAACGCCGAATACATTGAACAACTGCAAGCGCAGTTTGCCAATGATCCCAATTCGGTAGATGAAAGCTGGCAGCAGTTTTTCCGCGCCCTTGGCGAAGAACCAAGCGTCGCCCGCGCCGAAGCTGCCGGGCCAAGCTGGGCTCGCGCCGATTGGCCCCCCGTTCCGCACGACGATCTGACCGCCGCACTCGATGGCCAGTGGGCCGAACCCGAAGTGATTGGCGACAAGATCAAAGCCAAGGCAACCGAAGTTGGCGCCACGATTTCCGAAGAACAAGTCAGGCAGGCCGTCCTCGATTCCATCCGCGCGTTGATGTTGATCCGCGCCTACCGTATTCGCGGGCATCTGGCCGCGGACCTCGATCCGCTTCGCCTGACCCCACTGCCAGTAATGCCGGAACTGGAACCTGCGACTTACGGTTTTACCGAAGCCGATATGGACCGCCCGATTTTCCTTGATAACGTGCTGGGGCTTGAACACGGCTCCATGCGCGAAATCGTGGCCATAGTTAAGCGTACTTACTGTGGCACATTTGCGCTGCAATACATGCACATCTCCAACGCCGCCGAGGCCGGTTGGCTGAAAGAACGGATCGAGGGTTTCGGCAAAGAAATCGCCTTCACCAAGGCAGGCCGTAAAGCCATCCTCAACAAACTGGTGGAGGCCGAAGGCTTCGAGAAATACCTCCACGTCAAATACATGGGCACCAAACGGTTCGGTCTGGACGGCGGCGAAAGCCTGATTCCAGCCCTTGAGCAAATCGTTAAACGCGGTGGCCAGCTTGGCGTTAAAGAAATCGTAATCGGCATGCCACACCGTGGCCGCTTGTCGGTTCTGGCGAATTTTATGGGCAAACCGTACCGCGCGATTTTTCACGAATTTCAGGGCGGCAGCTATAAACCAGACACGGTTGAAGGTTCGGGCGACGTGAAATATCACCTTGGTGCCTCGTCAGATCGTGAATTTGACGGCAACTCCGTTCACCTTTCCCTGACCGCCAATCCCAGCCACCTAGAGGCCGTTAACCCCGTTGTCCTTGGCAAGGTTCGCGCCAAACAATCGCAACTTGGCGACGAGAATCGCGAAATGGTTCTGCCGCTGCTTTTGCACGGCGACGCSGCGTTTGCGGGCCAAGGTATTATCGCCGAAGGTTTCGGCCTGTCGGGTCTGAAAGGGCACCGCACTGGTGGCACGATCCATATCGTTGTGAACAACCAGATTGGCTTCACAACCTCGCCGCACAACTCGCGCTCCAGCCCGTACCCGACCGACATCGCGATGATGGTCGAAGCACCGATTTTCCACGTCAACGGTGACGACCCCGAAGCCGTGGTTCACGCCGCCAAAGTTGCCACAGAATTCCGTCAGAAGTTCCATAAAGACGTGGTTCTCGACATCTTCTGTTATCGTCGTTTCGGCCATAACGAGGGCGACGAGCCCATGTTTACGCAGCCGCAAATGTACCGCGCGATCAAAAAACAGAAAACAACGCTGCAACTATACACTGACCGCCTTATCGCCGATGGCCTAATCCCCGAAGGCGAGATCGAAGATGTCAAAACCGCGTTTCAGGCTCACCTGAATGAAGAATTCGAGATCGGCAAAAACTACAACCCCAACAAAGCCGACTGGCTTGACGGGCGTTGGTCGCACCTCGACCGGAAACAAGACCAATACGAGCGCGGCAAAACCCCCGTTACCAAGGGCCGCCTGAAAGAAGTTGGCGACGCCCTTACCCGCCTTCCCGAAGGCTATCACCCGCATAAAACCGTTGTGCGGATACTGGACGCCAAGAAGGAAACCCTGAAAACCGGCAAAGGCATCGATTGGGCAACAGCCGAGGCTTTGGCCTTCGGAACCCTGATGCTTGAAGGCTACCCTGTGCGCTTATCCGGTCAGGATTGCACACGTGGTACATTCAGCCACCGCCACTCCGGTATCATCGACCAAGAAACCGAAGAACGCTACCTGCCGCTGAACCACATCAAAGAAGGTCAAGCCAGCTACGAAGTCATCGACTCCATGCTATCCGAATATGCAGTGCTTGGTTACGAGTACGGCTACACGCTGGCCGAACCGAACGCCCTAACCCTTTGGGAAGCCCAGTTCGGCGACTTCGCCAACGGCGCGCAAATCATGATCGACCAGTTCATCAGTTCAGGCGAACGCAAATGGCTGCGCATGTCCGGCTTGGTCATGCTTCTGCCGCATGGATACGAGGGCCAAGGGCCGGAGCATTCCTCCGCCCGGCTTGAGCGCTTCTTGCAGCTTTCCGCCGAAGACAACTGGATCGTCGCCAACTGTACGACCCCTGCGAACTACTTCCACATCCTGCGTCGCCAGCTGCACCGCACATTCCGCAAGCCGCTGATCATCATGACACCGAAGTCCCTGCTTCGCCACAAAGGCGCAGTTTCGACGCTGGAAGAAATGCAGACCGGCTCCAGCTTCCACCGTGTGTTGTGGGATAGCGCCCAATCCGGGCAATCGGATACGGTCCTGAAAGCCGACGACAAAATCAAACGCGTGGTGATGTGTTCGGGCAAGGTCTACTACGACTTGCTGGCCGAACGCGACGCGCGTGGCATTGACGATATCTACCTGATGCGCCTCGAACAGTTCTATCCGTTCCCGGCCATGTCACTGACAAAAGAAATGCAGAGGTTTACCAACGCCGATGTCATCTGGTGTCAGGAAGAACCAAAAAACCAAGGCGGCTGGACCTTCGTTGAACCCAATATTGAATGGGTTTTAGGGCGGATCGATGCCAAATCCAAACGCCCGGTTTATGTCGGCCGCGCAGCTTCGGCATCTGTGGCGACAGGCCTCGGATCATCTCATAAAGCACAACAAGCAGCGCTCGTTAACGATGCGCTAACACTGTAAAGGAATTGAACCAATGACGGAAATTCGCGTTCCAACTCTGGGTGAAAGCGTCACCGAAGCCACCGTGGCAACATGGTTCAAGAAGCCCGGCGATGCCGTGGCTGTCGATGAAATGCTCTGCGAGCTGGAAACCGACAAAGTAACGGTCGAGGTTCCCTCGCCTGTTGCCGGTGTCATGTCCGAAATCGTTGCCGCCGAAGGCGACACCGTCGGCGTTGACGCCCTTCTCGCCAACATCGAAGAAGGTGCAACCGCTGCGGCCGCTCCTGCGGCAACCAAAGAGGCCGCACCGCAACCCGCTGCTGCTCCTGCCCCAACCGCTGCCAAAGACGTCGAAGATGCCCCATCCGCCAAGAAGTTAATGGCCGAAAAAGGCTTAACGCCCGATCAGGTAACAGGCACTGGCCGCGATGGTCGTGTCATGAAAGAAGACGTGCAAAACGCTGCCGCAGCCCCCGCACCAGCACCCGCCGCCCCGCGCGCACCCGTTGCCGCCGATGACAGCGCCCGCGAAGAACGTGTGAAAATGACACGCCTGCGCCAAACTATCGCGCGCCGCCTGAAGGAATCCCAAAACACCGCCGCCATGCTAACCACCTATAACGAGGTGGACATGTCAGCGGTCATGGATTTGCGCAAAGAATACAAAGACCTGTTTCTCAAGAAACACGGCGTGAAACTTGGCTTCATGTCCTTCTTCACCAAGGCCTGTTGCCACGCGTTGAAAGAAGTGCCGGAAGTTAACGCCGAAATCGACGGCACCGATGTGGTTTATAAAAACTTCGTTCACATGGGTGTAGCCGCTGGCACACCAACCGGCCTCGTTGTGCCGGTTGTGCGCGACGCTGACCAAATGTCCTTCGCCGCAATTGAAAAGAAAATCGGCGAACTTGGTGCACGCGCTCGTGACGGCAAACTCTCCATGGCCGAGATGCAGGGCGGCACATTCACCATCTCTAACGGTGGTGTTTACGGCTCGTTAATGTCTTCGCCCATCCTGAACCCGCCGCAGTCCGGTATCTTGGGAATGCACAAAATTCAGGACCGCCCCGTGGTGGTTAACGGCGAAATCGTCATCCGTCCGATGATGTACCTCGCCCTGTCCTACGACCACCGCGTCGTGGATGGCAAAGGTGCTGTAACGTTCCTCGTGCGCGTTAAAGAAGCGCTCGAAGATCCGCGCCGCCTGTTGATGGATTTGTAAAAYCACAAGGCRCATCATCMATGMTACGYTTCGACCACATCGCCATTGGCTGCGCGACCCTTGAACAAGGGGCCGCGTATGTGGCTGACMAAACYGGYTTGARCATTCCCATGGGCGGCGAACACCCGTTRATGGGMACGCACAACCTGTTAATGTCGCTGGGCGYAGATACGTTTTTCGAGGTWATCTCKATYAAYCCAACCGCCCCRAASCCCKCRCAAAACCGTTGGTTYGGCTTGGATGATCCWGCCGTTCAGAAATCCYTKTCCARTCGCGCCAAAMCGCATTCATGGATTCTCAACTCCGACAATCTAGAGGWAGACTTGGCSAYCGCCAAATCCCTCGGCATTGATCTRGGCACACCGCGCACGCAAACGCGCGGCGATCTAACATGGCGCTTCGCCGTTCGCGACGATGGGGCAATCCCGCTRGACGGCGCAGCMCCGATGATAATGGAATGGCCAGCCRACATGCAGGCCCATCCRGCGTCTGGAATGACGGAYHTVGGGGCACGCMTWAAATCCATCGTTCTCGATACAASATACGCSMAAGAAGTTAATAAATTGCTAAACACSCTCGGTGACGGCAACATGCCRATCGAGATACACGATTCACCCGABACCAAACTGACCGTAACGCTAACCTTGCAAAATGGGCGCGAAGCGGTTTTAGATTAACGATATGTAAAGGAATTCGCCGGATTTAACGAAATTGTGCATACGTGTTGTGCACGCGTTGTGTACGGGTTGTGTACACGAAATTCCGGCCGTTTTTGCCAAAGGAGACACCCATGTCCAACTACGAYGTYATCATAATTGGCGGAGGCCCCGGCGGCTACGTCTGTGCAATCCGCTGCGCYCAGCTCGGCYTGAAAACGGCSTGYRTTGAAGGGCGYGGVGCGCTCGGCGGAACBTGCCTGAACGTCGGSTGCATCCCSTCAAAAGCCYTGCTGCATGCATCACATTCMTTGCACGAAGCCCARACAAACTTCACCAAAATGGGCYTGATGGGCAAAAGCCCGTCGGTCGATATGGGCAAAATGATGGACTACAAACAGGGCGTGATTGACGGCAACACYGCCGGAATCGAGTTCCTGTTCAAGAAGAACAAAGTCGACTACATCCAAGGCTGGGGCAAGATCACCGGCAAGGGCGAAGTGACCGTCGGTGACGAYGTCCACACCACAAAAAACATAGTAATCGCAACAGGTTCCGAGCCATCCGCCCTTCCCGGCGTTACGGTAGACGAGAAGATCGTGGTAACTTCAACAGGCGCATTAAGTCTGCCGAAAGTTCCCAAAAAACTGGTCGTCATCGGCGCTGGTGTGATCGGGCTTGAGCTAGGCTCCGTCTATTCCCGCCTTGGTTCCGAAGTGACAGTTGTCGAATTCCTCGATCAGGTCACCCCCGGTATGGATGGCGAAATTTGCAAAACCTTCCAACGCAGCTTGAAAAAACAAGGTCTGAAGTTCGTGATGGGCGCCGCGGTTCAAACCGTCGAAACCACCAAGACCAAGGCGAAAGTCACCTATAAACTGCGGAAAAACGATGCCGAAGCAACCATAGACGCAGACGTCGTTCTGGTCGCCACAGGCCGCAAACCCTACACTGATGGCTTGGGCCTAGCAGAAATCGGCGTCGAGATGACAGACCGCGGACAAGTGCAAACCAACGCCCATCTGCAAACAAATGTTGAAGGCGTCTATGCAATCGGCGACGTGGTCATTGGCCCGATGCTGGCCCATAAAGCCGAAGACGAAGGCATGGCCGTGGCCGAAACCATCGCGGGCCAAGCGGGTCATGTGAATTACGACGTCATTCCGGGCGTGATTTACACAAGCCCCGAAATCGCCTCCGTCGGGAAAACCGAGGAGCAGTTGAAAGAAGAAGGCCGCGCTTACAAAGTCGGGAAATTCAGCTTCATGGGCAACGCTCGCGCCAAGGCGAATTTCGCAGGTGAAGGGTTTGTTAAGATTTTGGCTGATGCCACAACAGATCGTATCTTGGGATGCCACTTGATGGGGCCTGCCGCTGGTGAACTCATCCACGAAATCTGCATTGCTATGGAATTCGGTGCGTCTGCCGAAGACATCGCCCGCACATGCCACGCCCACCCCACGTATTCCGAAGCGGTCCGCGAGGCGGCTTTGGCCTGTGGCGACGGCGCAATTCACGCCTGATACGAAAAAGGGACGACCTGAACGGGCCGTCCCTTTTAATATAAGTTTAACGCAGATTAATCAGGCGTTAACCCTTCACGTCTTCCCAAAAGCTTTTAACTTTACCGAAAAAGTGACTGGAAGCGGGGTTGTTTTCGTTGCTCAATTCTTCGAATTCCTTAAGAAGCTCTTTTTGCCGTGAAGTCAGGTTAACCGGTGTTTCAACTGCCAGTTCGATATACAAATCGCCAGCACCACCACCGCGCAATGACGGCATACCTTTGCCGCGAAGCCGCAGTTGTTTGCCTGATTGCACGCCTGCGGGAACCTTCACACGGGAACGCCCACCATCCAAGGTTGGTGCTTCAAGTTCACCACCGATGGCTGCTGTCGCCATAGAAATAGGGATTTGGCAAAACAGGTTCTGGTTTTCGCGTTCGAATATCTCGTGCGCATGTACCTCGATAAAGATGTACAAATCGCCCGTCGGCCCGCCACGCAAACCTGCTTCGCCCTCGGCAGCTAAACGAATGCGCGTGCCGGTTTCAACGCCTGCCGGAATGTTAACATTCAGCGAACGGTTCTGTTGAACACGCCCCGCACCAGCGCAAGTTCCGCAAGGGTTTTTGATGATTTGGCCACGGCCCGAACATGTCGGACAGCCGCGTTCAACGGTAAAGAAGCCTTGCTGTGCGCGCACTTTGCCCATGCCGGAACAGGTTGGGCAGGTCGTCGGTTCAGCCCCGCCTTCAGCGCCCGTTCCGTTGCAGGTGTCGCAACCCACTGAACTTGGCACAGAAATTGTCGCTTGCTTACCTGTGTAGGCTTCTTCCAGCGTCACGCCCAAATTGTAGCGTAAATCCGAGCCGCGCGTGGCCCGTTGCCCACCGCGACGACCGCCGCCACCAGCGAAGCCGCCGAACAAATCATCGAACACATCGGAAAACGCGCTGCCAAAATCGCCGTGCCCAGGGCGAAAACCGCCGCCTGCACTGGCGCCAGTGCCACCTTCAAAGGCTGCATGACCATAACGGTCATACGCAGCTTTCTTCTCGGCATCCTTCAGGATGTCGTAGGCTTCGTTAACTTCTTTGAACTGCTCTTCGGCGTTCGGGTTATCCTGATTTTGATCGGGGTGAAGCTCTTTCACCTTTCGGCGATAAGCTACCTTCAGTTCAGCAGCCTCCGCCGTTCGAACGGCTCCGAGGACTTCGTAATAGTCACGTTTTGACATACGGAATATTCCCTTATCCAAACAAAACGGCCCGCCCAATCAGGGGCGGGCCGGAATTGTTGCAAGCCTGATTAGGCTTTGTCTTCTTCGTCGAGGTCCTCGAAGTCGGCATCAACAACATCGCTGTCATCAACTTCGCTCTCGGCTGTGGCTGCCTCGGCTTCAGCAGCTTCCTGCTGTTCCTTGTAGATGGCCTCGCCTAGTTTCATCGCGGCTTCAGCCACATCCTGACTGCGAACCTTGATGGCTTCGGCGTCGTCACCTTCCAGAGCTTCCTTCAGGTTTTTGATCGACATTTCGATAACTTCAACCGTTGTCGGGTCAACCTTCTCACCGTGTTCCTCAAGCGACTTTTCGGTGCTGTGGATCAGGCTTTCAGCGGAGTTACGCGCCTCGACCATTTCCTTCTTCTCTTTATCAGCCTCGGCGTTATCCTCGGCTTCGCGCACCATTGCTTCGATATCCTCGTCAGAAAGACCACCGGATGCTTGAATGGTGATTTTCTGTTCTTTGCCAGTGCCCTTGTCTTTAGCCGAAACCGAAACAATACCGTTGGCATCAATATCAAACGCAACTTCGATCTGCGGAACACCGCGTGGTGCTGGCGGGATCTGCTCAAGATTAAACTGGCCGAGCATCTTATTGTCGGTCGCCATCTCGCGCTCACCCTGGAACACACGAATTGTCACAGCGTTCTGGTTATCTTCGGCCGTCGAGAACACCTGACCCTTTTTCGTAGGGATCGTGGTGTTGCGGTCGATCAGGCGTGTGAATACACCACCCAGAGTTTCGATACCAAGCGACAACGGTGTCACATCCAGCAGAACAACATCCTTGACGTCGCCCTGAAGAATACCGGCCTGAATAGCAGCACCCATGGCAACCACTTCGTCAGGGTTAACACCTTTGTGCGGCTCTTTACCGAAGAACGCAGTCACTTCTTCGATCACTTTTGGCATACGGGTCATACCACCAACCAGAACAACCTCGTCAATGTCGCCTTTGGTCAGACCAGCATCTTTCAACGCGGCGGCACAAGGTTTCATGGACTGTTTGATCAGGTCGCCAACCAGCGATTCCAGTTTCGCGCGGGTCAGTTTCATGACCAAGTGCAAAGGCTGGCTGGTTTTTGGGTCCATCGTGATGAACGGCATGTTAATTTCGGTTTGAGTCGCCGAAGACAATTCGATCTTCGCTTTCTCGGCACCTTCTTTAAGACGCTGAAGCGCCATTTTGTCGTTCTTCAGATCAACGCCGTTTTCTTTTTTGAACTCTTTGGCAAGGTATTCAACGATACGCATATCGAAGTCTTCACCGCCAAGGAACGTGTCACCGTTGGTGGATTTCACTTCAAACAAGCCGTCGTCGATTTCCAAGATAGATACATCGAATGTACCGCCACCAAGGTCATAAACCGCAATCGTTTTGCCGCCCTCTTTATCAAGGCCGTAAGCCAGCGCTGCCGCTGTCGGCTCGTTGATAATACGCAGCACTTCGAGGCCGGCGATTTTGCCCGCATCTTTAGTTGCCTGACGCTGAGCGTCGTTGAAATACGCTGGCACGGTGATAACGGCTTGCGTCACACCTTGGCCAAGATAATCCTCGGCGGTTTCTTTCATTTTGCCCAAGATGAACGCGGAAATCTGCGAAGGGGAGTATTTCTCACCCTGTGCTTCAACCCATGCGTCGCCCTGACCGCTATCAACGATCTTGTATGGAACCATGTCCATATCTTTCGTTACCATCGGATCATCAATCCGGCGGCCAACAAGACGTTTAATGGCAGATAGTGTGTTTTCAGGATTTGTCACAGCCTGACGTTTGGCAGCTTGGCCAACGAGGCGCTCTTCATCTGTGAAACCTACGATAGACGGCGTTGTGCGCGCGCCTTCAGAGTTTTCAATAACTTTAGCTTGCGCACCATCCATGATGGCCACGCAGGAGTTTGTAGTTCCAAGGTCAATACCGATAACTTTAGACATCTTGTCTTCCTTTCTAGCGGCGAGTGTGAAGTTCGGGTCCATTATGGCCCCCGGACTTCTTCCCATAAGGTGACCCCCGATGCGGGGATCGTTTGAAGGGTATATAGGAGGCGTTTTTGCAGGCTACAAGCGTCTACAAGGGGTCTTTTTCACGTTTTTTTGAAGTAAATGCAGAATCTATGGGTTTTAGGCCAACAGATTCATATTCCTTAAGAAAAATAGTGCCTCGTTATCCATTCAGCGACCAGTGCGGGCTTCTCGTTTCCTTCGATTTCAATTGTTACTTTCAGGGTCTGTGAAACCTCCGTCGCACCCACCGTGATCGCAATCAACTCAAACCGCCCGCGTACCCGTTTTCCGGCGGCGACGGGCGATATGAAACGGACACGATCAAACCCGTAATTAATGCTGTGCGTCAGCCCCTTAATCAGCGGTACTGCTTCCTCCGCCATTGCGCTTAACAGCGACAACGTCAAAAACCCGTGCGCAATCGCCCCACCAAAAGGCGTGGCTTTGGCTTTTTCGGGGTCAACATGAATAAATTGCTGGTCTTCAGTTACATCCGCAAACAGCCCGATGCGATCCTGATCCATAAGAAACCAACGGGAAACGCCAACTTCTTTGCCCAGCAACGCCTCTAGGTCCTTCGGAGAAATCACTCCAGCATCCTTTTATTTCCATCACCATCCACAGCAACAAAAACGAACTTGGCCTCTGTTACCTTAAGGCGAATACCCTCCGGCAGGCGGGTTATCCATGCCTCCACGCCAACATGCATAGATGTGGTGCCCTCTTTCAACAGCTCCGAATAGATCGTTACCAGATCACCAACATGCACCGGCTTGTGGAACGTCATCGCGTTCACCGCAACCGTCGCAACTTTCCCGTTAGAACGGGTCCGTGCCACGACCGAGGCCCCCAAATCCATCTGCGCCATCAACCAGCCGCCGAAAATATCACCATTGGCGTTTGTATCAGCAGGCATCGCAATCGTTTGCAAGGCAAGCATGCCCTTAGGTTCTTCATTCATATTTTAGACCTTTTTCCCCAGCTTTCGCTCATATTTTTACGAAGCCAGAATTCAATCATCATAGCAATCATTACCAGCGTTAACGAAAGATAAACAGGATATTCCATGTTCGTATTCCGAGGGAAGTAATTCACAAACGCATGGCCACGGGCTTGATCAATGGTATGAAACAGCGGGTTCCAGTCGAACCATGCCACCATAGATGCTGACATGTAATTCGCAGGCAACATCTTGCCGCTGGTTATCATATTGGCGCGCCGATAAAGGTTCGCCAACATTGGTATGAACTTCGGTGCAAACGGTGTCAGAACTCCGAACATCAACCCAATCGCAATGCCACTTGCCCATGCCATGAAAAACGGAAATATCAGACCGGCAGGATTGTAAAACTCCAATCCGCCCCGCAGGATATGAACTACAACTAGGATGATCGCGAACGCCAGCACTTGCAGATACAGGCCCGAAAGAACAGCCGACATTATATTTAAAAGCGAACTAATCGGTGTGTGTAAAGTAAGTCCACCAAGCGGCGCCACAGCGCCCATAGCCGATTTTACAGCCTTGTTATGGACCAAAAACAGAAAGATGCCTGTAAGTAGGAAAATGACGAAATCCCCGCGAATGGCCGCCGATTTTATCCCAATAACGGTAAAAAGCACAAAAAACACAGCCAGCATTAATAGGCTTTGAAACATCACGAGCCCCAACCCAAGCGTTGCGTTCCCGCTGGATGTTCGCGCACTTCTGACAATCGAATGGAACAACAGCTCCATAAACGACATGCTTGCGCCGAATAAGGTTTTGTTAACTTTGGTCTTAATTTCCATTAATAATCCCTTAGCCTGCCTAAAAACACGCCTTGCCCAAAACCGTCACTTGCGTACATATAGCCTTTACCATTATCCGCGCAGCTTATGCAAAAGGCTTTAACAAATGCCAAACGACAAAATTATTTCCGAAATTCGCCGCCTGTCCATTCTTGCCGGCGCCGAGATCATGAAAGTTTACGAGAGCGACGATTTCGACGTGAAATTGAAATCTGACAACAGCCCCGTCACCGCCGCTGACGAGGCCGCCGACGCCYTGATTTTYGCAGGCCTGCGYRCCGCYTTCCCTRACATYGAAATCGTCACSGAGGAACAATCMGACAGCCACAGCGTTTCKGCWGAYMGGTTTTTCATYGTTGACCCRCTRGATGGCACCAAAGAATTYGTYCATCGTCGCGGRGATTTCACSGTTAACATTGCGTTAATCGAAAATGGCRCCCCCGTGCTRGGCGTYGTCTATGCCCCCGCGCGCCAACGYCTKTTCTATACGCAAGCCGATGGYCAAACGGTYGAGGARCKCGGCRCGTTYGACCCTGATRTCGTTGGYGAGRTTAACAATATCTCGGTTACCAAACCCGATAACACTTCGTTAACSRTTGTYGCCTCCAARTCGCATCGGGATCAGGCCACGGATGATTACATTGGTAAATACAATGTTAACGCCTTTCAAAGCGCCGGTTCGTCGTTGAAATTCTGCCTAGTCGCCGCTGGCGAGGCAGACCTTTACCCKCGWCTGGGCCGCACKATGGAATGGGACACGGCAGCAGGCCATGCCGTGTTGCTTGGCGCGGGCGGGCAAGTTGTACGTTTTGATGATCACACTCCGTTAACCTATGGCAAACCAATCTATGAAAACCCGTTTTTCATCGCCTACGCGCCGGGCGTTGATCTGGTCCAAGGCTAAATGTCTGTACTGCTCGTCATTCCTGCACGCTACGCATCCGGCCGTTTTCCAGGCAAGGCGCTGGCCGAATTGCGCGGTGTAAACGGGGATTCTCGCAGCCTGATCCAGCGAACATGGGAGGCCGCACAGCACGTTAGCAGCGCCGATCGACTTATCGTAGCAACGGACGACACCCGCATCAAAAACGCCGCTGAAGCATTCGGGGCCGAGGTCGTCATGACGTCATCAAACTGCAAAAACGGAACCGAACGCTGCGCGGAGGCTCTTAACCATTTTGAAGGGTTCGACATCGTGGTTAACCTTCAGGGCGACGCTCCCCTGACCCCGCCATGGTTCATCGACGATGTCGTCGCCGCGATGCAAGATCCGAATGTCGCCATGGCCACCCCCGTTTTACGCTGCGATGCGATGGCCTTAAACGGCTTTCAGGAAGACCGCGAAAATGGTCGCGTCGGCGGAACAACAGCGGTATTTGATACCACCGGCAAGGCACTTTATTTTTCCAAAGAAGTGCTGCCCTACACAGGTCGCCGTTTTGAACCACACGAGGATGTACCGGTTTTCCACCACGTCGGCGTCTACGCCTACCGTGCCACGGCCCTTCGACAATATCCCGATTGGGACGAGGGTAAACTGGAACATTGGGAAGGGCTGGAACAGTTGCGTTTCATGGAAAACAACGTCCCCGTACAATGTGTTGAAGTTGACGCAAAGGGCCGCGCATTTTGGGAATTGAACAACCCCATCGATGTCGCCCGCATTGAAAGTATCCTGCGCGACCAAGGAATGACATGAAATCCGCGCCCGTCAGCCTGATTATAGTCAGCCAAAAGCGGCCCGAACATCTGCTGCGGTTGTTGCAAAGCTTGCGCCATCAAACACACGGAGATTTCGAGGTCATCGTGGTGGCCGATACCGCGCCTTCATCTTTCGTTAACGATGTTAAATATATCCCTTTCACCACCCCCAACATCTCCGCCGCCAGAAACGCCGGAGTTGCGATGGCGTCGGGGGGTATCATCGCCTTTTGCGACGATGACGCCATCCCCGACCCACCTTGGCTGGAACGGCTAGTTTCACCCTTTTTTAACCATAAAGTCGGCGCAACAACCGGCTTCACGCGTGGCCGCAACGGGATCAGCCGCCAATGGGGCGCGATGCGCTTTGATCTGACGGGGCAGGATCACCCTTTCGGAAGCGATGAAACGCTGCCGTTCGAGGTTTTTGAACCCGTAACAGATATGCCCGTCAAACTGATCGGCACGAACATGGCTTTTCGCAAATCAGCGCTGTTGGAAATCGACGGATTTGACGAAAACTTCCGGTTCTTTCTGGACGAAACCGATGCCAAACTGCGGCTGGATCAAGCGGGTTGGAAAACCGCCGTAGTCCCGCACGCACAGGTCCACCACCACTATGCCGCCAGCGACCGACGAACCGAAAACCGCACCCCGACTGACCTGTTCGAAATCGGCGCGAGCAAAGCCTACTTCTGCAAGACCCACATGAAAGTTGACCACAGCCCCGCGCTTAAGGATTTCACTAACGAACAGTTAATCCGCCTGACGGTTTTAGTAGAACAACACAAGCTTAGGCGCCGCGATGTCACCCCACTGATGGAAGGCCTTGGAAACGGCATATCGGAAGGTTTGCAGCGGACGCCACAACCATGTAATATCACCCCGCAATCATCCGGATTTCGCCACTTTACCACAAACAAATCCGAACATGTCGTCCTGTGCGTTGGCCCACGCGACACCGGATGGATGGCAAAAACCGCGCGGCGTTTGGTTGAGGAAGGCAAATGCGTCAGCGTTATCCAGCTTCTACCATCACCACGATATTTCCAGGTGCGGTTCAACGACGGATATTGGCTGCATCGGGGCGGCGTATTTGGCCGGTCAATCCGCGCGCAACCGCTCATACAGCTTACGACCTTCCGAAAACGGTTCGCGGATGAAGTTAACCGAATTTCAACGATTCACCCTGTAGATGAGATATTAACAAACGCCGAGCCAAGCGCGGGAGTTTAGGGAATATTTGCCCAAATTATGCCTTTAATGGTGGCTATAGCTCCACGCACCAATTAACTTCAATTAATAATAAATTAAACTCGGACGATATTCACCGTGAAACGCAAAGTTACTAAAGCTATTTTTCCTGTCGCTGGTCTCGGCACCCGCTTCTTGCCAGCTACAAAGTCCATTCCCAAAGAGATCATGACGCTGGTTGATCGCCCGCTGATCCAATACGCGATTGACGAAGCCCGCGCCGCCGGTATCAAGGAATTTATCTTCGTGACCGCCAAAGGCAAAGGCGCGCTGGAAGACTATTTCGATGGTGCGCCAGAACTAGAAAAAACCCTTCGCAAAAAGGGAAAAATTGACCTTTTGAAAGAACTTCGCGCAACCGATATGGACAGTGGTGCCATCGCCTACATCCGCCAACGCGAAGCCCTTGGTCTTGGCCACGCTGTCTGGTGCGCGCGCCGTCTAATTTCGAACGAACCCTTTGCTGTGCTGCTGCCGGACGATGTGATTTCCGCCGACAAGCCTTGCTTGCAACAGATGGTCGAACAATACGCCGAAACCGGCGGCAACATGGTAGCCGCAATGGAAGTGAAACCGGAGGAGGTATCCTCCTACGGCATTCTGTCGGTCACCCAAACCAACGGGAAGCTGTTAACGGTTGATGACATGACGGAAAAACCAGCACTCGAAGATGCGCCATCCAGATGCGCCGCGATTGGCCGCTATATTCTGGAACCAAGAATCATGAATCGCCTGAAAGACCTAAAACAAGGCAATGGCGACGAGATTCAGCTAACCGACGCCATTGCCCAAGAAGCACGCGATGGCGGCAAGGTTTATGGCTACACCTTCGAGGGGCGGCGCTATGATTGTGGATCGAAAGCCGGCTACCTTAAAGCCACAGTGGCCTTCGCGCTGGAACGTGACGATTTAAAAGACGATTTGGCCGATTTCATCAAACAAACAGCCGCCGAGCTGTAGGGCGATTATGGCACAAAAAGACAACAAACCCACTGTTGTTTTTGACATTTCGCGCACGATATCCAGTGCTGGCCGAGGGTTTTTAACCGGCATAGATCGGGTCGAGCGCGCCTATCTTGAGCATTTCCTGAAATCCTCGAACCCTGTGCTTTTCCTCGCACGGCTCAACACACAATCCGCTTTGCTAAACCAGCAATCGATGCGAGAGCTTTACAACCTTATTGCGCAAGACGGCCCATGGGATAAGCCAAAATTCAGCGCGTTAAGAAAACGCAACAAGACCACCTTGGTACGGGCAACCGTGCGGCGTCTCGCCATTTCTTGGCCGTTTCTTGGSCGCGGGTTGAAAGYCCATGCACCCACCGGGTTTATTTATCTGAACGTCGGACATGAAAAGCTGGAACCCAGCCTTTGGCCACGACTTAGACGGGGCGGGGCCGTCAAGATTATCGCTATGATCCACGACCTGATCCCAATTGATTTCCCGCAATTCACACCTCCCAAAAGCACGGCGCGTTTTGCCTCCCGCATGCGGGCACTGACCCAAAACGCCGATTATTTCATATATAATTCAAGCGATACCGAACAGCGTATGCAGCACTGGTTTGAAAAATGGGGAGCCCGCGTCGATGGCCGTGTCGTTCTGCTGGGAACGAACCCGCTTCCATTCACCGATCACCCACCCCCCTCGGATAAACCGTATTTCGTTTGCTTAAGCACGATAGAACCTCGCAAAAATCACAAGTTATTACTAGATATATGGGCTGAATTTCACACCACCTTACCGGAAGGTAAAATCCCGTACCTTCACATCGTTGGGCGACGCGGCTGGTTGAATGAGGAGGTTTTCAACACCCTTGATTCCGCCCCCTTCATAGGAAGAACCGTATTTGAGCATAGCGAGATGCCCGACGAGCAGCTCGGGTCGCTGATGAAAGGTGCGCGTGCTTTATTGTTCCCCTCGTTCACGGAGGGGTTCGGATATCCTTTGGTGGAGGCGCTTCAAATGCAAGTACCTGTCATTTGTTCGAACCTACCCTGCTTTCACGAGATCGCAGGCAGCGCCCCGACGTACATTAGCACCGAAAACCGGAGCGGGTGGCGCGAGAGAATACGCGTCACCGCAACCTCCGACGGTATTTCACTCGAATTGTCGAAAAAATCGCCTGAACTCCCGACATGGAAGGCGCACTTCCATAATATTGACACTATTCTAATGGATATTGTTTAAAATTTTTGAATGGTAACCAATGCGCATTATTTCCAGATTATTCGAGTTATACTACCTTCGCCTTCAACGGCGACGGCGACGGATTCGTGCACTCAGAAAGCGCCGTGAAGTTACGCTGGTGAAGAATCGACCTAGCGCACGCAAAAGCGATGATATTTTCCTATTTTCAACGGTTCATAACGAACGCCATCGCCTTGCGTATTTCCTCGACTATTACCGCGATTTGGGCGTTAACCATTTCTTCTTCATTGATAACGACTCCGACGATGGCACTGGCGAATTCCTTGCCGCACAACCGGACGTTTCTTTGTGGCATTCCGAGCGCAGCTATAAACGGGCAAACTTCGGCATGGACTGGGTTAATAACCTGTTAAGAAAATACGCACGGGGCCACTGGTGTTTGGTCGTCGATGTGGATGAGTTTTTCGTCTACCCCTATTGCGATACGCGCCCACTTCGCGCGTTAACAGATTGGCTTGATGCGTCATCCATTCAATCCTTCGGGGCGTTATTGGTGGACATGTATCCAACCACATCGCTTGAAGATCAGGAATATGTTCCGGGGCAAAGCCCCTTCAAAACCTTGACGCATTTTGACAGCGGAAACTACACCCAGAAACTCAATAAAAAATACGGCAACCTGTGGATCCAAGGCGGCCCGCGCCAACGTGCTTTCTTTGCCAACACCCCTGATCAAGCGCCCGCGCTAAATAAAATTCCACTGGTGAAGTGGACCCGCGGAAATGTTTTTGTCAGCTCCACACACACATTGCTACCGCGCGGATTAAACAAAACATTCGAGGATTGGGGTGGCGAGAAAATCTGCGGCTGCTTACTGCACACCAAATTCCTACCCGATCTGGCCCACAAAGCCGTTCGTGAAGAAACACGGCGGCAGCATTACGCAGGCGGGCGTGAATATCGTGCGTACAAGGCGGCGAACGGAACCGGCACCGTTCTTAACCACGCGCATTCCAAAAAATTCAAAGACTGGCGACAGCTTGAAGATCTTGGTCTGATGTCGCTTGGAGGGTGGGCATGAAGCCGGTAATTGCAATCCTCGCACATCGCAACCTTGATCGAACAGCCGAGGTTATCCGGTTTTTATCTGACGCTGGCCTGAATATATGTGTTCATGTCGATCAGGCAGTGCCTGCCGATAGTTTTAACACCTTCAAAACCTCGCTTTCAACCTACCCTGATATTCTTTGGGCTAAACGGGTCGAGTGCGAATGGGGGCGTTTTTCGCTGGTTGACGCGACGCTGGGCATGGCGGCTGACATTTTGGTAAAATGGCCAGACGCCGGACATGTGATGTTGATTAGCGGTGATAGCCTACCAATTCGAACGCCCGCTGAATTTGTTGCATTTTTGCAAGCAAACCCCGACGTCGACTTCATTGAAAGTGTTGAAATTGGTGACAACAACTGGATTACCGGCGGGCTGGGGATCGAACGCTTTACGCTTAGTTTCCCGTTTTCGTGGAAAAAACAGCGCTGGCTTTTTGATTTATGGGTGGAGGTTCAACGGAAACTCCGCCTCAAACGGCGCATACCAAACGGGTTACGTCCACACATCGGAAGCCAGTGGTGGTGCCTAAGCCGCAAAACGCTCGAAGCCATTCATAACGACCCAGCGAAATCACAAAACGACGCGTATTTCCGCAAATGCTGGATACCGGACGAGTCGTATTTTCAAACACTGGTACGCAACCATGCACGCACGATCGAGTCTCGGTCGTTGTTATTCTCGCGCTTTGATCACCAAGGAAAACCAACGGCGCTTTACGATGATCATGCGGATTTACTTGGTTCGGTTGATAGTTTTTTCGCGCGTAAAGTTTGGCCCGGGGCCAGCGGATTGTATCAACGTTTCCTTAACTCTTCCCCCGATACCTTGGTGAATGGTGTTGGCTCTGCACCCGACTTTTCACGCATCGACATCGCCGCAGATCGGCGTAAAGTTGGCCGTGGTGGGCTTTATATGCATGGACGCGCGCCTAGCCAATGGCTTGAAGAATACTCGCCCACCGCAAAGCCCTACGATGTTTTCACGGGCTTCAATGCCGTGTTCCCACATTTTGACGACTGGCAAGACACACAGAATGGTGTGCGGCCCCACGGGCGACTGTTTGCTCAATCCGGCGTGCAATTCGTTAACAATTCACCAATCGGTGCAGGGGGAGTGTCAAATTCGGCAGCCATTCGTGATCTGGCACCTGAAAATTTCTTGTGTAATCTTATTTGGAATACCCGAAAGGAAGGGTTAAAATTTCATTACGAGATTTGTGACCTCCCTACGATCGGGGAATTTTTGTTAACCGACCCGCACGCAAATTTGCATTTCATTCAACACGCTTGGGTACTGGATTTGTTAAACCGCAACATAGAGAACACTGAATACCTGCGCACCAACGCCACCGAGATGATCAACCGCGAGCGCCGTTTTCTAGCCGCGCTCAAGCAATCCAAAACTAATTGCGCCCATACCATCTGGACGTTGGGCGAGGTGCTTTCCAACCCTCAAGCCACCCTTTCTACCACTTTAGGCAAGGCGAATTCGCAAGCACCAATCATCTTGCCAGACATGGTCGATGCTTCCCGGTTATTCGGGTTTGCCCGTGATTTGAAAAATATAGGGGTCGACATTGATGACGGCCTGCTAGAATCTCCGGTCATGAGCATTCAAACGAAAACAGGTCGTAAGGCCCAACAATGAGCGGGCGATATAAGTATTTCGCAATTTTCGGATCCATGCGAAGCGGCTCTAACCTGTTGGAGCAGTCGTTGAACCAGTATTCCAACATCACCTGTCATGGTGAATTGTTTAATCCCTCGTTCATTGGATACCCCAAAAGCACGGATTTCTTGGGGTTGGATTTTGTCGAGCGTGAAAAGTCACCCGAGTCGTTAATCAAGGCAATGATCAAGGATGCGGGTGATGGAATCGCTGGATTTAGGGTGTTTCACGACCAGCGCACAGCGCAGATGGCGCTGCAAGATCCGAAATGTGCCAAGATCATTTTGCAACGGGACATTTTGCAAAGCWKMRWAKMAWYSRWKRKASMMMSWRRMASSRWWMMGYSRYYAMTKYAWSMYSMMSSWSWCYSYSSCGRYKGGARGATMRTTKKKGMSSMKGTCRAATTYGNNCTGMGYMYCKTRMRSWNCAKSMAKYWTRWTRYMGMGWYSNGCSCRAMWMMWKGMMRRANAARTGRRSAARCGNNATTYWSGGWSSAWYAKMYSRNAGCAACGAGATGTCGCCATTCTGAACGGTATCGCGAAATTCCTTGGGCAAAGCGAAGTATTAAAAACCGTAAAAGAAACCATCCGGCGTCAAAATCCTGGCTCGCTCAAGGACAAAGTCGAGAATTACGACGAAATGCAAGCTGCCCTATCGCATTGGAACGAGGGTGACATAATCCCGCTAACCAGTTTCGACCCGCTGCGTCGCGCAAATATTCCCAAGATGGTTTCTTGCATTAGCCAACCAATCCTTTTCGCCCCCATTCCCGGTGGCCCGAACGAGGAAGTGTTGCGTTGGATGAACACGATTGATGATGGTGTGACACCTAATGGAGGTTATGCACAGGCTGTGACGGACAGTAAAATTTTACATACCGGCCACAACCAACGCACGTTGTTTGAGTGGATGGACGCCAACCCCGATATCATAAGCCTTACGGCTGTCAGCCACCCGCTTTCACGTGCATATGGCGCGTTCATGACCAAAATTTTCCCGACGGATGAAGGCACCTACGCGGTTATTCGTGAGCAGTTGGTTAATTACTTCGGTGTCGCCCTACCCGACCTAGACGTGATGGAGGGGGCTACGCGGAACTCGCTGGAGGCTGAAGGATACAGCATCGGCCAACATCGCGCCGCGTTTCATGGATTTTTGCGCTTCTTGAAGGATAATCTGTCAGGCCAAACCAGCATTCGCAAAGACGGGTTATGGGATAGTCAGATGACATTTTTGACGGGGTTTAATACAGCCGTGCCAGTGTCTATCATCGTGAAAGAGGGGCAGATGGATGCGGGGTTCAGGTACATTGAATCGGTTCTGGACCTGCCTACGCCAACCATCGGCGCACCGATCAAGCCAGATCATATGTTCACGTTGGATGAAATATATACGCGCCAAACCGAAAATCTGGCGCGCAAAGCCTATGCCGTGGATTACGGGCGTTTCGGGTTTGCCGACTATCAGGCCGCTTTGGAAGCCTGACCAGCCGTTAGAATTGCGAACAACCCATTCGGGTCGTCCGAAGAACGCAGTTTCGCGCAAATAGTTTGATCCCGCAAAGTCCGTGATACCCGTGCAAGCGATTTCAGATGCATCGCGCCTGCACCTTCAGGGGCAAACAGGGCAAACACCAAATCAACGGGCTGGCGATCAACGGATTCGTAATCAACGGGATGCTCTAGACGAACAAAAATCCCTTTCACATCATCCAGACACGCAAGCCGTGCATGGGGAATGGCGACACCATTTCCCATGCCGGTAGGTCCCAGCAATTCACGGTCCTGAAGGGCGGTGAAAATGTCCTTACAAGGAAGGCCATAAACATCATCCGCCACCCGTGCAATTTCTTGCAACAGGCGTTTTTTACTTGTGGCGTTCAGCTGCGCAATAACAGCGTCTGCCGACAGGATTTCAGAAAGCTCCATACCGGGTCTCTTTTTATAGTGTAGCCGTTAACGACTACTTAATGTTACGTGGGTCTATCCAGCCGATGTTTCCATCCTCACGGGTATGAACAACATTCACACCTCCGTGTGTGGTGTTGCGGAAAACGAGCATCGCTGCACCCGACAATTCCATCTGCATCACGGCCTCGCCAACTGACAGAGTCTGAACCTTAGTCTCCATTTCAGCGACGATAACTGGCTGTAGGGTTTCAGGCTCGTCCGTATCTGAACCGGCGGCGATAACATAGGACGGAACGCCCAAAGCCACAATCGGATCGATGCGATCCTTGTGGTGGTCTTTCAGGCGGCGCTTGTAACGGCGCAACTGGGTTTCCAAACGGTTAACCGCACCTTCAAAGGAATCGTAAATGTTCCCGGCGCGGCCTTTCGCTTGCGCGTTCAGGCCCGTGGACAGATGCACAGAGATATCACAAACGAATTCATGGCCGTCTTTGGAAAAGGTCACGTTCGCATCAATCGGATGCTCGGAATACTTTCCGACCGACGTATTAAGATGTTTTTCCACGTGTTCGGATAGGGCGGCGCCTACATCGATTTGTTTTCCGTTGATCTGAATTCTCATGATCTCTCCCCGAGGTTAGTCGAACTATGGTCCGACGATGGGTTAAAATGCCCGGCTCCACAGCGCGCGGAACCTAGGGGTAGACGCTGCTAGTGTCAACATCCACTAAATACATATAATATTGGTTAATTGCTGGTTCAACGCAGCCCAAAATTAAATGTGCTTACGTCGCCGCTGACTCGAAGAAGGTATACCCATGGCCTCACGATATTTCGCAACGGTCCTGCGTGCAACATCTACGCCGTCTTCTTGCAGCATTTTTGCGATTTTTTCATCAGATAGCACCTTGCCCGGCTGTTCTTCGGCTACAAGTTTGCGAATTTTCTCTCGAACGACGGGGGCGGCGATGTCATTTCCGCCGTCGTTACGCCCGATTCCCTGAACGAAAAAGAATCGCAACTCGAATGTTCCGCGCAGGCAATAAAGGTATTTCCCGCTGGTCACACGGCTGACGGTCGATTCATGGATATCCAGTTCTTTAGCGACCGTAGCGAGGGTAAGGGGGCGCAGGCCGTTGATACCTTCATCAAAAAATCGGTTTTGATGACGGACGATTACAGTTGCAACCCGCAGGATTGTTTTGGCACGTTGGTCCATCGCTTTGACCAAAAACCGGGCGTTTGCACGGCATTCGGTCACGTATTCGGACGCCTCGGAGCCGTCTTTGGCAACCTCGCTGAAGTACTGCTCATTCACCAAAGCCTTGGGTAACGCATCGGTATTTAGTTCTACCGCCCAGCCACCTACCGCGCTGCGGCCTACCGTAACATCGGGAATCGCGACTTGAACGATGCCGTTATCAAAATGCGCGGCGGGCTTTGGATTAAGTTGACGAAGTGCTTTGATGGCATCGTCCATTTCCGCGTGCGGCACTTTGGCCAGTGTCTCTAATTTGGGTAAATCATTGATTGCCAAAGCATCCAAATTGGCCGTTAGAACCTGCATTACGTCGGTAAARTTGTCCGCGTCTTTAAGCTGGATTTCAAGGCATTCTCGTAAATCGCGCGCGCCGATTCCTACGGGGTCGCAGGCTTGTAGGGTTTCTAACGCTTCTTCGATCGCGGCTTGGGGAACGCCAAGGCGGTCGGCGATTTCGAATAAAGGGGCGGTAAGCCAGCCGTGTTCGTCCAGCTCGTCTACTAAGACCAGCGCACAAGCGGCTCGTGCGGGGTTTCTGTCGGATAGGAGTATTTGTTCGCGCAGCATGTCCCGCAAGGTTTTTTCGTCCACGATATTCGCTAGTGGGTCAAAATCTTCAAAGTTACCGGAGGATACAGTGCTGTGAATCGGAGCCAATTCAGTATTGCCGCGTGGTGTCGCGACGAAATCATCGTGCAGGGTTTCCGGTTCCACCAACTCCAACAGCGGGTTTTTTTCAACTTCTTCAGCGATGTGGTCAAACAGTTCCACATTCGACATTTGCAACAGGGATATCGCCTGACGCAGCTGTGGCGTCATACTTAAGCGTTGGGTCTGGTTGACTTCTAATCTGGGGCCAAGCGCCATTTAACAGGGGTTTCCTGATCAAACCGTGGCGTCAATACTGGAACTTCTCTCCCAGATAGACCCGACGGACGTTAACGTCTTCCACAACTTCTGCGGGCGTTCCGCTTTTCAGAACCTTCCCATCATGCAAGATATATGCCCGATCTACAATATCCAAGGTTTCACGCACGTTGTGATCAGTGATCAACACGCCTATCCCTCTGTTTTTCAACTGGGAAACCAGGTCACGAATTTCTCCGACGGCGATGGGATCAACACCTGCAAAGGGTTCGTCAAGCAGCACATATTTGGGTTGGCCTGCCAGACAGCGGGCAATCTCGACTCGGCGGCGCTCTCCACCTGAAAGGGAAATGGCGGCGGCGCGACGCAGGTGGGTGATGGAAAATTCGGCTAGCAATTCATCCAGCATGTGGTTGCGCTGTTCGCGGTCTTTGATTGAKAGCTCCAACACGGCGCGGATGTTATCCTCGACGGACATACCGCGGAAGATGCTAGCCTCTTGTGGCAAATATCCGATCCCCAGCTTGGCACGGCGATACATCGGCAAAAGCGTTGCATCGACGCCGTCGATCAGGACCGAGCCGGAATCGGGTAACACCAGCCCTGCAACGGCATAAAAACACGTCGTCTTACCTGCACCATTTGGCCCAAGCAACGCGACGACCTCCCCCCTATGCAGCGTCATCGAAATATCGCGCAGCACAGGGCGGCGGCCATAGCTTTTGCCGATGTGCGAAATCGTCAGCCCCGAAGAACCATCCGTAACCGTTAATTCAGGCGCGTCGCTCACTCACTGCCTCCGGTCTGGAAAATAGTCTGGACGCGGCCCTCAATCAGGGCGGTTCCGGTGTTCAAATCAATGCGCAATGATTGGCCGGACAGAGCGTTTGAGCCTTGGGTCAAGATCACATTGCCCGTCATAACGATTTCGCCAGCTTCAAGATCGAGGTCAGCGACATCGCCTTCGGCAGCTTCCTCGCCATTCGAGAAAACAACGTTCCCGCGCGCAATTAACCCGGAAATCGCGCCAGTTCCACCTTCGGTGCCGGCGGCGTAAACCACCTCGACCACATCTGCACTAAGGCGCATGTTTTCGATACCCGCGACGACATTGCCTGAAAAAACGGCTTTGCCGGAATCTTGGTCGATGCTTAATGAATCCGCCGCAATTTCCACCGTCGAATTTGCACCAACCTTCAATCCGGCGAACGGAACCTGTGCGCCTTGTGCAAGGGCTGCGCCGATATTGGAGAGGGACAGTATTGCCAGAAAGCCGGCCAATAAAATGGATTTCATCATTCGGTAGTCGCCTCTTCTTTTGTCCAGCTTTCCGGTCTAAAACTAACCTTAACGCCGTTTTCAAACCAAAGCATCTGCTTTTCTTCACCGTCGACGTCAATAAGTTCAACTCGGAAGTTTCCTGCCTGTATGTCGCCTAGTGGGCTGGTGGCCGATATCGCGCCGTTGCTGGTCAGTTTGCCCGTGTCAAGTTGGGCTAACAATCCCTCGCCCGTTACGCGCGCGCCGTCAGCCATCACCACCAACATCCCACCACTTAGACGGATTTGATTGCCTTCCAGCATGAATTCCGCCTTGTCAGCGCTAAGCTGAACCGTGCCGCCAGTCTGGTAATGGATCTCGCCGGAAATTTTCTGCGCCTCGACCAGACTTGGTGTCAGCGAGTCCGGCAACAACGCTGCTGCTACAAAATTGTATACATCACCGTTGGCATTGCTTCCAAACATGCGTGGCTTAACGATCCGCATACCGGATTCCAGCGAATCCAACTCGTCTTTGGAAAAAGAAAACCCGCCCTCAAGGCTGTCATCCGTGGTGAACAGAAAAACCGTCCCCAATAAGCCAATGGCGATCAGAGGCAACACGACCTTGGTAATGGTAATAAACCGAGTATACCCACCAACTCCCAAACCCATTTAGCCAAACTCCGCATGTAAAGATTGCAGCATAAGTATACCGCAGTTTTGCAAATTCAATGCGAAAATATATCGACGTCGGGCCAACCGGCCAAATCCAGCGCAGCGCGGTGGGGTAAAAAGTCGAAACATGCTTGCGCCATTTCGGTGCGACCTTCCCGCGCCAACCGTTCCTTCAGGATGTCCATCAGGCGGTGCAGATACAAAACATCCGAGGCCGCATACTCGATTTGGGCCTTGCTAAGCACCGGCGCCCCCCAATCCGAAGATTGCTGCTGTTTGGAGATATCCACCGTCAACAGTTCTTGCAAAAGGTTTTTCAAACCGTGCCGGTCCGTGTATGTCCGCACTAGTTTTGAGGCGATCTTGGTGCAAAACACCGGCGCGGTCACAACGCCAAAACGGTTAAGCATCACGGCAATATCAAAACGCCCGAAATGGAAAAGCTTCAATACGTCGGGGTCAGCCAACATTTTACAAAGGTTCGGGGCTTCGGTCTGGCCTTGTGAAATCTGCACCAGATGCGCGTTCCCATCACCCGATGACAGTTGAATTACACACAACCGATCACGGTGCGGAAACAGCCCCATGGTCTCGGAATCAATCGCAACGACAGACCCAAGGTCCAGATCGTCCGGCAAATCATTTTGATAAAGATAGTTCGTCATTTTCAATCCTCAATCATTGGCTTAACTTCAGGTCAACACATTTTACATTCGGAGGATTGGTGCAGGAGAAAAGCCGCTTTTGCCGCCTAATTACCTAATATATGACATCATCTCCGTATGGTTTTGCCGTATACCTAAACATGCACCCCAAAGCTCGCAATTGTTTGCGTCATATCATTACTATCAAACCATATGCCAGTTACTTTTCTTAATCCAGATACCGTTGCGCTTATACATCGAAGGTTTTCCGGCCAGATTGATAGTGACCTGCACCTCTAGAGATCTTCCAAGTTGCCATTTAACATCTCAAAGTCGGCTAGTGCCGTATAATGTTCTATCCGGTATCCGACATCGGAACGGTCATGCAAAATGTTCAATTAGCCTGTTGATAAAGCCATTTTTAAAGCTTTTCCTGAGTTACTTCATCAATTGCACATTCGATAAATGTATGGATGTTGTTTTGCATTTCTTGCCAGATTGGTAAGTACTTGAGGCGGTAACTGAATTTCAAATCTACGCCTGATTGGACCTGTCGCGGAATTGTGCCGCTCCAAGTTATATTTAAGCGGCTATTGCTTCGAAAGCCAATGGGCTTATGCAACCTTGCTCGTCGTCATATAGACTCTACATGTTGTTTTCGCAGGCGCAATTATCATGCCCCTATATCTAGTTTCTGCATTGGACGACAAAACTGTGGTAGGGCTTGGATAACGTCGCCGTGAGAAAATCACGTTGGCCTTTCTGAATTTCTTCCAGTAACATTTGTTGTGTCTCGGCTGTCATGTCGCCCTCGACCCCGTACACCTCGCAAAATCGGCCTACAAAGCCTTCTGGGTCATCTTGGCAAGCTAGGCTCACAAAATCATTTAACGAGCCTCCAGCTATTCCTAGAGAGCCTTTGCTGATCGCCAGATCGGTTTCGCTTGGCCTCCCAGCAGCGTTTACGCGCTCATGGAATTGATCCAGTAGCGTTTGGTAATGATTTTTTACAAGGGTTCGGATTTGATCGTAGCGCATAGTTCGCAAATTGGCATCAGCCATAGCTATTTGTCCAGCGCAAGACAGCAGCCGAGCGAAGTATTTGGCCGTTCTTGGGCATCTAGTCCTCAGTGAGAGTTTTATAGAGCTTCGTTTGCTCTGTGGGTGCAGTTGCGGTGGAATTGGCCAGCGAAAATAGTAAACACCGTGTCTGGACTGGCATAAATAGGCAGAAAGCTGCATTTGTGTCACACTAGCTTATCGCATCTCTAACATATTGATTTTAAAAGAATTGGTGGAGCCAGAGGGAATCGAACCCTCGACCTCTTGCATGCCATGCAAGCGCTCTCCCATCTGAGCTATGGCCCCTGGTATTTGGGTGTTGCCACAACCGCAGCAACGACCCCGTATCTATGGCCGCACTGGGCCGAGTTCAAGCGGAAAATTCCACCCGGATTGACGATCAGTTGTCGTCGTCGTTCGCAGGGACATCTGCGACTTCTTCCAGCGTGACAGTGTCGTCATCATCATCCAGAAGATCGTCGTCCGAAGCAACGGTGTCATCGTCGGCCAGAACGTCTTCGACATCGTCAAGAATCGGGTCTTCAGCCGCAGCYGCAGCTTCGGCTTCTTTCTTCACTTTCGCAGCAGCAGCTTTGCCACCATCCAGCAACGACGCAAGGTCGAATTCGAACTCGCATGACGGGCAGGTCATCGGATCTTTTTTCAGGTCGTAAAACCGTGTCGCACATTTCGGGCAGAGGCGCTTAACGCCCCATTCTTCGTTGGGCATGGGAATCCCCTTAATTGTTTTGATCAATTTCCCTCGTCACGTGCCATATGCGAGCGACCTTGTCAAAGGCTTTACCACATCGCATGTGCGAAATACCTTGATGCGGTGCAACATAACCCCTACCTTCCATTCAAATTATTGATTGGAGAAATCATGCTGTACCACGCCTACGAGATGACTCACGCYGCSGTTCGCCCCATGCGCACCATGGCGAAGCTTAGTCAGCAGRTGYTRCARTCCCCGTTYAAYCCMATGGCRGAYAGCTATRYKACACGCACTTCTGTTGCCTCTATGGAAATGTTCGTCAATGCTACGCGGCGATATGACAAGCCGGAATTCGGAATTGAAACAACCCTCGTTGATGGCGTGGAAACCCGTATCGTCGAAGAAATCACTTTGGCCCTGCCGTTTTGCAACTTGCTGCACTTCAAACGCGACTCCACAGCCGCAACCAAACGCAACGACCCCAAGGTTCTGATCATTGCGCCCATGTCTGGCCACTACGCCACACTTCTGCGCGGAACGGTCGAAGCAATGCTGCCCGAACATGACATTTACATCACCGACTGGATTATCACCGCAAAATTCGGGGTTCCACAAATGCACCGGTGGCGGCCCCTTTTTGCCGGCCAAACGGGCGGCATTCGCAAGGCTGTCCGCACTCGCCTTCACAATCTTTTGTGACTCTGTTGGATTTGCCATTTGGTTCACTTGCTTTAGACTGGTTTTAACCGAGTATGCAGCAGGCGTATTCTTCGCACTAGACATAAACGTAAACGGAGTGGGTTCATGGCCGACAAGAATGATGATTTGGTGGCAGAAATTGGCGCTTTGGGCGAAAAACTGACTGCGGCGCGCGGCTCGATTGCACAAAAGATCATCGGGCAGGACAAAGTCGTTGAACTGGCGTTAACCGCGCTTTTGTCGGGCGGCCACGGTTTGCTGGTGGGTGTTCCGGGCCTTGCGAAAACCTTGCTGGTCGAGACCCTCGGCATTGTCATGGGCTTGTCGACCAACCGCGTGCAATYCACGCCGGATCTGATGCCGGGTGATATTCTCGGCTCCGAAGTACTGGAAACCGCCAAGGATGGCAGTCGCGCTTTTCGTTTCATTCCCGGCCCGATTTTCTGCCAGCTTTTGATGGCGGACGAGATCAACCGCGCCAGCCCGCGCACCCAATCCGCCCTGTTGCAAGCCATGCAGGAGCGCGAAGTCACGATTGCCGGTGAGGAGCGCCCACTGCCCGCACCATTTCATGTGCTGGCCACGCAAAACCCGATTGAACAAGAAGGCACATATCCCCTGCCCGAGGCTCAGCTTGACCGGTTCCTGTTGCAGATCAACGTCGATTACCCTGATCGCGAGACCGAGCGTGAAATCCTGCTGGCGACCACAGGCGCGCTTGATGCGCAATCAACGCCGGTTTTCACGGCTGATGAGCTGATGCGCGCCCAAGAACTGGTGCGGGTGATGCCGGTTGGCGATGCCATCGTTGATATGATCCTTGATCTTGTTCGCGCTGGGCGACCCGATGAAGACGATGCACCACAGCATGTGAAAGACTATATTTCATGGGGTCCTGGACCACGCGCAGCACAAGCTTTGATGCTGTCAGTGCGTGCGCGCGCTTTGCTGCATGGCCGTCTTGCGCCCTCGGCCGAAGATGTTGAGGCTTTGGCCGGTCCGGTTCTGATCCACCGCATGGCGCTGGGCTTTGCGGCGCGTGCGCAAGGTGTGGTGCTGGCCGATGTGATTGCGGAAATGGTCAATCAGGTTCTGAATGTCAGGGCCGCAGCTTGAGCGATCCCGCCCCTCATATCCCCTTGATGCGGCTTGATGCGCGCCAGCACGCGGCCCTTTTTCCGCCACTTCTGGCCGATGCGCACCGCCTTGCGGCCTCGGTTGTGATGGGCAGCCATGGGCGCCGCCAAACTGGCCCCGGCGAAGAATTCTGGCAGTTTCGCAGCGCCATGCCCGGTGACGCGTGGCGGAGCATTGATTGGCGGCGTTCCGCAAGGTCTGACGCCCATTATATCCGCCAGCTTGAATGGCAGGCGGCACAATCGGTGTTGTTCTGGATTGATGGTGCGCAAAGCATGTCGTTTACAGGTGACAAGGCGCGCCCCGCCAAGGGTGCGCGGGCCAATATGCTGGGGCTGGCGATCATGATCTTGCTGGTCAAAGCAGGTGAGCGGATCGGTTTGCTTGAGGATCTTGATCCGCCCAAATCTGGTGAAACCCAGCTTGACCGCATCGTCGCCCAACTGGAAAGCCGTGACATCACGGATGATTACGGCATCCCCGCCAGCCGGATTTTCCCCAAAGACAGTCGCGCGGTGTTCGTGTCGGATTTTCTGGGCGATTGGGGCGCGATCAAGGATGTTCTGGCGCAGGCCTCGGATCGGGGCGTAAGTGGCGCGTTGGTGCAGGTTCTTGATCCGGTTGAGGAGGCGTTTCCCTTTGATGGGCGCACTGAGTTTCAATCCATGTCCGGCGCGATTAGGTTTGAAACCTTGCGCGCGCGCGGGCTAAAGGCGGCCTATCTTGATAAGCTGGCGGCTCGTAAACAGGAATTGGCCGAAATCGCCGCCCGTACCGGCTGGCAATATCTGTGCCACCATACGGATCAGGCGGCGCAACCAGCGTTGATGTGGCTGTATTCGGCTTTGGAAAAGGCGCGCTAGGGATGACCTTGCTCGGCGCCATCGGCTTCCTCGCCCCCGCTCTTTTACTGGCGCTTCTCGCCCTGCCGATCTTGTGGTGGCTTCTACGTGCCGTCCCACCTGCTGCGATCAAGCGCCGATTTCCGGCTGTCACACTTCTGTTGGGCCTCAAAGACCCTGAAAGCACGCCTGACAAAACACCGTGGTGGCTGTTGCTTTTACGCATGCTGGCCTTGGCGGCGATTATCATTGGTTTTGCGGGGCCAATCCTGAACCCGAAAGCCGCACGCCTCGCCACCGGCCCGTTGCTGATCCTAACCGACGCAAGCTGGGCCAGCGCCCCTGATTGGACGCGGCGTCAGGATAAGATCGACACCTTGTTGCAAGAGGCCGCGCGCCTTGGCCGACCTGCCGCAGTCATCACCCTGACCGATCCACCGAACATCACGGCAGAACTGCCGTGGCGCGGTGCGCGCGACTGGGCCGAAGAAGTCGCAGGCCTTGCCCCCAACCCGTGGGAGCCGGATTACGCCGGCTTTGCCGCCAGGCTGAACGGGCTGGCCAATGGGGATTTTGAGACCATCTGGCTGTCGGATGGGCTTGAGCGCGAAGGCCGCGCGGAACTGGCCGAAACGCTCGATAAAATCGGCAATCTGTCGGTTATTGAAACCGCCAATACCACGTTGGCCGTCAGCCCGCCGCTTTACCGCGATGGTATTATCGTCGCCAAAATGCTGCGCTCACTTGCTGGCCCCGAACAAACCGCAACCCTTGTGGCCATCGGCCCTGATCCCGCGGGGATCGAGCGCAAGCTGGCGCAAATCGAGGCGACTTTCCCGATGGGGGCAACCGAGATCGAGGTTGAATTTGATCTGCCAGCAGAACTGCGTAACCGCATCCGCCGATTTGCCATTTCCGGTAAACGTTCCGCTGGTGCGAT
>NVXA01000012.1 GCA_002746395.1 Paracoccaceae bacterium
TGAAAGAAAAGTGGAACCAGTGAGATTGGCAGCCTGAATGAAACCATGATCCATCTTAAATTGGCTACTGACTGGTCGAAAATGTAGGACCACCTCTGGGATCTATCTATTGTTTGAGAAAAGCGAGGGTGGCCATAATGGTGAACGCATAGTTCGAGTAGGCACCCATACGGGGCAAAATAATTTACCGTCACGAATAAACGAACATTTTCTCGTCGAAAATAAAGATAGAAGTATTTTCAGAAAAAGTATTGGTAGGGCTATTTTACATAAGCGCAGAGACCCGTTTTTAACAAGTTGGGATATTTGCTTAACTACCAAAAAGGCACGCGAAGAATATGGAGAGACAATTGATCTAGAATACCAAAAGAGTGTTGAACAGGAGGTATCCGAATATATTCAACATAACTTTTCTTTTTGCGTTGTTGGCGATGTCAAATCGAAGGCAGAACGATTGTTTTTGGAAAGCGCTCTGGTTTCCACCATCTCTTTGTGTTCGGCCTGCGGACCTTCAACACATTGGTTGGGCAACAATTCTCCAAAGGCAAAAATTGCCAAAAGCGGTATGTGGCAAGTGGTTGGATTGTACAAGCAACCTTTTGATGTTGAAGGCTGTGATGCCTTCCTTACACAATTTAGTAATTGACCTAGAATAGCGCAACTTAGAAAGATTCTAGCATACTTGACTTTTTTGGTCGGACACGTCATTTACAAGGCAAGTTCTGAAAGGGCCAATTATGTTTATTCAAACCGAATCCACTCCGAATCCTGCGACGTTGAAATTTTTGCCCGGGCAGGCCGTTTTATCTGCTGGTACGGCTGATTTTCCAAGTGCTGTTGCTGCGGCCTCCTCGCCGTTGGCTACGCGGGTGTTTACGGCCGAAGGCGTCGTTGGCGTGTTCTTTGGGCCGGATTTTGTGACCGTAACCAAGCGCGATGATGTTGACTGGTCGCATATCAAGCCTGCAATCCTTGGCGCGATTATGGAGCATTACCAATCTGGTCAGCCGGTGCTGGCAGATGAAAGCGGCAATGTTGGCCACGCGGATCATGACGGGCCGGACGAGGCGATTGTTAACCAGATCAAAGAATTGCTGGACACGCGCGTTCGCCCTGCTGTGGCGCAAGACGGGGGCGATATTACGTTCCACGGCTTTGAGAAGGGCGTCGTTTATCTGCACATGCAAGGCGCTTGTGCGGGTTGTCCGTCTTCGACCATGACGTTGAAAAGCGGGATCGAAAACCTGTTGAAACACTACATCCCCGAAGTGGTAGAGGTGCGTGCGATTGCCGCCTAAACTGATTTTATCCTTTGATACATCGGCCGCGCAYTGCGCKGTCGCTTTGGTTTGCGGGGATGAAATTCTGGGCAGCCRRACGGAATCGTTATTAAAAGGGCAGGCYGAACGCCTGATTCCGATGCTTGAAGATGTGCTGCAAGGTGCGGGCAAAAGCTGGMGCGATCTTGATTTGATCGGTGTCGGCGTAGGGCCGGGGAATTTTACGGGTGTTCGCATTGCCGTTTCTGCGGCGCGMGGGYTGGCGTTGTCKTTGAAYATTCCGGCGGTCGGCGTTTCGGTGTTCGAGGCGTTGGCGTATGGCACCAAAGGCCATGTRACAATCGGRCGGGATGCGCGGCGCGGGATGGTTTTTTCGCAAGATTTTGACGATGGCGTGGCCRTTGGYGAACCSGTKATGGCASAAGGGGTTGCAGCCCCCGATGCGRTGATTGATCCGGTTARGATTGCSTTTTGTGCGGCTSGTAAGGRCGSTGGAACGCCGCCTGCACCGCTSTATTTGCGATCAGCGGATGCGGCGYTGCCGTCGGATTTRCCRCCAACGATCCTGCCATGAATGTAGGCGAGTTGGCTAAGATCCACGGCGCAAGTTTCACCTATGCGCCGCGACCGTGGAGCGCGCAGGAGTTTGAATCGCTGCTGGTATCCCCCAACGTCAAATTGTTCGMTCAGGCCGGRGGTTTTGCGATTTTYCGCTTTGCCGGACCGGAAGCGGAGCTGTTAACCATTGCCGTKRAYCCCGCYGTTCGSCGACAAGGTATTGCCAAAARATTACTGTTAACGGGRCATGAATCAGCGAAAATRGCGGGTGTGGAGGAGGTTTTTCTGGAGGTTTCGGTGGCGAATCTCCAAGCAAAATCGCTTTATGAGCAGTTYGGGTATGAAGTTCGKGCMAYCCGYGAAAACTAYTATTCTGGACCAAAYGGTCAAAAWATCAATGGGTTAGTCATGYGTTGCGCGCTKTAAGYRAAGCTGACCTTGGGGAAACATGAATAWTTCGTGAATTARCCGTTGACCCCTGACCTGCCTGCCYCTTTACTGTTTCWCACARGTATTTCYGCYTCGTGYTGGCTGATGGTGTARATCATCGGYCATTTGRGGCATTTTTGAGTACATAATGACCACAAGGAGAAKATAATGAAACTCATCAAAACGCTACTCGGTGCGGCGGCTTTGGCCACAGCRGCAACGACAGCATTYGCGGGATCCCATAGCGGYGCMAACCCWGCGATCATTTTCGATCTGGGCGGYAAATTCGAYAAATCGTTCAACGAAAGCTCGTTCAAYGGTGCGGARCGCTTCAARGCCGAAACCGGCATTGAATAYCGCGAGTTYGAACTTCAGTCCGATGCRCAGCGTGAACAGGCRATCCGYCGTTTYGCACAGCAAGGCAACAACCCYGTTGTTATGGCTGGTTTCAGCTTCGGTACGGCCCTTGATGCGGTTGCACAGGAATTYCCTGACACAAGCTTCGTAATCATCGACATGGTTGTTGATCAGCCAAACGTTCGTTCGGTTCTGTTTGCKGCGCACGAAGGTTCTTACCTTGTTGGTCTGTTGGCAGCTATGGCTTCCGAAACCGGCACAGTTGGTTTCATCGGCGGCATGGACATTCCACTGATCAGCCAGTTCGGTTGCGGGTATGCACAAGGTGCGCGCGCGGCTAATCCTGATGCGATTATCTTGCAGAACTCTGTTGGTACAACAGGCGCTGCATGGAACGACCCTGTAAAAGGTGGCGAGCTTGCGACAGCACAGTTCGAGCAAGGCGCTGACGTGATCTTCGTTGCGGCTGGCGGTACTGGCCGTGGYGTTCTTCAGGCGGCTGCGGATGCAGGCAAACTGGGCATTGGTGTAGATTCAAACCAGAACTACATGCAGCCAGGTTCGGTTCTGACGTCGATGGTTAAGCGCGTTGACGAAGCTGTTTACAAAGCATTCATGGATGTAAACAACGGTGAATTCACTGCCGGTTTCAACATCATGAATGTTGCAAACGGTGGCGTTGCCTGGTCCTTGGACGAGTATAACGATGCTTTGATTACTGACGAAATGCGTGCTGCTGTTGCTGCTGCAACTGCAAAAATCGTATCTGGCGAAACTGTTGTCTATGACTTCATGTCCGACAACACTTGCCCTGTTGAGTAAGTCACAGTGACCGTGAAAACACAAACGCAGGGGCAGTCGGAAACGGCTGCCCCTGTTGCTCCGGCGATCCAGCTGATTGGTGTGAGCAAGAGCTTTGGCCCCGTTCAGGCCAATAAAGACATCGACATGACCGTCGCCAAAGGCGCGATTCATGGCATTGTCGGGGAAAATGGCGCGGGTAAATCTACCCTGATGTCTATCCTCTATGGATTTTACAAAGCAGACGCAGGCGAGATCAAGATCGACGGTGTAACCACCGAGATCACGGACAGCCACGCCGCGATTGCTGCCGGTATCGGGATGGTGCATCAGCATTTCATGCTTGTTGAGCCGTTCACCGTTCTGGAAAATGTTATTATGGGGGCCGAAGATGGCCCGTTGCTGCGTCCCTCGCTTAACAAAGCCCGCAAGGTTTTGCTGGAGCTGGCGCGCGAATACGAACTTGATGTTGACCCCGATGCGATTGTCGGTGATTTGTCCGTTGGGTTCCAACAGCGCGTTGAAATTCTGAAGGCTTTGTACCGCGAGGCGGACATCCTGATTTTGGACGAACCGACAGGGGTTTTGACCCCGTCGGAGGCGGATCACTTGTTCCGCATTCTGGAAAACCTGAAATCGCAGGGTAAAACGATTGTTCTGATTACCCACAAACTGCGCGAGATCATGGCGGTGACCGATACGGTCAGCGTGATGCGGCGGGGCGAAATGACGGCGACGGTCAAGACGTCTGAAACCTCTGCCAGCAAGTTGGCGGATTTGATGGTTGGTCGCCATGTGTTGTTGGAGGTTGATAAATCCGATGCGGAACCGGGCGAAACCCTCCTTGAGGTGAAGAACCTTTGCGTGACTGATTTTCAGGGCGTAAAGAAGCTGAAAGATGTGTCGCTGCAACTGAAAGCAGGCGAGATTCTGGGCGTTGCGGGGGTGGCTGGAAATGGCCAATCCGACCTATTGAACATCCTTGGCGGGATCGAGGCTGCCGATAGTGGCGAAGTTATCATGAAGGGCGAGTCGATTGACTTGACGACAAAGGCCAGTGCCGCGATGCGGCGCGAACGCGGGATCGGGCATGTTCCCGAAGACCGCCACGCGCGGGGTTTGGTGATGCCGTTCCAGACATGGGAAAACGCGGTGTTCGGGTATCACAACAACCCTGAGTTCAGCAAAAAATTCGGGCTGGCCGATCAAAAAGCCATGATGGCGGACACGAAGCGGAAGATCGAAAAGTACGACATCCGCCCGACGAACCCGCATCTGTTGGCCTCGAATTATTCCGGCGGGAACCAGCAAAAGATCGTTATTGCCCGCGAGATCGAGAATAATCCCGATGTGTTGCTGGTGGGTCAGCCGACACGCGGGGTGGATATCGGGGCGATTGAATTTATTCACAAACAGATCGTGGCATTGCGCGACGAGGGTAAAGCGGTGTTGTTGGTATCCGTCGAGCTAGAGGAAATTCTGGCGCTGTCGGACCGCATTATCGTGATGTTTGACGGCGTTATTCAGGGCGAGCGTATGCCCAAGGAAACTAATGAACAAGAACTCGGCATGTTGATGGCCGGTATTGATCCGGAGGCGTCGACATGAACAAGGGCTTACCCAAATGGGCGGATATCGTACTGATTCCGCTTCTAAGTCTGACACTGGCGTTTCTGGTTTCAGGCCTAGTTGTGATGTTCATCGGCAAAGACCCGATCGAGGCCGTGAAGGTCATGGTATCGGGGGCGTTGGGCAAGTTTGGCATCGGTTATACGCTTTATTATACCACCAATTTTATCTTTACCGGCCTTGCGGTCGCCATCGCGTTTCACGCGCGGATGTTCAACATCGGGGGCGAAGGGCAAGCGGGCATCGGTGGTGTCGGCGTGGCCGTGGTGCTGYTGGCYGTTGACTGGCCACATTGGACGGTTGCGATTGTTGCGGCGTCCATCGGGGCGATGGTTTTCGGGGCGGCTTGGGCCGCTATTCCGGCATATTTGCAGGCGAAACGTGGATCGCACATCGTTATTACGACGATTATGTTCAACTGGATCGGGTCTGCGTTGATTGTGTATCTGCTGGTTGGGCCACTGCAAGCACCGGGCATGGTGCCGGAAACATTGGGGTTCTCGGCAGGGGCTTCCATTCCGACGTTGAACGATATTTTCCCGGCATTTGACAAACACGCGCCTGCGAACATTAGCCTGTTCTTGGCCCTGTTTGCCGCGTTTGGGGTTTGGGTGCTGATCTGGAAAACACGACTTGGCTATGAAATCCGCGCTTTTGGGCATTCCGAAAAAGCGGCGATTTATGCGGGTATCAAGCCCGTAAAAATCATCATGGTTGCCATGTTGGTTTCCGGTGCATTGGCGGGCATGATGGCTGTGAACACCGTGCAAGGGGAGGCCGAGCGCCTGATTCTTGATACGGTACAGGGCGCTGGATTCGTCGGGATTGCGGTGGCACTTATGGGCCGTTCGCATCCGGTGGGCGTTGTTTTGGCGGCCTTCTTGTTCGGCATCCTTTATCAGGGCGGCGGCGAGTTGTCGTTCGCAATGGGCATCCCGCGCGAGATGATCGTGGTTATTCAGGCCTTGGTAATCATGTTTGTGGGAAGCCTTGAAAACATGGTTAGAATTCCGGTCGAACGCTTGTTCGTGCGATTCAGAAAAGGAGCCGCGTAATGGATTTTAACACGATTATTCAAATTCTGGATTCCGCTGTACGGCTGTCTACACCGTTGTTGCTGGCCTGTTTGGCTGGCCTCTATTCGGAACGCTCGGGTATTTTCGACATCGGCCTTGAGGGTAAGATGTTGGCTGGTGCTTTTGCCGCTGGTGCTATGTCGGCCTACGCCGGTATGCCGGTTATCGAGGGTGGCTTGGGCATGACATGGGGCATGGCGTGGATGGGCGTTGGCGCGGCGATTGCCGTTTCCATTGTTCTGGCGCTGATCCACGGGTTTGCTTCTATCACACTTCGCGGAAACCAGCTGATTTCTGGCGTGGCGATTAACTTCTTCGCGGCGGGTTCTACCGTTTTGATCGGGCAATACTGGTTCCGTTCGGGCGGTCAAACCCCACCGCTTTCGGGCGCACAACGGTTTGGCCCCATAGAACTGCCATTTGCAGGCGTGCTGAAGGATGTGCCTATACTTGGTCCCATATATGAGGGCCTGATTTCCGGTCACAAT
Organism: Paracoccaceae bacterium; assembly: GCA_002746395.1. Taxonomy (GTDB): domain Bacteria; phylum Pseudomonadota; class Alphaproteobacteria; order Rhodobacterales; family Rhodobacteraceae; genus NORP23. The sequence goes on from NVXA01000012.1 coordinate 6,619, forward strand.
ATTCTGGTTTACGTGGCCTTTGCAGCCGTGCCGTTGACATGGTGGATACTATTCCGCACACGGTTTGGCCTTCGTCTGCGTGCGGTTGGCGAAAATCCGGGTGCGGTTGATACGGCGGGTATTTCGGTTGTGAAGCAACGGTACGCAGCGGTTTTGATCGCGGGTGTTTTGTGTGGCTTGGCGGGGGCTTATCTTAGCCTTGGCACCTCGGCCGCCGGTTTCGTTAAGGATATGAGCGCGGGTAAAGGGTTTATCGCGCTGGCCGCGCTGATTTTTGCGAAGTGGCAACCGAAGGCGGCTTTGGGCGCGTCGCTGCTGTTTGGCCTACTAGAGGCAATCGGCAACCGGTATCAGAGCATTGATCTGGGTGTTTTCGTGGTGCCCGTGCAGTTCATGCAAGCGTTGCCGTATATTTTGACCGTGGTGATTCTGGCAGGGTTTATTGGCAAAGCGATACCGCCAGCTGCGGGCGGCGAGCCTTATGTGAAGGAAAGATAGCGTCAGGGTTCACTATACATTCGAAATTGTGAATTTGTCGCAGGGGCAAGCCCTTTCGTTGTTGTGAGGTGAGGCGTATAGCGCGCCACACCAACTGTCGGTGAATCCATGAATGTATATTTTCCAATTGCCGAAATTTCGGTGAACATATTCGTATTGTTAGGCCTTGGCGGTATCGTCGGAGTTCTTTCAGGAATGTTTGGTGTGGGCGGCGGGTTCATCCTTACGCCCCTGTTGTTTTTCATAGGAATTCCACCAGCTGTCGCGGTTGCTACTGGCTCCAACCAGATCGTTGCCTCGTCATTTTCCGGTGTTTTGGCGCACTTCAAACGCAAAACTGTTGATATGAAAATGGGCTACATCCTTCTTGTTGGGGGGATAACCGGATCGTTGATCGGTGTGCAGATATTCAGTTATCTGAAGTCCATCGGGCAGGTCGAACTGTTCGTGACGCTGACATATGTGGTGTTCTTGGGTCTGATTGGTGCTTTGATGTTCATCGAGAGCCTGAGCGCAATCGTGAAAAGCCGCAAAGCCGTTAAAGTCGGAAAAGCCAGACATCATACGTGGATTCAAGGGTTGCCGTTCAAGACCCGCTTTCGAACCTCGAAACTGTATATCAGCGTGATCCCACCCGTAATAGTGGGATTTATCGTCGGTGTGTTATCAGCGATTATGGGTGTTGGCGGCGGCTTTATCATGGTTCCGGCGATGATCTATGTGTTGGGAATGCCGACAAAAGTTGTCATTGGAACGTCGTTGTTCCAGATTATATTTGTCGCGGCGTTCACCACCATGATGCACGCGATGGAAAACCAGACAGTTGATTTGGCGCTGGCACTTGTGTTGATCGTTAGCGGGGTTATCGGCGCACAGATTGGTACGCGCCTAGGTTTGAAACTGAAAGCGGAGCAGCTGCGAATCTTGCTGGCCCTTCTGGTTTTGGCTGTCTGCTTCAAACTGGCATTTGGCCTAATAATCGAACCATCAGAGTTGTTTACAGCCAAATGATTGCAAGAAACAGAACGGAATGGCCTATGTTTGTGCGATTCAGAATAAATCGCTCCGATTTGCCGCAGGCAGGTTAGATGTATATCTGAATTTACTAATGTATATGATTTTACGAATGTAACAATCTTCCAGATCTCAGGACGCGTGTATTCATGCAAATTTATCTCCCTATTGCCGAAATGTCGGTGAACATATTCCTGTTGATCGGCCTTGGCGGGCTGGTCGGCATTTTGTCCGGCATGTTCGGCGTTGGCGGTGGTTTCCTTATGACGCCCCTGCTGTTCTTTATCGGAATTCCACCGGCGGTGGCCGTTGCGACGGAGGCGAACCAGATCGTTGCGTCCTCTTTTTCCGGCGTTTTGGCGCATGTGAAAAAGAAAACCGTTGATTTCAAGATGGGTACGGTCCTGCTGCTGGGCGGTTTGCTGGGTGCGGCAGTTGGTGTGCAGGTTTTCAAATACCTTAAGGAAATCGGGCAGGTCGATCTGTTGATCACGCTGTCATACGTTGTTTTCCTTGGTATGATCGGTAGCTTGATGTTTATTGAGAGCCTCGGTGCGATCCGGCGCTCCAAGAAAAAGGCACCGCCGAAGAAGGTTAAACGTCATAACTGGATCCACGGGTTGCCGTTTAAAATGCGGTTCCGTACTTCGAACCTTTATATCAGTGCGATTCCACCGTTCATCGTTGGGGCGCTGGTTGGTGTTTTGGCCGCGATCATGGGTGTTGGTGGCGGGTTCATCATGGTGCCTGCAATGATTTATGTTTTGGGAATGCCGACGAAAGTGGTTATCGGAACGTCGTTGTTCCAGATTATTTTCGTAACCGCGTTTACCACAATGATGCATGCAACGCAGAACTATACGGTTGATGCGGTTCTGGCGTTGTTGCTGCTGATTGGCGGCGTTGTTGGCGCACAGATCGGCACAAGGATCGGCGTTAAGATGAAGGCTGAACAGCTTCGCATCTTGTTGGCGATTATGGTGCTGGGTGTTTGTCTGAAACTGGGGCTTGATCTGGTTCTGACACCATCCGAGCTGTTCTCTATTGGCCTGGGGGGCCACTGATATGCGGATTATATTCCTGATCATCGGTCTGTTTGCGGCAACGATTGCCAGCGCACAGGAAACCATTGTTTCGGAGCTTAGCCAAGATGGTGTGTCAATCACGGCAACCTTTGATGGTTCCGAGATTTTCCTTTTCGGAGCGATCAAACGCGATGCGCCGATCAATCTTAGTGCTGGCAAGCTTGATGTCATTATCGAGGTGTCTGGCCCACCGACCGAAACTTTGGTACGCCAGAAAGAACGGAAAGTCATCATCTGGGTGAACGCCGAATCCGTCGAGATGGAGCGTGCACCGAGCTATTATTCTATCGCTGCTACCGGCCCGATTGAAGAACTTCTGACGGAGGCTGAACGCTCGTTGCGTAACCTTGGGCTTGATTACGCGGTGCGTGTCGCGGACCCCGAAAACGAGGCCTACCGCGAGGCGGTGATCCGCATTCATCAGGACAACGGGACGTATGCGACCGAGGTTACACCCGTAACACTGACCGAAGAAACACTGTTTACGACCAAGCTGGCAATGCCTGTGAATGTGGTCGAAGGGGACTACACTGTGAAAACCATGTTGGTTCGTGATCAGCAGGTTATCAGCACGTCAACGTCAACCATTACGGTTCGAAAAACCGGCGCAGAGAAGTGGTTGTACGATCTGGCCCACGAACAAGCGTTCATCTATGGGCTTCTGTCGTTGGCTGTTGCGCTGTTGGCGGGCTGGACGGCTTCTGAAATCTTCCGCCGTATTCGCGGCTAATTAATCTTCCGATCCCGTCAGTTCTAACGGCGGGGTCGGAGTTTCAAGATCGGCAATGCCCAGCGGTTCGGTTGGGCGGGCCAACATATATTTGGTCACCCAGCGCAATCGCGTTTCGGCCCGTGTGATGGCCACATAGGCCAACCTTTTCCACACTGCTATTCCTGCTTCGGATCGGCCTGACCTATAGGCGGCGTAGATGTCGGGCGCGAACAATTGCACCTCGGGCCATTGTGATCCTTGGGCTTTGTGGATGGTAACTGCCGCGCCGTGCAGGAAAGTTGCGCCCATGCGGGCGGCTGAGGGGATGAAGGGTTCTTCGCGGTCGGGAGCCTCGATCTGAATTATGGTCGCGGCGTTCACGCGAGGGTCAACCGCGCCCAGAACATGCAGGCGGGAAAACCCCGGCTTGCGGCCCGGCCCAAGGTAGATAGTTTGCGCACCTTTAATCAAACCGCGCGCCTCCAGATCAATGCGCTTTTTACGGTGTTTGATCGGTAATTCGATACCATCACAGATTAACGGTTCGCCAGACAACAACGAATCTTCGGGGGCGTCATAGGCGGTTCTGAATGCATGGATTAGACGGATGCGAGTGGCATTTCGCCAGACCAGCACCGGAGAGCGCGCCATGAGCGTTGCATCAACGCGCGGCGTTACGATGATGCGGTCGTCTTTGGCGGCGGCCGCTTCGATCATGCGTTCAAATTCGGGGAAATCCAGTTTTGGGTCGCCAAGCGCGTGGGCCAGATCAAGGATCGGGTTGCCGGCTTCTTGGCGGTGAATGCGGTGCAGGGTCAGCTTTTTGTCGTCGGGCAGCTTGTCGAAGCTCATGTTGCCGGATTGCATGACGGGGGCCAACTGTGCTGGGTCACCGAACATGATCAGGGTGGAGAAAATCTCGCGCAGGTCATTAAGCTGTTTATCATCAATCATTGAGGATTCGTCGATGAAGCCGATGTCCAACGGGTCATCGCGGCGCGACCATCCGGTGATGAAATCGGACCCGCGCAAGCCAGCGGCGGCCAGCGCACCGGGGATGGATTTGTGGGTTTGGTAAAAGGCAAACGCGCGGTCAAGTGCTGCGTCGCTCAGGCCTTCGATATCGGGGCGTTCATCTGCGCCTTCCAGCCATTCGGCGATTTTTTCGTATTCGGGGTCGTAGAGCGGCGTGTAAATAATGCGGTGAATGGTGGTGGCGGGCACGCCGTGGCTGCGCAAAACACTGGCGGCTTTGTTGGTGGGCGCAAGGATCGCGAGCGAACGTTTGTCTTTACGCTTCGTGCTTTCGAAATCTGGCGAGATGGTCTCGACGCCCGCGTCGTTCAGGGCCTCGACCAGCTTCGAAAGCAGCATGGTTTTGCCGGATCCCGCCTTACCCAACACGGCCAAAACACGGGTCTTGCCGGTGCTTGCAGGCAGTATCGTGGCATTTTCGATATCGACGCCGGCATCTTTTAGAACTGCACTGATCGCATCGAATGCCTGTGCTTGGTCTTCTGAAAATTTCATGTGGTTTTGCTGCCCTGTCTTTTTGGCATTGTAACGTGGCAAGGCAGCAGTGGCCAGCCTTAGGCGGCAATAGCAACGGGGGTGAACGTGTTATCGGGGAAAGATTGATCGAACCAGTATTCCACCAGTTCCGGCGCGATGCGAGACTTGCGGCAGATGTTGGCTTTGACTTYGGCRTTGATGGGCCARAGGCAAACGGAKATTTCCTCGCGSCCWWCGCCGCTGGYGCCGATCACGTCWGGAATCCAGCCGATACGGCGGTAGATYGGCAAGGTGTGYGAATATACGACCCCGACGGAGCTTTCTAGGCYGAAGCGCACGCCCAGCTCGCACCCMGCMARGATYARSGAGGCGGCGACTTTGCTTTGRCCATCAWTCAGGCGRGGSGAGATRCAGAAACGGGTGCATTCCCAAATGAYSGGGCTGATGATTTTCATWCCGGCGAGGTCGCTGAAATGATCGTTAACCATTGTTTGCCCCACGGTCGGTAGYACRCGAATRGAGCCGCCATGCGTTCCRTCCGGYGCSWCCCAAATCGCGTAAAGCGGGTTCATGGCATCGTAGGCGTCGATTTCGTAACCGTTTTCATCGACGGTAACGTCCCAACCGTGCCGGATTTTGAAYTGTCCGGCGCGATCCTTGAACATGGTGTCTTTGAGGATAGGGAAGTTGTCTAGCTGGTCGGCGTATATGTATTTGATCAAAGCAGGCTCCGTTCGGTTTCGTTTGAAACAGGAGTACTTCGAATATGGTTAACACTCGTCGAACGGTCGCCGCTTTAGGTGTTTACGCAACGGCCTAGACCGCAATGACGCCGCGAGCGAGGGCGATGGCAACGGCGTGTGTGGTGTTTAGCGCGCCAAGTTTGTAGCGGGCGGAATCCACATAAACCCGCAAGGTGTGTTCCGAGATTTTAAGGATTTCAGCAACCTTGCCACGGCTTAACCCGATACCGAGGTATTTTAGTACGTCAAGTTCGCGGGGTGATAAGTCGCGCCCCTCGATCGGTTCGGTGGTGTGCGTGGCGGCCAAGGCTTTTTGGTGGAAGTAGTGGGAAATTAGCATGAAATCATGCGCGTGTTCGCCGATGTAGCGTTCCCAACCTGGGTCACTGCTATCGTGGTTAATGGCGAAAATGGCGGCTTGGCCGTTTGGACCCCGGATCGGGACGGTGTAGCCTTGCCGCCCGACACCGGAATCCACCGCCTCGTGGAAGAACGCGCGTGTGCGTTTGCTGGTCCAGTCCAGACGCTTCCAGTCGAGCGGATTAAATTGCAGCAACGCGCCCCGCACCACGGGGTCGATTAGCATGTAGTTTTGGTCTTCGTAATGCTGCGCCCATTTGGGATCGTAGGTAGACGAAACGAACGGTAGCCCGTTCAAATTGGTCGCCAGATACGACATGTTTTTCACATCGTATGTATCGCGCAGAATGTCTGCTAGCGATGATAAATCGTCAACTGTATTGGTTGAATCCAACCGTTCCAGAAATGYTTCCAGCTTTCGCGTCATTTACCCCTGCACCTACTACCCGACCCCTATCGTGATTGCGGATCTCTACGGTGGCCACAAGAATGGCATCGTCGAGGTGTTCTGCTAATTCCAACATAGCTTGCTTTGCAGCGAAGGTTCGCAGGTCTACCAGAACATCAATCATCCACTCATTTGTCATAGCAATACTCGTATAAGTTGTAAACGCATTTGTATATTAAACTTGGTAAATAATACGAATCGATACCACTCGCCAATTTGCCCTCCCCTATTATGGGGAGGGTGTCATGGCTAACATATTGTTAAGTAAGGTATATATTTGTCGTTAGTATCGACTGCATTATCCAAATGGTGGATAATGAAAATGTGACAGAATCAACGAGAGCCAACCTCGATCGCGTCTTCAAGTGTGCGCAATCCGGTAACGGGTGCGCTGACCAAGACCGCCATGTTGCCCGGCTTATGTTCGTTTCGAAGCATTTTCATGTGGGCGGCAGGGATGTCGGCCCACGGGAATACCTCGGACATGGAAGGGTCGAGGCGACGTTCCAACATCAACTGGTTGGCAGAGCTGGCCTGCTTGAGATTGGCGAAATGGCTGCCTTGCACGCGTTTCTGGTGCATCCATAAATAGCGCGCGTCCATGGTCAGGTTGTATCCGGTGGTGCCTGCGCAAATCACGATCATGCCGCCTTTTTTGCACACAAAGACGGAGGCGGGGAATGTCGCCTCGCCGGGGTGTTCGAAGACCATATCGACGTTGACGCCTTTGCCGGTGATGTCCCAGATGGCTTTGCCGAACTTGCGAACCTCGCCGAACCACTCTTTATATTCGGGGGTATTCACGATGGGCATTTGGCCCCAGCAGTTGAAATCTTTGCGGTTGATCACACCCTTGGCGCCGAGGCCTAGAACGAATTCGCGTTTTTTCTCGTCGGAGATCACGGCGATGGCGTTGGCGCCTGCGGTGTTGATAAGCTGGATCGCATACGACCCCAACCCGCCGGACGCACCCCAAACAAGCACGTTCTGGCCTGGCTTCAGGGTGTGCGGGCGATGGCCGAATAACATGCGATAAGCGGTGGCCAGCGTCAGTGTGTAACACGCGCTTTCTTCCCATGTCAGGTGTTGGGGGCGGCGCATAAGTTGTTGAGCTTGAACGCGGGCAAATTGCGCAAACGACCCATCCGGTGTTTCGTAGCCCCAGATACGTTGGCTGGACGAAAACATCGGATCGCCGCCGTTACATTCTTCGTCGTCGCCGTCGTCTTGGTTGCAGTGCACCACAACTTCATCGCCAACTTTCCAGCGTTTAACCTTGTCGCCAACCTTCCAGATAATGCCGGAAGCGTCGGAACCAGCGATGTGGTAATCGGAGTCGTGGATATCGAAAGGCGAGACGGGTGTGCCAAGGCCAGCCCACACGCCGTTATAGTTAACGCCAGCCGCCATCACTAAGATCAACACTTCGTGGCTGTCGATTTCAGGGGTGTCGATAACTTCGAGCTGCATGGCTTTGTCAGGTTCGCCGTGGCGTTCGCGCCGAATGGCCCAGCCGTACATTTGTTTAGGCACGTGGCCCAAGGGAGGGATTTTCCCGATTTCATATAGGTCTTTGATTGGTGCGGTGGACATGGTGGGCCTCGTGTGTTGGCGTTGTAATATAGTTGCGCCGAAGCGCCTATATACGTCATTACACTAAAAGTGAGGCGCTTCAACACCTAAATTGTGCGGTGCAGCGGACATATTGTTACGATTGTTGGTATATTGTTGTATTTATATTACTTAGAGGTGGGGATTGCTAACGGATCAGAGGCAAAGTGGTGTGCGATAGCGTTTGCGTAGTATTGGACAACATGGGCATGTTCCGGGGTGATAGCGAATTTTCCGTCTGCTTCCGTCACCATATGGCGAAGGGTTAACATGCGCAGGCCGACCTCCACGGCGTAATCCTCGTCTTCGTGGGGGATGTGGCTGTAGATGCCGCGCGCCGACAGGTCTTGCCAAGTGCGGTGGCATCTGGATTTCAATTCCAGCATGGTTATCGGGTGGTCAGCTTTCAGCAGCACAGTTGACACCAGCGACACAGGCAGGACGGGGACGACGTGGCCGATGCGGGTCATTAGCTCGGCACCGAGGTTTTCGATCACTTCGGGCATTTCGGCTGGTGGGTGCGTTTCCATATACTCCGTTAACGAAATCGGGCGGCCAAAACTGACGCAAGCATAACCGTTGCGGTAAAACTTGCCGGTCAGGCGCAGCCATGTTTGGCGGGTCATAAAGCGGATGAAGGTGCCGGGTTGGAACCGAAACTTGCGTTTGCCGTCAATGGTCGGGGTGGTCAGCACGCGGTCCTCTAGCACGCGGTCGTAGTTCAGGCCGACAGGGACGAAGACGACGTTGCGCGATACCTCGGGGTTGAAATCGCCAAGAATATAGCTGAGGAGGCCGAGTTTTGGCGCGCTGAGTTTTCCGTCACGCGAAAGGCCGCCTTCGGGGAAGATGGCTTGGGTCACACCGCCCTCGGTGGCTAGTTGTACGTATCGGGCCAGCACTTTGCGATAAAGCTGGTTGCGCGATTTTCGGCGGATGAAATAGCCACCCATCGCCCTGATAAGTTGTTGCAGCGGCCAAACCCGCGCCCATTCCCCAACAGCATAGGACAGCGCCGAACGTTCAGCGACGAGGTACGTGACCAGCACGTAATCCATGTTGGAACGGTGGTTCATCACGAAAATCACGGTGGAATTCGAATCGACGTTTCGCAAGGCGTCATCGTCGATAAACCCGATACGGACGCGATACATGGCCTTAGATATGAACCTTGAGGCGCGAATGGCGAACCCGAAATAGGCGGAAGCGGAAAAGGACGGAACGATTTCACGGGCGTAGCGTTCTGCCGTTTTGGCGGCGACTTCGGGAGGCATATTTTCGGCAATGGTGTGTTCGGCGATGGCCTCCATAACCTTGGGGTCGTGGATTAGGCGGTCGATCATGATCTTGCGGCGTGTCAGTTTGAAGGGCTGGATGGAAAGTTGCAGGCGGTCGTTCAGACTGTCGATCACGCGGTTCAGGCGGCGGCGCAGATACCAACGAACGGAGGGCATTAACAACCGGTCGAGAATACCAATAGCGGCGAGGATGCCGCCAAGCATCAATAACCAAACGGGAATTTCGACAACGTTGTTCATGCGTGGTAACTTTGCAGGAATTGCACCACACGTCTAGTCAGGTGATTTTGCGCTAACTTGTGTCATATTTTGGCCATAAAATTAGCTAATCTACATCCTTGACCGTAGAATCTAAACGCGACTATTTTGGTTTTGTGGCGGCAATGAAACGTTAGTATTAGAAGGTATAGTGATGCGTATTAAACAAGTATTTATGGCGATGACTGCTGCTGGCGTATTGGCCGCAACATTCGCGCTTCCTGCTGCGGCCCAGAATCGGGTTGTGACAATCGTGAACCAAACCGGCTATGTGATGGTAAGGTTTTACGGTTCCAACAAAGGGTCAACAAGCTGGGAAGAGGATATTCTGGGCAATGATGTTCTGGGTGGTTACGAATCCATTAACATCAACTTTGATGATGGCACTGGTTATTGCATCTTCGATTTCAAAGCGGTTTTCAGCGATGGCGACGAGGTTGTTACCAAGGGTGTTAACGTCTGCGAAATTCCGAAGTTCACGTATAATTAAGCGGTTTTCAGTTTGAATATTGGGGCGGCCTTCCGGTCGCCCTTTATCTTGAGAAATCCACGGCGAAACATTATTCCCGTTAACTTTCCTCTTGCGTAATTATCTTAGCTTTGTAAATCTATGCTGCAACGCAATATGGATTTGGAGTCGCACGTGACGCAAGCAGTTAAAGATCGGCCATGGTTGTTCCGCACGTATGCCGGACACTCAACAGCGACGGCATCAAATGCGCTTTATCGTTCCAATCTGGCGAAAGGTCAGACGGGGCTTTCGGTGGCCTTCGATTTGCCGACGCAAACGGGGTATGACAGCGACCATATTCTAGCGCGCGGCGAGGTTGGCAAGGTTGGTGTACCGATCAGCCATCTGGGCGACATGCGCGCATTGTTCGCGGATATCCCGCTGGAACAAATGAACACATCCATGACGATTAACGCAACGGCAGCGTGGATGCTGGCGCTGTATATCGCGGTGGCTGAAGAACAAGGGGCCGATATTTCCACCCTTCAGGGGACGGTTCAGAATGACATTATTAAGGAATACCTAAGCCGTGGGACGTATGTTTTTCCACCCGAAGCTAGTCTGAAGCTGATCGGGGATGTGGCCGAATATTGCTATACATCCGTGCCGAAATGGAACCCGATGAACGTGTGTTCGTATCATCTGCAAGAGGCTGGTGCGACGCCGGAGCAGGAGCTGGCGTTTGCCTTGACTACCGCGATTGCGGTGCTGGATCAGGTGCGTGGCCAAGTACCAGCGGAGGATTTTCCCAAGGTCGTGGCGCGGATTTCGTTTTTCGTGAACGCGGGCATCCGGTTTGTGACCGAGATGTGCAAAATGCGCGCGTTCGTTGACTTATGGGATGAAATTTGTCGGGATCGCTACGGTGTCACGGATGCCAAACAACGACGGTTCCGGTACGGCGTGCAGGTCAACAGTCTTGGCCTGACGGAGCAGCAGCCGGAAAATAACGTCTACCGCATTTTGATCGAAATGCTGGCGGTTACCCTTTCCAAAAAGGCGCGTGCGCGGGCCGTGCAATTGCCTGCGTGGAACGAGGCGTTGGGCCTGCCGCGCCCTTGGGATCAGCAATGGTCGCTTAGAATGCAGCAGATCATGGCGTATGAAACGGACTTGCTGGAATTCGATGACCTGTTTGACGAAAATCCGGCGGTGGACCGTAAAGTTGAAGAACTGAAGGCTGGCGCGCGGGCAGAGATTGAACATATAGACAAGATGGGCGGCGCGGTTTCGGCGATTGAATACATGAAAACGCAGTTGGTGATGTCCAACTCGGCGCGTATCGGGCGGATCGAGACGGGGGAAACTGTCGTGGTTGGCGTTAATAAGTTCCAGAACGGCGAGGAAAGCCCGTTAACATCGGGTGAGGGCGGCATCATGGTTGTTGATCCAAAGGTGGAGCAGCAGCAGATCGACAGCCTGAACGCTTGGCGCGGTGCGCGGGACGGCGCGGCGGTTAAGGCGGCCCTTGCACAGTTGCGCGAGGATGCGAAGGCAGGGGTTAACATCATGCCAGCCTCGATCATCGCGGCGAAAGCGGGGGTTACGACGGGCGAATGGGGCATGGCGATGCGCGGTGAATTCGGGGAATATCGTGCGCCCACAGGAGTTGGTTCTGCCATGTCGAATTCCACCGAGGGGCTGGAAAGCGTGCAGGCCGAGGTAAGCCGTGTGGCGGGCGAGATTGGTTCTCCGATCCGCCTTTTGGTCGGTAAACCGGGGCTGGACGGGCATTCCAACGGTGCGGAACAAATCGCGGTTCGGGCGCGGGATTGCGGGATGAAGGTGACCTATGAAGGYATCCGCATGACACCCGAAGCAATCGTCGAGGCGGCGGTRAGCGAAAAAGTTCACATCRTCGGGTTGTCGATTCTGTCGGGTTCACATCTTCCGTTAATTGGTGAGGTGATGGAACGGATGCGGGCCGCAGGGCTGGATATTCCCGTGATCGTCGGCGGGATTATCCCGGATGAAGATTGCGCGGCATTGACCGACATGGGGATCGCGCGAATTTACACGCCCAAGGATTTCGATTTGAACCGCATCATGCTGGATATTGTTGCGCTGATAGCCTAGCGGCGSGYGAACCCGATAAACTGCACATCCAGCAGATCGTTGCCGGCTTTGACCAAATCGAAGTTGCGATTGTTCAAAGACCAGCGCATGGCGAGGCCTTGGATTAGTGCTAGCACTAGATAGGCGGCATCATCTGCGTTGATGTTTTCATTGAATTCACCGGATTCGATGCCGTTTGTGAACAGTTCGGACAGTTTTTTCTGGCGTTGAGCCATAAGTCCTGAAAAGAACGCGCGCAATTTTTCGTTTTCCGAATGTAGTTCACGCGAAAACAGGATGGCGGGAACGGCAGGGGTGGTTTCGATAAAGCTAAGCTGTGCGGTCATCATTTTACGTAGGCGGTCGGCTGGGCCGGTTGCCTCGATCAATTGGCTGCTTTCGCCCATTAGGGTGCAAATGCGTTCGCCTACGGCCTCCCATATGTCGGACTTGGCGGGGAAATGGCGGAAAATAGCGGGTTGCGAGATGCCGATTTCCTTGGCCAGACTTTCGGTTGTCAGGCGGTCAGGGCCACATTCCGCAGCTAAGCGGATCGCGGTWTCGACGATCTCTTTCTTGCGTTCGGCGGCKGGTTTTCTGGTTCTGACTGTCATYTTACGACCTCAAGGTTTGTGGCGGCCTCRWKKSKMWAGGSCYKYYYMGWNACATAGTATCAYCRAYCCTCTGCTACAACGGGGAAGMAGSWYACANCCTACAAATTAAGTAAGYAATAACTAACWWGCARCGYAYRCGTCAAGRTTTTGYKYTRTAGCCAAGRGGGTTGSTGTCTTGCCAATGCCAGCAGGTTTCGCACATTCCGGCMAGATCGATCGTCGCTTTCCAGCCCAACTCGGCCTCTGCGCGGGAAGGGTCTGCRTAGCATTGCGCGATGTCACCTTCRCGRCGYGGGTYRTTGCGAAACGGAATTTTGCGACCGCTGGCYTTGGCGAAGGCGTCGATCATTTCCATGACTGAAACCCCCTGTCCGACCCCGAGGTTGAACGCCCGCGYGCCTTTATGYGATTGCGTCCAGTCAAGGGCYGCGACATGCGCTTTGGCCAGATCAACYACRTGRATATAGTCGCGAACRCCMGTRCCATCGGGGGTGTCATAGTCGTTGCCAAACACCCGAACCTGTTCGCGYCGCCCRACAGCGACCTGCGCAATCATGGGCATCAAGTTGTTGGGAATGCCATTAGGGTCTTCGCCGATACGACCACTTTCGTGCGCGCCGACAGGGTTGAAATAGCGCAGAATGGCGGCGGTGAAATCTGGGTTCGAGGCCGCCAAATCGCGCAGCATCTCTTCGATATGCAGCTTGGACCGCCCATAGGGGTTGGTGGACCGCAGCGGGTGATCCTCGGTTATGGGCAAAAAGTCGGGGTCGCCATAAACTGTCGCGCTGGAAGAAAACACGATGTTCATGCAATCAGCGGCCTTCATCGCTTGCAACAGGTTAATCGTGCCTTGGACGTTGTTTTCATAGTATTCAAGCGGCTTTTCAACAGATTCTCCAACCGCTTTCAGGCCCGCAAAATGGATAACGGCATCGGGTTTGAAATCTTGAAGGTGCTTTGTTAATGCCTCGCGGTCGCGCATGTCGGCCTTATGGAATGCGAAACTGCGGTTCGACAGGCTCTTAACGCGCGTCAGCGCTTCGGGGGCGCTGTTGGAAAAGTTGTCGATTACGCACACCTCGTGGCCGGCGCCAAGAACCTCTAACATGGTGTGGGTGCCGATATATCCAGCCCCGCCGGTAATTAGTACGCGCATTTATGAACCCGAAAGTAAGAAACTATATGTGGCGAAATATATCCTATTATATTGGGTATATACAATTGTTGGTTGAGAATATGCCGCGTTTATACTAACCATTTATCTAAACACGATTGAAGGAACGCGATTTGCACGTTGGAATAATCATGGACGGCAATGGTCGCTGGGCGGTCAAACGTGGTTTGCCGCGCCTAATGGGGCATAAACGCGGTGCCAATCGCGTTAAGGATATCGTCAAAGCCAGCACGGAATTGGGCGTAGATACGCTAACGCTCTATGCCTTTTCGACAGAAAACTGGAAGCGCGCGGCACATGAGGTCGAAGGGCTTATGAAGCTGTTTCGCGGTTATTTGCAAAACAATTTTATCGAGCTGAACGCGAAAAACATCAGAGTGAAATTTTTGGGCGACCCGACGCCGCTAGCCGCAGATCTGCGTGAGCAGATGGAAAAGCTGGAAGATCTTACCAAGGATAACACGCTGATCACCCTAAACATCGCCATAAATTACGGCGGGCGGGATGATTTGGTGCGCGCGACCCGTAAAGTCGCGGCCAAGGTGCAAGATGGGTCGTTAGCGGTAGAGGATATCACGGAACAGATGATCTCGGACCATCTGGACACGGCGTTTCAGGCGGACCCCGACCTGATTATCCGCACCGCAGGCGAGTTGCGGATGTCCAACTTTATGACGTGGCAAAGCGCGTATTCCGAACTGGCGTTTGTTGAAAAATCCTGGCCGGAATTTACCCCCGAGGTTTACGCCGAGGTGATCGCCGATTACCGCGCCCGCACGCGCCAATTCGGGGCGATTATCCCGAAAGGGGTCACGGGCGCCGAATAACACGCCGGTCTGGAATTGTAACTTCCTCAAAAGGCATATAACTCTAGACGCAACGCGACTCTAGAGATCAGGCTAATGACCCAGAAAACCCATTTCGGATTTAAGACTGTGGACGAAGATGCCAAGGCTGGCATGGTTCACGGTGTTTTCACCAATGTTGCCTCCAAATACGACGTGATGAACGACGCGATGAGCATGGGCGTGCATCGTATCTGGAAAGACGCGATGATGGATTGGTTGGCACCGCGCAAAGGCATGAAATTGCTGGATGTGGCGGGTGGTACGGGCGATATTTCGTTCCGGTTCCTGAAACGTGCAGGCGGTGGGCATGCGACGGTGTTTGATATGACGCAATCCATGCTGGACGCAGGTCGTTTGCGCGCCGAAGCCGAAAGCATGTCAGACAATCTGGATTGGGTGTGTGGCGATGCGATGGCGCTGCCGTTCGAGGATAACACCTTTGACGCCTACACAATCAGTTTTGGCATCCGCAACGTGACCCGCATTCAAGACGCCATTAACGAGGCATACCGCGTGTTAAAGCCCGGCGGGCGGTTCTTGTGTCTGGAGTTTTCGACCATTCCGAACCCTGCAATGCAGTGGGCCTATGATCGCTACAGTTTCAACGTTATCCCGCCGCTTGGCCAGATAATTGCGAATGATCGTGACAGTTATCAATATCTGGTGGAATCAATCCGGCAATTCCCGAAACAAGAACAGTTCGCGCAGATGATCCGCGACGGCGGGTTTAGCCAAGTTAAATACCGTAACCTTTCGTTAGGCATTGCCGCCCTACATTCAGGTTGGAAAACATGAGGGGGCCGCACAATATCTGGCGCCTGATCCGCACGGGCGCCACGTTTGAACGATCCGGCGCGATGCGTGTGGTGCTAGAGGCGGTGGATGCGCCGCGCCCTGTCCGTATTGCTGCGCGGGTGATCGGTTGGCCTGTGCAATGGCTTGGCCTAAAGGGTGACCCATCGCAGCCGCCGATTTTGCGGGCGCTGACGGCGCTTGGGCCGGCGTACATTAAATTTGGTCAACTGCTTTCGACGCGCCCCGATATTGTTGGCGTTGAACTGGCAACAGACCTGCGAATATTGCAAGATGCGCTGCCTGCGTTTGATCTAGATATTGCCAAGGCCGAGGTCGAGGCTGAGCTGGGTATCAAGATTGACGAAGTGTTCGAGAGTTTCTCGGAACCTGTCGCCGCGGCCTCGTTGGCGCAAGTTCACAAGGCTGTGGTGCGGGAAACCGGCCAAGTTGTGGCCGTAAAAGTGTTGCGCCCTGGCATTGAGCGCGCCTTTCGCAAAGACGTGGATGCGTTTTTTCTGGCGGCTACGATCATGGAAATCATCGCCCCGTTCTCGCGCCGTTTGCGCCCGCGTGCGGTCATCGAACATTTTGCTGGCGTTGTGGATGGTGAGTTGGACTTGCGGATGGAAGCCTCCGCTGCGGATGAATTTGCCGCGAACACAAAAGACGACGAAGGCTTCCGCGTGCCTGCGCTGATGTGGGATTTGTCCTCGCGCCGCGTGCTGACGACTGAATGGGTAGAGGGTGTTCCACTTGGCGATGTCGAGGCCGTTTTGGCCATTGGATCGGACCATACAGAATTTGCGACACGCATTTTACAAACCTTCCTGCGCCACGCTTTGCGGGACGGGTATTTCCACGCCGACATGCATCAAGGCAACCTGATGCGCGGGCCGAACGGTGACCTTATCGCGCTAGATTTTGGTATAATGGGGCGGATTGATACCTATACGCGCAAAGTCTACGCTGAAATCTTGATGGGCTTTCTAAAGCGCGATTATACCCGCGTAGCCGAGGCGCATTTCGAGGCGGGTTATGTCCCTGCCGATCAGGATGTTGCGTCTTTTGCGCAGGCCTTGCGGGCTGTTGGCGAACCGATCTTTGACCATGATGCATCGCAAGTTTCGATGGCGCGGTTGTTCGGCCATTTGTTCGACGTTACCGACCGTTTCGGAATGGAAACTCGCACAGAGCTGATCTTGCTGCAACGCACGATGTTCGTTGTCGAAGGGGTGACGCGGACGTTCGATCCGAATTTGAACATGTGGGATACGTCTGGCCCCGTGATCGAGAAGTATATCATCGATAACCTCGGTCCCAAAGCAATCGCACGTGATTTGGCGGCCACGGCCAAGGTTCTGGCTCGTTTTGGCCCACGCTTGCCTGCATTGGCGGAAGCTGCGTTAATAAACCTTAACAAAACCCCGGAACCGGCCCCAAAATTCGGTCCTATGATCTGGGCGTTATGCGGTGTGGCCGTTGGTGTTGCGGGAACATTATTGCTGATTGATTAAGGTATGGAATTGTCGTGATACATGCCTGTCGATAGGCGACACCGCTGACTATTTCACATAGCTTTGATAAAACCCGACTTCGGGGCGGACGTGTTAATCAATTTGAAAGGCCGCGTTATGGAATCCTTAATAAACGCTCTTTATCCAGTGTCGGATGTGCTTGCGGTATTGTTCATACTCGCCATCGGGTTTGTGGTCGGAACGCTGGTCGTTTTTTACATAATCGACGTGCGGCAAAGCAAAGACGCAGTGCGGCACAACTTTCCTGTATTAGGCCGGTTCCGGTATCTGTTCAGCAGTTTGGGGGAGTTTTTCCGCCAATATTTCTTCGCTATGGATCGCGAGGAAATGCCGTTTAACCGCGCAGAACGCGACTGGGTCGAAAAATCCTCGGAGGGGAAAGACAACACTGTCGCCTTTGGCTCCAGCAAGGTTTTAACCCAACCCGGAACACCGATTTTTGTGAACTGCCCGTTCCCCATGCTTGACGAAGACGCTGAGGAAACCCCCGCCGTCGTGATTGGCCCATACGCCCGCCAACCATATTCGGCGAAATCCCTGATCAACATTTCGGGCATGAGCTTTGGCGCGATTTCCAAACCCGCCGTGCGTGCCCTTTCGGCAGGCGCAAAAATGGCGGGATGCTGGCTGAATACGGGTGAGGGCGGTCTTTCGCCGTTTCACCTCGAAGGCGGCTGCGACATCGTTTTTCAGATGGGAACCGCAAAATACGGCGTGCGAAACGCTAACGGCGGGCTGGACGATGAAAAACTGCATGCAGTCGCGGCGCACCCAGAAGTCAAGATGATCGAATTGAAGATGAGCCAAGGTGCCAAGCCCGGCAAGGGCGGCATCCTTCCCGCCGCCAAGGTTACGCCCGAAATCGCGGCGATAAGGGGCATTCCGGCGGGGGAGGCCTCGATCTCTCCCAACCGTCATCCTGAAATTGACAACGTCGGGCAGTTGCTGGATTTCATCGCGCACACCCGTGAAATCACCGGCCTGCCGGTCGGTTTCAAGGCTGTGATCGGCGGCTATGGCTGGATCGAGGATATGTGTAAGGAAATTCACATTCGCGGGATAGAAAGCGCCCCTGATTTCATCACTATTGACAGCGGTGATGGCGGGACGGGCGCGGCCCCGATGCCTTTGATGGATAGTGTCGGGCTAACGGTTAAGGAATCCTTACCGATCGTCGTGGACACGTTGATAAAATATGGCCTGCGGGGCCGGATCAAGGTCATCACATCGGGCAAACTCATTACCCCTGCGGAGGTTGCGTGGGCGTACTGCGCGGGCACAGATTTCGTGACGTCAGCGCGTGGGTTCATGTTTGCGCTTGGTTGCATTCAAGCCTTGAAGTGCAATAAAAATACTTGCCCAACGGGGATCACGACACATAAAAAACACCTCCAAAATGGTCTTGACCCAGCGGAAAAATCCGTGCGGGTTAAGAACTTTGTCGGGAAAATCACCTATGGCACCAACCTGATCGCGCATTCCTGCGGGGCCGCACACCCACGCGCGTTGGGGCGAAAACATTGCCGGATTGTGCAACAAGGATCGGTTTCTGTTTCAATGGCTGACCTGCTACCGGAGCCAACAACCCTTAGCAAATACCGAGAATAACGGCCGTTAGTTTAAGAATTGTTAATACATATTAACAAGATAGCAACGATTTCTGTTAAATGCTCGTTAATATCCATGCCCTAAGGTTTCTTCCAAATCAGGAGGAAAACATGACCGCATTGGATATGATTCGTGAAGGATTTAGCATTTGGGTGGGCGGGATGCTGGGTGAAAATATGTATACGACTCCGATCGTGTTCACCCTGTTGTTCTTGTTTGGATTTCTGGCTACCGCGATACTCAGAACTTTCAGCATGCCTCGCGCCGCTGTGGCTGACATGCCCAGCTCCCTTTCCGACGAGGGGCGCGAGATTATAAACGATGCAAACACCGCACGATTATTCGAACTTGAAACGGAGGTTGCCGCCTCCAAAGATTCGCTCAAACGTTTCACCGAAACCTTGTCGACCATATTCGCACATCTGTCTGGCGGGTTGGCTATTTTTGATGCGGATAAGTCCTTATACTTATTCAATCCTGCCCTGTGCGACCTTCTGGATCTGGATCCGGTGTGGCTTGCCAAACGGCCCAGCATCGCGGATTTTATCAGCAAGCTGCGGGAAAAGCGGCACTTGCCTGAGGCGAAGAATTTTCTGGAATGGCGGCGGTTGCTAACGGACCTGAAAGATACCGGACAAAACAAAAGCTATGATGATGAATGGGTGTTGCCCGATGGGCGGGTTTTTCGCGTTACCGGACAGCCACATCCACGGGGCGCGGTTGCGTTTCTGTTCGAGGATATTTCTGCACAAGTTTTCATTGAGCGGCAGCGTCGCCTTGAGGTGTCGTTGAATCAAAGCATTTTGAATGGGCTATCGGATGCGGTCGCCGTGATAAGTTCGTCGGGGCAGGTAAAATTTACCAACACGGCGTTGAGCAACATGTTCGGGGTCGCGTTTTGCGAAAGGTTTGTGAGGTGCGGAGTTTCGGAAATTCCGGAAAGCAAATTGTTGACCACTTGGGCAGCCGACTTCTGGCCCAAACTTGTAACTTATGTTGCTGCATCCAAACGTAATCCACGCTGGGAGCAATCGCTGGTGGTGCAGGATGGCCCGAAAGTTTTGGCCAATGTTTCGGCTTTGTCGGACGGCTCCACATTGGTGGCATTCAAGATCAACACCAAAATTTCAGGCGTGGACTTGCCTGTAATTAGCGGTGTTCCCGACCCATTGCACTTTGCCAAGCTTGAAGGTCTGCTTCGCCAGCGTGAAATTTCTTTCACCCATTCCGGCTTTGATCTTGATTGCGTGGATCAGGAAGGCACGGCCAAAATGCGTCATATCCTGTGGTATTTGACAATCTCTGCCGCCAATCACTGCCGCAAGGGTGGGGAAATTGCGTTGTCATCGCACGCCTCGGGGCAATATACCGCCTTGAAGTGCCATATATCCGATGCGGATTATGTGGAGGATGTGCAGCAAGATGTCGCTGGAAGTTTGCTAAAGTCGCTTGTTGCCCAAACAGATTGCAGAAATTCATGGGCATATGATGCTGAAAATGGTTCCTATACGGTGTTATTCAAAGCGCAAAAGCAGTTGGTGCTGTCGACAGTCTCTACCGGTTTGTCAGGCAACGGCTGACTGCATCCTGCCACCCAGCATACTTCGATTTCCGTGTGCCTGCATCCATTGATGGGATGAACTGTCGCTCCAGACTCCAATTATCAGCAAAACCGGATTGATCGGGGTACATTCCGGAATGCATTCCCGCCAACCATGCGGCCCCCAATGCTGTAGTTTCAAGTATGTTTGGCCGATCCACTGGGGTGCCCAAAATATCTGACAAAAATTGCATGGCCCAATCGTTCGCGCTCATGCCACCATCAACCCGAAGAATGCCTTTCGTACCACCGGTCCAATCGTTTTGCATGGCCTCCAGTAAATCGCGGGTTTGATAACCTACGCTTTCCAACGCCGCGCGCGCTAAATCATTTTGGTTTGAGCCTCGCGTAAGCCCGAAAATTGCCCCGCGGCATTCGGCATCCCAGTAAGGCGCCCCAAGCCCGGTAAACGCGGGAACCATGTAAACGCCAGATTCGCCCGCTGCCTCCGCCATTTTTTGGGTTTCGCTGGCATGCCCGAGAATCCCGAGCCCGTCACGCAACCACTGCACCACAGCCCCCGCAACGAAAATTGAACCTTCCAACGCATAAGTGGTTTCTCCATCCAACTGATAAGCGATCGTTCCTAATAGGCGGTTTTTCGAAGTTACAAGCTGATCACCGGTGTTCAGCAGGGCAAAACAGCCAGTTCCGTAGGTTGATTTCATCATGCCTGGTGTGAAACACGCTTGCCCGATCGTGGCGGCTTGCTGGTCACCTGCAATGCCATGAATCGGGATCGCACCGCCAAGTAGGTCGGGTGTGGTGATGCCGAAACCTGAAGCGCAATCGTGAACTTCGGGCAACATATTCATTGGAATGTCCAGAATGCCGCAGATTTCCGTATCCCAATGTCCGTTACGAATGTCGTAAATCATCGTGCGCGCCGCGTTGGTAGCATCGGTTGCATGGGTTTTTCCGCCCGTCAATTTCCACAGTAAGAAACAATCGACAGTGCCAAAAAGAAGGTCCCCGTTAACTGCCTTGGCGCGCGCGCCTTCAACATTGTCTAATATCCACTTGATTTTAGTGGCCGAGAAATACGGATCTAGAAGCAATCCCGTTTTCTCGGTTATCATCGGCTCCAAGCCATCCGCCTTGAGGGATTTACAGGTATCCGAAGTGCGTCGGTCTTGCCAGACAATGGCGTTATATACCGGTTGTCCGGTTGCCTTGTCCCAAACGATGGTTGTCTCGCGTTGGTTGGTTATACCGATGGACGCAATGTCACGCGCTTGAACACCGTGCTTCTTCATTGCCTCGCGGCACATGTCGATGGTGGTTTTCCAGATTTGGTCTGGTTCATGCTCCACCCAGCCAGAGGCAGGGAAATGTTGCGTGAACTCTTTTTGCGCGGTTGCCGCGATTTGCATCCCCTCGTCAAAAAGAATCGCGCGGCTAGAGGTGGTTCCCTGATCGATAGCGAGAATATATTTCATCGTAACCCCTGTGATGACCTGTTCGGCACCACGATATCAGATGATATGGGGGAGGGTAGAAAATTTTACCCTAAGATTGGGGCATCCGCACGGCATCCGCTTCTTCTGCCGTAAGGGTAGTGCCGTCTTCAAATATCAAAATAGTATTACCGCGGTCTAGGCGTACTTCTGTCACCAAACCAAATACCGATCCTGGGTTCGATTCAAGCAAACTGCCATTCGCGTAGCTTTCCACCTCAAAACTATATTTCCCAAATGGGGCTGTTCCTGTTTCTTGTGTGTTGCCATTCCAAGTAACCGAACCAGAATTTGAGTCAAATGGTTGTGAGTGAGTAACTGTGCCGCTTTCATCACGAACCACGAGGCGGGCAGAGTCCGCCGACGAGTGCGCCGTGACGTTGACATTGATTGGTTGACCATTAAAGTTTGCGGTCCCTTCGTGACGCACTTCTTTATCTAGCCATTCGGTTAAGCTTTCCGTTGGTTTTGCTGCAAACAATTCAATCAGTTCATCCAGTTTACTATTGGTCTCAGTTTGTTGTTCTACCGAAGAAAAACTGGCCAATTGAGAGACGAACTCCGTCGAATCCATAGGTTTAGTCGGATCCTGATTTTTCATTTCAGTCGTTAGCAAGGCTAAAAACATCTGGTAATCGCTGTCGTTGGCGGCTTCTGCTTCTTGTGTGGGCGCGGTAGAAATAGCTGTGCGCGCAGTGGCTGAAATGTCAGTTGTTTGCATAAGGTTTTCCTTGGTTATAGGCGGATATCAAGACTGCCCGATTGGGATTGCAGTGCCATTTCAATGGTCGAAGCAACTTCTGCATGTTCAGGCGAGACGGATGAATGCTGTGCTTTGTCCTCCTCGAAGGTAGGTTGGTTTTGCTGTTGATCGCGATGTGAAAATTCCAGTGACGCTTCGCTAAAACCGGATTTGGCAAGCTCGCGGGACAGCAGCTCTGCGTGTCGGCGTAAAAGATCGGAGGTTTCGGCTTTCTCGCTTGTAACCGTTGCTGATAATCCGGAGTCAGTTTGCGTTATGGAAATAATTACCCGCCCGAGTTCGGGTGGGTCTAGGCGTATTTCAACGGTGTTTTTCGACGTATTTGAAATTGCGCTCGAAATTTGCAAAACAACTTTGGCCTCTGCCGTTTGTGGCTGACCCGGGTTCGGTTGAGCCATGGGCATGGTGGTTTGTAAGGATCGCTGCACTTGCGTTTTATCCGAAATACCCTGTCCAAAACTATCAACATCAGGCTGCACTTCAGCAGTGATTTGGGATTTTGATTCGGGTGGTTTGATACTGGAAGTGTCCAGTGGGTTCTGTGTCGCTGACCGCAGTGCAATAGTTTCAGGTTGTGCAACCGCGGGCCTGCGGTCGAACTTATTTTCAACCATCTGGCCACTCGATTGTGCTGCGATTTGCGCGCCTTCCGGAAGTTTTGTTTCAAACGAGGTTTTCGCTGCCGAAGCGCTTTCGACAACATTGGATGTAGAGGTTGTGCGCGAAATTTCGTTGCTAGAGAGAGACTCCAGAGGAGTTGCTACCACGTTTTTGGGGGTGCTATCGGCGCCTTCCGTCGGTAAACCCCTTGCCTGCACGATAATTTCAGAGGCAGCCAATTGTAGCGACACGTCTGGCCTGCTCCCCTCACCCGCAGGGTTTCCGATGACAAGTTCGCCATCTATACTAGGGGGCTGCGCGACGCCTTCTTCTGATTGCATCTCCAGCGGCAACATTTTCCGCAAAATTTGCCCCACTTGTGCAAAGTCACGTGATTCTGTGGACCTTTGGACGGAAGCCTCCTCGATCAAACCAAGTTCGGTATCAAAGCTGGCTTCGGGCATGACACCTGCAACCTCAACGCTGGCTTTCCCAACCCCTCTTGGCGTTTGCGGGGCTAGTTCGGGCATTATAGACGCCATGAATCCGTTCCTTTCGATCTGTTGCCTGAACTTTCTCCTAGATTAGTTACTATTTCTTTACCGCCTGTGAAGAATACTGATTCTAACGCAAAAGCTTTGAGGCATTTTAGATGGAAATACCCCCAGTAAACCCCTTGGTAAATCAGGTCACGCCTGACGCCGACCGCGATAAGTTCAAAGAAGTCGCCACCGCATTAGAGGCAAGCTTTCTGGCCGAGATGCTGAAATATACAGGCGCTGGCGAATCGCGAAGTTCATTCGGCGGAGGGAAGGGCGAAGACGCCTTYGCAAGCCTKCTGGTYCGCGAGCAAGCSACCTTAATGGCTGAARRTGGYGGRATMGGAYTGGCCGAACAAATYATCGATTCGATGATGCGGAGGGCGGAYAATGTTTGATTCGCTTACMGCRCGCGGGCGWGTTCGCAATATTTTRARACTGCTRACCGAMGAACGYAAAATCATCCTGAARGGCCCACTTTCMGACCTGAACCGGATTGCAATGCGCCGYGMTAARCTGRTGGAGGATCTGACMAGCGGGAAAAYCCTGCTGGCCRAGGCKGACATMGAGGCGATTCGCCATGAGGCGGKCCGYAACCAAAGCCTTCTGAAAGCYAGYCTTTCTGGTCTTAACRCCGCSAAAACACTGYTATYCGAGCAGCAYCGTGCGGCAACAACGATGGGCACGTATACTGATGCCGGGGARCGTTTCGAGACRCCACAAAAGMGCGAYCTAAAGGAYMGGAAGGCTTAGGTGTAGACAATTTTAKGTAYTTGATTKGTGSGCGTTAAGACTCTGTTATCGAATTTKCGTGCAGATTGATYTTGCAACCAGACACGGTTGGCGCGGTGGCCAAACWCAAATCYCCGCATCCGTCAGAACGGCGATTTCTTGTCACGAAAAGTGACGTAACATTAATTGCGGTGTCGAATGCACCGYACGCCGAAGGAAAATAATATGTCTAGTATTCTAACRAACAACAGCGCGATGGTAGCCCTTCAAACTTTGAAGAGCATCAACTCAAATYTGGCGCAAACTCAAAGCGAAATCTCGACTGGTAAATCGATTTCATCTGCCAAGGACAACTCGGCRGTTTGGGCGATTTCCAAAGTGATGGAATCYGATGTGAGCGGTTTTARCGCGATCAGTGATTCGCTGTCTTTGGGGCAAGCAACGGTTGCCGTTGCATCRGCTGGTGCCGAGCARATCACTGATTTGCTTACRCAGATGAARGAAAAGGTYGTCGCGGCGACTGGTGAAAACGTCGACAACACAAAAATTGCGGCGGAYGTAACTGAGCTGAAAAACCAGATTACATCKGTGATTGCTGCATCGCAATTTAACGGCGCTAACCTGCTGAATACCGCGGGTGGTGATATCACCATTCTTTCGTCTTTGGATCGGGATGCAGCTGGTGCTGTTACCGCAAGTAAYATCACCGTYGCRTCGGTSGACTTCGAARCAGGGCTGGACCTTACSACAATTGATGTATCGACRTCWGCCRMTGCGGAYACTTCCTTGGCSGCAATMGAGGCGCTGATCCARACYGCCGTTGATGGCACTGCGGCACTTGGTGCTTCGCAAAAGCGTGTTGAAGATCAAGGYAACTTTGTTTCCAAACTRWCGGATGCRATGAARTCCGGTATTGGTGCRCTTGTTGATGCGGATATGGAGGAAGCCTCGGCTCGCCTTCAGGCCYTWCAGGTTCAACAGCAGYTGGGCGTYCAGTCGTTGTCGATYGCWAATCAGGGCGCGCAGTCCATCCTGTCGTTGTTCAGGTAATGCAATAGATTCGGGCGGGCTTGGCTCGCCCGAATTACTTCATGCATCACCCGCCTGATTGAAAATCGGGTTGCAACAGGAGAATTCTGAATGAACATCGCAGCATTAGCGCGTTCCGCGTACTCGGATGTTTCGGCACCAATTAAGACTGAACGCAGCACCGAATATCAAATTTTTGCACAAATTACACATCGGTTGACCAAGGCTTCGACGGATGATCTCGCAGGGTTTATCGACTTGGCTGAGGCAATTCACGAAAACCGCCGACTTTGGACAATACTTGCATCCGATGTCGTGAGTGGCGAAAATGGCCTTCCAGCACAGCTTCGTGCCCAGATATTTTATCTGGCGGAGTTCACCGAAACCCACAGCAGAAAAGTCTTGGCTAAAGAGGCTACGGCAGACGCTTTGGTTGAAGTCAACACAGCCATTATGCGTGGTTTACGGGCAAGCGGGGCAACATCATGAGCGGACTGGTCCTTAAATTGCGCCCATCAGAGCGCATTCTGATAAACGGCGTTGTTGTCGAAAATGGCGATAGGCGCACAAAGTTGAATGTCCTTACGCCTAACGCAAATGTGTTGCGACTGCGGGACGCCATTCATCCGGACGAGGCCAACACACCGGTAAAACGAGTATGCTATATCGCTCAAATGGTTTTGGCTGGTGAGGCTAACCCTGTGAAGGGGCGCGACCAATTGCTAAGCGGAATCGAGCAACTAAGTCAGGTTTTCACAGACCCAGACAGTAAAATGCGGCTCGATATGGCCACAGAGAATGTTGTGAATGACAAAATATATCCGGCCCTAAAAGCCTTGCGCGGGTTAATGGCCCGGGAGCAAAGATTGATGGAGCGTGCGCTATGATAGGCTTCCAGCCGATAGTTCCACAAACAGGATATGTCGGCTGGCGATTTCTTGAACGAACCGTAGAAATGCAACGCGAAGCTTTTGAGAAATCTCCTGAACTGGCGCGTGATCTGGAGTATTTCAAAGAAAACATTAGTAAAGCAACCACAGCCGAGGACCTCGTGAATGATCGCCGGTTGTTAAAGGTAGCACTTGGCGCATTTGGTTTGGAAGATGACCTTAATAAACGCGCATACGTCCTAAAGGCCCTCGTTGAAGGGACGGACGCGGACGATTCTTTTGCAAACCGGATGATTGATAAGCGATATCAGGAGTTTTCGAAGGCGTTCGGATATGGAAACCAGACCGGAGCGCGTGTCGCGAGCTCAGATTTTTCGCAAAGCATTATAGCCCCCTTTAAGCTCCAAAAATTCGAAGTCGCTGTGGGGGAAACAGACGATTCAATGCGCCTTGCCATGGTGTTTGTTCGTGAAATCGGCGAAATTGCGAATTCTGATGGCGCAAATGAATCCGCTTGGTTCAAAGTAATGGGAAATCCACCACTTCGCCAGGTTTTTGAAACGGCATTCGGGTTGCCAAAATCGTTTGGCTTGTTAGACGTTGATAAGCAACGTGATATTTTTCAAGATAAATCCAGAACACTTTTCGGCGATAGTTCCCTCGCGGTTTTCAAGGAAAGTGAGAATGTTGATAAAATGTTGCGGACATTCTTCGCAAGGCAGCAAATATCCGAGAACTCCGGCATCGGCGCGCCGGGTGCTACTGCACTGACCCTCCTTAGGAATTCGGCAGCTGGCATGGCCAGCTTCTTTCAGTCCCGGTTGTAAATTAGGCTGGCGTCATCCGCAGAGTCGACACTCCTGAATTATTCAGACCCTCCAAGCAGTTTGCTCAGAACCGCAAAGCTTTCGTCAATAGTTTCCGGGACGTTTCTAGCGAAAAACAGCTCCAATTTTGGGTTCATTGAAATTGCTACGTCAATTTCCTCGGACGACCCTTTCGCATATAGGCCGGTGTGAATCATTGGTGCAGCCTTTTCAAAAATACTCAACGTCTTTTTGGCGGTACTAATTACTACGTTTTCTTCGGTCGTGGCGCTTGCTGGCAAACATCGGGAAACACTGCGGGTTATGTCAATCGCCGGAAAACGCCCATTTTCTGCGATTTCGCGCTCCAGAATTATGTGCCCATCCAGAACGCCTCGTGTAATATCTGCGATAGGTTCTTCCATGTCCGATCCAGCAACCAGAACCGAAAAAATCGCGGTAATGTCACCTGCGCCTTCGGGGCCTGGGCCGGCGCGCTCTGCCAAGCTTGCGATCAGGTTCGCGGTTGACGGCGGAAATGCCCGTAAACTTGGAGCTTCGCCTGCTGTTAATGCCACTTCCCGATGCGCCTCGGCAAAGCGGGTGATCGAATCCATCAACAGAAGAACGTGTTTTCCCTGATCGCGAAAATATTCAGCAACCGCCATCGCGACCCATGCCGCGCGCCGTTTAACCAAGGGAGATTGATCCGAAGTCGCCGCAATTATCACGGCGCGCTTCATCCCCTCTGGTCCCAAAACGTGTTCCGTGAATTCCTTCAACTCGCGCCCCCGCTCGCCAATCAAGCCGATAACAACGATGTCACACTCAAGCCCGCGGGCCATTTCCGCCAATAACGATGATTTCCCGACACCGGATCCGGCGAAAATTCCGATTCGTTGCCCCTGCGCGATCGGCAAAACGGTATTAAATACGGCCAACGAAGTATTCAGGCGTGCCCCGAGAGACCGACGATTTGCAGCTTCGGGCGGGGAACGGCGTAAGGGCACGCTCTTTTCACCGCGGTATAGGGGGCGCCCATCCAGTGGCTCGCCGAATGCATCGATGATTCTGCCCACCCAAGTTCCGGATGGGTGAATGCTATTTGTACAGTTCAGTTCCACTAAATCACTGATGCCGATGCCATCGCTCGGCCCGTAAGGCATTACAAGTACGTAGTTTTTCTCCAACGCGATGATTTCGCCAGCGATGCTAGCATCATCAGATTTCGTGATCACTATCTGGTCACCGACGTGGCCGTGTACAGACAGGCCGCCAATGCGAATGGCTGCCGTATCAACCGAAATAACCCGCCCGAACCGCCGCGAGGCAGGGATGGCGTGCAGGGCGGTTTGTAGCGGCTTGAAGTCGGTAAACATGGTTAATCCTTTATTTATGGTCTGCTTACCTTTTGTTCACACTAAATGGTTAAGAATCACCTTATGCATAGCAAGGGAGAAGCCCTAAATTGAAAATTGATATTGGAATTTTGCAGATGTCCCAGGATTTGGCGGCCCATGCATCGTCACGTCAGGCCGTCATCGCGCAGAATATCGCCAATGCAGATACGCCCGGCTACAAGGCGCGGGATATGGTGTCGTTCGCCGACAGCTTTCGCGAAACGGCGAACATGCGGACAAGCAGTCAGCCCCTTCGGGCTGGCCATATTGCGTTCGGCGCTGGCGGGGTTGGTGGTGACATAATCGAATCGGCGGCATTTGGCGCTGAATCTCCGAACGGGAACACGGTTTCCCTTGAAGATCAGTTGGTCAGAGCGGCTGATGTCAAAGCCCAGCACGATCTGGCGCTTGGAATTTACACGCAATCCATCGACATTCTTCGCTCCGGCATGGGCCGGATAAGATAGGGAGGGCGTAAAATGAGCGATCTTTTAAGCACTATGTCGGCAAGCATTAGTGGCATGTCCGCGCAAGCGGCCAGACTGCGTTTGACCTCGGAAAACATCGCGAACGCGGATACGCCGGGATATAGGCGCAAACTCATTCCGTTTGAACAGGTTACTGACGGTGCGGGCGCAGTTCGAACCGGCGCAGTTCACCTTGATACTAGTAATCTGGAGCGCGTGTATGAACCAAGCCACCCGATGGCGGGCGAAGATGGGTACTACGAGGGCTCTAACGTCAACCTGATGATCGAAATTGCAGATGCCCGCGAGGCGCAACGGTCTTACGAGGCCAACTTGCGAATGTTTGATCAAGCACGGCAGATGAAATCATCACTACTCGAATTACTGCGTCGCTAGAAAGGCGAGAATTATGGATAAAACAGCACATATTGCGTCACAACTATATACGAATGCCCAGAATATTGCGCGCCCGACCAAGGCGGAATCTGGCGGCTCGGACATGTTCGCACAGGTCGCCACAGATTTTATGGACACCATGCGGGCAGGCGAAGAAGCCGCCAAAGCGGGGATGATCGGCACGGCCGATGCGTATTCGGTTGTACAGGCGCTGGCGGCCAGCGAGTTGGCGATCGAAACGGCGGTGACCGTTCGCGACAAGGTTGTCGAAGCTTATCAGGAAATTCTGCGAATGCCTGTCTGATGGGCGAAAACGAAATTTTTGACGTACTTCGCGAGGGATTGTGGGTCGCATTAATCGTTTCCCTACCCGTGCTGGGCGTGGCCTTGCTTGTGGGCGTCGTGATTGGCCTTTTTCAGGCGTTGACCTCGGTTCAAGAAGTGACGTTGACGTTCGTACCAAAACTTGCGGCAATCCTTGCCGTGTTTTGGCTGTCTATGGGATATTCAGGGCAGTTATTGGTGAATTTTTACAAAGATCAGGTGATCGAAAACATCACGCGCGGGTATTGAGGAAATCTTAACTTCTGCACCTGTATAACGATTCTACTGTGCAAAAATGCCAGTGTATAAAGGAGTTAGGCAAATGGGTACAACGGGATATATCAACCTAACCCGCCAAACCGGGCTGCTGAAAGAACTTCAGGTGGTGGCAAACAACATCGCCAACATCTCAACCACGGGTTTTCGGCGTGAAGGGGTGGTTTTCGCCGAAGAAGTGCGCGCGCTGAATGCTGAAGGTGGTGGCGTTGCCATGACCTCGGCGCGGGTTAGATTTACGGATGCGGGGATGGGCAGCACGACTCAAACAGGCGGCATGTTTGACCTAGCGATTGATGGGCCCGCGTTTTTTATGGTTGAAACACCCGCTGGCGAGCGTTTGACGCGCGCTGGCAGCTTTTCCCCAAATGCCGAAGGCGATCTGGTGTCGATGACCGGGTACCGCGTGTTGGATTCTGGCGGGTCACCGATTTTCATTCCCCCTGACGCGGGCACTGTCGGTGTTGCGGAGGACGGAACCATATCTATCGGCGGCCGTCCAACCGCGCAGATCGGCATATTCGAGGTTGAAAACCCACAAATGCTGTTGCGCGAAGACGGCGTTCTTTTCCGATTTGAAGCCGAGGCAATTCCCGCCGAAAACTCCCGCGTTATGCAGGGGTTTCTTGAGGGGTCCAATGTTGACGCCGTAACTGAAATGGCCCGCCTGATCGAGGTGCAACGCGCCTA
This sequence comes from Paracoccaceae bacterium, assembly GCA_002746395.1. Lineage (GTDB taxonomy): Bacteria > Pseudomonadota > Alphaproteobacteria > Rhodobacterales > Rhodobacteraceae > NORP23. The sequence continues at coordinate 37,270 of NVXA01000012.1, forward strand.
TGAGTTGGGCCAAAACCTTCTCGACAGCGAAGACGAGCGTATTAAATCCAGCATCCGCACGCTTGGCCAAGTCGTATAAACAGGAGAATTATAATGATTGCTTTGAAAATTGCCGCGACCGGAATGGCAGCCCAACAAATGCGGGTGGAGGTGATCGCGAACAACCTCGCAAACATGAATACGACAGCATATAATCCACGCCGCGCCGAGTTTACGGATTTGAATTATCAGCAGGTTCAGCGGGCCGGAACAATTAGCGCCGCGGATGGCTCGATTTTGCCAGCTGGCGTACAGTTGGGCATGGGCGTGAAACCATCTGCGGTATCAATGGATGTGGCGCAAGGCTCCTTAAAGCAAACCGGCGGTGAGTTGGACGTGGCCATCGAGGGCGCTGGATATCTAGAGGTCGCGTTACCATCCGGCGGCAGCGGATACACGCGCGACGGAGCGTTGAAATTAACAGGTGACGGTCAAATTGTAACGTCCGCCGGATACCCGATTATGCCCGACGTTACAGTGCCAGACGATGCCCGAGATTTGTCAATCAACGCCGATGGCGAGATTTACGCGTACTTTCTGGACCAGGTGGATGCGCAGTTTATTGGCCAGTTAACGCTGGCCGGATTCACAAACGAAAAGGGTTTGGAGGCGATCGGCGGTAACCTTTACCTCGAAACGGCAGCCTCTGGCACAGCGCGGATTGGCGATGCGGGTCAAGATGGTCTGGGCCAATTCCGGCAAGGATATCTAGAGCAAAGTTCCGTCGATTCCGTTCGGGAGCTAACCGAGTTGATCGAGGCGCAACGTGGATATGAACTGAACGCCAAAGTCATCACAGCCGCTGACCAGATGCTCGGTGCGACGACGCAAATCCGCTGATGAAAACCGCTTTCCTTACTATATTTCTGATGTTCGCATCTGCACTTGCTGTCGCCGCACAAACCGTGGTCGCCGCGAATGCTATTCGGGCGCGCAGCATAATTGTGCCGGAGGATTTGGCCATTCTCGACAAAAACACCATCGGTGGAATTACGAGCGTCGCCGGCATTATCGGAAAAGAAGCACGGGTCAATTTATATGCTGGCCGTGTAATTCGGGCATCCGAAATTGGGGCCCCAGCGATTATGGAGCGGAACCAATTGGTTATAATGGTCTACAACACAGGGCAACTATCAATTTCWGCCGAAGGTCGCGTGTTAAGCCGGGCAGGTGTCGGCGAACGGGTCCGTGTGATGAATTTGACCTCACGCCAAACGGTGACGGGGCGCGTATTGTTTGACGGCACAATCGAGGTAAACCCATGATTTTACGCAGCGCACTTGGAATACTGCTGCTGATAGCTGGCTGTGTTCCATTTGAACAGGTCGGAAGGGTGCCGGGCCTGACCGTGGTTGGGCAGGACGGTGGGATCGGCATTTCCGCCGAACGTGTTGCGATTGCCGTGCCACCCCCCGCGATGCCTCGGCAAAGGTATAGTCAAGGCTCGCTCTGGAATTCTGGTCCGGCATCGTTGTTTGGTGACAGGCGCGCGCGGAATTTGGGCGATATATTAACTGTGGTGATCGAAATTGACGACAAAGCCCAGATATCCAACAGGTCGGGGCAATCTCGAACTGGGTCCGGCACGATGAGCATCGGTGCGCTGATGGGCTTGCCGGAACTGGTGTCGGGTGCGTTGCCTGAGGGAACAAGCCTTGACCCCGCCGCCAATTTTTCATCCACGTCTACATCGGCGGGTGATGGCAGCGTGTCACGCAACGAAAAAATCACGCTGCGGATTGCGGCAACGGTGGTCGATGTTTTGGCGAATGGCCATCTGGTGGTCAGCGGTCTGCAAGAGGTCCGCGTTAATTTTGAGCTTCGCGAATTGCAGGTCGTGGGGATCGTGCAGCCAGAAGATATCTCGCGCAGAAACGAGATCACTTACGACAAAATTGCCGGCGCACGAATTTCATATGGTGGCCGAGGGCGGATAAGTGATGTGCAGCAACCGCGATATGGTCAGCAGATTTTTGAAATCGTCGCGCCGTTCTAGGAGGCCGCATGAGTAAAATTCTTCCAATCGTGATTGTTCTTATCGGCCTTGGTGTTGGCGCTGGTGCAGGGATATTCCTGCGCCCGGCGGCGATGCCGCCAGCAGATGGGTGTCAGGATGACGGGTACGATTCTTGCGACAAGCAGGTCGCGGACGATACGGATCCTACTGAGGCGACCGAGCCTGACCCCGACAACGTTTACTATGTCAAACTCAGCAGGCAGTTCGTAGTTCCGGTGGTGAAAGATGGCAGGGTTTCTTCGATGGTCGTGATGTCTTTGTCCATTGAAACCACGCCCACGGTTGGCGACGTTGTATTCGCACGCGAGCCCAAGTTGCGCGATGCGTTGCTTGGGGTCATGTTCTTGCACGCAAATTCGGGCGGGTTTGACGGGCAATTCACCAGTGGCGAGGCCATGAAGGATCTGCGCGGATCCCTTCTTGAGGCTGCGCGAGAAGTGATCGGCGGCGATGTATATAGTGTGCTTGTCACAGATATCTTGCGTCAAGACGTTTAATCACCTGTCGACGCGCCCGTGCTGATGCCTTGCAGTTCGATCAGCTCCTCCAACAGATCGAAACTGTCGTCCAGAAACTGCCCGTAAGATTCCAGCCAGAAGGCGGCGGGCTTTAGAGCGTTCGGGTCAAGGCGGCACCATTTTTCGCGGCCGGATTTATGTTGCGTAAGCAATCCGGCTTTTGCCAATATCTGGATGTGCTTGGAAACGGCGGCCAGCGACATATCGAACGGCGCGGCAATATCCTTCACCGTCAGGTCACTTTCCAGCAACATCAACAGAATTGCCCGCCTTGTCTGGTCGGACAAGGACGCAAAAAGCGCATCGAGGCGGGGATTTGAATTCTCAACCATCTGATTGACTATAGATGTACAAGATAAATGATCAACCAGGTAGTTGATTTTAGTTTTTCAACAATTTCCACAAGGCTAGATGCGCCAGCACGTCGCAGGTATAAAAAATACATATACTACAGTAGCTTACCTCGCACCTACACCTCACAACAGACGCTTGACACGGCAAGTGCAGATACATATTGTCCGCCCAAATGCTCCCGATAGGGAATCTATGTTCTAAGAGGCTGGAAAAGGAGGGTATTGGATGACCGATACACCAGATCCAGAGAAACTCGAAGCACTGGATGCGCGGATCAAGGCGGCGAAAGCGGCAATCGAGCCCGCCCCGAGGACGCAGAGCAAGTACGAAAAGGCCAGTTTGGCTTGGCGTATGGTTTTAGAGCTCGTCATCGGAATGGCGATGGGCATGGGTATTGGGTTTGGGCTGGATAGCCTGTTCGGGACGCTCCCGATCTTCTTGATACTGTTTTCGTTGTTGGGCTTTGCGGCCGGTATTCGCGTAATGATGCGAACCGCCGACGAGGTTCAAAGGCAAAAGGTCGAGAGATCGACCAAGGATTAAAATGGCCACCATAGGCCAAAAGCGAGGATAGAACGTGTCTGTTGATAAGGTAGCCGAAGAAGCATCAAGCGGTTTCAACATCCATCCAATGGACCAGTTCAAAGTCGAACCGTTGTTCGGCGACGGCGCAATCCAATGGTATACACCAACAAACGCGTCTCTCTGGATGGGTTTGGCCGTGCTGGCAGCCTTCCTCCTGTTGGTCGTAGGTTCACGTGGCCGCGCAATGGTTCCAAGTCGCAGCCAGTCGGTGGCCGAGCTAACATACGGTTTCGTTCGCAAAATGATCGAAGATATCACAGGTAAAGAAGGCCTGAAGTATTTTCCACACATCATGACCGCGTTTCTGTTCATCCTGTTTGCGAACCTGCTGGCGCTGTTGCCTTACAGTTTTTCCGTTACATCGCAGATCGCCGTCACCGGTGTGCTTGCGGCAATCGTATTTATCAGCGTGACCGTTCTCGGTTTCGTGATTAACGGTCCATCTTTCATCAAGCTCTTCTGGGTATCCAGCGCGCCGATGGCCTTGCGCCCCGTGTTGTTCCTGATCGAGCTGATTTCGTATTTTGTCCGCCCCGTCAGCCATTCCATCCGTCTTGGTGGAAACCTAATGGCTGGTCACGCGGTGGTCAAAGTGTTCGCCGGTTTCGCCGGCGCACTGGGGATTGGGGCTGTTATCCCGATAACCGCAATTGTCGCGGTCTACGGCCTCGAACTACTCGTAGCCTTCATTCAGGCTTATGTTTTCACAATCTTGACTGTGGTGTACCTCAAAGATGCGTTGCATCCGGCACACTAGAGTTTAACAAACTAATCTAGATATTCTAAAAAGGAGAATACTATGGAAGGCGATATCGCAGTAATGGGTCAAATGATCGGTGCAGGCTTGGCAAGCATCGGTATGGGCGGCGCTGGTATTGGTGTGGGTCTTGTTGCAGGTAACTTCCTGTCAGGCGCACTTCGCAACCCGGCAGCAGCCGGCGAGCAGACAGCTACGCTGTTTATCGGCATCGCGTTTGCAGAAGCACTGGGGATCTTCTCGTTCCTCGTAGCTCTTCTGCTTATGTTTGCTGTTTAAGCAAACTACCCAAATTGCGGTCACGATACGCGTGGCTGTAAATGGATTGCATCGGGCGGCGCTTAGGCGCGGCCCGCCCTGCTATCGGAGAATAACATGGCCGTTCAAGACGCCGAACAAGTAGTAGAGGCTTCCGTAGGAATGCCACAGCTCGATTTTGCGACGTTCCCGAACCAGATTTTCTGGTTGGTGGTGTCCATTGTCGTTCTGTACTTCATCGTTGCCAAAGTGGCCCTGCCACGTATCGGTTCGGTGATCGAAGATCGTCACAACGCCGTGGCAAATGATATCGAACAGGCCGCTGAATTCAAACGCAAAGCGGAAGAAGCCGAGGCAGCCTATAACGCCGCCCTCACTGAGGCCCGCGCCCAAGCAATGCAAATTGCTGGTGAAGCCAAGGCCGAGATTAAGGCAGACGTTGACGCGGCAATCGCCAAAGCCGACGCTGAAATCGCCGCCAAAGCCGCTGAATCCGCGGTTCGCATTGATGAAATCCGCGCAAGCGCATTGAAAGCTATCGAAGAAGTCGCAGGCGTTGCCGCCAATGACATCGTCGCGGCCATCATGCCATCTGCCGCGGATGACAAAGCACTTAAAGCAGCGGTTGCTGCACGTCTGAAGGGGTAAACGATCATGAAACGTATTGCTCTATTAGCTTCCTTGATGGCAACTCCGGCGTTCGCCGCTGGTGATTATGCCTGGTACAGCCTGAACGACACGAATTTCGTCGTTCTGATCGCTTTCGCCATCTTTATCGGCGTTCTAATCTACTTCGGCGTCCCGAAGTTGTTGACGAAAATGCTGGACGATCGCGCCGAAGGCATCAAGTCCGAAATAGACGAGGCTCGTGCTCTTCGCGAAGAAGCCCAGACGATTCTGGCGTCTTTCGAGCGTAAGCACAAAGAGGTTGAAGGTCAGGTTGAAGGCATTATTGAACATGCCAAAACCGAAGCCCAGATCGCGGCCGACGCTGCCAAAGCGGACCTGAAAGACAGCATCGCGCGCCGTCTTCAAGCTGCCGTGGAACAGATCGCATCAGCCGAAGACGCCGCCGTTCGCGAAGTCAAAGACAAAGCGGTTAACATCGCGATTTCCGCGGCCAGCGAAGTTATCGCGGCCAACATGTCAGCCAAAGATGCTGGCGGGTTGATCGACGATGCCATCAAGGTTGTCGGCGACAAGCTGCACTAAGATTTTCTAAATACAGTTCTGAAAAACCCGGCCATTGTGTCGGGTTTTTTATTGCGCCGGCAACCGCCTTATCGCCCACTCTGCGGCATCGCGCACCACCGCATCCTCATCGGCAAGCAAGGGTTGTACATATTCGCGCAAGCCGGCCTCCTCCGAATTTCCGATGGCGTATAAAACGTTCCGTACAAACCGGTTGCGCCCGATCCGTTTGATCGGCGATCCGCTGAACACCTCGCGAAAACCCGCATCATCCAGCGCCACCAAATGCGCCAGCTTCGGGCATTGCAATTCGACCCGTGCCCAATAATTCGCATCCTTGGTGACACTCGCAAATTTGTTCCACGGGCAAACCGCCAAGCAATCATCACAACCGTAAATCCGGTTCCCCAACATCGGGCGCAAAGCCTCGTCAATCGGGCCGCTGTACTCAATCGTCAGATAGGAAATGCACTTGCGCGCGTCCAGTTTATACGGTCCCACAAACGCATTCGTCGGGCAAATATCTAGACATTTCGTGCAGCTTCCGCAGTGGTCAACTTCCCGAACATCCTTGGTGAAATCCAGCGTCGTGAAAATCGCGCCCAGAAAAAACCAACTTCCCTGTTCGCGACTAACCAAATTGGAATGCTTCCCCTGCCAGCCCAAACCCGCCGCCGCCCCCAGCGGTTTTTCCATCACGGGGGCCGTATCAACGAACACCTTGATGTCGCCACCAGCCTGTTCCAACAGCCATCGACCAACGCGTTTTAACCGCTTTTTCACCAGATCATGGTAATCCCGATTGCGCGCATAAACCGAGATATTGCCGCGATCTTTCATTTCCAGCAGTCGCAACGGGTCATCGGCAGGCCCGTAGTTTTCCGTCAGCATAATCACAGATTTCGCTTCGGGCCACAGCTCGGAAGGGTCGCCGCGCCAAACCTGCCGCTTCGCCATCCATTCCATCTCGCCGTGATACCCGCCTTCGACATACGCCTTTAAGCGTGCTGCTGCCTCAGGGATTGCGTCAGGGGAACAAACGCCAAAATCGGAAAACCCCTCACCCAACGCATGTTCGCGCAGGCGCTGCAAAAGACCGTCATTTGCGGCCGTATCCATTTAGAAATCCAGATCGGCGTAATGTGCAGGCGGCACGAACCCCGGTACCAGATCCGAAAGCAAAGGCCGGAACGCAGGGCGCGATTTTATCTTGGAATACCAGTCGCGCACCGCTTGATTACGTGTCCAGTCAACATCGCTGATATAGTCCAGACAACTAAGCTGCGCCGCTGCGGAAAAATCGGCAATCGTCATGCGATCCCCTGCCAACCAGCGCCGTTGCTCCAACAACCAGCCCATGTAATCAAGGTGATACTTGATGTTTTTCGCACCCGCCTTAATCCGTGCACTGTCCGGATATCCGGTTTTCATCAGCTTCTTGTTGATACGCTCATACAAAAGATTGGCCGTAACTTCGTGGTGAAATTTATCATCGAACCACCCCGCCAACCGTCGCGCTTCGGCACGTCCCGCCGCGTCCGTGGGCAACAACGGCACCGCCGGATACACCTCTTCCAGATACTCGAAAATTGCCGAGGATTCCGCCAAAACCAACCCGTCAGCCTTCAACATCGGCACTTTGCCAGACGGGTTCTGCCGCAAATAATCCAACCGCCGTTCCCACGGAAATTCAACCACCAGATCAACATCAATTTTCTTCTCAGCCAAAACAAGCCGGATTTTCCGGCAAAAGGGGGAAAGAGGCATGTGGTAAAGGCGCAGCATTAGGAATTCCTGAAAATAAAGGGTCCCCCTTCATTATCCCAAATTTCCAATAATTCAAGGAGAAGCTTTGGGCAAAAAGCAATCCGCCCGCCCTTCATCCCGCAATGTCGTCGCGCCAATCGCAATCCCGCTGGCCCGTCGTTGCAGCGAACCAGAAAGATTACCAGCCGCGCGCGCCTTGGGGTTCGGCAGCACCACCGCCAACCGCGCGGCATCGGTCACCGACAGCTTTTCAGGCGCATAGCCAAAGTGCTTGCCAATCGCCACATCCACCCCGAAAATCCCCTCGTCAAATTCGGCGACGTTCAGGTAAACCTCCATAATCCGCCGCTTGCTCCACAGGCTTTCGATCAGCACGGTAATGCCGGTTTCCAAACCTTTCCGCGCCCAACTACGCCCCGGCCAAAGGAACACATTCTTGGCCACCTGCTGCGAGATCGTAGACGCCCCGCGCCCCGACCCATCCTCGATTGCGGCCCCGATAGCATCGAAATCAAACCCGTTATGCGCGCAAAAATTGGCATCCTCGGCAGCGGCCACGGCCAGCGGGATGTAGATCGACATGTCATCAAGATCCCGCCAATTGTGGTAAATAACACCTAACCGTTTGTATTCGCTGTACATATAATAGGTTAACGACGGATTTACCCACTTGTAAGTCGAGACCAACAGAGTCCATAACAACAACCCTATTAGCAAAGACTTAACCACAGGCCGCACGAACCAAACCACCAAACGCACAGGAAAGAAGCAGTCATGCTTCACCTTCGGCTCTACCGAAGGTTCAACAGGTTTGGATGGGGGTCGTCTTGCCATGGTCTGGTCCGAAGTTGCCTCCGGACCAGCACCTATCAGGCCGAGGCCGCGGTTTCAACGTCGCTAAGCGGATGAGACAAGCGCGTCAGCATTTCTTTAGGGCAAAGTTGCTTGAATCGCGGCAACATTTCCGCCCAACGCAGCAAAATCTTCGCGCCCTGCACACTGCCGGTTTCCTTCACATGCTGTTCGATCAGACCTTTCAACTGGGCCTCCCAATGCGCGGACTGCACGGATTGCACGGTCAGGGTTTCCAGATTGGCGCGGGTCTCGACCTCGTTGTTGGGGTCCAGAATATAGGCCATACCACCCGTCATTCCGGCCCCGAAATTGTCACCAATCGGCCCCAGAATAACGGCAACACCGCCGGTCATATACTCGCAACCGTTCGAYCCACAACCCTCGACCACAACCTGCGCGCCGGAATTACGCACACAGAAWCGYTCCCCCGCRCGGCCATTGGCAAACAGCTTGCCGTCGGTCGCACCGTACAGAACCGTGTTGCCRATGATGGTATTTTCAGCCGCYAYCARCGGGCATCCCAGCCGTGGCCGCARYGTGATTAACCCACCTGACAAGCCCTTKCCGACRTAATCGTTCGCATCACCAGACACCTCGATCTTCAGGCCSGGYGCTGCAAACGCGCCCAGTGATTGCCCTGCAGAACCCGTTAACTTCACCGTCAAATGGTCMGGYTGCAGCGAATTTCGCATCCCGAACTTCTGCACAATATGGCTGGAAAGCCGCGTGCCAACGGTCCGGTGCGTGTTTCGCACCGAATAAGAAAGCTGCATTTTTTCGCCATCCTTAAAGAACGGTTGCGCGTCTTTCACGATCTGTGCGTCCAGCGTATCCGGCACGGCTTGGCGATCACGATCACGATTATAGGTAATCTCGCCAGCCTCGCTTGCCGAAATCAACAAGGGGTTCAAATCCAGATCATCCAGATGCGCCGAACCGCGTGAAACCTGCGTTAGCAAATCTGCGCGCCCAATCACCTCGTCCAGTGTCCGCACCCCGATAGAGGCCAGAACCTCCCGCACTTCTTGCGCATAAAACGTGATCAGGTTCACAACCTTATCAGCCGATCCGGTAAACTTTTTACGCAACTCGGGGTCCTGCACACACACCCCGACAGGGCAGGTGTTGGACTGACACTGGCGCACCATAATGCACCCCATCGCGATCAACGCGGCGGTTCCGATGCCGTATTCCTCGGCCCCCATCATCGCGGCAATCACGATATCACGGCCCGTGCGCAACCCGCCATCGGTGCGCAAAGTTACACGGTCGCGCAGGTTGTTTAGCGCCAAAACCTGATGCGTTTCGGTCAGACCCATTTCCCACGGCAAGCCCACATATTTGATTGACGTCGCAGGCGAGGCCCCCGTGCCACCATTATGACCCGAGATCAAAATCACGTCTGCCTTGGCCTTCGCAACACCGGCCGCAATCGTGCCAACACCGCTAGAGGCCACCAGTTTCACGCAAACTTTGCAGCGTGGGTTGATCTGTTTCAGGTCGTAAATAAGCTGCGCCAAATCCTCGATCGAATAAATATCGTGGTGCGGCGGTGGTGAAATCAGCGTCACACCGGGTGTTGAATGGCGCAACCGCGCGATCAGCTCGGTCACTTTAATGCCGGGCAACTGCCCACCTTCACCGGGTTTTGCACCTTGGGCAACCTTGATTTCCAGCTCTTCGCATTGGTTCAGATATTCCGCCGTAACCCCGAAACGCCCCGATGCCACCTGCTTGATTTTCGCCGACGGATTATCGCCGTTCGGTTCAGGATGGAAATGCGCAGGGTCTTCGCCTCCCTCGCCGGAATCCGACTTYGCACCGATACGGTTCATCGCCACGTTCAGCGTTTTATGCGCCTCGGGGCTAAGTGCGCCCAGCGACATACCCGGCGTYACGAACCGYTTMCKRATGGAGGTRATGCTCTCMACYTCATCCACYGAAATMGGCGCGTTCGCWGGYTTAAAGTCCAGCAAATCSCGCAAATGGATCGGYGGGCGCGACTGCATATCCTTGGAATAYTGCTTGAACAACTCGAAAGATCCACGATCACAGGCCGATTGCAACARATGCATCGCYTGYGCTTCCCATGCATGGGTYTCGCCYGATTTRCGGGATTTGTAGAACCCGCCAATCGGCAAAATATCCTGCCCTTGCAGCCAMCCCGTCGCATGMACYTTCAGCGCCGCACGTTGAATRCCCGTKATGCCAATGCCMGAAATCCGGCTRTGCATACCGGGGAAAAATTCGGCAACCATGGCGCGTGAAAGCCCCACAGCCTCGAAATTCAAACCACCGCGATAAGACGAGATCACAGAAATCCCCATCTTCGACATGATCTTCAACAAGCCCTGATTGATCGCCTCGCGGTACCGCATCTTGGCCTCGTCCAGCGTGCAATCCAGCAACCCGCGTTCAATTCGGTCCGCCAGCGAGTCCAGCGCCAGATACGCGTTAACCGTCGTCGCCCCCGCGCCAACCAGTACGGCAAAATAGTGCGGGTCGATGCATTCAGCCGCCCGCACATTCAACGATGTAAACGTCCGCAAGCCCTTCTGCACCAACCAGCTATGCACCGCCGAGGTCGCCAAAATCATCGGCAACGCCACACGCGCCGCACTTTGCTGCGTATCCGTCAGCACAATATGCGCGATTCCAGCCCGAACGGCCTCTTCAACCTCGGCCTGAATACGGTACAAACCTTCCTGCAATCCCTGCGGATCATCCACGTCAAACGTACAGTCAATCGTCGCCGCACTCTCGCCGAAATACTTCATCATCGCCCAGAACCGCCCGTTCGAAACAAACGGACTATCCAGCGTCAAAATCTCGGTCTGGCTACCATCCTGATCCAGCACATTCTTCAAATTCCCGAACCGCGTCTTCAGGCTCATCACCCGAAATTCGCGCAAACTGTCGATCGGAGGGTTGGTAACTTGGCTAAAATTCTGCCGGAAAAAATGGCTAAGCGGGCGGTAGCGTTCCGACAAAACCGCCGACGGCGTGTCATCCCCCATGGAGGCCAGAACTTCCTTGCCGTCTTCCGCCATCGGATGCAGGATCATCTCCATTTCCTCAACAGAATACCCCGCCGCAATCTGCCGTGTCCGTAGATCCGAGCCGGTAAACTTCGGCCGCTCATCCACCCCGTCAGTGATTTTCTCAAGGTCGGTAATCGCCTCGACCCACTCCCCGAACGGCGAGGCCGCGGCCAGCATATCCTTCATATCCGCGTCATGCCAAAGCTTGCCCTCGGCCATATCGACACCGATCATCTGCCCCGGGCCAAGCGCGCCTTTTTCGATCACGCCCATCTCGTCCGTCGGCACCATTCCGGTTTCCGAACCGGCAATCAGCAGCCCGTCGCCCGTAATTGCATAGCGCATCGGGCGCAAACCGTTCCGGTCCAGACCGGCGCAAACCCAGCGTCCATCGGTCATCGCCAAAGCGGCGGGGCCGTCCCACGGCTCCATCACGGAATTCGCGTAGGAATACATATCCTGCCATGCTTTTGGCACAGCCGTCGCCATATTGGTCCAGCTTTCAGGCACCAGAAGCGTCTTGGCCATCGGCGCGTTCCGTCCGCCACGCACCATCATTTCAAACACGGAATCGAGCGCCGCAGAATCCGAAGACCCATGCGCGATCACCGGCTTGATATCTTCGGCCATGTCGCCAAAAGAGTTCGATGCCATCCGAATCTCGTGACTTTTCATCCAGTTAACGTTGCCYTTAAGCGTGTTGATCTCGCCGTTATGGGCCAACATACGGAACGGTTGCGCCAGCCACCATTGCGGGAAAGTGTTGGTCGAATAGCGTTGATGATAAATCGCAAACGCACTTTCAAACCGCTCGTCCATCAAGTCGGGATAGAAAACCGCGACCTGTTCGGCCAGCATCATACCTTTGTAAATCACGGATCGGCACGACAGCGAGCTGACATATAATTCAGGCACCTGCGCGGCCGCCGCCGCCTTCTCGATCCGGCGACGAATAACGTAAAGCTCGCGCTCGAACGTCACCTCGTCCACACCTTTTGAATTGGAGATGATGATCTGCTCAATCTCGGGCCGCGTCGCGTTGGCCTTCTCGCCAAGGCACGAAATATCGACCGGAACATGGCGCCATCCATAGATGTAATAGCCCATGCGCAGCACTTCGGTTTCAACGATTGTCCGGCAGGTTTCTTGTGCGCCAAAATCGGTGCGCGGCAAGAAAATCATGCCAACCGCGATCAGATTATCGTCAGGTTCATGGCCTGTGCGCCGGATTTGATCATAGAAAAACTTCACCGGAATCTGAACGTGAATGCCCGCCCCGTCGCCGGTTTTTCCGTCCGCATCAACCGCCCCGCGATGCCAAACGGCTTTCAGCGCGGCGATGCCGTTATCAACGACTTGCCGGCTCGGTTTGCCATCAATCGAAACGACCAAGCCAACGCCGCAAGACGAATGCTCGTCATCCTCGCGGTAAAGTCCGTTTTCGGCCAGTGTTTTGCGTGCAACTTCGTGTTCAGCGGCCCATTTTTCGTCATACTTGGTCATACTAAAACCTCCGAAGTTAATAGTTGGTTAATGCATATAGTCAGGCTCTGCGACCCATTAACCTTTTGTTTTTGTTCGTTAACGCCAAATCGTACATACGCGTTGTGTACGCATTGTGTACGCGTTGTGCATACGGGTTTTTCGCCGAAATTAACCATTATGAACCCCCGTTAAGGATTTCGCGATGCTGTCTGCCGCGTCGCGCCCGTCCTTGATCGCCCACACCACAAGGCTCGCGCCCCGCACGATATCCCCGATGGCATAGACGCCTTCAAGGTTGGTTTCATGCGTTTTGAAATCTGCTGAAACCGTGCCCCAGCGCGTCACTTTCAGCTCCGGTGTGTCCCACATGACAGGCAGGTCTTCCGGCTCGAATCCCAGCGCTTTGATGACCAGATCGGCCTCCTCGACATACTCGGAACCTTCGATTTCCTCAGGCGCTTGGCGCCCCGTTGCATCCGGCGCGCCAAGGCGCATTTTTTGCACCATCACGCCCGAAACCGCATCGTCACCCGTGAACCCTTTGGGGGCCGCTAGCCATACAAACTCCACGCCTTCTTCTTCGGCGTTCTGTGTTTCGCGAACCGATCCCGGCATGTTTGCGCGGTCACGCCGATACAGACATTTCACCGATTTCGCGCCTTGGCGAACTGCCGTGCGTACGCAATCCATCGCCGTATCACCGCCACCGATCACGACAACATTTTTGCCCTCGGCGTTCAACTCTCCGCTTTCAATTTCCGGCACGTCGTCGCCAAAATTCAGGTGGTTGCTGGCCGTCAGATAGTCCAAAGCCTTAACAATTCCACCAAGTCCAGACCCCGGCCCGCCGAGGTCGCGGGACTTGTAAACCCCAGTCGCTATTATAGTTGCGTCATGTTTTGCGCGAATATCCGCAAAGGTGATGTTCTCGCCAATCGCGCAGTTGTTAACTATTTCAACGCCGCTATCTTCCAGCAGCTTCACSCGCCGCATGACGATATCTTTTTCCAGTTTGAACCCCGGWATCCCGTAAGTCAGCAATCCGCCGGAGCGATCATTGCGGTCATAAACCGTCACYTTGAAACCAAGTGCGCGTAACCTGTCAGCCGCCGCYAATCCACCCGGACCAGCCCCGATAATCCCGACACTYTSSYCGCGCTCCAYYGCSGGAACRGTYGGYTTAACCCAGCCCTTATCCCAAGCCGTATCCGTGATATACTTCTCCACAGCGCCAATYGTCACCGTGCCATGCCCGGACTTTTCAATCACACAATTGCCTTCRCAAAGGCGATCTTGCGGGCAAATACGACCACAGATTTCAGGRAAAGTATTGGTCGACTGGCTGATCTGRTARGCYTCTTCCAAACGCCCCGTCGCAGTCATCAGCAACCAGTCCGGAATGTTATTGTGCAACGGRCARTGCGACTGACAATAAGGCACCCCGCACTGCGAACACCGACTAGCCTGCTCCGCCGCCTTYTTAGCAGCRAACTCGTGATAMACYTCCTGAAAGTCATCCCGCCGATCCTCGGCCGACCGTTTCTCAGGCATATCACGCGCAACATTAACAAACTTCAACATAGGCTGCATCGCCATCCCAAAACCCTCTTTCAAGTAATTCATATTTAACCACCCTTAATACTGGCAGTATTTGCACCAATAAAGACAGCATGCATGACCTAAATGCAAGATATTTTACTAAAATCACAATGTTGAGGGAAAAATTCCAAATTAATAGGTCGCGAACATTTACTAAATCAAAGAATGACCTTTGAAATAAGGATATATAGTGTGCGCTGTATTGATTCGATTTGTTCAGGATTTTCCCAATGCCGCTGATGTATCTACTAATTCTAGCCTTGGTTCAGGGTCTGACGGAGTTTTTACCCGTTTCATCCTCTGCTCATCTCATCCTTTTGCCCGGCCTTATGGGGGTGGAGGATCAAGGGTTGGCGTTGGACGTTGCGGTGCATGTAGGCACCTTGTTTGCGGTCATTTTGTACTTTCGCAAAGATGTTGGATTGGCGCTTCGTGGGACGCTGGATATTTTGCGCGGGAACCTGAAAACCGAAGGGGCGAGGTTGGCGATATTGCTAGTGATTGCAACGATCCCCGTCGTGATTTTAGGGTTGATCCTGAAGGTCACCGGATTAGCTGATGCCATGCGATCAATCGCAGTTATCGGCTGGGCAATGCTGGGCTTCGGCGTGGTGCTTTATTGGACCGACCAGCGGGGTAAAAACACGAAGCACATGCGGGATTGGACTGTCCGCGAGGCCATTGTTCTGGGTCTGTGGCAGGCCCTCGCCTTAATCCCCGGAACGTCGCGATCTGGTGCTACGATCAGCGGGGCGCGGATGCTGGGATATGGTCGTGAACAGGCCGCACGAATTTCGATGTTGATGTCAATTCCGACGATCATTGCGTCTGGCAGCTTGCTGGCGATGGACGTTGTCGGGCAGGCGGATTGGGCCTTGGCGAGAGACGCTTCCATCGCCGCGATAATGGCGTTTGTGGCAGCACTTTTTGCGCTAACTTTGATGATGCGTCTGTTGCGCAGCGTGAGTTTTACACCCTACGTCGTTTACCGTATTGCGTTGGGTATCGTGCTGCTAGTGATCGCATATACCTGAGTTAATTCAGGTTTCTGGCAGAGTCTGTAATTGCCGAGAACTGCCCGTACGCACGGTAATGATAGAGGTAGCTTTCCAGCACAGAATCCATCGCGGTTGGTGTAATACCAAGCTCGACAAAGCCGGCAGAACCGTCGTTAACGACGTTATCAACCGCAAGCATTTTAAGATGGTCGCGTGTAAGTATGGCCGGAATAAGCCCGCCGGACATCTTCTCCAACATCTCGAATCCCCATGCCTTCATGCGCCCGAACCAGAACGGCAATTCCAGCAGAATACGGCGACGACCGGCAAGCTTCATCGTAGCTTTTGCTAGGTCTCGAAGGGACGCAACGTCAGGCCCGCCAAGCTCGTAGATGCCACCCGCGACATCGCCAGTTATGGCGGTTTCAGCTGCCATGGCGACATCGTTGACATAGACAGGTTGGAACATTGTGTCTGCGCCAAACAGGGGCAATACTGGGCTTAAACGACTGAATTCAGCCATGCGATTAAAGAACCGGTCCTCGGTGCCGAACATTACGGAAGGGCGTAAGATCACTGCGTTCGGCATTGCTTGCAATACAAGCGCATCGCCTTCCGCTTTGGTTTCGGAGTACACACTTTCAGCTTCGGTATCTGCACCAAGGGCCGATATGTGTACCAGCTTGGCAACGCCTGCCTCGGCACTTAGGCGCGCGATTAAATCAGCGGCATCTACATGCACATCCTCGAACGACTGGAATTTGGTTTCTTGCAAAATACCAACGCAATTCACAACGGCATCCGCGCCCTCAATCGCGCGGCGGGTTGAGGCCTCGTCGCGCACGTTGCAAAGCATGGGTTCGACCTGCCCGACATCGCCGTAAGGTTTTACATGCATCGCCTCGTTCGGGCGGCGGACTGCGACACGAACACGCCATCCTGCGCGTGCCATGCGGTGTGTGATATAACGACCGAGAAAGCCAGAGCCACCGAAAACCGTGACGATTGGAGTTGTGTTGGACATGGCAAAGGCTCCTTGAATAATACGTGTCTAAGCAATACGCCTCAAAAGAACTGCGGACAAGATGGTTTTGTTCTTAGAGGCTTGATATTTGGGAAAAGCGACGTTGACAGCCCCCGTTAGCGGGTATAAATCCCGCCTGCACACCTGCCCAGGTGGCGGAATTGGTAGACGCGCTAGCTTCAGGTGCTAGTGTCTGTATGGACGTGGAGGTTCGAGTCCTCTCCTGGCACCATTTCTCCTTCTCATAGCTGCTCATAAYCWYTCAAAACCCTTKTATTTTAAGGGTTTTTGYGTCTAAGGTGTTCACATAKCTGAACACTCGATACCCCCATTTCACATCTGATTGGGGGTATCGATGGGGGTACAYCCCCAWAACACGAAAGACGAYACCCCCAAATGCCTCTGTCYGAGTTCAAAATYAGCAAGGCGAAACCGAAGGASAAGCCATATAAGCTTTCCGATGGYGGYGGCCTWTTCCTGYTGGTTAATCCAAGYGGGYCGAAGCTTTGGCGTCAGAAGTATCGKTTTMTGGGRAAAGAGCGTTTATTGTCCCACGGCCAATAYCCAGAYGTATCGCTTGCYCAGGCRCGGGCGAAACTAAMTGAAGCGCGTTCCAYGCTTGCGGAMGGRCAAGATCCAGCYATCGARAAAAAGCTTRCCCASATTAATGCWGAGACCMAAGCCCGCACTACRTTCAAACTGATWGCTGAAGAATACATCGTCAACATGGAGGAACGCGGGCTTGCCCCTGCGACCATGAAAAAGAAACGCTGGCTYTTGMTGGAYTTGGCYTCACCGCTCCATACCAKACCARWNNAANNANTGAGATYACYTCYGCYGARTTGCTYTAYCTCYTGAARTCYATYGAAAARAGYGGWMGGCGCGAAACAGCCAARAAAATGCGYGGYGCAATTTCMGCAGTATTCCGYYTGGCRGTTGYTACRCTGCGTGCGGAAACAGATCCRACTTACGCTATAAAAGATGCRCTCATTCCCCCAAARGTAACTAGTCGYGCAGCAATCACTGATGAAAAGAAGTTTGGYGCGTTACTGCGCGACYTMGAAGAATTCACYGGATGGCGCATTATAGTYGACGCATTGAARTTTCAAATCYTGACMATGACCCGTCCTGGCGAAGTACGWGGKGCCAAGAAGCAGGAAATWGAYYTGGSRAARAGRACTTGGACAATTCCRCCTGARCGGATGAARATGCGTCGTGARCAYATCATYCCGCTCTCCGAYCAAGCCATGAGCATCGTCAAAGACAACTGGCCTGAAATCGAAGGTGTTGAGCTGATGTTTCCGTCCCTCATTTCCAATCGCAAGTGGCTATCGGAAAACGCGTTCAATTCCTCCTTGCGCCGTATGGGATACCAGAAAGAGGAAGTCACTGCCCACGGTTTTCGTGCAACTGCCAGCACGATCCTCAACACTCGCGGTTTTGAACCTGACGTCATCGAAGCGGTGCTGGCTCATCAGGATAAGAATGTCATTCGCCGCACGTACAATCGCGCGACCTATTTGGATCAGAGGTTCAAGTTGATGCAGGAGTGGGCAGATTTGATGGATGAGTTTCAGTCAAACGTGACATAGTTAAGTGACAATCAGGGGTGGGCGAAAATCAAAAACCTGAGTTGCCTGCTATCTAAATTCTGCTCTGCATTTAGCTCCCTTAGGCTTTTTTCATTTGTGCGCAATATACGATTAAGTGAGGGGCGCAATTGCGCTACAGGCCCACGCCAAATGGAGGATGCTGTGTGACCTGCGCCCCAAGTATCCTCCAGCGTATGAAGAGTCCTTGGGATTAAATTGATGGCGTTAAGCTGCCATTTTGTCCAATGTTTTCTTCTCTGAAAATTCCTGAGGTGTCAGGTTTCCCAGCGATGAATGTGGTCTGTGTTGGTTGTAATCATCCTTCCATTCTTTGAGGTTTTCCTTGGCTTCATCCAAAGAAGTAAATAGCGTTTCATTTAGGCATTCGTCCCGTAGTTTTCCGTTGAAGCTTTCGATGAATCCATTCTGCTGGGGTTTGCCCGGAGCGATATAGTGCCAATCGATCCCGTTTCCCTGAACCCATTGTAGGATTGCCATACTGGTGAACTCGGTTCCATTGTCTGAAACTATTGTGACCGGCATGCCGCGTTCAGCAACGATCCGATCCAGCTCCCGCGCAACACGCAAGCCGGACAGGGACGTATCTGCCACCAGCGCCAAGTTCTCGCGGGTGTAATCATCGATCACAGTCAGGATGCGAAACCTGCGCCCATCCGTGAAAGCGTCGTTAACAAAATCAAGGCTCCACGCTGGTTCTGGCCATTAGGCAGCACCATGGGCTTTCTGGTGCCCAGTGCGCGTTTCCTGCCACCCCTGCGGCGCACTTGCAGCTTTTCTTCAGCATAAATGCGGCGCAGCTTTTTGTGATTCATAAATATTCCCTTCCTCTCCAGCATCACCTGAATGCGGCGGTAGCCAAACCGGCGGCGCTCCTTCGCCACCAGCTTGATTTCCTCATGTAGATCGCGGTCATCGGGCCGTTTCGATTGGTAACGCACTGTGGATCGATCTACCTGCATAACTGCACACGCCCGACGCTGGCTCACACCATGCGCTTTGCATAGGTGGTCCACTGCTTGTCGCTTAGAATCGGGCGTCACCACTTTTTTGAATTTACGTCGCGGAGCATGGCTACATCCAACATGGTCTGGACCTGTCACGGTTTAGTGCCGAGAGCATGGCATGAGCAATGCCAGCTTTTACAAATGGCGATCAAAGTTTGGCGGAATGCGCTGCACGGCAGGTTATGCGTTAGCATGATCGAGAGTGGACGCTTCTATGATGTCGGAGATGAAGTCGCTGACTGAGGAGAACCGCCGCCTGAAGCGGATGTATGCCGAGATGGGCATGCAGAATGACCTGCTGAAGGAAGTGCTTGGNAAAAAGTAATGCGGACGTCTCTACGCAAGGAGATGGCCGTGAAAGCGGCGCCAATCACAGGGTCAGCATTGCGCTGGCCTGCCGTGGACCTGTCCCGCTTTAGTGCCGCCCCAAGTTCTCATTTAAGCGGCAATCCTTTCAAAAGCCAAGGGGCTTTTCCAGCCTAGTGCCGAATGTCTGCGGCGAGGATTATAAAAGCCATTGATGTATTCAAAGATTGCCAGTTCGGCGGCTCTGCGGGTGTGCCAGGGGGGGCTCCAGATCAGTTCAGCCTTAATAGTTTTGAAGAATGCCTCGACGACAGCATTGTCATAACAATTTCCCTTGCCGCTCATGGATGCTTTGAAGCCATGTTGGCGCAGACGTTTCTGATAATCATGTGAGCAATACTGGCTGCCGCGATCCGAATGATGA
>NVXA01000005.1 GCA_002746395.1 Paracoccaceae bacterium
AACTTGGTTAACAAACCCTGAAAATCCCGCAGATTTCTTTCTTTGCATAAATACTCAACCGAGCGAAGCGAGGCACGGCCCAACCGAACAGGGCGGGAGYACCCCTATCGCCCACTCARYTTCGCGTGGACCTCGTCCAGATCRATCTCTTTCTTCGGCCCYGCGCGCCCSGGRTTGCGGTCATACTTGAACAGRCGGAAATCGCGYTGGTATATCTCGAACATCAGGTGCATCGACAGATCGTCGAAATAATCCTCCACCGGAAARGCGCGTTTRGGGCCGTGGCCCTCGCTTTCRTTAAAKCGRGGCATATTCGCCAGATCRACGGGGTGTTTYTGGTCRATYTCGGACAARACCTTGCCCATRCCATCSCCRAAATCYTCGGTCGARATKATCCGGTTAAACCGCCCGCCGTTGGCGATAAACGTCGAARTATGRCCCGWCATCGCTGACCAGTGRATGTCCGGATCCATCGGCTTGCGGAATTTGATGGTGTCGCGCACAAACAACAAGAACCGCCGGAAGGAGGCGATCTGGTCAAAATCCCCTTCAACATCCACACCGTATTTACGCACCAGCATCGGCACGAGGTTCCCGCGATACCGCTTGCCGTTGCGCTGAATGCCGGCGATTTTGTCAAAATACGCCGACAGCACCCGCGAATAGGGATTGCGAACACAGGTGAAGGCATAGGTTTCCTGATCAGTGACCCGTTTCTGGATCAACGGTTTGCTATCCTCGATCCCCCATTTGTGGATACCGGATTTCGCATCGTGGATGTCGCCGTCAAAATATGCGCCGTGGTCCCCGTAATACATTACCTGCCCGATGGTCGAACACGCGCACTTGGGGACTACTCGATAAACAACCGATTCACTCTCGGTCATCCAGGTGCCAGGAAAGCCCATGGAATTCTCCTTAATACATCGGGGTTTTGTAGCCTGCACAACCCTTTGGTGCAATAGATCGTTGCGCGAGTGGAAAATTATTGCCCAATTCGCATGTCCTGCCTTCAATATCGCAATGATCTACATTACTGTTTGCGGCTGTATATCTGGAAAGGCCTCATGGCAAAAATCTGCTTCCTTCTTTTGTGTCACAARAACCCCGAYCTGATCGTSGAGCAAGYCGAGATGYTGTCGGCCAGTGGCGACTATGTGTCGATTCATTTCGACGGGCGGGGCAGCCTTGAGGATTTCGCAATCCTTAARRRYGGGTTGAAGGATAACCCCAATGTCTGCTTYGCCAATCGTGTGAAATGYGGCTGGGGGGAATGGTCSYTGGTGCAAGGGTCGCTRAAYGCRYTGCGYTTGGGCCACAARACATTCCCCGAGGCCACGCAYTTCTACATGCTTAGCGGRGATTGYATGCCRATYAARCCRATCARGCATATGCAYTGGTTTCTGGACGATAGCGGCAAAGATTATATYGARCATAACGACTATTTCGAAAGCGACTGGATCAAGGTYGGCCTTAARGAAGARCGYCTGATYTACCGKCAYTGGTTTAACGAGCGGGGCAACAAGGCGTTGTTTTAYGCCTCYGTYAAARCCCARCGCGCCCTTGGKYTGAAACGGGARTTGCCRGAAGGCYTGCAGATCATGATCGGGTCGCAGTGGTGGTGTTTGCGGCGTTCGACCATATCAAAGTTGTTGAAATTCCTGACGGAGCGCCCCGACGTGCCGCGGTTTTTCAAAACCACATGGATACCGGACGAGACGTTTTTCCAAACCTTGGTGATGCATCTTGTCGCCAGTTCCGAAGTTGAATCCAGAACGCTGACGTTTCTGTCGTTTTCCGATTATGGCATCCCTACGGTGTTTTACGGCGATCATCTGAATTTTCTGTTGTCGCAAAACTATCTGTTTGCCCGCAARATTTCACCGCAAGCCGTTGATCTGAAAAAAGCGCTGGCGGATAAATTTCGCGATGGCAATTCGGCTACCGTCGGGCCAGACGGAAAGCGTCTGATCACATATCTTAACGCGCGGGGGCGGACGGGCCTTCGATATGGCGAACGGTTCTGGGAACGCGGCAGCCGCATAGGGCGGCAAAACACATTGCAGATTGTTCTGTGCAAGAAATGGCACGTCGGCACACAGGTGGCAGAGGCCGTCGCGAAGGCCAACAATATTCAGTCTCTAGGGTATGTATTCGATGAATCCGGTATCAATTTGCCTGATCTGGGGCATCTGGAAGACACGCGCGTGAAACGCAACCGCCACCGCCGCGCATTCCTGAAACTGTTGTTTGAACGCCTTGAGACCGGCAGTCTTACCATCTGYCTGGATCCCGGAAATCTGGAAACTATCGCCGATTTTGCTAATGACCGTTGCCAAATGCGGGTGCTGGATGTGCAGTGTAGTTTTGAYGAYRYYTATCTTGMGGGGCACGCYCAGCGCATYGGKTTGKCGGACMRYAATATCAGCGCAGAGATGCGCGGCTCGTTGACCTCGGCGCTTCATAATAATATTCGCGCGGATCAGGATAGTTTGCAAGAAATGGGGYTGCCTGCGCTATACATGATYAAMGAAACCGCAAGTGACGAGRCCAACGGGGTGGCTTTGGCCAGCTTTATGAAAATCTCGACCCCGCGTGCTGAAAAAATYGCSCAGTCTTTGTCTTTTGAATRAATGGAGGCCGACATGCCTTATGAATACGACGATCAAAACATATTCGCCAARATTTTGCGGCGCGAAATTCCGAACGACACGGTGATGGAGACCGATTTCACCTTGGCGTTTAACGATATTAATCCAGCCGCACCGAACCATATTCTGGTGATCCCGAAGGGGTTTTATGTAAACTACGATCATTTCGCGTCTGAGGCCACAGACGCCGAAGTCGTAGATTTCACCCGTGTGATCGGGGCGATTTCGCACGCGATCAAGGCAACACCTGCGAATGGTGGCAACGGATACCGTTTAATCACAAATGCAGGGCATGACGGGGTTCAGGACGTGCCACACATGCACATGCATATTATCGCCGGTCGCCGTCTTGGCCGCATGATTCAGCCCGCGTAATTTAATAAGGAAACCACGATGTCTAATGATGTTACCGAAACCGAAGAAGTCACCAAATCCAGCATTGCTTGCGATGGCGGCGGCGAACACCCGCGTGTCTGGTTGCAAATTCCAGCCGACAAAGGGTTTGTTGAATGCCCGTATTGTGACAAAAAATTCGTCTTGAAAACCTGATATGGCATTCGGCAAGGGGCACCACCTGCATCTGATTGACGGCTCGGGGTTTATTTTCCGGGCATTTCACGCCTTGCCGCCATTGACGCGCAAGTCTGACGGCCTGCCTGTCGGGGCGGTCGCGGGCTTTTGCAATATGATTTACAAGATGGTCGAGGATAACCACGGCCACGATGCGCCGACACATGTGGCCGTGATTTTCGACCATAAAGGCAAGACTTTCCGATCCGCCATTTACGATGATTACAAAGCCAATCGCCCACCTGCGCCCGAAGACCTTGTGCCACAATTCCCGCTTATCCGCGATGCAACCCGTGCCTTCAATCTGCCCTGCATTGAAATGGAAGGGTACGAGGCTGACGACATCATTGCCACCTATGCCGTGCAAGCACGCGAAGCGGGGGGGCGGGTGACGATCATTTCTTCGGATAAGGATTTGATGCAACTGGTTGGCGGCGGCGTTGAAATGCTGGACGCGATGAAGAACCGCCGGATTGGTATTGAAGAGGTTGAGGAAAAGTTCGGTGTTGGGCCGGACCGTGTGATCGACGTGCAATCGCTGGCGGGGGATTCCGTTGACAATATTCCCGGCGCACCCGGAATTGGCGTAAAAATCGCGGCGCTGTTGATACAGGAATACGGTGACCTTGATAACCTGCTGGCCCACGCCGAGGAAATCAAACAGCCCAAGCGCCGCCAGACATTGATCGAAAAGGCCGACCAAATCCGCATGTCTCGCGAATTGGTGACGCTGAAAATCGACACTCCGGTGGTTGAAAGCATCGACGAATTCGAAGTGCGCGAACCTGTGGCCGAGGACATTCTGGGCTTTATCGCGTCTATGGAATTTCGAGGGCTGGCGACACGCATGGCCGCGAAGCTGGGTGTCGAGGCCCCCGTTATTGAAGAGGTTACGGTTAACCCTGAAAGCACTGTTGATACCGCGGCGTTGATGGCCCCCATTGATCATTCCAAATACGAAACGGTGCGCGATGCAGCCGCCTTGCAACTGTGGATCGACGCTGCTTATGCCCGTGGCTGGGTTGCGGTGGACACGGAAACCACCGGCTTGAACGAGATGGTCGTTGATCTGGTCGGGGTTTGCCTGTCCGTCGAGGTTGGGTCGGCCTGTTACATTCCACTGGCACATGTGAACGGGGTCGATGACCTGTTTGGCGGCGCGGAATTGGCTGAAGGGCAGATGGACAAGGCGTTGGCCTTAGAGATGCTGAAACCGATGTTGGAGGATCCCTCCATCCTGAAAATCGGGCAGAACATGAAGTATGATGCGAAAATTTTCGCCCGCAACGACATCGCCATCGCCCCGATTGACGACACCATGCTGCTATCTTACGCGCTGAACGGCGGCTTGCACCGGCACGGAATGGACGCGCTTTCCGAACGCTATCTGAACCACACGCCGATCCCGATCAAGACGTTGCTGGGTACCGGAAAATCGGCGATTACCTTTGATAAAGTGCCAATTGACGACGCAGCACCTTATGCCGCCGAAGACGCAGACATCACCTTGCGACTGTGGAAACTTCTGAAACCACGGTTGGCGACGGACGGTATGACCACCGTTTACGAAACCATGGAGCGCCCACTGGTTCCCGTTCTGGCGAAGATGGAAATGACCGGAATCAAGGTTGATCGTGATCACCTGTCGCGCATGTCCAACAATTTCGCGCAGAAAATGGCTGGGCTGGAAGATGAAATTTATGGGCTGGCTGGCGGCAAGTTTAACGTCGCTTCGCCCAAGCAACTTGGTGAAATTCTGTTTGACCAGATGGGGATCGAGGGCGGCAAGAAAGGCAAAACCGGTGCATATGCAACGGGGGCTGACATTCTGGAGGATTTGGCCGCCGAAGGCCACGATCTGCCTGCCCGCGTGCTGGATTGGCGTCAAATGGCCAAGTTGAAAAGCACTTATACGGACGCTTTGCAGGGGCATATCAATCCTGATACGGGGCGCGTGCATACGTCTTATGTGATTTCGGGGGCGACGACGGGGCGGCTGGCCTCCACCGATCCGAATTTGCAAAACATTCCGGTGCGAACCGAGGAAGGTCGCCGTATTCGCGAGGCTTTTGTGGCGGCTGAGGGCAATGTGCTGGTGTCGTTGGATTACAGCCAAATTGAGCTGCGGATTTTGGCCCATATTGCCAAGATCGACAGCCTGAAACAGGCGTTTTTTGACGGCAAAGACATCCACGCCATGACGGCCTCCGAGATGTTCGGCGTGCCGATCGAGGGCATGGACCCATCAATTCGCCGCCAAGCCAAGGCGATTAATTTCGGTGTGATCTACGGGATTTCCGGCTTCGGATTGGCGCGAAACTTGCGAATACCACGCGCCGACGCGCAGAAGTTTATTGACACCTATTTCGAGCGGTTCCCGGAAATTCGGGCCTATATGGACGACACTGTGGCCTTTGCAAAGGCGCATAATTACGTCGAAACACTGTTTGGTCGGCGCATTCACACTCCGGAAATCAGTGCCAAAGGGCCGCACGCGGGCTTTGCCAAGCGCGCGGCGATTAATGCACCGATTCAAGGCACTGCGGCGGATGTTATACGGCGTGCGATGATCCGTGTGCCAGATGCAATCGCACATTTACCTGCCAAAATGCTGCTGCAAGTACATGATGAGTTGATTTTCGAGGTGGCCAAAGACGCGGCCGATGAAACCACAGAAATCGTGAAAAATGTTATGGAACAGGCCAGCCTTCCGGCAATAAAACTTGATGTTCCACTTGTGGTTGATGCGGGTCAGGGTGCAAACTGGGCAGAGGCGCATTAGGGCCGGCGATTCTACGCCATCTGCATTTGTGATCGCGCCGAAGGCTTGGTAAAAGGTAATTATGAYTATGAMTAACTTTCGCATTRTYGGKYTWTTGRTAYTGCTGCCTTTTCTAGCGGCATGTGCAAGCGGGCCTGTGCCTGCTGAYCAAATTAACGACCCGTTTGAAGAAACCAATCGACAAATACACGAATTTAACAAGGCKGTRGATGCGGYCGTGCTGGSCCCCGCCTCGGCGACTTACGGRGCCGTGGTGCCTGAAGGCATGCGCGATGCGATAGACAAYAGCGCCAACAATCTGGCGYTGCCCGGMCAAACCCTTAACCATATTTTRCAGGGTGAATTRGCRGATGCSCTGCAAACGGCCGCGCGCTTTACGCTGAATTCAACGGCAGGAATCGGAGGACTGTTTGATCCGGCTTCYGARTTCGGGCTGTTCGAAGTGCCTACCAATTTTGGCGAAACCCTTCAAGTTTACGGGGTTGCTGAAGGGCCATATCTGGAATTGCCGTTAATCGGTGGCAGCACCACGCGCGGGACGTTGGGTATGGTGGTGGATTTCGCGATGGACCCGTTGCGCCATTTCATTCCTTCGCCTCAACGTGAATATTTATTCCTGTTAAAAGGCGTGGATCTTGTCGGAGACCGGCTTGCCTATTCCGATTTGGTCAATCTATTACTATATGAATCATCAGACAGTTATGCGTCGCAGCGAATTACCTATTTGCAAAACATGCGGCACAACCTTGAGACCGAACTGGTCGTTGAAGATTTGGAGGATCCCTTTGCGTTCGATTATTAACCCCCCCGCACTATCACGCCGCGCCATCTTGGCGGGCACAGGCAGCCTTGCGCTAAGCGCCGCACTGCCCACATTCGCATTTGGACTAACAGAAAAGGCAGCCGTTAGTTTCATTAATATCGTCATGGATGACGTGCATACAATTATCAATTCCGGCAAATCCGAAGCAGCAATGCTCGTCGATTTTGAACGCTTTTTCCGTGATTCCGCCGAAGTGCCGTTGATCGCAAAAACTGCTCTCGGCGCGCCAGGGCGGTCAGCTTCCAGCAAACAGTTGTCAGCGTATATTCAAGCTTTTCAGGGGTATATTTCGCGCAAGTATGGCCGGCAATTTCGGGATTTCACAGGTGCAGAACTCACCGTTGTTTCCAGTCGGGATTTGGGTGCCAAAGGGGTGCTTGTTACCAGCAAAGTCGACCTGCCAAGCAAGCCGGATTTTGACCTGGGCTGGTGGGTTATCGAGGTGAATGGGCGCCCGAAAATGTTCGATCTGATTATCGAAGGTATTTCGCTGATATCCACGGAACGCACAGAAATCGGTGCGTTGCTGGAATCTTTCCGCGGGGATATCGACAAATTGACAGCGAAACTGCTGGTTACCTGAAGTTAGCCCCAATCCTCGGGGATATCATAATAGACGGCAAGGCATCCCACGCGCGATGGTAGCTTTGGGAACTTGTCGTCGGCAATCCCTTCGCCAATATCCCCGTTGCTGATGGACCGAGCGAGATTGGAAATAATCGAGTTTTCCAACCCGTTTTTGGTGTTGTCGCGCACCAGTTTTTTCTCCAACGCTTGGCAAGGACCGTCGACTTCCTCGTAAACCTGCGGAAACATGTAGCCCCCTGCGAGAAGCAAAACTATTACTATCAAGTACTTCATTACACCCACCCTTGTAGTTCGTTTTCGATGATGCCCAGAAGTGCGGCGATGTGGTCATCCCTGTCATTTAGGCACGGGATATAGGTGAAGGTTTTGCCGCCGGCCTCCTCGAAGCTTTCGCGGATTTCCTCGTTGATTTCTTCGAGGGTTTCGACGCAATCAGCGGAAAATGCGGGGGCAACTATGGTTATGTTTGTTTTGCCTTCCTTTGCCAGTCGTGCGACCTCTTCAACAGCTGCGGGGCCTACCCATTTTGTCGGGCCGAATTTTGACTGGAATGCTGTGATGATGTGACCATCGTCCCAACCAAGGGCTTCCTCCAGTAAACGAGTCGTTTTCAGGCATTGGCAATAATAGGGATCACCCTCCAGAAGGTAGCGTTCGGGAACACCGTGATAAGACACCACCAGATGATCAGGTTTTGTGTCGAGGGTCGCATAAACCTCCAGAATGGAGGTGGCCAGAACCGCAATATATGCAGGGTTATCGAAATACGCGGGGACGGTTCGAATTGCAGGCTGCCATTTCAGCTTCATCAGCGTGCGAAAGGCGTGGTCATTKGCCGTCGCCGTCGTGGGGGCGGCGTATTGCGGGTAAAGCGGGAAGAATACGATCTTCTCGCAGCCTTGTTCTTGCAATCGMCGGATCGTGGAATCCGTTGAAGGATTGCCGTAGCGCATGCAGAAATCCACCACGATATTRTCRCCATATTTWGCCGTTAAGGCGGCATTAATCTTTTTGGTYTGTGCRCGRGTAATSGTTAACAGCGGRCTTTCATCCAGCTCGTTATTCCAAATRCTACGRTAYGCTTCGCCRGATTTTGACGGGCGCAGGGTTAATATTATGCCCTGCAAAATCGGYTGCCACTTCCATGCAGGTGCATCAATCACGCGCTTATCGGACAAAAATTCGCTTAAATASCGGCGCATAGACCAGTAATCCGTTCCATCCGGCGTGCCAAGATTTACCAAAAGCACCCCGACTTTRGCAGGCGCAATTTGGCAATGGTCACTTGGAGCATGGGATAGGCGGTTAACTAAATCAGACATCTATGTCCCCAGGTTATGGCGTTTAAGGGGTATATACCCTTCAAACGTGATGTTGTCAGCAAGCCGACGTGCTTTAATTTCCTGTTCTTGGCTTCGAACGGTCCAGCAAAGAACAGGAACCCCGCGAGCTTTTAGTGCAGCCACCGGGGTGGCATCCAGCAAACGGTGATCGTGGGAAATAAAGCACGCACCAGTGCGGTCGAAATCGGGAATTTTGGCCAACTCTGCGGCGCGTTTACGAGGCAACATCTGCCAGTGTTCCGCATTGAAATCACAAGTTGTCAAACCGCGTGGAATGTTTGGTGCGATCTTCAACATCTGGGCCGTCGAGTGCGGATTAAACGACATTACCACCGCATCACCACTATATTCCGCCAGTATTTCAGCCACGCGCCGCTCCAGCCGCCCAACATTCGGGCCAAGCGCGCCATCTTGATCTTTCAGCTCGATCAACAAGGGTACTTGGCCGTTAACCAATTCCAAAACTTGCGGCAGGTCCATGATCGGGTCGTTGCCAACTGTTAACTTGATTTGTCGAATTTCTGCTGCGGTGCGCATGTGGATCGGGCCGGATTCGTCCGTTATGCGATCCAGCATGTAGTCGTGGAACACCATGGCTTCGCCATCGGAAGACATCTGCAAATCCAGCTCGATCCCGTAGCCGTGCTTTATTGCCGCCTCGAACGAGGGGCGGGAATTTTCCTGTACCCCGTTTGCCACATCGTGCATTCCACGATGGACAATCGGTTCACCCAGTAAGCTTGTCGGCAAGCTAGTCAATCTGGAAAATGCCTTCTACCTCGACCGCCACACCAAGGGGTAGCGAGGACGAGCCCACAGCCGCGCGGGCATGGCGACCTTGATCGCCGAACACCTCGACCATCAGATCAGATGTGCCGTTAACCACTTTGGGATGATCGGTGAAATCCTGCGTGGCATTTACAAAACCGTTCAGCTTGATCACCCGCACCAACCGATCCAAATCGCCATCACAGGCCGCGCGAACCTGCGCGATCAGGTTGATGCCGCAAAGACGGGCGGCGGCGTAAGCATCATCCAGCGAAAATCCGTCACCGAGCTTGCCCTTAACCAACCCGTTCGCATCCATGGAGATTTGGCCAGAGATGTAAACCAGATCGCCAACCTGCACGAACGGCACATAGTTGGCCGCAGGCGTTGAGGGGTTTGGCAGTTCAATGCCAAGTTCAGCAAGGCGGGTTTCAAATTTTCCAGACATCTGGGACTCCGTATAAGAATTGATTTGGCGTGGACGCTACAAGGTATTTGCAAACAAATACATCCGAAAAACACGGGGTTATTTACAAAAAACCCCGCCACGAATGGCGGGGTAAGGTAGTATGTCCCTACGGACATCAGGCGGTAAACTTTGTACTAGTCGCGCATCTCGGCGCGGATTTGTTGGCGTAGAACGTCGATGGGAACTTGCTTTCCCTCGCGCTTGAAGCTCCAATATGTCCAACCGTTGCAGCTTGGCGCGCCCTCTAATGCGGCACCGACTTGGTGGATGGATCCGCGCGCATCATGGGCAACCAATGTGCCATCCGCACGGATTTTGGCGCGGTGACGGCCGTTCAACGAACGCAATTCTTCACCCGGAATCAACATGCCGCGTTCAACCAGCTGGCCAAACGGCACACGTGGTTCGGCACGTTTGGAGCGAGTTACTTCAAGGGAGGTACGGTCATAGCGGCGCGTGTTGTCGATACGTTTTTGTGCAACCTTGCGATAGGCTTCTTCGCGTTCGATGCCGATGAAATGGCGGCCAAGTTTCTTGGCAACAGCCCCCGTTGTGCCAGTTCCGAAGAAAGGGTCGAGAATAACATCGCCGGGAACGGTGCTGCCAACCAAAATACGGTGCAGCAGCGATTCAGGTTTTTGCGTTGGGTGGGCTTTTTGGCCTTCATCGTTTTTCAAACGCTCATTGCCGTTACAAATTGGCAGAACCCAGTCGCTGCGCATTTGAATGCCCTCGTTAAGCTCCTTCAAGGCCTCGTAGTTGAACGTGTATTTGGAGGCATCGGATTTACCGGCCCAAATCATCGTTTCATGGGCATTGGTCAGGCGCTTGCCACGGAAATTTGGCATGGGATTCGATTTGCGCCAGATTACGTCGTTCAAAATCCAGAAACCTGCGTCTTGCAATGCTGTGCCGACGCGGAAAATGTTGTGGTAAGACCCGATAACCCAAATCGCTCCGTTTGGTTTCAGAATGCGGCGGGCGGCCTTTAACCATGCGCGGGAAAACTTGTCGTAMGCYGCAAAACTGGCGAATTGATCCCAYTCGTCRTCRCAGGCATCRACYTTGGAATTGTCGGGGCGRTGCAACTGRCCCTTAAGYTGMAGGTTATAGGGCGGGTCCGCRAAAATCAGRTCKACKGAGCCTTCGGGAAGGCTGTTCATRACSTCAAYGCAGTCACCYGCAATGATTTGATCTAGCGGAAGCGCGCTACGCGCCTCTGATTCRTKTGTTGTATTCATTTGTCTGCCTCGGACGTATTTTTTATATGTTTTATTGTTACGWCCAAGATGATTCAAAAGTGATTCGCCGTCAATTTCTTTTTGAATCAATGACTTAATTAATTCTCTTGATACAACATCTTGTGTATAGGTTTGAAGCTGACTCTATGGTGAGGGGTGACCCCAAGACGGTTTARCCCCTCYTGATGCGCTTTTACGCCGTATCCGGCGTTTCGYTCCCADCCATASCCYGGAAACTGTTGCGCTAATGTCACCATTATGCGGTCRCGTGTGACTTTCGCGATGATCGAAGCCGCCGCAATAGACACAGACCGCCCGTCRCCYTTCACAATCGCTTCGGCMTCGCAGTTCAAATRTGGCGGRAYTTTGTTGCCGTCRATCAAGGCGTAAGCRGGSTGGTTTGGCAACGCCTCCACCGCGCGGCGCATRGCAAGGAAGGTGGCTTGCAGGATATTAACCTCGTCRATTTCCTGCACCGTGGCGATGCCAACGCCGACTTGTGCGACGGTGTTAATCGCATCAAACAGCACATCCCGCCGCTTGGCTGTCAGTTTTTTGGAATCGTTCAAGCCATCAGGAATATCAGTTGGGTTCAGGATTACGGCGCTGGCGACGACCGGCCCCGCCCATGGACCACGGCCTGCCTCATCTATCCCGCAGACGGGGGATTTGTTGCAAGCTTCTTCGAAGCTAAAATCGGGAGTGCTCATGTTTGATCAGTTGCCTTCTTTAACGGAATCTATGTCCTAGTTTAGCCCAAAGTTACCCCTGTGTGTACCGACCTTTCCCGATCTAATTCCATTGATTGATTGAAGGTTACTGTGTATTCAACACAAAAATTTGGAGAATGACTGTGGAACAAAGTACAATTGGAAAATTTGTCGGCAAAAACCGGATAAACCTTCTGAGGTTATCCTTTGTGATCGCCGTTCCCTTGCTGTTGTTTTCAAAATCCGTTTGGGATACTGGCAGCTGGCTTTCGGAGACTGTTGATATGATTGGGTTATTCCTGATTATTACGGCGGTATTGGGACGATTTTGGGCAATTATTTACATTGGCGGCCGCAAAAGCAGCTTGGTATTTCAGGACGGCCCCTACTCTATTGCTCGCCATCCTTTGTATCTTTTTTCAACAATCGGGACCGTCGGTTTTGGGCTGATGATGGGCAGTATTGTCCTTACGATTCTGTTGGCCGGCATTACGTTTCTAATTCTTAACGCCACGGCCGAAAAAGAAGAACATTTTTTGCGCGAAACATTTGGTGGTGATTACGATGAATATGCTGCCAGAGTTCCACGGATTATTCCTAACTTTTCCTTGTTCAAAACAGAAAAAACTTCCACTTTCTCTATCGCAGAGTTGCGCGGAAACATGTTTGACGCGTTAGTTTTTCTTGGCTTCATTCCACTGTCCGAAGTACTGGAAGCTGTTAAAAGGTTGGAAATCCTGCCTACTTTCCCGATTTTCTAAAGGCCCCGAAAATCGCATCTCTAGCTAGCGGCAGCTCGTCAGCTTTCCTGTGACGACTGCACACATTCATATTTTGGTGACCCCGAGAGGATTCGAACCTCTGACCTGCCCCTTAGGAGGGGGCCGCTCTATCCAGCTGAGCTACGGGGCCTGATGCATATCAGTGCATCTGGGGTGTGTAGTAATTATTGAAACCAGTTAACAGGTGATTTTCCGCCTTTATTGACGAATAATGACACAATGAATCCTTAATTTCTCCCAAAACTGGTCACACTAATCCATATATTTAAACAAGCGAACAGGTCGGTGATCGGTTTTTTAACCAGTAACCAGTACTTCATCGCTTATTTGTGGTGCTTCTTTAGTTCTGCAATTGGAAGCTAGCCGTGCGTTGTAGCCCCTATTTATAGGAACGTGCGGTTAGCGCCTCCACTATATCGCTATACGTTTTTAGCGCGGCCTGCCCGTCAGGCCCGATAGAATACACACCGCGTTCAATGCGGATGAACCAACCGTAATGGTTTTTTTGCAGAATGGACGGCGTTTTGGGTATCGCGAGTGATTTGGCCAGATCTGACGGCGCACGCGGCCCTGCTTGCAATGCCACCGCTATACGCAAAGCATCCTGCCGGTAAGCCGTGATGATTGCACGACGCGATTGCCCGCCCGTGTTTGGATCTCCGACACGGCGTTGAAATTCCAGCAGTAATGCGGATTTTCTTTTGGCGAGCTTATGAATTTTGTGTGCGCCCGGGTCGGTGTGCACAATAATCAGACCTTGCTCCGAATCGAAACGCACCGAAATCAACCCAAGCCCCAACCGTTTACAAATCTTGACCGCATCCTTTGCGCGCGCACTCCAAGCCTTCCCTTTGCCCGCCGGCACCGCAATATAAACCGCATCGGTAATCCTTTGCCGCGCAATCCCTTGCATCAACAGGTCCAATGACAATGACAACTTAAGCTCGACAATCACAGGAGGATCGGTGCCGCGAATGGCTACGAGATCGCAATCGGTGATCTCGGCTTTTACCTCATARCCCTGCTTTTCGAGAAAAGCCTTAACTGGCGCGTATAGGTCTGTCTCTTTCATGTATTGGTTACTTACCTAAATGTGGCATTCAATTTAATGTCTCGCACCTAGGCGCGATAGTAAAGGTGGCGGCTAACAGCCCCTTCCTATCTATCGGGCGTAATTACTGTTGCAACAACACATTTTCCAATTCAGCGCTCCTTAATTGGCTGACTGCCAATAATTGTTGTAATGCGGTTAGT
Organism: Paracoccaceae bacterium; assembly: GCA_002746395.1. Classification (GTDB taxonomy): domain Bacteria; phylum Pseudomonadota; class Alphaproteobacteria; order Rhodobacterales; family Rhodobacteraceae; genus NORP23. The sequence continues at coordinate 13,982 of NVXA01000005.1, forward strand.
GAAAGTTCGTCATCAGGTAATAATTCATCCGGCCTTTGGTTTGAGCCAACACCAGTCGGGAAAAACCTTCCGGCAATTTCCGCAGCATGACGATTTGTATTAACAGCTACCGTCCAATCACCATTAAACCAATATGGCATAGCAACCGCATCGGATATATCCGCAAACTGTTCCAATTGCTCAAGTGCGCGTTTGAAATCACCTATCCAAAGGTAAGCTTCGACGCGAAGTTTTCTGGCCGCGTCACCAGCAGCCCCGTTCAGCAATGATATCGCCGCGTCAGGTCTAAAAGCCTGAATGTTTGCGTTCCCTGCGATCAAAGTTGCGCTTAACTCACGACGTTCCAACATAGGGCGAAGGATTTCGAGGGCATAATCTGGCAGGCTGGCCAAAAGCAGCTTTGCGGCGATTTCCAGACGCAATTTGTCAGCTTCTTCGCCCTCCGAAATAAATCCGCCGTATGTATCCACAATCTCTGCGTAGTCGTTTCTTATATTTTCACGCACGGACATTGTAGACAAAATTGTTTCCGCGGTTTCCTGAAGTATTTTTGCGTTCACAACATCTCGCTGAATCTCAGCGACCAGTAGATCAATCGCATCGGCCTCTCTTCCTTGTTTTGCCAACCACAAAGCTTCGAGCCGCCGCAGCTCACCACCTTTTTGCGTACCGCGCCAAATTATTGCGCTGGCATTAAGATCTATCAATAAGTGCGGTGGTGGGGGTTCATCTTGCGTTAATCGAAGTTTCGCCAGCGAGATTAATGCGTCGGTTGCTGTGGCGGAATTTTCATCCACCAAAGCCTGATACGCTTGACCAGCCTCTGGCGTACGTCCTTCGGTTTGCATCAGATTACCGGTCACCAATTTCTGTTCAGTGCCATGATCGCCCGGTGCACGCTCCAATATATCCGAGATTTTCCACGCTGTTGTCTCAAGCCCTCTGTCAAGAAATGCAGATGCCAGCCTTGGCCCCACCATCCGACGGATGTCGGGTGGGAACTGTGCAAACGCCTCGATAATGGAAGGTTCGTTGTCAATCTGTATAGCAATGGCCGGATATGTCCCTACCAGCGCCCACAAGCCGGCCGCACCACCACAACCAATTGCCTGAGATAACGGCCCGCCGGCCTGAATTGACTGACCATCGACAATTGCCGCAAGGTCAAGCAACAACGCATATTGTTCGATGCTCTGCCCACCTTCTAACAAGTAGCTTCTGGCTTCGGCACCAAACCCATATCGCAAATATGTGCGAACCAACCGCTGAATTTGAGTGAAATCCGGTTCGTCAAATTCCTTCAGCAGCCCCTGTCTTGCACTCGACAGCTCCTCAAAGAAATCGTCACCGCTTCCCCAAGATGCGATGTCCAAACTTTCGGGTGTCGGGCAATTGTCTGTTTGCAGATTTACCTCCCCACGCGCGGCGCGGGCGTCCCGAGCAATTACCGTTTGAATCAGTACTTGGTTTTCGTCTTCTAATYTCGCAAATACCGTCGGAGGTTCTACAGAAGGTTCCACCGGTACTATTTCTTTTTCAGTTTCAGTGGTTTGCAGAATTTCTGGAATGGGTCCGTTTAGGTCCAGCAATCCCTGATCCGCGGCGAGGGTCAATTGTTGTARCAAACTGTTTCGGGCCGCATCGACGGCCTCTTGCAGTTCTTGATCAACCGTTGGTACCATTTTTTCCGCCCCCTCAATCACGTCAGTGCGCAAAGAGCGTGGAGGGGCGTCTGGAATTTGCGCCGGTACAAGCCCAACACCATCCGTTTTCGCAGGAAAATTCACGTTATGCGGGCTTCTTACATAATAGGGCGCGCGTGGCAGGGCCCACGACACAAGTTCGGGAGACCGACCGCTGCCATCCGGCGCACTTGCTGCATTTAATCTTGGCGCACCATATCGCCTAGGGGGGGTGCCGATAGCCGTTTCGGATGGGTCAGCGATATCGATGACTATATACTCCTCCAGATACGGAAAAGCGGTGACCTCGCAATCGCAGGCCAGAGTCATTGTATATATTGCAGACCCTTCTCGTTGTTCAAAATCTGTCGATAGCAAGCGTGTTTTATCGATTCGGGCAAACACCCCGTCATCTTCAAACTCCAAGCTTTGTGCTGGAAACAACAGCGTTGCGGTGTTTTCTCCGCGGGTCAGATTCCATTCACGATCCGGCGAAACGGAAAACACCAGCCGCGCATATCCATCGTGTTCACCGGAAACCACGGTGACAGGCTCGGCAATAGCCGAAACTGGTAGCATAAGTGCAAAGAAAAAAGGAGCAAAGCGCTTCATGCAACGGCCTGTTTGGTGTCTTTCAGTGCTTGTTCTAGGTCATCGAACTTAGGCCGCAAATGGCCCGGAGTATTTTGACGACCCACCTCCACGCATATGTTAGGTGAATGGCTGTAAAGGCTTGCGACCAGCACCTCCCGGATCAGGTTGTAGAAATTTTGATCCTCTTCAACAACCGACTGAACTTTGCTAGAAAAAGGCGCGACCAATCCATAGGATAGGAACACGCCTAGAAACGTTCCGACGAGTGCGCCGCCAATCATTCTCCCCAATACTTCAGGCGGTTGGTCGATTGAGGCCATGGTCTTGATTACCCCCAAAACCGCCGCAACGATCCCAAGTGCTGGCAATCCATCGGCGATGGAGTTCAACCCGTGGCTGGAATGCAGCGCGTGTGTCAGCAGGCTTTCGATGCGCTTGTCCAACACCTCTTCAACCTGATGCGGGTCGTCGTAGTTCATTGATGCTGAGCGGAACGTGTCACAAATCAGTTCCACGGCTTCTTTGTCGGCCTGAATTCGGGGGTATGCCCCAAATATAGACGATTCCGAAGGAGATTCGATATGCGGCTCAATATCAGTCGGGCTTTTCCGCCCCAATTTGATTAAAATGAAAATCAGGCATAGCAAATCCTGATAATCTTGGGGCTTCCATTTTGGCCCCTTAAACACCTTCCCAACATCCATAACTGTGTGCTTGATCGTGGACATATCATTACCAAGAATGAACGCCCCAGCCGATGCGCCGCCAATAATCATCATCTCGAAGGGGAGGGCGTATAGCAGAATATCCATATGTCCGCCGGCGAGCGTATAGCCGCCAAAAACCATCACAAAGAGAATGATTATCCCTACTATTCCAATCATCGATTCGTCTCACATTTCAGGAAATTTGTTGTCGTGTTTACCCAGCATTAGACCCGTAGGGTTAATATCTCTCTAAGGAATCACATTATTCCGTCGGAGCATTCGCATTTTTCCCCGCCATAACGACACTTATGGAATAGGCAGCGTTGGGTGGCATTTCGGATAGAATCCCGGCAGCAAATTCCGGCTTCATTCGGGATAAAAATCCGGCCGCAAAACTGATCTCCATAGTTTCGAAAATTTCGGCCGCACTCTTGGCTTTCATTTTTTCGTATACCGTAGTCAGTTGCCTTAGGTCGTTTTCCGCAGCGCTATCCGCAATGGCAAGAGTGGCCGCTAGTTTCTGTTCTGCCGATTTTAGCACAGACAGTTGCTGGGCAATCTTCTGCTCGACCAAGTTCAACTCAAATTGTCGTTCGGTTATTTCCACCTCGCGTTGGGAAAGCTGTTCCTGTCGAGTGCGGATCGATTCCAACAGTGAGCCAACCTCCGGTTCAGGCGCAGGCGGTGCTGCAAGCGCGGGCGTAATAGGAGAATCTTCAGTGCGCGAGGCAAGCTCTTGTGCAAGTGCCACCCCGCCAGTGCCCAGACGAATTACGGCTGATACCAAAAGAAACAACAGTATTATGTGTATCGGTCGAGGGGTGTGCTTAGTGATACCTCCCATAAATCACCCACCTTCCATGCGCGATTGTTCTTCGCCGTGGATCGCATCTACTGCACCCGTATTTTCATGCAGCGTCGCCAAAAGCAGCTCCAGCCTACCAGCCGCTATTTCCGCACGGGCGGTCATTGCGACAAGTTCTTTGGCGGAAGCCCCCGTGGCTTGTTTTGCGACATCAACCGAAGCCTTCATGTCATCAACCTGCCGCGACAACGCAGTGATCGCACCTCCCAATCCCGCGTCCAGATTGGTTAATCCGCGAACACGCCGCGCCAATATAAAGCAGTAAAATGCGGCGGCTGTTGTGCCCGCCAACAGCAACCCGTCTGCAATTAACTCCATAAACCTCACCTTTCTAGTTCAGTATAAATTCCGTAATAAGTAGATCTCGGACGTTTTCTTCACCAATCACAATCTGAACCCGGCGCAGCATTTGTGCCCGCAGCCGGTTCATCGATGCAGGGTCCTCTAGCTCGCTTTCAGAGATAGCGCGCAAGTAGGTGTTCAGAACATCCAGTACGCGGGGGCTTAAACGTTCCACTTCTTCAGCAGCGGCTGAAGGAACCTCCAGATACGCTTGAAACCGCAGATGCCGTGATGAAGCAAATTTCCCGAGTGATATAGTCAAAGGGGCCAGCGCGACGAATTTCGTATCTGATTCCGCTACACCGCTTTTCCCACCAGCAGATTCATCAGTGCTATCATACGAATCAGTGGCCATTTCCGAATCGCCAGCGGCACTTGGAAATATCCCCGTATAGGTTACAAAAAATGCTGCGCCGCCAAGTATTGCGGCCCCCAAAACCCCAAAAACAATGGGCTTTTTGCCTTTCTTGGATACTTCTTCGTCTTGCGACATTGCTACGTCAGTCATGCTTCGCCCCGATGGCCGTTATTATTACGAAACCTGTTTTAATCCGAATTTTGCTAACTAATTATTAAGGCTCCGCGATTCATGATGCCCTTGACCAAACTAGCGCCAGAACGGTGCTGGAAAAGTGACGGGGATAGTCGGTGATACAAATTTTCAATTCGTGGAACATGCTGGAGCCACAAAAGAAAATCGTTGTGGTGTTGGCTGTTGTTGCTACGCTTGTAGCGTTTTTTGGCCTCGTTCGGGTGGTGAACACACCAAGTATGGCGTTGTTGTATTCGGGGCTGGATCAAGCGACGTCGGGTGAAATTGTCGCCTCGCTAGAACAAAAAGCGATTCCTTTCGAGATTCGCGGTAATGCAATCTATGTCGATTCGTCTGAMCGTGATCAGGCGCGCATGTCACTGGCAAGCGAAGGGCTGCCAGCAAACGGTATCGCGGGGTACGAGTTGCTGGATTCACTGTCCGGCTTCGGAACGACCTCGCAGATGTTTGATGCTGCCTATTGGCGCGCGAAGGAAGGGGAGTTGGCGCGGACAATCCTTGCATCCGCGCGGATAAGCATGGCCCGTGTTCATATCGCAAACGCAGTTCAGCAACCCTTTAGTCGTGATGCCAAGCCTTCTGCATCAGTCACTGTTTCTGTCAGAAGCGGGGCCTTGGATGTCGGGCAGGCTGAAGCGATCCGGTATTTGGTTGCCGCCGCGGTTTCGGGTATGGTGCCAGAACAAGTCGCTGTTATTGATGCCGAATACGGGATCATTCTACAGCCCGGCACGGTCAGCAATTTACGTTCTGGTACTGGTGAACTGGACGCCCGATCAAAAGAGCTACGTGAAAATGTGGAGAGGCTGCTGGCAGCCCGCGTAGGCGTTGGCAACGCCGTTGTTGAGGTGATGATCCAGGCACAAACCGAAAGTGAAACAATCACCGAACGGATCATTGATCCGGAGCGTTCTGTTCCGATAAGTTCCGACAGTGAAACCAACACCGAAACCAGTTCCGGTGGGGCAGGTGGTGCTGTCACGGTTGCCTCGAACCTACCTGACACCGGCGACAGCGCGGGCGGTGGGCAGAACAGCAGAAACCAGTCACAATCGCGCGAACGCATCAACTACGAAATTTCCGAAACGGTCCGCGAGCGCGTTCTTCTTCCGGGTGATATCGCCCGCCTCAGCGTCGCCGTTTTGATCAATCATGAAACTATTGTTGGGCCAAACGGCGAGGTAACCACCGTGCCACGTTCCGAATCCGAAATCGCAGCATTTCAGGCCTTGGTGCAATCCGCCGTCGGGTTTAATGCGGAACGCGGTGATGTGATCACGATTGAAACCATGCAGTTTCCTGAACCACCGGTTCTGGGCACGGTGGCGAGCGCTGGAATCCTTTCGGGATATGCTTTCAACGTGCCGGCAATGCTGCAAATGGCGGTGCTTGCGATCGTTACGTTAGCGCTTGGAATGTTTGTGGTTAAGCCAATTTTAACCAACCCCGCGCCGCAACTAAACCAGCTGCCGGTGGCTGCACTAGGCCGCAACGGCAATTATGGCTCGCCCGCAACGTTGACCGAACTGTCCGAAGCACCTGCGTTGGAAAACACGCCCAAAGACCCCATTGAAATTTTGCGGGAAACCATCGCGCAGCGATCAGAAGAATCAGGCCATCTGTTGCGTAACTGGATCGAAACCGAAACCAAAAAACAAGAAGAGCAGGTGAGCTGATGGCGTCAATTCGACTGGAAAAGTTTGCGTATATTCATCATTCTGAACCCGGCACGAAACTGGTGAGCGGCGAAGAAATCAAAGCCATCCGCAAAGAGGCCTTCGAGGCGGGGGTCCGCGACGGAGCAGCCGCCGCATCCGAAGCGTTCTCGTCAGAACAGTCCAGATGCCTGTCTCGCGTGCAAGAAGTTATCGGTGATACGTTTTTTGCCCGCGAAGAGGCACACCGATTGGCGTTATCGTCCTTGCGGCCCCTAATAGAATCTCTAGCCGAAGCAGTAACCCCAGCATTAAGCGCGGCTGGCTTATCCGCCGAAATCGCCAAAATTGCCGAAGATGCCGCCACTCGCGCACCAGACGACATGTTAGCAGTATTCGTCCCCATCGGTATGGGCATCGGCATCGCTGAAATGTTGCAAGGGGCAAACCCCACGGTTTCAGTGTCCGAAGATCCGACGCTGCAATCCGAACAAGCCCGCGTCAGTTGGAGCGGGGGATTTGACCTCATAGACCTTGGCGCAACCGCCGCCGCCGCAATCGCTGCAATCGACGGTTTTTTTAACGAAGTAGAACAACTGCCAGAAATGGAAATTCAACATGCAAACTAGCGAACAAGATGCGGCCTCTGAGTTGATTGAAAATACGCCGGATACCCTATCGAATGTGCGTAGCAAATCGTTGATGGGGGTGCAAATCGAAGTAACCGTCTCTGTAGGGAAAACCCGCTTGCCGTTATCCGAACTCATCAAACTGGAAAAAGAATCCGTCTTGCAACTGGACAGCCGCATCGAAGACCCCGTCGATATCTACGTCGGCGACAAGCTGGTTGCGCGCGGTGAGTTGGAAGAAGTGGACACTGAAGGCGGGCATCTAGGCGTTCGGTTAACCGAGGTCGCTGACCTTTCCGGCGGAGTATAATACCTTGCGTTTTAGTCTGGTACTTTTGCCATCCACCGTCATGGTCGTATTGCTCGCTACTTGGGTCGATCCAGCTCACGCGCAAGCAATATCGTTAGATTTAGGTGGCGATTCCTTGTCGTTGCGAACGGTACAACTGTTTGTGTTGTTAACCGTCCTCAGCCTTGCGCCCGGACTGGCGATAATGGTGACCTGCTTCCCGTTCATGATAACCGTGTTGTCGATTTTACGCCAAGCCATCGGTGTACAACAAGCACCCCCGAACATGATGATCGTCAGCCTAGCGATGTTTCTAACATGGTTCGTGATGGAACCTGTCTTTTCCCAAGCTTGGGAAACAGGGATCGAGCCGTTGATGCAAGAACGCATCTCCGCAGAAGAAAGCTTCCAGCTAACAATTGCACCGTTTCGCGTTTTCATGGAATCCCGCGTTTCGGTGGAAACCCTGTCCATGATGATCGACATTTCACCCACGGACGTGGCACCAGATCAAGAGGTTCCGCTGTCAATTCTATTACCTTCATTCCTATTGGGGGAAATTCAACGTGGGTTCGAGGTAGGGTTTTTGATCTTCCTACCCTTCTTGTTGATCGACTTGATTATAGCCGCAGTCCTGATGTCGATGGGCATGATGATGGTTCCACCTGCGGTGGTTTCCTTGCCCTTCAAGTTGGCGTTTTTCGTCATAGCAGATGGTTGGACTTTGCTGGCGGGTGCGTTGGTGCGAAGTTACGGCGCGTAATTTTTTGGCATGGGTTGATTGTCACGCGTTCTCGGCACAAAATCGCATCGATATAAATGGAGGTCACATGCACGATTTAACTGGAAAAGTTGCCATCATCACGGGCGCCAGCCGCGGCATCGGTGCCGCAACGGCCATTGCCATGGCAAATGCTGGCGCATCCGTTGTGCTTGCGGCGCGCACACTCGATCAAATTGAGGCGAATGCCGAACAAATTCGCAAAACCGGAGGTAATGCGATCGCCGTCGCCTGTGATGTTTCCAATTTCTTAGCAGTGGAAGGCGTGGTCACTGCGTGCATTGATACATACGGCAAGCTGGATATTTTCGTCGCAAATGCGGGTGTRATTGACCCAATCGGTCCGCTGGTCACATCAAATCCGGCAAGTTGGGCACATGCAGTTCAGATCAACCTAATCGGGGCGTACAATGGGTTGCGTGCAGTTCTGCCAATTATGMAAGTGCRACAAAGTGGCACCATTATCAATATTAGTTCTGGTGCAGCCCACTCCCCCATGGAGGGGTGGAGCCATTATTGCGCCGCCAAAGCGGCGACAGCGATRCTTTTAAATAACGCACATCTAGAACATGCCGACGACAACATYCGGTTTATCGGGTTCCGCCCAGGGACGGTCGCCACATATATGCAATCTGCAATCAAAGCTTCGGGTATCAACCCTGTAAGCCAGATGGACCCGTCAGACCATTTCAAACCGGAGTGGCCCGCACAAGCAATCGCGTGGATGTGCACGCCGGACGCCGATGAGTTCCTTGGTCAGGAATTGAACATGGGTGACGAGGAAGTTCAACGGCGCGCAGGGTTGATTTAGTTCGAAACCTGAATTTGAGTGATGGTTGGATAAGGAATATCAATCCCGCCCTTGTCGAACGCGTCCTTGACCGCGCGGGTCATGTCACATTTGAAATTCCAGTGGTCGGCGCGATCACACCAAACGCGCACCGTGAAATCAACCGAGCTGTCGCCTAGGTTGGTTACTTTGACGAAGGGCGCCGGTTCCATGTGAGAACGCTCATCGGCTTCGATTAAAGCGTGCAATGTTTTCTCGACCTTCTTCAAATCGGCATCGTAGGACACTCCAAAAACCCATTCAGCGCGACGGGTGTCGTAAATCGAGTAGTTCGTGATGGATGAAGACCATATATCCCCGTTCGGGATTATGACCTGCACGTTATCGGTCGTGACAAGCTCCACCGTGAATAACCCGATTGCCTTTACTGTGCCCGACTCACCAGCCGCGTTAATATAGTCACCAATCTTGAAGGGGCGGAAGCCCAGCAACATAACGCCAGCGGCGAGATTAGATAGCGTGCCCTGCAACGCCAAGCCAATCGCTAAACCAGCAGCACCAACCAGCGCCACCAACGACGTTGTTTGTACGCCGAAACGGGCGAGTACGAAAATAGCTGCGAATATCAGTATCGTGTAGCGTGCAATGCTTGCGAGAAATCCGAAAAGTGTCTCGTCCAGTTCTTCATGCTGCTTACCAAGCGCGCGTAGCTGCCTTCCCACAAAGCTTGATAGCCAAACTGCTGCGATCAATATTGCTGCGGCAATAAACACGTTAACCAATATGCCTGTAAACCATTCCATCGTATTATCCTTTACCAATTTGTCCCTGATTTTCACCAATTTGCCCGCGATGCAGCAAGACGTGATCCAGCAAAACGCATGCCATCATCGCCTCGCCAACGGGAACCGCACGAATACCCACGCATGGATCGTGGCGGCCTTTTGTTATAATTTCTGTATTTTCGCCCGACTTGGTAATCGTTTTGCGCGAGGTCAAAATCGACGAGGTCGGCTTAACCGCGAACCGGCAAACCACATCTTGACCCGTTGAAATTCCGCCCAAAATACCCCCAGCGTGGTTGCTGGAATAAACCGGCCCGTCAGGACCCATTGTAATTTCGTCAGCGTTTTCTTCGCCCGTCAGCGTAGCTGCATCCATGCCCGCGCCGATCTCTACTGCTTTTACGGCATTAATCGACATCATCGCGGTGGCAATATCCGTATCCAGTTTGGCATAGACCGGCGCGCCGAGACCAGCCGGAAGACCAGAGGCAATCACCTCGACCACCGCACCAACGGAACTGCCGGATTTGCGAAGTGCTGACAGGTATTCGTCCCATTTCGAGGCCATTTCTGCATCAGGTGTCCAGAACGGGTTCCCCTCGATCTGCATCAAATCGAAATTGGCGCGATCAATTTTATGCGGCCCCATTTGCACCATGTATCCGGTGATTTTCATATCGGGCAGTAGTGATTTCAAAACCTCGCGCGCAACGCCACCAGCCGCAACGCGCGCCGCGGTTTCGCGTGCGCTGGAACGGCCACCACCACGATAGTCGCGGTTACCGTATTTCTGGAAATAGGTGATATCCGCATGCCCCGGCCGGAATTTCTCGTGAATATCGCCGTAATCTTTGGACCGTTGATCCGTATTCCGGATCATCAGTTGAATGGGCGTACCCGTGGTTTTCCCCTCGAATACACCAGACAAAATCTCTACCTGATCAGCTTCTTGCCGCTGTGTCGTGAACTTATTCTGACCCGGTTTGCGCTTGTCCAACCAATGCTGAATCATATCAGCATTCAGCGGCACGTTCGGCGGGCAGCCGTCAACCACCGCACCTAAAGCAGGCCCGTGACTTTCGCCCCAAGTAGTTACCCGAAAAAGATGGCCGAACGAATTCATGGACATGGCGTTAACTCCTTTACAGTTCAATACCGCAAGCCCCGCCGCGTAAAAAGCCCCTTTTCATCTCGGCCCTTGCAATTCTGGTGCTTAAAGCTAGTGTCGGTACTGCCTCGGGGGGCCAGAAATGGCTGAGACGCGATAATGCGGACCCGTTGAACCTGAACCGGATCATGCCGGCGTAGGGAAGGTGCAACGGATTTCCGTTCCTCCTATCTCATGCGTCGCAGTAATTGGAGGACCATATGAAACGATCCCTTCTCGCTGCGGCCCTAGTCACCTTTGGTGGTGCTACTTGGGCTGAAACTCCGACCTTAACGGTCTATACTTACGACAGCTTCGTGTCTGATTGGGGGCCTGGGCCCACGATTGAGGCCACGTTCGAGGAAACCTGCGGGTGTGATTTGAAATTCGTCGGGGCAGGTGACGGTGCCGCCTTGCTGGCACGGTTGAAACTGGAAGGCGCGCGCACCAAAGCCGATGTGGTTTTGGGGTTGGATACCAGCCTGATCGAAAACGCGAAGGCCACTGGTTTGTTTGCCCCGCACAATGGAATTCCGGCCAATTTGGATTTGCCGATTGAGTGGACGGACGAAGTGTTCCTGCCTTACGATTGGGGGTATTTCGCCTTTGTTTATGACAAAACCCTCATACCGGATGTCCCTGACAGTTTTGCGGCACTTCTGAAAAGTGACCTTAGTATTCTTATTCAAGACCCACGAAGCTCGACCCCCGGGCTTGGCTTATTGCTTTGGGTTAAGGCCGTTTATGGCGATAAGGCTGCCGATGTTTGGGAAGCACTAGCTCCCCGCATCGTAACCGTCACAAAGGGCTGGTCCGAGGCTTACGGTATGTTTTTGGAAGGCGAGGCAGACATGGTGTTGAGCTACACAACATCACCAGCCTATCATTTGATTGCCGAAGAGGACGACACCAAAGCCGCCGCAATCTTTGACGAGGGGCATTATATGCAAATCGAAGTGGCTGCTAAAACTTCTGGAACTAAACATGGCGCGCTTGCCGATGAATTCCTTGATTTCATGGTATCAGACGCATTCCAATCCATCATCCCGACAACAAACTGGATGTATCCGGCAGTACTGCCATCAGGCGGATTACCTGACGGGTTCATCGCGGGTAACGAGCCGGAAAAGGCTTTGTTGATTCCGATTCCTGACGTCGAATCCATTCGAAAAGAGGCATTGGCCGAATGGCTGTCCGCTCTAAGCCAATAACCTCGATCACCCGCTGGTCGGGTCTGGCAGCGCTGCTTTTTGTGGTGCTGCTGGTGGTCGGCCCCTTGATCACGTTGTGGTTAAGAGCAGACACATCGTCCGCCCTAACCAGCGCAGACTGGGCGGCAGTGCAGTTCACGCTTTTTCAGGCCACCTTGTCGGCCATTATCAGCGTTATATTAGCGATACCTGTCGCACGCGCTTTGGCGCGTCGGTCGTTTCGTGGGCGCGCCATTTTGGTCACCCTGCTGGGCGCCCCGTTTTTGCTGCCAGTTATCGTCGCGATTTTCGGGCTACTGGCCATATGGGGGAGATCAGGGCTAGTTTCACAAGTATCACAATCCTTTGGCATGGAGCGGTTGAATATTTACGGCCTCGTAGGCGTTTTGTTGGCGCATGTTTTCTTTAACCTGCCGTTGGTCACACGCCTTATTCTGCAAGGCTGGGGCCACATCCCCGTTGAACATTTTCGATTAAGCGCGCAGCTTGGAATGTCGCCAAAAGATGTTTTCCTACGGTTGGAGTTGCCCATGCTTCGCGCCATTCTGCCCGGCGCGTTTCTGTTGGTTTTCCTGTTATGCGTCACAAGTTTTGCCGTCGCGCTAACGCTTGGCGGTGGACCCAAGGCAACGACTATCGAGCTGGCAATCTATCAAGCGTTACGCTTTGAATTCGATTTGGGCAAAGCCGCCGTGCTGGGGCTAATCCAGTTCATTATCTGCACGGTCATTGCTTTTTGGTCCCTACGCGCCGCGGTTCCAGTTTCTTTTGGCAGCGGGTTATCTGTGATAACACGGCGTTGGGACGTTTCTTCCAAGGTGCTAATTTGGCAAGATGCGTTGGTGTTGGTGGCGGTCACAGGCTTCCTCGGCGCCCCACTTGTTGCCGTCATTAGCCGAGGGTTGCCGGCACTGGGAAATCTACCAGCCACCATATGGCCCGCGATTGTTAACAGCTTAACCGTTGCGCTTTTTTCAGCGGTACTATCCGTGATACTTGCCTTGGCCTTGGCTGGATTTATTGACGACCTAAAGTCGCGGCACAATAGAATGTCGTCGGTTGTCGAGGGGGTCGGGTTGTTAATGCTCGCGGCCTCGCCATTCGTTTTGGGTACAGGGTTGTTTATCATCATCCACCCGATTGCCGACCCATTTGCACTTGCACTACCCGTCACCGCATTGGTTAATGCGGCCATCAGCTTACCGCTGGCTTTGCGTGCGTTACTGCCTGCAATGCAACACAACCGCCAGACCTATGGGCGGCTTACCGACAGTCTTGAAATGCAGGGGTGGGCGCGCTTTCGTCTGACAACATGGCCAGCCATTCGCAAACCTCTGGGGTTTTCGACCGGGTTGGCGGCAGCGTTATCTATGGGTGATTTGGGGGTTATCACGCTGTTTGCACCACCAGATGTCGAAACACTGCCGTTGCTCATGTATCGTTTAATGGGCGCGTATCGCATGGATGAAGCGGCCAGCGTTGCGTTGATATTGGTAGCCCTAACCTTAACACTATTCTGGATTTTTGATCGTGGAGGTCGCCTTGGACATCAAACTTGAAAACCTACATATCCAGCAAGACGATTTTTCGCTACGCGCGGACCTGACAATAAAGCATGGCACAACAGCGATCATCGGCCCGTCTGGTGGTGGTAAATCAACGTTACTGTTGGCCATTGCCGGATTTGTTGACCTGTCGAAGGGTGGTATTTCCGTTGGTGGTAACGATATTACCAACACCCCACCAGCCAAACGGCCCGTAACGCTGTTGTTTCAGGAAAACAATTTGTTCCCACATTTGACAGTTTTCCAAAATACGGGGCTGGGAGTGCGCCCTGATCTAAAGTTGTCCAAAACCCAAATTGAACTGGTCGAGGATGCTTTACGCAAAGTCGGTTTGGCCGATATGGGCACACGCCGCCCGTCAGAATTGTCCGGTGGGCAACGACAACGTGTCGCCTTGGCTCGTGCATTGCTGCGAGATCGCCCCGTTTTAATGCTGGATGAACCCTTTGCGGCACTTGGTCCAGCACTGCGCCACGAGATGCTCGATTTGGTGGCCCATATCCGGCAGGAACAGAATTCAACGTTGTTATTGGTTACACATAACCCAGACGATGCCCTGCGGATTGCGGAAAGTACTGTGCTAGTGGCAGATGGAATTGCGATGGAACCGCAGCCAACAGCCACGTTGCTTAACAATCCGCCACCTGCGTTGGCCGCGTATTTGGGCAAATAAAAAGGGCGGGAATTAACCCCGCCCTTTCTAATTCTATTTCCTAAACAATCAGTCTTTGTGCTTATGAGGCGCCCAAAGACGTTTGTTTGTCAGGTACAGAAGTGACGCGAGGAAAACCAAGAACACAAAAACAAGGAATCCTGTTTCTTTACGTGCCATCATCTTGGGTTCGGCCGTCCACATCAAGAATGCAGAAACGTCCTGCGCCATGTTGCGAAGATCAGATTCGCTACCGTCCTGATACTCTACCAGATCGTCTTCCAGCGGTGGTGCCATCGCAATCCAGCCGCCAGGAAACGCGGAGTTCCCATAGAACGTAGTGCCAGCTTCTTCTTTTTCTTCGCCGGTATAACCGTCAAGGAGAGATGCAATATATTCTGGTCCACCCATGCCTTTGACAATCTGGTTAATACCCAGACCCCAAGGACCATGGAAACCAGCGCGAGCCTTCGCCATCAAGCTAAGATCGGGTGCGCCATCAAAGCCGGAGCCCGGGAACATATCGGCAGGTTTTGCGGCACGATCTTCGTCCAGTTCAGCGTCGTACACATCGTACAGCGCCGCATAGGCTTTGACCTGATCGCCTTCCAGCGTTGGGCCACCCTCATCACCAAGGTTGCGGAATGCCACCAACTCAAGACCGTGACAGGCAGAACAAACTTCGGTGTAAACCTGCAAGCCGCGCTGTAACTGAAATTGATCGAAAGTGCCAAACGGCCCTTCAAAGCTGAAATCGAAGTCTTCGATGTGCTGCTTGCCTGCGGCAGCATAAGCTCCGCCAACAAGACCAACCGCTAGGAGCGCGGAAAGGATAATTTTCTTAAACATTTTCATATTTCCTTTTCGTCTCTTATTCAGCCGGGGTCGACGGATAGTGTGCGTCGAAATCTTCTTCGATTGTTGCAGGCGGTGTTTTCGATTTCTCGACCAAGCCTAGAACTGGCAAAATAACGAGGAAGTAAGCGAACCAGTATGTTGCACCGATCAGAGAGATCGTGGAGTACGGAGGCTCGGCTGGCTGTGCGCCAGCCCACATCAGAACCATAAAGTCGATGACAAGGAACCAGAAGAACCATTTGAACATCGGGCGATATGTACCTGAACGTGTGCGGCTTGTATCCAACCAAGGAACCAGCGCCATCACAAAAATTGAACCGAACATCGCGATAACACCGAAGAACTTCGCGTCAACGATACCGCCAGTAATCCAGTTTGTGAATTGTACGATTGGAACCTCTGCAGTAAACGCACGCAGAATCGCGTAGAACGGCAAGTAGTACCATTCAGGAACAATATGCGCAGGTGTTACCAGCGGATTAGCAACGTTGTAGTTGTCCGGATGGCCGAAATAGTTCGGCATGGTCCAAATAACGACAACGAATATCGCAAGAACAACAACCAGCGCGAACAAATCTTTGATCACAAAGTAAGGCCAAAACGGAAGTGTGTCTTTTTCAACGTCRGCTTTCGACGTGCGACGAACCTCAACACCCGTTGGATTGTTATTGCCCGTTGTGTGGAACGCCCACATGTGAACAGCGACAAGGCCAACAATCACGAATGGCAGCAAATAGTGAAGCGAGAAGAAACGGTTCAGTGTGGCGTTATCCACCGCTGGCCCACCAAGCAACCAAGTCTGGATTGCTTCGCCTACAAACGGAATTGCACCAAACAAGCCAGTAATAACGGTCGCACCCCAGAAGGACATCTGCCCCCATGGAAGAACGTAACCAAGGAAACCTGTCGCCATCATTGCAAGATAGATCAACATGCCGATGATCCACGTGATTTCACGCGGCGCTTTGTACGAACCGTAGTAAAGACCGCGGAAAATGTGGATGTATACGGCCATAAAGAACAACGAGGCGCCATTCATATGTGTATAACGCAAGGCCCAGCCACCGTTGACGTTCCGCATGATATGTTCAACGGACGCGAACGCCAGATCAACTTGCGGCGTGTAATGCATTGCCAGAATGATGCCGGTAATGATCTGCAAAACCAGTGCAAATGCCAAAACAATGCCCCAGATCCACCACCAGTTAAGGTTTTTCGGTGTCGGAATCATCAGCGTGTCATAAGCTAGGCTTACAATCGGCAGACGGACATGAAGCCATTTCGCGAAAGGCGACTTTGGCTCGTATTTATCGTGTGGGATACCACTCATTGTCTTCTCCCTAGCCTAGTTTGATAACTGTGTCGGACAGAAATGCTGTCTGCGGCACAAGAAGGTTAAGCGGCGCTGGTCCCTTACGGATACGGCCTGCTGTGTCGTAATGCGATCCGTGGCACGGGCAAAACCACCCGCCAAAATCGCCGGATGCACCACCAAGCGGAACACATCCAAGGTGAGTACAAACACCTAGCATCACCAGCCACTCACCTGCTTCGTCCAATGTGCGGTTCTGGTCGGAACCATCCGCTTCGGAATCAAGGTTAAGGTTTTGCGAAGTATTATCTGCAAGATCATCTAGGTTGACTGCACGACCAGCTTCAATTTCTCCGGCTGTGCGACGGCGAATGAATACGGGTTTGCCGCGCCATTTTACTGTCAACTGTGTGCCTACTTCCATGTCGGCAACATCAACTTCGATCGAAGCGAGTGCCTGAACATCGGCGCTGGGGTTCATCTGATTGATCAATGGCCAAACCGCGGCGCCCGTGGCGACTGCGCCGGCCGAAGCGGTGGCGACATATAGAAAGTCGCGACGCGAGCCTGTGTCTTCTGCGTGAGACAAAAGATACTCTCCTCTAGTAACCGCCCCGAAATTAGGGCAAAAATGCATTTACGCCCGTCGAAGGACAGGTACGTTAGGAATGGGGAATACACCCGCAACCCCCTTGGGTCCAGCGGACTTTGCGCCGCACTTGTTACTAAGAGGTATTTTTCAAGGTATGAACGTCAGATTAGCCACCTATCAGCCAGATATTGCCTTAAATCTGGGCAGTATGATTCGCCTAAGTGCCTGTTTCGCGACTCCGATTGATGTGATCGAGCCGTGCGGCTTTCCGTTTTCGCTCAAAGCCCTACGTCGATCGGCGATGGATTATGCGGAAATTGCAGACATTACGCGGCATAACTCGTGGAGCATCTATTTAGAAGACAAACCACCGGGGCGCATTATTTTGATGACCACAGAAGGCGCAACACCACTGTGGGATTTTCAGTTTCAAAATGGCGACACGATTCTAATGGGCCGCGAAAGCGCTGGGGCACCCCCAGAAGTGCATGATCGCGCTGACGCCGCCATTATCATCCCGATGCCAGGAGGCGGTCGGTCTTTGAATGTTGCAATGTCCGCCGGAATAGCCGTTGCCGAGGCATGTCGCCAGCTTCGCGTGTAATTAATTGGGGTAGGGACNTATCGCGGGCTACGTTTCGCAAGTATGCGCTGCAATGTGCGACGGTGCATGTTCAAACGGCGTGCTGTTTCGGAAACATTTCGGTCGCAAAGTTCGAATACACGCTGGATATGCTCCCAGCGCACACGATCAGCCGACATTGGGTTTTCAGGGGGTGGAGGTTTATTTTCGGGCCGTGCCAGTAACGCATTTGTAATATCGCTGGCATCCGCAGGCTTGGACAAATAGTCCGTCGCACCAATTTTTACCGCAGCAACCGCCGTCGCAATTGCGCCGTATCCGGTCAGAACGACAATCCGTGCATCTGGGCGTTTTTCACGAAGCATTTCAACGACATCAAGGCCATTTCCGTCCTCAAGGCGCAAATCAACTACGGCGTATGCTGCCGGTTTATTGGCGACCGCGCCTTTGCCTTCTGCAATACTTTGAGCAGCGGTCACGTTAAAACCACGCTTTTCCATCGCACGCGCCAAACGGCGAAGAAATGGTTCGTCGTCGTCTAGAAGTAGCAGCGAATTATCTTCGCCGATCTCTTGTAGCGTATTCTCCGCCATCGCTGTTCCCCTTCTTATATTTGATTTTCCTTATATATAATCGAACCGCGACATTAAGTCCAGCTTTTATAGCTTATCGACAAAGCAAGCAACCTGATCAGCCATCTCTTCCGGGGTGACGTCTCGACCAAAAAATTCAAGGAATCCGTGCTCTGGCGCCATCAAATACGTCCAGGTTGAATGATCCATCAGGTAATTTTCATCGTCGCCATTCTTAGCCGCATACACTCTATACGCCTTGATTGCGACCGCGATTTCCTCTGCTGTGCCGGTCAACCCGACCATATCTTCATGCAAGTACTCAACAAACGCCGCCATAGATTCGCTTGTATCACGAGCAGGGTCAATAGTGATCATCACCGGTTTCACATCTATGCCACGCTCCTCCAGAACGGCAACAGCCTCCGCGTTGCGATAGGTGTCCAGCGGGCAAACATCCGGACAAAAAGTGTAGCCGAAATACACTAGCGTCGGACCATCAATTACATCAACATCTGTAACCCGCAACCCAGTATGGTCGGTCAACTCAAACGGCCCGCCGATGGCAGCACTTCCACCAGCGACCGCTGTCGTCCTACATTGCGCAAACTGATCTGCTGGTGCAGGCCGAAATGCGAAAAACAAAACCGTTCCCAAACCCGATAAAACCACTAAAACTGCAAAGATTGCGACAAGTCGTGACATCTGTGTATTCCTTTTAATATTTAACTTATAAATCAACGCTTTTCGCCAAATATTCAACACCTAATAATGCCGCACGCGTCTTTTCTATTGGATGCACAAGCCCTGACTGATATTCAGGCACAATGTTTGACGCACCTTTAAAACTCTTTAACAGCACCGCTCGCAGCAAATGGCTTCGCTTACGCACACTCATACTATTGCGCTGGCTCGCTATCGCGGGCCAGCTGGGTGCGATTATAATCGCCACACGGTTTCTGGAAATAGACCTGAGGCTTGACCTATGTGCCAGTGCGCTAGGTGTTTCTGTCGCGTTCAACATTGTCGCGACCGTCATTTTCCCCGCCAACAACCGCTTATCGGAAAAGAACGCGATACTGACCTTGGTGTTCGACCTCTTTCAGCTCGCATTTCTTGTCTCGTTAACTGGCGGGCTATCAAACCCATTTGTCTTTCTGATGCTGGCACCAGTTACAATTTCAGCCGCAGCTCTAACTTTACGGGCAACCGTGATTATTGGTTTAGTTTTYGTTTCTCTCATATCGCTACTGGTCGTGTTTTATATCCCGCTAGCCACAACATCGGGCCAACTGATACAATTGCCCGACTTGCTCATTTATGGCACATGGGCCGCGCTGATAACTTCCGGCGTTTTCCTCGCCGCATACGCACACCGCGTCACAGAAGAAACGTTTTCAATGTCCGAAGCCTTAACCGCGACACAGCTCGCATTGGGCCGCGAACAACGCTTAACTGCTTTGGGCGGTGTCGTCGCTGCTGCTGCCCACGAACTTGGCACACCATTGGCAACGATAAAATTGGCCGCCGCGGAATTGGCAGACGAACTTGAGGATCGACCACATCTTTACGACGACGCTAAACTTATTAGCACTCAAGCCGACCGTTGCCGCGATATTTTACGGGACATGGGCCGTACAGGTAAAGACGACACCCACTTGCACCACGCGCCAATTTCTGCCGTGATCGAAGAGGCCGCGGAACCACATATGGATCGCGGCAAGATGGTCCTGATTCGAATCGATGGAGCGCTGCAACAAACCGACCTGGCCCCCAATCAGCCCGAGGTTCCACGCCAGCCGGAAATCATTCACGGCCTTCGCAATCTTGTGCAAAATGCCGTGGATTTTGCAGCAGCCCGCGTGTGGATTGACATTGATTGGGACGATAAAGAGCTGCGAATTCATGTTGGCGATGACGGGACTGGTTATCCGCCGGATTTGATCGGGAAAATTGGCGACCCGTTTGTTCGCAAGCGGAGCGATAAGCGAAAACCTCAACCTATTCGACCAGAATACGAGGGCATGGGGTTGGGCCTTTTCATTGCGAAAACCCTGTTGGAGCGATCCGGCGCGCGACTGACATTTGCGAATGGATCCGAGGCACCGAGCAAACGATCTGCGTCACCCTCTGGGCCTCCGGAATTCGCGCGCCCGACAGGTGCTATCGTTGAGGTTGTCTGGCGCAGGTCGGACATCGAAGCCGAACGTTCCACCGTTCGCGGTCCTCTTGGCGAAAATCCTAAATTCGGTTTATCTGTATCGACCACACAAGTTACTGAACAATAAATTCAGCATGAAGTGCGCCAGCAGCCTTAATTGCCTTCAGGATGTCAATCATGTCCTGCGGCGAGACGCCCAAAGCGTTAAGTCCTTCAATCACTTCAGGTAATGATACCGCGGTATCGACTAAAGCCAACCCAATTCCGGGCTCTTCTTCGATATTGACTTCCGTTCGGGGCACCACAATCGCTTCGCCGGATTGGGAAAATGGATTTGGCTGCACCACCAACGGCGCCTCTTTGACTCGCAAAGTCAGGTTTCCTTGCGAAATAGCTACGCGAGAGATGCGAACATCATCACTCAACACAATAGTTCCGGACCTTTGGTCCACGACAACTCTGGCTTTTTGCGCCGTGATAACTTCGATGTTTTCCAATAAGCTTATCAAGTGTGCCGGGCTTGGAGCACCAGATCGCTGTATGTCGAGCTGCACAGTGCCAGAATCCATCATCGTCGCTATGCGTTTTCCGAAACTCTCGTTGATTGCCTGTTCAATTCGAACAGCTGTTGTGAAATCCGGATTTCGCAACGCAATCCGCATGTCCTGCATGTCTGACAGAACAAAATCAACCTCACGCTCCACACGTGCGCCAGCGGGAATTACTGCTGACGTTGGAACGCCCCGCACTACTTCCGCAGCTTCACCCGCCGCAGAAACACCACCCGCAATTAAGGAGCCTTGTGCAACCGCATATATGTTGCCGTCCGCTGCACTCAGCGGGGTCATAATCAGTGTACCTCCACGCAAACTTTTTGAATCCCCGATGGCCGATACAGTAACATCGATTTGGCCGCCAGCACGTGCAAATGCTGGTAAATTGGCCGTCACAAGCACTGCAGCAACATTCTTCGGCCGGAATTGTTCGCCTGCAACATTAATTCCAAGACGTTCCAGCAAGTTGGCTAATGCCTCTTCGGTGAATGGCGAATTTCGAAGGCCATCGCCTGTTCCATTCAGCCCCACAACGAGCCCGTAACCCACCAGATCATTGCCACGTACGCCGTCATACTCCACCAGATCCTTAATCCTGACAACCGCCCCTAAAGAAATAGACGGTCCGAAAAGCACAATAAGTATTAGCGGAAGATATCGCAGCACGGTCAACGGGTTCATGCATCACCTCAAATAGTTCGTTAGGGAAAGACCTGATAATCGCGCGGTAATTGTATAAATTGTTTGCAGTTGAACTTGCAAAGCCTCAAACTTTGTTGCCGTTTCGTAAGGGTCTATCGAAATCATAGAAGACCTCTCCAACTCGAAAACACCACTCATCGAGCGGTTTCGCGCTTCCGCGTTCTCAATCCGGCCTTCCGCAAAGCCCAGTGTTTCTCGAAGCGTGGTAATACCATCCGTAGCAGCAATCGCTGCGACTCCGGCTTCCCGCAGTAGAGCAACCTGATCGGGTGTGTTTAAGAAATTTGACTCATCAGACGCAACTACTGCTATTGTAAGCGCCCGCATGGCATTGCGAATCTCGATGGAATCCGCCTTTTGTGCATACTCGATAATTTCGCCGCTCGTATCCCGAAGTGGCGGACCATCCTGCGCCGCACCCAAGTACACGTTGGTTTCAAACCCACCCGCTGGACTATAGAAATAGTCGTCGATAGCAACCAACGCCGCCGTGGAATTTGCGGCACTGGCAACGATCGCAGTAATATCATTGATGATCACTTCAGCCGGAGCAACAGTTTGCTGATCCAACGCTGCCCCCGCAAAAATACTATGCCGACCATAGCGAACATTTAGTGATGTAACCACGGCACCCAATGCATGTCGTGCATCACTTGCAATATGTCTGGACGATTGCGCATCTCCACGCTCGACTGCAGACAATAGCTGAGGCCCGAAATCTACCAGATTTTCGTGGATGCTCCCAAGGGCCGTCTGAGCCAAGGCGGACTTCCCTGCGGCCAGTTGAATCGCATCGGCCTCCGAAACTAACTGCGAAATTGTGCGGTCTACTGCAAACAGTTTGCCCAAATCACCCCCCGTAGCTTCAACCAAGTTGCTCTTAATGCCGGATGAAAGTTCGCTGCTGGCAATACTCAAAGCAATTTTCGTGCGCGTGTTTTGTTCCGACAGCTTCATTGCTGATGCGAGGTCCGATTGCCCGATAGTAATCATTTTACATCTCCAACAGTTTCTTCATTAGCCCATCAAGAACGGAAATTACGCGTGCGTTGGCGGCATATGCCTGCTCGATAACAAGTAACGACTGCATTTCCTTGTCTGTATCAACGCCGGTCGCGTGTAATTCTTCTGCGCGAAGTAGCGAGTGCACACTCTGTTTGTAAGCTTGATCTTCGTTTAACCTAGAGGATTCTGACGCCCAGAACGAAGTTATCTCTTCCGCAAACCCTGCCCCACTCATGGAAATTGCGAGCCCCATGTTTGTGGACGATGGCCTGACTTCACCCAGTACGCTTACCAATCGTATTAGCTGATTACTGGCACCAGAAACTCCCTGGCTTAGCGCGCCGATGCCATCGCGCAGCCGCCATACCTCTCCTCCGCTCGCGGGGTCCACCGCAGCGTTCACGGATATGCGGCCGCTAATTCCGATCTCATTTATTGGGCTGTAGGTGGCCCCTGCGTCCGTAAACAGGCCGGCATCTCCAACCAACAAAGTTGGATCAACGGACGGGCTCTGTAGTCTTTCGATCAAATCTACAGAAAGTGCATCAAGGCGAGTTTGAAATTCTGGTGCAATCGAATCCCTAACCAAAAAATTCGCAGATAACGATCCCCCCGCAATACCGCGCCCTGCGCTACCGACATCAATTGGTTTCCCGTTGATAGACAGGCCTGATAATGCACCTGATCCGAGCGACATACTTGGTGCAATTAAATTTGTTTGTGTAAATTCCAATGTCCGCGCCGAGCCATTAAGCAGCACTTCACCGCCTTGTGAGAATACCGCTATCTCGCCATTGCCGACTTTTGTCTGTCTAATCGGAATAATCGCATTCACGCGATCAACCGCGATTTGCCGCTGGTCTTCCAGCGCCGAAATATTTCGCCCTGACATTGAGAGCATCCTGATTTCCGCGTTTATCGCCTCAATCTGCCTTAACGAGGCATTAACCGTATCCACATCCTTTGCAATGCTGGCATCTGCATCAATACGTACACGATTCACTTCGGTTGAGATTTGGTTAAACGTAGCCGCGAGGCTCTTTGCGCTAATCAAAATACCCTGCTGAAGCGCAACTGAATCCGGCGCGCTAACCGCCATCGACAACGCATCTTCGAATGCAGCGTACTGCACTGCCAAAGCGCCCGCCTCCCCAGGTTCGCCCATTGCGTTCGTTAACCTAACCAGTGCGTCTGATTTAGTGGATATGTTCGCGAGATCAGTTGCAGCATTTCGCCGTAATCGCGTGGCTAACACGTCCTCGCTTCGCGTTATCCCTTCTATTCGGACACCACTGCCCTGATTGCCCAAAACAGTTGCCGTGTATTCAATCTGCTGGCGACTATATCCTTCCGTTAGGGCGTTTGATACGTTGTTGGATACCGTTTCCGCTGAGCGCGACATAGCAGACAGGCCTGAATATGCGTTATTCATAGCGTTTGAAATACTCATGGCSCTGYCTCCTTATTCTAGCGTTTTATATTCGTCGTTTCCTGYAGCATCTCATCGACGGTCTGRATGATTTTWGCATTTGAGGAATASGCMCGTTGYGTCTTRATCARGGCKGTYARCTCACCYGCGATRTCYGTRGTMGATTCYTCGCGCGCATACCCAACCGTTGATCCSGTYGGRCCCGAACCCGCATCCCACAAATACATCGGCCCGCTTGCCTGCGAGAGGGTAAAYGCTTGGTTRCTTTCGGCGTTYARRCCATTGGGGTTRCGYACATCRATRACSGGWACYTGATAAATTGTCCKYGTAAAWCCRCTRTCRTARATGGCTGAAACTATSCCGTTTTCGTCAATTTCTACCGATGTTAGATTCCCCGTTGGGGCACCGTTTTTGGTAAGCGAGATGGGAACAAACTCTGCGGACATCTGTGTTAGCCTTGCCGCCCCGCCAGGCTCTCCAACTTCAATTTCAATTGGCCCGCTTGCAAACGCTACCGAAACATTACCAGATAAGGGGTCATATGTGCCGCCAAACACAGGCGTTACCGAAGCCACGGAGCCGCCGGTCGTTGGCGTGTCGTTGAATGCGACTGTGAATTCTGCGATAGGCAATGCTCCCGTCGCATCGTCAATTATCTCCAACGTCCACGTATTCGACTGTCCCGCACCCGGTACAATTGGGGTGAATACCGCAGTCATCGTTTTCGTCGTACCCAAATTATCAAAATACTCCATCGAGATCTGATAGGGAGCACCCGATGCCCCCGCTTCTGTGGCAATTGCGGGAAGGTTAACACCCAAACCGATCAAGTCGGTAGGACTTGCGGCAAATTGGTTCAAATTTACAAAAACCGGTTCCAACCCAGCGGCGCTATCCCTTGGCTGTACCGGAATTGTCCCATCCGCCTGTGCAGGCCAACCCATCAGCGCCAACCCATTTTGTGAGGTTAGAATACCATTTTTATCCGGTGTGAACGAACCCGTCGTAGTCATCATCAATGGATATGTTCCACCTGTCTGCCCTAAAGCCGAGGTGGGTGTTACTGGTAACATCCCGCGGCCCGCGATCGCTATATCTGTCGGGTTTGAAGTTGGCGTAAGCGACCCCTTACTCGTAACATTCCGGAAGGTATTAACCGTCACCCCACCGGCCGTATATCGCCCTTTGCTTTGCGCTAAAGCGACTGACGAAAAATCCGCGTCCGCGCGTTTATATCCAAACGTACCCGAGTTCGCGATGTTATCGGCGATGGTTGCCAATTTGCTGGCATTGACGTTCAAACCTGTAACGCCTGCATTCAGTGATGATGATATTGTCATTATAAGCCCTTCTGAACTATTTCTTTCACAGCCAGTATTTCAGAAAGACCCTTAACATCCGGTAAACACATAGATTATTAAACGGGATGGCAGCCTTAAGTGTATCAAACTTTACTGGAATATTATCGACTTGTGCGCTCACTGCGCAGCAAGATAATTTCAATACGCCGATTTCGGGTCACCCCCGCAACCGGTTGACTAGGCGAGCGAGCAGCATACCCAGCCACCCGTGCAATGCGGCTAGCAGAAACCCCCGCACTAACTAGGCGTTGCCGGGAAAAATGTGCTCTCTCTGTCGAGAGAATAAACGCATCCCCACCGTTAAGTTTAATCTCATCTGTGTGCCCCAAAACTGCAACGTTGTTACTGACAATTCCAATTACATCAGCAATCATATCCAGTAATAACAACATCTTATCGTTTGGTTCACCGGTGTTAACAACAAACAACGGTGACGAGGGTAGATCAAAAACTTCAATAATCAACCCTTCGTCAGTGACCCGCGTATTCACGTGTTTTAACAAATCGTCCGCCACAGTGCTTTCGCCACTGTCACCCCGAAACATATTCTCGATATCCGTAAATTTCAGCTCTGAAACGCCATCTTCACCACCAACGATATCGGATGATTCCACCCCAGTGTCGCCGTCGGCTTTATTCTCATCCGTCGCGCGTAAATCGGCAGCGCCTGTGCCATTTTGCACCACCATTTCCTGTGAAAAGGTACTTTCCCCACCAAAAGCACCATCCCCGCCACCGGAGATTTTAAATACCGGAATCGTTGGACTGAAGTAATCCGCAAGACCTTTGCGTTGCGATTCGGTCGTGGCATTCAACAGCCACATCAGTAGGAAAAACGCCATCATTGCCGTCACAAAATCCGCATAGGCAATCTTCCACGCACCACCATGATGCCCACCACCCTTAATCACCTTTTTTCGCTTGATAATTATCGGAGCTTTATCGTTCTTAACCGCCATATCACCCACCAGTTCTCATTTCGATAAATCGATACTAGACGAAGAACCGTTACCAGTTAGTTATCACCGCGGAACATAATGCCAACAAATTGAGCTAAATGCGTCGCGCCGCGACTAGATATTCCACGTTCCCGTCACCTCCCGTAATCGGGCTTTCTCCACGATGGGTGGTTTGCCAGCCTTCGGCCTGAAGGAACATTTCAACCCGCGCCCGCGCTTTAGATTTCGCCTCTTGATCCCGAACAATTCCACCCTTGCCAATATACGCACGACCAACCTCAAATTGTGGTTTAACCAGTGCCACCAAAATCGCACTTTTTCGGGCCAGCAACAGCGGGTCCAGAAACGCTTTTSTAATAAAATGAAGGATACGTCCGTTACAACCCAATCCACAGTCAGCACCAACCCATCAGGTATTTCGCGTACATTTCTACCCTCGATGTTCACGACCTTTGGGTCGTCACACAATCACTGATGCAGCTGTCCATGGCCAACGTCGAGGGCGTAAACCCTCTCGGCTCCGTTGGTCAAAAGCACCTCCGTGAAACCACCTGTTTATGCGCCAACACCCAAACAAATGGCGTTACTCGGCGATACCAATATCGGCAAAAGGCCAGCAAGAATGCTATTACAATGTGAAACTGTTGCAGGGCCTCTCGGGCCTCGCCAGTTTTACGGTTGTTATATTGGCGAKGCTATCCACGAAATTACCCGAAATAGCTGAGCGTGTTTCGGCCCGCGCTTTACCCAATTTGCGGATCTTGGGAAAACCCCACCGCAATGCAATAATATAAAACCCTAGCCAACCAAACATAACCGCTGCAAGGCAGCCAATCGGACGAAAACATCACCGCCCCGCCACCCAAAATCATTGCGCCTGCAAATGACACCGCATTTAGCAATTCCATCAGCAATTCGCCAAGTGCGGCCGTCGTTTGTATTTTCTTTTGGTTAATACGTCCTGCGAAATCACCCTCGCAAAAAATCGCGCCTTTGTTCCAGTGTATATTTATGCACGCGAAACAGGCCAAGAATTGAAGGGCCCGGCCCGAAAGATAGAGAATTCAGGCCGGTCTAGGAGACAACATAAACCCGACAATACCGAATAAAAGCAATTAGTATCGTTGGCTGCGGTCCATTGCCTCGGCAAAAGGATCAAAAAGGTTTTCGAAAAACTTCACTCGTCAGCCCCGATAAATCCGCCCGATTGGCGGTTCCAGAAACCAGCGTATAGCCCACCCAGCGCCAGCAGCTCTGCGTGTGTACCTTCTTCGACCACACTTCCAGCGTCCAGCACGATAATCCGGTCCATCTGCGCAATCGTAGACAGACGGTGCGCAATTGCAATCACCGTTTTGCCCTGCATCATGCCATAAAGCGTCTGTTGAATGGTCGCCTCGACCTCGCTATCCAGCGCGCTGGTTGCTTCATCCAATACCAAAATCGGTGCGTCTTTCAGGATCACCCGTGCAATTGCTACCCTCTGCCTTTGGCCACCAGACAGTTTCACGCCCCGTTCGCCAACGAAGGCGTCGTAGCCAGTACGCCCCTTGGGATCTTGCAGATCAAGGATAAAATCATGCGCCTCGGCCCGTTTGGCAGCCTCGATCATCTGTGTGTCGCTTGCCTCTGGCTTACCATAAAGAATGTTGGCCCGAACCGAGCGGTGCAGCAAGCTGCTGTCCTGCGTTACCATTCCAATTTGATTGCGCAAACTATCCTGTGTCACGTCAGAAACAGACTGCCCGTCGATCAAAATCTGTCCCTGTTCCGCATCCCGAAACCGCATCAGCAGATTCACAAGGCTGGATTTACCCGAACCAGACCGCCCGACAAGGCCGATCTTTTCACCAGGCTTAATCGTCAGGTTAATCCGGTCCAGACCACCCTTTCCCTTGCCATAATGATGGGACAGGTTAACCACCTCGATCTTGCCTTGGGTCAGGCTCAATTCCGGCGCGTTTGGCTTGTCTGTAACCGCGTGCGGTACGGACAACGATTGCAAACCCTCGCGGATAACCCCTGCATGTTCGAACAGACGGATTGTCACCCACATAATCCAGCCGGTCATACCGTTAAGACGAATAGTCAGGGCCGAGGCCGCAGCAACCTCGCCCACAGAAACCTGCCCTTCGGTCCACAGCCAAATGGCGGGGCCGATCACACCAACCATCAAGAAACCGTTCATGCTAGCCAAGCTAAACGTCAGTTTTGTCATAAGCCGCAAGAACCGCTGAAACCTGATCCGGTGCCGCTTCATCGCCGACAGAACATAGGTTTCCTCAAGGTCTCCATGCGCGAACAGCTTCACACTTTCGATGTTGGTATACGCATCTACGATACGCCCCGTGACCAGCGATTTTGTTTCTGTCATCCGCTCGGAAACCGTCGCAACCCGCGTCGCGATGCGTTTCACAAACAGTATATAGACCACCAGCCAAATAATCATCGGCGCAGCCAATCGCATGTCGATTTGCATCAACACAATAACCGCGCCCAGCACATAGACGGTGGCATACCAAATACCCTCAAGCGCCATATACGCGCTGTCTTCTACCGCTGGGCCCATTTGCATAACACGGTTGGCCAATCGGCCCGCGAAATCATTCTGGAAGAACTCCGTAGATTGCCCCAACAACTGCTTATGCGACCGCCACCGCGCCTGAACATTAAGGTTCGACACCAGCGTTTGCTCAAGAAACAAATGGTTCAGCGTAATAATCAAAGGCCGCAACAGCAGCACAAAAGCAGCGGCAAGGATCAACTCAAACCCGTGCTTTTCCCACATGRYATCSGCRCCCGMCGYRYTCATCAGGTCAATTATACGACCGGAATAGAAGATCAGGCCGCTTTCCATCACGGCCGTCAACACCCCCAATAACGCCATAACAGGCAGCCATTTCTTGAACGGAGCCAGATGGGTTTTCAGGTAGGGCCACAACACCGCCGGTGGCGTTTCGCTGGAAAACGACATGAACGGATTCACAAGATCTTCGAACYTTTTGAACATGGGGTGCCCTCCTCGGGCGAAACGGAATTTTTGAAATGTTGAAATGCAAGCAGGCCACAAGAGGCCCAAATCCGGGGCCTAAGAGGCTAAAGTATTCGTCCGGATTTTGTTCATTGCAGTTCCTCCACCATGTTTGGTGCGGCAACCCTATTCAGTGATTGTTTTACAGTCAATCGCAAGTTATGAGATTATTGTACCGACACATTTATGTGCAATTTCGGAAGGGAAATCCTGTTGTGACCAACGACCTTATCGACGAAAAAGCCCGCGCCTCCGCTTGGTTCGAAGACTTGCGCAACCAGATTTGTGCCGCATTCGAGGGTTTGGAAGATGCACAAACCACTGGCCCACACGCCGATTTGCCCGCTGGTCGGTTCGAAAGAAAACCTACAAAACGCGATAACGGTGACGGCACAGACGCTGGCGGCGGCGAGATGWCKGTGATGCGCGGCGGCCGTGTTTTCGAAAAGGTCGGCGTAAACATTTCCRCCGTTTACGGCACCCTTGGGGAAGCCGCGCAGCGTTCGATGAAATCGCGCACCGGCATGGATGGCATCACCGAAGACCCCCGCTTTTGGGCCGCAGGAGTTTCACTGGTTGCTCACATGCGATCCCCCAAAACGCCCGCCGTCCACATGAACACCCGCATGTTCTGGACCCCGCACGGCTGGTGGTTCGGCGGCGGCGCTGACCTGAACCCGATGGTCGAACTCCCCGAAGACACCGCATTCTTCCACGCTCGCCTGAAAGACGCGTGCGATGCCCACGACCCAACTTATTACCCGCGCTATAAAGAATGGGCAGACGAGTACTTCATGATTAAACACTGGAATGAACCCCGCGGCGTTGGCGGTATATTCTATGACGATCACAACACTGGCGACTGGGAAGCCGACTTCGCCTTCACCCAAGACGTAGGCCGTGCCTTCCTGAAAGCGTTCATGCCTATAACGGAAAAGCACGTGAACGATCCATGGACAGACGCTGACCGTGAAATTCAGTTGATCAAACGCGGCCGCTACGCCGAATTCAACCTCGTCTATGATCGCGGCACCCAATTCGGCCTACAAACCGGCCACAATCCCGAAGCTGTGCTGATGTCCTTGCCACCAGAATGTAAATGGCCATGACTTCTCTTTTTCACAAATACTCAAACCCCACCGGATGAGCCGAATTGCGATCCTCGGCTGGGGTTCTCTAATCTGGGATCTCGAAATCCTGACGCCACACACGACTGGTGGGTGGTCGATGGAGGCTGGACCGCGCCTTCCAATGGAATTCAGCCGCATTTCCCCAAAACGAAAACTCGGATTAGTCGTTTGCCTTGACCCAACCGTCGGGGTGGAGTGCACAACCAACGCCATCCAATCCACCAAAACTGATATCACGCACACCATCAACGATCTGGCTGCTCGGGAACGGGCACCGTTGGATTTGATCGGGGCTGTACATCGCAACGGCCTGCGAAAAGGCCGGATGCCCGATGTTTGCAAAGCCGTTGCCGATTGGTGTGAAGACAATGCATGGGATGGGGCCGTATGGACTGATCTTGAACCTAATTTCTTCGGGTACACCCAGCAAAACTTCTCCGTTGACGCCGGATTAACCTACCTTCGCACCCTTACCGGCGAGAACCTGACCGAGGCGCACAATTACATTGAAAGCGCCCCTCAACAAACACAAACACCTTTACGCGCCGCGCTTGCAAAAGATGATTGGTGGCAGGGATTAAAGGAAAATAGCCAGCCCTGACAGCGCCATCAATGCGGCCATCACCGTCATAAACCTGTGCCACAAAACGGGCGTGTTAAAGAAGCGCGCCAGCCAACTTCCGGCGTTGGTATAAAACAGACACACGAACAGATTGATACCACCGAATGTAAGCGCTAGCCGCAAACCTTCCTGCATCGGTGGTTGGCCAAGGCCATACCCGGCCGCCGCCGCCATCGCGACCGCCCAGACCTTAGGGTTGACCCATTGAAACAGCATGGCCTCAAGTATGGTAAACGGTCGATCACGAGACTCTGCTTTTGGCACATTCAGGGATCGGTACAGCCGATACCCAAGATAGAAAATCCACCCCGCTGCCAGCAGTTTTAGCCCAAAAGAAACCGTAGGGCACCGCAAAATCAGCGCACCAAGACCCAAACCCGTCAACCCCGCCGTCACCGCAACACCCAGCGCAATGCCAATTACATGTGGCAAGGTCCGGCGAAACCCGAACCGTGCGCCGGATGCAATCAGCATGATGATATTGGGGCCAGGAGACGCCAAACCAACAAGCACAAACATATAGAGCGGATCGAAGCTTACGCACCAAACCCCGACCAAAGGACAAAGACCACACCCACAACGATAACCGCGGCCATCGACACATTAAATGCCTTCAGATGCCGAGGAGACTTCAACCAGCGTTGCAAAAACTCGCCAAATGCAGCCCAACCCGTGGCAGAGGTCGCCCCGCTGATCATTGAAACACCGGCCAAAATGCCCGCAACCATGATCGAGCGTTCGCTGCCCATAAATTGCCCGACCAAAGCGACACACATCGCCCAACCTTTAGGGTTCACCCACTGAAAAGCGGCAGCCTGAATAAACGTGAATGGCTTGGTTCGCGCCCCAGACTCCCCTGGCGCTTTGGTGTTCGCGATCCGCCAAGCAACCCACAACAATAACGCAGCACCCACCCAACGAAGGATGCTGTGCAACGCGGGCACACGCTCAAACACCTCGCCAAAGCCCAGCGCGACGATGAACAACATGAACCCAAAGCCGATAAACACACCCGCGATATGCGGAACCGTCGCCCGCAAGCCAAACGACGCACCAGATGATGCGAGCATCAAGTTATTCGGGCCGGGCGTCCATGTGGCGGCCAGAAGAATGCCGAAAAGCGCAATCAGGGAATCTATAGTCATAACATCAATCCGTTAGGTCAGAACYTGTGACCCTTCCAGAAGCWGCGGCGGCTGTCAACTCTGCAAYAGTTCCTTTTTGCTAAGTTTGAAAYCAGCATCTACCCACAGGYTTTCCAACCGCTTCAGTTCTGCCCCTAAATGYGGCCCAGCGCCGAGGCKATCAATCAAATCTGCCGCTTTTACCGGAAAGGTGGCCTTCGCACCYTSCTSTAKATSTTCRCGCAAMCYYTCRSGYARYGSYRAAGATARCGTCGCSGCCTCGATCATCTTGGCATCCAGCGCAGCATCTGCGCCAAACCTATATGCCATAACCTTGGCCGACGCGCCCRATTGCATCGCAGCCGCCACCGCATTCAACCGCTTCGCTTCCGCCTTGGAAAGTCGCAGCCGTTTCGCGTGGTTTTCCCCGCCCATCGCGACCATTCTACGTTGCCAGTTTGGAGAAATGTCAGCCGCTTGCTCCAAATGCACAAGCGGTGCAATGTACTGCGGATCCGCACCGGGCAGTATTTGTGCCAACACCCCGCTCGCCGCCATTGCAGCTAATGCAGGGGCAGGGTCGGGTGCCGCCAACAGCTTTTTCATCTCCGCGCCCAGACGTTCTTTCGACAACTTCGAAATTCCGTCAACATGCGTGGCACAGGCGGCCAAACCTTCGGCATCCAGCCCTGCACTCGGGTCTCCATACCACGCCGTAAACCGGAAAAACCGCAGTATCCGCAGGTAGTCTTCTTCAATCCGCCGCGCCGCATCCTCAATGAACCTTATCCGTCGCGCCTTGATGTCTGGCAAACCACCAAGCGGGTCATGCAACGTGCCGTCCGCCTCCACATAAAGCGCATTCACGGTGAAATCACGGCGAACTGCGTCATCTGAAATGTTGCCCGAAAACGCCACAACGGCACGCCGCCCATCCGTATCGACATCTTTGCGAAACGTCGTAACCTCGTGCGGTTCCCCGTTGCTGACAACGGTGATTGTTCCGTGTTCAAGACCAGTTGGAATCGCCTTCAAACCTGCCGCCTCAGCCAATCGCACCACTTCTTCCGGCACCGCGCTGGTCGCGATGTCCACATCGGCAACCGGCACACCTAATAGAGCGTTCCGCACACAGCCCCCCACCGCATACGCAAGGTGGCCCGCGTCCGTCAGCATCCCCAACACGGCTTGCGTATCCGCCGATGTCAGCCAATCGCCTGTTACCTGCATTGCGCTACCCTATCCGCCAGAACCTTGATCATCCGCGCCGTTGCGCCCCATATATAATAAGGACCGTAGGGAATGGTGTAATACTGTCGCCGATGCCCCTGCCAGTTTCGCCCCTGAATGGACATGTTCGCAGCCGTCATCAAAAAGTCGAGCGGTACTTCGAACACCTCCTCAACCTCGCCCGCATCAATCACGGGGCGAAAGTTACTCGCCAGCCCAACAAATGGCGTCACGCTGAAATTCGTCACCGTTTCATGAACATCAAGCGAACCAATCATCTGAACGGCGCTGACTGGCAGTCCGATTTCTTCCYCCGCCTCGCGCAATGCGGCCGCCTTGACGGTTTCGCCAGCCTCRACCTTCCCCCCGGGGAAGGAAACCTGCCCGGCRTGATGCTTTAGRTGMGAGGCCCGYTTGGTCARGATCACCTGCCAACCRYTYKRKCGYTCGATCARCGGAATAAGAACTGCCGCGGGGCGCAAAGATCGYTCCGGCARGGCCGCTTTGATGGTCGGRTTCARGTCATAGTCAGAYGARCCACCAGATGGCCCCGMYTGTAYRGCYCTWGTCAGRWGTTCARCWGTTATCACAACAAATGGCCACTCTTCTTGGCTTTGGTGGCGAGGTARTCTGCGTTATGCGGRTTTTYCCCGACCGCCAACGGCACTCGTTCCACCACCTTAACGCCAGACGCTTCCATCTTCGAGACTTTCGCCGGATTGTTCGTCATCAGCCGAACCGCGCTAAAGCCCATCGCCTTCAGCATTTCAGCGCCCAGCCGGAAATCACGTTCGTCGTCCTCGAATCCCAACCGATGGTTCGCCTCCACCGTATCAAAACCCTGATCCTGCAAAGCATAAGCGCGCATTTTATTGGCAAGGCCAATGCCGCGCCCTTCTTGGTTCATATACAACAGAACCCCGGCACCCTCGTGCCCAATCTGCGCCAGTGCCGCGCGCAACTGCGGGCCGCAATCGCATTTCAACGATCCCAGCAAATCCCCTGTGAAACACGCCGAGTGTAGCCGTGATAAAACCGGAGCCGCCCGATCAGGATTGCCAATTTCAATC
The DNA here is from genome assembly GCA_002746395.1 of Paracoccaceae bacterium. Classification (GTDB taxonomy): domain Bacteria; phylum Pseudomonadota; class Alphaproteobacteria; order Rhodobacterales; family Rhodobacteraceae; genus NORP23. Next base: position 48,524 of record NVXA01000005.1, read on the forward strand.
GCGTAATGCTCCTCGCCACCGTCGCGCGGCCGAAATACACGCACGCGGCCTTGTTTGGAAACCTCAAGCGGAACACGGGCGGCGGAAACCTCCGTCAGTTCGGAAACCTCGTCCATACCCAACAGATCTGCCGCTTCGATCCGGTTCAGCCCATATTTCTTCGCCAAAGATTCCGCGTGGTCCCGCCCAAGCGACAGAACAACTGCCGCCGGCAACAAATGCGCCCGCTTGGCCAGCGCGATACTGGCGCGGTGAATATCGGCCCCCGCCCCACGGATCACCTGAAACGGCCCCTTCATCGGTGAAGCCAAGTCCTGCGACGGATCCGCCATCGCATGCACCCACGCAATCCCCGCATCCGCCGGAATAACAATTCGCGCCACGTCACCGTCATAAGCGGCGGTTTTTAAGGTTGTCGCACGGCGCAATGTTATCGCCAGCTCTACAATCCCCGCCATTCCGCGCAGGTCGGCCAATCGTTCGGCACTAACAACCTCGGCCGCCAAAACCAGCGCGCCGTTATCCCCATCAAGTACGGCAACAGGCACACCGATACGGATATCACTGCCCATTCGGGCGATGCGTTCCTGTCGGTTCAAAGCTAGGGTCATGAAATTCGGCCATAAATGTTTCAGTTCTTTTCATTCATATATCCCCTAGCCACCGGAATTGAAACATTTCCCGCGAAAGTGACACGCCTGTGTGAGCGAGCAGCGCAAAACCTTGCAACCAAGCCCTTTTCACAACAAATATGAAGGACACCGCACGGAGGAGTCGGAAAATGGGTAGCATTAAGAAAATATTAATGGTCGATGACGAGGTAGATCTACGCGAAGCCCTCGCCGATCAATTGGTAATGACAGACGAGTTCGATGTTTTCGAGGCCGGAACCGGTGCGGAAGGGTTAAAAAAGGCTAAAGAAGCCCTTTACGATTTGATAATCCTCGATGTTGGCCTGCCCGATATGGATGGTCGCGAACTGTGCCGGTTAATGCGTAAACAAGGCGTTAAAAGTCCGATTTTGATGCTGACAGGCCACACAACGGATTCCGACACCATTCTTGGTCTGGATGCCGGTGCAAACGATTACGTTTCCAAACCCTTCAAATTCCCCGTGCTTCTGGCCCGTATCCGCGCCCAGCTTCGCCAGCACGAACAATCCGAAGATGCAGTTTTCACCATCGGGCCATATACGTTCAAGCCCGCCGCTAAAATGCTGCTGGATGATGACGAGAAGAAAATTCGCCTGACGGAAAAAGAAACAAACATCCTGAAATTCCTTTACCGCGCCAACGATGCGGTCGTTGCCCGCGATGTTCTGCTGCATGAAGTATGGGGCTATAACGCTGGCGTCACCACGCACACGCTGGAAACACACATCTATCGCCTGCGCCAAAAGATCGAGCCTGATCCCTCCAACGCACGCCTGTTAGTTACCGAAAGCGGCGGTTACCGCCTCGTTTCCTAAGAATTCCTCCCTGAGACTTGAGCCCGCTGCGTTTATCGTAGCGGGTCTTTTTTGACTTGTGGTCAGTGGTCGCTACGGTAGACTCGGCGCGAATTTATCCGGAGAGAATAATGACCCTTACCGTCTGCACATGGAACATCAACTCTGTCCGCTTGCGTGAACCGCTGGTCTTGAAGCTGCTGGCCGAGGAGGCGCCAGACGTGCTGTGCCTTCAGGAATGCAAATCCCCAACGGACAAAATTCCGACCGAGAATTTCGCCGCCATGGGGTACAATCTGATCGCACGCGGGCAAAAAGGCTATAACGGCGTGGCCATTCTTTCCCGTCTGCCGATGGTCGATGCGGGACACCGTGATTTCTGCGAAAAGGGCGATGCGCGCCACGTCTCTGGGCGGCTGGAAAACGGCGTGACCATTCACAACTATTACATTCCCGCAGGTGGCGACGAAGCGGATCGTGAGAAGAACGAAAAATTCGGCCACAAGCTAGATTTTCTAACCGAAATGCGGGATTGGTTTCAAAACGAGGCCCCGAAAAAATCCATCCTCGTTGGTGATCTGAATATCGCCCCATTGGAAGATGATGTTTGGGATCACAAAAAGCTTTTGAAAGTTGTCAGCCATACCCCGATCGAAGTAGAACACCTCGCCGCCGCGCAAAACGCCGGAAACTGGGTGGATATTACGCGCCAAGACATCCCTGACGGCAAGTTTTACAGCTGGTGGTCGTACCGCGCCAAAGATTGGGATGCGGCAGATAAAGGCCGCCGCCTTGATCACATTTGGGCCACGGATGACATATCAAACACCGCACATTCCAGCCGCCTGTTGCGCGATGCGCGCGGATGGGAACGCCCATCAGATCACGCGCCACTATTTGCGAGTTTTGATCTGTGATCGACGCCACGCTAAAAAATGGCGTTGGGCGAATAACGCTGAATAACCCAAAGGTTCACAATTCCTTAACACGTGAGGCAATGGGCGATATTCGTGCGGCTTTGGAAAAATGGGCCGCCAGCGATATTCGTGTGCTGGTTTTGACGGGCACGGGGAAAAGTTTTTGTTCCGGCGTCTCGCTGGGCGATGTTGGAAGCGGGGATTGGTCGAACAACCCTCTGACTGCCCTCTGTGATGCCGTTGAAAACTTCCACACCCCGACAATCTGCGGTCTCAACGGTGGTGTATACGGCGGCGGAGTTGAACTGGCCCTGTCGTGCGATTTTCGCATCGGCGTTACCGGCATGAAAATGTTCGTCCCAGCGGCAAAAATTGGCGTGCATTACGACGCTGCGGGAATTGCGCGGTATGTTCAAAAGCTCGGTCCCCAAACTGCACGGCGAGTGTTTTTGCTGGCGGAGCGGTTCGAAGGTCAAGCGCTTCTCGATATCGGGTTTCTGGATTTCCTAGTCGAACCGGATTCCCTAAACGAACACGTTGAGGCGCTTGCTGACACCATTGATAGCGCCGCACCGCTCGCCGTTCAGGGAATGAAACGCACTATTCTGGAAATCAGTCGCGGTACTTTGGATGCTGACGCCGCCACCCAACGCGTCGCACAATGCTTTGCGTCAGAAGATCATCACGAGGGTCTCGCTGCGCTATCCGAAAAACGTGCCCCCGTTTTCAAAGGCCGTTAACCCAATTTGGCGCGTCCAGACGCGGATTCACGGTAAAACCTGTAACTGACAGATTCGGCAATATGGTGACGCTGTACGATCCGTTCACCGTCCAGATCCGCAATCGTCCGGCTTACCCGTAAAATCCGGTGATAGGCTCGCGCGCTCATCCGGAAGTGTTCCGCCATATCGCCAAGCAATTTTCGGCCCTCGGTTGTGGGTTCGGCAATGGCTTCCAGCAGCGTCCCTTCAGCGTCCGAATTCGTTGACATACCATCATATTCCGCGAACCGCACCCGTTGAATTTCGCGTGCTTGGGCCACCCGCACCGCAATTTCCGCTGACCCTTCTTTGGGTGGCGGTTGCGACAGATCCGAAACTTCGACCGGAGGAATCTCAACCTTGATGTCGAAACGGTCCATCAACGGCCCCGAAATCCGGCCCAGATATTCATCGCCACACAGCGGAACACGCGCGCAGGCCCGTTCAGGGTCCGTCAAAAATCCACACTTGCAAGGATTCGCCGCCGCCAACAGCATGAATTTGCACGGATATCGCACATGGGCATTTGCGCGCGCCACGACCACATCGCCGGTTTCAACCGGTTGGCGCAGGGTTTCCAGCACGGCGCGGGCAAATTCGGGAAACTCGTCCAGAAACAGCACACCGTTATGCGCCAACGAAATTTCCCCCGGTTTGGCATTGCGCCCGCCCCCGACAATCGCCGCCATCGAAGCCGTGTGATGCGGTGTGCGAAACGGCCGTGTTCGCGAAATTCCACCCTCTACCAGCATCCCTGCCAGTGAATGGATCATCGAGGTTTCCAACGCCTCCTGCGGGTCAAGCGGTGGCAAAATTCCGGGCAGGCGCGCGGCGAGCATAGATTTACCGGCCCCGGGCTCCCCAATCATAAAGAAATGGTGCCGGCCAGCCGCTGCAATTTCCATCGCGCGTTTGGCTTTTTCCTGTCCTTTAACGTCGCGAAAATCACGGGTGGAAACCTCGGTATGAACCTCGCCGGGTTCAGACGTTGTTAATACTTTGCGCCCGTTAAAATGGTTAACCAAATCTAACAGGGAATTGGGCGCGATGACCTGCACGGCACCAACCCACGCGGCCTCTGATCCGCAGGCTTTAGGGCAGATCAACCCGAAATCCGCCTCCGCAGCGGCCATTGCGGCTGGCAGTGCGCCGACCACCGGCACCAAAGTTCCATCCAGCGACAGCTCCCCAAGGCAAACCTGCCGGGCGGCCTCGTCTTTTGGCAGGATATCCATCGCCGCCAGCAGGCTCATGGCGATTGGCAGGTCGAAATGAGAGCCTTCCTTCAACAAATCAGCCGGGGAAAGGTTGATCGTGATCCGCTTGGCAGGCAGCGCCAAGCCCATCGCTGTAATCGCCGCACGGACCCTTTCCTTGGATTCCGAAACGGCCTTGTTGGGCAAACCAACCATGTTGAACGCCGGAATTCCGGGTGCAAGTGAACACTGCACCTCGATTAACTTGGCCTCAACACCTTGAAAAGCGACAGTGTAAGCGCGCGCAATCATGAGGACTCCTGTTTCAAAAGAACAGTTGTCGCGCATTAACCATTAAACTTTCGTTAATTTTTAGGCATTTGGCCAAGGAGTTGTCTGGAGGTCCATATCATACCCTGGCTGAACGTAGTTTTCCGCCAAGCCGCCGATGCGCCATTCTTTGAACGACGCGTCGTTGATCGTGGTCTCGACATATTCCTTGGCAAGGGCGCTCATCGGTAACCGGTATGTCAGCAACCGCGTGGCGAGCGGAGCGTAAAACGCATCAGCGATGGAGTATTCGCCAAACAACCACGGGCCAGATTTGCCCCAGCGCGATCGTGCCTCTGACCAGATTTTCTCAATTCGAGCGATGTCAGTCAGAACTGCATCCGAAGGCGAAAACCCCTGATAGCAATGCCGTAAGTTCATTGTGCAATCGTTCCGAAGGGCTGCAAAGCCTGAGTGCATTTCCGCGGTGATAGAACGGGCGAACCCACGCGCTGCAGGGTCTTGTGGCCACATATGCTTGTCAGGATGACGTTCAGCCAACGTTTCGGCGATAGCCAAAGTATCGGACACAATCACGGAGCCGCCGGAAGCATCAAAACGGATAGCAGGCACCAACCGGCCACCGCCGAAATCTTTCAACATATCAATAAATTCAGGTGAATACATTCGGGCCGATACAACATCTACCGGAATGTCGGATTTCGCGAAAAGCAGCCAGCCACGTAAGGACCAGCTGGAATATGTTCTGTCACCGATCGCCAATGAATACGTCATCAAAACCTCCCTTTTCTTCGAATTTATGCGTAACTGCGCCTAACGTCCAATCAGAAAACCGGATGGAACATATCACGGCAGATGATTTACGCCATGTACGCACCAAGATTTCGAGGCGTGCAGATAATCTAGACGCGTAACTGAAAGATTATCGACTTTGAACGTGAAGGCCGCTTTCGCGCTCATTCCGCTGGCGCGTTGCAGAGCGGTCAGGATTGCGGCGAAGTGGCCGACGATGACAATGTCACCCGTACCATGATCTGCGATTATTGCATCAACCGCACCGGAAATCCGTTTGGATAGATCATTCCAGCTTTCACCATTTGGCGGAGCGATAGCACCGGGGGATTCCCAGAATTTTCGGCTGGTTTCTGGATCAGACTTTGCGATGTCGGCGAAAAGCTGACCGTCCCAGTCGCCGAAGTTCATTTCCCGCAGGGTCGGGGTATTTGGCAGGCGGTTTCGATCGCCTTGAACGGCATCGGCCGTCGCGCTCGCACGTTGTAAGTCCGACGAAATGATGCTGGCTTGTGATGGCAGATAGCTTGAAAGCCGATCCAGAGCCACCAAATCGGATAGATCGGCGGGTAGATCAGACCAGCCCACCGCCGCTTTGGAATGGGTCGGGCCGTGGCGAACAAACCAGAGGCGTGTGGTCATGTTAAGCCCTCTGGCAACGTGCCTTTAAGGGCTAACGGCAGACCCGCCGCAACAAACACGGCAAGGTCGGCTTGTTCGGCAATTTTGCGGTTAAGCATGCCTTGTAAGTCGCGAAACTGGCGGCCCAAAGGGGTGTCCGGCACAAGGCCCATCCCAACTTCGTTCGAAACACAAATCACCGGATTGGGGGACGCAGAAAGAACGGTTAACAAATTGGTAACCTCTGCATCTATATCTGCATCGGCATGCATTTGATTGCTAAGCCATAAGGTCAGACAATCAATCAACACAACGGAGTTCGCTGACACCTGCGCCAACGCCCCCGCTATATCCAACGGAGCCTCGATAGTTTGCCAATCAGGCCCGCGATCTTGTTGGTGCTTTATAATTTTTGCCTCCATCTCCACATCAAACGCCTGACTTGTGGCAATGTAGGCACGCGGACGGTTGGCGCTTGATGCCAGCCTTTCCGCAAACGTAGACTTGCCGGAGCGCGCACCGCCAAGGATTATTGATAGATGTGAAATTGAAGGCATGGATACGTTCCAGATTGTTGCGCCTGCATCCTTTCACACTTGATTAACGGAATCCACGAACAGTTGAACAATATGCCTATTCTCCAACTTGAAACCTTCGTGGCAATAAAATACATTGCCAAATAGTAAATAGATTTATTTCCGTGGAATTGAACAATGCTACAAGGCCGGAAGGTTCTTCTTGTGATTGGCGGCGGGATTGCGGCGTATAAATGCCTCGATTTGATCCGGCGGCTGGCTGAACGTGGTGCAACAGTAACGCCTGTATTAACGCGCGCCGCCACCGAATTTGTAACGCCCCTATCTGTTGCGGCGCTGGCTGGCACGAAAGTCTATACCGATCTGTTTGATTTGACCGACGAAGCCGAGATGGGCCATATCCAGCTTTCCCGCGCGGCTGATTTGCTGGTTGTCGCCCCTGCGACGGCTGACCTTTTGGCCAAGATGGCGACGGGGCAGGCAAATGATTTGGCGACGACGCTTTTACTGGCCACCGATAAACCCGTACTGGTTGCCCCCGCGATGAACGTTCGCATGTGGGAACACCCGGCAACGCAACGCAACATCACAACCCTTAAATCCGACGGCGTGCAGTTTGTTGGCCCCGATGACGGCAACATGGCCTGTGGTGAATTTGGCCCAGGTCGGATGTCTGAACCTCTGGAAATTGTCCGCGCTATCGGTGCTGCACTGGCAAATGGCCCGCTAAGTGGCAAACACATTTTGGTAACATCCGGCCCAACGCACGAACCCATTGATCCGGTGCGCTATATCGCCAACCGATCGTCGGGCGCGCAAGGCACCGCGATTGCCGAAGCTTTGGCCGCCCTTGGCGCAAGTGTTACATTTATCACAGGTCCTGCGGATGCGGAGCGGCCCAAAGGCGTGAATGTTGTTGAGGTTGAAACAGCCCAACAAATGCTTGAAGCCACGCAAACCGCACTGCCTGCCGACGCCGCTGTTTTTGCGGCCGCCGTGGCGGATTGGCGTGTAGCGAATGCCGCGGACTCCAAAATAAAAAAGGATGGGGCTGGCAATATGCCCGCGCTTGAATTTGCTGAAAATCCGGATGTGTTGCGAACAGTTTCGCAGATGACTGATGGCCGCCCGAAACTAGTCGTCGGCTTTGCGGCAGAAACAGACGACGTGCTGGCCAATGCGACAGCCAAACATGCGCGCAAAGGCTGCGACTGGATCATAGCAAACGATGTTTCACCGGAAACGGGTATCATGGGTGGCTCCGAAAATGCGGTAACGCTGATTTCCGACTCCGGACAGGAAACATGGGAGCGGATGAGCAAGGTTGACGTTGCCCGCAAGCTCGCCACTAAAATCGCCGACGCTTTGGTATGACACAAACACTTCGCATACACCGTACAGAAAGCTCCGACGCCGGAATCGCCCTGCCTGCATATGAAACCGAAGGTTCGGCAGGCATGGATATACGGGCGAATTTTCCGACCAGTGTGCGCGGCGATGGCATCACCCTCGCCGTTGGTGCGCGGGCCTTGATCCCGACCGGTATGAAATTTGAAATTCCGATGGGGTACGAGGTCCAAATCCGCCCGCGTTCAGGCCTTGCCCTTAAACACGGCGTAACACTGGTCAACGCACCCGGCACCATCGACAGCGATTATCGCGGCGAGGTCGGGGTGATCCTGATTAACCAAGGCAACGAACCTTTCCACATCGCCCACGGCGAGCGTGTCGCGCAGATGGTGTTCGCACAGGTCACGCGATGCGAAATTATTGAAGTAGCCTCCTTAACCACAACCGAACGCGGCGCTGGCGGCTTCGGTTCTACGGGGAAAACGTAACTATGCTCCGAATGTCTCGTAAAATCGTTCTGGCCCTAGAGGCCGTTCTGGATATCGCCTACAACGGGCGTCCGCATCCGGTGCAATCGAAAGATATCACCGAACGCCAAGGTATTCCGCAGCGGTATCTGGAACAAGTGCTGCAACAACTGGTTCGTGCTGGTGTGCTGAAAGGCGTTCGTGGCCCGCGCGGTGGATATACGTTAGCACGGGAACGGCGACGGATTACACTGGGCGATGTTTTACGTGTTGTTAACCAAATGGAAAACGAAGAGGATTCCACTGTGTCCCGCGCGCAACTGGGCGAACAGATCATCAGCCCTATTTGGGATGAAATGCAGGACGACATCCTGAAACATTACGACGCAATCACGATGGAAGATTTGTGCCGTGATGCCGAAGCAAAAAGTATTAAGCGTGCCGATGAAGAATCCGTCAGCTTTACCATTTAGCAACCTTTCTTAACAAACATGAACGGTTCGGTGAAGCACCGCCCTATTATTGCCAAATACGCGAAGTCGCGAAGCTCCGATAGGTCTAGCCGTTCTTTGAAAACTCGGTATAATCTGGCGAGTTAAGAGGAGTTTACACAATGCCGACATCGCCACATGGCCGAATATATGCCGACATAACGCAAACTATGGGCGGGACGCCTTTGGTGAAYCTRTCCCGTTTTACCGCCAAAATGGGCGTGARKACCGAGATATGCGGGAAGCTTGARTTTTTTAACCCRYTGGGGTCTGTGAAAGACCGTATYGGTGTCGGAATGGTTGACGCGCTTGAGGCCTCGGGCGCGCTGAAACCCGGTGGCACTTTGATYGAGCCGACCAGTGGMAACACSGGTATTTCGCTGGCRTTCGTGTGTGCKGCGCGTGGCTATAACYTGATCCTRACGATGCCSGAYACCATGTCCGTTGARCGYCGWAAAATGYTGGCGYTGCTTGGYGCGAAGTTGGARCTGACGGACGGKGCCAAGGGTATGAAAGGCGCGATTGATCGGGCTGAAGAAATGGTTAACGAGATTGAAGGCGCGATTTTACCCCAACAATTCGAGAACCCCTCCAACCCTGCAATCCACGAAGCCACCACAGCCGAAGAAATCTGGAAGGATACCGGCGGCAAGGTTGATGTGTTTATTTCAGGCGTTGGCACTGGTGGTACGATCACTGGTGTCGGGAGGGTTCTGAAGGAACGGAACCCGGATGTACAAATAGTCGCCGTTGAGCCAGAGGACAGCCCGGTTTTATCCGGTGGCATTGCTGGTCCCCATAAAATTCAAGGGATCGGGGCGGGGATTGTTCCGGCGGTATTGGACGTTGACCTGATCGACGAGGTTATCACCATCGGCAACGAAACGTCGTTTGAAATGGCGCGGATGCTGGCGACTTGCGAGGGCATTCCCGTTGGTATTTCTTCAGGCGCAGCGCTTGCGGCAGCGGTGGAAATCAGCGAGCGACCCGAAATGGCAGGCAAACGGATCGTGGTGATCTTGCCGAGTTTTGCGGAACGCTACTTGTCCACCTCCTTGTTCGACGGTCTGTAAATGCTGGAACGGCTTGCGTCCGGTGGATTGGTTACCGTTTTATTAATCACCTTTCTGGCGTTGGGATATGCGCGAGTTTTGCGTGCGCCGCGTTGGGTGTATACCGGAATCTCGATGCTGGTTGTAGTGACAATCATAGGCTCGCAATTTCTGCCATCAGAGAATATCTTCCGCATCAGAATCGCCGACAGCTTCGGTTTTGGCGGGCGCTTTATGTTGTGGTCGTCACCAGTGATTGCATACGGGGTATTAATCTGGTGGATACGCCGAAAAACACGGGCGCGGGAGGGGAATGATGGAAGCTGAGGAACTCGAGCGTTACGCACGCCATATCGTTTTGCGCGAAATTGGCGGGATGGGTCAGCAAAAACTGCGCCGTGCGCGGGTGCTGGTTATTGGTGCAGGCGGGTTGGGATCACCGGTTTTGATGTACCTCGCGGCGGCGGGGGTCGGTGTTTTGGGGGTGGTCGATGATGACGTTGTCAGCCTGTCCAACCTCCAGCGGCAGGTTTTGCATTCGACTGAAAGTGTCGGRATGCCAAAGGTTACATCGRCAATCGAGGCCGTTGCCCGCATTAACCCCCACGTAACTATTGAACCGCATCAAACCCGTATCACAGCCAAGAACGCCGCARATATTATCGCGCGTTACGATCTGGTCATGGATGGGTCTGACARTTTCGAYACKCGRTATTTGATTAACGAAGTGTGTGTAAGCCTTAATAAACCGTTAATTTCAGCAGCAATGAGCCAGTGGGAAGGACAGATCAGCCTGTATGACCCCRCRAATGGCGGCCCGTGCTATGCYTGCGTATTYCCMRAACGGCCWGCYGAYGGRTTGGCSCCGTCTTGTKCYGARGCTGGCGTGATGGGSGCTTTGGCYGGTGTGATGGGGTCRATGATGGCTGGYGAGGCGATTAAGTTTATTACMGGCGCGGGCGAAAACCTGCGYGGCCAGATGTTAATMTTTGATGCMCTTTATGGCGAGACCCGAAAGTTCARGCTGGCRGCCAATCCAGATTGCCCTGTTTGTGGTAAGTCTGGCTAGAGCATGCTCGGCACGACTTGATCTGGTGGGCGGTGCCCGTCGGCGAAGGTTTTGATGTTGATGATGACTTTTTCACCCATCTCGATCCGGCCCTCAACGGTCGCGGAACCCATGTGCGGCAACAGCAGGACATTGTCCAAACCCTTTAACCTTGGGTTAATATCATTGCCATGCTCGAAAACATCAAGGCCCGCTCCGGCCAGTTCGCCTGCGCGCAACATGCGGGTCAGGGCATTTTCGTCGACGATCTCGCCGCGGGCGGTGTTGATAATAAAGGCGCTGGATTTCATTAGCTTCAAGCGGCGGGCGTTCAGCAAATGGAACGTACCGGGGGTGTGTGGGCAATGGATCGATACGATATCAACCCGCGCCAGCATTTGATCAAGGCTTTCCCAATACGTTGCCTCCAACGCCGCTTCGGTATCAAGATGCAAGCGGCGTCGATTGTGGTAGTGGACCTGCAAGCCGAACGCTTTGGCGCGCGCGGCGACGGCCTGACCAATTCGGCCCATACCCAAAATACCAAGACGTTTGCCACCAATCCTATGCCCCATCAGCGCGGTGGGTGACCAGCCCTGCCAGTCGCCTTGCTGCATCAACATCGTGCCTTCGCGAAGACGGCGCGGAACGGCCAAAATCATGGCCATGGTCATATCGGCGGTATCTTCCGTCAACACACCCGGAGTGTTTGAAACCAGAATTCCGCGCTGCAGTGCGGTTTGCACATCAATGTGGTCAAACCCTGCACCGTAATTTGCAATCAGGCGCAAGTTGTCACCGGCATGAGCCAGCATCTTTTGGTCTATTGTATCACCAAGAGTTGGTACCAGAATATCGGCGCGGCTGATCGCGTTGGTCAAAGCCTCCGCATCCATCTTTTCGTCTGTTTCGTTCAGCTCAACATCGAAAAGCTCGCGCATACGAGTCTCGACAGGTTCGGGCAGGCGGCGGGTTACGATGACCTTAAGGGGTGCGTTTGGCATATTGTTTTTGCGTCCTCGGGTTGAAAACTTTGTGCTAACATGGCAGCAAAGGAACGGCGGGGGAATGGTAAAAATACCAAACCGCGCGATGCAGGCAGATTACAGGCGTATATTATGATTAAGTACATGCGACATTTGTTGCGAGCTATCGCTATTCTGGTGGCCGCCTTTTCTATGGGCGTTCCGGTTGTGAATGCACAACAGTCATCCAATGCGGAACTTGGGCCAAGCACGAACCTGCCATTACCCCGTTTTGTCAGCCTGAAGGTCTCGGAGGCGAATATTCGGCGCGGGCCGAGCGAGTCTCATCGTATCGACTGGGTATTGCAACACCGTGGCACGCCGCTGCAAATTACCGCCGAGTTTGAACATTGGCGGCGCGTGCAAGATCAAGATGGTGTCGGCGGGTGGATACATTATTCACTGTTAAGCGGGCACCGCACCGTTGTTGTTCAGGGGCAGCGTATTGCCCTGCGCACCGACCCGAATGAAGGGGCGCGAACAATTGCGCTGGCGGAAAAGGGTGTGATTGCATCCCTTGGAACATGTCTGCCGAATTGGTGCGAGATTGAAGCGGGTGGGTTTGAAGGCTGGGTTGCGAAGTCCGAAATCTGGGGCGTGGGGCGTGCCGAAATCCGCGAATAGTTGTTTGCCTGTTAATCCATGCTTATCTATTCAACCGTTAGGCTATTGCCCGTCATTCATGTCGCGGATAAACTCCGTGCAGAATTATATTCATTGTAGGAGATTATAGTATGAAAAAATTAGTAACAGCTTTTACGACCGTCGCGATCGTAAGCAGTGCATCTTACGCTATCGCCCAAAACCAGTTGGAAACAACCCTCGATCTGGTTGTTCGTGGTATGATGGATGATGGTACAGATGTTTCTTATGGTGAACGAATTATTGGTGGTGATGGCAGCATAAAATACACCGATTTGGTGATCGCCGCACCAGATGGCGAGTTTTCAATGTCTCTGGATTGGCTAAAGGGTGTGCCGTCAGGTTCAGATGTTACGTTTACAGTTTCCGATACCATTGACTTTTCAGGTCAAGCGGAGGGCGTAGAGTTTTCGTTCGAAATCCAGTCGTCCGCACTTGAGCTTACCACTAACGGTTTGCTGCGCGAAGCAATGAGCACTGAAGATGTTACAGTCACATTCTCGGCCGACAAATTTATCGTAGACGGTGGCGACCCTCAAAGTGACGTTTTGCGAAAACTCTTTATTGATCTTGGGGAAGTCGATTTCAATCTTCTGGTTTCAACTGAAGAAATGTATGTTGAGGGCGGTTTCGATGCCGAGAAAATGGACGTCGCCTACGATTATACCTTTGAGGGTCAATCTCAGGATGTCGAACAAACCACAGGCGCCACAACCTTGTCGTTCGAGTTTGATATCCCGGAAGATGAAGAAGACGCGCTTGGATATCTTGATGGCAGCAAATCCGGCGTGTTCAAAATGAACAGCGGTGCCAGCGAATTCGTAACGTCGATGGTAGCCGATGGTGTCGCGGTGGAGATGGAAGGCACTTCTGGTGAGGGCTCCATACTGCTGGAAATCGTCGATGGAAACATCACCTATGATGTTAATGCCGACGGTTTTGATATGGTTGTGACGCCTGGTGCGGGAATGCCGATTCCGCCTGTGGAAATTGGAATGGGTGAAATGGCGGTGAAGCTTGTCATTCCTGCGGGCGCTGCGGATGCACCTGCGGAAATGGTTATAGATATTCTGTTCGCTGATTTGGTTATCGGTGAGGGACTGTGGTCAATGATTGATCCGAACCAAACGATTTCACGCGATCCGGCACAGTTGGATATTGATATCGAAGCACTGGTGCAACTTGATGCAATGGCCGCAGTTGGGGGTGGCGATCCAACATCGGCTGCCACGATTTATAGTCTGGATATCAACCAGATTCTTCTGTCGCTTGCAGGTGCTTCGATTCAAGTGGACGGTGCTGCAACGTTTGACAATTCCGGCCCAATTCCGATGCCGTTGGGTTCTGTTAACATCGACATGCGCGGTATTTCGACGTTGGCGAACAAGCTGGTAACCCTTGGTTTGCTGGATCAAATGCAAGCTGGAATGGCGATGGGCATGATGATGGCGTTTGGAAAACCGGGCGCTGAGGCTGATCAATTCATCTCCGAGATTACGTTCTCGGAAGATGGTATTTTGGCGAACGGCCAACCGATCCGCTAAGGTATAGTGATTTGAAATTTGGCCCGCCGTTCATTCGGTGGGCCTTTTTTATGCGCTATCGGGTGCGGCGCAGATAAACGTAATACGCGCCGCCGCCGCCATGCTTGGCGTGGGCGGGTGTGATTTGCAAAATCTTCGGCTTCAGATCAGGGCGATTCAACCAATGCGGCAAGCTGTGACGCAAGATGCCTTGTCGGGTCGGCATGATGCCTTCCTCCACGCGGGTGGAATTACCCTTGCCGGTGATCACCAACGCCAGCCGTTTGCCAGCGGCGTGACTGCGATGAATAAAGGTTGTTAGTTCCGAGTGCGCTTGCGCGGCCGTTAGCCCATGCAAATCAAGACGCGCATCCGGTTTGATTTTGCCTTTGCGAAGGCGATCAAAATTCTTGCGGTCCATCTGGTGGTCGGGCTTTTCGCTGGCCTTCATCGGGTCGAGTGCCAGATTAATGGTCACCCGTGCCTCTGGCCGTATTCCACCGATCTGTGTCAGCGGGCGGATCATCTGCCGTGACGGTTTTTGCGCCATTGGCACGCGTTCCGGTTCAGGGTTAAATGTTACCTTGAAGGGTTTCACAGAATGCAGCGGGGCCGTGGTCTGGGTAACCTTTGACCACACCTCTTGATCGTCCTCGCTTAGTTTTCTGTGCTTTCGACGTACCATAACAAAGGCTTAAGCCCCGGTTCCAACCAGAAGCCAATTCGGGTTATCGCCACCCATGAGGCGGGCAAATGTCCATGTATCGGATTGTTTCTTGATGTGCTTTTCGTCACCCTCGACGATTTCACCTTCGGCGTTGCGGACAACGGATGTCAGCTCGCCAGTGAATTTCATCGTGATTTCGGCTTCTCTGTTTTCTTCGTCGAACTTCGCACCAACAAGTTTAACACTGCTTACACCAATGAAGTTCGCATCAACGGTCAGACCACTATCAACGCGCGCTGTTATCGCGGAAGAAAAGGATTCGTATACGTCAGGCGCAAGGTATTGCTCAAGAAACGGCAGATCGCCGTTTTCAAATGCCATCAGGATCAATTCATAAGCTTGGCGCGCACCGCCAGTGAACACCTCAACCGAAAATCCGGGTTCAATTCGTTTCATCGCTGCAAGTGCCTTGCCGGTTTCACTGTTTAGATCGACAAAGTTTGAAATATCAAAGTCTTCGCCACCACCCTCAATCACTTCAAACTTACGTTTCGGAGTTTGTACGGGGGCCGTAGTATCCTCGAATCCTTCGCGCGTTCCAAGAACGCTGCGAAGGCGAAGCACCAGAAATAGCGCCACGCCGGCAAGAACAATAATTTGAACCAGTTGCGAACCCATCGGAACGACCTTTCGAAAAAATTCTGGCTAAACATTGGCGTTCAGCCTATTCGCTACCTATGTAAGCATTGTGAGGGGCCAAGTCCATTGGTCCGATGTAAACTTTGGAAAAGGCATATGTGGCTATTTTTTCTATTCGTAGCGGTTCCGATCGTCGAGATCGGTCTATTCATTCAGGTCGGAGGGTTCCTCGGGCTGTGGCCAACGCTGGCTATCGTCGTTCTGACTGCATTGGTTGGTACAGCATTAATGCGCGCGCAAGGCATGGCCGCGCTGCAAAAGTTGCAAACCAGCATTGAGAGCGGCGGAAATCCGGCAGATCCGATTGCAAACGGAGCGTTCATTCTGATCGCGGGATTACTGCTGCTAACACCGGGGTTTTTCACCGATACTCTTGGGTTGTTGTTGTTAGTCCCGCGGGTGCGCCAAGCGCTTATTCGTGCCATTACCGCACAAATAAAAGCGCGCGCTACGGTTTATACATCATCCGGATTTCAATCGCAGACACAATATGCATCTGATACCGTGCTTGAAGGAGATTTYGAGGTTGTCGAAGACAAYGTGAACGGGAAGCCCGGGAATTCCGGCTGGACCCGTCCAGARGAGTGAACRAGCGATTGTTCCTCCTGCGCAGAAGTGATACTCCGACTTCCAGTAATTAGAACCACATCAGGAAATTTTYGAAATGGCAGAAGARAATAACGGCGCGGCCRARGCTACACCCCCACARCARCCYCGCYTRCAGGTCCTTAACCARTAYATCCGCGAYCTTTCGTTTGAAAACRTAGCGRTTCAAAAAGACCGGATGCCGGAAGGCCARACCAAYTTCGAGGTTCAGGTTGCRCTSGATGCRCGAAAATTGRGCGAAAATCAGTATGAAGTGATTAATAAGCTGAAGGTTAACGCCACCATCGGYGAAGATAAAATCTTCATTCTAGAGATGGATTATGCTGGTCGTTTYAAAATTGAAAATGTTCCYAACGAACAGTTGCACGCCTTTTTGATGATCGAGTGCCCACGGATGATTTTCCCCTATCTGCGCCGTGTCGTTGGTGATGTAACGCGCGATGGTGGGTATCCGCCGCTGAACTTGGACAACATCGATTTCCTTGCCCTTTATCGCAACCAAATGGCGAAGATGGCACAAGCMCAGGCCGARGCTAAAGACGCGCCGATTTCCTAAACTRTTWGAATTTTCGAAAAGGGCGGCCATYCGGTCGCCTTTTTTATTTGAAYTGCTTCCARACRGCRGWTTCGCCCAGYTTTTCCACRAACACCTTATGCGCTTCGGATTCCACCTCGGTAAGACGCGCCGGCAAGGGGKTGGGTCGCGGTGGTGGAGTCCAGCTTGCAGCGGCCCCRTCATCCGMCRCGTCATTATYCGATACAACCGAMARCRCRAAATCCGGCTGMCGACCRCCGATYAGTTCCAGATARACYTCGGCRAGGATYTCGGAATCGAGYARYGCGCCGTGTAGTTCCCGTTCGGTCGTAATGCTGAACCGGCGACATAATGCATCCAACGAGTTCTGCGCGCCGGGGAATTTTTTTCGTGCAATCGCCAAGGTATCCAACGCCTGCGCCCATGGAAGCTCCGGTCTTTCCACCCATTTCAATTCCGCGTTGAGGAATTTCATATCAAACGCGGCGTTGTGGATGATCATTTTGGATTCGCCAACAAAATCAAGAAATGCTTGTGCAATATCCTTGAACAACGGCTTGTCAGACAGAAATTCGGCACTTAATCCGTGAACGGCGAACGCACCCTCGGGCATGTCTCGTTGTGGATTAATGTACTGATGGTAGGTTTTTCCGGTGGGCATGTGGTTAAACAGTTCCACCGCGCCGATCTCGACAATCCGATCACCGGAATTCGGGTCGAGTCCGGTTGTCTCTGTATCCATCACGATTTCGCGCATCTACTTCCCCTTTAGCCGTTCAATCAGTGATAAAACCTCTGCCTGCGCGTGGTCCAGCCCTAATCCGGTATCAATAAGATAATCCGCGCGCTGGCGTTTTTCCGCGTCGGGGGTTTGCTTGGCCAGAATGGTTTCGAAAACCTCGTGGGTCATCCCTTCGCGATCCATGACCCGTTGCCTTTGCACGACTTCATCCGCAGTAACAACCAAAACCCCATCTAGCCACTTGTCTGCATGGGTTTCAAACAACAGCGGAATATCGCAAACGACCAATGGTTCGTCCGAATTGGCAGTCAGAAAACCTTGCCGGTCTGCCGATACCAATGGGTGCACAACATCTTCGATACGCGTTAACAACCCATCGTCGTTCAGTATCGCTTGCCGTAATGCACCACGATCAACCGCGCCCTCTTTGATGGCAGTGGGGACGAGGGCTTTGATGGCTTGAACCCCTGCACCGCCCTTATTGTAAAGCTTATGAACCGAGGCATCCGCATCCCAAACCGGCACGCCAGCCGCGCGGAAAAATTCGGCTGTGGTAGATTTTCCCATACCAATAGAACCTGTCAGCCCCAGAATATATGCCCCATCATTCATGCGTTCAGCACTGCTTTACGAAGTTCATCGTCAACCTCTGGCTTTTGGCCAAACCAACTTTCAAACCCTGGAACGGCTTGGTGTAAAAGCATACCAAGGCCATCAACCGTATCAAGGCCACGTGCCTGAGCCTTTTCAAGGAAAGGCGTGTTTAACGGCGTGTATACGATGTCGGTTACCAATGCTTCGGGTAAAGCAGCGTTAAAATGTACGCGCAATTCCGGTTGCCCTTTCATACCAAGCGAGGTGGTATTGACGATCGTTGCCGCACCTTCCATCGCTTCGCTAATTTCGCTCCACTCCACCACTTCCACCTTCGCCCCGAAGTGATTGCCGAGGATTTCGGCACGAATACGGGTGCGGTTTGCCAAGCGAACAATCGGCGCACCCTCATTCAAAAGCGCCCAAACGATTGCGCGTGCAGCACCACCTGCGCCAACGACAAGCGCCGAGCCGGATTTAGGATTCCACAGCGGCGCGTTTTGGTAAAGGTTTTGGATAAAACCATAACCGTCAGTGTTATCCGCACCGATTGACCCATCTGCGTGAAAATGGATTGTATTAGCCGCCCCGATCAGCGCGGCGCGATCAGTAATGCTGTCGGCAATCTTCAAAACTGTTTCCTTGTGGGGAATGGTTACATTCACACCCTTAAAGCCCTTTTTAGATAGCTTCCGAAGACCGGTTTCGAATTCATCGGGTGATAGCGCGATTGCCCGGTACTCGCCCGCCAAACCGTATCGCTTTAACCAATGGCCATGCAATGCCGGTGATTTACTATGACTAATCGGCCAACCTACTACGCCGGCTAAGGGGGGTACTATATTACTCATTCCTGACAAATTCCTCGTGTCCTTAAAAAACCCAGTACTTCTAATAACGGTAGGCCCAGAACTGAAAAGTAGTCGCCCTGAACTCGCGTAAACAACTGCGTGCCTTGTGCCTCCAGCTTATACGCCCCGACGGTTGTAAACAAATCTTCTGCGTGTGTTTGTAGATAGTTTTCCAGAAATTCATCACTAAATGGACGCATCATCAACTGTGCGCGCCCGATATGGCGCCAAACAGGTGTGCCATCCTCAAAAATAACCGCTGCGGAAAGAAGCTCGTGCGTTTTTCCGCGCAGTGTTTTGAGTTGCGTTCGCGCAGCATCAATGGAGTCCGGCTTGTCGAATAGTTTGCCTTCACACACCAGTACTTGATCAGCGCCAAGCACTAGCACTTCCGGGTTTTTGGTGGCCACGCGCCGGGCTTTCATTTCGGCAAGGGCATCGGCTATGTCCCGCGCAGGTGCGCCCTCTAACATCAAGGCGGATTTGATCGCGTCCTCGTCAACCCGCGCAACGATGGTTTCCAGTGATACGCCTGCATTTCGCAACATTTCCGCGCGGATTTTGGAACCTGAAGCCAGAATAAGCCGTTTCATGTCTTTGCCTCCGCTAGAATGCCGCGTATGGCTGCCGCCGTTTCCTCGATCGAGCGACGGGTTACATCAATGACGGGCAATCCGTGCTTCTCGAAAAACAACCGCGCGGAAGCAAGTTCGTTTTGGATGTCTTTTGTTTCGGCATAAGCAACCAGTTCTGGGTTTCCCAAAGCTTTCAAGCGATGTTGGCGCACTTGTGACAGACGCGTCGGGCTGGCGATCAACCCGATTGCGGGAACGCCCGCAGCGAGGGCTTCGATGAAACTTGCAGGAACATCCTGATCCGGTATCAACGGCACATTCGCGGCCCTAATTCCTTGATACGCCAAATAAATACAGGTTGGCGTTTTAGATGTACGACTAACACCAACAAGAATTACATCTGCTTGGCGCAGGTATTCAGCGCTTAGGCCATCATCATGCGAGATCGCGTAATCAATCGCGGTGACCCGTTCCAGATAATCTTTATCGACTTTATATTGCTTTCCGGGCTGGCCCGTAGGTTCGAGGCCGTCCAAATCCGCAAACGCTTGCATAACCGGCCCAAGCAACGAGATCGCTTTGAAGCCCTGAGTATTGCTCGCGGCCTCGACCAATTTGGTGATTTCTGCGCTAACGATTGTGTAGATAACCAGATCCGCGCTTCCAAAACCCTCGATTAGAGATTTTGCGCGCTGGAGACTTCGCACAAACGGGTACATGGTGATCTTAACAGGCATTTCGACAAATTGACTGGCGACAGCCTCGGCAGCGGCGGCGACGGTCTCGCCTGTCGCATCGGATAGTAATACTATTTGGTAGGTTTTCGTCAATGCAACGCTCCGAAATCGGTCTGTGGATTGTTTAGGGGGTAACTTATGGAAAAGTCCATGTAATCCACAGCGAAATTTTCCCTTGGAAGTTTTACACACCCTTTGATTTTCTATTCACATTTTTATACTTGTGGAAAAGATTTTTCCGGCCTTGTGGATGAAATCATCTGCTTTTACCTATTATCTTGCAAAATATACGAGATAGGCGCAGATGTCGCTATGGATAACCCTGTGCAAAACTATCTAAACGCGGTAATCCACATTATTCAGACTATCTACTATCAACCACAACTTCTCTTAAATACTTATTATTAAGAGGGAGAACAAAATGACCGGTTCGCCAAAAAAAACAATACTCCGCGCACTTGCTGGAGAAACGCAAAAAACGCCTCCGGTTTGGATGATGCGTCAAGCTGGGCGATATTTGCCAGAATATCGTGAATTACGTGCTACCGCAGGCGGGTTTTTGGACCTGTGTTATAACCCTGAGTTCGCAACAGAGGTTACTATGCAACCAATCCGTCGATATGGATTTGATGCAGCGATCTTGTTTGCAGATATATTGTTGTTACCTCAAGCGTTGGGAATGGATTTATGGTTTGCTGAAGGTGAAGGCCCACGGCTTAATCCAGTCACCTGTGTGGCTGATTTAAGCAAGCTGAAGGGCAAAGATGATATTCACGACGTTCTAGGGCCTGTTTACGAGACGGTTAATCGACTGTCGGGGGAACTTCCCAAAGAAACCGCGTTGATCGGCTTTGCCGGGGCACCTTGGACGGTTGCAACGTACATGGTTGCTGGTCGAGGAACACCAGATCAAGCACCGGCGCGTGAATGGATGTACCGTGATCCGACAGGGTTTGGGCAGTTGATTGATCTGATAACAGAATCAACGATCGAATATTTGGCCAAACAAGTCGAAGCAGGCGCCGAAGTTATCAAATTGTTTGATAGCTGGTCCGGTGCGCTTGGTGGGTCTTGCTTTGAAGAATATGCGCTGAAACCAGCCGTTAGAATTGCGACTGAATTGAAAGCCAGATTCCCCGGTTTGCCGGTGATTGGTTTCCCACGCGGTGCGGGTGGCGGATATATCAAGTTCGCCGATGCTGGTGTGTTTGATGGTGTCGCGATTGATACGTCAGTTCCGGCTGATTGGGCGCGTGATGAGCTGCAAAACAAAGTAACCGTGCAAGGCAACCTTGATCCAATGTTGTTGATCACTGGCGGTGAATCTTTGGAACGTGAAACCAAAAGATTGTTGGATATTCTTGGTCAAGGGCCTTACATATTCAACCTAGGGCATGGAATTACACCACAAGGTGATCCCGCAAATGTTGAGAAAATGTTGAGATTTATCAGAGGGTAACCCTATGTCCGACGTTCTTACATCAGCTTATCCATGGATATTATCGTTTCATATTGTTTCGGTAATTTCATGGATGGCGGGCATGTTCTACTTACCTAGGTTATTTGTATACCACGCAGAAACGGCACCTGTCGGTAGCGCGCAGTCAGAGATTTTCAAGGTTATGGAGCGCAAGCTGATCCGTGCGATCATCAATCCGGCCATGATTGCGACATGGTTTTTTGGACTAGTTCTGGTTTTCACGCCTAGTATTGTTGACTGGTCCACGATCTGGCCATGGGTCAAAGCGGCGATGGTTATCGGAATGTCGGCTTTTCATGGTTGGCTGTCCACACGTCGTAAAGAGTTTGAACGCGATGAAAACACCCGCAGCGGACGCACCTATCGCTTGGCAAATGAGGTTCCGACGGTGTTGATGTTGATCATTGTATTTATGGTCATTCCCAAGCCGTTTTAATCAATATTTGACATTTAGCTGAAAAAACCGATATGTAACGGCAAGCACGGGCGGTTCTCGCCCATAATGTGCGCTCCCCAATTGAAAAGCTTTGCATGGCAGTTGTCGTGTGGGCGTAGAACTATGGTAAATTTATGGAAATCGAAAAACTATCTTTGGCTGAACTGAAGGCTAAAACTCCGGCAGACTTGTTGGCAATGGCCGAAGAACTGGAAATCGAAAACGCAACCACGATGCGTAAAGGCGATATGATGTTCGCCATCCTCAAGGAAATGGCCGAGGATGGTATCGAGATTTCCGGTGACGGGGTGGTTGAGGTTCTGAAAGACGGTTTTGGTTTTTTGCGTTCACCTGCTGCCAACTATTTGGCCGGACCGGAAGATATTTATGTTAGTCCCGAGCAAATCCGTAAGTTCTCGTTGCGTACCGGTGATACGGTTGACGGTGTAATCAAGGCACCAGGCGAAGGGGAAAAGTATTTCGGGTTGGTGGATGTTGCGTTGATCAACTTTGAGGATCCCGAAAAGTCCAAACACAAGATTAACTTTGACAACCTAACACCGCTTTATCCGGACGAGCGGCTGATTATGGAAATCGAGGACCCTACGATTAAAGACAAAACTCCACGGATTATTGATCTGGTTGCGCCTATTGGTAAAGGGCAACGCTCATTAGTTGTGGCACCGCCAAGAACTGGTAAAACCATGATTTTGCAGAATATTGCTAAATC
Source organism: Paracoccaceae bacterium (assembly GCA_002746395.1). Classification (GTDB taxonomy): domain Bacteria; phylum Pseudomonadota; class Alphaproteobacteria; order Rhodobacterales; family Rhodobacteraceae; genus NORP23. Next base: position 71,335 of record NVXA01000005.1, read on the forward strand.
TATCGCGGCAAACCATCCTGAATGTTTCTTGATCGTGCTGTTGGTTGACGAGCGCCCCGAAGAAGTTACGGATATGCAGCGCAGCGTTAAAGGCGAGGTTGTGGCCTCGACTTTCGACGAGCCTGCCTCGCGCCACGTTGCCGTTGCTGAAATGGTGATCGAGAAAGCAAAACGGCTTGTCGAACATAAACGTGATGTTGTGATCTTGCTGGATTCCATCACGCGCCTTGGTCGTGCGTTTAACACAGTGGTTCCATCGTCCGGTAAAGTTTTGACCGGTGGTGTTGATGCCAACGCCTTGCAACGTCCGAAACGCTTCTTTGGTGCGGCGCGTAATATCGAAGAGGGTGGCTCGCTTACGATTATCGCGACTGCGCTGATTGATACAGGCAGCCGCATGGACGAGGTTATCTTCGAGGAGTTCAAAGGAACGGGTAACTCCGAGGTTGTTCTGGACCGTAAGATTGCCGATAAACGGGTATTCCCGGCGATCGACATTCTGAAATCCGGTACGCGGAAAGAAGAGTTATTGGTCGAGAAATCCGAGCTGACCAAGATGTTCTTGTTGCGCCGTATTTTGAACCCTATGGGTACTACGGATGCTGCGGAATTCTTGCTTGGCAAGATGAAACAGACGAAGACCAACGCCGAGTTCTTCGATTCCATGAACAGCTAACACCAAGTATATTTCGATGAAGATCATATGACTTTATGGTTTTCTGATTAATTACAAATGGATACAGATATGCATGATACAATCTTTGCATTAGCAACGGCGCGTGGCCGGGCGGGTGTTGCCGTTGTGCGTGTATCTGGGCCGCTAGCGTGGGATGCTATATCTAGGCTGGTTAAGAATTTGCCTGAACCTAAACGCTCCGCTGTTCGTGTTGTCCATGATTTGGATGGAGAACCGCTTGATGAGGCTCTGATTCTGACCTTTGAGGCTGGGGCTAGTTTTACGGGCGAACGGGTGGTCGAAATGCATTTGCATGGCTCCGCCGCTGTTGTGGCCGCTGTTTTGCGGGAGCTATCCAATTGCCATGGGCTCCGTTTGGCGGAGGCTGGGGAGTTTACGCGCCAAGCGCTCGATAACGGGCGGTTGGATTTGGCGCAGGTTGAAGGTTTGGCAGATTTAATCGACGCTGAAACCGAAGCGCAGCGGCGGCAAGCGTTGACGGTGATGCGCGGCGCGTTAAGCGTGAAAACCCAAGTTTGGCGTGAAGCATTGATACGCGCAGTGGCATTGTTAGAGGTCACCATCGATTTCGCGGATGAAGAAGTGCCGGTTGATGTTTCGCCTGAAGTGCTGGATCTGATTGATAGTGCCCGCAGTGGAATGCAGGTTGAAGCAGATGGCAGCGGTATTTCTGTGCGGATTCGGGATGGGTTCGAGGTGGCCATAATAGGGCGCCCTAATATCGGAAAATCCACCCTTTTGAATATGTTAGCCAAAAAGGATGCCGCAATTACTTCGGCAATCGCAGGCACGACCCGAGACGTCATTGAGGTACGGATGGACCTTGGCGGATTACCTATAACATTGCTTGATACTGCTGGATTACGGGTTTCGGCGGACGAAATTGAAATCTTGGGAGTTGAGCGCGCGCGGACACGTGCGGAGGCAGCCGACATCCGTGTGTTTTTACTTGAAGCAGGTGAAACACACAAAGATTTGGGCGTTGTATTCAAGGCTGGCGATATCATCGCGTATGGTAAGGCTGACGTAACGCAATCAGCTGGGCTTTGTGTTTCGGGGTTAACGGGTGTGGGTGTGGAAGACTTGCTCGACCAGCTTTCCCAAGAGCTTGCGAGCAGGGCCGCCGGCGCCAGTTCAGCAGTCAGAGAACGACACCGTATTGCTTTGGTAGAAGGTATTGCGGCACTGGACAGTGCGGAAATTCATGTAAAAGCGGGAGCAGAATGGTCTGACCTTGCGGCAGAGGACATGCGACAAGCCTTGCGATCTTTAGATTCTATGATAGGGCGTGTAGATGTGGAAAATGTTCTTGATGTAATTTTTTCCAGCTTCTGTATCGGAAAGTAGGAGTGTTTCACGTGAAACATATGTTCGATGTGATTGTAATTGGCGGCGGCCACGCTGGTTCGGAAGCTGCTCAAGCGGCGGCCCGAATGGGTGTGAAGACCGTATTGATCACGCTTGCGTTCGATAAAATTGGTGAAATGTCCTGTAATCCTGCAATTGGTGGCCTTGGAAAAGGGCACCTTGTTCGGGAAATTGACGCCCTGGATGGCGTTATGGGCCGCGTGGCCGATCAGGCGGGTATCCAGTTTCGCCTGCTAAACCGTCGAAAGGGGCCAGCGGTTCAGGGGCCGCGCGCCCAAGCTGACCGCCAAATTTATAAATCTGTCATGCAGGCCGAATTTAAAAATCGCGCAAATTTGGAGGTTATCGAGGCCGAGGTTTCGGATCTGATCGTTGTTAACGATAGAGTTGAGGGTGTTGTTCTTAGCGACGGTAGTGAAATTTCTGCGGGGGCAGTTATCCTTACCGCAGGAACCTTTCTGCGTGGCATCATTCATATTGGGGGCCAAACACACGCTGGCGGCCGAATGGGTGATAGTTCATCGGTAGCTTTGGCCGAACGGATAGATGCGCTGGGCTTGCCATTGGGTCGGTTGAAAACTGGCACACCGCCTAGACTGGATGGACGAACCATCAACTGGGATGGGTTAGAAATGCAAAAAGGTGATGACTCGCCCACGATGTTTTCATTTATATCTGATGCACCGACAGCGCGGCAAGTATCTTGTGGAATTACGCATACTAATAACCAAACACATGATATTATTATAGAAAATATCAATAAGTCAGCGATGTATAGCGGTAAAATTGAAGGTGTAGGTCCGAGGTATTGCCCCTCAATAGAAGATAAAGTCGTTCGATTCGCTGATAAAAGTAGCCATCAGATTTTTTTGGAACCGGAAAGCCTCAATGATTTTGTAGTATACCCGAATGGTATTTCAACGTCACTACCAGTGGACGTTCAAGAAGCGTATGTTGCGTCGATCAAGGGTTTGGAGAATGCCAGGATTTTGCAACCGGGATATGCGATCGAGTATGATTACATCGACCCTAGAGCGCTACGCTCTACGCTTGAGGTTAAGGCAGCCCCTGGGCTTTACTTCGCCGGTCAGGTGAATGGTACCACTGGCTACGAAGAGGCAGCAGCGCAAGGGCTTGTTGCGGGGCTGAACGCTGCATTGGCTGTTAAGGGGTGTGAATCCGTGTTGTTCGACCGCGCGGATGGGTATATTGGCGTGATGATCGATGATTTGGTGACGCGCGGCGTTTCCGAGCCATACCGAATGTTCACGTCTAGAGCTGAGTATCGGCTTTCCTTGCGGGCAGATAACGCTGACCAGCGGTTGACACCAATTGGAATATCGCTGGGCTGTGTTTCAGACCAAAGAAAAAAGGCGTTTGATGATCGCATGGAGTCTTTGAGGAAAACTAAAGCAAGCTGCCAAAAGCTGTCAGTTTCTCCAAGCGAAGCTGGGGTTCATGGTATTAAGGTCAATCAGGACGGCGTTCGGCGTACCGCGCTTGATCTTTTGTCTTACCCAGACGTGAGCATATCCAAACTGTCAGATATCTGGCCGGAGTTGTCGGATGTCTCTGCCAAAATTGCGCAACAGGTTGAGAACGACGCGCGCTATGCGCATTATATTGCACGTCAGAAAAGAGATGTCGAAGCAATGCGGCGGGATGAGGCGTTGCGGATACCTACGGACACGAATTATGAAACCATCGTGGGGCTATCCAATGAGTTGCGCAGCAAGCTTACGAACATCCAACCAGCGACGCTGGGGCAGGCTGGGCGGATTGACGGGATGACACCAGCGGGATTGACTTTGATACTCGCCAATATACGTAAGCCAAAGAAGCGATCAGCATGAGTCAGTTAACGGCATCACAGGCCAACTTTGCCGAGATATTTGATGTTTCACGTGAAACAATGAGCCGGCTGGAAGCGTATGCGGCACTCTTGATCAAATGGAACCCCAAGATTAATTTGGTGGCAAAATCCACAATTCGCGATATTTGGCACCGGCATATGGCGGATTCCGCGCAGCTTTGGCCGTTGGCGCCGGAGGGGGTCAAGACTTGGATGGATATCGGATCCGGTGCTGGATTTCCGGGGTTGGTGATTGGGGCAATTGCCGTTGAAAAAGCACCTGACTTGAGAGTTACACTCGTCGAAAGCGATAGAAGGAAATCCGTATTTCTTCAATCTGCCGCTAGAGAAATGGGGATATCGGTAGACGTGATTACCCAAAGAATAGAGAAACTTGAACCGAAAGGCGCAGATGTACTGTCAGCACGCGCACTTTCTTCTCTTACGCAACTACTTGAATTTGCAGAACAACATAGAAATCCAGCTGGGATTTGTTTATTTCCTAAGGGCACACGAGTCGATTCAGAATTGACCGAAGCGTCATCTTGTTGGCATATGGCATGCGAGACATTTTCTAGTATGACTGATCCAGACGCAGTTATACTCCGTATCGGAGAATTCAAACGTGTCTAAAAGCACTATTACACCCGTTAAGAACCCAACCGTGATTGCTGTGGCGAATCAAAAAGGCGGGGTTGGAAAAACCACGACGGCGATAAATTTGGGCACTGCTTTGGCGGCTGTCGGGCGAAAAGTGTTGTTGATCGATCTGGATTCGCAAGGGAACGCATCGACCGGGCTGGGAATTACACCGGATAAACGCAAGTTGACGACTTACGATTTACTGGAGGGCGAGACCGCACTTTCGGCAATCGCGCAGGAAACCATGATCCCGAACTTCTTCATCGCGCCTTCGACAAACGACTTGAGTTCTGCGGATGTGGATATGGTGAACGATCCAAACCGTGTGTTGCGGATGAAAAAGGCGTTGACGTCGGATGAGGCGCTGGCCTGCAATTTTGATTACATATTGATCGACTGTCCACCATCGCTGAACTTGTTAACCGTAAATGCGATGGTTGCGGCGGATTCGGTCCTTGTTCCGTTGCAGTGCGAATTTTTTGCGCTTGAAGGTCTGTCGCAGCTGATGCTGACGATCCGCGAAGTCAAGCAATCGCTGAATTCTAAGTTAAAGATTCAGGGGATCGTGTTGACGATGTATGATCGCCGAAATAACCTGTCCAAGCAGGTTGAGGATGATGTGCGTGAAAACCTCGGGGATTTGGTTTACGAAACTATTATCCCCCGAAATATCCGGCTTAGCGAAGCGCCCTCGCACTCGGTTCCAGCGTTGATTTACGATCACAGAAGTTCCGGCAGTATTGCATATCAAAAACTAGCTGCCGAGTTACTTCGGCGTATGAATGATAACGTAACAGATTGAAAATATTGAAAAATGGCAAAGAAAACTGAACGCAAAAGCCTAGGGCGCGGTCTTTCCGCATTGTTGGCAGATGTCAATCTTGATGAGGGGAGCAACACCCACGCAGCGGCTGCCATGCGATCGAGTGATACTGATGTGCCAATCGAAAAGGTTTTTGCGAATCCGGATCAGCCACGCCGGACATTTGTTGAAAAGGATCTCGAAGACCTGACTGCGTCCATTGCCGAAAAAGGTGTGATTCAGCCGTTAATCGTTAGGCCTGATCCAAATAGTAAAGATGGCTATCAAATCGTTGCTGGTGAACGTCGTTGGCGCGCTGCACAGCGGGCCAAGCTGCATAGTATCCCGGTCCTAATCCGCGAGCTGACCGACACAGAGGTGTTGGAGTTGGCCATCATCGAAAACATCCAACGCGCCGATTTGAACGCGGTGGAAGAGGCGATGGGATATCGCCAACTAATGGATAAATTTGGCCACACGCAAGAAAAAATGGCCGCAGCCTTAGGTAAAAGCCGCAGTCACATCGCTAACCTTCTCCGGCTGTTAAATCTGCCATCAGAAGTGCAAGAGTATCTTCAAAGCGGCCAAATTTCCGCAGGCCACGCACGAGCGTTGGTGCCTGCTGAAGATCCAGTCGCGTTGGCCCGTGTGATAATTTCAAAAGGCCTGTCCGTTCGACAAGCCGAAGCATTGGCCAAGGCGAAAAAGCCGGGTGCAGTGCAAAAACGGCAGTTAAAACCAACCAAAGATGCGGATACGCGGGCGATAGAAGATGATTTGACAGCGCATCTCGGCGTTAAGGTTAGTATTGATCACAAAGCAGGCGGTCAAAGTGGAGAGTTGCGGATTAAATACGCCGATCTGGAACAGTTAGATGGCCTTTGCCAACTTCTGTCGCAGTGATTATGCGTTCGGCCGCGTCCATATGAAATATGAGACAGATATTAACGTAACTAGCTGAATTATAAGAACATATACTGGTATTTTGAACAGAATAGATATGGTGAAAACAACCACCATAGATGCGGCTGATAAGTACTTGGATTTACGGCTAATGGCTCCGTTTTCCTGCCAATCACGAATGGATGGCCCGAAGGTCTTATGTGACACTAACCAGTTGTGCGCTCTTTGTGATGACTTTCCGAAAAAGAACGCGGCGAGCAACAAGAACGGTACTGTTGGCAATACGGGCAGGAAAATGCCGGCAAACCCTGCCAATACGCATATCGCCCCAAGGATTAGCCAAACGACCCGCACCATTAAGCCAGTAACTGTCGGAGTACAGCGTTCAGCAATGGCCGCCCCTTGGGTGTAGTTTTTATCCTGCCACTTTCACATGAAACAAATCCGCCAGACACCATTTCTTCAATGTTCGCGGGGTCCAGACTATCACCGYTCAAAGAAGCATAACGATTAAGGTYRCTGCCCTCGGMTAACCTAAGRGACATCATCAAGTACTCGCTTGCCTGATCMGCSGGGGYCACCMYTTCGACAGATTTYCGCCCCCARCCRGTTTTATYGACYTGCTCTAACCAYMGGTTTGGATCCGAATRGGTCTCTGTCGCCAGTTTTTGCCCSTTYACGGTGATYCGCCCATGYGCCCCTGGCCCGATTCCGACGTAATCGCCGTACCGCCAGTAYACCAGATTGTGCTGACTTTCMGAACCAAAYCGCGCGTGRTTSGAGGTTTCATAYGYMGGYAWRCCATACTTTTCRCAKACYTCTTGSGTGCGGAAGTACATATCCGTKGCCAGCGCGTCATTYGGAAGGTTTCGYAGYGATCCGCGCGCATGCATATCGCCAAAACGTGTGCCTTCYTCKATRGTTAGCTGATATAGYGACARGTGATCGACGGCCATATCAATCGCCTCTGACAGCTCCGCTTCCCAATCATCAAGTGTCTGGTTTTGGCGWGCATAAATCAGATCGAAGCTAACRCGATCRAACTGTTTGCGGGCRATATCAAAAGCGGCGCGRGCYTCGGTAACGGTGTGCATGCGGCCTAGYGCYTTTAGGTCCGCATCGCGCAAAGACTGGATTCCCATAGAGACACGGTTCACGCCTGCATCGGAATATCCGGTGAATCGCCCTGCTTCAACGGACGTTGGATTAGCCTCTAACGAGATTTCCGCGTTCGGGGCCAATTGCCAGACGCGCCGGATTTCCTCGATCACTGCAGCTACGGTTTCGGGTGGCATTAGGCTTGGTGTGCCGCCGCCGAAAAACACGGTATCGACCTGTCTGTCTGGCAATTCTTCAGCGCTACGTCGAATGTCAGATAAAAGCGCTTCACGCCAGACTGATTGGTTTACTTCCCGTGAAACATGGCTGTTGAAGTCACAATAGGGGCATTTGTGCATGCAAAAGGGCCAATGGATATAAACCCCGAAGCCCGCATTTCGCCAATCTTCCATTGCTACCCTTTGAACGCTGTGACTTCGATTTCCACCAGCATTTCCGGTTTAATCAAGCCTGCGATGATCATCGTGGCGGCAGGGCGGATGGCGCCCATCGCCTCGCCAAGTGCGGGGGTTAGTTCGTCGATCAGATCAACATCTGTTACGGTGTATTGCACCCGTACGRTATCAGCCATTTCAAAGTCAGCTTCGACCAGAACACTTTCGATTGTACCGAAACAATTCCGCGCTTGGGCAGCGATTCCTTCAGGCATTTTCATTGTGATATAATCATACCCCGTAACGCCCGAAACGAAACACCAGCCACCTTTAACGATGGCGCGGCTGTATCCGAACGTCTTTTCAAACGGGGAGCCTGTCGAAATTCGTTCCACATCGGTCATTCAAAGCACCCTTTGACCAGTTTGTTAAACGCATCAGCCCTGTGGCTGATCTTGTTTTTTTCCCAACGATCCATTTCACCAAACGTAATGTCATAGCCGTCTGGCATAAACATCGGGTCATATCCGTGGCCTTCCTCGCCGCGCATTGGCCAAACGCATTGCCCCTCGATTTTTCCTTCAAATACCTCGTCATGACCATCCGGCCAAGCCAACACCAGCGTACTACAAAACCGTGCGGTTCGCGGTGTAGGCGCATTCAAGGCCTCCAGCTTGTCCCAAACCTTGGTCATCGCCATAGGAAAATCGCGGCCATTCGAGGTTTCGGACCAATCAGCCGTATAAACCCCGGGCGCGCCACCCAAAGCATCGACCACAATGCCACTATCGTCTGCCAACGCAGGCAAACCGCTGGCTTTCGCCGCCGCATGCGCCTTAATCCGTGCGTTGCCTATGAAATTGTCCTCGGTTTCATCCGGTTCGGGCAGCCCGAGTTCACCGTTTGATGTAATTGCAATCCCGTAAGGCTCAAGCAGACGTATAATCTCCTCCAACTTGCCATTGTTGTGGGTTGCGACCAGCAGCTTGGGTTCGGTGAACTTCCGCATCAGGCGATGGCAGCTTTCTGTGCGGCAACCAGTTCGGCCACGCCTTTTTCTGCCAAATCCATCAATGTGTTGAACTCATCACGAGAGAATGTCGCGCCCTCGGCGGACCCTTGAATTTCAACTAACCCGCCAGCGCCAGTCATAACGAAATTTGCATCGGTGCCAGCGTCGCTATCCTCGATGTAATCAAGGTCTAACACCGGTTGTCCGCCATAAATTCCGCAAGAAACCGCTGCGATATGGTCCGCCAGCGGGTCTTCCTTGATGTCGCCAGCCTTTAACAATTGGTTAACCGCCAAACGCAGCGCGACCCAGCCGCCAGTAATCGCCGCACACCGTGTACCACCGTCAGCCTGAATAACATCACAATCCACAGTGATCTGACGCTCACCCAAAGCAACGCGATCAACGCCAGCGCGCAAAGATCGCCCGATCAAGCGTTGAATTTCCTGTGTACGTCCAGATTGCTTGCCAGCCGTCGCCTCGCGCCGCATCCGCGAACCCGTGGAACGTGGCAGCATCCCGTATTCCGCAGTAACCCAGCCAAGGCCGGAGTTGCGTAAAAACGGTGGCACGCGGCTTTCAAGTGAAGCGGTGCAAAGCACATGCGTGTCACCCATTTTTATCAGGCAGGAGCCTTCGGCGTGTTTGGTAACATTCGTTTCGATTACGATGTCACGCATGATGTCGGTATTACGGCCAGATGGGCGCATGGAAGCCTCCGTTGGGTTTGTTTTCCTGCCTCATAAACAAAGTCGCGCCTTGCGTCCATCCCAGCGATTGACCCAACACGCCGGAATGCATAGTTTCACGTGAACCAAGGTGCATGATTATGACGCAAAACACCCCGCTTTCAGACCTGACCAACCGCAGCCGCGAGGTTTTTCGGCAAGTGGTGGAATCGTATCTGGAAACCGGTGATCCCGTCGGCTCCAAAACCCTTACGGAAACATTAACGGAAAAGGTGTCCCCCGCCACCATCCGCAATGTGATGAGCGATCTTGAACAGTTGGGTTTACTGGATTCCCCCCACACTTCGGCTGGCCGTATCCCGACGCAGGTTGGCTTGCGGATGTTTGTTGATGGTTTGTTGGAGGTCGGAACTGTGTCTGGCAGCGAGCGTTCAGAAATTGAACGATCCGTTGATACGAATGAACCTGATATTGGCGGTATGATGGACAAGGTTGGTTCGATGCTGTCCGGCCTGACCCAAGGTGCAAGCCTTGTTCTGACACCTAAAACCGAAAGCCCGATCAAGCACCTTGAATTCGTTGCGCTATCGCCTGAAAAAGCATTGGTGGTATTGGTTACCGCCGATGGGCAGGTTGAAAACCGCCTTTTCACGCCGCCAATCGGCCTAACCCCGTCGGCCATGCGCGAGGCGGCGAATTTTCTAAACGCCATTCTTGAAGGTCACACGGTTTCGCAAATGCAAAGCGTCGTTGCGCGGGAGATCGAGAAGCATCGCCAAGAACTCGACCGCTTATCGCAAAGCCTGATCAAAGACGGGTTGGCGATTTGGGTTGATGAACAGGACGGACGTGATCGTTTGATTGTTCGCGGTAGGGCGAATCTTGTCGAAGATGACGCCTCGGAACTGGATTTGGAACGGATACGGCAACTGTTTGACGACCTTGAGCGCAAGCGCGATCTGGCGCAATTGCTAGATTTAACCGAAGAAGGCGACGGTGTTCGCATTTTTATTGGCTCAGAGAACAAACTTTTTTCACTTTCGGGTTCCTCTTTGGTGGTTTCCCCTTATATGAACGCTGAGCGAAAAATTATTGGCGCGGTGGGCGTGATTGGACCGACAAGGCTAAACTATGGCCGGATCGTTCCGATTGTCGATTATACCGCGCAACTGGTGGGCCGTTTAATGTCCCGCCGGACCTGACATAGAAGGTAAATATGATGAGTGACGAAAAAGAAAACGGGTTTCTGGACGATATCGACGTATCGGATGAAGAAATGGAACTTGAAGAAGACGCGCTAGAATATCCGGATATTGATGCGGTTATTAAAGAGCGCGACCAACTGAAAGACCGCCTGCTTCGCGCATTTGCGGAAACCGAAAACCTTCGTAAGCGCGCCGAACGGGATCGTCGTGATGCAGAGGTTTACGGCGGCACAAAGCTTGCCCGCGATTTGCTGTCGGTTCAGGACAATCTTGAGCGCGCGTTGGAAAACATCGACGACGACATGCGCGAGAAGCACAAATCCTTGACGGAAGGGTTGGAGCTGACGTTGCGCGAATTGCTGTCTGTGTTTGAAAAGCACAAGATCGTCACGGTGGCGCCTGAAATTGGTGACAAGTTCAACCCGAAACTGCATCAGGCGATGTTCGAAGCCCCCGTGCCGAATACCACCAAAGGCTCAATCATTCAGGTTATGGCTTCGGGCTTCGCGATTGGTGATCGGCTTTTGCGTGCCGCACAGGTTGGCGTTTCGTCCAATCCCGGCAAGCCCGCGCCCGTTAAGGAAGAAGCCGAAGATTAATTTTCGGCTTTATCACCTGCGTTAAGTTCTGGAACCTTCAAAGCGTCGGCCAGCCTTGCCTTCGCTGAACCGGGCCGCAGCGGTTTTTGCTGCGTCTCGGACGGTGCCCACCCCGTCAGGAATACGATCTCAAAGGTTGCTGGGATGCGCCCGTCAGCTTCGGCGAAGTGTTCGGTATAAATATCCATAGCCCGCATCAATGTCTCGCGTCGCATCGGTGTTTTGCGCCGCGCGTGCATGACGTTGGTTTCCCCCATTGCCCGCAAATCCCGCATCAAGTGCAGCGGTGTTTCATACGTTACCGTCAAGTTAACGGAATCCGCGACAGGCAAGGCCAGCCCTGCGCGTTGAATCAAGCCGCCAAGGTCACGAATCTCCCCCATCGGCGCGACGCGGGGGGATAACCCGCCTTCCATTTCAGTTTCTGCCTCAGCCAGCGACGTTCGCAATTCGTTAAGGGTTTGCCCGCCGAACATGGCCGTAATCATCAGCCCGTCAGGCTTCAACGCACGGCGCATTTGCACCAGTTGACCAACCGGATCATTGGCCCAATGCAATGCCAGCCCGTGAACAACCAGATCAAGCGAACCTTCTTCTAATTCCAGCGTTTCTTGGTCCTTAACCGGACTTCCGCCAAGCATCTCGACCCATAAGCCCGCTTTTGGACCAACAATAGCCACGTCCGTAAAGGTTTTATTAACCTCTTCCAGTCTTTCTGAAACTTGGTCAGCAATCTCGCGGTGCAGGAACTCTCCTTCAGCGCCAAAGCTGGCCGCCCGCGCGCGGCGCAGGGCTAAAAGCTCGTGGTCAAAAAGGTCCGGTGGTGTCTGCATATTCTCAAATCCTTCTGCAAGGTCAGATACCCCGACTTGTCGCCAAGGGAAAGGGTGCATTGCTGGATGTTATCTATCCGCCGCGCTGCTTAACCTGTACGGAACACACGGAACAAGGGGCCAGTCTGTGCGCAGACTGCTGGGCCGACACCACGTTTATCAGCGGTACGATTTGTGATGTCTGCGGCACACCGTTGCCTGGCGAGGCGGACGGTAAGATCAAATGCGACAGTTGTATTGCTCACTGCCCASCGTGGGATAGCGGGCGGGCGGCGGTGGTTTATGCGGGCATGGGRCGTCGCGCCGTGCTTAGTTTGAAACATGGCGATCGGCTTGATATGGGYAAGCCGTTGGCAGAATGGATGGYGCGCTCATCGGGTGRTTTATTGCAACGCGCCGATGTTATCGTACCCGTYCCGCTGCAYTGGCGYCGAATGTTCAARCGAAAGTTTAACCAGTCAGCGGAACTGGCRTGGCAYCTTTCCAAGATATCYGRCGTTCCRTACAACCCCGATTTRYTGGTRCGCAACARGGCAACCCCCTCGCAAGAYGGYTTAACGCGGGAAGAACGACACGAAAAYCARCGCGGTGTRTTTTCTGTACAMAAACGCCGCGAAGTCCCGAAAAACATCCTGCTAATCGACGATGTTATGACCACAGGCGCGACGCTTTCAGCTTGTGCAGAGACGCTGCGCATGGCCGGATCGGAACGAATTGACGCGCTGGTCCTCGCCCGCGTTGCACGCGACGTATGAAACCCTATATATACGGGCAAACATATATGGAGTACCGGAATGAAACCCGTCGAAATTTACACAACCCCGATCTGTGGCTACTGTACCGCCGCGAAACGCCTGCTGAAGAAGAAGGGCATCGAGTTTACCGAATACAACGTGATGATGAGTCCGGCTAAACGCACCGAGATGACCCAGCGCAGCAACGGTGGGCGGACAGTTCCGCAGATTTTCATCGACGGCAAGCCAATTGGCGGGTGTGATGACCTGTTTGATCTTGAAGGCGACGACCGTCTCGACAAGATGCTCGCTTAACCAATGAAGGTGGCGCTGGTTCAGTTAACATCAAGTAATGATCCAGCCGCCAACCTGCGTTTGGTCGAGGGGTTTGTTCGCGAGGCACATGCAGGTGGTGCAGAATTTGTTCTGACGCCTGAAACCACGAATATTATTTCGTCCAGCCGCAAACAGCAGGCCGAGGTTTTACATACCGAGGCGGATGATCCGTCTTTGACGCGATTGTGTGATCTGGCCAAGGAACTAAATATCTGGTTGTTAATCGGCTCACTCGGGTTAAAAACGGGTGATGCGGACGGGCGGTTTGCCAACCGTTCGTTTCTGGTTTCCCCAGCGGGGGAAATCGCTGCGCGATATGACAAAATTCATATGTTTGACGTCGATTTGGGCAATGGTGAAGTTTACCGCGAATCTTCTGCCTATCGGCCTGGCACGAAAGCTGTGTTGGCGAAAACCAGCATCGGCAATATTGGGATGACCATCTGTTACGACATGCGGTTCCCTGATCTTTATCGCCAACTAGCGCAAGCGGGGGCGGGTATTTTGACCGCTCCGGCAGCGTTTACTGTTCCAACTGGTCGCGCACATTGGCACGCATTATTGCGGGCGAGGGCGATTGAAAACGGGTGTTTTGTACTGGCCTCCGCGCAATGCGGAACACATGATTGGGGGCGCGAACCACGGCGTGAAACTTACGGCCATTCACTGGCGATTTCTCCTTGGGGGGAGGTTCTGGCTGATGGTGGCGAAACGCAAGGCGTGACTTTTGTTGATTTGGACCTTAACGATGTTGCCAAGGCGCGTGCGAAAATTCCTTCGCTTGGCCACGATCGCGAATTTGAACCACCCGAGGCGTAATGTCTGACAAACTATCAAACGACCCGTTGGCGATCGCGCTGTTCAGCGAGATTTCCGCTGTGGAACAAATGGCTCGCACCCGTTTCAGCCGCGCATTGCCCAAAGGGATGGAGCTGTCGCATTTCACCGTCCTTAACCATTTTGCCCGTTTGGGTGGTGAGAAAACCCCCGCGCAACTGGCGCGGATATTTCATGTAACGAAGGGCGCAATGACCAACACGCTTTCAAAACTTGAGGCTGCGGGGTACATCCATATCCGCCCAGATTGGGATGATGCGCGGCGCAAATTTGTATCCATAAGTCCCGCAGGCCACACCGCCCGTAACGAGGCGGTTCGGGCAATCGCGCCCGTGTTTGATGATGCGGTGGAAAGCTTGGGGTCGGATAAAATCCGCGCCGCTTTGCCCATATTACGCGACCTACGGATGCTTCTGGCAAGTGAAGAGTGACTATTTCGGCTTAATACTGGCCGTCACGTAATTCACCGATAAATCCTGATCTGAAATCGACCATGACCACAAAAGCGGGTTGAAAACAAACCCCTTGCGGTCAACGGGCTTCAGGCCAGCGCTGGTGATCAGCTCAAACAGCTCGTCCGGCGTGATGAATTTTTGCCACTCATGCGTGCCGCGTGGCAGCCAGCGCATAACCACCTCGGCGCCGATGATGGCGGCCATATAGCTTTTGGGATTGCGGTTCAGGGTCGAACACAACATCAATCCACCTGACTTTAGAAGTTGCCGACATGCGGTCAGATAAGCCAGCGGGTCGGCGACATGCTCGATTACCTCCATATTCAAAACAACATCGAACTGTTCGGAGGCTTCGGCCAAGGCCTCGGCTGTCTCGTTACGGTAATCAATGTCTAGGCCGGATTGTTCAGCATGAAGCTGTGCCACGGGGATATTTCCCGCCGCAGCATCGGCCCCTATTACGGTTGCACCAAGCCGTGCCATAGGTTCAGAAAGCAAACCGCCGCCACACCCGATATCCAGTAGGCGCAAACCTTCAAATGGGCGCAGCGAATTGGGGTCACGCCCGAATTCCGCGCAAATTTGTTGCACGATGTATTCCAGCCTGATTGGGTTCATTTCGTGCAGCGGTTTGAATTTTCCTTTCGGGTCCCACCATTCGGCAGCCATGGCTTCGAATTTGGCGACCTCGGCTGGATCGACAGTAACGGTTGTTTGCGTTGCGCTCATCTTTTCTACCTGCCATGTTGGGGCGAATGATTAACTAATAGAGCATATATGCTGGAACATGCGAGCCATAAAGACGAAAAACCTCGTCGCAGCCTTTATCCTGCACGCGATGCGTTTCACAGACAAACGCTGGAAGTGTCTGGTGGGCATTCGATTTACATCGAGCAATCGGGGCGCGAAGATGGCGAACCCGTAGTTGTTTTGCACGGCGGTCCGGGGGGCGGATGCAGTCCGGCGATGCGGCGGTTTTTTGACCCCGACCGATATCGCGTGATCCTGTTCGACCAACGTGGGTGTGGGCGCTCAACGCCTTATGCGAGCGTTGAAAATAACACGACATGGGATTTGATCGACGATATCGAGGTGATCCGTGAAACCTTGGGGATCCGAAAATGGACAGTTTTTGGCGGATCATGGGGTGCGACGCTGTCCCTGCTGTACGCCCAAGCGCATCCTATACGGGTTAACGCACTGGTATTACGCGGTATTTTTACCATGACGCAAGCCGAACTGGACTGGTTCTATGGTGGCGGCGCAGGGCAGTTTTGGCCTGAAGCATGGGCTTCGTTTTCGAATATGGTTCCAGCGGAGGAGCGCCACGACTTGATCGCTGCCTATCGTGAACGTCTGTTCGGGAAGATTGATGCAGATGTTATCCGGTATTCTCGGGCATGGGCGGCGTGGGAAAACACACTGGCAACCCTCGATTCAAAAGGGCATGGTGGGCGAGTTCCGGCCCATTATGCCAAGGCGTTTTCGCTAATAGAAAACCACTACTTCACCCACAAAGGGTTTTTGCGTGAAGACGGCCAGATTTTCGCGGATATGGACAAAATCAGAAATATTCCCGGATACATCGTGCAAGGTCGCTACGATATGATTTGCCCACCACACACGGCACATGCGCTGCATAAACTTTGGCCAAAATCCAAATTGCGGCTGGTTAAGGCTGGCCACGCGATGTCCGAACCCGCCATCGCGACCGAGTTGGTCGGTATAATGAACGAGATGGATTGATGCGCAGGGCGCTGCGGGTAGTTCTGGTGATTCTGGCAATCGCCGGAATCGCATATTTGGCCAATCAAGCCGGCGACTGGATTGGCGAACGTGTGAAAATGGAGATTACACCCGAAAACGAGGGCATGATTTTCGGCGCYACCGTKGTCGCGATAATCCTTTACGCTTTGTTAATCTCTTTGCCCTTTGTGCCGGGTGTCGAAATTGGGATAGGCCTGATGGTGATGTTCGGCACACCAATGGCGATTCCGGTTTACCTGTCCACGATCATCGGTTTGACGGTGGGATTTTTCATCGGGCGATTGGTACCAGAGCGCGTTTTATGCGGATGGTTCGACTTTTTGGGAATGACCCGCATCAGCCACATGCTGCGCGACTTGGCGCGAAAACCTGTGAATGAACGCATGAACCTGCTGGTCGAACGCGCGCCTAGAAGATTCATTCCGTTTCTTTTACGGCACCGCTATGTCGCGATTGCCGTTTCGTTCAACATCCCCGGAAATTCGGTTATTGGTGGTGGCGGTGGTATTGCGTTTATGGCTGGTCTCAGCCGACTGTTCAGTTTTCCACTATATTTGCTGGCGGTTGTTATCGGGGTCTCGCCCGTAACGATCCTGTTTTTRATCTTCGGGCCATCAATTCTGGGTTAGAATGAGGCCGCTAACCGTGACCCTTGATTGATCGCCCGCTTCGCATCTAGTTCTGCGGCGACATCCGCGCCACCGATTACATGCGCTGTAATTCCTTTTGCTTCCAAAGCATCCGCCAGACTGCGTTCCGGCAATTGACCAGCGCACAACACAACTGTGTCTACCTCCAACAACCGTGGGTTTTCGCGCCCTTCACCGGTGGAAATGTGCAAACCTTCGGCGGTGATTTCCTCGTAATTCACGCCGCCGATCATCTCGACACCTTTCATGGTAAGTGCCGCGCGGTGAATCCAGCCCGTGGTTTTACCCAAACCTTTACCCAGCTTTTGCGCTTTGCGTTGTAACAACGTGACCTGTCGCGCGGGTGCTTCGGGTTTCGGGCCAGAAGCGGTCAACCCACCGCGTGTTGTTGCCGGGTCACCGACACCCCACTCGGTTTTCCATTCTTCCAAATTCAACGTCGGGCTTGCGCCTTCTTGCGTAAGAAATTCCGCTACATCGAATCCAATCCCGCCCGCACCGATGATCGCGACACGTTTGCCAACCGCAACTTTGTCACGCAGCACATCAATGTAATTCACAACATTCGGCCCGTTTTGCCCTTTGATTTCAGGATCACGCGGGATGACGCCTGTGGCGATCACTACCTCGCCAAAATCCGTAAGATCATCGGCCAGAGCACGCTGCCCAAGGCGGACGTCAACTTCGTAAACCTCCAACATTCGAGCGTAGTAATCGACCAGCCCGAAGAATTCCTCCTTGCCAGGGACCTGTTTGGCGATGTTTAGCTGACCGCCGATTTTATCGGCCATATCAAACAACGTCACATTATGGCCGCGTTGGGCTGCAACCAACGCCGCTGCCAATCCCGCCGGACCAGCCCCGACAATCGCCACGGATTTCACGGTTTCTGCGGGGTCGTAACTTAGTTCGGTTTCGTAACAGGCGCGGGGGTTAACCAAACACGTCGAGGTTTTCATGGAAAAAGTGTGGTCAAGACAAGCTTGATTGCAAGCAATGCACGGCGCGATTTGGTCTGCCTTGCCCGCCGCTGCCTTMGCCATAAACTGGCTGTCCGCCAAGAAGGGCCGCGCCATTGAAACCATGTCTGCACATCCGTCAGCCAGCACGCTTTCGGCAACTTCAGGGGTGTTTATCCGGTTGGAGGTGATAATCGGGATAGATACCTCTCCCATTAACTTTTTGGTAACCCATGTAAATGCGGCGCGCGGAACAGATGTTGCAATCGTCGGGATCCGAGCTTCATGCCAACCGATACCGGTGTTCAGGATCGTCGCGCCCGCATCCTCGATTGCTTTGGCGAGTGTTACGACTTCGTTCCATGTTTGGCCGTTCGGGATCAGGTCGATCAGGGAAATGCGGTAGATAATGATGAAGTCCGCCCCGACGGCCTCGCGGCAACGGCGCACGATTTCAACGGGCAGGCGCATGCGGTTGGCGTAGGATCCGCCCCATTCATCGGTTCGCTTATTTGTATGGGTCACCAAGAATTCGTTAAGGAAATACCCTTCCGAGCCCATAATTTCGACGCCGTCATACCCTGCTTGTTTCGCACGTTCAGCAGCAACAACAAAATCCGCGATTTGCTTTTCTATGCCCGCCGCATCCAATTCACTTGGTGGAAACGGCGAGATCGGGGATTTTATCGCCGAAGGCGCAACCGCTTTGGGGTTATAGGCATACCGGCCCGCATGCAGGATTTGCATGGCGATTTTACCACCCTCGGAATGCACACGCTCCGTTACGATTTTGTGGTTGGCAATATCGGTATCGGTAAACAATCCCGACGCGCCGGGCAAAACGCCCCCCTCCACATTCGGGGCCATGCCGCCTGTGACCATCAGCGCGACACCACCCGCAGCCCGCTCGCCGAAATATTCCGCGATGCGGCTCCAGTCACCGATTTCTTCGAGGTTGGTATGCATAGACCCCATCAGGACGCGGTTTTTTAGCGTGGTGAAACCAAGGTCTAAAGGGGCGAACATGTTTGGGTAGTTGGTCATAATGGCCTCCGGCAGTTTTGGGCAGTCTGGTGTAGTTTTTCTTTGATGTCACGAACGACCCAACGGCAAGCTAAAGCGCACCAAGCCCGCCGTCGATCGCGATGTTTTGGCCTGTGGTAAAGCTGTTCGCGGGGTTAGCGGCCCACAAAATGGCCTGAACAACCTCGTTAACGGTTGCCAGACGGCGCATTGGAACGCCGCGTGTCATTTGCGCTTCGACCTCTGGATCGGTAACGGCTTCGCCCGCCATTGTGGTGGCAGCGAAGCTTGGGCAAATTGCATTAACGCGGATACCTTTGCGGGCGTATTCAAGGGCTGCGGTACGGGTTAGGCCGACGACTCCGTGTTTTGAAGCACCATATATCGACAACCACGGCGCACCGCCCAACCCCGCGACGGAAGCGAGGTTAACGATTGCGCAACCTTTGTTGGTTTCGGCGAATTGCGCCTCCATAACGGGAAGCTGCGCTTGCATGGCCCAAAATGTTCCCAAAAGGTTAACGTCGATAATTTTTCGGCAATCTGCTTCGGCTAGGTCCGGAATTTTGGCTGGCGTATGCACAATACCGGCGTTGTTAATCGCGATGTCGAGCGAACCGAAGGTGTCGAGAGCAAGGTTAACCAATTCTTTACTGTAAGCCGGATCACTTACATCACCTGTCAGCGTTACAACATCACCCGCAAGGCCCTCCCCAAGGCCTTGCGCTGAAATATCCCCAAGAACCAGTTTTGCTCCAGCATCCGAAAACAGTTTCGCCGTAGCGGCTCCGAAACCTGCCGCAGCACCTGTAATCAGTACTGTTTTCCCCGCAAAGCTCATGACATGGCGTTTGCGAACAGGTTTTGGGCGGCTTCGACGCTCATACCACCATCAAGCGGGATGATTGCGCCGGAGGTATAGGCTCCGCCCCGTCCGCACAGAAACAACGTGGCGCCTGCGATGTCTTCGGGCGTTCCGACACGTCCAATTGGCACGTTCGCCCCGACTTTTGTTTGGCCTTCTTCGCTGCCAATGACGAACGCAGTCATTTTGGAGGGGAATGGACCGGGGGCGAAAGCGTTAACGGTTATGTTTTTGGCCGCCAGCTCTGCCGCCAGAATTTTTGTAAGATGATGTACCGCACCTTTGGAAACGGCATAGGAATACGCCCCTTCGGCCAAAGGAATGGTTCCCATCACGGACCCGATATTAATAATTCGTGAAGGATCCCCATCGGTGGCCGCAACCGTTAACAATTCGGTAAGGTTTCGCGTTAAGGTGAACATGCCCGCGACGTTAATATTCATTACCTTTTCCCACGCCTTATGCGGGAAGGAATTGTATGGTTCGCCCCATGTGATACCTGCGTTGTTCACTAGAATGTCTAGCTTGTCCGTGCGGGCTTTAACGTTGGCTGTCAGTGCGTCGATGGCAGCTTCGGAGCCAACATCGCCTGCGAACCCTTCGGCGGAACCATCAGTATCAAGCGCGTTCAGTTCAGCGGCAACGGCCTCGCAAGCATCACCTTTGCGGCTGGCGATCAGGACGTGCGCGCCGCCTTGGACTAACGCCTCCGCGATCATACGGCCAATGCCTGTTGCGCCACCAGTGACCAAGGCTGTCTTGCCGGAAACGCCGAAGATATCGTTAAGGTATGCCATTTTCCCCTCCTGAAAAGATTTCAAGGAGACTGCCTAATCATGGGTAACAAAGCAATTGGAAACGCTGCGTTCGACCCACCCGCATAAACAATTAGGAGATTTTTTGGTTCTGCCATATGTTCAACATGGGGCAATAAATGACTAGAAACTGACACATAGAGGTTTGGAAATGTTATATTTTCTAATTAGTGCGATCTGCGGGATCGGCGGCGGGATATTCTCGTCACAGTTTTTTAAAGAGTATTCACTGGGTATGCTTGGCAACGTAATCACCGGTTTTCTTGGTGGGATTGCGACGCATACACTTATTGTTTTGGTGGTCGGCGGAACGGGCTGGGTGCTTGCGATCGTTGGCGGGTTTATCGGCGGCGTTATCGTTCGCGTTGCGTTTTCGATTATTCGTCAACGCATGTCATCGGATTCCTAATCTAATCCAAGCACGTCCAGCATGGAGTATTCGCCCGGTTTTTGCGACTGGCCCCATAGGGCTGCTTTAATCGCGCCGCGTGCGAACAACATCCGGTCACTCGCGATATGGCGCAGGATGATGCGTTCGCCTTCGCCTGCGAAAATCACATCGTGTTCACCAACAACGTCGCCGCCACGAAGCGAGACGAAACCGATGTCACCACGCTTGCGTGCGCCGGTTTCGCCGTCGCGGCCGCGATCCGAAACATCGGCTAGTTCAACACCGCGGCCTTTCGCGGCGGCTTCGCCTAGCATCAACGCGGTGCCAGATGGGGCGTCGACCTTGTGATGATGGTGCATTTCAACGATCTCGATGTCGAAATCCATATCGAGGGCGGCGGCAACTTTGCGGGTTAGGACGGTTAACAAATTCACCCCAAGGCTCATGTTGCCGGCCCGAACAATAACCGCATGGCGYGCAGCCGCCTTGATTTTGGCGAGGTGTGTATCTTCAAGCCCCGTCGTGCCGATCACATGCGTGATCCGCGCTTGCGCGGCCAATTCGGCGTGCAAAACCGTCGCCTCGGGGGAGGTGAAATCGACGACGGCTTGGGAATGGGCCAGAACTTCCAATGGGTCGTCCGATACCGTGATGCCGTTTGCCGCGCCACCAAGGCATTCGCCAAGATCGCGCCCGATCCAGTCGTGGCCAGCGCGCTCCGTTGCGCCGACCAGATGTGCGGCGTCGTTTTCCGTGATGGCTTGAATCAACATTCGGCCCATACGACCCGACGCGCCCATAACTGCAATACCTGTTGTTTCGCTCATTTCGGCCCTCGTTAGCTATTTGTTGACAGGTTTAGCGTTCAATTCACCCGAAGCAAAGGGGCGATGGCTTGACTTGCGCGCATTCTGGGGGGAATAGGGGCCATGGCAAAGAAAAGATTCAACGCGGGCGCAGGCCCATCCCAACGACAGCTCCGCGTAGGCGAGCTGATCCGGCGCAAACTTTCCGACATTATGTTGCGGGGCGAATTGCATGACGAAGAACTGGCACATGTATCCGTCACCATTGGCGAGGTGCGCGTTTCGCCTGATCTGCGCAACGCCATCGTTTTTGCACTGCCGCTGGGCGGGATTAACACGGATGCCGTGGTCGAAGCCCTTAACCGCAATCAAGGTGAGCTGCGCCATTTGGTTACCAAAGGGTTAAAGTTGAAACATGCACCAGAGCTGAAATTTCTGGCGGATCGCAGCTTTGACCAGATCGAAGCCACGAACAAATTGCTGGATTCCCCAGAGGTGCGCCGTGACCTTGACCGTGATGAAGACGAATAGGCTGATATGATTAAGGGGCTGTTGCAAAAGTTCCGAAAGCCCAAAGCGCGAACTCAGGCGCAACGGATGCTGACCTTGCGAAGCGCGCCGGTTTACTACTTGCCGATCACCAAAAGTGGCAGCACATACCTTAAGAACTTGTTCTATTATCTGGACCATTTGGGTGAACATGTGTCGGGTATCGATATTCATTCGCATCCCGACGATTTGGTACGTGCGAATACCGGCGACGAGGAAGCTATTCGCCAAAGCCCGTATGCTTTTGCGGTGTTGCGTGATCCAGTAGACCGGTTTTTGTCGTTGTACTTTGACAAGATTTACGGCGGTGGGCCGAATAATTTCGCGGACATTCGCGGGTATCTGGCAGACGAAATCGGACTGGATTTAACGCGTGGCATTAGTGCTGTTGCGCATCGTGAAAACTGTATCCGGTTTATTGATTGGTTGGCGCTGAACCTTTCGTTTAAAACTGACATGCCCGTCAACCCCCATTGGCGACGGCAATCCAGCCGATTGCAAAGGGTGAACCAGCTGGACCTTATACACCTGACGTTGGACGGTTTGGCGTGGCAGTTGCCGTTGTTGTTGGGCGAAGTTATTCCGAACATCAAACAGGCCATGCAGGCGGTTAAGTCAGATAACCGGACGGAAAAACCCTTTACCCGCGCGGAAATTATGGACGCATCGTTGTTGGGGAAAATTGACTCCGTGTATTCTAACGACCGAAAGATTTACGAGCAGGCATCCCGAAAGTGGCAACCATGGCTGGATTACTATCCAGAAGTTACGGAAGAAGAAACGATCAGATGTTTCACGGCGGTTGGATATCCGATTAACTGTATCGCGATTTCCAAAATTGGCCGAACATACTTGCGGAACCTGCTGTATCTTTTGGAACATGGCAAAGAGTATCCCGATCCGTTGAAAATCCACACGGAGGGGGCGTCTTCACATAATAATTTGACCAAGTGCAGCGCCGCCCAAGAAGTTAGTTTTTTCGTTATTCGGGACCCAGTGGCCCGGTTTTTCTCGCTGTACTTTGACAAAATATATGGAACTGGTGAACAGTCCTTTCCATGGATTGCAAAGCGGTTGGTCGAACATCGCGGATTTGTTGTTGGGGATAATCTTACGGTTGCACAACACAGAATAAACTGTCTGGCTCTTTTGGGGTACATCAACCGAAAATTTAAATCCGAGGCGTTGCAGGATATAAACTCACATTGGTCGCCACAGGTAGAGATGGCGAAAAAAGCTATTCGGTTTGGTTTACACCCATTGCTGCTGGAAAAGCTGGAAGAACAGCTTCTGACAGTTTCGGGTGGTCGCATCGAAGGGTTGGAGCGAGCGATGCAGGCGCTACCGCACCGAAATAGCTCACCAAAGCCATACACTATCGAAGAAATTCTAACGCCGGAAATTGCCAGAAAAATATCTGGTCTTTATGGCGACGACCAAGCGTTGTATGAGCGGGTTAAAATGGCGTGGGATACAACCGGCCAACCACCAAAACTGTAGGAAAACCATGGCGAGACGTAAAAAAGGCCGCGCGATAAGTGGATGGCTGATTGTGGATAAACCGCTGGGCATCACGTCAAGTGCAGTTGTGAATAAGGCAAAATGGGCGTTCGACGCGCAAAAGGCAGGGCATGCAGGAACGCTTGACCCCGAAGCAACCGGCGTGTTGGCAATTGCTTTTGGCGAGGCGACAAAAACCGTGCCGTATGTGACGGATTCGATGAAGGCGTACCGGTTTACTGTGCGCTTTGGTCAGGCCACGAACACCGATGATGGCGAAGGCGAGGTGGTTAGCGAAAGCGATAACCGTCCAACCGCCGATGAAATACGCGCCGCGCTGCCTGCGTTTACGGGTGATATCATGCAGGTTCCCCCTCAGTATTCAGCGGTAAAAGTTGATGGCGAACGGGCCTATAAACGTGCGCGTGACGGTGAGGAAATGGAATTGAAGGCCCGCCCACTGACCGTGGAATCACTTGAGTTGATCGAGATGCCGGACGCGGATCACGCAGTGTTGGAAATGACCTGCGGAAAGGGCGGCTATGTTCGGTCTATCGCGCGGGATTTGGGGCAGGCGCTGGGTTGCTTTGGTCACGTCGTGCAATTGCGTCGCGTTTGGGCTGGGCCGTTTGAAGTCTCTGACGGTATTTCGTTTGAAACGCTGGATGAGCTGGCGAAGGACCGCAAGCTGGACGATTTCCTTTTACCGCTGGAGGCGGGCCTGCATGATTTGAACGAACTGACTTGCACACCCGAAGGCGCCGCCAAACTTCGGAACGGCAATCCGGGCATGGTGATCGCATCGGACGTGGAGTACGGCGAAGAATGCTGGGCCTCGTTGAGCGGGGTGCCTATTGCGATTGGGGTTTACAAGGCGGGCGAATTGCACCCGAATAGGGTTTTTGTTCTGGGGGAATGAGTGGTGCAACGGGTAAATCATCTTAACCAACCGATTGGCGATGATGTTGTCTGGCAGGCGGCGCAGACTCCTCCGCGTACCAATATGGATGGGCGATACTGCCGCCTTGAGCCTATCGACATTGACCGCCACGCGGCTGATTTGTTTGAGGCGTTTTCGACAGATGAAACCGGCGGTATATGGACGTACCTGTTCACCGACCCGTTTGAAACAGAAACGGACCTGCGTGATTGGATGGCCAAAGCTTGTCTGGGTGACGACCCACTGTTCTACGCGATTATCGATAAGGGCACGAAAAAGGCGGTGGGCTTTGCCACGTTTATGCGGATTGATCCAGTGATGGGAGTGATCGAGGTGGGCAACATTAACTTTTCGCCCCTACTACAAAACACCCCCGCCGCGACAGAGGCTATGTTCCTAATGATGCAACGTGCATTCAACGAACTGGGGTATCGTCGGTATGAATGGAAATGTGACAACCTGAATGCACCCTCGCATAAGGCAGCGAAACGGCTGGGCTTCAAGTATGAGGGGCTTTTTCGACAGGCGATTATGTATAAAGGCCGCAATCGGGATACGGCTTGGTTCTCGATCATCGATTCTGAGTGGCCCGTGCTGGAGTCTTCGTTCAAGGCGTGGCTGAACCCGGCGAATTTCGATTCGGGCGGGCGGCAAATTAAGCGGATGGAAGAATTTCGGGGATGATTACACGCTCGCATTTGAAAGGTGACGCGCCGTCTGTTGCTAATTATTCGGATTGCGAGCAGTATCGCTATGATTTGACCCGTGTTTGGGATGAAGGCGGTAAACGGGTGATGTTTTTGATGCTCAACCCCTCCACCGCAACCGAAGTTCAGAACGACCCGACGGTGGAGCGTTGCGAACGGCGCGCCCGCACACTGGGATACGGCGCATTTCGGGTTTGCAATATTTTTGCATACCGTGCGACAGACCCTAAAGTGATGCGATCCGTCGCTGATCCGGTTGGGCCGCTGAACGATGAAACCATCCGCGCGGGCATTGAATGGGCTGACGATCTGGTCGCCGCATGGGGCGCAAATGGCGAACATATGAACAGGGGTGCAGACGTTGAAAAATTGCTGCGCAGCTTGGAAATTTCCCCAAAGCATCTGGGGCTAACAAAGGCAGGCCATCCGAAACATCCGCTGTATATCGGGTATAAGGTGCAGCCGCAGGTTTGGTGGTAGAATAACCCTTCCATTCCACACAAAAACAGCTATAACGCCCGTGCTGCTTGGGGAATCCCCTTGGCGGCCCTTTTTGTTTTGACGTTGCTGGACGACATCTTGGCATCTGCCGGAACTTGAAGGTTTATGAAACCCTTAAATATAAGGAATATATGATGTCGATTACGCCTGCAGAAAAAGAACGTCTGATCAAAGAATTCGCAACTAAAGAGGGTGACACTGGTTCCCCCGAAGTTCAGGTTGCGATCCTGACCAGCCGTATCAAGACCCTGACCGAGCACTTCAAGTCCCACAAAAAGGACAATCACTCGCGTCGCGGTTTGCTAACAATGGTTGCGACACGTCGTAAACTGTTGGACTACACACGTTCCAAAGACGAAGCGCGGTATAAGTCGCTTATCGAACGTCTCGGCATTCGCCGCTAAGAATACCAAAGCGCGCCTTGTTGGGCGCGTTTTGCGTTAAGGCCTGTAATGGGTGCGTGGCATCGGCCACATCGCGGGTTTCGTCCATGGGGGATGAACCGCAGTTAGGAAAAGAAAATGTTCAAAGAATTTAAACAATCAATCGAATGGGGCGGCGAGACGCTAACCCTTGAGACTGGCAAAATTGCCCGTCAAGCAGACGCATGTGTTATCGCCACTTTGGGTGAAACCAGCGTTCTRTGTGCTGTAGTGTTCGAGAAGAAACCGAAGGTTGGCTTCGAYTTCTTCCCGCTGACAGTGCATTAYCARGAAAAAYATTACGCCGCCGGTAAAATCCCGGGTGGCTTCTTCAAACGCGAAGCACGTCCKACTGAAAAAGAGACGCTGACWTCYCGTCTGATCGACCGTCCAATYCGCCCWCTGTTCGTTCCGGGCTTCAAGCACGAAACACARGTKATCTGTACGGTTCTTTCGCACGACCTTGAAAACGATCCAGACGTTGTTGCAATGATCGCGGCTTCCGCTGCGYTGACRCTTTCYGGYGCGCCATTCCGTGGYCCRATCGGTTGTGCCCGCGTTGGTTTCGTTGATGGCGAATACACRTTGAACCCGTCTTGCGATGACATGCACAAGCTGCGTGAAAATCCAGAGCAAAAACTTGACTTGATYGTTGCCGGTACTMAAGACGCTGTRATGATGGTTGAATCCGAAGCATAYGAGCTKTCCGAAGCTGAAATGCTGGGCGCGGTTAARTTTGGCCAYGAYGCWATGCAGCCAGTAATCGACATGATCATTGATCTTGCCGAAGACGCGGCSAAAGACATGTTCGACTTYCAGCCTGCTGATTAYTCCGAGCTTTACGCGAAGGTCGAAAAAGTTGGCGAAGWRGCKRTKCGTGCRGCATTYRSMAATACMGAYAARSWAGARCGYACYRCKGCGATTTCYGYRGCRCGTGACACKATCAAAGCGGCSCTTAGCGAAGAAGATCGCGAAGAYAGCCAGCTTGGYAACTGCTTCAAGAARCTWGAATCKGCRGTTGTKCGCGGTGACGTTATCAARACCGGTAAACGGATTGATGGYCGTGACCTGACAACAGTTCGCCMRATCGTTTCCGARGTWGGCATYYTGCCACGGACSCACGGTTCGGCRTTGTTCACACGYGGCGARACRCAGGGCTTGGTWGTTACCACGCTTGGYACTGGCGACGACGAGCARATGATCGACGCGYTGACYGGYACATAYCGTTCCAACTTCATGTTGCACTAYAACTTCCCWYCSTATTCGGTTGGCGAAGCTGGCCGCATGATGGGCCCTGGCCGTCGCGAAATCGGCCACGGTAAACTGGCATGGCGTGCGCTTCAGGCTGTTCTGCCTGCTGCAACCGACTTCCCGTACACAGTGCGCCTTGTTTCCGAGATCACTGAATCAAACGGTTCGTCTTCGATGGCGTCTGTTTGTGGTGGTTCGCTTTCGATGATGGATGCGGGCGTTCCGTTGAAATCCGCTGTTGCTGGTGTTGCGATGGGCTTGATCCTTGAGGGTGACGACTATGCGATCCTGACAGACATCCTTGGTGACGAAGATCACCTCGGCGATATGGACTTCAAAGTTGCGGGTACCGAAGCTGGTATCACGTCGCTTCAGATGGACATCAAGGTTGCAGGCATCACTGCCGACATCATGGAAAAAGCATTGGATCAGGCTAAAGCTGGCCGCATGACGATCCTTGCTGAGATGGACAAAGCACTTTCCGGTGCTGGTGATTTCTCGATCCACGCGCCGCGCATTGAAACCATGAACGTTCCAGCGGACAAAATCCGCGAAGTGATCGGTTCCGGTGGTAAAGTGATCCGCGAAATCGTTGAAGTTTCCGGTGCTAAAGTTGACATCAACGACGACGGCGTAATCAAGATCGCTTCGGCCAACGCTGAAAGCATCGAAAAAGCCATGGCGATGATCAACGAGATTGTTGCCGTTCCAGAAGCTGGCAAAATCTACACCGGTAAAGTTGTGAAGCTGATGGA
The DNA here is from genome assembly GCA_002746395.1 of Paracoccaceae bacterium. GTDB lineage: Bacteria > Pseudomonadota > Alphaproteobacteria > Rhodobacterales > Rhodobacteraceae > NORP23. Next base: position 99,693 of record NVXA01000005.1, read on the forward strand.
CTTCGGTGCATTCGTTAACTTCTTTGGCAAACGTGACGGTCTAGTACACGTAAGCCAGCTTGCGAACGAGCGCGTTAACCACCCGAAAGACATTCTGACTGAAGGTCAGGAAGTTAAGGTTAAGTTAATGGGCTTCGATGATCGCGGCAAAGTTCGCCTGTCGATGAAAGTTGTCGATCAGGAAACTGGCGAAGAGATTACAAACGAAGGCTAGATCTTAGCCGTGGTAATAGAAAAGGGCGCCCTTTAAGGCGCCCTTTTTTGTTAATAGCCAAATATTTCATAATCTTGAGCGTACATAGACTCAATTTTTGCCATTTGCGCTTTTGAGATACTTATGTGTTCTCTTGAAGAAGCGTTGTATTTTTTTGTTCGGTCGACCGTGGACAAGTAATTACCCAACCCAGCTTCTTCAAATACGTGCTTAATGTCTTCGTCGTAGTTTTCTAACTTGGCAATGTAGTTGTAGGGCAGGTATCCATGCCCAATATTGATATGTTGTTCTCGCCAATGTGGATCGCTGTCATAAGGGGCTTCAGAGATGGCTTCTTCAACATAGTTTACGAAAACGTCGAAATTTTGATCTAAGTCACCACCAAATACGAATCCACGATCCTGAAGAGGCAAAAAGTTTAACCRGAGAGCCTGATTTTTCTTATCTATGAATTTATTAAAAAAAGATGACAATAGGCGATCACATGGGTTTCGGGACATTGAAAAACAGAACGTTTCCTCGCTGTCGAATCCTGCACGAATGTCGAAATAATCGACTACACCTTTGAAAATATCAGTGTTATGTTTGTGAACAGCATCAGAGTATTTACCGGTGGAATAGTGTACGATTAGTTGTGCGATTGAAGTGCAACCGGCCTTTTGGTTTTTCAAAAACAATAATTTTTTATCATTTGTCATTATGCAATTGTCAAAGACGTGCTGAATTTCCTTCGGCTCTTTAGGGATAGSACATCTAGCCCGATACCTCTTGGAAATTGGGCTTAATAACCTTGCCTTCGCCAAGCTGTGAGATTTTTGTTTAGGAATAGGGCGCATTGGATTCCTTCAATACATGGAATGTGGGCAGCCAGTTTACTGTAATTTAGGTTCGGGCGCTACTGGACACGAATATAATCGGACAAACAAACAGAATGTATTTCATCGTTCTGTATATTTCCACCTCGGGTTAACCCACGGTTCAGCATTGGACCGTGGGAGCGGTTGCTGCCCCAAAATGTGATCGCTGGCCTTTTCGCCAACCATAATCGATGGGCCGTTCAGATTACCGTTCGTAATGCGTGGGAAGATTGAACTGTCGGCCAATCGCAAACCTTCAACACCAATGACGCGGCATTCGGGATCAACCACGGCCAATGGGTCGTTAGCGCGACCCATTCTGGCGGTTCCGCAAGGGTGGAACGCGCTTTCGACGTGTTCGCGGATGAAGTCATCAAGTTCGTCATCGGTTTGAACGTCTGATCCCGGCTGTATTTCTTTGCCTGCATATGGCGCAAATGCCTCTTGGCCGAAAATCTCACGGGTTAGGCGGATGCAGTTTCTGAAATCTTCCCAATCTTGAGGTTTGCTCATGTAATTGAACTGGATTTTTGGGGCATCCAAGGGATTGGCAGATCGCAGTGTTACGGCACCGCGCGAAGCGGATCGCATCGGCCCGACATGTGCTTGATAGCCGTGCCCCTCGGCCGCGGCTTGTCCGTCATAGCGCACGGCGATGGGCAAGAAGTGATATTGGATATCGGGGTATTCTACACCAGCTTTGGAACGAATAAATGCAGCCGATTCAAACTGGTTAGACGCCCCGAGGCCCGTTTTAGTAAACAACCACTGCGCCCCGATCAGAGCCTTGGAAAACAGGTTCCAATGTTTGAAAAGTGTAATTGGCTGGATGCAGGCCTGTTGGATGTACAACTCCAGATGGTCTTGAAGGTTTTGGCCAACGCCCGCACGATCAGCGACAATATCTATGCCATGCTTGGCTAAATCAGCCGCTGGACCGATGCCCGACAGCAGCAGTATTTTGGGTGAATTTATTGACCCCGCCGCCAGCACCACCTCGCGGTTGGCGCGGATAATCTCGATCTTGCCGTTGAATTCAACTTCGACTCCGACGGCACGACCATCCTCGATCACGAGTTTACGCACCAACCCACGCTTCAAATCAACGTTCGGGCGCTTCAAAGCTGGTTTCAGGTAAGCGTTTGCGGCAGACCAGCGACGGCCCTTCCAAACGGTTTGCTCCATCGGGCCGAAGCCTTCCTGTTTCTCACCGTTATAATCGTCGGTAACCTCGTATCCAGCTTGGCGTCCTGCATCGACAAACGCTTGAAATAACGGGTTCGCACGCGGCCCACGGGTGACATGCAACGGGCCATCGGTGCCGCGCCAAGCGGGATCGCCGCCGTGACCCCCATCGTGCCAACTTTCCATGCGTTTGAAATATGGAAGCACGTCGCCGTACCCCCAACCATTGGCCCCCTGTTCTTCCCAATAATCGTAATCTTTGGCGTGCCCGCGCACATAAACCATCCCATTGATCGAGGATGAACCCCCGATAACTTTACCGCGCGGCGTTACTAAGGAGCGCCCGTCAAGATGGGGTTCGGGTTCCGAACTGTAGCCCCAATCATAGGTTTTCATATTCATCGGATAAGAAAGTGCTGCGGGCATTTGGATAAGTGGTCCGATGTCGGTTCCACCAAATTCAATGACCAACACATTGTGTTGCCCATCTTCGGAAAGACGATAGGCCATGGCGGAACCGGCAGACCCGCTGCCGACAATAATGTAATCTGGGTTCAACAGAGCCTCCTATGCAGCAACGCGTAAACAGTCGGGTAATTTTTGCGCGCGGTCAACAAACTCACCGACACTTTCTATGGCAAATGCGGTAGGAAGCTGCCTTCTTGCGCGATTATAAATTCCAGCACTTTTTCTGTGACGGGTGGCAGATCCGTGTTGATTGGCCGAACAAGGTGCCATTGGCGAATAATCGGCAAGCCCGGCATGTTGATTGTAACGATCCGCCCGCTGGCAAGCGCGTCCATAACCGTGTGGGCTGAAATTAGCGCGATGCCCAGTCCGGCGATGACGGCCTGCTTGATGGTTTCGTTGGTGTTAAACTCGATCTGGTCATATGTGCGGCCCTCACCGACGCGGTCAAGGAATCGTTCCATAAGGATTCGGGTACCTGATCCCGCCTCGCGCACGATGAAAGTTTCGGCTAGAAGGCGTTCGGGCGATATGTCGCGGGTGGCTATAAGCGGATGATCCGGCCTTGCGATAAGGATGTGAGGATGGTTACCGAGGGCCACAGATTCAACGGCTGGATAGCGTGGTGGGCGGCCCATAATGGCAAGGTCGATGGATTGGTTTTCAAGAGCGGAAATGATGCGTCGCCGATTGCCGATTATCAGGTCCACACGAATGTCAGGCAGATGTTTTTTGGCCAACGCAACGAGGGAGGGCGCGAAGTATTTTCCGGTGCTAACGACGCCTAATGTCACCAATCCGGATTTGCCCGAATTAATGGAGTCTATTGATTTAGCACAGTTATCCAGCGCGGACTCGATTTGTGCAATCGTGGCCAATACTTGCTGACCTTGCCGCGTAATCGACCCCTTTCCATCACTGGCGCGAACCAGCAGCGCCGCGCCCATGTTGGCCTCTAACTGTTTTAGCTGAGTCGAGACCGCTGGAACCGTAAGATTCAACATATCCGCCGCCGCTGTGACAGAGCCACGAACATTGACCGCCGCAAGGGCGCGAAGCTGTTTTAGGGTTATCGCATTCATCTGTGCCATAAATTTAATTTAACACAAGACAGAAAAAATTCAATTTCCTTTTTCTGAATCTCTGCCAAGCATTAGCACAACCTAATATGACCGGAGAACACCCTAAATGGCCGAGCATACGTTGCTAAAAGACACAGCGGACATTCCCGCCGAACTGATGCCTGTGATGCTGGCGTTGGCCGATGTATCAGAAAAACTTGCCCAGACGATTTCTGACGGTCCACTTGCTGGCGATTTGGCGGCGGCGGTTGGAACGAACCTTGGGGGGGATGGGCAAAAAGCGCTCGATCTGATTGCGGATGATGCTTACATGGTCGCGCTGAAAGATACTCAGGTGCGCTGGTATGCATCCGAGGAGCAAGATGAAGTTGTCGAGATGAACGGCGCTGGCGATCTGGCACTTGCGATTGACCCGTTGGACGGGTCTTCGAATATCGACGTTAACGTTTCCATTGGCATGATMTTTTCGATCTTCCCCGCAGTTGACGATAAAGAYGCGAGCTTTYTGCGTCCTGCWCGTGACCAGATTGCTGGTGGSTACTTCATTTTCGGACCACAAGGTGGCTTGGTYGTYACGTTYGGTGATGGCACGATGCAGTTCACGCTTGATACCCGCACCCGTCAGTTCTTGTTGGTTGAGCGYCGYGTAGAAATTCCKGTCGAGTCGTCGGAGTTCGCGATTAACGCATCAAACTATCGCCACTGGCCGCGTCCGGTTCGCGCCTATATCGACGATATGGTTGACGGCACAGAAGGCCCTCGTGGCCGCGAATTTAACATGCGTTGGGTGGCGTCTTTGGTTGCTGAAACCCATCGGATTTTATCGCGTGGTGGTATTTTTCTTTATCCCGGCGATGCCCGTGACGGGTACAAACGCGGCCGTTTGCGAATGATTTATGAATGTGCGCCGATTGCGTTCCTGATTGAACAGGCGGGTGGCAAAGCGACGGACGGAATTGACCCGATCCTTGATCAGCAAGCTGATGAGCTGCACGGGCGCACGCCTTTTGTTTTCGGCTCTGCCAACAAAGTCGACAAAGTTACCACCTACTACGACCTTCCAGAAAACGAGACCTCGGCCCTATTCGGGAAACGCGGCCTCTTCCGCGGTTAATTAAGGACCTTTTGACATGAGCACCAAGCATCCAATCATTTCCGTTACTGGTTCTTCCGGGGCGGGTACATCGACGGTTAAAGCAACCTTTGACCAGATTTTTCGCCGTGAAGGTATCAAGGCGGTTTCGATCGAGGGCGACGCCTTCCACAGATATAATCGCGCCGACATGAAAGCCGAGCTGGAAAAACGCCTTGCCGCTGGCGATCATTCGTTCAGCCACTTCAGCCTAGAGGCCAACGAGTTGGGCGAGCTGGAGCGCGTATTTCGTGAATACGGCGAAACTGGCCAAGGCAAAACACGGTATTATGTCCATTCCGACGAAGAGGCCAAAGCTCTGGGAACGTCTTCAGGGGAATTTACTGATTGGGCGGCGTTTGAAGAAGGTTCAGACGTTTTGTTCTATGAAGGCCTGCACGGGGCGGTGAATGCGGGGGACATTAATGTTGCTAAATATGCTGATCTGAAAGTTGGTGTTGTGCCGGTTATCAATCTGGAATGGATCCAGAAGATGCACCGTGACCGCGATGTACGCGGGTATTCAACCGAGGCGATCACTGATGTGATCCTGCGCCGTATGGATGCATATGTGAAATGTATCACACCACAGTTCAGTCAGACGGACATCAACTTCCAGCGTGTGCCGGTGGTTGATACGTCGAACCCGTTTATTTCGCGTTCCATCCCGACATTGGATGAAAGCCTTGTGGTTATTCGGTTCACCAACCCACGCGGTATTGATTTCCCGTACCTGACCAACATGATCGAAGGGTCATGGATGAGCCGCGCAAATTCTATCGTAGTRCCTGGTGGCAAGATGGATTTGGCGATGCAATTGATTTTGACGCCKCTGATCTTGCGTCTCGCYGATAATTCCCGCCGCGCTTAAGGAGTTCTGGAWATGACAAACGAAACAAATATGGCCAACGCCATYCGCGCCCTTTCMATGGACGCAATTCAGGYGGCTAATTCSGGCCATCCSGGCATGCCRATGGGTATGGCKGAYGTGGCRGCGGTTTTGTTYAACCGTTTTATCAACATTGATCCYTCGGCCCCTAAATGGGCTGATCGTGATCGYTTTGTTYTGTCTGCRGGCCACGGKTCGATGTTGYTKTAYAGCATGCACCACYTGTTGGGYTTYGCGGATATGGACATGGAYCAAATCCGCAATTTCCGCCAGCTTGGMTATCGYACGGCGGGGCATCCTGAATATGGCCACGCGGACGGCATCGAAACGACGACTGGCCCGCTTGGTCAGGGTATTGCAACGGCAGTTGGTATGGCATTGGCAGAACGTATGCAAAATGCGCGGTTCGGCGATGATATGGTAGATCACTGGACCTATGTTATCTCCGGCGACGGTTGCTTGATGGAGGGTATCAGCCACGAAGCAATCGACATGGCGGGCCATATGGGCTTGGGCAAGATGATTGTCATGTGGGATGACAACAGTATCACGATTGACGGTGCAACGGATATGTCCACCTCGACCGATCAGCAAGCGCGGTTTGCCGCCAGCGGTTGGCAAGTGATTTCCGTGGACGGTCACGATAAAGAGGCTATCGCGGCAGCGTTAACTGAAGCACGTTCTGATGAAACCCGCCCGACATTGATCGCCTGTAAAACGATCATTGGGTATGGCGCCCCTAACAAACAAGGCACATCTGGTGTTCACGGCGCGGCTTTGGGTGATGAAGAAATTGCACTGGCCCGCGAAGTATTGGGCTGGCCACATGCGCCGTTCACTATTCCTGATGATGTTTATGCTGACTGGCACGCTGTTGCGGCGCGCGGTGCTGCGGCACGTGAAGCATGGGAAGRACGGGCCAAAGCAAGCCCTGCTTCCGACGAGTTTTTTGCGGCTATGGGCGGTACTTCGCGGGGCGGTTTGCCCGCGGCGATTGCTGCATACAAAGCTGAGCTGTCAGCGGATAAACCCAAGGTTGCGACACGTAAAGCCTCGCAAATGGCGCTGGAAATCGTGAATGCGACGGTTCCGAACATGGTGGGGGGTTCTGCCGACCTTACAGGTTCGAACCTGACGTTAACATCCGGTATGTCTGGCGTTTCCAAAGGCAATTACGGCGGCAACTACATCTATTACGGCGTGCGCGAGCATGGCATGGCGGCGGCGATGAACGGCCTGCATCTGCACGGCGGTTTCATCCCGTACGGTGGCACATTCCTTGCGTTTGCAGATTATTGCCGTGGTTCGATCCGGCTGTCGGCGCTGATGGGCATTCCTGTGACCTACGTCATGACCCACGATTCTATTGGTCTTGGTGAAGATGGCCCGACCCACCAGCCTGTTGAACAGGTCGCCTCGCTTCGGGCGATGCCGAACGTCAATGTTTTCCGTCCGGCGGATGCGGTGGAAACGGCAGAGGCTTGGGAAATTGCGGTCATGGATAACGGTACACCTTCGGTTATGGCGCTGTCGCGTCAGGGTTTGCCTTTGTTGCGGACCGACCACACGGATGAAAATCTGACCGCCAAAGGCGCGTATGTTATGCGCGAGGCTGACGGGGCGCGCGATGTGACGTTAATTGCGACCGGATCCGAAGTAGAAATCGCGATGAATGCGGCGGATATTCTGGCAGGCGAAGGCATCAAAGCAGCGGTTGTTTCAGCACCTTGTTTTGAGTTGTTCGCGGCACAACCGACGGATTATCGCAAGGCGACTCTTGGTAGTGCGCCCCGTGTCGGGGTTGAGGCGATGATTGAACAAGGGTGGGGCAAGATGCTTGGTGACAATTCTGCATTTATTGGTATGACTGGCTTCGGAGCTTCGGCACCTGCCGGTCAGCTCTACGAGAAGTTTGGAATCACCGCGGAAGCGACAGCACAAGCTGCGCGCGACCTACTGGTAAATTGAGAAAAAGGGAATCGAAATTATGGCTATTAAAGTAGGTATTAACGGATTTGGCCGCATTGGCCGTAATGTCCTTCGCGCGATCATCGAGTCCGGTCGTACAGACATCGAGGTTGTTGCGATTAACGACCTGGGTCCTGTTGAAATGAACGCACACCTGTTGAAGTTCGACTCCGTTCACGGGCGTTTTCCCGCGACAGTTACGGTTGATGGTGACACAATCGACGTTGGCCGCGGTCCGATCAAAGTTAGTGCAGAGCGTGATCCTGCAAATCTGCCTTGGGGCGACGTTGACATCGCGCTGGAATGCACGGGATTCTTCACAAAACGCGAAGCTGCTGCGGCGCACCTGAAAAACGGCTCCAAGCGCGTTCTAATTTCCGCACCGGGTGCTGGCGCTGACCAGACGATCGTTTACGGTGTTAACCATGACATTCTGACAGCCGACGACATCGTTGTTTCTAACGCATCCTGCACAACAAACTGCTTATCGCCGGTTGTGAAGACTTTGAACGATGCTATCGGTATTGACCACGGTTTCATGACAACGATTCACTCCTACACCGGTGATCAGCCGACACTGGATGCGATGCACTCCGATTTCTACCGTGCGCGCGCGGCCTCCCTTTCCATGATCCCGACATCTACTGGTGCCGCGAAAGCTGTTGGTTTGGTTTTGCCGGAAATGAATGGTAAAATGGACGGCGTTTCGATCCGCGTTCCAACACCGAATGTTTCCGTGGTTGATTTAAAGTTCACAGCGAAACGTGAAACTACAGTTGAAGAAATCAATGACGCAATCCGTGCGTCCGCTGATGGCGCAATGAAAGGTGTTCTAGGATACACTGATTTGCCGAATGTTTCGATCGACTTTAATCACGATCCGCACTCTTCAATCTTCCACATGGATCAAACCAAAGTTATGGCTGGCACGTCTTGCCGTATCCTGACTTGGTACGACAACGAGTGGGGTTTCTCGAACCGTATGGCTGATACGGCTGTCGCAATGGGCGCGCTGCTGTGAGTGATTTGAACATCATTTCTACCGAAGGTGTGGCCGGACAACGTCTTGTTGTCCGCGCCGACCTGAACGCACCGGTCCAAGACGGTAAGGTTTCCGATGCGACCCGCATTGAGCGGTTCGCGGCGGGTATCAAACCGCTTTTGGATGCCGGCGCGCGTATTACAGTGTTATCTCATTTCGGGCGTCCAAAAGGCGAGCGGAACATGGATTTCACCATCGCACCAATCGTTCCAGCGCTAAGCGAGGCCCTTGGGCAGACGGTTAGTTTTGCGGATGATTGTACAGGCGAAGCTGTTGTGGCTGCATCAAATGCATTGGCCAACGGCGAGATTATGCTTTGCGAAAACGTACGGTTCTATTCGGGCGAAGAAGCAAACGATGCAGGATTTGCGGCTGAATTGGCCAAGCTTGGCGATGTGTATGTGAATGACGCCTTTTCGGCAGCGCATCGCGCACACGCATCAACAGCGGCCATCACCACGTTGCTTCCGGCCTTCGCCGGCCCCTTGATGGCCGAGGAAATCGCAGCCCTTACCGCAGCTTTGGAAAACCCGAAACGCCCGGCTGTTGCCGTTGTTGGCGGTGCCAAGGTTTCATCAAAAATCGCAGTACTGAAGAACCTTGTTGGCAAGGTCGATGCCGTGGTTGTTGGTGGTGGTATGGCGAATACGTTCATGCTGGCTGACGGACATCCGATTGGTAAATCGCTTTGCGAAGAAGATCAGGTGCCAACAGTGCATGAAATTCGCGAATTGGCCGCCAAGTCCGGTTGCAAGATCATTCTGCCCGTAGATGTGGTTTGCGCCTTTGATTTCGCACCAAACGCACGGAACATTACGACCGATCTGCACGGTTGTCCTGACGATGCGATGATCCTCGATGCTGGCCCTAAGTCGGTTAAAGTGATAGCCGAGGTATTTGCTAATTCCAAAACGATCCTCTGGAATGGCCCAATGGGCGCGTTCGAGATGGAACCCTTTGACATGGCGACCGTCGCCTTGGCCAAGATTGCGGCCAAGCTGACCAAAGACGGCACGTTGGCGTCCATCGCAGGTGGCGGRGATACCGTTGCYGCRYTGAACGTCGCTGGTGCYGCTGATGATTTCACATATGTCTCCACCGCGGGTGGGGCGTTTCTTGAATGGCTMGAGGGTAAAGAAYTACCTGCGATAGCCGCCCTCCGCCGCGCTGCGGYTAACTAANTACCTAAAGGATAAAATCANTGGCCCTGATTACCCTTCGTCAATTGYTGGATCACGCAGCCGAAAAYGACTACGGCATGCCYGCGTTCAAYATCAACAACATGGAACAAGGCTTGGCGATCATGAAGGCCGCCGACAAAGTTGGTGCSCCGGTTATCATGCAGGCGTCACGCGGYGCGCGGTCCTATGCYGGTGAYATTATGCTTCAGCATATGATTCAGGCKTTGGCTGAAATGTACCCGCAYATTCCGGTGTGTATGCAYCARGACCACGGYAAYAACGAACAAACCTGTATGTCYGCGATYAAGTAYGGMTTCACRTCKGTGATGATGGACGGCTCSCTTAAGGCTGACATGAAAACRCCMGCKGATTTCGAATACAACGTCGATATTACCGAACGCGTTTCGCGTATGGCCCATTGGGTTGGCGCATCGGTCGAGGGTGAACTTGGTGTTCTTGGTTCGCTGGAAACCGGCGAAGCGGCTGAGGAAGATGGATCAGGCGCGGTTGGCAAATTGTCGATGGATCAGCTTTTGACTGACCCTGACGAGGCCGCCGAATTTGTGAAGCGCACCAAAGTTGACGCGCTGGCGATTGCTTGTGGCACAAGCCACGGGGCGTATAAGTTCAGCTCCAAACCAACGGGTGAGACATTGGCGATGAGCCAAATCGCGGCAATCCACGCCAAAATCCCTGATGTACACTTGGTTATGCACGGGTCTTCCTCGGTTCCGCAGTATTTGCAGGACCTGATCAACGATAATGGCGGCGAGATGGCGCAAACCTACGGCGTGCCTGTTGAAGAAATCGAGCGCGGCATCAAATCGGGTGTGCGTAAGGTGAATATCGACACGGATAACCGCATGGCGTTGACCGGAATGTTCCGCAAAGTGGCCAAGGATAATCCGAAAGAATTTGACCCGCGCAAATTCATGATTCCGGCAATGGCTGCAATGGAAGAGCTGGTTACGGATCGTTTTGAACGCTTTGGCGCGGCTGGTAATGCGTCCAAAATCAAAGTTATCCCGCTGGACGACATGGTTAAACGCTACGCTGACGGCTCGCTTGACCCGAAAGTTGGCTAAGGCACCGACGCCTCGCATTTAGGTGCGGGGCCTCCCCAAACTTTAAATGAATCGAGGATTATCATGGACCGATCTATCAAAATTGCCCCCTCCATTTTGGCATCCGACTTTGCCAATTTTGGCGCGGAAATTCGCGCGATCGAGTCCGAGGGTTGCGACTGGGTTCATGTTGATGTGATGGACGGGCATTTCGTGCCAAACATCACTTTTGGGCCGGATACCTGCAAGGCAATCCGTCCGCATATCAAAACGGTAATGGATGTGCATCTGATGATCGCACCGACGGATTTGTATTTGAAGGCGTTTGCCGATTCCGGCGCGGATTACCTGACAATCCATGTCGAAGCTGGCCCGCATCTGCACCGCTCGTTGCAATACATCCGTGACCTTGGCTGTAAGGCGGGCGTAGCGCTTAACCCGTCAACACCGGCGAGTTCGATTGAATATGTCATGGACCTGATAGACATGGTTTGCGTGATGACCGTGAACCCCGGTTTTGGCGGACAGAAGTTCATTCATAGCCAAATCGACAAGGTTAAGGAAATTCGCAAAATGATTGGTGATCGCGATATTCATATCGAGATCGACGGTGGTATTACGCCCGAAACCGGCCCGCTTATGGCGGCGGCTGGTGCGGATGTGTTGGTCGCTGGGTCAGCCGTGTTTAAAGGCGGTTCGGTTGAGAATCCAGCTCCTTATGGCGTGAATATCCGCGCCATTCGGGATGCGTCCGAAGCGGCCCGTTAATGGCTATAAAGGCAATTATATTTGACGTTGACGGCACGCTTTCCGAAACGGAAGAGGCGCATCGGCAAGCGTTTAATGTGACCTTCAAGGAGTTCGGCTTGCCGTGGGTTTGGTCGCAGGCRCTTTAYGCTGASTTGCTGAAAACCACGGGCGGGAAAGAGCGGATGACGAAGTATCTGCTCGACCATCTGAGTCAACCTGCCGATCAAGGCAAGATCGCTGAAATCCACAAGCGCAAGACCGCCGTTTACGGTGAACTGATCGCTAGCGGAGCCGCTGAACTGCGCCCCGGCATTGCGGCACTGATAGAAGACGCGGCAAAAAACAGTGTGCGGGTTGCTGTGGCCACAACGACCAACCGGCCTAACGTTGATCGGCTGGCTGAATCGTGTTTCGGCAAGGCTGCCGGTGACGTTTTCGAGGTGATCGCGGCGGGTGACGAGGTGAAGCACAAAAAACCGGCGTCAGATGTGTTTGATCTGGCGGTTCGCGGCTTGGGGTTGGACCCATCCGAATGCGTCGGCCTAGAAGATTCGCGCAATGGTTTGTTGTCGTGTGTTGGCGCAGGGGTTCGTTGCATCGTCTCGCCGGGCGTCTATACGCTTGGGTCAAATTTCAGCGAAGCGGCGGCGGTTATCGACTGTTTCAGCGAAATCAACACCGTGGAAAAACTGAACAAGTTGTTAGGAGAATAACATGGCTGCCGTTCCCCCAATATGCGATTTTGGTTGGCAAGCGCCGGATTTCACGTTGAAAAATATCGACGGAAAAATGGTTTCTCTGGCAGATGTTGCAGGGCCGAATGGCACATTGGTTATGTTTATTTGCAACCATTGCCCGTATGTGAAATCAATTCTGGACCGCATAATTCGCGATGCCAAAGACCTTGCCGATCTGGGTATTGGCATAGTTGCTATTAACGGAAACGATGCCGAGGGATACCCCGAGGACAGCTTTGAAGGCATGCAGGAAGCTGCGGCAAAACACGGCTTCCCGTTCCCATTTCTGCACGACGAAACACAGGAAATTGCCAAGACATACGACGCGGCCTGCACGCCTGATTTCTTTGGCTTCAATGCCAAGGGTGAGCTGCAATATCGCGGGCGTCTGGATGCCTCGCGTAAAGAGGCCGGGCCGACCGACCTGCGTCGTGACCTTTATGAGGCAATGAAACAAGTAGCAGAAACGGGGCTGGGTCCGAAGGATCAGATCCCCTCGATGGGCTGCTCGATTAAATGGAAGGATGCGTAATGCGCGCTGTAATTTTTGACCTTGATGGAACCCTATGCGATTCCGCACCCGACTTGCGGGCGACTGCCAATGCGCTTCTGCGCTCCATGGGGTATCAACCTTTGTCGCTGGAGGTGATCCGTTCATTCATCGGAAACGGAGTGCCGACGTTGGTAAAACGCGTGATGAAGCATTCCGACATTGAATTCACAGAACAACGCCACGCCGAAATGACCGCAACGTTCGAGCGGCTTTATTCGGAAAATCCTGTTGCAAAAACAGTTTTGTATCCTGGTGTGCGTGATGCATTGGACATGCTGAAATCGCGTGGCTATGTGATGGGTGTTTGCACAAATAAAGTACACGGAATTACATTGCAGGTGCTGAAAGGTCTGAAAATTGATCAGTATTTTGACGCAGTTGTTGGTGGCGACAGCCTGCCAACCCGCAAGCCGGATCCAGCGATGTTGCATGACTGCATCAAGCAGTTGGGAACCGAAGATGTTTGGTATGTGGGTGACAGCGAGGTCGATTCCGAAACGGCTGTGGCGGCTGGGATCAAGTTTTCATTGTTCACTAACGGGTACCGTAAAAGTCCGGTTAGCGAGATTGAACACACCACACGGTTCAGCACATTTGCCGATTTGTCAGGGTTTTTATCGGCGGTGAACGAGAAAACCGTAACGCTTTAGTTAATGCCCATCTTGGCATAACGCGTGATCTGACAGCGATTGGATCACGTAACAATCTTTTATACTATCGCCATGACACCCTTCGGTGATCCGTACCAGCTCTGCCTCCAACCTTTGCAATTGCGCGATACGGTCGCGTGTGGCGGCGAGGTGGTCTTCGGCGATGCGATTGGCGTCCGCGCAAGGCTGTTCGGGGTGGGCTGACAGATCCAGCAATTCGCGGATTGCGTCGATCTTTAGGCCGAGGTCGCGGGCGTGTTTGATGAAAGTCAGGCGTTCCAGTTCGACAATGGAATATCGCCGCTGATTTCCCTCAGATCGCTCCGGCGCGGTTACCAGCTTCATTTGTTCGTAGTACCGGATCGTCGGAACTTTGACGCCGGTTTTGCGGGATAGATCACCGATGGACAACATTTGTTAACACCTTTTGTACCTATAGTTACTATAGATATTAGATGGTTGGGCGAAACATTGGAAGAGGATTCGGAAAACCGACGTGAAAGTTGTTAAATTACAACTCCACACTCGCGCCCAAGCTCATCGTGTGTTTGTCGGCTTCGTAGTTTTTGTACCAGTTCAGCTTATCGCTTAGTTCCACGACTGATCCGATAATAACCAGCGCAGGGCCGGGAAGGTTGGCGGCTTCGGCGCGTTCAAACAGGTTGGAAAGTGTGCCTTTGACGACCTGTTGGTTCGGCCTTGTGCCGTTATCCACAATTGCGGCGGGCGTGTTCGGGTCCACGCCGCGGCGGATGAATTCTTCCATCAGGAAATCGAGCGCGGAGCGGCCCATATAAATGGCAACCGTTTGCCCGGGTCGCGCCATGGTTTCCCAATCCAGCGAAAGCACGCCGTCTTTGCCGTGTGCCGTGACAAACACACAGGATTGCGCGTGGTCGCGGTGTGTTAGCGGGATGCCAGCATAAGACGCACAGCCTGATGCCGCCGTGATGCCGGGAATAACTTGGAAAGGAACATCGGCAGCAGCCAATGTTTCCAGTTCTTCGCCACCACGGCCAAAGATAAACGGATCACCGCCTTTTAGGCGCAACACGCGTTTACCTTTCTTCGCCAACGTAACCATAAGGTCCGAGATTTCCTGCTGGTCCATTGCGTGATCGTTTGGTCGTTTGCCAACGAATATACGTTCGGCGTCGCGGCGCACCAGATTGATGATACCATCACCGATCAAACGGTCGTAAAGCACCACATCGGCGCGCTGCATCAAGTGTAGGGCACGGAAGGTCAACAGGTCTGGGTCACCGGGGCCAGCGCCAACCAGATAAACCTCACCAACCTTTTCAACATCTTGACCAAGGGCGGTAGCATCCAGTTCTTTCAGGAATTGTTTCTTCGCCCCCTTAACATCGCCCGCAAGAAACGTATCTGCAACAGGCCCATCGATGGTGTTTTCCCAGAACATCCGACGGGATTCGGGTGTTTTCAACTTCGCCATCACGCGTTCGCGCAAACGCCCCGAGAATGCCGCTAGTTTACCATATGCGGCTGGCAAAATTGCCTCGATCCGCGCGCGTAAAATGCGTGCGATGATCGGGGCGGCCCCGCCTGACGAAATCGCAATAACCAATGGCGAGCGGTCGATGATCGAGGGGGTGATGAAATCGCAGTATTCGGTTACATCGGCGACGTTGGCCAAAACATGGTTGTGATTGGCCATGTTATAAAGGTGACGGTCACGCTCCTCGTCTTCCGTGGCCCCGTAAGCGACAGCAGCCCCGATAAAATCAGGCAGCCGTGGCGCTTGGGAGTGGTGGGTTAAAGACGGGTGGTTCTTTAGCTCGCGGAATTCCCCGCCCAGTTTTTCAGCATAAACATGGACCTGCGCCCCTGCATCCAGAGCGCGCTCAACACGCCGCGCCGCAAGCGTGCCGCCGCCGTCAACGATGACTTTCTTGTCTTTTACGTCAAGAAATATGGGAAGATGATCCATGTTTCGCCTATTTGTTTTCTTCAGCCCACGCCAGCAAGTCATTCGCCAGACTGGTCGCGTTGGCAGGGTCGAGGTCAATCATAGTAAACCGTTTACGTTCCCGAAATGTCATGCGCAACACTTTCATGCCACCAAACAAGGTCACATCCTTCAAAGTTGCCGACTTTTGAAAAGGCAGCTCGATTTCCTTGATCAGGATGGCTTCCTCGTTATCGGTCATACTTCARGCCYCGYGTGAACAGGGCTTCYAGRCGCCATTCCCATTTCTTGGGTGTGTCGCGATAGTCKGGYTTGATGTCATATTCCATGAACATCACACCAGATTCGCCMGCATGCGCCACGAGGCGRCCAAGCTGTTCRAAGCTGTCCACTTCGGGGTGGCCGATAATAAGRTCACTTAGTCTTGCCATKTTATWTACTCCCAATTCTGTTGTTAAACCTTACGCGATACATAATGCGGCGGCTATGATTTCCAACCTCGGAMGGRTCAAAAGCSGTGCGGTTATGCAGTGCGTTGTTGTTAAAKACACCTTGGCCGGGTTTCAGTTTGGCCTCCAGCATCARYGGATCGCCYGCGATTAGCAGGTTTTGYAARAAAGCYACGGCYTCGCGKGTYACGRGATCRTCSCGCCAYTYRATAGAACGTGTTCGCGCGGTRTARCGCATRATCAGATCRTYRTCTTCAATATGAAACACYGGCCCGATGGARGCAGGGCGCAAYGMYCCGTCTTCYTCRTGTGTTTCMGGRATRGTCATYGCCTGCGGRTGCATTAGGGCRGTTATATAGTCAGGRTTTTCGTCGCGAAGGCGAATATAGGCGATGTCATTGTCCAATATCTGGTTAACMCCACCMGCCATCGCRTCCTGMACACAATGCAGRATGAACCCRCGRATCGTRTTGTCNNGGGCGNNTTATAATAGCCATCSGTRTGCCAGTTSAKCGCYTTGCGRGWATAWGGAATNAAACCCNCGCTGGCTTGGWCGGTTGGAWACAGTYAACGCGACAATRGCCGCCTCRCCYTTGGAKCGATGCCCCTCGGGATCACCCATCCCCAGCCTKTCGGCCATTGCTCGTAAATTGGCGCGCAAGATCGAATCGTCAGATTCGGGAAGGGTCGAATAAAGGGCAATATTTGTATCGCGGCAGCGCGATAAAATCTCTTCAACCTCCGAATCACGCATGTTCATAGGGTCTGAAATCTCGACAAACCCCGCAGTAAGTGCGCGCTTGGCCGACGAAAGCTTTTTATTCCGCCACGCTTTGTATGCTTCGGAATCACGCAGATCGAAGGGAGATTTTGTAGTAAATCCAGTAAGTTTTTCCATAACGCCTTTTCCGAGTAATATTGTCGAGTTTAGTAGAATATTAGCCTAAGTGCATGTTGGGCGTAACTCTGTTAGTGTTTACGCATGTTTTTCTTTACATTCGATTATCGTAATATATAAATGTACAGTGAAGCATTGCAAATATAATATGCTTTGCGGAGGAATTAACGACCTATGAACAAAATTGTTCATGCTGGTTTGGAACCAGATAGGGCTTTAACGGGAGGAGTAAGATATGAAAGACGCTAACGAGGATAAGGTTAATCCACAGCACGAAACACCGATGCTGGATCAACTAGAGGGCGGCAAATGGCCGAGCTTCGTTACGGGCATCAAACGCCTACGTGACACCAAAGACGCACAATACGCTCCTATGATGAACGACCTTCTGGGTCAGTTGAACCATAGTTATGAAGAACGTCTTGGCTTCTGGAAGGGCGGAACTCTTTCTGTATTCGGTTATGGCGGCGGTATTATTCCACGTTTCTCCGAAGTTGCTGGTGACTATCCGGCCTCCAAAGAATTCCACACGCTGCGCGTTATGCCGCCAGCGGGTAACCACTATACAACAGACATCCTGCGTCAGCTTTGTGATGTTTGGGAAGAGCATGGTTCAGGCCTTATTGCTTTCCATGGTCAATCCGGCGACATCATGTTCCAGGGTTGTACGTCCGAAAACGCACAACCTGCATTTGATGCGTTCAACAAAATGGGCTTCGACCTTGGTGGCGCTGGTCCAGCACTCCGTACTGCAATGTCTTGCGTTGGCCACGCCCGTTGCGAGCAGTCCTGCTTCGACGGCGTTAAAGCGCACCGTGGCATCATCAATCGTCTGTTGGATGAAATGCACCGCCCTGCGATGCCGTATAAATTCAAATTCAAGTTTTCCGGTTGTGGTAATGACTGCGTAAACGCGATCCACCGTGCTGACTTTGCCGTAATCGGCACATGGCGCGATGACATCGTTATCAAGCAGGACATGGTTAAAGAGCACATTAAGGAAAAGGGTCGTAAATACACAATCGACACCGTTGTTTCCATGTGTCCAACCCGTGCGATCAGCTTGAACGACGATGACACAATGGAGATCGACAACAAGTCTTGCGTACGCTGCATGCACTGTATCAACGTTATGACCAAGGCACTTAGCCCAGGTAATGATCGCGGTGCGTCCATCATGATCGGCGGTAAGCGTTCGCTTAAAATTGGCGATTTGATGGGTACGATGATCGTTCCATTCATGAAGTTGGAAACAGACGAAGATTTCGAGAAGCTCGAAGATTTCGCTGAAGAAGTTATGGAGTTCTTTGCTGATAACGCCCTAGAGCATGAGCGTATCGGTGAATGTATCGACCGTATCGGTGTTCCTGCCTTCCTTGACGCGATGGGCATTGTTGCCAACCCGAACATGGTCACCCATCCGACGACTTCCAGCTATATGCGGACGGACGATTTCGACATCGAAGCTGCCAAATATTTCGAGCATAAAGCGCTTGAAGCCGGCATGACAGTGGCTGGCGACGACTAAGTCGCCACTCGCCCAAATCTAATTTTATTTTCCTGCTAAAGCGCAGGAATGGAGGAATAAAAATGAACGAAATGAGCGCAAAGCCACGCATGCCAGACGAAGTTGGTGTACCGGATCCATTCCAGTACATGCATCCGACTAGCATCGAGAATTACGGCAACTGGGATTGGCATGAACGTGTAAAACCTGGTGTTTTGCATCACGTGTCGAAATCCGGCGATGATCTATACACGGTCCGCGCAGGTACTCAACGTCAGATGGACGTTTACACAATTCGCAAGCTTTGTGATATTGGCGACGAATTCGCTGACGGCCACATCCGCTTCACGACACGTTCGAACATCGAATACATGGTTTCCGATTTTGCCAAGGTTCAGCCGTTGGTTGATGCCCTTACCGAAGCAGGCTTCCCTGTTGGTGGTACTGGTGGTTCGGTTTCCATGATTTCACACACGCAAGGCTGGTTGCACTGCGATATTCCGGGCACTGATGCCTCCGGTGTTGTGAAAGGTCTGATGGACGATCTTTACAAAGACTTCACAACTGAACTGATGCCAAACCGTGTTCGTATCACGACTTCTTGCTGTCAGATCAACTGTGGTGGTCAGGGCGATATTGCGATTAACGTGCAATACACCAAGCCTCCAAAAATCAACCACGATCTGGTTGGTAACGTGTGTGAACGTCCAGCAGTTGTTGCTCGTTGCCCGGTTGCGGCGATCCGCCCAGCCATGGTTAACGGTAAGCCTTCGCTAGAGATCGACGAGAAAAAATGTGTATGTTGTGGTGCTTGTTACCCTCCATGCCCACCTATGCAGATCAACTCCGCAGAAAGCACGAAAATTGCTATCTGGGTTGGTGGTAAGCACTCGAACGCGCGTTCCAAGCCAACATTCCACAAACTTGCTGTGGCCAACCTTCCAAACAACCCGCCGCATTGGCCGGAAGTTCGCGAAGTGGTTCGCAAGATTTTGGACGCCTACAAAGCCGATGCCAAGCATTGGGAACGTGTAGGCGAATGGATCGAACGTATTGGTTGGGCGCGTTTCTTTGAAATGACTGATCTAGCGTTTACTAAACACCACATTGATACATGGACCGGTTCTCGTAAAACGATGAACGCTTCGGCCCACGTACACTTCTAAAAGGGTGAATTGACGTGAAATTCGGAATCGTAGTTTCAGAAGGGCCGTATCAGCACCAAGCGTCTGATTCAGCTTATAACTTCGTCAAAGCCGCATTGGCCAAAGGCCATGAGGTTTCACGGGTGTTCTTCTATCATGACGGGGTTAATGTGGGCACACGCCTATCAATCCCGCCACAGGATGATCGTCAGATTCAAGAACAGTGGACCAAGCTGGGCAAAGAGCATGATCTGGATCTCGTGATCTGTATCGCTGCTGCCCAGCGTCGTGGCTTGCTGGACAAAAACGAAGCTGACCGTCAAGGCAAAGACGCCGATAACATCGCCGAGGGGTTCCGGATTTCCGGCCTCGGCCAATTGATCGAGATGGGCATTCAAGCTGATCGCACGATCACATTCGGCGACTAGGGGATTATCATGAGCGAAACAGTTAAAAAATTCCTCTATGTAAATCGCAAAGCGCCTTACGGCACGATTTACGCACAGGAAAGTCTGGAAGTTGTGCTGATTGGCGCGGCTTTCGATCAGGACGTCAGTTTGGCGTTTCTCGATGACGGTGTGTTCCAATTGACCAAAGGTCAGGACACTAAGGAAATCGGGCTCAAAAATTTCTCGGCCACTTACCGTGCGCTGGGCGATTATGAGGTTACCAAACTCTACGTGGAGAAAGAGTCCCTCGAAGAGCGCGGCCTGACTTTGGACGACCTGCAAAATATCGAATACGAGGACGAAGACGACGATTACGCTGAAAAGCCATCGATCCGTTTGGTTTCCCGTGCTGAAATGGCCGAAGTTATGGCCGATCAAGACGTCGTTCTGAGCTTCTAGGAGGGTACCATGGGAACTTTACACACAGTTAACAAGTCGCCTTTCCAGAATCAGACTTTGCTAAGCTGTCTGGCACACGCCAAAGACGGTGATGCAATCCTGATGATTGAAGACGGCGTTTACGGCGCTACTTCGGGAACGACCGTTAGTGACGCACTGGCCTCCAAAAGCGCAAATGTGACCCTATATGTATTGGGCGCAGACCTTGCCGCACGCGGCATCGACGCTGGCCGGATGGCTGCGGGCGTGACTTCGGTGGACTACGAAGGTTTCGTAGATCTTGCCGCTGACCACGATCGCGTTCAAAACTGGCTTTAATAAACCTGAAACATCCCGGGCAACCGGGGGGCACAAACAACAACGAAGGAATATAAAATGGCATATGATGTAAACGGCACTACCGTAGAACATGACGAAGAAGGCTACATCACTAACCTTAGTGAGTGGACCAAAGAATTGGCTGACGTAATCGCCGCTGCTGAAGAAGTAGACATGGGCGAAGAGCATTGGGCAGTTGTTAACTTCCTGCGTGATTACTACGAAGAATACCAGATCGCGCCTGCGGTTCGTGTTTTGATCAAGTCGATCAAAAAGTCCATGGGCCCTGAAGTTGGTAACAACAAGTACATGTATGAACTGTTCCCTTACGGTCCAGCGAAACAGGCTTGTAAGATTGCTGGTCTACCTAAGCCTACGGGCTGCGTATAACCTACGCTTAAACCCCTGTAGAATAACAATAATTCACAGGGCACATTATTACTTGGCTCGGTTCCGGTGTCTCCGGTGCCGGACTGGCCAATGGGAGGAATTGACGTGACAGCCGCGTTGTATGCATTTCTATTCTATATCGCTACATTACTGCTCGTTGTCGGGACAGGAATGAAGATCAGACGGTATGCTAAGGCCCCTGCACCTTTAAAAATTCCGACCATGCCTGCGCCACGCACACAAAAGGGTGTGTATTTCCGCATGTTCCGCGAAGTGGCCTTCTTTGAAAGCTTGTTCAAATCCAACAAGTGGATTTGGTTGTTCGGATACCTGTTCCACCTCGGCATGTTGGTCGTCTTGTTGCGCCACATCCGGTACTTCACTTTTGACGTCTGGTGGTGGGTAGAACTGATTCAGCCTTTCGGGATTTACGCCAGCTATTTGATGATCATCGGCCTGATCGGCCTGCTGGTTCGCCGCATCGTGGTAGAGCGTGTGCGCTATATCTCTAGCCCGTCCGATTACCTGATGTTGCTGCTTCTGATTGGCATTGCCGGCAGTGGTATGTTGATGAAATTTGTCATGCCTACCGATATTATCATGGTCAAAGGCTTCTTCCTTGGCTTGATCCGCTTCCAGATTAACGACTTACCCAGCAGCCCGATCCTGCTTGTGCACCTCGGTTCGGTTGCGTTTTTGATGATTATCTTTCCGATCTCGAAATTGCTGCACGGCCCGGGCATCTTCTTTAGTCCGACACGCAACCAGATCGACAACTCGCGTGAAAAACGCCACATCGCCCCATGGGCGAAAAAGCTAGAAGAATAGGGAGGGCGGACACATGGCAAAACTAGACATGAATGCTGAGGGTGGCCCCAAATTTATGGCCGATCCGTTCACGATTCCCGATATTAAATGTGGCGCGATGGAGGATCTTGAATCCTACATGGCCTCCCCGGAGCACAACACCGACCTTGGTTTTCCGGGCGAGCTGATCGACAATTGGCAGGAAGTTGCCATAGCGAAAATCGGTGAGCTGGCCGAGAARAACCGCGCYTTTCAGGTTTACCTTGATAGCTGCGTGAAATGYGGYGCTTGYACAGAYAAATGCCACTATTTCCTTGGCACGGGTGATCCGAAAAACATGCCGGTKGCACGGCAAGATTTGCTGCGCTCCGTWTATCGYCGCTACTACACGTTTGCGGGGAAGTATTTCCCGAAACTGGTTGGCGCACGTGACCTAACMMRMGAGGTTCTGGACGAGTGGTATAACTACTATCACCAGTGTTCGCAGTGCCGYCGYTGTTCGGTYTTYTGCCCCTATGGCATTGATACCGCTGAAATTTCCATGGCTGCCCGCGARATAATGAATACYGTTGGCGTGGGCCAGAAGTATTGTAACGAGATYATYGCGAAGGCCGAAAAGGTTGGTAACAACCTCGGCATGAACCCCAAGGCGCTGCGTGCRACGCTTGAGGAYCTYGAGGAAGATCTCGAAGACGAAACMGGCCTKTCCATCCGAATTCCWTTGGATGAAAAAGGCGCCGACATTCTGTTGATCACMCCTTCCGCYGATTTCTTYGCYGAACCMCACATCGACGGCCTWCTKGGYTATGCGAAAGTRTTCCACGAAGCYGGYGTTACWTGGACSGTWAGTTCYTACGCTTCCGAGGCTGCCAATTTTGGTATGTTCATCGGKWSTTAYGAAAACATGCGCACGCTTAGCTTGCGTATTCGCCAAGCTGCCGAAGACCTCGGCGTAAAGCGGATTGTTTTCGGGGAATGTGGCCACGCATGGCGGGTTGCGTATAGCTTCCTCAATACGCTGGCTGGTCCGTTTGATTTTCTCGATCAGAATTATCCAATTCCGCAGCATATCATGGAATTTACCCACGATATGATCCAGAAGGGTGAGCTGAATTTCGACAAATCCAGAAACGATCACATTCGCCTGACGTATCACGATAGCTGTAATGTTGCCCGTGGTGCCGGTATGGGCGGATACGAGGGGGGTCAGTTTGACCTGCCACGCGAAGTTCTAAAGGCCTGTTGTAACAACTTCTTCGACATGGATCGCGATACCACCCACGAAAGCACATTCTGCTGTGGCGGCGGTGGCGGTTTGTTGACGGATGATCTGATGGACCTGCGCGTCAAGGGCGCAAGCCCACGAATGACCGCGTTTAAAGACGTGGCGGAAGATCACGGCGTGACCCATATGGCTGCGATTTGCGCCATCTGTAAGACACAGTTTTCGAAGGTTATGCCAAAATACGGCTACGAGATGGACTCGATTCTGTCGGTCCACCAACTAGTCTCAAGCGCCCTGATCTTAACAGGGCAAGAAATAGAAGAAGACACCGCGCCCGAAGGGGATGGAGTCGCAACGGAGGTAAACTCATGAACGATCACATGCCAACATTTGTGCGCTATGAAGAAGGCGAAACGCCGGACGATTGGGATCTGGAAGATAAAATCTTTCAGCAGGATAAATCCTATAAATGCCCGACATACATCCAAAAAACCGCACCATGTTCCGGTTCGTGTCCATCCGGTCACGATATTCGCGGCTGGCTAGCAATTGCACGCGGCATGGATAAATCCCCGGTGGAAGGTCAGGCTTGGCAGGAATATGCTTTCGCCAAAATGGTCGAAGCCAACCCGTTCCCGTCCTCCATGGGCCGCGTTTGCCCTGCACCTTGTGAGGCAGGTTGTAACCGCAATGAGGTCGACGATTATGTTGGTATCAACGCGGTTGAACAGTACGTCGGCGACTGGGCGAATGAAAACAACCTGAAGCTTGCCGAAGTTGGCGCAGCAACAGGCCGTAAAATCGCAATTATCGGTGGCGGCCCTGCTGGTCTGTCCGCTGCGTACTTCTTGCGCCGCGATGGCCATGAAGTTGTGCTTTACGATTCCAACAGCAAACTTGGCGGCATGATGCGTTACGGCATCCCGGGTTACCGGACCCCACGTGATATGCTGGATATCGAGATTGGCCGCATTACCGAAATGGGTGTAGAGGTTCATTTGAACACGACCGTTGGTAAGGACGTTGAGATTGAAACGCTTGAGGCTAACTACGACGCGGTTTTCTGGGCGCTTGGCGCACAAAAAGGCCGCCCGCTGCCAATCCCGGGTTGGGAAGGCACTGAAAACTGCATCGACGGTGTGGAATTCCTCGACGCGTTCAACAAGGGTTGGGTCGTTGGTACGGCGCAAAAGGTTGTTGTTGTTGGGGGTGGTGATACCTCCATCGACGTTGCATCCGTTGCCCGTCGTCTTGGCCATGTAACCAACGTTGCAAAAACCGAGCATTCAGATGGCACGTTGATCGACTTCACCGCACAAGACGCCGCTGGCGTTCTGTCGCGCGAAGGTATGCAGGCAACGCTGACATCTTTGTTCCCGATTGAACAGATGACAGCAGCTGAACACGAACGCGAAGATGCGAAACGCGAAGGTGTTGATCTGCGTGGCGGCGTTATGCCCTTAGAAGTTATCAAAGACGAAACCGGCAAAGCGATTGCGCTAAAATGTTGCGAATGTGACATGAAAGGCAATACACCTGTTCCGCGCGAAGGCACGGAGTTTGAAATCGAAGCTGACATCATTATTTCGGCCATTGGCCAAGCTGGTGACTTTGAAGGTGTTGAGGGTTTCGATAATGGCCGCGGTTTCATCGACGTTGAAGCGGGTTATACCGTTAAAGGTCATAAGAAACATTTCGCTGGCGGCGATATCATCAAGCCACACTTGTTGACAACAGCGATTGGTCATGGCCGCATCGCAGCCGCAACCATCACGGATTTCCTTGATGACGGCGAGATCGAGAAGCGTCCAACTATTGATTTGCATCAGTTCAACCTTCTGGAAGAATTGCACGCACGCGGTAAAGACCCTGAAGCTTATGATCACGAACCAACACGCGGCACAGATAGCGAAGATTTTGCGGTTCACAACTTCGATAACCGCTCGGAAAGCCAAATCGTTAAGCACACCGAGCTGTATAAGGGGCACTTCCCTTATGTAGCGCGCGAAATTCGCGACGAGGTGCGTATTGAGGGCGACGATGTTCTCGGAAACTTCGAAGAACGCATCATCGCTTACACCGAAGAGCAGGCCCAAAAAGAGGGCGAGCGTTGCATGTCTTGTGGCATGTGTTTCGAGTGCGATAACTGCGTGATTTACTGCCCGCAGGATGCTGTATCCCGCGTCAAGAAATCGGATCGTACACTTGGTCGTTATGTTGAAACCGATTACGATAAATGTATCGGTTGCCACATTTGCGCCGACGTTTGTCCAACTGGTTACATCAAAATGGGTCTCGGAGCGTAAAGATGAAAAAGCTGTTCTTAGTCGGAATGATGATACTTGGCCTTTCGATTGGACCAGTCGTGCATGCTCAGGGTGTTTATCCGGATGTCCCCAAGGCAACCGGTGAACCTCATCCCGAGGGCAACGAATTTATGCGAATTAACCACCCCGACCTGTTGCGTCACGACCGTGACCTGACGGTGCGGGACGGGGATCGTGATGTTGATTATTCACTGGCGGGTTGCGTAGCTTGTCATGCGGTCAATGGACCGGATGCCAAACCGGTAACTTCAGAAAGCAGTGAATATTTCTGTCGGGTTTGCCATGACTATGCAGCCGTAAAAATTGATTGTTTCCAGTGTCATAATTCGCTTCCACCGGATTTGGGTGAAGCATCGTTGATGTTTGACCGTCCAGAGCAATCCCTCGACGTGTTGTTGACGTATCTAGAGGGGCTTTCGCGATGAATATTCCCGGATTGAAACCTGCGGGTAGCTGCGGTGGTGGTTGCGCCAGCAAAGAGAAGGGCGCCGATGTGCATCGTCGTGACTTCCTTAAAAGCGGCGCGGCGTTGGCTACGGTTACGCTAGCCCCCGGTGTTACACTTATGGCTATGGGCAACGGCGTTGCCGCAAAAGCTAACCCTGGCGTTCGTTGGGGATTGCTGATTGATGCAGGCAAATGCCCGTCCGATTGCAACGCCTGCGTTACCGCTTGTTCCGACGAACACGGTTGGGAAAACAACGGTCTGGACACGGACCCGCAGTGGATTCGCAAAGTTACGCTAAAAGATCGTGAAACAGGGCGCGAGAATTCGCTTCCGGTTATGTGCCAGCACTGCGAAAATCCACCTTGCGTGGACGTTTGCCCAACGGGCGCATCGTTTAAACGTGAAGATGGCATCGTTTTGGTTGATCGCCACACCTGTATCGGATGCCGGTACTGCATGATGGCCTGCCCATTCAAGGCGCGCTCCTTCCTGCATGAAAAGGTGACAGACCAAAAGGTCACYACGCCGCGCGGCAAGGGAACGGTYGAGGGCTGCAACATGTGCGTCCACAAACTGGATCGCGGCGACGGTACCACGGCGTGTGTCGAGGCGTGTAACGCCACCGGCAACAACGCCATGATTTTCGGTGATATGAACGATCCCGACAGTGATATTTCCAAGGCCTTGGCCAGCTATCCAAGCATCGAACTTCGTGCCGATCTTAAGCTGAACCTCGGCGTTCGCTACCAGAACATATAGGAGCGCAACCATGGAACGGATTATTTACCGCGAGCTGAAATCGACACCGAAAGTCTGGGGTCTTCTGGCACTGCTTGGCGTGTTTATCGCGGCTGCTGGTGCGGTTGTTCTTTACGTTGAACACTATGGTCACATTGTAACTGGCATGAACAACCAGATCGTCTGGGGTCTGCCACATGTGTTTGCGATCTTCCTGATCGTTGCGGCTTCGGGCGCGCTGAACGTGGCTTCCATCGGGTCGGTGTTTGGCAAGGTTGCCTATAAACCTATGGCGCGGCTTTCGGCTTTGCTGGCCATCGCGCTGCTGGTTGGTGGTTTGGCCGTTTTGGTGTTGGACTTGGGCCGCCCTGATCGCCTGATCGTGACCATGACCAACTTCAACTTCACCTCGATCTTTACGTGGAATATCCTTCTATACACGGGCTTCATGGTGATTGTGGCGATCTATATCTATACGCAAATGGCGCGTGGYCTTCCATCCTATGCTGTGAAAACAGCAGGCCTAGCGGCGTTCCTTTGGCGCCTYATCYTGACMACSGGTACTGGCTCCATCTTCGGYTGGCTGGTTGCACGGCAAGCCTACGACGCRGCCATYATGGCCCCGCTTTTCATYGTGCTKTCYTTYGCAATTGGYATGGCKTCGTTYYTGYTGGTCGTGATGGGTATCACMCGCATGACAGGCCGYGCRTTYGGCCCTGAACTTCGCACCCGMCTTGCRCGGCTTMTGGCGATTTTCATYGCAGCACTGCTGTATTTCACSACCGTGCAACAYCTGACYAACATTTACGCCGCCGAACATTGGGGCGTCGAGACGTTCATCCTTCGSGATGGYGGCATCTACACATTCYTGTTCTGGGGCGTTCAGGTTCTAATCGGTGGGCTGGTSCCAATGGGAATTCTKTTCCACCCRACGCTGGGAAAACAGGCGCGCATGGTTGTGCTTTCATCGYTGTTGGTAATCGCAGGCGGTTTCGCACAGCTTTACGTTATCGTGATTGGTGGGCAGGCATTTCCGTTGGAAATCTTCCCCGGTTATGATGTCAGCAGCAGTTTTTCCGATGGCGTGGTTAACGCCTACACACCTTCGATGCTGGAATTGATACTTGGTTTAGGCGGTGTGGCGTTGGCGCTGGCTATCACCATAATCGGAATGAAATTCCTGCGTATCTTGCCGAACTCCTTATCAGATGCGAATGTGGCCCCGAAAACTTAATCTAGGGGCTTCATAATGGGCATACGCGACACACATGATCTGCCCGTAACGGCATGACACCGCGCTTCCTAATCGCGGCGGCGCATAAATCTTCGGGCAAAACCGTAATAACGACGGGCTTGTCGCGCGCGCTTTCTATGCGAAGCCTTAAGGTCCAGACCTTCAAAAAAGGCCCTGATTACATCGACCCGATGTGGCTTGGCCTTGCCAGCGGTCGTCCGTGTTATAACCTTGATTTCAACACAATGAACGAGGGCGAAGTTCGCAACCTCCTGTCCAGTCGTGCAGCGGGTGCGGACATTGCGGTTATTGAAAGCAATAAAGGCTTGTACGATGGCGTCGATTTGCACGGCGCGGATTCCAACGCAGCGATGGCCAAACTGATCAAGGCACCTGTCGTGCTAGTTGTCGACACAACGGGAACCACACGCGGGATTGCGCCGCTGTTGATGGGGTATCAGGCGTTTGACGCTAATGTGAACATCGCCGGCGTCATCTTGAACAAAACAGGCGGCGCGCGCCACGAGGGCAAATTGCGGGCTGCGGTTGAAGAATACACTGACTTGTCCGTTTTAGGTGCGGTTGGCCGCAGCGATGACCTCGAAATCGGGGAACGGCATCTGGGCCTGACGACTCCGTCGGAAACGGGAATGATCCAAGGGTTGATCGACACGCTTGGCCATCGTTTGGCCGATTCCGTTGACCTTGATAAGCTGATTACGATCGCATCGAGTGCGCCCGACCTTGAGTTTACACCCCAAACGCCCGTCGATAAATTCGCGCAAGGCATTCGGATCGGCGTGGCACGTGATACGGCTTTCGGGTTTTACTACCCCGATGATTTTGAGGCATTCGAGGCTGCAGGGGCAGAGTTGGTGTTTTTCGATGCCATTAATGACGCGCATTTACCTGATATAGATGGCTTGTTCATCGGTGGCGGGTTTCCCGAAACCGCGATGGAGAAACTGGAAGCGAATGCCAGTATGCGCCACGAAATCAAGCAAGAAATTGCGGGGGGCATGCCAGCCTACGCAGAATGCGGTGGCCTGATGTATCTTTGTGAAACCTTGGAATGGAATGGTAAGAAACATAAAATGGCTGGGATAATCCCCGGAAACGCCGTGATGTGCGAACGTCCGCAAGGGCGCGGACACACGCGATTAAGCGCCTCGGATGATTGCCTTTGGCGAGTTGAGGGCGGCACAATCAAAGCGCATGAATTCCACTATGCCAAGGTAGACAACTTGCCGGAAAGCACAAAATTTGGCTTTGATGTTCAGCGCGGTACGGGCATTTCCGGCGCACACGACGGCATCATTATTAACAATCTGATGGCTGGGTTTTGCCACATGCGAAACACGGATTCGAACCCATGGGTCAGCCGCTTCTTGCGCCACGTCGTTGCCGTTAAGGCAAGAAAAACCCCGCCTGAATAGACGGGGCTTTAACTAATTCATAACGACTAGATCAGGACTTTTTGATCTCGAAGTTGTAGATATCACCGGACTGCTCGGAGCTTGTCAACTCGTTACCAGTTTGACGGCAGAACGCAGCAAAATCCGCAACCGAACCTGGGTCTGTAGACTCGATGGCCAAAGTTTCGCCCGGGGACATGCCCTTAAGCGCCTTCTTGGCTTTTATGATTGGAAGTGGGCAGTTCAGCCCTTTTGCGTCAAGTGTTTGATCGGCCATTTTGAAATAGCACCTTTCGTAGTTGGGTTATTCAGGATTACATGAAGTAGTTGATGTCGGCTTTGCCAGCAACTTCCAGCGCAGTCGCCGCGCCACCAAGTTCTACGCCATCAATCAGGTCAGTGTCTTTGATCTCGAACAGATCAAGCGTCATCTGACATGCGATCAGGCGAACATCGGATTCAACGGCAGCTTCGCGAAGGTCTTCGATCGACGCAACGCCTTTTTTCGCCATCATATTTTTCATCATTGCAGTCACGCCTTTATCAACACCCGGCAGGCCACCGATGATGTTTGGCATCGCCATGTGTTTGCCCATCATAGGCATTTCCATTGCAGGATTCCCCAGCGTGGACATTTTCAGGTTCAGGTCTTTTTTCAGCAATCCAAGGCCGTAGAAGGTGAAGAACATTGTTACTTCCATGTCCATCGCAGCGCCGGTCGTGCCCAAAATGAATGGTGGGTATGCCCAGTCAAGTGTGCCTTTAGTGGCAATAATCGACATGCTTTTGGAATTGCTTCCGTCGTTTGCGTTATCCAGCATGGCTGGTTCCTCCCTTTGGATTATATCGTAAATTCGTTTATTAGCATGAATGAATACTATTTTTGCTCAAGAGTCAACAAAACAAGGGATTACTTCGTCACGTGTAGATGAAAGCAAAGGGATCACCCTTGCAATATTACCAGTTTCGTATATTAGTAAGTACATATACAAAAACTGCGGGATTTTAGTGGCATGATTGAGAATATGAACCTTGCACAACTTGAAGAGAAAGCTTCTGAAGTAAGCGGGCTTTTGCGTGTTATGTCTAATCAATGGCGCCTACTTATCCTTTGCAATCTTGCGCAGGGCGAGCATTCCGTGCAGCAGTTACAAAAACTGGTAGGCCTTGGTCAATCCGCTTTGTCACAGCATCTGGCAATTCTTCGATATGAAGGTCTGGTTTCAACGCGCCGCGAAGCGCAGTCGATTTTTTATTCGATTGCCAGCGAAGAGGCTGAAACGCTGCTAGGTACGTTGTACGAGATTTACTGTCACATCCCCGTTGCCGAGGAAACCGCGTAAGCGTACCCGCTTCCCGTAAATCGACAGACTATCATATTCCAATATGATGTTGTATACCTGTGCCACCCAACAACCGTGTGATTAATCGCGGGTTGGGGCGTAGCAACGTGACGCAATATGGGAAGTATTATGATCGACGTATTAAGAGATTTAGTCATAGAGTCTCCGGCACTCTATGTAGGTTTTGGCGGCCTGATGATCGGTGTCGTCTTTGGTTACATCGTGTTCAGAACCAACTTTTGCACGATGGGGTCCATTTCGGATATCATGAATTTCGGAGATTACCGCCGTTTCCGTTCATGGCTTTTAGCCACGGCCACGGCCATCATCGGGGCCACGGTAATCGAGATGACCGGAATTGCTGACCTAAGCGGTTCCATTTACCTAACGCCCAGCTTCAACTGGCTTGGCAATATCGCGGGGGGKCTGATCTTCGGCTTCGGTATGGTTTTCGCGGGGGGGTGCACCAGCAAAAACCTTGTGCGGGCAGGTGGTGGCGATCTGCGTTCCTTGATGGTGTTGATCGTTGTTGGAATTTTTGGCTACATGACCATCGGCGGCCTGCTTGGCCCGCTGCGCGTCGCGATATTCTCGCCGGTGACTGTTAACCTTGCCGACTACGGTCTGGATTCACAGCGCACGGGTGATATTTTGGCGGCTATGACTGGCTTGAACCTAAGCTGGGCGCGCAATATTGTTCTTGTTGTCGTTCTTGCGGCATACCTTGGATACATTTTCAAAGACAAAGGGTTTCGCTCGTCGCCCATTCACATCATYGCAGGTGTYGGTATYGGSCTTTGTGTAACGGCTGGCTGGTTCCTGACSGGYCTTGCGCTGGATGAYTTYGCSGATGTTCCGGTGCAGCTTGCCTCGTTAACTTATGTGCGTCCATCGGGCGACACGCTGGATTATCTGATGCGTTTCACGGCCTATTCTGCCCCAAGCTTTGCAGTTGTAACGACCTTGGGCGCGCTTCTGGGTGGGTTCATTGGCGCGGTAATCCACGGCAAATTCGCCATCGCGACATTCGCTGATGCCAAAGACACCAGACGCAACCTGTTTGGTGCGGCTTTGATGGGTATCGGGGGGGTTATTGCACTAGGTTGTACCGTTGGCCAAGCCGTTTCGGGCGCGTCAACCATGGCACTTGGTTCCTACATCACATTCGTATTCATTGTACTTGGCGGAATCGCCGGTATGAAAGCCTTCGAATTTATATTGATGAGAGAAGCCTAAAAGAATTCGGCCCCCGCATTCCGCAGGGGCCGTTTCAATTATTCGTTGCCACGAAGCTGCGTGGCGATATTCAAAGCAATTGCCTTGTAAACTTTGGTATGCGGCCCGTCAGGATCGGCAACCACCGTCGGTTTGCCTTCGTCCGAGTGTATACGAATATCCATATGCAACGGAATCGCGCCAAGGAACGGAACGCCCAGCTTGATCGCCTCGTCCTTCGCGCCGCCATGGCCGAAAATATCCGAGGTTTCGCCACAATGCGGGCAGATGAAGTTGCTCATATTCTCGATAATCCCGAGGATAGGCACATCAACATCCTGGAACATTTTCAGCCCCTTGCGCGCGTCAATCAACGCCAAATCCTGCGGTGTGGATACGATAACCGCGCCAGCCATCGGCACTTGCTGCGCCATCGTCAACTGCGCATCACCTGTTCCCGGAGGCATGTCCAAAATCAACACGTCCAGCGTACCCCAATTGGTYTCATGMACCATTTGCATCARYGCRGACACAATCATYGGGCCRCGCCAGATAACCGGTTTATCCTCTTCCATCATGAAGCCCATCGACATGACCTTAACGCCGTARGAATCCTTTGGAATGATTTTTCCGTCAACGATATCAAGCTGGCCTKCRCCACCCATAAGGCGCGGAATKGAKGGGCCGTAAATRTCWGCATCCAGCAARCCAACMCGYAARCCKAGTGACGACAATGCCAGCGCGATATTCGCAGAAGTRGTCGATTTACCAACGCCACCCTTACCAGACGCAACAGCAACAACCGCACCAACGCCGGGGATCGCCGATGAYAACGGGCGCATATCGCGACCGACAGGTTTGGATGTCTGCAATTGTGGCGGTTGTTCCGCAGCRGCRGGYGCGTCAACGGCGGCKGTCAGAACGACCAGYGCGGAATCGATTCCGTCCAGTGCTTCGACACGTGTTTGCGCGTCATCACGGATCGGGTCAAAGTTGCCGCGAAATTCATCTGGAACCGTGATGGAAAAGATGACTTTGCCTTCGGTTTGTGTGATTTCAGACACTAGACCCAGCGAAACCAGATCTCCGTCAAGGCCATCAACCGCGATTTGGGACAGTTCGCCCAGTATCCGGTCCGATAAAGAATCAGCCATGTTTCCCCCATTTTGTTTTGCGCGCTCAAGAACGCCGATTGGTTATTTATTCGTATATTAGAATATACCAACATAATTGACAACCATTCTGTAATATTCACAAGGCCTACGCAAATTCCTTGACTTACCACCGCGAATCCCAGAAAGCTGAACGTGCAAGGTTCCCCACATGTTTGCACAAGCACTCGGGGATGAAACGGGAATGCGTTGAGGGATTACCCATATCGGGGCCCAAAGCCGCAGCCGCCCCCGCGACTGTATGTGGTTAGCGGGCATCATATGCCACTGGTTAATACCCGGGAAGGCGATGCCAGCCAAAAACCACAAGCCAGGAGACCGGCCTCGCAAATGTGTCAACAAACACCGTCGGGGAAGACGGTAAGGAGAACTGAAAATGACTACAGCTGCACAAACGGCCGTCAAAACCGAAACAAACATGGCTTCAATCGCGTTCGCAGCGTTTTTGGGCTTGTCGGTATTGTTCATCACAGGGTTTGCAAGTTCTGCAACGCTGCATGATACAGCCCACGACATGCGCCACGCTATTGGCTTTGCCTGTCACTAAACCATGCTAAAAAATCTGGTTTACAGCGCGTTGTTCGCTGGTCTCGCTGCGGGGGTAATAGTCGCAGCGATGACAATATTTATGCTTGTCCCAACCATTCTTGAAGCGGAGCTTTACGAAACAGGGCAACTCATCCATTTCGGTGACGTAAACGCCGCCATGCCCGATATCGAGGCCGAACAGGATTGGGCACGCAACGGCTTAACCGCGCTTTATGCCGCCACGATCTATATCGGCTTTGCCTTCGTGATGGTCGCCGCAATGGCGTTCGCGCAGGAAAAAGGCGTTCAAATCACTACTCGCAGCGGCATCCTTTGGGGCCTGGCAGGCTACGCCGCATTTCAACTTTCCCCAGCGATGGGAATTGCGCCGGAATTACCGGGTATGATTTCTGCGGAGTTAGTCCCGCGGCAGATTTGGTTTGTTGGCACGGTGGTTGCGACATTGGTAGGTATCGGCGCCGTGGTGTTCGGCAAAAACTGGCTGCACTGGGGTGTTGGGTTGGTGATCTTGGCGACGCCACACATCATAGGTGCGCCCCATCCCGAAGTGTTTGGAGGCATCGTTCCTCCCGAACTTGCGGCTGGATTTGCTGGTCGCAGTTTGGCTGTCGGAGCTGTTGGGTGGATTGCGCTTGGCGTGCTATCCGCGTATTTCTGGCTCCAAGAAAACGCCTAACGAACAGAGAATTCCGCCGTCACAGGATGATGGTCGGAATTCTCGAACCCAAAGTCTGTTGTGGTAATCCGCTGCAACCGGACATTTGGCGAATACGCAAAGCCGTCAATGATGGTGGTGTAATTCTCCCCCTCCACATAAGGTTTGTGCAACGTTCGCACCGTTGGCGTGCGTTCATCCACGCCAAAGCGCCACCCTTCGGGTAGCAGGTCTTGCGGGAAATCGTAAATCCAGAACAAGTCCGCCTTCGCCGTGGTATGGGGAAATTCAACATCCGAAATTCGCATGTTCCAATCCCCCCCAAGCACCACGTAGTTACCTTTGTCATACTCGGATTTGGCGAATTCGAACACCGCTTCAACTTGCGCGCGCCGCACATTCGCTCCGTCATCAAATGCCGATAGATGGAGGTTCACCAACACCCATTTACGATCCGTGCCGCGAATAGGAATTTCAGTAACGATCGCGGCGTAGTATCGCTTGATGCCGAGAAAGAAATACCCCGGCTCTTGTGGTAATTCATACGCGCGGGTCACATCTGTGTCGGCGCGTGCATAAACGCCCATGCCGTGAGAAATATCGTAAGGCTTGGGGGCGTTTATCCCAAGGTCTTCCCAATAAACTGCGGAATACCCTGTCAGGTTGCCCTCGATTGCTGTGCGAACCGGAACGCCGCGCGTCAAAACACTGGCGTTGGCAAGTTCTTGAAACAAAAGGAATTGAGCATCGAAATTGCCGGTCTCAACGCCTATCGCTTGAACCGCCTGCGCAATTTCGCCAGCATCAAGCGCACGCATATGCTTTCCGCCATCCGCAACGAAATCCGCATCCGCTCCCAGTGCACCGTAACCGATATTCCATGTGGTCACGCTGATCTGATTGCCTGCGGTTGGAAGGGCCGCATCACCTAGGACGTCCAACTCGCCGTAAACTGGCAGATTTCCACAGGCCGACAGGGTGAATGCAACGATAAGCAGACGGATAAATTTCATGCACCAACCTACAAGCCCAAAAAATGCGGCCCCCGAATCATTCGAGGGCCGCAGAATATGTTAACCGATAAACCGGTATTAGTCGTCGTCTTCAACTGTTGTGAAAGTCGCAAGATACGCGATCAGATTCGCACGATCGTCTTCGCTTTTCAGGCCTGCAAAAGACATTTTGAACCGCCCCCAGTTTGCCGGAGGCTCCAAAGTAAGTATGGATGGAGCCTATGGAAAAAAGTAACAGAGCAAACAGATTTTCGACTGAAGTGCGCGCCCGCGCGGTTCGGATGATTTTGGAACATGAGCACGAGTATTCAAATCGGTCTGCGGCAATCATTGCCATTGCCCCTAAGATTGGGTGCGGTAGGGACACGCTGAGGCGTTGGATTGGCCAGTCGGACATAGATAGCGGCCGCAAAGACGGCCAAACTTCCGATGAACGCGCCAAGATCAAGGCAATGGAACGCGAGATCCGAGAGCTGCGCCAAGCCAATGAGATCCTGCGCAAGGCCTCAGCATATTTTGCGCAGGCGGAGCTCGCCCGCCCGTTCAAGCGATGATTTCCTTCATTGAGCAACACAGAAGTGTCTTGGGAGTCGAGCCGGTTTGCAAGGTTTTGCCAATCGCCCAGTCTACATTTTATGCGCATGCAGCCATCGCCAGAAATCCGGACTTGGCCTCAGATCGCGCCAAACGAGATGCACATCTTTGCCCTGAAATCAAACGCGTTTGGGAAGAAAACAAGGAGGTTTATGGCATTCGTAAAATTTGGCATCAATTACTGCGAGAGGAGTTCGATATCGCACGTTGCACTGTGGCTAGGTTGATGAAACACCTTGATATACAGGGTGTTATTCGCGGGAAGGTACAGAAAACAACCGTGCGGGACAAAAAGCTTCCGTGCCCTGAGGACAAGGTGAACCGGAAGTTTCGGGCCCTAGCACCAAACATGCTTTGGGTTAGCGACTTCACCTACGTCTCTACCTGGCAAGGCTTCGTTTATGTCGCTTTTATCATCGATACCTTCGCCGATAAGATCGTGGGCTGGCGTGTTTCCAGCTCACCGAAAACAGACTTTGTGCTGGATGCGCTGGAGCAGGCGCTGCATGATCGTCGCCCCGTTCACAAAGGTGGCCTCATCCATCACTCAGACCGCGGCGGACAATATTTGTCCATTCGCTATACCGAGCGATTGGCACTGGCAGGCATTGAACCCTCCGTCGGCAGCGTTGGCGATTCCTATGACAACGCCTTGGCCGAAACCATAAATGGCCTATACAAAGCCGAGGTCATCCACCGGCTGGGGCCATGGAAAACCATGGGAGCCGTCGAATGGGAAACGCTCAAATGGGTCGATTGGTTCAACAATCGCCGCCTGCTTGCCCCAATCGGATACATCCCACCAGTAGAAGCAGAAGAGAGGTACTATGCACAGCACAACACTTTAGATATGGTCGCATAACATGAAGTAATCAGCCTCCGGCAAACAAGGGGCGGTTCAATCCGAGCATAAATGCGCCTTTATGTTACCTACTTAAGAAATTTAGTCGCAACTATCGCAAAACTGTTACAAACTTCAGGTAAACTGAAATTACCTTACGTCAACTGTTTTCGCCCTCAGAAACTTACCTGAAAAACCTATCCAATTAGATATATTCAAATGGTTATACCTTGATATTGGTGTGTTTTTTTCCGATGCAAATCGTCTAGGTTGCAAATGTCCGATTCGTCAATTTCATCAAATTCAGCTGATCTTAATCTGGCGCACTGCCTGATTCCCTGAAATTCGCCGTAAATCGACGATCAGCAAGCCGTTTTCCAACTTGCTTCCAATCGTTTCGATGCAATCGGCAAGAACGAAGACGCGGGTAAACTGCCTTGCCGCGATACCCTGGTGTAAAAATTCCGTGCCAACTTGTGTCTGCTCACCACTAATAACCAACTTCGGACCCTCCACAACAACCGACAAATCCTCGATTGCGAAGCCTGCAACCGCCAGAATTATGCGGAAATGGTCCTCGCTACGCTGCTCGATATTGTAAGGCGGATACCCGTCGTTGTTAATCTTCGCACTGCTTTCCAGCATCTGCTCCAATGCATCAAACCCCAGAAGATACGGGTGGGCGGAGAACGAAAACTTCGGCATGTGGCAGGCCTCTTCAAAGCAACAACTGTGTTAGCGAAGATATGGGACCGCACCTCAATAAAAACAAGCCCGCAGGGGTATTCGCGCGGCCACCGCCTTGGTATAGTAAGGCGACTAAACTAAAGGGGCGCCCACCGCATGACTACACCACCCACCATGGGTCACCGCGAAATCCTGCGGGTGCGTCTGGCAATACTTCAACGCGAACACCGCGATTTAGACGATGCCATCCACGCCCTTACCGAGGCACGCACGGCAGATCCCCTGACCCTGCGCCGCCTGAAAAAGCAAAAGCTGGCCCTGAAAGACAAAATATCCCTGATCGAAGACGAATTAACCCCTGATATCATCGCCTGACCCACGCGCCTTGCACCAACGCCTTCAATGGCTATAGTGCGGCCTTCCTGAAATGGACGGAGCCAACAAATGACCCAACCCAAAATCGGCATTATCATGGGCAGCCAGTCCGACTGGCCGACAATGAAACTTGCCGCCGACATCCTCGATGAGCTTGGTGTGGCGTATGAAACCAAAATCGTTTCCGCACACCGCACACCTGACCGTTTGTGGGCTTATGGCAAAACCGCCGTTGAGCGTGGCCTACAGGTGATAATCGCAGGCGCGGGCGGGGCTGCACATTTGCCCGGCATGATGGCCTCTAAAACCCGCGTGCCGGTGTTGGGCGTTCCGATCCAGACCAAGGCGCTATCGGGCGTGGATTCGCTTTATTCAATCGTGCAGATGCCCAAAGGGTTTCCGGTTGGCACAATGGCAATCGGCGCGGCAGGAGCGGCAAATGCTGGTCTGATGGCCGCCGCAATCCTTGCCAATGCCGATACTGCGTTGGCCGCACGGCTGGAGACATGGCGCGCAGACCTTTCAAATTCCATCGCGGATGAACCCCATGACTAACGCCCTAAAACCCGGTGCAACAATCGGTATCCTTGGCGGGGGGCAACTGGGCCGGATGCTGTCGATGGCCGCCGCACGTTTAGGCCTGAAAACCCACATCTTTGAACCCGCCGCCAATCCCCCCGCAGGCGACGTGGCACACCGTGTTACCACCGCCGGATACGACGACATCGAGGCCCTCAAAACCTTCGCCAATTCCGTCGATGTCATAACATACGAGTTCGAAAACATCCCTACCGAGGCGTTAGACATAATAGAATCGTTGCGCCCGATCCGCCCAACCCGCGATGCCTTGGCCGTTTCTCAAGACCGCATCACCGAAAAAGCCTTCCTGACAAACCTCGGCATCACCGTCGCGCCTTACGCGCAAATTGACAGCCTGCCCGATTTGACCGCCGCACTAAAAACCATCGGCACCCCTGCCATCCTCAAAACCCGCCGCTTCGGGTATGATGGCAAAGGCCAAGCCCGCATCACCGACATCTCCCAAGCCGAAGACGCCCTCAAAGCCCTAAAAGGCGCCCCCGCCGTACTGGAAGGTTTCGTAAACTTCACCCGCGAGGTTTCCGTAATCGCCGCGCGCGGCATCGACGGCGCTGTCGTCTGTTATGATCCCGGCGAGAACGTCCATAAAGACGGCATCCTCGACACCACAACAATTCCCGCAACCTTGGCCGCTGGCCAACACATGGATGCAATCCTGCTGGCCGGAAAAATCCTTAACGCGCTTGATTACATCGGCGTCATGGGGGTGGAGCTGTTCGTGACAGACTCCGGCCTGATCGTTAACGAAATCGCGCCTCGCGTGCATAATTCGGGCCACTGGACCCAAAACGCCTGTGTCGTCGATCAGTTCGAACAACATATCCGCGCAATCGCTGGCTGGAAACTTGGCGACGGGCAGCGGCACGCAAACGCTGTGATGACCAACCTGATTGGCGATGACGTTCTGGATCACGCCAACCTTGAGGGTGCGTTGCATCTTTACGGCAAAGCTGAGGTCAAGCCGGGCCGCAAGATGGGCCACGTGAACCAAATTTCCCCGAAAGCATAAAAAAAGCGCCGCAAATCGCAGCGCTTTTCTGAAATTCTGGTTGGCTTAGCCGTAAACGGACTCTTTGCCGAATTTCTTGGTCAGCATGTAATACACAACCGCACGGTACTTGTTGCGGTTGGACTTGCCGTAAGTTGTCAAAGCCTCGTCAATAGCTTCCATCAACGCAGGGCTGTCGGACATGCCAAGTTTTTTGATCAGGAAGTTGTTCTTAACCGTTTCCAGTTCAGCCGCCTGCGAACCAGCAACAGTGGAGGCATCCGCATTATAGATCGAAGGACCACAACCAATAGTCACCTTGGTCAGCAGATCCATATCCGGCGTCATGCCACATTTTTCTTTTAGGTCAGATGCATAAATTGCAATCAAATCATCGCGTTTGCTCATTCTATCGCTCCTTAAAATTCGGGGCTCAACCCCGGTTAGTATTTCACGTCCATATACTAGGGAATGTTTAGCATATTGCAACATATTGTAGGTGGCGCGCAGGTTCTACAGCACAACTTGCGAATTACCGCCGAAGCGCGTTCTTGCCACGAGTGCCAACAACAATCCGTATCCGCACAAAAAGGGGCCACCCGAAGGCAGCCCCAATCTTTAATATGGTGAACGGTAAGGTTCTCGGCATGCGGCCCTAAGGCCAAACGCCTGTCACCTGACAGTCAAATCCTTACAGGATTTAACCTTACATCATGCCGCCCATGCCGCCCATGCCGCCCATGTCCGGCATTCCGCCAGCAGCACCGGCAGGCGCAGGTTTGTCAGCGATCATGGCTTCGGTTGTGATCAACAGACCAGCGATGGAGCCCGCATCCTGCAACGCAGTACGAACAACCAACGCAGGGTCGATAACGCCGAAGTCGAACATGTTGCCATATTCTTCGGTCTGCGCGTTGAAGCCAAAGTTGGAATCGTCGCTCTCGCGGACTTTGCCCGCAACAACCGCACCATCAACACCGGCGTTGTCAGCAATCTGACGCAGCGGCGCTTCAAGCGCACGACGAACAATAGCAATACCCGCAGTCTGATCGGAATTTTCACCCACCAGATCAGCAAGGCCTTTAGCACCCTGCATCAATGCAACACCACCACCAACAACAACACCTTCTTGAACCGCAGCGCGGGTCGCGTTCAGTGCATCGTCAACACGATCTTTACGCTCTTTAACTTCGATCTCCGTAGAACCACCAACGCGGATAACAGCAACACCGCCGGCCAGTTTAGCCACACGCTCTTGAAGTTTTTCACGGTCATAGTCCGAAGTAGTTTCTTCGATCTGTGTACGGATCTGTGCAACACGCGCTTCGATCTCGGCTTTCGCGCCATTACCGTCGATGATTGTTGTTTCATCTTTGGTGATGTTGATTTTCTTGGCAGTACCCAGCATGTCGATTGTAACCGACTCCAGCTTCATGCCCAGATCTTCAGAGATAACCTGACCACCTGTCAAAATCGCGATGTCTTGCAACATGGCTTTACGACGATCGCCGAAACCAGGTGCTTTAACAGCCGCAATTTTCAGGCCGCCACGTAGTTTGTTAACAACCAACGTCGCAAGCGCTTCGCCGTCAACATCTTCAGCAATGATCAACAACGGTTTACCGGACTGGATAACAGTTTCCAACAAAGGGACCATTGGCTGTAGGGAGGAAAGTTTCTTCTCGTGCAACAGTACAAGACAGTCTTCCATGTCAGCAACCATTTTGTCAGGGTTGGTGATGAAGTAAGGGGACAGGTAACCGCGGTCAAACTGCATGCCTTCAACAACGTCTGTTTCAGTTTCCAGACCTTTGTTTTCTTCAACGGTGATAACRCCCTCRTTRCCAACACGCTGCATAGCGCCAGCAATCTGGTTRCCGATTYCAGCTTCGCCGTTMGCRGARATWGTRCCAACCTGMGCAACTTCRTCGCTRTCTTTAACTTCRCGAGMCATRSTYTTGATRGCTTCAACAACGTTTGCAACCGCAAGGTCGATACCGCGTTTAAGGTCCATCGGGTTCATGCCAGCAGCAACCGATTTCATGCCTTCGCGAACGATCGCTTGWGCCAGAACWG
Source organism: Paracoccaceae bacterium (assembly GCA_002746395.1). Classification (GTDB taxonomy): domain Bacteria; phylum Pseudomonadota; class Alphaproteobacteria; order Rhodobacterales; family Rhodobacteraceae; genus NORP23. Next base: position 141,252 of record NVXA01000005.1, read on the forward strand.
TTGCWGTYGTTGTGCCGTCRCCAGCWGTGTCRTTGGTACGCKRGGCMACTTCTTTRACCATCTGYGCGCCCATRTTTTCGAACTTGTCTTCCAGYTCGATYTCTTTAGCCACTGTAACACCGTCTTTKGTGATGCGCGGTGCGCCAAARGATTTRTCGAKRACAACGTTACGACCYTTAGGGCCAAGYGTTACTTTTACAGCGTTTGCCAGAATATCAACACCGGCCAGCATRCGATTGCGGGCGTCTGTGTYRAACTTTACGTCTTTTGCAGCCATGATGGATGCTCCTTATAATRGGGTTCGCTTAAGCAATAATGCCTAGGATGTCGGATTCTTTCATGATCAACAGGTCTTCCCCGTCGAGCTTGATTTCAGTGCCGGACCATTTGCCGAACAAAACTTTGTCGCCAGCTTTAACGTCCATTGCGATGCGATCACCGTCTTCGTCACGTGCGCCTGCSCCAACGGAAACAACTTCGCCTTCGGAAGGTTTCTCTTTTGCTGCGTCAGGGATAATCAGGCCGCCGGATGTTTTTTCGTCTTCTTCAAGACGACGAACAACAACGCGATCATGCAGAGGTGTAAATGCCATTTTGGATGCTCCTGTGAGTATTCCGTTTACGGTGGTTTTGCCTTTTGGCACTCACCACCATTGAGTGCTAACGRTAGGTATCTAGGCAAGCATTTTRGRCGAGTCAAGGGATGCACCCCCAGATTGCCACTAATAGGTGACAAAGCCTTGBCGCRCGCCTATATAARGVCCAAATTATTGCAGCGCACAAAACGAGTCACATCATGATCAAAATTTTCGGCCACACRGCCCCCGACACAGACGCAACCGCCTCCGCCCTGATCTGGGAATGGTATCTGAACGAAATGCARGACAAACCCGCCAAGGCCTACGTGCAAGGCGCNCCCAANNACCGAGGCTGCGTTCGTCYTGAAACGCTGGGGWTTYGAGACACCGGAAATGCTGGATCTACAAGAYGGCGACAAARTCGTGATCGTVGACACCAACAATCCAGCGGAACTGCCCGCAAATATCAATAACGCTGAAATCAAGCAGATCATCGACCACCACATGCTGGTCGGCGGCCTAAAATCCAGCGTNCCCNATCAACGTCACMATYCGCCCYGTYGCCGCAACTGCAACCGTGATGTTCAGCATCATGCGCTCGCCTGCACAAAACACCATGCCGGACGGCATCAAAGGCCTGATCCTAAGCTGCATCATCTCCGACACGCTGGAATTCCGCAGCCCAACCACGACACCACGCGACATCGAAGTCGCTAACCGTCTGGCTGAAAACCTGAAGATCGACATCCCTGAATACGCCGCCGAAATGTTCGCTGCCAAATCCGACATCGCACATTTTTCCGACGCCGAACTCCTGCGGATGGATTCGAAAAAGTTCAGCGTTGACGGCACCAACTTCCGCGTCTCCGTTCTGGAAACCACCAGCCCTTCGACAGTACTCGAACGCAAGACCAGCCTGATGAACGCCATGACGACCGTGGCAGACGAGGACGGCGTCGACCAAGTTCTGCTGTTCGTCATCGACATTCTAACCGAATCCGCAACGCTGTTGATCCCGAACGGTTTCGTAAAATCCGTCGCCGAAAAATCTTTCGGTTGCACGGTAACAGGCGATACGGTCCACCTGCCCGGCATCATGTCGCGTAAAAAACAGATCATCCCCAGCCTGAAAGCCTAAATGACCCGTATAATCGACAACCTCGCACAGGTCGCGTATTCCTACGACGCGCTTTTCGTTGACCTATGGGGGTGCGTGCATAACGGCATTGAACCTTTTGGCGATGCCGTCACCGCGCTTCAAGCCTACCGTGCGCAAGGCGGCAAAGTGTTGTTGCTAACCAATTCGCCCCGCCCACGCGCCTCCGTCAAACGGCAACTTGAACGCATCGGCGTGCCGACAGATACCTATGACGAGATCGCCTCCTCTGGCGATGCGGCCCAAATCGCACTGGCCGCAGGCATGGTTGGCCGCAAGGTTTACCACCTCGGCCCCGAATACGACCTAAGCTTTTTCAACGACGATAACGGCCCGATAAATGTCGAACGCGTACCCTTGGCCGACGCCGAAGGTATCGTTTGCACAGGGCTGTTCGATGACAAAACCGAAACGCCAGACGATTACCGCCTGACCATCCTTGACGGCAAAACCCGTGGCCTGAAGCTGCTGTGCGCCAACCCTGACGTAATTGTCGATGTCGGCGACAAACGCATCTACTGCGCGGGCGCCATTGCGCAAGCCTATTCGGATGCCGGCGGCACCAGCCTCTATTTCGGCAAACCACACTCCCCGATTTACGAACTCGCCTACACCCGCCTTGCAGGCATTGCTGGGCGTCGCATCGACCCCGACCGCATCCTGTGCATCGGGGATGGTATCAACACCGACATCCGCGGCGGTGTCGCCGAAGACCTCGACACATTATTCATCACCGGTGGTCTGGCCGCACCCGAAATCAGCGAAACAGACGGTAAACCAAATGATGCCGAGCTGGAAAATTTCATCAAAACGAACCAACTTAGCCCAACTTTCACGATCAGCCACTTGCGCTGACGCAGTAATATAATTACAAAAACCAAAAGTTTCACGAATATATCTTGCGCGCCTAGCTTTCACACCTTATAAATGCTGCGACGCAACAACGCGAATCCGTACCATGAAAACAGGCCCTGAAATGTTGGACACTCCACAGCACAACCTTCCCGTCGGCACGATCTGTATCGAAGACCTCGAAATCGGCATGGAACGCTCGCTATCCAAAATCATCGGCGACCGCGAGATAGAGATGTTCGCCGAACTCTCAACAGACCATAACCCCGTGCATCTAGACGACGACTACGCCCGCGACACCATATTTCAAGGCCGCATCGCCCACGGAATGCTGACCGCTGGCCTGATTTCCGCCGTGATCGGCGAGCAACTTCCGGGGCACGGCACCGTTTACCTAAAACAAAACCTGACCTTCATGGCCCCCGTCCGCCCCGGCGACCGGGTTGAGGCCACCGTCACGGTTTTGGAAATCAACTACGYCAAACGTCGGGTTACCCTTGAWTGCAAATGCCGYGTGGGCGATACCGTTGTTCTGAAAGGCGACGCGCTGGTTCTGGCGCCAAGCCGCAAGTTCGACTAGAGGCGCAGGCTGGACCTGCTGGGCAGGCATGAAAACGTTCAAAACCTACACTGACATTCCACCAAACAGCCAAGGCGCAGTTGTCGCCATGGGCAATTTTGACGGCGTGCATTTAGGCCACCAATCGGTCATCGCTTTGGCCCGCGCAATCGCCGCCACCACAAACGCACCGCTTGGCATCATCACGTTCGAACCCCACCCACGCCAATTATTTGCCCCCGACGCCCCCGCATTCCGCCTGATGAGCGAAAAAACCCGCGCCCACCGCCTCAATAAACTCGGCATCGACGCGTTGTTTGAAATTCCGTTCAACAAGGCGCTCTCCGGCCTAACCGCCGAAGAATTCGCCCGCGACGTCCTTGCCAACGGCCTACACATAAAACATGTCATAATCGGCGCAGATTTCCGCTTCGGCAAAGGCCGCGAGGGGGATGCAAGCATGTTGTGTGACCTTGGCCAGAAACTGGGCTTCGGCGTCACCGTCGCCCCGCTGATTTCGGACGACAAAGGCGATTATTCTTCCTCCGCCATCCGCGAAGCGTTAAGCACCGGCCACCCCGAAGACGCCGCCCGCATGCTTGGCCACTGGCACCGCATCGACGGCATCGTTGAAAAAGGCGACCAGCGCGGCCGCGAGCTGGGCTTCCCGACCGCCAACATATCACTGGATGATCTGCACCTGCCGAAATTCGGAGTTTACGCCGTGTTTTTCGATGTGCTTTCCGGTCCGCACAAAGGCGTTTATCGCGGTGCGGCATCCCTAGGCATCCGCCCGACATTCGGCATCAACAAGCCTAATCTGGAAACTTTCCTGTTCGACTTTTCCGGTGATATCTACGACGCCTCCGTCTCCGTCGCGCTGGTCGCATACCAACGCCCCGAAGAAAAGTTCGACAACCTCGAAGACCTGATCAAACAGATGAACATCGACTGCTTCGAGGCGCGCGAAATCCTCGAAAAAGCGACCGCCTAATTTACTAGGTCGCCGATTTCCGGCTTTCGTCCAGATAAATCTCGCGCAATCTTCGTGCAATCGGCCCCGGCGTTCCATCGCCCAGCGTCTGTCCGTCGATCTCGACCACCGCCGTCACAAACGTCGTTGCAGATGTCACAAACGCCTCGTCTGCGTCCATCGCCTCCGCAATAGTAAATGGCCGTTCCACCACTTCCATCTGCGCCTCGCGGGCAAACCGCAACACGGCGGTGCGCGTAATACCGCTAAGAATATCGTGCGACAAATCCCGCGTAATAATCTTGCCACCCTTAACTATATACGCGTTATTGGAGGTCCCCTCGGTCACCCGACCATCCTCGACAAGCCACGCATCATCGACACCAGCCGCCTTGGCCGCCATCTTCCCAAGCGAGGGGGCCAGCAACTGGATAGTTTTAATATCGCGCCGCCCCCAGCGAATATCCGGCATCGAAATAATCTTGATACCCGTCGCAGCCGTCGGCGATTCCATCAAGTTCATAACCTGCGTAAACAGCACCAAGCTTGGCTTCACCCCTTCAGGGAAAAGAAAGCTCCGATCCGCCGCGCCGCGCGTTACTTGCAAATACACCAACCCCTCGGTCAAGTCATTTGCCCGTATCAATTCGCGGTGGATCGCCTCGATTTCATCGTCGGTTTCGGGGGCCGCCATGTCCAGCTCCCCCAAAGACCGTGCCAGCCGTTTCATGTGTCCGGCGAAATCAATCATCTTCCCGCCCAGAATGGATGTAACCTCGTACACCCCGTCAGCCATCAGAAATCCACGATCAAAAATACTGATCTTGGCGTCTTCCTCGGCCAGATATTCTCCATTCACATAAACTGTGCGGCTCATCGTATTCCCCTAAAATCTTTAGATTATTTCCCGATCAACGCCACAGGTGCATTCGCATCCTCGGCATAATCTTTGGGCGCATGATCCAGAACCACCGTGCGCCGTTTGAATTCGTAGATCATCTTCTCACCTTCCGGTTCAGACCGGATTACAAGGCATTGCAGCAAATGCCGCGCACCGTCGAACAAGTCCACAAACCCACGCAAATTCGGGGCGCGTCCAAGCGGCATCGAAAATCCGGTTTCCCAGATTTTAATCACGGGATATTCCATTTCCCCGTCAAACACGCGCAAACGGTTCTTCTTCATTGCATCTTTCATACGCGCCTTTTGCAGGCCCGCCATCACGTCCGGTGAGAAATGCGTTTCCATTATCAACTCCGCTAGTTACCAACCTATCGTTTGCCAATAAGTGGTTAACGTCAAGTTACAATTTGATGACTAACCGCGCTTTTATGCTACTTCCGGTTTGCTAACCGACGCGGTTTTGCGCGGCACATAATGTTCCAGCACCGCCGCCAGATCATCGGGGCGCAGCGGCGTGCGCATCAGGCTGCGGGCATTAGGAATAAGATCAAAGATCGACCCGTCCGAGAAAAAGCTCGTGCTGGTCACCGCAATGATCGGCACGTCAGGGCAACGATAGGTCGCATAATCCGAAATTGCGATCGCACCGCCGTCTGGCAGCACCAGATCAAGAACCAGCGCGTCAAAATCCTCGAACCGCAATTTGTTAATCGCCGCCAGTTGCGTCGCTGCCTGCACAACATCCACACCTTGGCGCTGCAAAAAYCGCGCCCACAGYTCTGATAAGTCTTCATTATGTTGTACTAGTAATATCCGCATCGGTTGCTCCAACATTCAATGCAATAAATTTCTATTAAGAATTRTGTAAAYATTTACCAAAAGTGTTAACAAWTCRTTAACGMTCTATATATTGYGGCYASRRCMRCCACACATACTARATAARCCCCAMWWCCATCNNAWWKGWCRWRRSSWWTTTCAAAANANYTGATGGCCGAAACCAGAATCGAGTGGTATCGMAAMRCTWWMTTCANCSMCYMCCGAGTCGCCGGAAACCYGTCATGAGCACCCTCWCCCTCCTCCTAATCGCCYTGATYCTCGACGCMRTTCTGGGCGAACCKGAYTGGCTATGGAGCCGTTTCCCCCACCCCGCCACCTTAATGGGCCGCAGCGTGGAGTGGTTAGATAACCGCCTGAACCACGGCCAAAACCGCCGCAACGCGGGCATATTAACCATCACAATCCTGACCCTTGGCGCGCTAATCCTCAGCCTGCTCATCAAGGTAATCCCCGACGCAGGCCTGCTTGAGGCCCTGCTCGCCGCCATCCTTCTGGCACAACGCAGCCTCACCGATCACGTCTCCCAAGTGGCGGTGGCCTTGCGCTCTTCCCTATCCGAAGGCCGCCGCGCCGTTTCCATGATCGTCGGGCGCGATCCCGCAGACCTCGACGAAAGCGCCGTGGCGCGMGGCGCAATCGAAAGCGCCGCTGAAAACTTCTCCGACGGYRTAATCGCCCCCGCCTTCTGGTTCCTGCTTTTCGGTCTGCCCGGCATCGTGATCTACAAAGTCATCAACACCGCCGACAGCATGATCGGCTACCGCAATGAACGCTACGAAGATTTCGGCTGGGCCGCCGCCCGCCTCGATGACATCGTAAACTGGGTACCTGCCCGCATCACCGGCACCCTTATCTGCCTCGCCCACTGGTCATTAGCGGCGTGGGAAACCATGAAAACAGATGCACCACACCACCGCTCCCCCAACGCCGGTTGGCCCGAAGCCGCCATGGCCGGCGTCCTCGGCATCGCCATATCCGGCCCGCGCAGCTACAACGGCAAAATGACCCAACTGCCGTGGGTAAACGCGGCTGGCCGCAAACCGCTTGGCCCAACAGACATCGACGCCTCCGTGCGCGCCCTGTGGCAAAGCTGGTTCGTCGGCGTGGGGCTACTCGCCGCCGTTTGGCTGATATTCTGATATACGCGGCGTCGCAGTTGTAAGAAACCCCGCCATAATGCATTGTCATCCCGACTTATAGCAGGAGCATCCCATGACCCAAGACATCGTAATCCTTGACGGCGCACGCACCCCCATCGGCACATTCGGCGGCAGCCTCGCCGCCATCCCGCCCGTTGATCTGGCCACCCACGTCACAGCCGAAGCCCTCAAACGCACCGGCGTAGATCCCGCACAAATCGGCCACGTCGTCTTTGGCAACGTCATCAACACCGAACCACGTGACATGTATCTGGCCCGCGTCGCCGCCATAAACGCCGGTATTCCAGACGCCACCCCCGCCATGAACGTTAACCGCCTGTGTGGTTCCGGCGCGCAAGCTATCGTGTCTGCCGCCCAATCGTTAATGCTGGGCGACGCTGAATTCGCCATCGCAGGCGGCGCCGAAAATATGAGCCGCGCCCCCTACATCATTCCGCAAGCCCGCTGGGGCCAAAAGATGGGGGATTTCACCGCCACGGACATGCTGCTCGCCACGCTGAACTGCCCGTTCGGGTCGGGGCACATGGGCATCACGGCGGAAAACGTCGCCGCCGAACATGACATCACCCGCGAAGATCAAGACGCCTTCGCGCTAGAATCCCAACGCCGCGCCGCCGCCGCGATTGAGGCCGGACACTTCAAATCCCAAATCGCCCCGATTGAAATCACGGTCCGGCGTAAAACGGTGCTGTTCGACACCGACGAACACCCCAAAGCCACCAGCGCCGAAGCCCTTGCCGGCCTGCGTTCCGCCTTCAAAAAAGACGGCACCGTTACCGCGGGCAATGCATCCGGCATTAACGACGGCGCCGCCGCAATGGTGCTGGCCACCGCCGATGCTGCCAATCGCGCTGGCCTGAAGGCCAAAGCCCGCATTCTTGGCTACGCCCACGCCGGTGTCCGACCCGAGGTGATGGGCATCGGTCCAATCCCTGCCGTTGAAATGCTGCTAAAACGCACCGGCCTTTCCGCCGAAGATTTCGACGTGGTTGAGAGCAACGAGGCCTTCGCCGCCCAAGCCTGCGCCGTTAGCAAAGCGTTGAACCTCGACCCTGCCAAAGTGAACCCCAACGGTGGCGCGATCGCCCTTGGCCATCCCGTCGGTGCAACCGGCGCAATCGTCACGCTGAAGGCCATCGCAGAACTGGAACGCATCGGCGGCTCCAAAGGTCTAATCACCATGTGCATCGGCGGCGGCCAAGGCATCGCCCTGGCAATCGAGCTTATATAAAGGAGAACATCATGCATTACATTGACGAGGGCACAGGCCCCGAAACCATCGTGTTTTCTCACGGCCTTCTGTTCAGCAGCGCGATGTTTGCTCGCCAAGTGGCGCATTTCAAATCCCGCTACCGTTGCATTGCGTTCGATCACCGTGGCCAAGGCCAAAGCCCCATCACCAAAGACGGGTACGATCTGGACACCCTCGCCGATGACGCCATCAAACTGATCGAAGACCTCGGCGTTGGTCCGGTTCATTTCGCAGGCCTGTCCATGGGCGGCATGGTCGGCATGCGCGTTGCCATCAAACGGCCCGACTTGCTGAAATCCCTGATCCTGCTCGACACCTCCGCAGAGGCTGAACCGGAGGAAAACAAATCCGGCTACGCCACCTTGAACTTCATTGGCCGCTGGTTCGGTTTCAAAGTGGTTCTCAAAAAACTGCTGCCAATCCTGTTCGGCAAAACATTCCTGAATACCCCCTCGCGCGCCGCCGAAGTTGAACAGTGGTCAAACTTTCTGGTTTCCAACGACCGCATCGGAACAACCCGCGCGGTCAAAGGCGTCATGGCACGTTCTAGTATCGCCGACAGTGTTGGCGAAATCAGCATGCCAACCCTGATCCTTGTCGGGGACGAAGACGTGGCCACACCGCCAGCAAAATCTGAAAAACTGCACGGGCAGATCGCAGGGTCCAAGCTGGTGATTATTCCAAACTCCGGCCATTCCTCAACCATCGAGGAACCGGAGGCCGTTAACGCCGCCATCGACAGTTTCTTGTCGAAAATCTAGCGAAGCGGCCCGAAATAGTTAACGCAATTTGTGCATACGTGTTGTGTACGGGTTGTGTACGCATTGTGTACACGGGTTTTYGCYRTTTWYCGCGCCGCGTTAACCATTTYWATCAYSCYAAAAACCCGCGAACYGCCGCCTCGAATTCKCGCGGTTTTTCKGCGTGCAGCCAATGCCCCGCCCCTGCGATTTCCTCAAAGCGGGCGTTCGGAAACAACGCCAGAATTTTTGCATGATGGGCGGGCTGGACRTAGTCCGAATTTCCGCCATGCAGAAACAAAACYTCGCCTTCAAATGTGCCGTTAATATCKGGGAAYCCGATGATATCCTCCATCGCCGAACCAAGCGCCTCAAGGTTCAATTTCCAGCTCGCCGCGCCTTCRCCAAGGGTTAGGCTTTGCAATAAAAATGATCTCAACGCAGGGTCTGTAATCGTGTCAATCAACTGCGCATCCGCATCACGACGACGCCCCACCACATTAAGGTCAACCGCCTGCATTGCCGTGATTTTATCCAACTGGCTATGGGAATAGCCCACTGGTGCGATGTCTGCCACAATTAGCTTTTCAACCAAATCAGGCCGCGTCAGCGCCAACACCATCGCCGCTTTCCCGCCCATGGAATGCCCCAAAACATTGGCCCGTCCGCCTGTGTTTTCAATCACCCGCGCAAGGTCACCCGCCATATCCGCGTAAGTATTAGTCGCCGCCCGAAACGAGCCGCCGTGGTTGCGCATATCAACCGAAACCACCCGCCGATCATCCGCCAACCGCTTCGCCAAAACACCCCAGTTCCGCGCCGTGCCAAACAGCCCGTGTGCGATCAAAAGCGGCGGTCCAGCACCCTCGCCATTGCTAACAAAATTCAGAATATCAGACATACAATTCCTCCTAAATCACCAAGCCGCACGGTATATATTCAACGCATCAGCCTCGCACACGTCACGCGGGTTATTAACCAATAACCGAGACTGCACCATAGCGTCTTTTGCCATCCGTTCGCAGGCCTCTTCGGGGATGCCCACATCGCGTAATCGCGCTGGTAAACCAATGCGTGCGGACAGGTCAGTCAACCGCTCGATAAACTCCGCACAAACCGCCTGCGCCCCTTGTTCTGTTGAGATATCCGGAAATACATGTGGTGCCAATTCCGCGTATTCCGCGCCACATTCTGGTGCATTAAACCGCATGACCTGCGCCAAAATCAATGCATTCGAAAGCCCGTGTGGAACATGGAAAATTCCGCCAATCGGATAGGCCAGCGCATGGACCGCCGCCACTGGTGAATTGGCAAATGCCATCCCCGCCAGCATTGATCCCATCAACATCGCGCCGCGCGCCTCAAGGTCGTCACCATGGCTTACCGCGCGTTCAATATTGGCACCCAACAGGCCCAGCGCCTGCACCGCCAGCATTTTCGACATCGGATTGTTATTGGCATTGCGGGACGTATACGCCTCGATCGCATGCACCATCGCATCAATGCCCGTCGCAGCCGTAATCGCGGATGGCAAACCGACCGTCAGTTCAGGGTCCAGAATGGCAAGGTCGGGTAGAATAATCGGCGAAGAAACTCCGCGCTTTTCCTCAGCTCCGATGGTGATAATTGCAACGGGGGTCACCTCCGAGCCTGTTCCGGCAGTCGTTGGCACCAACACCAACGGCAGCCGTGGCCCTTTGGCATTTCCAACGCCCCACACCCCGTCCAGATCTTCGCCAGACCCCAACAGCAACGCCGCCAGTTTCGCCACATCCATCGACGACCCGCCGCCAAGTCCGATAACGCCCGTCACACCCTCAGTACGCCCGAACGCGACCGCGTCCATCAACGTCTCTAATGAGGGGTCCGCCTCCACCGCATCAAAAACCACAACCCGCCCGGCAAGTGCTTTTTCCACACCCGCCGTGATCCCCAGCTTTCGCAACCCTTTGTCGGTAACCAGCAAAACCTTCGCGCCCAACCCCACAAACGAGGCCTGCGCCAGCGCCCCTGCCGCAAACTGAATTCCTGCCGTAGTGTTAAATGCGAATGCCTGCATGGTGGCCTCCAAATACGCAATGTCGCCTTCAAAAAATCATACTGATTCGTCTCGGGCAAGCTCAATCGTTAACCAGCCGTGAACGTTGCATAACGTTAACAGCTATCTTTCGGTCAGGTGGCCTTTATTTCGACACACTTAAAACCAAGTCTCGCCACATTCAGCTCTCTTTTGCGTATAATTGCCGATATTTTTGACCCTAACTTTTCGGTCTGCTAGACTACTCAAGAATGAAATATAGGAACAATTTCGCGTGAAACGGTACTCCCAATCGTCCATATCAGCCATCGCATCGCGTGTATTGATGATGCTTGGAATTGTTGTGACAATCGGCACTATCGTTTTTCCCGCATCCTCAAAAGGTAATTCCAGCGAAAACAGTGCCGAACGCAGTTCCAAAACATCCTCTTTGGGTGCTTTGAATGCGGCGCATACAAACGCGGCCGCACAAGCGAATGCCGCTGCACAATCACGTGATGGGCTGATCGCACTTTACAAATCGACCGTGATGGCATCGGCGGGATTCGCCAAGCAGATTGAAGAAGCACAAGCCACTTACAACGAGTACGTGGCAACAAAAGAAGCCGCCGGATATGCGTCGGCATATAAAACTTACAACGAATATTTACGTGCAAACCCTGCGCCTTCGGAAAACGATATTCTTCACTGGGAAACCTTGAATTCTTTGCAGGTTAAAATTGATGAAGCAACAGCCGAAGCTGCAAAAGCAAAAGCGCTGGAAAGTGAAGTGCTGGAACTGGCCGCGAACAAAGAAACCGGCGACGAAGTTATCGCCGCGTTGTGGGATTTACTGGACTTCTGATCCACGTCCTATTGTGCAAATAAATTCGAAACCACGCATCACCTCGCTGGGAAAGTTTTTATCTGCGCATTACCCCCTTAAGGTCGCCCACACCGCTTGCCCTGCCCTTAAAAACCACATAAACGCGGCAGTAACTCAGTATCCCTCGGAGAATCCTCATGTCTGATGCAGCTTTCAAACCTAAAAAAGTCGTCCTTGCCTATTCTGGCGGTCTGGACACCTCCATCATTCTGAAATGGTTGCAGACGGAATACGGCTGCGAAGTGATAACCTTCACCGCGGATCTTGGCCAAGGCGAAGAGCTGGATCCGGCACGCGCCAAAGCTGAGCTGTTGGGGATCAAGCCTGAAAACATTCATATCGAAGATGTCCGCGAAGAATTCGTGCGCGATTTCGTCTTTCCGATGTTCCGCGCCAATGCGGTTTACGAGGGGTTGTACTTGCTTGGTACATCCATCGCCCGCCCGCTGATTTCCAAGCGTTTGGTCGAAATCGCGGCTGAATGTGGTGCGGATGCTATCGCCCACGGTGCAACAGGCAAAGGCAACGATCAGGTGCGCTTCGAGCTAAGCGCCTATGCCCTGAACCCCGACATCAAAGTCATCGCCCCCTGGCGCGAATGGGATCTTTCAAGCCGCACAAAATTGCTGGACTTCGCTGAAAAGAACCAGATCCCGATTGCAAAAGACAAACGTGGGGAGGCTCCGTTTTCCGTCGATGCCAACCTGCTGCACACATCATCCGAAGGCAAAGTTCTGGAAGATCCGGCGGTGGAGGCCCCGGATTACGTCTACCAACGCACTGTTCACCCCGAAGATGCGCCAAACACGCCAGAGCATATTGAAATTACATACGAAACAGGTGATCCGGTCGCGCTGAACGGCAAGGCCCTGTCGCCTGCCGAAATGCTGACCGCGTTGAACGAGTTTGGCGGCAAGCACGGCATTGGCCGCCTTGATCTGGTTGAAGGCCGTTTCGTTGGCATGAAGTCGCGTGGCATTTATGAAACGCCGGGCGGTACAATCATGCTGGAAGCGCATCGTGGCATCGAATCCATCACGCTTGATCGTGGCGCAGCCCACTTGAAAGACGAGATCATGCCGAAGTACGCAGAGCTGATCTACAACGGCTTCTGGTACTCGCCAGAGCGCGAAATGCTGCAAGCCTTGATTGATAACAGCCAGCAGCACGTCACCGGTACAGTGCGCTTGAAGCTTTACAAAGGTATGGTTCAAACGGTTGGTCGCTGGTCCGATCACTCGCTTTATTCCGAGGAACATGTGACGTTCGAGGATGATGCCGGTGCATACGATCAGAAAGACGCCGCTGGCTTCATCAAGATTAACGCCCTTCGTTTGAAATTACTGGCGGCGCGCGACAAACGGGTAAAATAGCTCGCCATTGCAACATTGTTGAATAGCTCTAGTATCAGGTACGGCCCCACAATTATTGTGCGGCGCGTTACTTAATGACCGGAATTCGCAATGACAAAAAAGAAAAATGGTGCGAAAGTCTTTAAAATAGTCTTTGGCATAATGGGTCTGATTTTCTTGGTGGCAGGCGCAGTCCTGACGTTCGTTGCGTATGACTTTATGAACAATGCCTTACCCGTCACAGGGCGCGTAACCTCGGTCGAGGTGATCGTAAGCGACGACAGCACATCCTATAAGCCGACAATCCGTTACGTTGACTTTGAAGGCCGCAAACAAAGCGGGCAGACGTTCATGTCGTCTTCCAGCTATAACTTTGCCGTCGGATCAAGCGTCGATGTCCTATATGATACGCGCAATCCCGAAGCACTGCGAATAAACACATGGTTCGCAACTTGGGGCTTCGGTGTAATTTTCTTGGCCGGGTCCGTGATTCCGTTTTTTATCGCAAGCATTATCGGTCGCGGCGCAAAGCCCAAAAAGACCGTGACACCCAAGCCCAAACCACAACGAGCGCGCGCCGTGGCGCATATTGAGGACGACATGATCGAAGTTACCGCACGCACAAAGGGGCTGGTTTCACACGAAAGCCGTAGCGATCATGAACGTGAAACCAACTATACCCCGACCGTCAGACGCAACCGTTGATATCGGCTGCCCCAGCCTAAAACACCTGATCAAGCGCTGCTTCTAGACTGGCAACCGTGCGATCTACGTTGTGTAATTTATCCAGCCCGAACAGGCCAAGGCGAAAGGTTTGATAGCCTTCGGGTTCGTCACACATCAAGGGAACCCCTGCCGCGATTTGCATACCCAAAGCGGCGAACTTCTTGCCGTTTTGCACATCCGGGTCGCTGGTATAGCTGACGACCACTCCCGGTGCTTCGAAACCAGAAGCTGCAACCGACTCAATGCCGCGCGCTTTCAACATGGCACGAACCTTGTCGCCGAGTTCCTGTTGCTCCGCCATTACCTTGTCAAAACCGTACTCCGCCGTTTCCTGCATCGTGTCACGGAATGATTTTAACGCATCGGTTGGAAGCGTGGCGTGGTAGGCGTGCCCACCGCCCTCATACGCTTCCATAATCTGCAACCATTTCTTCAAATCACACGCAAAGCTGGTGGAAGTCGTGTCGTCAATCCGCGCACGCGCCTCCGCACTTAGCATAACCAGTGCAGCGGCGGGGGACGCGCTCCACCCTTTTTGCGGGGCGGAAATCAGGATGTCTACGCCCGTCGCTTTCATATCGACCCAGATCGTACCGGAGGCAATGCAGTCCAGCACCATCAAGCCACCAACAGCATGCGCCGCATCGGACAATTGTTTGATATAATCATCCGGCAAAATCATCCCCGAGGATGTTTCAACATGTGGGGCGAAAACCATTGCCGGACGCTCCGCATGAATTTTAGCCACGGCTTCCTCGATCGGGAAAGGGGCGAAAGGTGCGGTGAYCGAATTGCCGGTTTGACGTGCTTTTAGCACCGTATGATCTGAAGTAATCCCGCCCATCTCGAATATTTGCGTCCAGCGATAAGAGAACCAGCCGTTTCGGATCACAAGCGCCTTTTGATCGGTGGCAAACTGCCTTGCGACCGCCTCCATCCCGTAGGTGCCACCACCGGGAACGACCACGACCGAAGCCGCATTGTAAACTCCCTTCAGCGTGTCGGAAATGTCCAGCATCACGCGCTGAAAGCTGGCCGACATGTGGTTTAGGGATCGGTCGGTGAACACCACCGAAAATTCAAGCAGGCCGTCTGGGTCAATGTTTGGCAAAAGTCCGGGCATCATAATCTCCTATCAAGTTAACCCCAGATTTACACATCAAGCAGGTCGAGGGCCAGAGGCATTTGAACTGAAACATTCCCTCACCGTAACGTTGTTTGCAAGTGATGGGGGCGCATGTGCATGTTGCCGACATATTCAACGAAAGGAATGATTATGAAACTGCTTGCAATGATTGCACTGATCTTCACGACCCTTGGCTCTGTAAGCCAAGCCAAAAGCCTACAAACTGCGATATTCGCGGGTGGGTGTTTCTGGTGTGTGGAATCAGATTTCGATCATGTCGACGGCGTCGTCGAAACGATATCCGGCTACACCGGCGGTACAACGGCCAACGCGACCTATAAACAGGTTGGGCGCGGCGGTACGGGTCATTACGAGGCCGTAAAGATCACTTATGACGAAGATGTCGTTAGCTATGAAGAACTGCTTTATGTCTTCTGGCGCACGGTCGATCCAACAGACGCTGGCGGGCAGTTCTGTGATCGTGGCGATTCATATCGCACGGCCATTTTTGCAACCAGTGATGCGCAGGCAGCAGCAGCCGAAGCCTCCAAGGCCGCATTAAAAGGGCGCTTAAGCGGGCCTATCGTGACGCCAATTTTGGCCGCCAGCGATTTCTGGGATGCCGAGGGTTATCACCAGAATTACTACAAAACGAACAAGCTAAAGTACAAGTTTTATCGCAGCCGTTGTGGCCGTGATGCCCGTGTTGCCCAGCTTTGGGGTGACGAAGCGGTGTTCGCAAATAAGTAATTTATCGCCCCCTTTGCACCGCGCAACGGGGGCGTTTCACCTATTTTGGTTCTGTAAACTGATCAAACGCTGCCAATGCCTTGGCACCGTACATTAACGACGGACCACCGCCCATATAAATACACATCCCGATAGTATCCGAGATATCCTCGCGCGTGGCGCCGGCCATAACCGCTGCTTTCACATGAAAGCCGATGCAATCGTCGCACCGCGTCGCCACACCGATAGCCACCGCGATAAGCTCTTTGGTTTTCGTGTCGAGCGCACCGGGGGCCGTGGCCGCCCTTGCCAGATCCCCAAAAGCCACGCTGACATCSGCAATYGCYGGCCTWARCTTRCCAAGATCTTTCTTGATGTCGCGCATTTCATTGTTCCAGTCCATRCCGGAAGYCCCCCWTGYTATRRTTTYATYNCAAGWGGTTATTGCYTGATCACTTMGCCAACTCTTTGAGATGGATCAATCGATACGCAATACTTAATTKCGGTTACCCGCGATGCCACGCAGCGTGYTYGYCAAATCCTTCGYATCRCCAATAACTTGCARCCGYTTRAYCCGYGCAGTCTCRCCACTMACRARSSRKATTTTGGATTTKGAGACGCCCAGMGTTTTGCTTAACAGCTTMATCAACGCCACATTTKCCGCCCCGTCAACGGNCGGCGCAGATACRCGRGCCTTGATCGCAAAGCGACCATTRGCATCCGCMACCWTACCTTCAAGACGGTCGCGCCCACCCTTCGGGGTTAGYCGTACGGTCAGTAGCAAGCCATCATCTGTGGTTTGCCACGRRTCRCTCACATCAAGGCGAGGGCGTTATTTCGRATRATAACGCGCAAGATCATAATCCCGACCAGYACCACCAATGGWGCTAAATCAAGCCCACCCATTTGCGGTAAAATCCGGCGGATACGGTTGTACATCGGGGCCAGYAACATATTCAGCCCRCGCCACATYTGCCCGACCAGYGGCTGTTGAACATTCAATACCTGAAAGTTTATCAGCCAACTCATGATGATATGAGCGATAACAAAGAACCACACAATATCGAGTAGCATGTTAAGGATTTGGAACAAAGACAGCATGGGCATAACCTTCAAGATTGCATTCAGATCGTTAACTAGTCACGACGCCCGAGTTAAACAAGGCCTTTCGGGTGCGACTACTCCCACTCCATCTGCTCATATACCCGACCGGCGTTTCTGGTAGCCAACTCCTCGAACGTGTCCAGATGTGCATAGGGCGACTGGTCGACATAATAAGCGTCACTCAAATCACCGCCATTGTCTATATGGTCCCTGATTTTCCCGCGCAGATACACAAGGTARTCACGGGTATAGCGGCGAACCTGATCCATATTCGTTGGATGCCCRTGCCCYGGGAYAACGTAAAYCGCGCCAAGCTTCTCRAAGCCGTTCTCCCATGTRTYGATCCAGTCCAGAAYAATCGTATCTGCAAAAATCGGCAAAAGGCGTTCGTGAAAAGCCATATCACCAGAGAATACCAAYTTTTGTTCCGGCAACCAGACCTGCACGTCRCCYGGTGAATGTGCGGGGCCAAGRTACAGAACCTCGATACGRAAATCGCCCATCTCGATGACTTTTATGTCCTCGAATGTYTCGGTYGGTAGAACTACGCGYGTACCTTCGGCCTTYTCTTTATTGTAGCGCCAACTTCCYTGCAGCGTRAAATCACCGTTYTCCTTGATTTCGKTRTAAGCCTCAATATGCGCAAGGATTGGCACGCCCTGATCTGCCCAATACGAAYTCCCCAACATMGCATGCCCTTGCCCGTTCTCGTTAATCACAAGCACAACGGGTTGRTCGGTGATCTTCTTTATCTCGTCATGAAGTGCTTCGGCCAGAATGTAAGCCGCACCAGCGTTAATCACTACGACGCCTTCGCCTGTCACGATAAAGTTCAAGTTATTGTTATGCCCTGTGTTTTCGTATGTCGGCGGGCCGGTTGCACCCGAAGAAGTCCAGACATTGGGAATGACCTCCACAGGTTTGGAGTATAATGCGCTTTGCGGATATTGATCGGCGATTTCCTCGCTTGCCCAAACAGGTATTGCAAACATTATGAAGGCAAACAGGGCAGCTAAACGCATTGGTTTCTCCTTTAAGTGGTGGGTCGCATCACATTACGCAATTTGAATGTCAAATCAAGCAGCGTGAGTACGCAACGTCAGCGCTTGCAATGGCGCGCCTCGCAAGGCATCTCGCACATAACGGAGGACGCCATGTATCCCATCATCCGCATGATGCACCAATATCTGAAATACCGGAACAAGCCGCTTGCACTCGACGCCGTGCATGTGTCGGACCACTACTGCCTGCCGGTGGACCTAGATGTGTGGATGGAGCTAAACAACGGGCGCACATTAACGCTTTACGATCTTGGCCGTATTCCACTGGTTCAACGTATCGGTTTTGTGGATATGCTAAAGCAAAATGGGTGGTCGTTTACCATCGCGGGTTCCAGTGTGCGGTATCGCAAACGGGTGACGGTATTTAACAAACTTGAAATGCGCTCCAGTATCGTTGGTCGGGATGCGCGGTTCTTATATGTCGTGCAAAGCATGTGGCATAAGGGCGAGGCGACATCTTCCGCCCTTTTCCGGTTGGCTGTAACCGGCAACGGCATAATTCCGTCTGAGGAATGGGCCAAAGCCCTTGGAGTGCCAGACTGGAATCCAACCCTGCCCGATTGGGTTCAGGCATGGATCGAGGCCGAAGCGCAACGTGTCTGGCCGCCGGAGGGCTAGACCGCGGCCCACGCTTCCGTTTCACCGGCGCCGTAGATCGCATCAATAACGCGCTGGTTCAGCTTGGAATTCTCCAACGTGAACACAGGGTCGTCCCCGCCCCGCGCCACCCGCACAAAGTTTTCAACTTGTAAGCGGTACTGATTTTTATCCGCGAACCGAAATTCCTGCACCTCGTTATTTGAATCGCGATGCAGTCGCACCTTGGCCGTTCCATAGGTGGGTGCGTTAAAGGGCGCTGTCACCTCGATCCAGCCGTTTTCTCCGTGAAAAGCCATGTGCTGGCGCAAATCCATTTGGGTTGAGCAGTAGAAGCTCATTTCAAAGTCGCCGAAATCCGCCCGAACACTGGCCCAGATGTCCGTGCCAAACTCCAAATCACGTTTAACGCTGGCAGAAACCCGCAAAGGTTCCCGCCCTGTAGTAATGCGCGTCGCAACGATTGGGTAAACACCAATATCCGGCAATCCACCCCCGCCCAAGTTGATCTGATTACACATGTTGTCCGGGTCCGTATTATTGTAAGTAAACGCCCCTTGCACCTGCCTAAGCCGGCCAATTGCGTGATCAGCCATCAGTTCCGTCACCTTGTGCCATTGCGGATGGTAAGCGACCATAAACGCTTCGCACACCAGCAAACCACTTTCGTCGCGCGCTTTGATCAACGCGTCGATCTTGTCAGCCTGCAAAGCGATCGGTTTTTCACAAAGCACATGCTTGCCAGCGGCCACCGTTTTCAACGTCCACTCGATATGATGCGAGGTTGGCAGCGGGATATAAACACCTTCGATGTGCTCACTCTCCAACATCTCCTCGTAAGACCCAAACGCCTGCGGCACGCCAAAACGATCAGCCAACGCCCTTGCCGTTCGCAAATCACGGCTAGCGATGCCCTGAACCACGCCGTTATCGGATTCCAGTATTGCCGGAATAACCTGTTCCCGCCCGATTTTTGCAGTTGATAGAATTCCCCAGCGGAACATAGCGCGCCTCCTTTTGGTTACCTTACAAGCCTATGCATCAAACAGTGATAGGTCAAAACTTTCCCTTGCCTAAACGCTACTGCGCACGTCATATCGTTGGAAAATCAAAAAGGGACGGAAAAATGAAACAATACGCATCGAAAAAAGGTATCTGGGGGTGGATGTCTTTTGATTGGGCCAGCCAGCCTTTCCACACATTGCTCGTTACATTTATCTTCGCGCCTTACTTCACCTCTGCCGTTATCGGCGACAGTTTGGCAGGGCAACAAGCATGGGCAACGATGCTGACCATCACCGGTATTTTCATCGCCGTACTGGCACCGATGCTTGGGTCCATCGCTGACAACTCCGGCCCACGTAAGCCGTGGATACTGGTGTTTTCCGTCATGATCGCCGTGGGGTCTTTCGGTCTGTGGTGGGCTGTTCCCAACATGTCATCCATCACGCTGATCCTGATATCCTTCGGCATCGCCCTGATCGGGGTCGAATTTGCCGCCATTTTCATCAACGCCATGCTGCCCGAGCTTGGCCCGAAAGAGGATTTGGGCCGCATATCCGGCTCCGGTTGGGCGTTCGGCTATTGGGGCGGCGTTCTGGCACTGTTCATTATGTTGCTATTGCTGGCTGAAAACGACGAAGGCGTAACCCTGCTTGGCACCGCGCCCATCTTTGGCCTAGATGCTGGAATGCGCGAAGGAACCCGTTCCGTCGGGCCACTATCCGCGATCTGGTATGTTTTGTTCATGGTGCCATTCTTCCTTTGGACGCCCGACGTGAAGAAAAAACCGCTTGAAAAAGATTTCCTGTCCAAAGGCTTCACCGACCTGATTGCCACCCTGAAATCCCTGCCGGGTCAAACCAGCCTAAGCGCCTATTTACTATCGTCGATGTTCTACCGCGATGCGCTGAACGGTCTGTTCGCATTCGGCGGTATCTATGCCTCTGGCGTATTGAACTGGTCGATCACGCAAATCGGTGTTTTCGGCATTGTCGCCGCCATCACCGGCGCGATCTTCGCTTGGGTCGGTGGGCACGCTGACAAAAAATTCGGCCCCAAACCTGTGATCGTCTTCAGCGCGGTGGCCCTGATTTTGGTCGTTTCCGCCATCGCCACAACATCGCGTGAGATGCTGTTTTTACAGCCAATCGCCGAAGGGTCATCCGCACCTGACATCTTGTTCTACATCTGTGGCGCGATTATTGGCGGCGCAGGTGGCGCAATGCAGGCCGCATCACGCACAATGCTGGTTCGCCAAGCCAACCCGGAACGCATGACCGAAGCGTTTGGCCTTTACGCCCTATCCGGCAAAGCGACAGCATTCCTTGCGCCGGCCGCCATTCTGATGGCCACCACCATGACAGGCAGCCAGCGGTTAGGCATGACCCCGCTGATCGGCCTTTTCGTCATCGGCCTAATCCTGTTAATCTGGGTGAAACCGGAAGGGGCGAACGCCGACTAAATGCGCAATTTGTTTCAGGTAGTTCTATTATTAGGGGTGGTTCTGGCAGGAGCCGCCTCGGCCACTCCCGCCGCCAAAGGATTATTCGGGCATATTGAACTCCCAAGTGAACAAACACCTCAATCTTATGGCTCTTACGCTAAAGGATGTTTGGCTGGTGCTGCGCAACTGTCCGAGACAGGCACCAACTGGCAAACGATGCGCCCGTCTCGAAACAGAAACTGGGGGCATCCCGATATGCTCGCCTTTATCAAACGCCTTAGTCAGAATGCCAAACGGGCGGGGTGGCAGGGCCTTTATGTCGGTGACATGAGCCAACCACGTGGCGGGCCGATGTTAACGGGCCATGCCAGCCACCAGATCGGGTTAGATGCAGACATCTGGATGCTGCCGCCCACCCGCATGAATCTGACTGCAAGCGAGCGCGAAAATCTGTCTTCGGTTTCCGTGGTTTCCCGCGACCGAAAATCCGTTAACGACAACTGGACGGCTGCACACCACGAAATTCTGATGGCGGCCCTTAAGGACAAATCCGTTGCCCGCATCTTCGTCTCGGGCGCGATCAAATTGCAAATGTGCGAGGATGCCTCGCCCAGCGAGCGCCCATACCTGCGCAAACTTCGCCCTTGGTGGGGCCACACCTATCACTTCCACGTTCGCCTTAACTGTCCACGCGGCTCAACCGAGTGCATCGAACAAGTCCCGCCCCCTGCAGGCGACGGATGTGACAGCGTTGAATGGTGGGTAACCGACGCCCTGTTGCCACCCGACCCGAGCGCGCCACCCAAGGTACTAAAACCAGAGCTGGTTTTGGCTGATCTGCCAAATCAATGCCTCGGCGTGTTAGAATCGCGATGATCAGGCTGGTTGTACTGCTATTGCTGTTGCCACTGCTTGCCCAAGCACAAACACTGACACCCGTTGGCAGGATCGTGCTGAAACTGGATCTTGACGGATTCGGCGGCCTATCCGGCATCGAGGTTGATCCTGACGGAAACTTTCTGGCCATCAGCGATCAAGGCCAGTTTGTCAAAGGCAACATTACGCGCATCGACGGGGAAATAACGGGGGCCATAATCGCACCCCTTCGCCCCATCCTTGATACCAAAGGCAAGCCGCTAACGGGCTATCACACAAACGCCGAAGGCTTGGCCATTGGGCCAGATGGCAACATTTATATCGCGTTTGAGGGCAACCACCGCGTCATGCGTCATGAAACCCCGACAGCACCGGCAGAATTTCTGCCCAAGCATCCAGATTTTCGGACCTTGCAAAACAATTCAGGGCTGGAGGCGTTGGCCATAAATGCCGATGGCGTACTGCTGACCATTCCCGAACGCTCCGGCAAAGAAACGCGACCCTTTCCGGTTTATGTTTTGGATGGGGATGAGTGGAACCAAACCACCTCCATCCCACGCGACGGGCCGTTTCTGGTGACGGGTGCGGATTTCGGGCCTGACGGGCGGCTCTATGTTCTGGAGCGCGCCTTCAAGTTTCCCGCAGGTTTCGCAACGCGCATCCGACGGTTCTCCTTTGTTAATGATATGTTAACGGACGGGGAAACCTTGCTGGTCGCGCGTAAAAACCGCCTCGATAATATGGAGGGGATATCGGTCTGGGTCGACCAGCAAGGTCAAACTCGTCTGACACTGGTATCCGACAATAACTTTAATCCTTTGTTAAGAACCGTTATCGCTGAATATTTGGTTAACGATTAGTTTCCCAGTTCATCAACACATCCCACGCCTCATCAGCTGTTTCGACAAAGCGGAACAGCTTAAGGTCATCCGCCCCGATTGTGCCTGCTTCAGCCAGTGCGTCCCAATTAATGACTTTGCGCCAAAACTCTTCGCCAAACAGCAAGATCGGCATAGGTTCCATGCGGCCAGTCTGGATCAAGGTTAACGCTTCGAACAGTTCGTCCATCGTACCGAAGCCACCGGGGAAAACGGCAATGGCTTTGGCGCGCATCAGAAAGTGCATTTTGCGGATCGCGAAATAGTGGAAGTTAAAGCACAGCTCCGGTGTGGCGTACTGATTGGGCGATTGTTCGTGCGGAAGAACGATATTCAAGCTGATGGACTCGCCACCAACATCGGCCGCACCGCGATTGCCTGCCTCCATCACACCAGGGCCACCACCTGTGCAAACGACATATTTCTTGTCCCCGTTCGCCATGCAAGCACGGGCGCAATGCCCTGCGAACTTTCGGGCTTCAGTGTAATACTTTGACAGGTCAGCCAGCGTTTCCGTTCGGGCCGACGCTTTGTTCACAGGGTCAGGAATTCGCGCACCACCGAATAGCACAACCGTGCTTTCAATTCCCATTTCTTCCAACGCCATCTCTGGCTTCAACAGTTCCAGTTGCAGGCGCATTGGGCGTAGTTCATCACGACACAGGAAATCGGGGTCGGCAAAGGCCAACCGATACGTCGGCGCACGGGTTTGCGGGGTATCCGGCACCTCGGTCGAGGTTTGCATATCTTTGCGGGCATCGGGGAAGCGGGTTTGTTTTCGGTACATAGTATCCTCACGGTCAGTTGTGTCATATTGCACATGCTTGGTTTCCGAATTATACGCCTAATCTGAACAAGACCAGTCACAAATTGGGGATCACCATGTCGAACGCACAACTAGAAACCGCCATAGAGGCCGCATGGGATGCGCGCGACACCATCAGCCCCGCCACAACAGGCGAGGTTCGAGAGGCGATCGAGGACACACTGACCGCTTTGGACAGCGGCAAACTGCGTGTCGCCGAACCACGCGAAAATGGTGAATGGCACGTTAACCAATGGGCCAAGAAAGCCGTGCTGCTGTCTTTCCGCCTTTCAGATATGGCGATGATCGAAGGCAGCAATGGCAATGCCAGTTGGTGGGACAAGGTTCCAAACAAATGGGCTGGCTGGGGTGAAAACCAGTGGAAGGCCGCAGGTTTCCGCGCCGTTCCGGGATCAATCGTGCGCCGTTCCGCCTATATCGCGCCCGGCGTGGTGCTGATGCCATCCTTTGTGAATATCGGCGCGTATGTCGGCGAAGGGTCCATGGTTGATGGCTGGGCCACGGTTGGTTCGTGTGCGCAAATCGGCAAGCATGTGCATCTTTCGGGCGGCGTTGGCATTGGCGGCGTTCTGGAACCGATGCAGGCTGGCCCGACGATTATCGAAGATAATTGCTTTATCGGCGCGCGCTCCGAAGTGGTTGAGGGATGCATTGTTCGTGAAGGCTCCGTGTTGGGCATGGGCGTGTTTATTGGCAAGTCCACCAAGATCGTTGACCGCGAAACCGGCGAGGTTATGTACGGCGAAGTTCCGCCCTATTCGGTTGTTGTTGCTGGCTCCATGCCGTCCAAAAACGGCGTTAACCTTTATGCCGCGATCATTGTAAAACGGGTGGACGAACAGACACGCTCCAAAACCTCAATCAACGATCTTCTCCGTGACTGAAGCGCCCAAAGAAAAGCGCCCACAGCAGGTGTATACCCTGCTGGTCGAGGTGGGCCGCTCCGATAATGACGGCCTGCCTAAGGGCAGTTCTGGCGCAGCATTGATGTGTTATGCATCTGGCGTCGACGAGGCAGAAGCCGTGCGCGAGACCGTAGCAATCCTTAAGCAAGCCGACATGGCCCCGCTGGATGTGTCCGGCTATGGCACGTTGCAAGAACGCCGCGCTGAAGGGCATGACATTTCAGACGAAGAAAAAGGGTTAATGCAGCAGGCGCTAGACGAAAATTCAGTGATTGTCGCGCAGATGACCCCGTTTTTCGACAAAGGATAATCGCAAAACCATATGATTCAGGTCAAGGTTGCGAGCCGTAGCTAGGGTACACTGCCCCCAACTGAAACCTGTTGGAGAATGGCTATGTATAAATCTATCCTCGTTCCCATTGATCTGGCCCACCGTGAAGTTGGTCAGGCGATGATCAAACGCGCAGTTGCCCTTTCGGATGACAACGCAAAGATCACGTTGCTGCATGTAATCGGCGATATTCCTGCCTATGCACAGTCCTATTTGCCCGAGGGGCAATTGCAGGAAAACCTTGAAGAAACAAGGAAGACCCTGAAGGCATTGTCAGAATCTGTTGACGTCAAGGCCGATGTAGTCGTGCGCTACGGCAGTCCAAGCCCTGTCATTCTGGATGAAGCGGACGAGCGCGACATTGACTTGATTATCATTGCCTCCCATCACCCAGGCATTAAGGATTACTTAATGGGTTCCACCGCATCGCGGGTTGTACGGCATGCGGATTGCTCGGTTTTGATTAACCGTTAGGTGGTTTTTTCTTGATAAAATGTCGGTAAATTGTAATCTTGCGGCATGGAAAATGAACCTACAAAACGTAAAATCGTCTCCTCCCGCCATTTGGCAACAACTGGCGGGTGGCAGCTTTCGGAATTCGAATTCGGCCTGATCGTAGCCTATAACGGCTTTAGTCGCTGGGTAAATCGGTGCATGGCCGCGTCTGGATATCCGACACTCAGCACGTTGGAAATTCTGGTATTGCACAATATTAACCATCGGGACCGCGGCAAACGGTTGTCCGATGTGTGCTTTATGCTGAACGTCGAAGACGCGCATACGGTGAATTACGCCATCAAAAAACTGGTGAAACACGGGCTGGTGGCAGGTGAGAAATCCGGCAAAGAAATGCTGTATTCAACTACACCAGAGGGCGTCGGTTTGTGTACGAAATATCGCGACGTACGCGAGCAATGCCTGATCGAAAGCCTAAACGCAGACGGTGACGAACTTAGCGAAATAGCCGCAACGCTGCGCACTTTATCAGGCGTATACGACCAAGCCGCAAGGGCAGCTTCGTCGCTTTAGTGACCGCCACTCATTTGGCCCACGTTCACGTCGTAATCCACGGCGACGCGGTAATCCGGGTCGTCGTCCATATCGACCATCAACTGCCCCGCATTGGTTAACAATCGGTGACAATCCTGCGTAAGGTGACGTAGGCGAAGGCGTTTTCCGGCCTCCTGATACTTGGCCGCCACATCTTCGATCGCTTGCAGAGCGCTGTGATCAACGATGCGCGAATCCATAAAGTCAAGGATCACGACCTCTGGGTCATTTTCAGGATGGAAGCGTTCAACGAAGCTGGTGGCGGAACCGAAGAACAGCGGACCGGCAATTTCATAAACCAAAGCACCCTCCTCGGATTGCGACTGACGGGCCACGATCTGAATGCGGGCGGCCGCGTTCCAAGCGTAAACCACCGCAGACACCAGAACGCCGACAACAACGGCTGTAGCCAAATCCTCAGCCACGGTAACGGCGGTTACCAGCAAAATAACCAGCGCGTCGGATTTCGGCACGCGGCGCAAGACGCCAATACTTTGCCACGCAAACGTGCCGATCACGACCATGAACATTACACCAACAAGGGCCGCCAGCGGAATCATCTCGATTATACCGCTACCGACCAGAATAAACGCCAGCAAGAACAACGCGGCCGCAATACCGGAAAGCCGCGTGCGCCCACCGGATTTCACGTTAATCATGGACTGCCCGATCATCGCACAGCCACCCATACCACCGAAGAAACCGGTAACCACATTGGCCGCCCCTTGCGCAACACATTCTTGCGAGGCCCCACCGCGTTTACCGGTGATCGCTCCGACAAGGTTGAGGGTTAGAAGGCTTTCGATCAAGCCAATCGCGGCAAGGATCACAGCGTAGGGAAGGATGATTTTCAATGTCTCCAACGTGAATGGCACTTGCGGAATGCCAAAGGTCGGTAGCCCCCCCTTAAGCGTAGCAAGGTCACCAACGCGCGGTACAGGTAAATCAAAAGCGATAACCAGACCCGCGATAATGCCAATCGCGGCCAACGGTGCAGGAATGAATTTGGTTACTTTCGGGGTGAAATATACCAGCGCCATTGTGCCGCCAACCAGCGCCAGTGTTAACCAAAGAGTCATGCCAGACATCCAGACATGCCCGCCTGAACCGTCGGGAACCTTGAACTGTTCCATCTGTGCAAGAAAAATCACGATGGCCAAACCGTTCACGAACCCCAGCATAACCGGATGCGGGACCATGCGGATAAATTTCCCCAGTTTGAACACACCCGCGGACACCTGTAAAATGCCCATCAACACCACTGTTGCAAAGAGATATTGCACGCCGTGATCGGCAACCAAGGCCACCATCACAACCGCCAAAGCACCCGTCGCACCGGAAATCATGCCCGGACGTCCGCCAAAAACCGCCGTGATCAAGCCAACCATGAAAGCCGCATAAAGCCCGACCAGCGGATCAACGCCCGCAACGAACGCGAAGGCCACTGCCTCTGGCACCAACGCGAGGGCAACGGTTAACCCTGACAGAATTTCGATACGGGTTTGCGCCACGCCAAGTTTGGTAATCTGGGCAGAGGCCTCCGCCAAACGAAGGCGTTTAGCGAAATCGGCTAAGGTAACTGGTCGAGACAAGGCGATATCCTGTTCTTAAATGCTTTAGCTTTTCGGCTTCTTGGGTTTTTTCGGCTTCTTACGCTGTGACGCAGGCGCGCCAGATTTCCCATCATAAGGTTTTTTCGGCCCTTTACCACGATGCGGTGGCTTGGGTTTACGGGATTTGTATGGCTTCTTGCCGTCTGGTTCTTGCGCGCGCGCCTCGGCGATCATCTGTGGAACGCCGTCCAGCTTGGTTACCGTCATGGTTTTTTCCAGCTTCATCGACGGGCTGATAGCCTCGACAAAACGGTTAGCACCACCCGAGGCTACCTCGATATAGGTCACGGAGGGCAGAACTTTGATAGCGCCAATCTCGTGTTTCTTCAGCTTGCCGTGCTTAACCAGCATAGGCAACATCCAGCGCGCCTCGGCCTTTTGCTTGAAACCAATGGAAATCGAGAACCAAACGCTGTCACCGAAACCTTTGCGGTTATGAGAGCGTTCCTCACGTTCGCCGCGCTCGGTACGCTCGCTCGCAGGACGCAATTCTTCAGGGGCRGAKCGGCCYGCACGGTACATCCGCACCAACGCGCCAGCGATTTGTTCGGGGCTGTGTTGCGCCAACAAATCTTGCGCGAARCCGGCTTCGGCCTCGGTCAATGTTTCGCTTAGGGCSGGGTCMGACAARAACCGTTCATTATCGCGYTTAAGGACKGCTTCGGCTGAYGGYGGGCTGTCCCAAGTCGCCGTAACATTTGCATTCTTCAACAACCGCTCGGTRCGGTTRCGCGCACGGAAYGGCACGATCAGAACGCTGACACCTTTACGRCCAGCACGCCCYGTACGACCRGAGCGGTGCAACAAGGATTCTTTATTCTTTGGCAAATCYGCGTGAATAACCAATTCCAAATTYGGCAAATCAATACCACGCGCMGCCACATCGGTGGCAATACAAACGCGCGCACGRCCATCRCGCATSGCTTGCARCGCGTGRGTGCGTTCATTCTGGCTAAGCTCACCCGACARCGCCACAACCGAGAAACCACGRTTRTTAAAACGCGCYGTCATATGGTTAACRGTWGCGCGGGTATTGCARAAAACRATGGCRTTCTTGGCCTCGTAAAACCGCAATACGTTGATGATGGCGTTTTCCGTATCGCTCGGTTGAACAACCAGCCCGCGATATTCGATGTCGGAGTGCTGTTTTTGTTCAGACGCAACAGCCACCCGCACAGCATCCCGCTGATAGCGCGACGCAAGATTAGCAATGGAGCGCGGCACAGTGGCCGAGAACATCAAAGTGCGGCGATCGTCGGGCGAAGCACCAAGGATAAATTCAAGTTCGTCACGAAAACCTAGGTCAAGCATCTCATCCGCTTCGTCCAGAACGACCGCTTTCAGCCCCTCCAAATTCAACGATCTGCGTTCGATATGGTCGCGAAGACGCCCCGGCGTACCGACAACAATATGCGCCCCGCCTTCCAGCGCGCGGCGTTCGGTGCGCATATCCATGCCACCAACGCAAGACGCAATGGATGCACCCGCTTCGCGATAAAGCCATTCCAGCTCGCGCTTCACTTGCAACGCCAACTCGCGTGTCGGTGCAATCACCAACGCCGCCGGAACAGCCGCATAACCCATCTTGTCTTTTTTGCCCATCAACGTCGGCGCGATCGCCAAACCAAAGGCCACGGTTTTACCTGATCCGGTCTGCGCCGAAACCAGCGCATCAACGCCATCAAGGTCAGGGTCCAACATTGCCAACTGCACGGGGGTCAGGGTTTCATAACCCCGTTTATTCAATGCTTGCGCCAGCGTCGGTACGACACCTTCAAATTCTGTCATGTTTATTCTCTCGGAATGCGGGTCACGGGCGCGGAATGATCAAACGCGCGGCGGAACAATTTCGTGTTGGCTGCCTTCTACTGTGTGCCTTTGCATTTGTATAGTGGGTATAAACCTTGACACTTTGCCTCATGCCCCCGAAATACCACCCACAACTAAACAGGAGCCGCAATGTCCGATCCACGCCCAGAAGTGCTAGATTTCCTTCAAACACGGCGCTCGCGCCCCGCCAAAACTTTGGAATCCCCCGTGCCAACGCACGCAGAATTATCCCCCATTCTAACCGCCGCCGCCCGTAGCCCGGACCACGGCAAGCTTGAGCCATGGCGATTTATCGTTCTGGAAGGCGAAGCCCTGCAACGCTTGGCCGAAGATGTGGTGAAACGTGGCCCACAATTGGGTGTTGAGGGCGACAAGCTGGAGAAGGCCCGCCGTCAGTTCGCTGATGCCGGTTTGGTAGTCGCGGTGGTGTCCTCGCCCGTGCCATCCCCGAAAGTGCCAGAGATCGAACAAATCCTCTCAGCAGGCGCGGTTTGCCTGTCAATGCTGAACGCCGCCCTTGCCAGCGGATGGGGCGCAAACTGGTTAACCGGCTGGATGGCCAGCGATCGTTCGTTTTTGCGCCACGGCCTGTCCTTGTCGAAATCCGAATTCGTCGCCGGCTTCATCCACATCGGAACTGAACGCATGACCCCACCAGAACGCCCGCGCCCTGATGTCGAAGCCATCACCACTTGGGTGGCTGAGTGAACGTCATTAATGACATCGAGAAGGCCTTCAGCCAACTCTCGGATCCAAAATTCCAAAAGGTCCTATGGCGGTCAATATTCATCGCTATCGTGCTTTTGCTATTCCCTTTATTGGGCATAACTGGTTTTCTGAACTGGATATTGCCGGACACCATAACACTTCCGTGGCTGGGGGAGCTGTCAATCCACGGCGGTTTACTATCCGCAGCCAGCATAATCACAATATTCGCCCTGTCATTCCTGATGTTCCCCGTGGCAACGCTGATCATCGGGTTGTTTCTCGAAGAAATATCCGATGCTGTCGAGGCACGATACTACCCCAACCTGCCAGCCGTTAAACGGCTAAACCTGATCCCCGTCATGATTGATGCCTTTCAGTTTATCGGCATTATGGTGCTTGCCAATATCATAGCCCTCCTCGCCTATGTAATTGTTCCCGTGTTTGCACTGTTCATTTTCTGGGCGCTCAACGGTTATCTGATGGGGCGCGAATATTTCCAGCTAGTAGCGGCACGACGTATCGGGATGAAAGAAGCCAGACGCTTGCGCAAAAAGTACTTTTCACAGATATGGGTCGCGGGCATTCTGGTCGCAATTCCCTTGTCCATTCCCGTCGTCAACATCATCGTACCGATCCTTGGTATTGCGGTATTCACCCATCAGTTCCACCGGCTGAACGACCAAATTTCAACAGCAAACTAAATCGTGAAAAAACCGCTTGTGGAATCCCTTTGTGAAAGGCTAAACACCTCCTCGGAGACGTGGCCGAGTGGTCGAAGGCGCTCCCCTGCTAAGGGAGTATACCGGGAACGGTATCGAGGGTTCGAATCCCTTCGTCTCCGCCATTTCACACTTTCCTATGTGAAGACCCTCTAACACCTTGAATGGTAAGGTAGTTTTTGGGGTTCGAAGTCCTTGATTCCGGCAGTATGCGATACGCTCGGAAAAGGCCAATTTCAGCACTGTTCTTTTAAGGATAAGTTGACCTGATTCCCATAGTTTCCAAGGGTTTGCGAGGAAGTTGGTGGCGAGTTCGAACAAATCGTCGAAGCTATGGGCTGGCTTCACCCCATTTTGCTGTTTTTCGGCCAAAACCAACTTATCGGTTTCCAGTTTCGACAGGCGTTTTTCGTAAGCTGCTATGACACGCGGGTTTTCGGTTTCAACAATACGATCCAGCAGGCTTTCAATTTTCTTATCCACTTGCACCGCTTCACGCTTAAGGCCGTGCAGCATGGTCTCAGCTTGCGCCATGCGTTGTGCCCATACATCCTTGAACATTGCCTTCACCAAGGCATACAAGCCCTCGGAGGGCTGTAGAGATCGCACCACCTCAGCAAAGTCACCTTCCAACACATCGCGGCGGATGGATTTGCGATAGCTGACACATCCTTTGGTTGGGCATAGATAATACGGATGCTTTTTCTTGGTCTTGCTGGTGGACCAGCAGGCCGTTAGCGGTTTCTGGCAGTCGTTACACACGACAAACCCGCGCAACGGAAAATCGGCACTGATATCTTTGCGCGCGGGAACGCGCGCAGCTTCCTTCATGCGCCGTTGAACGGTTTGGAATGTTTCCAGTGAGATCAGTCCTTCATGATGGCCTTTGCGCAAGGACACATCCCAATCAGGGGCTTCAACATAACCCGCGTAATGCACACGGCGCATCAGGCGGACAACTTCCTCATAGCGCACAAATCCAGTACGGCGATCCTTGGGGAAATCAGGTTGGTTTTCTAAAAAGCGTTTAACCTCGCCTTGGGTTTCAAATCGACCAGAGGCAAAACCTTCCAAGGCTTCTTGAATGATCGAAGCCATTGGCTCGTCGCGCACCAGCAGCTTGCCGTGTTCTTTGGTCTTCTCATAGCGAAAGCCGGGCGGGGCATGAAACACCCAATAGCCGTTCATCACGCGGGCGCGCATGCGGTTTTTGGTCTGCTCACCATTCTTTTGACGTTGGTGCTGTGACACGGATGCCAGAAGGTTTTCAATCAGGATTGAATCGCTATCCTCACCAAAGGTGATGGACGGGCTTTCCAAAGTGCCGCCAGTTTCTTTCAGAGCGCGGCGCAAAGCCCAATGCCCTTCGATATCACGAGCGAAACGGCTGATATCATCAATGATTACAACCACGCCTTCGATTTTGGATTTTCGTACAAAATCCAGCATGGCATTAAATGATGGTCTTACGGTCGAGCCGCCAGAAACAGCTTTTTCATAGAAAGTTTCAACAACCTCAAAACCTTTGCGCGTGGCATATTCGCGGCAGCGGGTTTCTTGAGATTCTAGACCGTGCCCTTCTTCGACCTGCATCTTGCTGGACACACGGCAATAAATCACGGCCTTTGATGGTGTTTGGCTTGTTGTCATTCTGGACTCCCTTCTTGCGCCGAGTTCTGTAATCGACCGGATTGCCGATCAGCGGATGCGTTAAATGTCTTTTTGGAATTCTTCGGTGATGGTAGCACAGACGCCGAATGCTCAGTGATAAACTTGGCGATTTCCACCTGTTGCTCACAAATATTGCCAGCAGCTTGCTGAACCGGATGCACCCCGAAGCCAAGATCAACGGCGCTGACAACGATAGACCATATGGTTTCCAGAAACGCGCGCTTTTCAGCACCCGAAAGATCACTTTTCTCCAGATACTTGCCGTAAAGCTCCCAATCAATGGTCAGCGTTGGCGGAGCGTTCTTTGCTACGCCTGCCCCTGTTGTTCCTTTGCTCTTATTATTCGTTGTCATTTTGTCTCCGTTTCTTGTCTTTCTCCATTTTACCGTTTTATTATCGCACTGAAATAATGAGGTGCGCGAACATAAGCAGAGCAGAATGGACATTTATTCCTAGAAATGCAATAAATATTGTATTTACATATGGTTAGAGGGGTGCGTCATGCCCTTGCTTGGGTCCGTGGTTTGTCACGCTGAGCCTCTCTTTCCTGCTGCTCAATTTCACGAACCGGCTCATGAAATTTATTTTCCAGTGTTTTGCCAAAATCATACAATTCTTTGCCCTCGCTTTCACGATAGGCAGTCGTCATCAGCTCCTTGGCACCGGCTTCGGTAATGTTGAGCTTTTCAGACAACGCGCCGCCGACATAATCGTAGGCGCGGTAGAACGGCATTGTATCGCCATCACGGATGAGAGGTTCAATCATTCGGGCATACTCCAAGGCATCACGCCCCGCCGTTTCAGGCAGGTTTTCTTGGCGTTCTTTTAGGCCGAGCCGCATTTGGTTCATGGTTTCGCCGTATTGCTCTTTGAACTGATCGCGAATGATCATTTCAGCTCTCAAAGCATCGAACTTTTCTCCGCGCGCAAAGGCGTGGGAGTAATCAGTCAGCTTCTCACGAAACTTCCCGTTTTTAGGAATGCCACGATGCATGATTTCAGCCAAAGACTTGCTTTCATCGGACTGACTGTCTGACAATTTGCTTCCAGTAACGCTTTGACGCACCGCAGAGATTTTCGTTTCATCAACTTTTGTCATAGTCTTTTCCTTCCTGTATTGGTTGCCGCCATAATATCCGCCTTAGTTGGTTATTTTGGCGCTTTGGATTGATCATTTCATGGCACGTCAGCCCTATCGCCGCCGCTCCGGCCTCGCGCGCCGATCTGTGGCACGTTGAAAATCATCTCGGGTTTTATCGCGCAATTCTTGCTTGGTGGCATCGCGCTGTTCAGCGGTCGAAACCAACACATCAAGCTCCCGCGTTTCACTGCTTGCCAGTTGCGACATGCGGCGCGCGTGGTCATGTTGCACATCGCGATGTGCTTGGCGTGTTAGTGCCGATTTATCGAAGTTGTCCGAGCCAAACAGGCGGTGTTTGAACGACCGATCTTTCACGCCCGCCTTATCAATGCGCGCCCGCAATGCCTTTTCAACACGGGTTGTGTAATCGCGTTTGTAGAGCTTTTCCTGTTTGTTACCCTCGCGAGCGTATCGCTTGGTGATCTCGCTCATTTTTTCCAGATCAGCAGGGCGCGTCAGGCTTTTGGCCCTTTGGCGAAAACTTGCCAGATCGAAGGTTCGTTTCAGGTCTTCTGTGATGCTGGACATCGCAGTCTCCTTTGTTTTGCTGGCAGATTTACGGCTAAATTTGCGTAGCAGAATCTGCTTGTGATACGCTGTGTTCATGAGAAATTTTGAACATGTGCAGGACGTTGAAGAGTGGCTTGAGCCAATGGGATATGACGAGTTTTGGGTCAAACTCAGCCCTTACGGCGTTGATGCCGAAATACGCGCGAATTGCGAAACAAGTATTGCTAACGGTGCATCGCCAGACACGGTGCTTTCTGTCATAAAAAGCTTGATGCGTATCGAGCTGACCAAGGAACTTGGCCTCAAACGCCGCCCAATTACCCCTTGGGTGCAGTTGGTGGAATAGCATCAGCGACCGGCTTCCTTGAAGAAGGCAACAAGCTGGCAGCTTCCCTGATTGGCTGGAATTGTGAACGCGCCGTATGGCCCCCAATAGGTGCAGGACGTGTAATAGCGCTCCAAGAACGGATCATACGGGCTACCGTTATCGACAAATTCATAGGACCAAATTGAGTGCGGAAGCCCGAAGGCAACGAATACGCCGTAAAGGGCTATTGGCACCAAAATCCAATAGAGGAAGCTCAGGCGAAAGAAACGAGGTTTCATTTGCTGCCTCTTTTTTTGATATCAAGAGTAACGCGTGGATCAGCAGGACGTTGCGGACCCTCCAACGGATTGTCTGCCAACTCGCCATGGCAAAACGGCGCAATCTGGTGTTGCTGGATTTTGCGACAATGGAAAAAACCAACGTCTTTGATGTGCAGGATTTGCTCATCCGGTTTCAGGCGCATCAGCCGTTCGGCAGAAAACATTCGGTCCTTACTGGTGCCGATATTGCCGGTGTAGTCCAATTGGCCAGAATTAAACCCAAGGCTTTTGTTGATCACCAGAGCCTCGCCCATGGCACGGCTCACCCGCTCCGCTTCTTCAAAAGACG
Organism: Paracoccaceae bacterium; assembly: GCA_002746395.1. Taxonomy (GTDB): domain Bacteria; phylum Pseudomonadota; class Alphaproteobacteria; order Rhodobacterales; family Rhodobacteraceae; genus NORP23. The sequence goes on from NVXA01000005.1 coordinate 176,301, forward strand.
AAAACCCGAACCACTGTTTGATCACGGCATTTTCTTCAATCGTGGCGGTTTCTTTTTCGCCATAGGCGCGCTGAATTTCCGAGCGGCTTTGAACGATAAAGTGGCAGTTGCCACCAAATCCGCGCATGGTGGTTAGGGCTGACACAAGCGCTTTCAATGGCGCATTCGTGGCTTCATCTAAAATGAAATCCACCTGCCCTTGGGCATCAGAGAGCAAGGCTTCGACAAAGCTTTGCAGATGCAATGCGTAATGCGCCCCAAGGCGCGCCATGTGCCGTTGCAGACCAACAATGAACACGACATATTTCTCACGCAACAACTGGGAATGGGTGATTTCAGCTTCGACACCCGCTTGATGCAATGGACTGCCCGCGCTGTAAATGCGGAGCGATTTCAACGCCGAACCACGGTGTTGACCGAAATGTTCTTTGTTGTTTTTCGCCATATCAACAATATGTGCGCCAAGCGCTGAAAGCACTTCATCGCCTTCTTCTTTTTCGACCTTGGCAGCGCTAAGCAAAATATCAGGGTTTGCCAGCATTGCCCAAACCCCGCCCGGCACGGCGAGCTTAGGATGGCGTTTCAGCAAAGCCAGTTCGGCAAATTCCTGAAGTGTACGGGGTTCATCGCGCCAGTATTGATTGCGCGCATCGTTGGCTGGTTCGGAAATCAAAGCATGATTGGCTGTCTCTGTGGCAAATATCAACTCGCCATTACCGCTTTTATGTGCGGCAATCACCCCGCCGAAAGGCGTGATCGAAACGCGATATGGGTTGTCTTTTCCCAGAACTCCAAAGTCATCAATAATCGCAACCTTACGCCCAAAGCGATTACAGGCATCAGCACATTGGGCGGCGATTTCGCCATTTTTACAATCGTTGACCACAATGGCCCGATTGTGATCCCCAATCATGGAGAGCAACCAAGGCAGTGCGCCCGCCGTGGTTTTCCATGACCCAGCCGAAGCCATTAACAGGCTGTGGCTGGGCTTTGGCGCAACAATCGGGGTGTTGTCCTTAAGTGATGTGCCAAGTAGGCGTCCGAATGGTACGCTCATTCGATCATCCCCGCTTTTTTGAGGTCTTCAACACTTGCCAGTTCGGACGGGTCCGCCGCGCGGTTGGCTTCTTCGAATTCAGCAAATTCTTTGTCGCGGGCATGAAGCTTGAACATCATCATGATCGCTTTGATCACCATCGCGGGCGCAGTGATGGCGAGCGCGATGCTCATCAGCCCAAAGCCCCACCATTTGAGGCTATCAGGCCAGATCAGCCACGCGCCAATCGCGTAAGAAAACGCGCCCAGCAGATACATGTTGATTTTGAAAACCGTGCCACGGCTTGATTTACGCGGATTCATATCTGATCCTCTCCAGTGCTACGCATGGCGGTAATGATCTCGCGACGAATTCGATTGAGGTGGCTGTACGATCCAAATATCGCGCCGGATAATTCACTGTTGCGCAGATCGCGACTGAGCAATTTTAATTGCCCCAGCCAGACACCGGCAAAAAGCGATACAACAATTCCACCGATGATGGATTGAATTTCACGGGGGTACAGAAGATCAGCAAAGGCAATTCCAAACCCGCCAAACCCCGCTGCACATATCAGCGACCCCGCCAAAAATGGGCGGCGCACCGATACCACGGTAATGTTTGGTAATAGGTAACTATCTCGGTGCGTGTTCACCGAAGCGTTGTCGATTTCTACAGAACCAATAATCATTTTGATCTCCTATCTTTGGGCGCAATAAGGGGAATTCAGCGCGCGGGTCAGTTCGGAATTGAGATTGTCGGTGACAGCGGGCGGCGAAATCAGCCGTGCAGACCCCGCAAAGAGCGCCCAGTTCAGGCGATCTTGTGTCACCACGGAAACTGCGCAATCACACCTTGATCCAGTCTGTGACGCGGCTAAAGCAATTCGGCGATCTTCCGTCTCGCGGCGTTGGCGCTCCTGTTCGCGCAACATGCTTGTGGTTCCGCCACTCAAATCAGGGCTGCCATATTGGTTACAAAGCGCGCCCAACTCGGGCATAAAGCCCCCCAGAAGCGAATTGCAATCGGTTCTGGGAATGATTGTCGCCGGTTCCCTGCGGGTGGAAATTTCCGCCCGCAAGGTCGATTGGCACATTGCGCCCCAATCCGAGTTTTCCATTGTGCGCTTGGCAATTACTTGCCCAGTGCCAATGAAACTAACCCCAGCATAAAGTGCTACCGCGAGGATCACGCCCCCGCTGATAGGTAGATTCGACGTATCAAATGACATGGCTTACCTCCGACGATGTTGAGATTTGGCAGAGCCATGTGACGTGCGACGTGGCCTGTTGTCTGGCTCTGGAGCCAGCTTGATAGGCGGCATTGCGACCAATCCTGAGAAACTACCCGCATCCGGTCCCTCGTCATCGTCCGGCGGATCATCGCGGTAAACCCGACCAACAAGTGTGAAGTAGGTGTAGAGCCAAAGCGTCAGCGGAAAGATTAACTCGACCACTGCAACGATTGCCGCGATTGGCAGGAAGTGCCCCATATAGGCGAATGTGTCAGACACGCCCGCCTTCGCAGGAAAGCTTGGGCGGGTATTTGAACCACGTTCTACCGAATTCAAAACCGTGTTCAGGCTATCGGCATACCCCGCCAGTAAAGCGTTCATCTTACGGGTCGTGTCAGCACGCCCCGGTATTGCCACACCACTGCGCAACTCGCTGACAAAGGCTGACAACAACGCGGTTGGCACCGCTTCATTCAGATCACTGATTGCTTGCCCTGCCAGTGCCACATTGGCCTGCAATTTTTTGCGGCGTTCAGTATCAGACAAATCACCATCGCCCAGAATGTTTTGATATTCCGCAAGCAACGAATTTAGGCGATCTAGGGAAGACCGACGAAGAATGTCACCTGCTTCTACTTGAGACGCGATGGATTCAGCACGTTGGCGTTCTTCTGACAGTGCGCGGGAAACAGGACCAACCCCGCCATGCCCGCGCCCGCTGATACAGCTTGTCTCGCTTTCACAGGCTTCTTTTGCCGCTAGATCAGAAACGATAGCGCGCATTACCGGCGCAGTACGCCCAGCCTCAATGGCTTTCTGGTTTCGCAGATCAATGAATTCGGCATATTCGGTGCCAAACTCTTGCTGACGCAGGGCATCAACATCCTTGATCACAAGCCCAGCATAGGTTGCTGCAAACAGGCCCGCACCAACGGCCAGCATAGAAACCGTGCTGACAAGGGTTGCGCCAGCCGTACCAATCGCGGCTTGCAAGGCACCTTTTTCAACAGCAAGGCGATTGACGCCGAGCGATACCAAAGCGCCCGAACCAGCCAGCAAAATGGCTTTGGCAAAATCGAGACCGCTATCCGCCCCGATCAGGTTTGGCACGGCAAAGCCGAGCATCAACCCCGAGGATACAGACAGCCCCGTTGTGATAACCGTTGCAAACGGTTTGGCTTGCTTCTTGCGCATCTTCTTAAGACGCTGTGGTGTATGTGTTTCATTTGCCATGGAGAAATCCTTTCTCAAAGGGTGGCGCTTTCAATTCGGCTTCCGAATAGAGTTTGCGTTTTGCCCTTTAGTGCTTAAAACAGATTGAAAACTTTCAATGCCACACTCGTGCCACACCAAATGAAAACGCGATCTGATAACCCCTTAAGTGAGCGATATGCGAAGCAACGGCTTATGCGCATTCTTACGGATATGGTTGCAGGGGATCAGTTGCTGAGCTGGTCAGCACTGGCAGCGGATATCACTGTGTTTCGGGGTGTGGAATTTAGTCGCGAAAACTTACGCCGGTTGCGAAAAGGCACATTGGGACCAGCCAATGTCGAGATCATCATTCAATATCTCGAAGAAAAGCACGATCCAAATATCCGTGAACGCCTGCGCCCGGATGCGATTTTTGATGAAATGGCACAATCAGCCCGTGACTACTATTTCCACATCCCCGAGCGGAATGATCTTGAAGAATGGAACGAACAATTTCTTGATCGTTTCTCGGGTGTGTATTTTTGCTTAAAGCCCGCAGAGGTAAATTCGTATCTCCCCGCGCGCCATATCAAATCCAAAATCCATGATGAAATCAGGAAGTCATCTAGTGCAGGTGGGCAATCGATGTTGCTCAACAAGTTGGTTCATTCGAGATCAATCCTGATCTTGCAAAAAACAGGCTTTGGCTATTTTTATGCATCCGAACTGCCACTCTCGTCGCTTTTGCCAAGCGGTTTAAGAACTATCTGCCAACGGGTCTACTACGAAGGGATTGCGGTGATTTCAGCCAACACTATTCAGGTTCAGTTGCGCGATTGCCTGACACGGGTTCCCCGGACGCATTCGATCACAGTAAACGAAAAAGACCAGAGCGCGTATGAAAATCCAAATGGGCTGGCTTTCCAAATTTTGAATGGCCGTGAAAAAGTGCAGGAGAATTGGGCCGCACTGTCCGCCGATGAAGTGTCCGACCTTCACCGTGAATTTAACCTTGCAATAGCATCGGATTATTATCTGCAAGGTCCGGCCACCCATTCAATTGTTCCGTTACCAAGTGCGGAGACAAAAGTTGTAATGACCGTATCCGATACATTGGCATATCTCGAAAAACCATCCAATTTTTTGGAGGAATTGGCCGACCACTTCTTTCTAGATGACGTTACGGATGTGGATACTATTCGCAAAATTGTTGAAAATCCTTTGGTGATTGGTACGCTTGATGAGCATTAAACCGAAACCAATAATGACAAATAAACTCGCGTACTTTGAAGATCGTGGGTCGGATTTGAAACAATATTCACTGCTATTGGCTGCTTATCATGACGAGTATGACAAGGCCGTAGCGATTCTCAAATCCGGTTCCGATCAACTGAATGTTCAAGACCCCTATGCGGGCCTAACAGCACTTCACATTGCCATTTTTCGCCAGAACCCAAAAATCGTGAGCCTGTTGCTCGAACAAGATGGAATTGACATAAAAGTCAAAGATGGATTTCAACGGCGACCAGTGGACATGCTGGATTATACCGTCAATCAGGAAATTTTCGAAATGGTCATGGACGCAACCTATCCCGATGAAATGCGGGCATTGGAAGATGAAGCCTACGACGAAGGTCGGGCGGACAGCAGTGTTGTGCCATTAAAGCCCAAGGGGCCAAAGCCATAGCGACATAAGTGATCCAAACGCAAGACACAGAGCAAAGCCAAACAAAACAATGAAGGACATACAGCACGCTGCAAGCTGTGTTCTGTAATACAAACCTACTTGGCAAGGGAGACGCTGGCGCTCTCCCGTTGCATCCCTCTACGCCCTTCGACCATCCATTTATGCTTAGGAGGAATTATATTGGCATTTATCTGGACATACCCAGCCAGATATACAAACATGCCTTGATACATCAAGAAATCAAGGCCGTAGGAACATAGTACACGTTACGGTTTGGTTTCGGGAGCGGCATATTACCCCCTCCTAATTAATTAAGAAAAGTTAGATAAAATGATCCAGCATTTTGAAAAGATAGAAAACCTAGGTGTTTTCGCAAACTATAAGAAGCCTCACAAAATGGATCCATTCCAGCGCTTCAACTTAATTTATGGCATGAACGGTTCTGGAAAAACGACATTATCTCGCTTCTTTGCAGATTTAAATGAAGGAAAGGCCGCTGGATTTCCTGATCTTATGTATAAAATTAGAACCGAAGACGGAGATTTTGTGCAAGGCAAGCCATACACCAGAAAAATTCGGGTTTTCAATGCAGAATATGTAGAAGACAATATTGGAGAGATCGAAGGAAGGTTGAACCCAATATTTGTTCTGGGCGCAGAGAATAAATCTCTTGCTGATACGGTAAAGGTTGATGAAAAAAAACTCGAGGCTTTGGAGACTAAGTTCTCTGAAAAGGAAACCGAATTCAGCAAGAAGGAAAAAAGTAGAGGAAAGATATTTACGGACGTCGCCAAGGAAATTTCTAAAGCAGCCAAAGGGGCAACAATTCGAGCATACACTAAGAAAAATGCCGAAAGTGCCTACGACAATACATCCGTTTTGACTTCACTTGATTTAAAAGAACTAGCAGCAGCTTCGAGTGAAATGAACCAGTCCGCGATGGACAAGCATTCCGAATACCAATCCCCAAGTATCGACTTCAACGGCAAAGACCAGTCATTTTTTACGGCACTTCAAGGCCACTGCGATAACGTACGTAAGATAACATTAAAGAGCGCTACATCAATTGCAATTGAGCGGCTAGTAACAAATCCAGATATCGCGAGATGGGTTGAACAAGGCTTACATATCCATGCAGAAAACGATGGTAAAACCTGCGAGTATTGCCAGCAAGAAATTCCTGAAACTCGAAAAAAAGAGCTGGCTGCGCATTTTAACGATTCAGACAATCTGCTTAAAAAAGAGATTGAGGATGCCATTGCATATACTGAGAGGCTCGGCAATACAATCGAGGCGGTGCGCAGTCTTGATAGCAAGCTATTTTATCCTGAATTGCAGCCAGAGCACACAAAGCACATTGAGATACTAGCGAAGCAGCAATCAACGGTGATTGCTGGCTTGCAGGAATTAACCAAAACGCTCCAAAATAAATTAACGCGCCGTACTGAAAGCTATGAGTCAATGGCACCGAGCTTCACAGGGGACCTTTGGAACGAAACCATCTCAAAATTAAATAACGTTATTCAGCGCCACAATTCTGAAACGAACAATTTTGAAACGCGCAAAGAAAATAATTTCAAAAAAATAGAAACACATTTTTTGAGCATTATTGATCAAGCTGTGAAGGATGCCGACGTCGAGATTGCTTCGGTTAACGCTGAATTAATGGAATGTAAAAATGGTGATCCCAAAATCGAAAAGTTAGGCATTGATGCGCTGAAAAATTCAATCAGAGATAACCGTGCCAAGATTGCCAATTCACATCAAGCGGCGACTGAGCTTTCTGAAAAGTTGGCGTCGTTTCTTGGCCGGGGTGATCTGAAGTTTGAACCTGAAGGTGATGGATATCGGATTGCACGGTTTGGACGCGCTGCCAAGCGACTGAGTGAAGGTGAAAAAACAGCGATTACTTTTCTGTATTTTGTTGTTGGATTAGCAGATCAAGATTTCGACCTTGCAGAAGGGATCGTGGTTATTGATGATCCAATTTCTAGTTTAGATTCCAACTCAGTTTATCAAGCATTTGCTTACCTTAAAAATGCGGTGAAGGATGCTAAGCAAGTTTTCTTATTTACACACAATTTTGATTTCCTTAAGCTCCTTCTGAACTGGTTTCAAAACATTCCAAAACCTGCACAAAATGGAAAATCGACGTATTGGATGCTGCATTGCGCAATGACTGGCGCAACCAGTCGGGAAGCCGAAATAAAACCACTTGATAAAGTTTTGCTCCAGCACAAAAATGAGTTTGCCTACCTAATTAAGGAATTGGCTGCATATAAGTCTGATGGTGAAATAGCTACAGCTTATCCTATACCGAATATGATCAGGAAAGTACTCGAAGCCTTCTTGGAGCAGCACTCCACAGGTGGCAACTTGTACAAAAAGCTAGAAAACCTAAACACCAACGGTTTTGAGCCTTCCAAAAAAACGGCACTTTTAAAGTTCGCCAATAATATGTCGCACCCGACCTTCTCAGGCATTGATCCAGCTCTTGTCGCGGAAACCAAGAATAACATCGCAAACCTTCTGGAGTTGATAGAACACGTCGCGCCAATTCATTACAAAGCAACTACGGAAACAATTTCTACCTAGAATTAGATTATCGGACGCTCATAGGAACTTAATGGTACGTATACTTCACACCGCAGACCTCCACCTCGGATCACCTATCCGGTCCATAGCGTTGCGCAACCCCGACCTTGGCCAGCGGCTGCAACAGTCCAGCCGCAACACTTTTTCAAGGATTGTTGATCTTGCGATTGATGAACAGGTTGACGCCCTAGTGCTAGCGGGGGATATTTTTGACAATGCGCAACCAGATTTAAGGTCTCGGGCATTTCTGATTTCACAGCTTTCACGTGCATCCGAAGTTGGTGTGCCGACGGTATTGATACGTGGCAATCACGACGCACTCCTTGATCACAAAGCACATGGTGATTTAGGCTCTAATATCCACCTTCTGCATAAAGATTTTCCAACGGTTGAAATCGGAAATGCCGCTTTTCACGGGCTTTCATTTGATAAGGCCCATGTGGCGAACAGTTTCTTGCCTGATTATCCCTCGCCTGTGGCTGGAAAGCATAATATCGGGCTCATGCATACATCGCTTGACGGTGCGCAAGGCCATGATCCCTATGCTCCTTGTGCGGCAGGGGATCTCATGACGCATGGCTACGACCTTTGGTGCCTTGGGCACATTCACGCCCCTTCTGAACAAGTTGATGGGGATGTATTGATCGTGATGCCTGGTATCCCGCAACCTCGTCATTTCGGTGAACGCAGGGGCGGATCTGTAACACTGATAACCCTTGGGGATGGGGCACCAAAAACCGAACGCCGCCTTGTCGGGCAACTGGGGTTTTCCGAATGCACATTGGATTTGCAATCATGCACAGATCAACAAGAGGTCTTGCGTAATTTGCGTGAAGTATTGGTGGCAGAAAAGGTCGAGGGCCGCGATACTGCGGTTCGCTTGCATGTCACCTCGGATAGATACAACACTGAATGGGTGGCAGAACTTGCCGCAGAGGTTCTTGAGAACATTGATGGCGTATTCCTCGATAAGGTTAAATCGGCCCCGCCACAAGGTACCGCGGATGAGCAAGCAGACGAACTCGTCCGCTTGATGTATGATGAATTGGCCGAAGATGGTTTTCAGCAAACGGCGCTCCACGTACTGGAAGAATTGCGGGCTGTTTTACCATCCGAGATTGCCGAAGAGCTGGAGGAAGAGCCATTAGACGAGCTTCTTAAGGAAGCTATCAATGAAGTCTCGTTAACTCTAAATTCTGGGAGTTCATCATGAGAATTAACCGCCTTGATCTTATTCGCTATGGCCGTTTTGAAAATGCTGAAATAATCTTTCCTAAACCCGTGGGTGATACGCCTGACCTGACAGTTGTTTTTGGGCCGAACGAGGCGGGCAAATCCATAACCTTTAACGGTTTTTTGGAATTCCTATTTGGGTTTAAGGCTGGCGCACATCCATACGCCTTCCGTTTTAATAGGAGTGACCTGTTGATCGGGGCGGAACTGGATATTCCCGGGCGCGGCACAATTACCTTGCGCCGAAATAGCAAAAGAACCCAATCTCTTTTAGATACGGAAGGCCGACCTGTAAGCGAAACCGCCCTTTCAAGCGCATTACACGGTATGGCACAGGAAACATATCAGGAAAGGTTCTCTCTTGATGAGAAGGGATTGCGCGAAGGTGGGGAACGGATTGCAGGCGCGCAAGGTGATCTAGGGCAGCTTTTACACGCAGGAATTTCGGGCCTAACCGGCATGGCGAAAACACTGGATGCACTTTCCGAGCGCGCCGACAAGTTTCATAAAAAGGGCGGTAGAGATACCATTTTGAAAAATGGCAAAGAACGTCTCAAGGAGATCCGCGATGAATTGCGCGGTACAAGTTTAACAACAGATCGCGAGCTCAATCTACGTAGTGAGCGGGGCCGCACCACATCGGCCTTTGATAAAGCCGAGGCAGATCTCGGGTTAGCACGCCAAAGACAAGCAGCGTTCAAGAGTGCACAAATTGTTTACGATCTGAATAATCGGATACAGAAGCTCCAAGATTCACTAACAGATTTCCCTGATGGACCAGATCTACCCTCCGATGCACCAGAACAGGTGGCAGGCCTTGTCGAAARAATTTCTGCGCAAAAGATGCGCATTGCGGAGTTAAAAAAAGAGATTGAGAAACAAGATCAGATTATATCTGACWATCCAATCGACGATCTGGCCCAGAAATTGTCTGCGGAGTTAGAAAGGCTCGATCAATTAACAATCGATGGGGCTCAGCTCTTGGCACGTGCGACCGGTGCGCAGGCAGACCTTGATCGCCGTGAAAAGAAACAACAAAATCTTAGCAACCAAATAGATGATATTTTAGAAAACCTTCAAATCCCAAAGACAGATGCATCATCAGCTGTTTTAGAAGTCGACGCACTAGAGAATTTGTCTAGTGCAATACAGAATTGTCAGAACGCCCAAAATTTGAAGGAATCGGCGCTGACACAAGTGGAAACGGCTCGAGCACAACGAGGTAGTGCGCCCTCGAAACCCAAGGACCTTACCGTGCTCCGCTCTGCATTTGACGCGTGGTCAGCTGTGGCAGAGTCTTCCACGTTGGAAACCGAGCATGATAATGCGCGAGCGCGCTTGACGAATGCCAGTGTCGGCTTGCCAGACACATGGAAAGATCTGATAAATGCAGGACTACCTGCACCAGAAACGCTCGCTGAAGTTACTCGAAGCTGGGCGGAATTGACTGCCAATCTCAAATCTGCTGCTGAGAATCTTGGTGCGAACACCGTAGAATTAGGAGAAGCGCGTGCGGATGTTTCCGCACAAGAGGCCGCACCTGAAACCGTTGACCTGAACACGACAGACGAATCACGCCGCAAGCGCGATTTATCTTGGCAAAACCACCGAGGAAACCTTTCAAAACAGACAGCGGATCAATTTGAGGAAGCAATGTATGGCGATGATGGTTCACGTGCAAATTACCTAATTGGGTCCGAAGCACGGCAACGTTTGGCAACTGCCAAAAGCCAGCTAAGCAAAGTTGAGGCACAACACGAAAGCGCATTGAAACATCAGACAAACCTAAAATCGCAACACACAGATTTGTCAGATAGGTGCTCGAAACTTGCAGTTTCGTTGGGGTTGGCTCCAGATACAGAACCCACTGCATTCAGTACACGATATCAAATACTCTTCAACACTGCCGGAGCCGATGCGGCCTACTCTAACGCTCAGGAAGTGTTAAAAACACACCGCTCCCAAAATAAGGCTGCGTATGCGGTGCTATCTGAATCCGCAAGGAACCTTAGCCTTGATACAAAGCAAGGAGAATTAGGTCCACAGATACAACGCGTATTGACGTTGGAAGATAGTGATCGCGCAGCTTGGGACAAATGGGAGACAAGTGAGAAAGATCTCGCCGATTTGATTGGGAAAGTGGAGCAATGCGAAATTGATTGCAGTACGGCTGAAAGCGAGCTCGACCAGTTAACGGCATCATTACCCTTGGCGAATTGCACGGCCAAGGAAATTCGTGCGGCTTTGCCAAACCTGCGTAAGCTGGAACAGGTTTACGGCAAATATCAGGAGCTCTCTGCGCGGATTGAGGCCATGGAAACGGCGATTACATCCCTGAATAACGGCGCACTACGTCTTGCTCGAATTATGGATGTTTCTGAGGACGAGACCCTTGAAGATCCTATTCAGGTTATCGATACCGCTCGTGCTCGCGTGTCAACATCAAAGGCAGTCGACAAAGTACGGAATATAGCCATGATCGATCTAGATAAAACTATGAAGCTAAAGCGAAGCTCAGCACAGGAACTTTTAATTGCGCAAGAGACACTGACGAACATTTTTGATGGGCAAATGGCGCAAGATCTTAAACCTCGCGATCGTGTGGCTAAGTTGGCTGAGCGTGACCACATTCGAATAGCTTTAAAAGCAGCGGGTGATGAAACGCAACAAGCCCGCAGCGGAATAGATGATACTCTCTTCTCCGAGGAATTGGACCTCCTGCCGCATGCCACGCGCGCCGCTAAGTTGGAACAGCTATTGAAGGATACACAAGTAGAGCGCGACAGCGCTCGAGATGCGCTACGAGAAGCTGAACGTATCTACCGCGAAGCCTTTGAGGCCGCAGATGGTAGCAGCCTTGTCACGGAGCAAGCGACTCTGCGCGAAGAGCTTCGTAGCCAAGCACATCAGGCAGTGGTCGCACGCCTAGGGGCCTTAGCTGCGCGTGGAGCACTACGTCGACTTGCATCTGAACGCCGCAGTGACATGCTATGTGATGTTGAAAGCGCCTTTGTCACTATGACCGAACCAGCTTGGACCGGCGTAAAAGTCTGGAGCCAGACCGACGGAGAAAAACTTGTCGGGGTTCAACCCAGCGGCAGCAATGTTCCGGTTGAACAAATGTCGACGGGTACTATGGGACAGTTGTACTTTGCGCTCCGGCTGGCTGGATATCGCAGCTTCGCCCGCGACCCCGGCCCGCTTCCTATGATCCTTGATGACATAATGGAAACTTTCGATGATACACGCGCGCGCGCCGCCCTGAAGCTCTGCGCCGAAATAGGGGAAAACGGGCAGGCCATTTTATTCACACATCACGCGCATTTAGTTAACTTAGCACAGGATACCATCCCAGGGGTTGCTATCGTAAATATGCCCGAATGATATTTGTACTCTCAAGTACTATTAATTTTCGGGAGGATTACCGTATCACATATACACATGTTGGCTGTTGTCTGTGTAGGTACTAAAAATATGTTGGTAGACTTTGTCAGCTTTAGCAACAACTTCATTATCTGGATAGGATGTTTGCGGTAAGTATTGCAATTGATCAAATATGATGGTGCGCACCTGCGCGGTTACTTGCGTGCTTTCCCGCCAACGATCAATGTTAAGTTTTTCAATCTTAAGCTTTTCAAGGGTTTCCGTAGCAACTTTCTTAACCTCATTCTCTTCTTTTTTATTCAATGCGGGTTTTCTAAGAATATCAAAGATGGCCAAAGTTTCCTCGTCCAAGCCTTCAGTCATAGCGCGGGCTTCTTCTTCTGACATATCCTCCATAAACTCGTTTAAATCGTCAAAAGCCTTTTGAACAGCCTGCAAATCCTTACCTTGATTGTAGTTATGGATAATTTTTTTATAGCGCTCATAGAATTCTAGCCGCAGCGGATTTTGCTGCACCATTCTCTCGAGTTTTTGCTCGATAGCTTCTTGTAAATCGAAAACAACGCTATTTTGATTTTTTGATTTTTGAAACGCCATTTTCAGCTTGTCGAAATCGAGGTTGCTAAGATCTATAAAGTCATCATCGTTGCCAGTTGACGATTGAATGGCAATACTCATATCGACTTCTTGCTGAAGCCTGCGAATAACATCGGTGATATCGGCGCTTTTTACCTTTTGGTTCAATCGATCATAGATAGCTTCAATGGCGTTGTGATCTTTGATGAACGGCTTAATCTCATCTTCGGGATACAGCGCTTTGTATTTTCTAAAAACATCCCGTGCCAAAAATTCAAATTCGGTACGTGTGGTTTCATTTAGACAAATGCAATTCATTGCTTTTTGAATGATGGACAATTTTTCAATCGGGCTTTGTGAATTCACCAATTGAGCCAATTCAAACTCAACATCTTTCAAGAATATCCTGACCGCTTCAATAGAGGCTTCGAGTTCAACGGCCAACCCTTCCAGTTTTTCCGCCGGTGTCGTTGGAAAATCATCTTCGTCAGTACCTGGTGACTTATTATCGCCCTCGCCATATACGGAATAGGCTTCTTCAAGCTTGCGATATACGTTGCCGTAATCAACAATCAGACCGTTTTCTTTTTCATCATCATATACGCGGTTGGCACGCGCTATGGTCTGCATAAGGGTGTGCCCCTTGATTGGCTTATCGAGATAGATGGTCGAAATACAAGGCGCATCAAAACCAGTAATCCACATGGCGCAGACGAAAGCCAAGCGAAACGGGTTATCTTCGTCTTTGAATTCTTTCTCCAAATCACGATCAGCCATTTTTTTACGGTGCTGCTCGATATCCAGATGCATTTTTTGGAATTTTTTGACTTCATTTTGCTCGCTGCTAACAACGACACAAACCTCTGTCTCTTCCACCCGTTTCAAATGGCGTTTGAGTTTTAATTCTTGCTGTTGATCATCAGCGTCTTCAATGCGTTGCTTCAGCTCAGCAACATAAACCGGCCAATATTTCATCACCAAATCATACATGCGCACAGCGGTTGGTTTGTCCAAGGCAACAAACATGGCTTTACCCTGATAACCCCGCTCATTGAAGTGCCAAACCAAGTCCTTGGCGATTGCATCAAGACGGCTTTCAGCCGTTAGAATTGGATAGTCACGGGAAAATTCACGTTCCAGTTTTTTTTGCTGATCTTCGTCTAAATCTTCGCTCTCAATAATTTCGGCCATGCGCTCGTCAAGATCTGGGCTCTCAATATCCAGTTTTTCACCTCGATTGAGGTAACGAAGCGGCAGCGTTGCCCCGTCTTCAATTGCGCGTTTAAAATCATAAACAGAGACATATTCACCAAAAATATTTTTTGTCATCTCCAGTTCTTCTTGGATTAACGGTGTTCCCGTAAACCCAAGGTATGATGCATTGGGGATGCCTTGAAAGCGCATGTTTTGGGCGAATTTTCCGCCTTGGGTTCTATGCGCCTCATCAGAGATAACGATGATGTTTTCCCGATCTGTAATCAGCGGGTATTCTTGTTCTTTATTCGGATCAAAAGAGAATTTGTGAATGAGCGTGAAAACGTAGCGATGATTTTCTGAAAGAAGCCTGCGTAAATCATCTCGGTTTTTCGCCCGTATGTTATCTTCGGTAACTGCACCACATCCAGTGAACGTGTCGTAAATTTGATTTTCAAGTTCTGTCCGATCAAGGACGATCAAAAATGTATAAGAGCCACCAAATTTCCGGTGAATTTTCTGGCACAAAAATACCATGGAGTAGGACTTTCCCGAGCCCTGTGTATGCCAGAAAACGCCGAGTTTCCCTTTCAACTCCTCTATATTTTTTGCTTGGTTTATAACTCTATTCACACCAATAAATTGATGATTTTTCGCCATGATTTTTGTGATATCGCCGCCATCACCATCAAAGAGCAGGAAGTTTTCAAACAAATCCATCAATCGGGCTTTGTCGCATGTGCCACGTAACATGGTGTCGAGGCTAACAACACCTTCTGAATCTTCTTCTATCCGCTTCCATTCAACAAAAAATTTGTAAGGGCTCGTGACTGTGCCCGCCCGCGCATCTGTCCCATTGCTCAGAATAATAAAGGCATTACAATGCAGGATGGCGGGTATGGTGTCTTTGTAATCAGAAAGATTGTCGTTATAGGCATTTTCAAGGTCCGTGTGGTGGGCTTTTAGCTCAAAGAACACCAGCGGAATGCCATTCACAAATCCGACAACATCGGGGCGGCGATTGTATAGATCACCAACGACTTCTAGCTGACGAACTGCGATAAACTCATTGTTTGTTGGGTTATCAAAATCAAAGACCTTGAGCCGCTTTTTCTCAAGCTGACCTTTGTCGTTTTGATAGCTTACCTGCACACCTTTTGTCAGCAGGGCGTGCTTGTCTTTGTTAAGTTGCGCCAAAGTCTTATCGGCTGCTTTTTCCGTGATCTGGTCTATGGCATGATTATAGGCCGTATCAGGCAGGTCAGGGTTCAGCTTTTTAAGCGCATCGCACAAATGCCGCTTCAGAATAATTTCTGATTTATTCTCCCGCCCCAGCAAGCCCTCAAGTCCAAATGATTCATTGTGCCAAGCTGTCACAACTTTCCAGCCTAGATCTTCTAGAACTTCCTGTGTTGCCGCCTCTACAAGGCCATCTTCTGAGTACTCATAGCTCATAGTTTCGCCTACAAATTCTTGATGTCTATATTATATCCCTGTGCGGTCATTTCTTTCGCGAGATTTGGTCCTGCATCTTTTTGCAAGTTGTCCTTAAATGGAATGTAAACCAATCCTTGAATATCTGATGGCCTTTCCATTTGCACTTGATCTTTCAAAAGAATAGCGACTCTTTCGCGCCCAAATTTGGCCAAAAGCATTCCAAGTTCCAATACTACATTTTGGCGTGCCCTGTACGCCTTTTCATCTGGATGACCTTCTCTATTTCCTTCATCATCAGGTGTCGCAAGAATTATACCATAGCTAACATCAGCAGTGTATTCTTCCAGTTTTTCAATAATGGTTTGGCCTTTAGAAGGTAGTTGATCCAAGATTAATGGTTCAAGTCCCCATCTGCGTAACATTGCATCAAGTTGGGCTTTACTATTTTCATCATGGCCGTAAACCACGAAAACTTTATTATTCTGGCCATTGGACACAGGAGAAATAAATTCACCATCTGCTACTTCCAAAAGTGGGATGAGTTTACCCTCTAATTCTTCCTTCTCTTTTTGTGTCCCTCCGAATACCAAGGTTCCCTTGGTTTCATACCAACTGAAATTTGCCCCATTTCTTGCCTTAAATTGTTTCTGTCCATTTGGTAATTCTTTCCACTTTCCGGCTAAATTCAGTTGTGCTACTTTTTCTAATAGCACGTCATAAGTCCCTAAAAATTTTGTCATGCGACCTCCTTCAAAAGATTTTCTGGTTTGTAATGCTCTACATCAATCATGCCTGTCATCAGACGAGGGAGAAGAATATCGCGCGCTTCACGGAGGCGTCGGTTTTGATTTTGTAGGTTTTCAATTTCTTCAAAAATCGGTTTTACCATGTCTTCATATTTAGCCTGGAGTTCTAGTGGTGGCAGTTTTAGTTTAATGGCTACAGACATGTCTGAGCCTGCAAGTTCTTGTTGGTTGGTTGCCCCTTTTCCAAGATTCACTAGGAACGGTTCTATATGTTCAAGAAACCTTCCAAGAATGTATGTGGAAACTTTTAGTGTATTCGCACGTACAATTGTCACATGTGTATCAACCGTACAAAATTTATTGGGACCGAAGTACTGAGCGACTCTACCCAGGGTTCCTGTTCCAGTTGAATTGACAAGAATGTCTGAATATTTTACGAGTTTTTCAGCGGGTATTTTTTTATCTTTGCTGGTTTGTCTAACAAACGACAAATTTATTCTATGGTCTCTGATACATTTCTGATTAATGACCATAATCCCACCCTCTTCAACATATTTGGGAGCAACACCTCGTTTGATAAGCTCCAATACATCACCAAGCTTAACCTCTTTCCAACCTTCAAGAAGACCAGTTTTGGGGTTTTCTGGGGCGGCTTCATGGCCGGGAAAGCGCAGGCGGACAAACCATTCTTCGTAGGTGATCCGCGCCATCTCATCAATTAACTTAATCCGTTTAAAATTATTCTCGAGCAAATCGTCATAGGCAGATAAGATCCTAGCTATTTTCTTTTGTGTATGCAGGTCAGGAAAGACAAATATTGATTTGGATATAAAACCAGCGTCAGCACGCTGTCTTCCAGAAGTACCAACCATGCTGTTTTCAGCATTTTGTCTAAACCAATTAGTTTGAGAGTAGTAGTAAACAAAATCACTATCTGAAATTTCGGGAATTCCCCTAAACACAAAAAATTCGGTAGAGCCAAAGCCTTTATTTTGTTCTAAATTTTTAACTTGAGCTATCTTTCCATTCTCCAGACAAGGAGTTATTCGAGCAAAGAGCGTATCCTTATTCTCAAACTTACTACCACTCCCTTTGTATTCTTTAACTCTCTTGGCAGAAACATACTTATAACCTGGTGAAATGTTTTCCATCCCGACATGAGAAAAAGTCTTGCCCTTCTTTAAGGATATCTTGGGGCAAACAAGTGCAAAATCACCAAACCTATATTCATTCCCATCGCTCATTTAGCGCCGCTCCCCAAAATTTTCTGCATTAAGCTATAAGCTTCATCATTGAGGGATAATAAGTGGCGATGAATTTCTGAAAGACGGGATTGGTAATCAAAGTTTTCATCAATCACAATTGAATAGCCCACATAACGGCCAGGATTAAGACTCCAGTCATTTTCTACTATTTCTTTTAAGCTTGCGACCTTGCACAAACCTTCAATATCTTCATAATTGCCACTCGGGAATTTCTCTTGCAGCCATTCGTTACTGCTAAATTGTTCGGACACATCCTCCCCACGATAAGATTTAATGAGAGCTGTTAATCCCTTCATTTGATCTGGGCTAAAATCGCGTAAAGTTGTGTTAATCTGACGAAAAGTATTGCGCGCGTCGATCATCAGAATTTTGTCTCTATTTTCTGCGCGTTTGCCCTTATCCAAAAACCACAAGTGACAAGGCAGAGAGCGCGTATAAAAGAAGTTATTGCCTATTGCCACAATGCAATCCACATCACCCGTTTCAATTAGCCTTTGTCGAATGAGTTTTTCGCTAGACCCAGCATCGGTGGCAGATGAAGCCATAACAAAACCAGCACGACCTTGGGTGTTTAGGTAATGATAAAAATACTGAATCCAGAGGTAGTTGCCATTATCGGCTTTTGGCAGCCCAACATCTTCAAATAATCGATTATCGTTTTTTACAAAGTCTTTTTTCTTATCAACTTTATTGACGTTGAAAGGCGGGTTAGCCATGACAAAATCACATTTTCCAACCAGATCATGCGGGTCAGAATAAAAGCTGTTGCTCTCGATAATTTTGCCTTCGATACCGTGAATGGCCAAGTTCATCTTTGCTAGGCGCGTGTTGTTGGATTTTAGCTCCGTACCGTAAACGGTGATCGCTTCATTCACTTGTTTGTTGCTGTGATCTTGAACGAAGTGGCCAGTTTGCACGAACATACCGCCAGAACCACAGGCAGGATCATGAATAATCCCATGGTCAGGTTCGATGAAGTTTACAATCAAGTTTACAAGTGATGGTGGTGTGAAAAACTCTCCACCTTCCTGAGCGCCTGCACCACTCATAGAAAATTTCATCAAGAAGTATTCGTAGACACGTCCGAATACATCACCTGAGAGTTTTTTCACTGAATCCTTATTGAAAACGCGAATTAGTTCGCGCAGAAGATCCGAATCAAGCTCCTGATAATTTTTCGGAAGAATACCTGCAAGATCAGTATATTCGGCTTCAATTGAGCGCATGCCTGCGTTGACAGCCTCATTGATATCTTCACCCTCTGGCAGATTGGCCAAATAATCATATTGCGCATTTTCTGGGAGCATCATTGCCCCAGCCGCAAGATAGTCTTCTTTTTTTGGAGCGCGTTTGCCACGAGGACCATCAGGAATTGAGGCCTCAATGGTAATTTTTGCTTCCTCATAACGGTTTTGAGCATAACGAAGTAGGATAAGGCCAAGAACCGGATCTTTGTATTCAGCGGCAGTAAGCTTTGAGTTGGCCCGCAGATCATCCGCTGCTCCCCAAAGTTCTTTCTCTAATTGCTTGATTTGTTCGTTATTCATACCTTGAGCCTTAAATTCGTAGCGTTTTTCAATACATTATAGAACAATGCATAAGTTTGAAACTATTACATATTTTTATTCTCATATACCAAGTCGCCTTAGCCGTAGCGTGCGCCGGCTCCTGTTTGCCCAGCGATAAGGGGAAGCCAGAGACTTCGCCTCTTTCTCCCCACAAGTAAAATAGACACTAACCGTGGCTCACTTCGTTGCGCCCGCACCATTAGCATCAATTTTCCTTTTCCCCTCCCATCTCCATCCTCGCCGGAAGCAAGGTTTCACACGCGAAACCCTTGATTAATTGGAGAAAAGAAAGATGGCACAGTTATATGCACAACCCTACGACATTTCAACTACAGGCTTTTATTTTGAGACTGAGGAAGAATACAAAAAGAGCGTAAACGCCTTGCGCAACGAATACGGCGACCCTGTCGAAGAATTTGAAATCCAGTTTATTGATGGCGATGCCATTGACTGCGATTTGGCAAATGCGATTGGCTTGAACCAAGCGAATTTAGCGCGGTTCTTTGAGATTATTGACGAATGGGAGGAATGGGAAAAACAGCAAGTCATTTTGGCAGTTGGCGAATGTGGCTATCAGTTTGATAATGGCACCGCGCCGGATGATTTTGATGTTGATATTTATGGCGTAACCAGCATGCGCGAATTAGCCGAGCAGTTTGTCGAAGAAGGCTTGTTCGGTGACATTCCCGAACGTCTGCAATTCTATATCGACTATGACGCCATCGCCCGCGATCTAGCGGTTGATTATTCCGAGGCAGTTGTTGCCAATTCCCGCGTCATTTATCGGTGCGGGTAAAGGGGGAAATCATGAAAAAGACACCAAAGAACCCTACCGGATACAACTTCGGGCATCCTTGGTATTATGTGCTTGGAGGCGTAATTCTGTCACCAAAGCAAATCCGCGCGGAAGTATCCGCAGGGAGTTATCAAGGCTATATGGCAGAAGAAATCAACGCCGTTGATAATAAACCAGAACCGCATCGCTCAGAAGAGTTACGGGCTTTCAAAGCAAAATTTGCGAACGACTTGGCCGAAGATATTTCCCGTTATCGCCAGATTGCTGGTGCGATCCGCCAAGACCGCACGGAAAATCCTATTTTTATTGAACCCGATAGTTGCGCCGATGTTCACACCGATATCAGCCTGAAATACGCGCATATTTACAACGATTTTGCCCACCTGAATTATATTGAAGACTTGCTTGCACAGCAGGCTGATTTGTTCGGCTAGTGTTGCGCCTTCATATACCAAGTCGCCTTTGCCTCGCCGAGTTTAGTAATCAGCCCTGCGCTGACCAGTTCACATAGGCGCGCTTGGTCTTCGTATATCCGATTATACCCGATAATATCTGATTTTTCGAATGGTTAGATTGTTGAATGTAGGCAGGTCATATTCTGTTAATGAGTGCTGAAAAGTGCTTATTCATCAGGAAATAACCCCGGCATCCAACGGCCCGCCAGCTTGGCAGGGAATGCCAGTTGCAATGGCGCGCGGGTACTATCTGAGGTAAGTGCCCCACTATCCAACAAAGCCGAAGTAATGCGCCGAGCCGTGCGCTCATTGACGCCTAGCAGAGCAACGGCATCGGCGCGCGTCAGTGATCCTTGCAATAAAACCGCGCGCAAAATCGTATCCGATTTTGCTGGCAGGTTTCCGGCGCGAATTTCTTCTTCTGCCCAGATCATAATTCGGTCGCGCAAACGGTCAGGCTTCATCAAGCCTTCCATAAATTTTACCTGATCAATGCAGGTTTGTAGATAGAACGCCGTGAAGCTGGCAAGCGCGCCCTCGCTAAGTGTTCCACGCCCATCCCGATCCCCACGACGTGGGAGATCACAAGCGGCCAAGTGGCGTTTGTATTCAGGCTCATTGCGCGCCAGACCGCGCGCTACTGACCACAGGCCTTTGGTATCCAGTGCGGATTTCAGCATGGCATATGACATCAGGCGCGCAACGCGGCCATTCCCATCCAGAAACGGATGCACCCAAAGCAAACGATGGTGCGCGCACCCAGAGGCAAGAATGGCCTCGATGCGCCCTGCATTTGCATAAGCTTTGTGCAGGCGTTCCAAAAAACGTGGCACCGCGCCGGGGCTGATGGCAATATGTCGCCCGACTTCCACGTCCCTATCCCGCAGCACACCCGGAATGACTGGGATTTTCTCGCCAGTGGTGGGGTTTTCAACGAACAGTAAATCAGGCGGTAACAATTCACAGAACCGGCGGTGAATCTCTAAAATCATATCAGGCGATGTTGGCCGATCTTCCAGCCCGCCTTCATCAATCCATTTTTGCACAGCGATATGCGCCTTGGCTTCCAGTTGCAGATCACGCTTTTTGGGGTCAGTGCTGTAATCATCCCGCATGGCTTTTTCGATATCCACCGGATGCGTGTTATGGCCTTCAATCAGGTTACTGTAATAACAGTTCATTGAGCGGATAAGATCAGCCAGAGCGGAGGCAATCGAGTCAGGTAGGCTGCTTTTGAAAGACGCCGAGATTGTAGCCAATTCCAACGCAAGATCGTTCAGCACGGCACGCTTAGGTGAGCCTTCCCCAACCATGAGCGGCTCAAATAATCCTATAGTTTCGTCATCATCTCTCATTGTTCCGCCTGTTGTTTGTCCGCTTTATTGTCCGGTTAGTTTTCGCATGTTCTCTATATATAGCATATATTTAGGGAGAAATATAGCTTTTCTTACCCTGCCAGATGTCCGCTTTGGTGCCCGTTAAACTTCGCCATGTTTTTCATGCCTGAAAGCATATAGAAAACTTACCGCCTTGGCCCAGATCGCTCATGCTGATGATCCAGATGAAGCGCCGATTGTTCAACGTGATTGCGTTCCAACCGGCGCAGGACCGCAGGCTCGCCATAAAGCCGCATTTTATCCCTGTGGCGCGTCATGGCGACGTAAGAAAGATGGTGATTCATTGTATTGGAGACTAGCACATAAGCATTATCAACCGTGGCACCCTGTGATTTGTGGATGGTGCAGGCATAGCCGTGATCAAACGCGGGGTAGTGATCTGGCATTATTGTGACTGATTTGGCTTTATCACTGCCATCGGTATCCATGCGCACACGAAGTTGGTCATTATCAATTCCTTCCACCACGCCGAAACTACCATTCTTCACCCCAAGATCGCGATCATTGCGGGTGAAGATAATACGATCACCAACCGCGAAGGCGCGCGGACCGTGGTCGGTTTGGAGCAAGGTTTCTACCGCTAGATCCCCGCCAAATTTGCGCAAGGAACGAATGGCTTGGTTGATTGCATGCACATCTTTGCGGCGATGCGTCAAAGCCAGTCGAGAGACGTTCGAGCCGTGCAACTCCATATCCGTCACATAGTCCTGCGCCAGTTTAGCGATGGCCTCAGGCGTATCAATGGCGATACTGACAAAACCCTGTTGTCTGTAGGTTTCAATCGCATCGGCGCACCACCCCTTTGCCAGATTGATTGAAGCTTGGCGTTGCCATTCCTGCCGCTGGCGGCGAATTTCTGTAAGACGTACAGCACCGCTTTCTTGTGCAATATCCTTGAACGGCCTACCGGCCTGAATAGGTTGTAATTGCTCAGGATCACCAACCAAAATCAGCGTGGCCCCGCTTTTCTTGGCTATACTCACAAATCTCGCCAGTTGCTTGGTGCCAACCATCCCCGCTTCATCAATCACCAGTACCGAGTTGCGGGTCAGTAAATTATAGCCGTTTTTCCAGCTATATTCCAAAGAAGCCAAGGTTCGGCTTTCAATGCCAGATGCACTTTCCAGACCATCCGCAGCTTTGCCTGAAAGCGCTGCACCGACCACCTGCAATCCTTGTTTTTCCCATGCGTGGCGCGCCGCAGATAGCATTGTGCTTTTGCCCGCCCCCGCCAGACCAATGACGCAGGATAGTTGTTCCGAGCCAAGAATATGACGAATTGCAGTTTCTTGTTCTGCGCTCAGGTTTGCCCCTGCCGTTATTTGCAAGGCTGAGTTTTCTTTGGCAATGGCCGCGTCGATATGCTTGCGCGAGACAGAAAGCGCAGAGCTGGACGCCATTACGCGCGCATTCACCGACAATGTGGCTTTGATGCTCAGGAATTCTTGCGYTGAATAACGCGGTTCTGGCCCCGCATTTACTTCAACAAGATCAGGCGAACGCAATGCATCATCCGCTGCAATGCGTAATCTTGTGGGATCAGGAACATATTGCACCAAAGCGCGCAGAATATCCGCTCGTGTGAAGGCTTCCTTCTTATCCGCGATCACTTCCAGAATATGTGCCGGATCACACGCAACCTTTTCGGCAATAGAAAGCCTGTCTTCATCGGGCTGAATGATAAGCGGTTGCGCGGGATCATATTCAGGGCGCAAAGGCACCGGCTCAGGACTGAATTCCACGTCCGGCAATCTTGCACCGATATCACGTTGTACGGATTTGGCGTTCAGTTCACGGTGATATTCAAATTGCTCAAATTCATATTGCAGAGCGCGGCGAGCTTTCAGATGGCGTTGAATAAGGGTTTGTTGTTCACGCAGATCACGCCGCGACGCGTCACTGATCTGGATTTCATTCTCCGCACAGAAACGCTGATATGCCCCGGTCATTTTCGCCCACGCCGCCTTCAAACCCGTTGGCAGGGTTTCCGTGCGGGCAGTGGCTTCCACGGTAAGGCGAGTCTGTTGCATATCACGCAGAGCTTCACGTTCATCACGTTGCACAGCCACTAATGAACCACGTTTTTGTTCAAGTATTTCTTTGCGCTGTTCAGCTTGTGCGGCAACACGTTGCTGAGTTTCAAAATCCTCAGCGTTAAAACTACGGGACAGAATGGCGATGGCTTCTTCGACATTTGGTAGGCCTTCAAGATCACCTAAACGCGCCCGCACTTCTTTGGTTTTGACACCAACCCAACGCGCAATGGCGTAAACCTCACCTGCCGTATCTACCGCAACAAATCCACGCCGATCCCCCCGTGCCAGAACAAACCCCTGTTCTTTCAGGGCATGCGCAAACGCGGTGCGGGAATCCGACCCAGCCCAACATTTCTGGAACATTTCTTTCAACGCGCGCGCGTCGCGTTTGACACGTTTGGCCTGTTGCGCTTCCGCTTGCGAATGATTTAGCGGATCACGGTCAGCAAAATCTTCCAACCCGCGCGGCATATCCCAGCCCTGTTCCAGATAAATTTGGCGTGAGAGTTCGGTTAGTTTCAGTTTGAAATGCGGCAGGTTGATTGCTTTCATCTTTGCCGCATCAATCCGCGACCAAACACAATGTGCATGCCTGCGACCCTGCTTTTCGTGAAAGACAATCGCACGAGGCTGGCCAACCAAGCCCATCTTGGCTTCGATCCGCGAAATTACATCTTCAAAAATTTCGACCGGTACATTTTCCAATTCCGGCGGGTTCAGACTGAGCGAAAACAAAAACTGCTTACAGCGCGTCCCCTTGGAAATCGCATAGGTCTCTTTGAACGCACCCGCTAAATCATCAGCGACAAAGCCGCTGATCTCATGCAATTCCACATGTTCGTTTTCGGGTTTCAGCAGATGCACAGCCAGTTGCATCCCGCCGCCACGTTGAGAGGCTTTCAGAATCATTGGATTAAACTTCGATCAGGCCGAGCGCGGAAACCAGTTCATCCCGCATCAAGCGCACATATGTGTAGGTTTCATCAAGCTTAGCGAGGGAAGTATCGTCCATAATCAGGGAACCCATATTCGCCTTATGCGCCAGTTGGTTCAGATTGTTGGCAATCCGTGATGCACCCAGCAAAGCCAAAGCCCGCGCCATCGCTTCCTGATCCTTCACCGGCATATGTGAGCGCCGTTTCCGTCGCGTGGCATCGCCTGCAAAAATGCATTTGCGAATATAGGCACTGACAGACATACCCGCAGCCATTGATTTCAGGCGTTCGCGTTCTTCATCCGTTACACGCAGGGTTATTGGCGATTGGGATGGCTTCTCTTGTTTCGGAACTGCCTGCGCTTCACCCTGAAACGCAGACCTGATATCAATCGCAGCCTTTATGTTTTCTGAGCGGTTCATAGTGAAGGCCCCCGCAAACGAGGTGCTGGAGGCGTTCTGGATTCTGAGCTGGGGATATCCATCTCAATTCCCTTGAGGTGGCTCTCCCATTCTTCTAAAACTTCAAATAGAGAGTTCGAGGTTACTCCCTCTAACTCCGCCATTTCACACTTTCCTATGTGAAGACCCTCTAACACCTTGAATGGTAAGGTAGTTTTTGGGGTTCGAAGTCCTTCATTTCGGTAACTTATGATACGCTCGAAAATGGTCAGTTTTGGCACTATTCGTTCAGGCGCCAACGGATCAGATATCGATAGCCTACAAGGGTTTACAAAGGAACTGATAGCGAGTTCGAACAATCATCAAAGCTACGCATTGTTCTGGCAGGGAAAGCAGTAAATACTTACCATGAACTGCAAGCTGTGTTTTGTATTACAAAACGCTTGGCAAGGGAGACGCTGGCGCTCTCCCGTTGTATCCCTCTAGTGCAAAGCAGACCAAAGGGTATTGGACCTTTTACCGGCCTTATGACCGTATCGGCGGTTCATCCCTCGCTAGAAGACTTTACTCTCCCCGCCCTATAACTCGAGCCAACTGTTTGCCAGTTTGCTACCGTCAGCTAGCAGCCCCTCTTTGCCAGCCTTAAGGACCTGCCCGTTCAGCAGCTGCGCAAACAGGTCATCGTCAACACGGTCCGCCAATCCCATCTCTTCAGCCGCCTTGCCAAACCCGAGCGTGTCGGTGCAATATGGCGCTTGCGCCCCTTGATCCGTTTGCCCGGCCCGCACCATAGCCCGATACCCCGCCACTTTCCGTTGTTCTTATGGACTGGCTGTTCACAACGCCTGCCGTCAGCTGGGCAGCCCTCCCACCCCATCGCCACCTGTATAATCCCGTGCAGTTCGCGCAGCGTGGTCGTTGAAGGCACCAATAACCGCCAGATCATTGGGCTGATCCCAAGAAGGCGGATTTTCAGTTGTAGAATTTGTGGCGCATCTGACATCCTAAATTCCTGCCACCTTCAGCCAAAAAACATAACTGCCCCACGCTTTGCGGTACTCTCCTTTCTCGCGTTCAAGCCGCCGTAGCCGTTTGCGCAACCGCACAAAGCGCCTGCAATCTATCTGCACCAACCGGTTCTTTGGCTTGCATGGGCACCACTGCGTATTGCGTGGAAAGATCCTCGCGCACCATGGCAATTTGCACTTGCTCGGCCCGCGCCCTTTTTTGCAAAATCGGTTGCGTGGTTGTGGCCGCCGCAAGGCTCGCATTCACAATCCAGCCCCACGGCACAATGCCCGCGCGCTTCAGGTCTTCCTGCAAATGCGCAGCTTCCAGCACAGGCGTGGTTTCGGGCAGTGTCACGATCATTATCTTGGTCTGATCGGGATCTTGCAAGCGCATCATCGGGGTAATGAGCTTGGCCTGTACGTCCTCGCCTTGGTGGCGCATAATGTCCTTATGATAAGAGCCCGTAGCATCGAGTAACAGCAATGTGTGGCCCGTGGGTGCGGTATCCATAATCACAAAATGGCGGCTGCTTTCACGAATAACCTTGGAAAACGCCTGAAACACCGCGATCTCTTCGGTGCAGGGCGAGCGCAGGTCTTCTTCCAGCATGGCGCGGGCTTGGTCGTCCAAATCCTTGCCTTTAGTCGCCATAATGTGCGCGTGATATTTGGCGGTTTCGGCCTCGGGGTCTATCCGGCTCACCGTTAGGTTTGGCTGGTCGCCGCTCAGGGTTTCGGTGATGTGCGCCGCTGGGTCAGTGGTGGTCAGCAGCACCTCATGGCCCCGCGCGGCCAGCTCTGTGGCCACGGCGGCTGCCATAGTGGTTTTGCCCACGCCGCCTTTGCCCATAAACATCACCAGGCCTTTGCCGGGGGTTTCTATGCCATCTACGAGCGTGCCAAGCTCAGGGAAATCACGGTGCTCTACCGCAACTTCCGCTTCCGGCGTGTCATCCGCGCCTGCCGCAAAGCGCTTCAGCGCCTCAAGGCCCACGAGGTTTTCCGAGCGCAGCGGGAATATTTTGCGCGGAAGCGCTGCCACTTCGGCGGTCATACCTGCCAGCGCGTCTTCATCGCGCTTTAGCAAGGCTGCCGCCAAAGGGTCCCCCCCCGTTTCGGTTGGCATCATGCCGTTAATCGCAAGCTGCTGGTTTTTAATGCCGATCGAGGCCAGCTCCCCAGACGTGCGCGCCACCTCATTCAGGGCTGACTCCCGTGGCCGTGCCACCAGAATCATACGCGTAGTATCCCCGTCTGAAAGACGGTCAACCGCCGCTGCATACTTATCCCGCTGCTTTTCCAAGCCAGCCAAGGGGCCGAGGCAGGAAGCATCGCCCTTGCCCTCTTCGAGAAAACCAGACCACGCGCCGGGCAGCTTGAGCATCCGGATAGTGTGGCCCGTCGGCGCGGTGTCAAACACTACGTTGTCATATTTTGCCAACAGGTCATTATCTGTCAGCAGCGCGGTAAACTCGTCAAAGGCCGCAATTTCAACGGTGCAAGCGCCTGAAAGCTGCTCTTCAATGCTACGAAGCGCATCTTCTGGCAGCAGGCCCCGCATTGGGCCAACAATGCGCTCGCGGTAGGCCGCAGCACTTTCTTCAGGGTTAATCTCGATGGCGGAAAGGTTTTCAACATCGTTGATTGGGGTGATTTTATTGCCAATATCAGTGGCAAAAACCTGCCCGACGTTAGACGCCGGATCAGTGCTAACCAGCAGCACCTTTTTGCCATCAGCCGCGAGGCTCAGCGCTGTGGTGCAGGCAAGCGAGGTTTTGCCCACGCCACCTTTGCCAGTAAAAAACGTAAATTTTGGAAGAGAATCAAACATAGGGATATCCTAAGAAAGAGAGATTAGCAGCAGCCGGATGAGGCTTCGGATTCGTCATTGCCGCCACAACAGCCTGACGATTTAACTTCGGTTTCAGCAAAAGCCACGCCCGCCCAGCCTGCCAGCTCAGCACGGTCTGGAAAGCGGCCTTGGGAGCGGCTTTCACCATCAACGAGTATCACAGGCAGGCCATCCACCCCGTCAGAATCAAGCACCGCTTTAATTTTGGGATTAGTCGCAAATTCCATTGGTTCATTGGAGATATTAATGCGCTTTACCTCAACACCTTCGGATTTAAGCCAATCCAGATCGGCGGCGAAGTTAACCAAGCGTTGGTCAACATCTGCGCCACAAATTCCGGTAGAGCAGCACATTGCGGGGTCATAAACGGTTAGGGTTGTCATTATAAATCTCCATCATTGATTTGAGAAAGTGCGGTTGTAAGTTGGGCAAGAGCTGCCCTCAGTTTTGTACGCGTGCAGGCAATATTTAGGCGGGCAAATCCCTCGCCCTCAGCGCCAAAAGCCTGCCCACGGGTTACGGCCCAGCCAGCTTGGCCACGCAGAAATTTGGTGAGGTCTTCAGGGCCTAGCTCCATGGCGCGAAAATCTAGCCAAAGGAGGAACGTGCCTTCGGGCTCTGTCATTTGAACGGATTTCAACGGGGCCAGAGCCTCCCGCACCAGCGCAACATTGCCCGCCAGATAGCCCAAAACATCATCAAGCCAAGGGCCGCCCTCAGCGTAAGCTGCCGTCATCGCTGCGCTAGCAAAAGCGTTGTTTTTGTTAACCGTCAGGCGGCTGTTTTCCACCTGAAACGCCTTGCGGCGGACCTCGTTGCTAATCACCGTAAACGCCGAACAGCACGCCGCAATATTAAAACTTTTGGCGGGAGAAAGGCAGGTGATTGAATTGTCGGCGTAGGCGAGACCAAGCGCCGCGAAGGGCGTATAATCATGGCCTTCAAAGGTAATATCGCCGTGGATTTCATCGGACACCACCAGCACATTATGGCGGGCGCAAATATCGCCGAGCTTTTGCAACTCAGCCCGCGTCCAAACCCGCCCAACCGGGTTATGCGGGTTGCACAGATAGATCATTTTGGCCTTTGGATCGGCGGCAAGGGCTTCAATCCCCTCAAAATCCATCGTGTAGCGGCCATCTTTCAGAATGAGCGGATTGCGCAGAATTTCACGGCCATTTTCTTCCAGAATGTCGTAGAAATCAAAGAACACCGGCGGCTGCACGATCACACCTTCACCGGCTTTGGTGAAGATCGAAGCCGCAATGGCCAAGGAATTCAAAATGTTGGGCGAGCGCAAGACATGGCTAGCGTCAATCACCCAACCATGGCGGCTTTTCATCCAGCCCGTGAGGGCGGGCATCAATCCAGCCGGCACGGTTTCATAGCCAAAAACACCGTGATCAAGCCGCGCTTGCAGGGCGGCGCGCACGGGCGGGGGGGCCATGAAATCCATATCGGCCACGCCAGCGGGAAACAGGTTTTCACCATCTGCGCCCAACACCATTTTGTGGGTTTTGAGGGCTGGAACTTCGCGGCGGTCTATTTCTATGTCAAACTGGCTTGGCAAAGTCTTCCTCCAGCAACCATTTGAAGGTGAAGGTGGCGACCACTGCGGCGATTAATTGCATCACAATGAACATTGCCACATGTGATGGGTCAATGCCCGCGAATGTGTTGGAAAACCCGCGGGCAATGGTGACGGCGGGGTTGGCAAAGGAGGTGGACGAGGTGAACCAGTAGGCCGCCGTTATGTATAGTCCAACCGCGTAAGGAATGGCTTCGGGGCGGGTTTTTAGGCAGCCCAGAATGGTGGCCACCAGCCCGAAGGTGGCTACAAATTCGCTGATCCATTGGCTAACGCCGGTGCGGGCTTTCATCGAGGGGTCGATCAACGGGTTTTCAAACATCAGGTGCGCAATGAGAACACCGCAAATGCCGCCAATGATTTGGAACACAACAAATAGCGCGGCCTCGTTGGTCTTTATCTCTTTGCGAAGCCAGAAGGTGAGCGTAACGGCGGGGTTAAAATGCGCGCCGGAAATCGGGCCAAACACCAGAATTAGCACCACGAGAATCGCGCCCGTTGGAATGGTGTTGCCCAGCAAGGCAATGGCCACATTTCCGCCCGCGAGCCGCTCGGCCATAATTCCGGAGCCAACAACCGTGGCCAATAAAAACAAAGTGCCAAGCCATTCGGCGAATAGTCTGCGCTGCATATTATTAACTCCCGCTGCTCCGGCCTCATTACGATGATTGCCGAATTGTCGTTTCCTTTAAGCAAGAAACAAATCTATTGTCAAGATTTGATATTTCGACTATTAACGAATTATTGTTTCAATGGTGGGATACATGACAAATACCTTCACAGGCCCTGACGCGCTCAAGGATTTTTTAAACCCGGAAAAGCACCCAAATCTGCCAATGGTCGAGCTTCCGGCATCGCTAAACCCGTTTGCGGCGGATGGTGTGCGAATATTCGCCAAAATGATGGGGCTTTCGCCGCTAGGCAATGTAAAGGCCTTGCCCGCCTTTAATATGGTGCGCGAAATGCACGCGCGCGGAGAGCTTGAGGGCGTGGAGCGGCTGGTTGAAAACTCGTCAGGCAACACGGTGTTTTCAATGGCGCTGGCGGCGCGGCAGTTTGGGGTGGAGCGCACACAATCATACGTGCCAAGCGAGATTTCGTGGAACAAGCTTTTGATGCTGCAATTCTTTGGCATTGAACCGATTGTGAATGTTGAGCCACAGGCGCCGGTGGAAAATGACCCCGCCACGGGGGTTTTCAAGGCGCGCCAAGATGGCCAGCAGCCCGATGCGATGAACCCCGGCCAATATGAAAACAGTGATAACCCCGAGGCGCATGAAAAGTGGACAGGACCGCAAATTTGGGAGCAAACCGAGGGTAAGATTGATATTTTCGGGGTTGGGCTGGGCACCACCGGCACGCTTATCGGCAATTCGCGCTATCTGAAAAAACTAAATCCGGAAATTCAAGTTGTGGGTGTACTGCGCGCGCCTGAAAATTATGTGCCGGGGGTGCGCACCGAAAACCTACTAAACGTGGTGGATTTTAAGTGGCGAGATCATGTGGATACACTGGTAGGCGTAAAAACCGATACGGCCTACCTGACCAGCATGGAGATGAGCCGCCTCGGCATTTTGGCTGGCCCTAGCTCCGGCCTTGCGCTGGCGGGGCTGCTTGATCACCTAAAAAACCTGAAGGAAACCGGCGATCTGGAGGGCTTTCGCCGCGCGGATAGCGGCGAAATTACTTGTGTATTCCCTTGTCCCGACGGGCCGATCGCCTATCTCGAGGAGTATTTCAAATATATCGACGCCAACCACTTTCCGGCTATAACCAACGAAGATGTTTTGGTGAACAAGCCCTGAAGGGGAAACGTATGGACCAGCTAAAAGCCATAGAAGCCTTTGCCGCCCTCGCGCAAGATACCCGCATGTCGATCTATCGCCTACTGGTGAAACAAGCCGAAAACAGCCTTCGTGCCAGCGATATCTCTGACCGTTTGAATATTGTGCCGTCTACGCTTTCAGGCCATTTGGCCATTCTAAAGCGCGCGGGCCTTTTGCGGGCCACCCGCCATCAGCGTGAAATCCACTATGCGGCAGACATTGAAGCGATGAACGAGCTTATCAGCTTTTTGTTGCAAGATTGCTGTGACGGCAAAATGGATAATTGCGGTGAAATACTTACGTTGCTGAAAAAGCCCGAGCGCCAAAATGTCTGACTCCCTTATCAGTTCCGAAATTGATTTTGAGGCGACAGGCAAGCACACGGGGTTTCTGCGCCTGAGGGAACAGAGAGGTGGTCGCAAGATTTCGGACCAGTAGTTAAGATGGATCGACTTATGAGAAAGACGATTCAAAATGACAAAACGAAAGAACCATTCGCCCGATT
>NVXA01000001.1 GCA_002746395.1 Paracoccaceae bacterium
CCAGTAGAAGCAGAAGAGAGGTACTATGCACAGCACAACACTTTAGATATGGTCGCATAACATGAAGTAATCAGCCTCCGGCAAACAAGGGGCGGTTCACACTTGCTTGTTTCCACTCAACGCGACGGTGGCAAGCGTGCCCTCCACCAATTGTACCTTGAGAATTCCATTATTGAGGGTTTGCGGCGGCAAGACAGCGCTTGCGGTGACAACACCTTTACGTGTGTAGAGGTCATTCACATCCTGCACGAGCTGCTGAATTTGCGAAAAATCAACCCTTTGCCCTACATAACGGGAAAGGATCGTGTCCAGATCAGCCTGATTAAGAAACTCGGAGGCGGAGAAGTCGACCCTAGCTAACAAGACAGTCGGTCCGCCAGGAGCGGCCAGCTGACCCTGTGCTGCAGCCTGACTGATCACTACCGGACCAGATTGCGCAGGTGTCGCGGCCAACTCTGCTAGACGTTGGGCGTTTAGTCGCTCGACCTCCGTAGCCGGACTAATCGGTTGTGCATTCACAACCGTCACCAACGGCAAAAACAGCATTGCTCCGATTATACTAATTTTGCCCAGATCAGCCCAGTTAGACTTACGGCTTATGGCCACCCCTAGTTGTGCATTCACGGACCTGCTCCTCGTCATTTCTTAATGCTCATAATTCACCTAGCTGGACGGCTGCGCTCTCTCCACTGACACGCCCCACAAAGTATGCAACATCATCGATGAAGATGATATCTTCTTCGTCATAAACCATACTTCCCTCTGGCAGAATTTCGTCGAACTGCCAGAAATTAGTACCCGGGCCTTGTCCCCAATCCACGGCGTTACGCATCACACGAATTGTATCGCGCACGAGGCCCGCACCGGGGAATTCCAAGAACAGGAGTTCGTCGGTCGAGTCTGGCGAAACGTTGTACTGAACCACATAGGCGTTCGAGACGCTCGCGTACCCTTCCAAGTTAAGCGTAAACGCGTAGGTAGGCTGGAAGAACTGCACGTTGGAATTGTACTGCGGAAGCGGTGAACGATCGTCGAACAACAGCGTCTGCAGCGGCGTGGTCAGACGCAGCGAACCCGGAACGAATCCATTCGCAATGCTGACATTCTCGGCCGTCGTGCCGATCGTGCTATCAATAAAGAACAAGTCACCAATCTCAACTCCAGCAGGAGCATCAACCGTTACGGTGGCCAATGTGCCGATTGTGCCGCGCCCACCTGTCAAGGTTAGTTGAAGTGGGTTTGGTCCGGATGGAACCTGAGTGATGCCAGCTGTGACAGTGCTGCCGCGCAAGATGACAGATTCTGCCGCCTGTAGGTCAGGCAAGATCAATACACCAGTTGCATCGAACGACATGGTCTTAGCTTTGACCACACCGATGATAATATCGCCAGCGTAAGTATTGCTGCCGGCAATCATATCCACATTATTTACGGCCTCAAGTGCATCACCAAAGATATCTTTGCTGGAGACGAGGATCGCATCAACACCTGCTTTGATTGTCTCAAAGACGATACCATTACCCGTCAACTTCACCGTTCCCGCAGCATCAATCGAGCCGCCGAGAATTTCACCAGTAGTAGCGGTAACATCCACATCACCCRGATCTCCAGGCAATGCACCAGTCGTCGTAACCTGTGTGAAAGTCACATCGTTCAACGCCAGCCATGTCTGCGTGCCGGTACTAGTCGAAGTGCCAACTACAAGGTCGCCAGCAACTGTTTCAAGGTTAACCGTACCTGAACCGAGGGTGCCTCCATTCAGAACATCCACAGTCAGGTTACCCTGAGACACAATGTTGATGTTTCGTCCCGCTGTTGTGGATTGAGTGGTGAAGGACGCACCCGCCGCAATGTCGATACTGCCAGTATCCGCAGTAAGTTTCGCTGCTGTGATGTCAAGTGGTGTAATCGCGTTGATGTCACCCGTTGTTGCACGCAGCTCGATCTTACCGGTTTTAAGGATCAATGGATTTACAACATCCGTAATCGGGTCGGCCACGTTTGTGCCATCATAAGGCCAATCGAGGGACGGTGCATTGAACTTCGTCTTATCGCCAATACCCGCACCAGAAGTGATCTTGACCAGCGCATTCGCGCCAGTTGTTTCAATGTCAAAGGCACGCAGTGGTGTTGTACCTGCAAAGACACGTCCTACGGCATCAATAGTCACGTCGCCCAGAGTGCTGATGCCCGTAACAACCGCATCGCCATTCGTTGTTGTGATATCAACTGTGCCAATTGGCGCGATCATCGTTGCGCCATTGAACATCTGCAAAGACCCAGCAGAAACAACAATGTTACTTGCACCCGACGACACTGCGCCGACACCTGTTATCGACACCTTGCCTGCTGTGACTATCCGAACTTGCCCGCTTGATCTGACAGGTCCATTAAGAACAGCATCGGTTTCCGAGGACAACTCGATGGTATTAGGCGCCAGAGCCGAAGTGATAACGAATTTGGCGTTTTGAGTTCCAAAGAGATAGATCGCACCTGTTGGAGCTGCAGCAGTAATACCACCACCGAAGTTCGAACCGACGTTAAGCGTCCGACTAGCCGCACCAATGTTACCGTTCGTTGTCATAAGACTAACGTCTGTGCCTAGAATATTAATCAGTTTGTCATCGTTGGAGTTCAAGATCCCGCTATCCGCGACAACCGTCACATCGCCGGGCGAATAGATTGTGTCGATGAGCGCTGTTCCGGTCATATCCAGATCGATGTCACCTTGCGCACGTGCAATCAGTGACGCACCGCTGCGCAAAGATAGTTTCATCGGCCCATAGGGCGGAGCAGTTGGATTGAATGGATCAATACCGCTACCGATTCCACCTTGCGCAGATTCGAGGATCAAATTGCCGGTCGTCACGACGCCCGTGCCAACATTTGCGATAGGTCCAACTGCCTGAACTCGAGTTTCACCTGTGACATTGATTGAATCGAGCAGACCACTGGCGCGCGAAGCGAGGTAGGCCGTACCTGTATCAAATCCAGTTGCAGGCGTTCCCGAAACGAGAACATTTAGTGCTACGGCAGCTTCAAAGTTCAGCGGCCGTTTGTTCAGCACTCTGATTGTCAGCTGGTTCGCATCAACTAGGCCTTCTGCTGCCGCGTGAAGTGCGGCAACTTCGCCAGCTGTCATTTCACTTTCATCCAAGCCAAGGCGCACAGTTGTTGGTCCGGTCATGACACCCGCAGCGACTGCCGCATTGTACGCATCAATCTGATCTTGTGTAGGATTAGCAGGCAAGCTGCCAACATTGCCAACAATAATCAAAAGGTCAGGACGTTCGGCTCTTGCAAGCGCGATTTTCTGAGCATCAGTCAGATCACGTGGAGCAATACCACCCGGAATATCAATGCCACCGCTGTTCGCAATACTTGGATCACGGTTCAAAGTTTCGCCAATACTAACGTCAGCTTCCAAAGTAACCGTACGCCCTTTAACGTTTGGTGCTTTGATGACCGGATTTGTACCAGTGATGGTTTTCAACGCCCCTGCGGAAAGTTTAAAGACCAATTGGTTTTCGGTATAGCTAGAACGATTTAGCAAGGCTGCTTCGTCGTCAGGATTGTCAGCCAATTGGTAAACGTAGCCGGGTTCGTATGTCGCGGTTAGTCCACTAATTTCTTCGTGGAGCGCGCGGTAACGAAGAGTCAGCTCTTGTTCATAATCAGCAATGACTATGCCCTGATCAACCAGCGCTTGATAATTGAGCGAAGTTGGATCGACAGTAACTTGGAAAGCTGGATCATAAGTGGCGCCACCATCAGCCTGCGTAGAGCGAATATCCCAATACGTCTGATAGTTTACATTGCGGCCTTGTTCGAAGGTCGCTTTCACGAACACAACTTTATCAGCGTTCTCTGTTGTGCCTTCAACTAGTCCTAGTGAATTCCAGTACCCCAGCAACTCGTCGTAAGTCCGTGTATCCACGGCTTCAATCGGGTTGTTATCGAGTATTTGGCCCGTTGTACGGAGCAAGATATCGCCGCCAAGTGATACTACTTGATCAACCAACATCGTTCCATCCACATTTCCAGTCCAAGCCTGCGATGTTGTACCCCAAGCTGCGGAGCTAAGACCAATATCACCTGCTGCTAGAACGGAAAGACCATAGTATGGATCCGGGTCAACATCGTTGCCGAACACGCGGCTTCCCAAAGAATAACCGGTGTTCACAATAAGCGGGTTGGCAATAGAGCCAACATCGCCATTACCCGCGACCAATCTTACACGAGGTGCTTGAATAAATGCAGCCGTATCATTTGGTGGCGTAAAGAACTGACTGGTCTGCGCTGATTTGATGTCTGTTCCAACGGTTATGTTCACGTTGCCATTGCCCGCGGCTGGATTGCCAGCGGCTGTAACTCGCTGAACAACGACGCCATTTGGCGCGTTCAGGTTTACGTTGCCTGCACCAGCAGTTGCTATTAAAGCCCCGTTTCCACTGTCTGCACCATCCATCCGCAACTGGACCGCACCGCCTGATGAAACTCCAACAGAAGCTCCAGCGGCAAGCGAGATACGGCGACCTGTGATCAACGCGCCTGGATCGTTGGAGATAATTGAATGCCCCGCACCGGTCGCCGAAATCTTGACGTCACCATTCCGCGCACTAACCTGACCATTCAACGTCACGTTGGATGGCGAAGTAACATTAATTTCCGCAGTATTATAACCGATGAAATTAATATCAATGGGGTTGTCGGCCTTAAGCGAGAAGGTCTTGATCGTCGTGTAATATTGATCCAGGAGGTAGTTAGTAGTGACCGTTGAATCGATACACAATGTCCACCAGTTACATGACCGGCTGCTCTGCCCCGTTTGGCGATAGCTTGAGCGCGGATCGCTGAAAGAGAAATCACCGGTGACCAACTGGTTGTTAGCTACAATACTGTTCGTGTTAGGGGTTTCAACATAATTGGATGGAGAAGTGACCAAGATTGCGGGATTGCCAGCACCGTCGTTTATGAAAGTCGTCGTTCCGGTTGGCGTATTGACCTGACTTAGATAGGTGCCATCAGCCACACGAATAGCTGACAGAACATTTGGAGTACCGATAGATTTGAAATTGGTGTCGAAATCGATTGAAAGCGCGCTCGACCCGAATAGTTGGCGATCCTCAGTTGTTACCGTAGTTTGGAGGCGGTATTCCGTTGCGGTTGTCCAAATGTAACGCAGGTTTGACGTGGTTACGTAGCTAGCGTTTCGGTCATTCCCGTCGGAACTTGTAGAGCCATCAGAATTGAACACGAGAGCCGTTCCGCTATAACTTGGAAGGCCTGTAGTCGTACTCAAAGTCCCAGTCTGTGTTGCGATCTGAATAGCGCCAGTAGAGTTCCCCGGAACATAATCACGTTTATAAACTGTGCGTTTTACACTGACTTGTGAAGGCGAGTTACCGTTCGGCGAAACCACGTTAGTGATATCAGTGATGTCAATGACACCAGCAGTACCGCGACCAAACACGTCAGTGGAATCACTGCCCGCATCAACCGTTTGAAGTACGACCGGAATTGCGCCGCTGTTAATGATATTTATCCGCCCAAAACCGTCCAGAACATTGAGCTGGCCGCCGGTGGACGAAGTATTAAGTATTTGCCCATATAGCTGGATGTACCCGCCATGAACTTCGGCTCCGTTCACAACATACTGAGCATTATCAACATCATAGCTGGCGCCAATGTTGTCGGTCAGGCTTTGGACGACTTGATAGGCAAGGCCATTTGCACCCGAGTCAGTTCGATAGGTATTTGCATCGGAAACTGAGAACTCGAGGCGTGGAGTTACACCCGTGCCGCTCAAATAATCCTTAATATTGATCAGTTGACGTTCACCGCCAGTAGTAACCGGAATCACATACATCGGGTTCGCTGCAGGATCGAGGATAATCGCAGCCTTATATTCCGTAATCGCCGCTTTTAGGTTTGTCGTATTTAACCCAATCGGGTTGAAATTGAGTGTAATATTTTTGCCGTGCACATTTTGAACAGTTGCAGTTGAAGCCGGAGACCCGCCTGCAGTCAAAGAATTACGGTAAGCTGTGTATGCAGTATCAACCGAATTTTGGCTTACACCAATATCCACAGGGTTAAGTGCAGTAAGAGACGGGTTCGCAGGCAAGTTCAACGAAAGATCAACAATGCCTGACTGGATCGTGCTGTTAATGTTGAGGTACCGCGCACTGATCGAAATTGCACCATTCGCAATAATYCCGGTTCCGCGCTCAGCRGMGTTSGTCGGGCTGTTAAAGCTCGCCGGATCACCACCRGTATGGTTGAAGCCATTGACATAACTCGAAACGAAATCRCCATTCTTGGCAAGAATATTGACTGARCCTGCATTAATCGCGCCGTAAACAAAGATGTTGCCATATTCGCTGGTCAGATCGACGGTGCCTTCGATGTTGTTTATCACGCCATCAACAATCAAGTCCGGCGGAGCAAGGCCACGTTGTGGAACGGTATAAGCAATACTGGTCGGATTGTAGTTATTTGTCAGTGTGACGATAGGCCGGCTGCTAGTCAGGCCGGTAAGGACCTGCGCAAATTTGGTCGAGGTCGG
Source organism: Paracoccaceae bacterium (assembly GCA_002746395.1). Classification (GTDB taxonomy): domain Bacteria; phylum Pseudomonadota; class Alphaproteobacteria; order Rhodobacterales; family Rhodobacteraceae; genus NORP23. The sequence continues at coordinate 6,569 of NVXA01000001.1, forward strand.
TTGCCCAGGCGCAAAGGCCGCAACTTCATCAACCGAGTCAACAAGGACGCCGTTCACTCTTACATGGCCAGCGTCGTAGGACGGCATGGTAATGTCGTTAACTTTAAGCGTCGCGGCAGTGTTGTTGGTGATATTAATCTCGGCATTACCCGGAGCAGACAGAATACCTGTGCTGCCACCAGTTACGACATTGCCCGACAAGTAAATGTTACCAAGACGCGCCGCGACATCATGCACCTCGATCATCGGAAGCGTTGGCGCAGAAGCTGGTGTCGTAGATGCGGTCGGAATCTGCGTGTTCAAAGTTGCAATGGTTGAAGCAAGATTCGAAGCCGTAGTCGTAAAGCTTCCGACTGTGTACCCACCTATAGGCGGCGTCGCACCAACAAGCGTTGTAACGCGGGTACTTATAGTCGCATTCACAGTGCCAAGCGCGACATCCCAATCGTTAACGAACACTTTTGCATTCGCTACGATATCAAGGTTAGTTTTTACAGTACCAGTCGTGACAGCCGAACCATTTGCTGTCGTCGTCAGATTAACGAGCGCCGTGTTGATCGTGCCCATCCTCGAATTAAGACTGTTTGTGGCAGACTTAATCGCTGTATTGTTCGTAACAATCTCGTTGAGCTTGGACGAAATCTGGGTCTGCGCAGAACTAACCGCTGCTGGTGTCGAACCTGGCGCATTGATGATTGCAATTAGACCGTTAATCTCAGACTGCAGCGTAGCATTTGCTATAATATTCGAATCAATCGTCGTCTTAAAGCCATTGGCCTGAGTTCGATTAGTCGAGATGGTTGAGTTGTAATTGTCGTAGTTATTAACGAGAGTAACTGAAGTCGTATACGGCGCTACTAGTCGGGCGGGGTTGGGAACCGTGTTAAATCCACCGTTGCCGTCAGAAACTTGTATTGTTGCCGGCGTCGAATTGATTGTGCTCACAGCACCGGTATATGCCGACAGCGAAGCTGCGCCGGTTTGAATCGCAGAAACATACGACTTGTAGTCGTTAGAAGTTCCATCGTCATAAGCACCGGAAATGCTGCCGGACAGGCTCGAATCCGCAACAGTAGCCTGGTTCGTGAAGCCTGTGGTAACACCAGAAAGTTGGGTCACTGTTTCAGCTTTTTGAGCCTCGAGTAGCTGTTTTGGTGACAACCCCGAGACGTAAGCCGTAAGACTGAAATTCCCGCTACCATCGAATGAACCCAGACCAAGTGCGGCCAGTTTTTGCCGCAGGAAGTTGATCTCGTTCTGATAAGCACCTTTGGCAACTGTGTCACCGTCGGTGTTCGCAATCAGCAGCTCAAGCTGTCTCAGACGTTGAATGATAATCGAGTTGTCGGGCGAAATGGAGCTACGGGTAATGCCATCCTCGCCAATCGTGCCGCTAGCGACGATGCAAGAAACGAGCGTTGGCGTACAACCAACACCGTAGTCGAGTGTCAGCGTTTTGTATTTCTGAAGGCCTGTTGCAACCAAACCGAGCAAGTCAACACGCCCGACCCCGGTATTGCTCGTTGTGCCACCATGGTAATCGAATGTAACTTCATCTCCACCAAACGCCTCGCTTACGGCACTCGCCGCAGCTGCAAGAGCTTGACGATAGATGTCCGTTCCGAAACCAACAGCCGAGAGCGTGATATCACCCCGTTCCGCACCAATGGTAATATCGCCAGCAGCAAGAATGCCAACCAGTGGGACTGTGTCAGAAACATTGGTATTGTTGCTTGTTCCTTGATTAACAGTTGCATTGATAACAACATTGGCTTGCGCATCTGGCGAGCCTGGGATTGGGATAGCGGAGTTGTTAAACAAGTCGATCGTGGTTTTAATGTTCACATTTGACGCGACGCTCTCTTTCGAAAATCTATCGCCGAGTTCTGGACTACGGCCAGCAAAAATATTCACAGTAGCTTGTCGTGGCATAGACCCGTCTGAAGGCGCGAAGCCGTTCGACGCTTCGATCCGCGAGTCCGCACCGATGTTAACGATATTCGCGACCCCTAGGTTGGCCCATGAATGACCGTTAGGCGCACCCGCAATACCATAAGTAGTGGCGGAGGCACGGCCTTCCATTTTGGCGTTGTTCCAAGCCCCGACATTAATGTTGCCAAGGTCCACCAATAGTGTGCTGTTCGAACCGATGTTCACAGTCGCGTTTTGTACAGCAGCCAGTTCGACAACAGATTTAGCTGTTGCGATTGCGCCACCAGAATCCAGCTTGGCTTTCTGTTCGGTGATAACATCGTTAAATGCTTCGATACGTAATTCCGAGACACCGGCCCCCAACGCGAGCAAACGAATGTCAGCATTGTTTCCAATATTGGCTTCGGTATTTTGAATAATATTTACGTTCGCTTTGCCCGCAGGCAAGTTCAGCAAGCCACCGGAACCAGAATTCACGTTCCATTCGGCGTTTTGGTAACCGACAACCGCACCGCTGCTATTGCGGAAACGGTTGAACACATTGTTCTTGGCTTCAATCGTAAGGTTTGACGCCCTTACCGATGCATAGTCACCCAGTTCAGCTTTCACTGTACTAAGCACTTGATGATCTAGATCGGCACCACTAGCGCCAACGAGGGATGCTTGCGTACTGTCTACTGTGCCGCCGAAGTTCCCGGTATGCGTTGCGTTAATGTCTACCAGACCTGTGCTGACATCGATTACGTATGTATTGCCTGCCCCACCAGTCGTGGTTGCAGAGGCTTCCGTTGTGCTGGTTGTGGAAGTGTCAGAAGAAGACGCCGCCCCTGCGACAATCCCACCCGAGCCAGCAACGGCCGTCGAGAAGTTTTTGTCATCGCCAGTGGCCGTGATATTAAGCCCACCCGCCGTGATGCCGTTCATGTTCACAACGGTGCTGGTTGTGGTGGTATTCGATTGGGATAATGCATTGTTGCTGCCAGCGGCCACCAAACCGATCGCAAGACCCGATGCTTTCGATGTCTGGTCGGTGGAAGTTTCTGCAGTAATGCTTACCTGGCCACCAGAATTGATAGTGCTGCCTGAAACCGAAGTCATTGCCGAAGAGGTGTTGTCACTTTCAGCATCGCTTCCTGCGACACCGACAAGTGCGCCGGCAGCGGCTAGTGCATCTGAATAGGTTCTGCTGCGCGTAATTTTAGACCCAACAGAAACCGACCCGCCGTCAAGAACGGAAGCGCCCTCCACGGTGTTGGAAACTGTTACGTTAAGTTTAGAGTCGGAAAGCGAAACGCCTGCGGCAAGTCCACCGGAAATCGAAATACCCGTAGCATCCGTTGTCGCGGCACTGTCCGCGCTCGCCATGCTGTTGATCGCACTGGATGTGTAAATCTTCGCATTGTTCATCTCTGTCGCGACTGCGGTCACAACGTTACCATCAGAAACAGCGCCCTGAATGGCAAATCCGATGCCACCACCAGCGGCAGTCGTTTCTGCCAGAACCGAGTCAGTAGACGTCGCAGCCAGAGTAACACTGCCGGTACGGTTCCCGCTTGTGCCGATATCAACACCTTGGCTACCGGTGACACCAGACGCGTCGGAACCCAACGCAGCTTTCGTTTCACCGCCAATAGATGTTGAAGCATACGAGACGCCAGCGGCCCCCGAAAGACCCAGCGATACGCCGGTTGCCTCCGCATTGACGGTCCGCGCCGAGGTTGCATTCACGGCAACACCACCAGACACTAGAACAGTCGCCCCATTGATATAGGCGTAAGTATCAGAGTTGTCCTCAATATACGTGACTGCAGCAGCAAGCCCAAAACCGCCGGCCGCACCTACAATCGCATCCGCGGTCAACGAACGAATTGTGTTCGCGTTCACCGCAAGAGCGGCAGAAGAAACAGTCGCCGCCCCAGAGAGTTGCGCAGTGTTCGTTGTATCAACACTTTGAACAACGATGCCCGCGCCCACACCAGCAATACCGGCAGCCACGGCGCCGGCAGTGAAGCTAGTGGTCAGCTTGTCGTAACTGCGCACACCAATCTCGTTACCTGCGGTGATTGTTACATCCCCGATATTTGCGGACGTGCCTGCCGGCACAAGAAGCCCAGTGCCGTCAGTCGTCAAAGTGATGGATTCGCGTGCTGTCTGCGCKCTGTTGCTTGCRGTYTKAATACGRTCRTCYGTACCCGSATCWKYAAAYAGRCTGCTAAYGCCTTCGCCGTYTTSGTCGTTSGYCTGACCACTGGCCTGACCMGTGATATCRTCRAGMGTAAMCGCRCCATCGCTGGCATCGCTCATCTGGCTTTTTGATTCCCCGTTTGGATCAATCCCRTTGCCRTAGTCATAAAYYGCRATGGCGGCACCAAYYGAAACAACACCAGCAGCRCCYGCSACGATGACCGAGTTWCCGGCTTTGTTCGACAATGCATTCACACGAACGTCGTGAGCCGCGTYCARAKTAACGCCRTCKKCGATAACWGCRGTSGTCGTYGTTTTGATYACACCGACATCAACWGTACCGGCAAGACCAACGAASCCGACAGCWAGKCCACCGGCATAGACRTTSGAAATTGARGTGTYGCGCGCYGTAACGACRACRTCYTGRYYAGMGTGCGCCSCACCAAGYGAWGYATYYTKGTTRATCAACGCRTTMGCGCCAATTTTMGCTGAAGTGGTAATGTCCTGTAGTTGAACCGTTACAACACCGCTAATTCCAGCGTAAAGACCGCCCGCAGCGGACGCCGCAATGGTTAGGTTGCTTTCGCCAGATGTCGCAGCAACGTTGATGCCACGTACTGCGGAAGAAGAAGTCATGTCAGTGCCGGTATAGGCTAACAAAGTGCCATCGTTACCAAGCGCTGTTACATCCGCACTTGCCAAAATTTCGGCTGTCGTAGTCTTCTTGATCGACAAAACACTAATCGCACCACCTACCCCAGCGGCCCCCAGACCGACCGAGACCGAGCCGGTCATAGCAGCTACGCGCGTCTGATCATCAGCAAGAACTTGGACGTTGCCACCTGCAACGGTCTTGCCACCTAGCAGTGCTGTTGTCGTGCCTGTCAGCGAAACTACACCGACACCACCAGCAAGTGCGACGCTGCCGCCACCTGCCGCTGCTGCCGAGAATGTCACGAAGTCGGCCTTGGCTGCCGCAATGACGTTCACATCACGTTGGGCGCGCATATCAGCACCGGCTGCGACTGTCGCTTTTGTTGTATTATTCACCACTGAGACAGTAACACCAGCACCGGCGCCTACGCCTCCACCAACTGCCACCGCACCTGCGATACCCAGATTGTAGATGTCGCTGGCTGCAGCAACAATGACGCTCTGACGCGAATTGGCGGCACCTGCCATTTTATTAATCTCTGCGACACCAATCGTCGCACGCGTGTCCGCTGTGATAACAGGGACATTGCCTGAAAGTGCGACGGCTGCACCGCCCCCACCACCGAAGCCGACTTCGAGTGAGCGTACAGAATTAGCGGCTGCAGCGTTTACAACAACACCATTGGCGGTTTGTGTAACTGCATCCGAGTTGCGTGTTTTTGTAAGCAGTGAAAGACCCACATTGCGAGCCTCGGATGCCGTCAAGCCTACATCGCTGTCAGCGTTGTTGGAAGTAGCGTTGCCAGTAGTCAGACCCGAAGAACTGTCCCAATCAGGCAATCCGGCACCTTCAAAACTATCAGTTAACGCTGTGAAATAAACATCAAAATCGGATATATAGTTAACACCGAGACCAGCGCCAAGAGCAGTAACTTTCGCGTCATCTGCTATGGATGCATAGGTTGTACTATCAATTACGACGATACCTACAGATGCGCCGACACCGGCGCTCCCACCGACTGCGACTGAACCAACGAGGGAATCTACAGCCGCGAAATCGTTGGCCAAAACAGCCACGTTGCGCGCAGCGAAGACTTCGGCTCTTGCGCCGATGCTTGCAGTCGTAGCGTTTTCGATCGTGTAAACCGCGACCGCTCCTGCAAGGCCGGCACTACCACCAACGCCTGCGCTGACCGCAATAACGCTAATGGCCTCGCCACTTAGAGCCTCAACCAAGACATCGCTGCTTGTAACCTTAACGTCGCTACCAATTTTGGCTGATACAGTTTTGGTGATGACGCCAACACCAACGGCAGCACCTGCACCAACAGATCCTGCGGCCCCGGCTGCGCCAGGGAAAGTAAAGAGCGTGGTGTCATCCTGCGCTGTGATAGAGACATCGCCTGTTGCGCTTGTCTGGCCGATCTCAGCGAAGTTGCCGACCAACGCCTCAGTTGTGGTGTTTATTATAAAGACACTAGCACCCGCACCAACACCTACGGAGCCAGAGGCACCGCCGGCGACAGCGTAAGCATTACCAGATTCAGTCGAGTTTGCCGCGATGTTCAACGCACCAGCATCTGAAATCTTTACAGCGTTCGCAGTAGAAGTCCCATCGGCAAGAGCCGCACGTGTTATGTTGTTGACGGTCACAACAATGGCCGCCGCACCGATCCCTGCACTACCACCAACGCCAAGGCCGCCCGCAACGCTCAAGTTGTCGAAGTCGTTGTCGGCAGTAATCGATACGTCACCTGCCGCTGCGATTTGCGCACCGGACCCGACCAATGCTTTCACGTTATTTTCAGAAATAAGCACAGATGCAACACCAGCTACACCGACGGTGCTTGCACCAGCAGCGCTAACACTGATGACGTCAATTTTTTGCGCACCATCCGCATTAATTTCGACTGCGCCTGCGTCAGTCAAACGCGCATTTGTCCCAAGTTCAGCTGTCGTATTACCTTCGCTGACGATGACGGAACTGGAAACACCGACACCAACTTTGCCACTCAATGCAACGGCGCCGGACAACGCGCGCGCAGCCAAAGCATTGCTTGCAGAAACCGTTACGTCTCCACCATTTGAATCGACAATCGTCGATGCTGTGTACGCTGGAGAGCTCAAGCTCTTCCCAATCGCAGCGGATGTTGTATCCGAGAACACCATGACCGCAAACGAACCCTGAACAGCGACTTTGGAGGACCCTGAGCCACCGATAGCTTCTGTATAGTAGTTACCTGTGCTGAACAGCGGCTTGTTGACTACGTCAGATTGGAAGGATTCAAGATCCGTGAACGAGAATGTCTCGGTCGGATCAATCTTGGCGTTTTCGGCTGTAACCGTAACGGCTTCGGAAATGATGGAGGTCCCGGCCCCGACGTTTGCTTCGTACTCATTTTCGGAAACTATAACGGCGATAGAGGCGCCGACACCGACGTTGCCAGTCGAAACTGCATAGCTCGTCGCTTTCGCGCTCATACGACTTGAATTATTGGCGGTCACATTGACAGCGCCGACCCGGCTGACGTTGCCGATAGTGACGTTATCGCCGATGGTCGCAGACGCCGTCATGTTGGACACATCGACAGCTAAGGCACCCGCCACACTAACTTTACTGGATGATGCACCAGCAAAAGCAATTGCCGATAGACCATTCAAGAAATCGGTCTTACCGGCTTCTTGAGACATATTCTTGCTGGTATCAGCACTTACCGTAATTGCGCCCGCGCTAGCGACGGTGGCGCCATTCGCGATGCTTGCATTGGCCGTATTATTAGAAATGCTAAGCGCAACACCAATTGCAACGCCGACTTGCGCACCAGATGCGGTTCCATCGCCGCGTGTCATGATGTCAACGTCGTTGGTAGCAGAAATAATCAAATCGTTGGTCAACGTAACAGTCACGTCTTCCAACGTTGCACTAACCATATCTTGCGCGGCAGCTACGCCGACTGCTGCAGCTACCGCAACCTTATTTCCACCTTTAGTACCAGAAGCGCCCTCTGAGTTTTCTTCGGGTGTACCGGTGCCTTCTTGGTAATTTTTGTTTTCATTAAGATTCTTGGTGCTTTCGGAATTAGAGTCCGTGGCTTCTTGATCGGTCATATCCTTACCGCCGCCCGAACTCGCAGTGGCATAGGCCTCGTAGCTTCGGGAGGAAGACGCCGAAATCGTAAGTGCTGACGCATCGAGATTTCGTGCAAGAACTGCAGAGGTCACAGATGTATCCAAGATATCTGTGGAACGGTTGCCGCCGCCTGCGATGACCGCTACAGCTGCGCCGACCCCAACTTTTCCGCCGGCTGCTTCGCCAGTACCGGTCGCTGTATTTTCGCCAGCACCCGTCGCAGAAATGGTGACATTACCTGCCGTAGTAATTGAGTTCCCTGTGCCAATCCGAGCTGTCGTAGTAATGTCCAAAAGGGCCAATGCGACCACCGCATCGACGGCGATGCCGCCTTCGGATCCTGCTTTGGCTTCGGTAACAGTTGAAACGTCAGAATTGGCCTGAACAGAAATGCCAGCCCCGCCATTGAAGGTCGCCCCATCTTCTATCTGGGCCGTCGAGGTCGTCGTAATCAAGTTCAGAGCAACCGATGCGCCGATGCCGACTTTTCCACCACTTGTGGCACTGTCATCTAGGGGCGCAGCACTCGCATTTGCTGTCATTTGTTGATCAGCGGATATCGTCGAGGATCCTGTACCAGCGTTTACGATTGCTGAACCGGAAACTGTAGCTTCGCTTGATGAAGCGATTAGATTGATCGCCAATGCACCTGCAATGCCGACTTTCGTGCCACCCGCGCCCGACTTGGCAGAGGTGATGAAATTGTCAACGTGCGGAGTATTCGGTGGCGTTGCCTTTAGTGCAGATACCGTGACACCGTTGGCCGTATAAGTAGCGGCCCCAAGGCGCGCGATGTTGGTTGATGTGATTGCATTTACCGAAGCAGCGGCTCCGATGGACACTTGTGTTCCAGACGCACTTGCATCGGATGTCACCGATCCACTGGTGCCGTTCACGGCTATCACTGTAAGGCGGCCGCCTGCTGTGATATCCCTGCCGTCGGTCATATTTGCACTGACGGAAGATGTCACAACGTTCACGCCTACCGCAGCTGCTACGGAGAGCTTGCCTTCACTTGTCCCAGCAGAGCGGTCCTGTCCGGAAGTAGCTGCTGTATCTGACTTTTGTTCTGAGTCGCCCACGTTGCTGCTGGACTGAGTRGCCGAAGCAAAATCAAACTGATCCGTGACCTTGGTGTCGACATCACCTCCACCATCAGTGGATTCATCGTTCTCATCGGCTTCTGCGGCACCTGAGGCGCCGGCAGTAACCGTCAGTGACCCAGTAGATATTCCAGATGCGCTAAAGGTTACATCGCCAGTCGTTGCTATAATTGAACGATCGGTGGAAACAACAACCTTGTCGGTGACTAACGCAAGCGAGAGCGCAATGCCAACCGCGACTTTGTCCCCAACGGCCGTGGCAGAAGCATCGGTCGTTTCAGTCGCGTCCTGTTCAGCGGTAACTGAAACAGTATCATTCACAGTCAACGTACTGGCGTTGCTACCAATTGTAGCGCTTGCGGTATTAGTTACGAGAGCCAAGGCGAGTACGGGAACAATCGAAACGCCACCGGAGGCGCCTGCCTCAGCGGTCGTTGTAATGTCATGAACGGCGCTGGCCGAAACAGTCAAATTATCTGCATTGGTCAGTGTAACATTGTTGCCGACCTTGGCGATCGCACGATTGCCGAGGATGTTAATCGCAGCGGATGCACCAATACCAACACTACCGCCTGCCGTGCCTTCAACAGGCAGAGCCTCGGCCGTTGTTTTCGTCTGGTTATCAGCCGAGATCGAAACGTCTCCGCTCAGCGTAACGTCTGCACCGTCTGCAATGCTCGCTACACTGGATGTATCAACTATATTCAGGCCAAGTGCGCCGGCGATGCCTACTTTGGTACCGCCCGCACCAGATGTCGCGCTCGAAAGATATGTATCGCTACGAGTTGTTGTACTGGCCGAGTTCAAAGCGAGAGCCGCAACATCCAACTTGTTCGCAGAAATGTTAACGCCTTTTACGTCGTGCGTTCCCGCGCCAAGAGTTGCATCGCTGGCCGACCGGACAACGTTCACAGAGACCGCTGCACCAATGCCAATTTGAGCCTGTGCACCATCTTCGCCAACGGCGGAAGCATTGGTCGTAACGCTGCCATCGGTATTGCTGGATGTCAGAATATTTAACACACCAACATTCGAGGTAATATTAACAGTGTTCGGCACGCTGGCCGACACGGTAGAATTCTGAACATTTATCGCAACGGCTGCTGCAACAGTAACTTTACCTTCGGAGGTTTCAGCCGAACGGTTTTCGGACATCGATGCATCCGTGTCACCTTGCTGATCAGCATCCCCGACACCGGACGCTGTTTGCTGCCCCTTTGCACCGGTAAGTTGATCACTAACAGTATCGTCAACGGTGGGTTTCTGGCCTGCTTCGGCATCTCCGTTGTCATCCGCTGGCGCGCCACCAGACGCGCTTGCTTCAGCCAGCAGCGTAGCAAACGATGCGCCCGCGGCAGAAAGTGTAACATCGCCGCCCGCAGTGATATTGCGGTTCGTGGTAGCGGTGACCTTGTCATTCACAAGATTTATCGCCAAAGCCGCGCCGATCGCCGCCGTACCACCAGCAGCCTGTCCTTTGGCCGTGGTCGTGGTCGCAGACTGCTGAATCGCACGGATCGTAACAGCACCCGTCGAAGTCATGCCAGCTGCCAATGTGCCAAGAGACGCAGTGGTCGTGTTGTTAATCATAGACAATGCAACGACCGGAGTGATCGAAACACCACCCTCTGACCCAGCTTCGGCCTCGGCTGTAATCTCGTGAACCGCACTGGCCGATAGGGTGATATTGTCCGCCCCGGCAAGCACCGCTTCATCGCCTAAAGTAGCACTCGAACGGTTCGCAACAATGTTGATAGCAACGGATGCACCAATGCCAACGTCGCCACCAGCTGCACCCGTTTCATCGGGAAGTGCCAAAGCTGTCGTCGATGTTTGATTGTCGCTGACCAACGACAAATCCCCACCAGCCGTCAGTGTGACTGTAGCGCCACCTGCAATGGTGGCTTGGCTTTGTGTATCAACAAGATTCAAAGCTAGAGAGCCCGCAAGTCCAACATTGCTGCCGCCCGCGCCCGATTTTGCGCTAGCTAGGTAAGTGTCTGCAACTGCATCGGCGGGATCACCGGCAACAAGTTTGGCCACATCTAGCTTAAGAGATGTGACATTGACCGAAGCGGCGGTAACGGTACCATTGCCAATCGTAGCATCATTTTTAGCGTCTATTACATTCACAGCCACTGCAGCGCCAATACCTACGGCAGCAGGATTTTCACCAACAGCGGATCCGTCTGTAGTTATCGACCCAGTAACATTGCTTGAGGTCGCAACTGTTAGTGCGCCACCGGCCGTAATGCTTCTTCCATCTGAAACACCTGCGGAAACATTCGCCTGCTGAATATTTACGCCAACAGCTGCAGCTACAGTGACCTTACCTTCACCAGTTGAAGCAGAACGCCCGTCTTCATCGGCAGCACCACTGGAGCTGTCCTGTTGCTGGGCAGTGTCGCCAACGCCTGCAGTTCCCTGTTGATCTGAGGCATGCGTCAAATTGCCGGTAACAGTGCTGTCGACGTCACTGTCTTGCCCAGCCTGAGCATCACCGTTTGAATCAGCGGCCTCGCTGCCGGAAGCACTTGCAGTAGCCTCGAGCGTACTTAACGACGCCCCCCAGCTGCGCAAGGTTATATCATTTACCGCGTTCAAATCTCGAAGAGTGGTCGCTGACACAGTGTCATCGATAAGAGCAATGGAAACGGCCGCGCCGATGGCTGCATCGCTTCCCGCTGCTTCACCCGAAGCCGTGGTTGTCTCGGTCGCCTGTTGGCTGGCCAAGATACTGATATCGCCAGAAGATTGTTGTACGGAAGTGCTTGTACCAAGTCGCGCTGTTGTTACGTTGTTCACAAGTGAAAGCGCAAGCGCTGGCGTGATCGAAATCCCGCCACTTGACCCCGCCTCGGCGGTTGTCGTGATAGAGTGGACGGAATCTGCTGAAAGCGTTACCGAACCCGGAGTAGTAATAGATGTGCCGTCTGCGACGCTCGCCGTCGTTCGGTTTGCCACTATGTTTAGCGCAACAGAAGCCCCGACGCCCACGTTGCCCGTGGCACCTGTTGTGTCAGGAATTGCGTTCGCCGTCGAGACGGACTCGTTCTCAGCAACAATTGTGACAGAACCACCGCTAATCGCAACCGGCGTCACTGCAGAAATAGATGCAAAGCTTTGCGTATCAACCAAGTTTACAGCGAGCGACCCTGCTACGCCAACGCTGGTTCCGCCTGCTCCTGAAGTCGCATTCGTAATGAAACTGTTAGTACCTGCGCCAGCAGAGTTCATCCCAGCGGAAACAGCAAGACTGCCTGCAGAGATGCCCTGCCCCGCCAGAGTCGCATTATTCTGGACTTTGGCAAGATTGATGCCAACCGCAACCCCCACACCTACGCTAGAATCGAGCGCAGAGCCGTCGGCCGTTACATTTGCTGTATTTGAAGTCAGAGTGTTGATCGAAGCGCTGCCGGTAATGTCCGAAGCAGTACCCGAATTAACGCTTGCCGTGGTCGTAGAAGTCAGATCGGAAATCGCGAGAGCACCGACGACCGAAACTTGACCCTCGGATGTACTTGCCGCTGACTGATAATCAGGATCATTAAGGTAATTAGACGCCTCGCTACCAGCCTGTGGCTCCGTCGCACCACCAGAGGCTGCAGATGCATTTACCACAATGTCGGTCGCAGTTACGGCATCGAGAGACAGACTCGCAGCGCTGATATAGCCCATACCATCAATAATGGCAGCAGTCGTCGCATTTACAACACTGACAGCTACACTTGCGCCGAATGCAGCAGCGACGGGTGTGGCGTCGGCATGGCTTTTAACCGTGTTGGTCGCGCCAAGGCTGACATTGCCCGTAACGATTAGATCCGCATCCTCGACATGGGTAATGGCCGAACTGTTCACCGTTGAAACAGCGACAGCGCCGTCAACACTCGAATTGGCTGGTGCCAATGACTCGGTCGCGATCACATTAACGGCTGTTGCGCTGGAAGACAGGGTCGCACTTGCAGCATTGATCGTGGCGCCGCCAGTAACATTTACTGATGCGCTTACGTTTGTAACCACTACGCCTATTGGCAAGTTATCAGCAACAGTAGCGGTCGACGCAGTTGCCGTCGCAGTCAAAGCGCCAGAGGCCGTAATCACGCCACCATCGATGGCGATTGAAGCTGTCGCAGTAGGAAGGGATGCAATAATCGTCAACGGTGCGGACGTTGCTGTGGCAATCAGATTGATGTCTCCACCACGGATTTCGCCGCTAACCGTGATCTGACTGAAATTCGCCGGCGCGCCTAGATAGCTGTCAGGTTCAATTGCGTTAAGGTTCACAGTGCCTGCAGTTCCACCGCCCACGGCTTCCGCGTTAAGCAAACCACCTGCTGCGACGCTAATGATCGGCGCGGTCAGGGTGATATCGCCAGATACGCCACCAGAGAGCGTCGTATCGATACTGCCGCCTGCAGCGATGGTGATGGAATTATCCGCCTCAACCACAGTGTTCACACCTGCGTTCAAGATCGAACTTCCAGCTGTGATGGTAACGTCAATCGGGTCAATTAGTAGCGTGCCCCCAGCGCCAGAATCTGATAACAGGTCAAGCTCTACTGAGCCGATTTCAGCATACTTACCGCTCAGCTCAACAAAACCACCAGCGCCGGTTCCTGCACCACGTGCCGAAATCATTGCTCCAGTTTGCGCGAAAAGCGAGCTTCCAGCATAAACGACAATCGTGCCGCCAATACCCGACACGCCTTCGCCATCCGCGCTGAGATTCGCAGTTGGGGCGACGGTAATGTCGCCACCAGAGATTACGTTAATCTTGCCACCCTGCCCGGTCGAGCTCGCGCCGACACTAATCCGACCGCTGACGTTCGCATTGCCAGCCGCCAGAATCGATATCACACCGTTATTACTGACCATCGAGCCGCCTTCAACCAGCCCGGTAGAATTCACCGTGGCCTGGAAAAGCTGACGCTGTGTCAGATCATTGCCGGTTACTTGCGCACCGTTCGATCCAGTCAGCATCACGTTCTGACCGTCAAGGGTAATACCATTTTCCGCGTTGATCTGACCCGAAATCACAATCAAGCCATCAGGGGAAATCGGAATTTCACCACGCATCAACTTGCCGGCGGCGACATGATCGATCGTACCGTCAGCGCCAATTACAGATTCCAGAAACTGGTCGGTAGGCGTGTTCACGGTAAGTGATCCTACGTTGACCACCCCGGTTTGGCCTACGATGAAGCCATCTGAATCAGAGAAAAAGACGTTTCCGCCAATTTCGCCATCTTTAAAGGAATTGAGGATACCGTCGACAACGACCGGACCGTTGCGCACAATGTTAACGAGATTGCTGGTGTCACTTGGCAGGTACAGATTTACCGTAGTGTCCGCGACCTGTTCGAAGCTGGAGAACGAGTTATAGCCGGTGTTGTTTGTTATTGTTCCTGTGGTGATYCCGGTCTGGCTGCCATTGACCGTCACAGTAGTYAATGTCCGGCCATCGGCYACRATATTGTTGATTGGTGCAGCGGARACACCCGCRCTCTGTGCGCGCACAACAACAGGGCTTGCRACRGTAGCAAACGCCGCYAGGGCGAAAATGCTCACYCCYAACCGYAGGTTCGCTGTYCGCGATCTTCCTCCGGYTTGGAAMTCGTTTGTGAAATCTKCTACANYSSGAAGNGGATCCGGTTAGCAGTTGGCTGGGCTGGTTACGAYGAGTCCGTTTGGACATCAGAACGCTCCTTCCGGTAAACTAAATATGTCTGGCTCATTGGGGTCAGAMGAATAAAGCAAATCAAGGCTGGCTGGGGTTAGRATGTTACTTCCRTCCTCTCCGGTCGAGAACGTGCCYTGAAGCAGCARAAGYGTTGCCCGRTCATCSGCATCGGCACCCCGAAACATCAAAATYCCGTTTGGAAGCGCGACATTYGCCCTAACTGAATCCGGTGCATAAGCCTCGGCCATGAAATAAGTCCGCAGCACGTCCCCGTTATCGTATAGCATCTTTGTGGTCATTGCGGGGTCTGTCTTTGCGCTCCAAGTGGCCCCCACTTGGATCAACTTTTCACTCTCATAACCGAATACATAAGAGACTTGAGCAGTGCCACCGTCGAGAATTAGGTTCGGCACCGCGACGGTAAGAATTTGAGTCCGCTCAACTGCATTTTCACCTGCTAGAATATCGCTATCCTCGATGCCGAAATCCGTCAGTATTGCAGCGCGAACCGCCTCCGCATCCATCCCGAATTTAGCGGAGCGAAATCCGTCTGTGATAACCGTTGAGGCCGCGTTGGTAGCCACCTCATCGTTGGCCATGATCGCCGTTGCGGCTTGCGAAAACACGGGTGCTGCGGATCCTGCCAAAGCAAGGCTCACCATGCCAAGCGCGATAAGAAAGTTTTTTGAAGCAATGAAATTGGAACGAAGCAACATGAAGTCCTCACGGATAGAATTAAGTCGTAGCGAGCTGGTCTGCTCGGTATTCGTCATATGACGGAGATAATTGGCGAAACGGGTCACAACGCGCAGCTCTCAGTTGGCGGCACGCTCGCTGCTACCAACATGGTCATCCAGGCAACCACTTTATTGTCTGACAGGGCAGTGAAACTAAAGCTGAGTGATTGACGGCTAGACACGAGGTTTCGAAATGGAATCGCAGTCGGAAGCCAAGCGATTCGCGTTAAAAAGACGGACATGTATGGCGCAGACCCGCGATCATTCAGTCGGAGAACTCGCCTAAAGGTATTGCAAGGGCTAGTAGATAAACAAGGCCCACCGCGGCTATCAGCACCACGGTTTTGCCACTCAGCGCGGGGCAAGGTTATGTTTTTAAATAGATAGACCAATTAAATTTTCACCAATAATAGCTACACACTAAGTTGGATAGTGATCAATATTACCATTTTTATCAAGTTTTATCTTTCCCACGTCCGTTATGCTCGTTCTTTGGGCTGATCGAAAAATGGGGGGATTACCATGACTATTTAGTTGGACCTTCATATTTACTGAAAATCGGACATTGAAAATTGTCGGGCGTATTAGCCATAACTGGCTGTATTGCAATTCTGCACCCAAATGGGATTTCAACATCGCATCATTTAAGCGAAGTACCAGTAACTACATACTTTATATAGAATATTTTGGTAGCGGGAGAGGGACTTGAACCCCCGACACGCGGATTATGATTCCGCTGCTCTAACCACCTGAGCTACCCCGCCGTACCGAGGGCGTATTTATGGGAGGCAGCCAGAGTCGTCAAGCGGTTATAGGTGGAAATGTTGTGGAATGTTCCGGCGCAAGGAATACACGATATAAATGACAACGCTGACTTCCGTCTTCAAGCACTTGGCTAAGCGCCGCTTACCCTGATACTATAGCCGCGCGTGCGATGGCGCTGCTTGTGGTTGGCCTCGTACCGTAACCCACGGCAGGGTCGAGACCCGCAAACAAATCCTGATGTATGCGGTTGCACTGGTTTCGGTATCCTTGATCTTGGCGTTCAGCCCGGTCGGCGGTGCTGTTTACCTGCTAACATCCCTTTGGCTAAACTTCGCATTCGTAAAGGGCGCAATCCGCTTGTGGCATCGCAACGAAGAAACTGCCGTTGCTGACATACCTGCCAATCTTTTAGGCTCCGCGCACCTTGAGGCATAACCACCTAGTCGTGCAGCAACTGATCCATCAAAGCCGAAGGCTGATCACATCCGGCGTCGCCCACAACGCGCGCCGGAACACCGGCCACGGTCTTGCAAGCCGGAACTGCGTGCAACACAACTGAACCCGCCGCCACGCGACTACAATTGCCGATCTTGATATTTCCCAAGACCTTGGCCCCTGCTCCCAACATTACATTATTGCCAATTTTGGGGTGCCGATCATGATCGTCCTTACCCGTACCGCCCAGCGTCACCGCATGCAGCATAGAAACATTGTCCCCAACCACAGCCGTTTCGCCAATAACAATCGAGTGCGCATGGTCAATCATCAACCCACGCCCGATTTGCGCGGCTGGATGAATGTCCACACCAAACACCTCCGATGTTCGCATTTGCATAAAATACGCCAAATCCTTGCGCCCATGCACCCAGAACCAATGCGCCAAACGATAGGCCTGCACCGCCTGAAAACCCTTATAAAACAACAAAGGTTGAATATAGCGATGACACGCCGGATCACGTTCAAAAACCGCCAAAATATCCGTGCGCGCAACATCACCAAGGCGGCAACCTGCGGCATACGCCTCTTCAAAGGCGTTATACAGAATGGATTCTGTCATCTCGCCCGATGCCAACCGATGGGCGACGCGATGGCTTAGCGCCACCTCCAGCGTCGAATGACTAAGGATCACCGAATGCACCAAGGAGGCCATAACCGGCTCACTCCGGATAATCTCGGCAGCTTCCTCACGGATTCGACTCCAGACTGGATCAACAGACACTATCTTTGGTTTGGCTTCGCCCATATTCAGCACTCCTACTTGCAAGCCGCATTCTAGCATAGCAAAGTAATAAATCGGAAGCAGTATCGTGAAATTCAATATGCGGAGGGGAAATAATGGCGTCGTCCAAATCAAATAAATTTTACCAAACTCTGCTGGAAACCCGCTTGACCGCGCTACAATCCCAAGACGAGACCAACGCCGACAGTCGTGACACCGTCATCCTTGACCAAACCAGCGTCGGCCGTCTTTCCCGCATGGATGCCATGCAGCAACAAGCCATGGCCAAAGCCACACGCCAGAACCGCACCACCGAAATTAGCGCAATAAAAAACGCCCTCCTCCGGCTGGAAGAGGGCGAATATGGATACTGTGAAACCTGCGGCGAAGACATTCCCGCCAAACGGTTGGAACTAACCCCGACCGCCGTCAGGTGTGTAAACTGCGCAAACTAAACCGCCCTCGGCACCTCCAGTTCCACAAAATGCACAGCAAGGCGCACAACCCCGCCATCAAAACTTCCCGCATCAGCCGTAATCTCCAAGGCAGTATCCGCCCAATAAGTTACCGGCCCCGTCGCCCCTTTAGCATACGAATTCAACGCCAATCCCAACCCGTTACCATATCGGTTAACCGCGCCCGCCACACCAAGTGACCAGCTTGAAACACCCGCACCGGTAATGGCCGAAATCACCCGCGCGGTAACACCTATCACCTGCGCATGCGACGGGATCACGCTCAACGTCACCGAAACCGCGCCCGCCGCCAACGTATGATCAATCTCGACCACGCGATGCAAACTCGCCGCCCCCCCAGCGGTAACCACACCAGCAAAACGTACCCAGTTCACACCATCAAAAACAATTTCCGCACCCAACACCTCGTTCCAGGCTCGCCAACCGATTTTGGGTGCCAAAAACACCCAACCACCGTTGCTGAAAATTGCCAACTTTCCGGATTGCCCCGCCCACTCGTTACTCGCGATCGGCCCAACAACGTGCGCCTCCCCCTCGATCGGGCTGGCAGACGGGATTTCCCAATCATCCGCCTTCACCCGCATCTGCGCGACAGCATCCAGCCGGTTCAGCGCCTCGTTCACCGTTACATGCTTTTGCGCCTGCGCCGCCTGCACTAACGGCAACCCGAATTGATAAGTCTCAGACATTCACTGTCTCCTTGCTAAATGGTCCAATCCCAAACCGATCCGAGATCTGGGCTACGTCAAAATCCATCACTCCACTCACTCCATCGGCCATCTGCATCGCCGATGTATAGGTAAACTCCGGCGTCAAAACCTCGGCCTCCCGCAACACAACACCCCCGCTAGAAACCCGCACCAGATACGCCTCTCGATCCTCGCCAAGCGGCACCTCGTAGCTTTGCCAGACATCGCCCTCGATCCTTGTTCGACGAACCCAGTTAACCACCACATCGCCATCAACAACTGCCCGTAAATGCACCGGCGCATAGGGCCGCAACCCCACGCCTTGTCCCGCAAAAACCGCATGCACATAGCTGCCATCGTCCAGCGGTAAATGCGCGGCACCAATCCGATAGTGCCGATCCAACCCACGTTCTGCGGCAGCCAAATCAACCTGCGAAACAGCTCCGTTCAACAGAACRAAATCGGTGCCAACAGCCCACGTACCAGGGATCAAAAACTCCGTCCCCGCCTGTCCGCGCAACAACTTCGTCAGCAGATATTCCCGATCAGCCACCAGTTCTGCATTGCAAAACTGGAATACCTCCCAGTCACCCCCGCTACCACGCAATGCCGCCCGATTAGCACCATTCAACACATCCGCCTCCGGCATAGACGCCAAGTACCCTGACGCCACTTTCACCCGTACGCCCGAACGCTGCCAAAGCCCCGCGCGCCCAGCCACCAACGGCGAGGCCAACTCACCAACCACCGCACTACGCGCCAACGTCGTGTTCAACCGATAGCCGTAATCCGCCCCCGCCGAAAACACCGCCACACGCCCCGGCCAAGGATCACCCGAAGCCGCCAAATGAAACGCGTGTTCAACTTCGGAACCATCCAACAACGGCAAATCCAGGAACTCCGCATAAACCGGCCCAAACATCGTTGGTCCAGCCCGCCTTTTCGCAGATAAATCCCGAATTTTGGGCGCATAAACGCCCGCCTCGACGCGCGTACAGGCCAAACGCCGCGCACCGGCCTCCTCAATCCGGTCAATCCGGTAATCTGACCCCAAAACTGTCACCACATCACCGACACCAATCGCCGCCACGGACGGTGCAACCGCCAAAGAAACCTCGTCCCGCGCGATCCTAGCCTCGCTCAACCAGCGTTCTGCTATCGCCTGCCCCTCGCCAACCGATAGCGCCAACGGCAGCGAACTTTCCGATGTATGCGCCTCGCTCTCATCAGGAAAAACATGCTCCGCCGCGCCCATTTGATACGCATTTTCCGCATCGATAAATTCAACGCGAACCCGCCCGACAGTCTCCGCATCAGGATTGCGCGTCAGGCTATACGCCCCCTCGCCCTCCTCGACAAACCGCGCCGCATCCAAAGCCTCATCAGACCGCCCATCCCGATTGCGAAACACCAAAACACCATCGCGCTCAAAACAATCGAACCCATAGGCCAGCATAAGCGGCTGCAAACTCTGCCGCGCGCTCTCGGTGTCGCCAATTACAAACCCGCGCACCAACCCGTATAGCTTCGAGACATCAACTGCCTCCAGCCCAGATCGCCGACAAATTTCCGCCACAACGTTGGCCAAAGACGCCATATGCACACGCCCCGAAACCCAATGCCCACGCGCAAATGCGCCGCCATCGGACCAAACGTCCAACCGCGCGGGAAAATCTGGGAATGGCCGCGCATCCCAAGCCCAAACATGCGTACGCGCCACATCAACCATTCGCCCAACATACTGACTAGCCTCAGGATTATTCGCGCCGTCCGCCCAATAAGACAACACCGCCTGCAAATATCTATGCTGAATCAAATCATCCCGATTACCATTGGAAAAATGCGGCAATGCAGATTCCGACGACTTCGTATCATCAAAAACATTCGGCTGATTGGTCGCCTTATCCACCGCCGGACACCCAACCTCGGTAAACCAAATCGGCTTTGTTCCGGGTAACCAATCGGTGCCCTCAACTTGACGAACCCCGCCAATCCGCTCGTGATGCTGTTTGGACCACCAACTGCGAATATCCTTATACCGATAAACCCAATCCTCGCCATGCGCCCCATCCACAATAGGTGTGCGCACCTGATCAGCCCGCGCCTGATCGCTGGCATAATACCAGTCAAACCCTTCGCCACCCTCGATATTGCTCTGCAAATACTCAAGGTCATAGATGGAGGCATAGGCATCATCCAGATGCTCAACCCCATCCCGCCAATCAGAAATCGGCATGTAATTATCAATTCCGATAAAGTCGATGTTATCATCCGCCCACAACGGATCGAGGTGATAAAACACATCGCCCGAACTCGGCTGATACCCAAAATACTCCGACCAATCCGCCGCGTACCCGATCTTGCAATCTGGCCCCAAAATCGCCCGACAATCTGCCGCAAGCTGCACCAGCTGCACCACCGTTGGAAAACTGTTTAGCCCGTCGCGCACTTGCGTTAACGCCCGCATTTCCGACCCGATACAAAACGCCTCGACCCCGCCAGCCGCCGCACATAAATGCGCGTAATGCAGCACAAACCGACGATAGGACCACTCGCTTGGCCCCGTATAGGAAACCCCGTTCGCCCCTTGCACAAAATCCCCGACGTCGGCAGCCCCGAAGAAATCGCTAACCTGTCCCGCTGCCGCCGCCGACTGATCTGGTGACCCAAACACCCCCGGCGCCGCAGATGTCGTAATCCGCCCACGCCAAGGCACAGCAGGCTGCCCGACATTCCCCGTCCAAGGGTTCACCAGCCCGTTTCCGTCTAGAATATCCATCAGAATAAACGGATAAAACATCACCGCCTTACCCTGCTCCTGAATATGCTTAATCGCTTGAATCACCGACGCATCCGCAGGCGTTCCCCCAAAAGCCGAGCGCTCGTCAATCTGCCCAATAACCTTCGCGCCCAAACGCGCCTGCCCGGAAACCACCCAAGGCATCGCGTCACCATCAACGCCGGTCTGCTCCACCGCAGGCTGCAAAGTGCAGCTACCGCACCGCAAATCATCGCCAAACCAGCTAACCACCAACGACACAGACTCCGCATTCGGCAAGTCCTCGCCCATATGCTTAACGGAGCGCACGAAATCCGTGCCTTCCCCAATTCCGTTAACATTTGCCGGACGCGAAACCCCTTTTCCATACGGATAAGAAACCGGCTCCGTCGCCAACACATACTCCCCCGTTCCGGGTACAAGCGCCACCGCTTTCACCAGTTCCGCCGCCTCGCGCGGCTCCCCCACAGGCAGCGGCTCTGGCTTGCGCACCACCTCGAAGTTGAACTGGGGAATACGGTTACCAAACCGCGTCAAGTCCAGGTTTTCAAAGACAATATACGCCGTGCCGCGATACGACGGGGCCATCCCGTCGCCCTCAACGGCAACAATAGCCGCATCCGGCATTTGCATCTGATCACCGCGATATAAACGATAATCGACCCCGTCCAGACTGATTTCTTTGCCGTCAGCCCACACCGTCCCGATCCGCGTAATCTCCCCCTCGCAAAGGGCAATCGCCAGACTGATAGAATAGCTGTATTCGTTAACAACAGGCGACGAAGACCCTTTTCCGCCCCCCGAACTGTCCACATTTTCTTGAAATTTAGTTGACCAGATAATTTGCCCGGAAACACGCATCGCGCCAAAAACACGTGAAATCTTGGCTCCTTCGCGCGCACCAAGCACACGAAAATTCTCCACTTGCCCACGCGCAACTGGCGCAGATCCGCCCCCCATTAATCGCCCATCCAAAAGGCGCCCCGCAGTTGCCCCCAAAGCGCGCCCAATAACCACAGAGGACAACCCGAACGCCGCCCCGCCCGCCGATGCGCCAATCGCACCGCCGACTGCAGATAATACCAAAGTTGCCATTAATTTCTCCTGTCAGGAAATCGAAAAACGCCCGCTATGCGACGCTCCCAAGCGGGCGAAAGCGGTGTTTCCACCACCCCGCGCCCGGAATATGCATGAATAATTTTGCCACGCGCTGAAACGATGGCCAGATGTTTAGCAACCGAACGTAACCGGAAGACCAAAACATCCCCAATTTGAGCATCACCACTGACCGCACAAAAATGCGTACGCATCGCAACCAGCAAACGTTCATCCCTCGTCGCTTCGGACCAATCCGGTGTATACGCAGGTACGATTGCAGGTTCCGCGCCGCAAACCTCGCGCCAAATTCCGCGAACCAAACCAAGGCAATCTGCCCCCGCCCCCTCGCAACTCGCCTGATGCTGATAAGGTGTTCCGATCCAGCGCCGTGCCACCGCCACAACATCGCTACGCATTCAAACTACCGCCATCATGCGTCTCACCGCTAGCAGGATAAGCCGTCACCCAGTCCTCGCCCGGAATATGCGGAAAGCCCCGAAAATTCAGAAAGTTACCGAACTTCACACGGCAACTTGACGCTTGCTTATCGCACCCGGCAATTACACGCGCTTCGTCACCAACAGCAACCTCAACCTCTTCCCAAACTTCCAGCACACCGCCAGTATCAGCCTTCACCAGTGACACCGCGCCAGATGTCCACCGGATCACCCCATTCGCAAACCAGCCATCCTGAAAGCCACTTAAGCCGTCAAAAGTAAACTCGCGTCGTCCCGACGTCTCCAACACCGTCACATCGGCCGAGTACGTCGGATCATCCACATCAATCCCGCACTTCGTATCGCCAAAAACCCGATCACACTCGCGCAAATACATTCGCCCCAAAGGCTGGTTCAACGCTTCAGTAATCCCGCGCAACTCCGCCTCAAATGCGCCCGTACCGCGCCTGATTTCGCCAAGAAATCCACGAAACAGCAAAACCTTCAACTTCGGCGAGGACCAGTCCACCAGCCACTGCCAAACCTCGGCCCCGTCATACCGCCCCGCCATAATATCGGCCTCGGTCAACCCCGCATCACTAAGCGCCCCAACCGCCTGCCCGTTATCTACGCTCAACCCGGTTGACGCCTCCAGCACAGATGCATCCAGCCCACTTCCGGCCTTAAAAACGTCACCATCAATCAACAAATCCCGATCATGGTCCGTAAACCCAAACCGCACCTCGTCACGGCGAACAATCAGCCAACAACGGCACATCGTGGTCGCACCGGTATCCAGACGCGCCTGCAACTCCCCACTAACGCCGCGCATCAGACCCGCACCTCGACCACCGGAACCGAAGGAATTTCCCCAGCTGAAAATCCCCCGACTGAACTCTCGATCCGATCCGTATCAAACCGCACAGGTACATCAAACTCGAAACCCGCCGTCACCAACGCCCCATCCGCAGGCGGCGCGCTAAACGTCACCTCGCCTGTTTCGAAGTTCACTTCGTAATCCGCACCCGGAACCTGCAAATCACCAGAAATTGCCACCTTCACGAAATTCAAAACCGGTTTACTWATCTCSCGMACYTGYACCGCSTCACCTGAACARTAGCTCTTAACCATCTGAAAAACTGATGAAATATCATCACCCACTCCAATCACTTGGTCCGCTGCATCAATTTCCTCGGATGGCAGGCAAGACTTGAARTCCGCCCAATCCTTCCAGCGAAACCCGAACARTTGCCCAGATCGCGCTTCGAAAAAYCCGATCAAAACCGACAAATCATCYAAKGACCGCATCCCGAACCCTGCATCATAYCGGCGGCGSGATTGYGACCAMGGGCTRTTGCGCTCCTCAAACCCGTTCGTCAAAGAAACAATCTCGGTTCGCCGTTCCGGCCCGCCAATTGATCCRAAAGACAGATCCGTTGGAAACCGTATTTCGTGAAAATTCATGCTGCTCTCCTGCTTATAAATTCCGCTGCCCRCGTTGAATTGCTCGCGTAATCCCCGCCGAAATTTGCGTTCGGGACCGCTGGAAACCCGCGACATCCGGCGTGGAAATATTCATCGTCACATTCACGACAGAACTCCCGCCACCGCGTACTCCAAGCTTCCCGTCAGACCCACGCGCAAGCGGCATAATCGCCTCCGGCCCCGCCTCRCCCATCAGCCCGACACCCCCGCGCATCGGGAAACGCGTCGGTCCGTCAACCACACCACCGCGCGCAAACGCCGCCACACGGCCACCGCTAAATACGCCGCCATTCTCAAACGGCAGCACGCCGGAAATCAGCCCACCAATCGCCCCGCCAAGCGAATCCGTTACCGGTGAAATCGCCCGGTTAAACGCCGCATCCACCATGCTTCGCCCCAAACCAGACAGCACACCCGACAGCCGATCCCCATCAATCACCAAGTCCCCAATCGCCGACTTCAACCCCGAGCTAAGGTTCCGGCTAAGGGCGCGTGCCTCTGCACCGGCCCCCGCCACAGAAAACTTCATTCCGTCCAGTTCACGCTGAAAAGCCAGCGTCGCCGCCTGCGCCCCAACCAGTGACCCCTCAAGATCGTCCAGCAACTCGTCCAAGTTTTCTAAATCCGTTTCAACAGCCATATTTACTCCTTAATTCCATCAGGAAACGATGCCGCCAAATCGGTAAATCCGGCGCGCGACAGCGAAGCCGCCTCGCCAAACGTTCCAGCCATCAACATCAATTCCGCCGGCGTCAGCGCCCAAAATTGTTCCGGTTGCAGCCGCAAATCCACAAGCCCCAGCCGCATCAAAACTGGCCAGTTAACCTTGCTCACTCAGGCACCGCAAACGTCACCGCCAGTAACTTTGCCGCCGCCTGCGCGGCCACAATTGGCCCGCCGTCAACGTCCAAGGTCACTTCATTTCCGCCACCGCGCAATCCAGCTTTCAATAACGAGATCAAGTCCCGCGCCGAAAACCCGCCAGCTTCAAATCGTTGCACCATATCCATCAAGCTGTCAGCCTTCATTTCGGCCTCCAACTCAGCCAGCACGCCCAGCGGCAGGCGCATCACATACGCCACACCGCCGATCACCAATTCCGCTTCACCGCGGTACGGGTTCACCATCAAATCGCCGTGAATGTCAGCGCCCCGGCCGAGGCCATCGACAACTCGTAAGCCGCCTCACCGTCGTGTTGGCCGGAATATTCTACCGACGTCAGCTGGAACGGTCCCTCAACGACACCGAAATCAGGAATGATCACCTGAAATGGCAAAATCTCGCCATCAAAGAAAATCTGCCGTGCGCGTTCATCCGTATTTTCATCTCGAAAAACCCCCGACCCACTGATCGAGGCAGACCGCACACCAGCCCCACCCAGCAGTTCTCGCCAACCACCAGCACTGCCCAAATTCGTCACATCCACCGTTTCGGCGTTGAACGAAATGCGGCTTGCCCGAAGGCCTGCAACTGTTTGAAACGTACCAGAACCGTCCATATCAATTTTGATCAGAAGGTCTTTACCTTTTTGCGCTACCATTTTGAAATCCTTTAATTAAATATCTTCAACAACGGCTCGAAACCGCATCTCAATTCGTCGTAACTCCGGCGCAACCCCGCGCTTGGCCTTGGCCTTCAAGAACTGCAGCGACACCAAATGTCCGCCCGTTACAGCCAAGCTGGCGTCAACCAACACGCCAGAAACAGCCGCCGCTACCGTCTTCGCCGCCGCAAAACCGTTCGCCGTTGAATGCACCACAACGTCAAAATCATGCACCCCACCGCTAGACGTGGCCGAACCGAACGGCTTCACCACCTCTTCCCCCAACGTCACATGTTCCCCCAACGGTAACGCGCCACCCGAAGGCAACGGCGCGTCATAAATTTGCGCCCCAACCAACGCGACCAGCGCCGCGTCTCCGGTCAACGCAGAATAAACCGCGCCCTGCAACGCACCCGATAATGCCAAACTCATCCCTTACCCTCCTCTGCCCAACATTCCAGCCAGCGGCCCGCCGGATCAAATTCAGCCACCGCCAGAATCGAAAACACTCTATCCCCCTCGCGAAACCGTTGATCCGGCCGCGGCCGCGATGCCGTTCCAACCGGCGCACCCCGAACAATAATTCGATGTCTAACACGCGAAATATCGCGCGCGCTCACCAACGCTTCACGGCCAGAACGTGCATCAACATCGGCCCAAATAACCCCGACAACCTGCCAGCCAACGGTGAACCCACCCTTGCCATCCGGCGTGTTTGTTCGTTCCTCAAGCACCAGTTTGCGCGAAAGATTAACCTTCACCACGCACCCCCGATCCGAATGGGCCGATAGGCCTCGATCAACGCGCTGACACCAAATGGCATCCCGTTAACGCGCCCCTCGCCTGCCCGGTTTTCATAAAACCCCGCCGCTTGCAGCAGCACAGCTTGGCGTAAATCAGCGGGCACAGCATCCCAATTGCCAAACCCGGCATCAAACGCCAAAATCGCGCGTCCACCATCAGGAATCCTCGGCAGGCTCCCGATAATCTTGGGGCGGTGACTATCCCGTTCCAGCGTATAACCTGCCGCATCCACGACAGTCTCCGCGCCAACCCGGTCTACCAAAGTCACACTGTTCACCACTGCAACCGGCGCAATCGGCAACACCTGCACACCGTCCGCGCCCCATCGCGTCAATTCCCAACTGAAACTCCGCGTCATCAGCGCTTTGCCAATCCGCACCTCGATCGCCGCCATCGCAGACCGTAAGCACACCTCCAAAACCGCATCCTCGGATCCGTCATCAGCAAACCCGCTGCCCAGTTTCAAATGCTCTGCAAACGCGCGGATCGGCAAATCCAGCGTCGTAACCGCCGTTAATTCTTCTAACATCATGGCAATTCCCTTTCAGTCACCCGAAACATCAGTGTTCGCTCCAATTCGCGCCCCAGCGTCGTTAATATCCGGCTGGAAACCATATATATTCGCCCCGGTATTCCGCCCTCGAACGTCGCCGTTGATCGCGCCGCCCCGCATTCCTGCACCACAACCTTCAACTCGTCCGGTACATCCTCAACCGGTCGAATAGACCAGCCCAAATCATCGCTAACCCGTTCATCATGTTGCAGATATCCAGCGCGCCAATCCACCGATAGCACCAGTTCCGAGTTAGGGTCTTTCAAGAAATATCCACTCATTCGCGACCTCACATTAGGGAAAATTCAGACACACCCCTGCATCGCCCACGCGGAGGGAGCAGCAAAAGCCAGAAGATACAGGGGTGCTAAAACCCGCCRAAAYCGGCRGGCATTCAAGCCAACTTACGTCAGCGAGAATTTCAGAAGYTTGATCGCAGCGAAGTCACTAACRTCGCCRCCAATACGCTTGGTCGCATAGAAYARYACRTGTGGTTTWGCGCTRAAMGGGTCWCGCAAAATACGCAAATCAGGGCGYTCRGCAAYCGTRTAACCCGCTGAAAAATCACCRAAAGCAATCGCSGTCGCATCSGCGGCRATGTCMGGCATATCCTCGGCAATCAACACGGGGTAMCCCATCAARCGCGCAGGTTCACCKGCCGCCAGCCCRTCWGACCAAAGGAAACGACCATCCGCRTCCTTCATCTTGCGAACCGCACCCGCCGTCTTGGAATTCATCACAAACGCCGCATTCGCACGGTAGCGCGCACCAAGCGAGTACACCAGATCAACGATCGCATCCGCAGGATCAATCCCGTCGAAATCACCCGTAGCACCCGTCGCCACATATCCCAGATTACCCCAGGTCCAAACCGCGTTGTCCAGCGCCGTATACGTCAAGAAGCCCTTAGGCTTATCAACGCCGTCACCACTGATAAACGCTACACCCTCGGCACGGCTAAACTTATCCGCAATGCGTGTTGCCAACCAACCTTCAACGTCAAATGCCGTGTCATCCAACAGGCGTTGAGATGCCTTAGGAAGTGCCGATAACTCGTGCAAAGGAATGGATATTCGCTCTACCTGAGGCGTACCGGTTTCAGCCGCAGCACCAGTTTCTGAGGCCCAACCAGCCCCGATGTCTGTGTGATCCACCAACACATCATACGCCGTAGATTCCACCTGAACCACATTAGCGATCGAACGAATAGAGGACGCCCCACGCAGCACACCCGTAATTTGATCCGCCGTCTGCGGATCAACCAGATACCCGCCGTCAGCCGAAACAGCCGTCGAAAGCGATTTTTCCTCGATCGGCAGCCCACGCAGCGCCTCGTCATCGCCACTGCGAAGATAGGCAGAAAATGCTTTTTTGTGTGGAATACCCACTTCAGTTGCAGTGGAAAGCGCCGGGCGCGAAGTCGAAAGTGATTTAGCATTAAACATATTCAAACGTTCTTCCTGTTCAGTAAGTTTTGATTTAATTTCATTCTTGAACCCGCTGAATTCACTCAAAAACTCATTCATGGCAGCCTTCACCTCGACAGCATGGGATCCCCCCGTAGCAGCACCGCTACGGGACTTCATTTCTTTGTCACGCATAAAATTTCCTTTGGTAAATACGTTCAGGCCAGCAGATCACGAGCCTGTCGAAAGGTTTCAGCCAGACTTTGCGCCAGCGCCGCCTCATCATCCGAAGGCGCTACCCGCGCCTCTGGAAGCATCGGGAAGGTGACCATCGACACCTCCCAGAGTTCAATTTCATGCAACAACCGCCCCTTGGCAGATTTCTCCGCACGAACAGTACGATAGCCTATGGACAACCCATCAATAGCACCGGCCTGAAGCAAGACCATCGCCTCGCGCCCAGCCTGCACTTCGGGCAACAATCGCCCCTTAACAAACAGGCCCTTGTCGTCCTCGTAAACCTCATCCCAAACGCCAATCGGCTGCATTGGGTCATGCTGCCATAGCATTTTAACCTTGCCGCCAGCCTTGGACAGCCGCGCCAAAGAGGCCGAATAAGCCCCCTTTTGCACAACATCCCCACCTTTATCTTCAGCATTAAACAAAGATGCATACCCAACGATTTCCGCACCATCGTTTAATCCGATGTTCGTACCAAAACCACAAAACTTCGTCTCCAACGTGCCTGCAATGCCTTCATAAATCATGTATTTTCCTTAGAAAAACTCTTTATACTTGGATTAATCAAGTATTTTACTGCATTGAGCGCGCAACCAATCCATAAACCACATCTGCTGAAAACATTGCCGCCGCGCCGTAAACCGCCAACCAAACTCGTCGTTCCAGCCGCTCAAGCATGCCCTCGATCGCCTGCAACCGGCGCTCCAGCCCATGCCATCGTTCATCAAAAACCCGCTCATGCGCTTCTATCCGCGCACTCGCCGCATCAAACGGTTCATAGAGGTATTTTGACCCCCCGCTCCGCCGGCTCATTCATCTTCCGCCAGTTTAGGCAGCCCCAGCATTTGCCGTTTTTCCGCAGATGTTAAGAACTCCGCCCCGGAAACCCGTCGCCACTGCGCTTCGCGTTCAGCTGCCAACGCGGGAATACCGTCTAAATCGGCCTTCACAACCAACCCCTCACCAAACAACGGGCCCAACCATCCGGTCACTGCCTCCAAAGTTTTGGCCACCAGCGGTAAAACCGTCAAACGATAGAACGCCCGATTTGCTTCTTGATAATTCGCATACGAATTGTCCCCCGGGAAACCCAGCAACATTGGCGGCACACCAAAGGCCAACGCAACTTCGCGCGCCGCACTTTCCTTGGTCTTCTGGAACTCCATATCAGACGGCGAAAACCCCATAGGCTTCCAGTCCAAACCGCCCTCCAGCAACATCGGGCGCCCCGCATTCTGCGCTCCTTGATGATGGCTCTCCAGCTCATCCACCAACCGGTTATACTGATCGTTGGCCAAAGCCCCCGTTCCATCAGCGCCCTTATAAACAATCGCCCCCGAAGGTCGTGCCGCGTTATCAAGCAACGCTTTTGACCATTTTGACGCCGAATTATGCACATCCAACGCCGCTCCAGCCGCCTGCATCGGTGACAATCCGTAATGATCGTCCTGCGGATGAAACGCCTTCACATGCAAAACTGATGCGAAATCGCCCCGCATATCAAACTGATGCTTGCGCGAACCAACCTTGTATTCATACGCCACCGGCCAGCCATCTGCTCCCGGGACAACCGACATCCGGTCAGACCGCAGCACATGCAATTCGCGCGGGCGCTCCTCGCCAGCGGCTTCAAGGTATCCGTCGCCAGACAGCAACAGCTGCCCATAAAAGGCCTCGAATAATGCCGCCGAACCCTGCCCCTGATTGGGCTGCCCCAACAACGCCAACAGCGGATGCACTTCGTAGCGACGATCCAAGTCCTGCAACAAAACCGGCACCGCTGCCGCCGCCTCTGCGATCATCTTCACGCACCGAAACCCCACCGGATTTCCCGTAAATCCCGTGCGCGTCAAACTCGCCGTGTCCCGCGCAGACCAAACAGCCCGCCCAGACCCGTGAAACGCAATCACCGGAGCCGCCGCCGAGGCTTTCTCCTCGCCCCCACTCATCGACTTAAAAAGTTGCAAAACCATTACCCTACGCTCCCCATCTAAAGTCCACGCACACGGGGCCGCTGAAAATGCAGCGCCGGCGCAATCATCAAATCCGTAATCGCCCAAACTAGGGCATCGACGCGATCAGGGCTGCCCTTGCCAGTAAACCCCGACACGGTCATCGCGCACATCTGGTCTTCCAAATCCGCGAAACCACCGCAATGCGAAACGCGCCCCTGCTCGTATAAAGCCGCCACCGGTTCCGCCCGCGCAGCTTTCCCGCGCGACGCTCTAACCGCCCGATACGGCACCAGTGGATCAATCGATCGCACCAAGGATTCAACCAGCTCGCCACCTTGGTTAACCTCCGCCACCAGCCGATCCGCCCCGTACTCCTTTGCCTTGGCCACGGCACGTTCCGCCCAAACCTGCGGCGAGCCACTTACCGATGCATCTTCCAATACATACGCCCGCCAATCTTGCGGCGGCCCTTGCATCGTCACCCCCGCCACAATAATCCCGCACTCATCGGCCTTTGGCCCGCCCGTCACCGGCGGGTCCACCGCCACCACGATCCGGTCCAATTCCGGCACTTCAGCCCGACACCCGTCCAGTGACGCAAACGACCAGAAGGCGCCCTCGACATCCGTCAAAATTTCGCCCTGCAATTCCTGTCGCCCCAAACGCGAGCCTGCATATTTCGCGCTAACATACTCCAGAAAACTATCTGCCAAATTTGCTGCATTCGCTTCCGTCGGGGCACTCGTGCGCACCGTCCGCACATCGCCCAACAAATCAGCAAGCAACCGCGAAGGCCGCGGCGTCGTCGTCACAACCTGCTGCGGGTGATCGCCAAGACGTAATCCAAACTGCAACATGTCCCATGCATCCTGCCCTTGTTTCCATTTCGCCAACTCGTCACACCACGCCGCGTCAAACTGCGGTCCGCGTAAGCTTTCAGGGTTGGACGCCGAATAAATTTCAGCCACCGCCCCATTGCGCCAAACCAACCGCTTCCGCGTCGCTTCCCAAACTGGCCGGCGGTCTGGTGGCGAACACGCCAAAATCCCGGAATCGCCAAAAACCATAACCTCGCGCGYCTGCTCAATCGTCTCGCCAATCAACGCTACRCGGCGGCATTCGCCAACGTCCCAGGGCATCGCACCCTCAACCTTGGACCTAACCCATTCAGCGCCAGCACGGGTTTTCCCCGCGCCGCGCCCACCCAAAATCACCCACGTTGTCCAGTCGCCTTCAGGGGCAAGTTGATGCCCCTGAAGCGCCCAAATATCAAACAACCACGGCAAACTCAGCACTGCATTCGGGCTTAACCCGTCAAGTAGTTCCTCCACTTCGCCGCTGGTCAGCGAGCTTAACAAGTCGCCCAATGACTTCCCGTCGCGCAGCTTCAAGGTCGAGAGGGCACGCCCCCTCCCCGCCGCTACGSTTTTCGTAACTTCGTTTTGCAAGATCCGTCTCGATTGTAATTACCGCCTGCAAAGACTTTCGAAATTCGGTGATTGAGGTGTTAACCTCCTTCACCGTCAAATCGCCGTCTACTTGCAGTCGTTCCACGGTTGCCTCTAAAGCAACCCTTAAAGATGCATAATGCGCCCGCGCAGATTTCAACATCTGCGCGTCCGCTTCCCGATCCTCGGGATTATAATTTTTCATATGTTAAGCTTTCACTGCTCCGCATGAGCAGAAACAGAAAAACGGCCCCGATCTTTCGACCGTGCCGTTCACCCACTTCTTCCAGCTTGCCTAAAGGTATACCTTGAAGCGTTCGCAATGTCAACAACTAAATCACAAGTTGTGTTGATTTAGTTCGAAGAACGCTCCCGTTCAATCTTCCGCCACGCCGCCACATTTCTGTTATGCTCTTGTAAATTAACAGCAAATGCGTGCCCCCCTGATCCATCCAGCACAAAATAATAAAACTTCGAAGTCTCGGGATTAGCCGTCGCCAGTATCGCAGCACGCCCCGGATTGGATATCGGCGTCGGCGTCAAACCTGCAATCTGATACGTATTATAGGGCGTTTCCTTATCCAGCTGTGACTGAAACAGCCCGCCACGCACTCGCTCACCACCATTGGTTAGCCCATATCGCAACGTCGCATCCGCCTGCAAACGCATGTTCGCCGCCAGTCGATTATAAAAAACCGATGCCACCAGCCCCCATTCGCCAGCCCCGCCAGCTTCGCTTTCCACGATGGAGGCCAAGATCAACAACTCTTCCTTGCTCGCCAGCGGCAGCCCTTCGTCGCGTCCCTCCCAAGCCTCGTCCAGAATCGCAATCTGCGCTTCCAGCATCCGGTCCACAACAGATTGCCGCGAGTCGCCTTTATGGAAACTATAGGTATTAGGTGCCAACATCCCCTCGGTCGGCAAGGTCTCTATCTCGCCCGTTAAATCTTCGTTAGCATTTATCCGCGTCACGATTTCCGAAACATACAGACCTTCGGGAATGGTTACGAAATACTGAACGCTTTTACCTTCAACCAGTATATCCAGAATTCCATCCATGGAGCTACCCGCAGGCAGCACATATTCCCCGAATTTCAGCTTGGTATCCCGCTCCGTATAGCGCGCTCCGATCCGAAATAATTGTTCATTCGAAATGGCTCCGGCAGACAGCAACCCCCCCGAAACAACGCCCAGTGTTGCTCCGCGTGCGACCTCGAAAACCAGATCCTCGGCCAACGGGCCGTCATTACGAAATTGCCCTTGTGCCCAAGCAACAAAGCCGCCCAGCGCAACGATTAGCAGAATAAGAAACGTAAAGGCGTTCGCCGCAACACTACGGCCCATTATTTAACTTTCCCCATGATAAGCGAAGCGTTGGTGCCACCAAACCCGAACGAATTCGACAACGCCACGTTAATCTCCCGCTTAACCGCCTTGTTAGGCGCCAAATCCAGATCAGTATCTACCATCGGATTATCCAGATTAATTGTCGGTGGCGCGATCTGGTCACGCAGTGCCAAAATACAGAAAATCGCCTCGACAGCACCAGCCGCCCCCAACAAATGCCCGATTGCGGATTTCGTTGACGACATCGTCGCCCCCTTCGCCGCATCGCCCATCAATCGCCCAACAGCACCCAACTCAATCGTATCAGCCATCGTCGATGTGCCATGCGCATTGATATAATCAATCGCCGAAGGCTCAATCCCTGCACGTTTCACTGCGGCCGCCATGGACCGATATGCACCATCACCATCCGCTGCCGGCGCGGTAATATGATACGCATCACCTGACAGGCCATAGCCCAAAATCTCGGCGTAAATCTTCGCGCCGCGCGCTTTGGCGTGTTCGTATTCTTCCAACACCACAACGCCCGCACCTTCGCCCATAACGAAACCGTCACGGCCGGCATCATAAGGTCGCGAGGCCGCTTTCGGATCATCCGCCCGTTTCGTTGACAGCGCTTTGCAGGCGTTAAACCCAGCAATTCCCAGCTCGCAGATCGGTGCTTCCGCCCCGCCTGCAACCATCACATCCGCATCGTCCAGCATAATCAGCCGCGCCGCATCCCCAATCGCGTGCGCACCAGTCGAACAGGCCGTAACCACCGCATGATTTGGCCCCTTAAAGCCATACCGAATGGAAACCTGCCCTGAACAAAGGTTGATCAAAGTTGACGGAATAAAGAAAGGCGAGACCCTGCGCGGCCCACGTTCCTTCAACAAAACCGCAGTATTCGCGATCGTGGACAGCCCACCAATACCAGATCCGATCATCACGCCAGTGCGATATTGATCTTCTTCGTCTTCCGGCGTCCAGTCCGCGTCTTTGATCGCCTGATCTGCGGCCGCCATGGCGTACAAAATAAACGGGTCAACTTTACGCGCTTCTTTCGGGGCCATCCAGTCGTCGGGGTTAAACGTCCCGTCGCTACCGTCCCCTAAAGGAATTTCGCAAGCGTAATCAGTTGCCAGATGCGAGGCATCAAACTTCGCGATTGTTCCCGCACCGGACTGCCCGTCCAAAATACGTTCCCAGGTTTCCTCAACCCCGCACGCTAGCGGAGTAACCATACCAAGACCTGTAACAACTACGCGCCGCATAAAGACACCTCATAAATTAAATCCGAGGTACTTTTACCGCATATCGCCCAACGGGGGCAAGCATGGATAAGGATAGTGTGCCAATTTTGGCGCACTCAACCAAGGTCGTCAAACACAGGCGTATAAGACACAGCATCAGCACCCATACGAAATGCATCCACCAGATGCCCTCCTTGGCCGAAGGAAAAGCGCTCAAGTGTAGGTCGCGCACGGTGGGCACATCAGTTTCTATCTCAAATCGAATCTCCATTCCTAAACATATCACCTTATGCTTGAGGCACAAAAGTTAAGAATACGTTGCCAAAACCTCATGTTTTTCTTCAACATTTCTTAACTATTTTGGTCGACAAATAGATATGTGAACAGAAAGTTACCCGACCATGTCCGTTGCCCTCGTCGCCCATGAGCCGCCCTCGCAGGTCGTGCCGATAGACACACCAATCAGCAAACAGCACAAAGCCGCAATTTTGCTAAGTGTGTTGATGAAGGCCGGTGCTACGCCAAACCTCGATGATATCGCGACGGGGTCCCTTAAAAACATCGTCGACATCATGGCCTCCTTCGGGGAGGTTGACCGGCGAACTGTCG
Organism: Paracoccaceae bacterium; assembly: GCA_002746395.1. Lineage (GTDB taxonomy): Bacteria > Pseudomonadota > Alphaproteobacteria > Rhodobacterales > Rhodobacteraceae > NORP23. The sequence continues at coordinate 42,077 of NVXA01000001.1, forward strand.
ATCTAGTGATCCTTGAATTCCTGTCCGAACTTCAAGATTTCGGCCTGTCCATGCGTGGCGACCTCGAAGACACGCTGGCATCCCTTAAGGGCCACGTCAGCGAAAAAGCCCTGGAAAAAATCCGCAAAGCTTATGTGCGCTCCCCTTCAGTCGATGTCTGGGTAAGGGTAGCATCAGCAGACGCGGCGCAATTGCAAGCCTGCCTTGATAGCGAACATCTACAGGTTGCGGCCACTGTGCTGTCGAAAATCCCCTCGACGCTCGCCGCGCAAGTCCTTGGTGGAATGGAGCCGGCCCGCGCCCGTGAAACCATGCTGGCAATCATCAACAGCCGCACAATATCGGCGGATGTTATTGAGTTAATCGGGCAAAGCATCAGCGAATCCATGTTCAACGAAAACGCCCCTTCCGCTTTCACCAAAACCCCTGTGGAACGGGCCGGGAATATAATGAACTTCGCCCAAAGCGATATTCGCGACCGTCTTATGCAGGATTTCGTCGAAAACGATCCAGATACGGCCGAAAGAATTCGCAAGGTTATGTTTACCTTCGCCGATATTCCTGCGCGTGTGCAGCCCCGCGATGTTTCGGCCATTACCCGCACCGTCGATCCCGAGATATTACTACGCGCCCTTAAAAACGCCCCGACCGAGGCCGAGTTTATACTTTCAGGCCTGTCCACTCGCATCGCCGACCAACTGCGCGAAGAATTATCGGAACTAGACCCCGTCAAGAAAAAGGACGCCGAAGCAGCGATGAACGAACTAATCGTCGGCATTCGCGAGCTGGAATCAAGCGGCGAAATCACTTTGATAACAGAAGACGAACCAGACTAATGATAAAAACTTGGGGGTGGAGCGGGCGACGGGAATCGAACCCGTGTCTTTAGCTTGGAAAGCTAAGGTCTTACCATTACACAACGCCCGCTCAGGTTCGCGATACATATTTCACCGCACAATGCGGGTCAAGTAGCCAAGCCAATGTTATTTCTCAATTACACATGTTTTGATAACTGCACCTGAACTGTCAAATCAAATGCCTTTGCGAAGATACACTTGCTGCGCCGCTTGCACCGCCAATACGTTTTGTGGCTTCCGCGCCGACAGTATTCCCCATCACAAGACAGCTTTCCAAAGATGCACCATTCAGCCAGCGTGCAAGAAACCCCGCGTTAAATGCATCGCCGGCTCCGGTTGTGTCGACAACATCACCACCTATCGCTGCGGCGTTATGAGACAATATGGGTGTATATAAACTGGCGCCATCACTACCTTTTTTCACGACAACAAGCGGCACATACTTCGTAAACTCCACCCGATGGTCATCAAGCGCACCGTCAATATCGAACAGGGCGCGCAGCTCTTTCTCGTTTGGTAAAAACAGATCAATGCCGCGCARCAGGTCTTTGGCATCCCCCYTAGAAATCACATCTTCGTCCCACGARCAATCCAGCGAMACCGTAAGCCCCCGTTTTCGCGCCATTGCAGGCAATKCGGGGTGTTCGGCCAAGGTTGCAAGCTCCGCGATATGCAGGTGTGTGAGGTTTGGGTYATCAAGGGCGGCGGATAAGGTATCCGGTATCGATGRGCCGCTCCGYTTGGTTAAAAATGCACGRTCATTCATCARCGCAATYGCGACCGTAACTTGAGGGTCAGCRTCCGRTRCRGCSGCTTGGCAAAACGTCAGGTCAATCCCCGCATTTTGAATTTCACTTTCGATGGYCCTTCCGAAAGGYCCCGACGGGTAGATCGCGCAAAGGCTGGTTTTCTGGCCGATYGCCGCCAGATAYGCRGCCGTRATATATGCRCCGCCACCTGCATGAACGCAAAGGCTGTCGGCATAAACTTCTTCGCCGCTAACCGGCATTTTGGGTACGCCAGAAAAYACTAAATCGCAGTAAAGGCGCCCGACACACAGTGTTTTCCCTGGTTTAGGAGTGATCACGCCAGCGCCTCGCCAGTTACCGTATCGAAGAAACTTATCTCGTCGGCAGGTGTTGCAAGGCGGATCGATTGTCCAACTTTCGGCGGATTTCGACCGGGAACCGTTGCGATGACATCGGCGCTACCAACGCCAACGTAAACAAGGGTTTCCGCGCCGAGGGGTTCAACAAATTTAACAGTACCTTCAAGGATCGAGGGGGCATCACCCTGCGCAGGTATCAGCGCGCTGGGCCGAATTCCGACAGTAACCTTGTCGGTTTTCAGCTTCGCATCGGTGGCAATCACCGGACCGGCATCCAGCGTCACCACACCATCCGCGAAATTCCCCGGAAGGGTGTTCATTGATGGCGCGCCAATAAATTGCGCGACAAACAGGTTGGCGGGTTTCTCATACACTTCCGAGGGGGTGCCGACCTGTTGAATATGACCATCTTTCATAATTACTATCCGGTCCGCGAGGGTCATCGCCTCGACCTGATCGTGTGTCACAAAAATAATCGTTGTGCCAACATCTTGGTGTAACTTCTTGATTTCAAGTCGCATTTGTGTGCGTAGCTGTGCATCAAGGTTTGATAACGGCTCATCAAACAGAAACACCGACGGGTCCCGCACCATGGCACGCCCAATCGCAACACGTTGGCGTTGCCCGCCTGAAAGCTGCCCGGGGCGGCGATCCAGAAGTTCTGTCATGCCCAAAGTTTCCGCGATTTCATCAATGCGCTTTTCTTTGTCGGCTTTTGGTAACTTTGATGTCCGCAACCCGAACCCGATGTTTTTACGAACCGTCATATGGGGGTAAATGGCGTAGTTCTGGAACACCATCGCGATGTTGCGTTCCTTTGGCTCAAGGTTGTTCACCACGGTTCCGCCGATCAATATCTCGCCGCTCGTAACCTCGTCCAGCCCCGCCAACAGGCGCAAAGTTGTCGATTTACCGCAACCCGACGGGCCGACGAATACGATGAACTCGCCGTCCTTTACCTGAAGGTCGATGCCGTGCAGGACCTCCGTTTGTCCAAATGATTTTGTGAGGCTCTTGAATTCTACGGTCGCCATTAAACGCCTCCTTCAAATTTTTCCAACGCCGAAAACGCGACCAGACGGGCGGTTTCGGTGTTTACGAGATAGCTTTCATTTTCGGCGGCAGTTGTTTTCATATCCGCCAATGTTTCGTGATACCCTAGCAACGCGGCACTCAACGGCGCATCAGCGGGGCCGCCGAAACAATCACGCACAGCAACGAAATTTTCGGGCGATACGGCCAGCTTATAGTCTGCTTCGCTTAATGACGCTGCACGCCCAACTTCGGATTTGAACGCCTGACCAAAGGCGTTGTATCCAGCGCCCAGCGGTTGGTTTTTCGCGATCACTTCGCGTGATGTAATCGCCGCAATTTCATGCGCTTGGCGAAACGACAGTCCCTCAACCCGAACCAGCGTGTCGGCCAGTTCGGTCACCGTAATGCAACTTGCGTCAATGTTTTTTTGCACGGCGTCCGCGTTTATCGACAACGCCGGAATGAATGCCCCCAGCAACGTCAAAACCCGCGCGCCACTTTCGAAAGCGGCATATCCGGCTTGCTGGATTTCACCCTCGCTGTCATTCATGTCAGTAAACGGTGTGTTGTGCATAATGTTTACCATAGCCCCGCAGCGCCCAACGGTTAACGAGGACAGCAGCCGCAAATGCTCGATCGGAACGGGATTGCGTTTTTGTGGCATGATGGAAGATATCTGCACGAAGCTGTTCGGCACATAAAGTTGGGACACCTCAAACGCGCTCCAAAATTGGAAATCCTGCACGACGCGGCCCAGATGCAGGAACATCAGGTTCATCGCGCTGTACAATCCGGTCACGTAATCAACGCCGGCAATGCAGGAATACGAATTCTGCAACGGCGTGCGAAACCCCAACAACGCGGCCATACGATGACGATCAATCGGGAAACCCGTTGTGGTTATAGCCGCCGCCCCCATCGGGCATTTCTGTAATGCCTCGCGGGCCGTTTGCAGGCGGTCAATGTCGCGCAGCAGCACTTCGATCACGGCGGCCAGATAATGCCCGAAGGTGCTGGGTTGGGCGGGTTGGCCGTGGGTGTAGGCCACAATTAACGTCGATTTTTCACGGGTCGCGGTGTCAATCAGGGCCGCTGCCAGTTTATGGGAAAGGGTTAGCAATGCGTCAACGCGCTGTGTCAGAACAATCTTGAAAACGGTGTGATCCATGTCGTTGCGGCTGCGCGCCGTGTGCAACGCGCCTGCCAAGTCCGGCCCAAGGCGCGATTTCAGTTCGGCTTCGACGAGGAAAAAGTAGTCTTCAAACTCACCAGTATATTCCAGCGCGTCGATATCCAGTTGTTCGTCGATATCGCGCAAGGCGCTGGCAATCCGTTGTGCGTCTTTTGGCTGAACGATTCCGGTCTCGACCAACATCACCAGATGCGCTTGATTTATCGCCCGCACGGCATCCACAAAATGCGCCTTGGCCCCCTCGAACAGGGGGGCAAGCACGGTGTCTTTGTAAGTCGGGTCAGGAAATACGGTTTTATCTATCATCCTTTTAGCCCCGTCATAACGACGCCGCGGATGATGTAGCGCTGGAACACGAGGAATACGATCAGGGTCGGAATAGTGGCAAGCGCCGCGCCGGTCATGATCAATTCCCACTCCACACTTTGTTCAACACTGAACGTCGTTAAGCCCACGGGTAGCGTGTATAAATCAGGGTCGTTCGTAACGATCAGCGGCCAGATGAAAGCAGTCCAGTTGCCAAGGAAAACGAAGATCGCCAAGGCCGAGATTGCCGGCGTCACCAAGGGCATGGCCACCGTCCACCAGATTTGAAACTCGTTCAGACCGTCAATCCGTGCGGCTTCCAGAAAGTCATCGGGGACACTTTCAAAGAACTGTTTCATCAGGAATGTGCCAAAGGCCGTCATGACACCGGGGAACATAATGCCCCAATAACTGTTCAACCAGCCGAAATCCTTGGCCATCAAATACCACGGAATAACCAGCATTTCGGTGGGGATCATCAGCGTGGAAAGAATGGCGACAAACACAATCATGCGGCCGCGAAAACGGAATTTGCACAGGGTATAACCAACCAGTGAGTCAAATATCACCGCCGAGATCGTGGTGATCGTCGCAATGATTAGCGAGTTAATGAACCATTTATAAAACCGCCCGTCTTCAAGAACGTAGGCGTAATTATCCAGTGTCGGCTCATCCGGAATAATCTTCAGGTTATAAATTTCGTGGGGCCATTTGAACGAGGTCGACATCATGAAAACGATTGGCATAATCATCGCAACACCGCCAAGAAACAGCACCGTCCAACGGATAATTTGCGTGGGCGTCATCTGTTTTTTGTATTTGTAAGGCTTCGCTTTATTCAGCGTTGCGGACGACGCTTTGAAGTTCATATCGCTCATCTCAACGCTCCCGCATGATGTAAAGTTGCACAAGGCTGACGATTAGCAAAATGGTGAATAGGACCACGGTTTGTGCGGCGGCATAGCCCATATCGAACGCGTTGAACGCGGTGTCGTAGATCATCAACACCAGCGGTTTCGTTGCATTCAGCGGCCCCCCCGGATCGTTGGTCGTCATGTTGAAAACCTGATCGAAAATGCGCAAGAACCCGATGGAGGAAAACACGACAAGGAAAACGATTGTTGGTTTTAACAGTGGCAGCGTAATTTCCCACAGAACGGTCAGGGGGTTAACGCCGTCAATCTGTGCGGCCTCGTAATACGAATGCGGGATGGACCGTAGACCGGCCATGAATATGATAATCTGAAACCCAAGTCCGGCCCATACGGCAGGCGCAAGAACGGACGGAAGCGCCCATGTCGTTGAATTCAGGAACGGAAATTGCGGGATGCCGACAGAGGCCAGCATGTTGTTGAAAAGGCCAATTGGAACGGGTTGATAAAACCAGCGCCAAAGCCACGCCATCGCCACGGCGGAGGTCATAAACGGCAAGAAATACATCGCACGGATGGTCGCGTGCATAAAATTAACTTTATCGAGGTGGTACGCAATCGCGAACGAGATCACCAAGCTGATCGGCGTGCCCAACAGCAAATAGACAAACGTATTTTTGAACACTTTCCAGAAGACAGGGTCAGCCACCAGTTTTTGGTAATTMTCYAGCCCCGCCCAGGTTTTAGTGCCMAGCAGGTTCCAGTTYTGRAAYGACARAACGATYGCRCCAAAGGTGGGRTAAAARCGGATAACGGTATAAAACAGCACCGGAATGGCCAGAAATGTCCACGCCCAGACGACYTGYTTTTGTTTRATCGARAGCCTGCGATACCAGTTCATRATCCAGYTTCCATMTAWWRATCTGTGGCGACACACATGCGCCGCCACAGCTTATTGTCTATTTATAGTAGCCATCAAGGATTGCTTGCTCTTCMGCGGCAGCRACACCAATGGMATCKWCKGGCGAYTGGTCTTCAAGCAAGATACGTTGCATTGCATCCATAAGCACTTGCCGTTGGCCRGATTCGTTCGCAAARATGGTAGTTCTTGCGTARCTYAACCCTTTGATGAACGGGCCAAAYACCGGATCCGCGATATTCGCATCCGTCAAAGCAGCCGATGGYTTGGCRGGCAATTCCCCAACCGTATCAAGCCAGATTTGCATCGCTTCGTCCGATGTGATGAAGGCYAGAAAYTTAAGSGCRGCMKCTTCTTTTTCGCCYTGTGCTTTRGWTGTAATMGCATTCACCCAATAGCTGGAGTAGTTGGATTGCAACCCGTCCGGTCCTGCKGGYARTTCAGCCACAGCCCATTCTAGGCCACGCGTTTTATCAAGCGCACCGATGCGGAACGACCCGTCGATATGCATWCCKGCACGCCCGGCTTTGAACGCCGCTTGTGGCTGATCCATAAATCCGGATTGTGTYACRCCGTAYTTGGTTTSCAGWTCSGARTACCATTGCAAYGCSGCWGCACCKGCAKCRTCGTYATASGTCACRGTTTGATAGTCGYCWGTRTAAGGCGAGCCRCCGAACTGGCGCACYAGAACTTCGCGMACCCARTGGTGRTCCTGYGCRTTCATRCCCGTGGTGATGCCCACTTGCGTGATGTTRCCGGATGCRTCSGTTTTGGTCAGCTTTTGYGCAATTTCGACCAGTTCATCCAGTGTTTTTGGTGGGCCCTCTATGCCTGCCTCTTCAAACARACGCGTGTTGTAGAACAGCGCSARGGAACGMACWGCCGTTGGCARCGCCATGTAYTGGCCRTCTTTTTCCATGGCTTGCACCATMGGRAAAAACTCTGCGCGAATGGTTTCKGGCGGGAACGCATCCACCGGCAGMGGYGYGATCAATTCGGCCTCGACGTAATCGTTCAACCATCCATAAAACAGCTGCACCACGTCAGGGCCTTCACCGGCTGGAATGGCCGCGGCAACCTTGGTGCGATAATCCGCATAAGGGAATGTTGTTTGCTTTACGGTGATGTCGGGATTTTCGGCCTCGAACATTTCAATCAATGTGTCGATGGCGTTGACGCGTGCTTCAAAGAAGTACTGCCAATAGTCGATTTCGACCGCATGAGAGGCCCCCGCGCTCAAAGCAATTGTTGCGCCTGTGGTGATTCCCACAATTGTTTTCTTCCACGATTTCATTAGATATTACCTCCTGTTACATATAGTAAATCTGAAAAGATGTTTCTTTACAGCTACATAGGACCAGCCAGCTTCAATTTTATGAATTTTTCCGCGGGTCTCTGTATGGAAGTGTTGACCGGAGGGCCTTAAAAATCAATACTTAATTCAAGTTACTTGAGTTAACAACCGAGGAGCGATCCAATCGCTAATGACAGTAAAAGCAGCGCGACTGGCGGGAATGCCGGGCGAAATCGCAGCCATAACCGGCGCGTGGTTCTGGACTTTGTGCGCGCCAAAGAACCCGCCGGCCGCGCCGAAATTGCGCGTAGTTGCGGGCTAAGCGTTCAGGCGGTCTCCAACATTACCGAGGTTCTGGAAAACGATGGTTTGTTGCGCGTTGTGGGCCAAAAAACCGGCGTTCGCGGAAAACCTGCGACGCAATACTCCATTAATCCTGAAGGCGCGTTTGCCGTCGGGATCGAGCTGCGGCCAGATGCCTTGATCTGCGCGATACTTAATCTGAAAGGCGAATGTATTTATAAGGCGCGCGTGGCATTGGATAACGCGGCTCCCGATATGGCCATTCCAGCAATAGAAAGCGCGATCAGTCTGGCGATCACAACCAGTAACCGCGACCGCGTGCAATTATTGGGTGTCGGAATCGTAATGCCCGGCCCGTTTGGTGTTTCCAGCCAAGGGGCGCACGATGACGCGATTTTGCCCGAATGGGACGGCGTGAACATTCAGCAGGTTTTCGAAGACGCCCTGAAATGCGCCGTGATCGTAGAAAATGACGCCACCGCCGCCGCAATAGCCGAGCGGGTAACGGGCGTTGCCGCCAGCATTGACACCTTCTGCTTCATATACTTCGGAACCGGCCTTGGTTTGGGTGTAATCACTGACGGCCATGCCCAACGTGGGGCCTTCGGAAATTTCGGCGAAATCGGGCATATCATAACGCAGGCGGGCGGAACGCAGTGCGTATGCGGCAACAATGGATGCCTTGAAACATACGCCAGCCGCTTGTCAGCCAAGCGCAGTTTGGAAGAACACGGCATCAACCTGCCCGATGGCTTCGCAATGGAAACGCTGCTGGCAGACGAAAACCCCGTCCTGCTGGATTGGATTGAAACGGCCTCAACCCACCTTTCCCAAGCGATCAGCATTCTGGAAAATATATTCGACCCCGAAACCATCATTCTGGGCGGCGCCATGCCCGACACGGTAATTGATGCGTTTATCGCGCGGTTAAACCTGCCCGTCGGGTCGGTTGCGAACCGTGAAAACCGCACGATTGCGCGGGTGATCGGCGGTTCCTCGGGTCGGTTCACGGCGGCAATCGGTGGCGCTGCGATGATAATTCACAACACAACAACGCCCTCATTGGCCTTATATAATTGAGTTAAATCATGACCCTCACGGATTTAGAACGGCTGAATGCCCAGAACGCCTCCCCTCGATTAATGGAATTGTGGAAGGCGCTTCAGCCGTTTCGATCCTGTATTTCCTTTATGAACACAGGCGCGCATCCGGATGACGAAACGACATCAATGCTGGCCGCRCTTGGCCTACGCGATGGCGTGAAACTGTCACAAGCCTGCGCCAATCGCGGTGAAGGCGGGCAAAATGCGATCGGCGCGGAAATTACCAACGACCTAGGCTGCATCCGCACCCGTGAAATGGAATCCGCGGCACAAGTTATCAACATGACCCACTACTGGTTATCGGAAACCCCGGAGGACGAAATATTCGATTTCGGGTYTTCCAAGTCCGGCCAAGAAACGCTTGAGAAATGGGGAGAGGAACGCACGCTTGAACGTTTCGTGCTAATACTTCGCCGCGAACGCCCCGACATCGTTTGCCCGACATTTCTGGATATATCCGGCCAGCACGGCCACCACCAAGCGATGACACGCAGCGCATTCAAGGCCGTGGAGTTGGCGGCAGACCCAAGCGCATTTCCCGAACAAAACCTGCCGATCTGGCAAGTAAAGAAGCTGTATCTGCCAGCATGGTCCGGCGCGGGCGATGCGTATGACGATGATGTGCAGCCACCAGCCGAAACAGTGCGCGTTGATGCGACCGGTGCTGATCCGGTTTCCGGTTTTGATTACGCACAAATCGCGCAATACTCCCGCAGTTTTCATCGCACACAAGGCATGGGTTCTTGGGTCGAGCCGGGGCAACCTAATGTCTGGCCGCTGCATTTGGCATGGTCGCTTGATGGTAATCTCGCGCCCGAAGATTCCGTGTTTGACGGCCTGCCCGCCACGTTATCTAACCTCGCCAAATTCGGGAACGCGCCAGAATTGGCGGCGAGTTTATCGAGCGCGCAAGCATCCTTAAATGCTGCGATTTCTGCATGGCCAGACACGGCATCGATACGCCAACACGCAGCGGCGGCATTTCAACATATCGCGGATGCCAAAGCGATTTGTCCTGATGCGGCAAAATCCGAAATTATGCACCGCCTGTCAGACAAACAACGGCAAATCGCCAAGGTTTTGATGATATCACGGGGTATTCAGTGCCGTGTCTCGCTATCGCAAAACGAAGTTCACCCCGGTGAAAGCCTTACATTAACAACCCACATTCACGCGCCCGATTGTGCTGTATTTACCGAAATCAAGCTGCCGGAAAGTTGGACCGCAACGTCATCGAGCGACGGCACATATCAAATCACAATTCCGCAAAATGAACCCGCCAGCGACCCTTACCCCGACACATGGTATCCGGATCGCGCCAACGCCCGCTTGCACGTGATATTACGCTGGATGGAGGGCGACCAGCAGGTGTGGGTATCCGTTGACCCCGAAGAACGCTTGCAAATTCTTCCTGCCTTTTCCGCCGCGCTTAGCCAGACGGATGCGATTGTAAACATCTCGAACCCCACCGATATTTCGGTTCGGGTTTCGCAAATTCACCCTAGCTGCGCAGTGCCTGCCTTCGCGGTTCCAACGGGGTGGGCCGTAGATCAGACTGAAAACACCGTGCGATTGCAGCCAACAGCCGCGTTGGCAGAGGGATTGCACACCATTCCCCTAATGCTTGACACTCACAAAGCGCAAATGATCCACCGGATGGAGTACCCCCATACCGGCCCCACAAACCGCTGCATGCCCGCCGCGTTGCGCATTCAGGTTATGGATGTGAGCCTTCCGGCGGGGCGCATTGCGTACATCGGTGGCGGCAGCGACCGTACCGATTTCTGGCTCCGCAAGCTCGGCAYCAAAATTGACAGCTTGGATGAACAGGCGGTGCAGAATGTCGACTTTGGGGCATATGATTCAATCCTGATCGGCATATTTGCCCTAAGAACCAACGCCGCGCTTCAGGCCCGATTGCTGGACCTACATGATTGGGTCATTGCGGGGGGAAACCTTGTCACGCTTTATCATCGGCCTTGGGATAACTGGGATCCTGACGCGACCGGCTTGGCATATCTTGAGATTGGAAAACCGTCTTTGCGTTGGCGCGTAACCAATGAAAGTGCCGCCGTACGACATCTGGTGCCTGATCATAAGTTGCTGACGACTCCGAATATCATCACGCAAAAAGACTGGGAAGGATGGCACAAGGAACGCGGGCTGTATTTCGCGGCGAACTGGGACGATGCCTATGTGCCGCTGCTGGAAATGGGTGACGCAGGCGAGGCCCCGCTACAAGGCGCGTTGCTTAGCGGTACGTTCGGCAAAGGGCGCCACACCCACACCAGTTTGATTTTGCATCATCAGCTCGCAAATCTAACACCCGGAGCTTTCAGGTTGTTGGCGAACTTGCTGCACACCTGAAGCAGGTCCTCTGCTGATCCGAAAATTGTGCCCGAAGGGACTATTGCCCGCCGCCCTTCACTGCTAAAAGGCCCTAACCAATTTTCGGAGATATGCATGAATACCGCCACCATAATACTGGCCGCCGGACAAGGTAGCCGCATGAAATCGGACCTGCCAAAGGTTTTGCACAAAATCGGCAGCGCTCCGATGTTGTGGCACACGATGCAATGCGCCGCGCAAATCGAAGCCGACCAAACCATCGTGGTTGTCGGGCATGGCGGTGCTGAAACTTCAGACGCGGCACATGAATATAACGAAGACGCGAAAATCGTTTGGCAAAAGGAACAGAACGGCACGGGCCATGCGGTTTTGCAAGCCCAAGACGAATTGAAAGATTTCGACGGTGACGTGATCGTCCTTTATGGCGACACGCCGTTTGTTAAGCCCGAAACCTTGCAAAAAATGCTGGCGGCGCGTGCGCAAAATTCGGTCGTGGTGCTGGGATTCGAGGCTGCCAATCCGGGCGGATACGGTCGCCTGCAAATGAACGGCGACAGCCTTGAGGCGATCATCGAGGCCAAGGATTGCACACCCGACCAACGCGAAATCACGTTTTGCAATTCCGGCGTCATCTGCGCCCCTGCCCCTTTGCTGTTCTCGCTGCTTGCCGATGTTGGCAACGACAACGCCAATGGCGAGGTTTACCTGACCGACATCATCGCCATCGCCCGCGCGCGTGATCTGCCTTGCACCGCCATTATGTGTTCCGAAGCCGAAACGATGGGTATCAATTCACGTCAAGATTTGGCCAACGGCGAGGCAGTATTCCAGCAATCCGCCCGCGCCGCGGCCATGGAAAACGGTGTGACCCTAAGCGCGCCGGATACCGTCCATTTCGCCTTTGACACCCATATTGGCCGCGACACCATTATTGAACCAAACGTGGTTTTCGGCCTCGCCGTTACCATCGAAAGCGGCGCAACTATCCGCGCCTTCAGCCATCTTGAAGGGTGCCATGTGGCGCGCGAATGCATCGTTGGCCCCTACGCCCGCCTGCGCCCCGGTGCAGAGCTGGATCTCGGCGCCAAGGTCGGAAATTTCGTTGAAATCAAAGCCGCGCAGATCGAGGCAGGTGCCAAGGTTAATCACCTGACCTATGTTGGCGATGCACGGATCGGGGCCGGTTCTAACATCGGGGCAGGCACAATTTTTTGCAACTACGACGGGGTTAACAAGCACCACACGGACATCGGGGAACGGGTGTTTATCGGTTCCAATTCGGCACTGGTGGCCCCTGTCAGCATCGCGGACGACGGGTTCGTGGCGACGGGATCGGTGGTTACAGCGGATGTTCCCGAAGGGGCGCTGGCAATTGCACGCGCGCGGATGGTGATCAAACCAAGCCTTGGAAAACGCATGATGGACAGGCTTCGGGCTGCAAAGGCGGCAAAGAAATGACACCGCTAGAAGAACTCGAAGCGCTTTCAAATCCGCAGAAAGCGGCCGAAATGGCAAAATATCACAAGGTTGAGCGCCCCTATTTAGGCATCGCAAATCCTGATATTTACGAGCTTTGCAAAAAATGGCGGGCAGATACGGACCTTGAGAGGCGGCTACAAATCGCCAGCACCTTGTGGGACAGTAATGTTCACGAGGCCCGTATCGCCGCAACCAAACTGTTAACGCAAGCCCGCATTCGCCCCGACGATGCGGTTTGGGCTGAAATCACCCGCTGGGTCGAAGGGTTAGATGCTTGGGCGATTGCTGATCACGCGTGTTCGGCAGGCTCGCGACGCCTGATTACCAACCCTGCCCGCCTTGATGAAGTGGAGCAGTGGACGACAAACGAAAACATGTGGGTGCGCCGCGCCGCCATGGTTATGACGTTGCCGTGGACCAAGCAAAACCACCTTGACGAGGGCGACCGCGCCATTCGCGAACGCATTTTAGGCTGGGCCGCGATATATACCGAAGATCACGACTGGTTTATCCAGACATCCGTGGCGTGGTGGCTGCGCAGCTTGTCTGGCCACGACCCCGACCGCGTGCGCACGTTCATCGCAGAGCATGGCGAAAAGATGAAACCTTTTGCGTTGCGCGATGCGGCCCGTAAACTGGGGTAATTACGGGTAAACCACATGTAACCGCGCAAGCGTTTCCGCATCCAGATGCGGAAACTTCGCACGCAACCTATCCGCCAAATCCTTGGCCGAGATCGCTTGCGAATTCACATCCCCACGCCGCCCCGTCACGTTAACGCCATTCGCCGTCTGAACATACATCGCGTCAGTATCATCGCGGATAATCGGCGCGAACCGGCCCACTTTGCGATGCCCGCCAAGGCAGTGAATCGTCTCCGTCTCGGGGATAGACAGGGCGCCGCCTTCCTGAAGCAACGCTAACCCAACCGATCCACAATCGCGCGTATCATCCCAAACCTGCAACGCGCCATCCGACAGATACACCTGATACCCATGCGTGAACGTCACGATTTTCCCCGTATTTTCCGGCATCATATGCCCACGCAACCGCGCGATATAATCGCTGGCCAAGGCATCGTCATCGTCAAGACGGAAACTGGCAGTTATGGGCGCGGTCGGGTCCAGCATCTCGAAAATAGATCGTTTGAAGATGCGCTGGATATTGGCCTGCGGGCGATAAGCGCGCACATAAATGTTGGGGTAATCCCGCACCAAACCCATAAGGCGATCAAGCGCCCAATCGGGCAAATCGCGGGAGGTCATTAGCATCATATTGAAATTCTGGTCACTTTGCGCGGTTAAGCTGGGCAGGCAAACATCCTCGAACAACTGAAAGCGGCGGTTAAGGCGGGCGCGGTCAAATATCAGGGCTTTGCGCGCGGCGTAATCCTGCCCTGAGAGCGGCGGGAAAAAGTTTGATTCCCGCAAGACAATCGAAAACCGTATCATTCCGACAATCGCCGACGGGTTTGTCGCCATCACCCGCGCATGCTGATTTGTCAGAAGTGTTCCCATTCAGGCGTCCTCGCGAGCCTGTTGRAACGCCAAAATMCGRTCACCRTCTRCGGCYTTGGGCAGGTGATCCGGYCCTGCGAATTTCAACGTRCCGTTRGCGCTRACRACAGCCARAATYTCGGCCTCGGGACGGGCCTCACGATAAAGGTCGAACGGGTATTCCTCGGTGATATTCGTTAACTTRAATTCCCACCCGTCTGCGTAATTTCTGGCGAAATATTCAAACGGATATCCACGYGCCARAGTTCGCCCACCRATGGTGACRGGCARATCNCCCTYCSSKMRNGCTGCCTTCRTGYCGRTCAATTTGGTACACATTAGTGCGCCCGAATTCCGGWGCYAAATCSGTGCAAAGYAGCGCGTTGTAATCATCGTTATCCGACACSGCCAACAARGCACCGTAATGGTGCARGTCMACCGAATGYTCRGCSGCTTCRGACARGATTTCRCCGTARTAAACNGGGAWKNCCCTGATTGCGCGCATTGCGAAGMCGCCACCAGTTACGCTCKGCKATCAACACCGGAATTTCGGCGTCACTTAAYGTTTTRCCCAACGCAACCACCCAATCCGAGGCYCCAGCCAACARCACWCCSGGRGCCSCTGCCGATGTTAAACCCAGCAYCCGCGCRAAGGGTTTTATGGTGAACCCGTGCGCCACYACCGTGGCYGCAACCAGCAAAAACGCGAGCGGGGCCAGCAACTGCCCATCCGCGATGCCAACATCCATCAACCGCGCCCCGAACAGACCAGAAACTGCYACGGCCACCACACCGCGCGGGCCGATCCATGCCACGATCAACTTTTCTTTGGGCGGAATACCGGTTCCGATTAGCGAYAAAAATACTGCGGCGGGGCGGGCGACGAACATGATTAACAGCACAAAAATCAACGCACTTAGATCAAGTTGCGATAACATTTCCCATTCCATCGAAGCCGCCAACAATATGAAAACACCTGAAACGAGGATAACCGTGATGTGTTCCTTGAACCTTTTCAGTTCACGCAAGGCTGGCAGGCGCGCGTTACCGACTACGAAACCCATGACGGTTACGGCCAGCAAACCGCTTTCATGCAAGACATGATCGGTCAGGGCATATACGCCCAAAATCAGCGTGAACAGCACGGGGACTTTCATATATTCCGGCACCCAACCGCGCGAAAAACTTAGCACCAGCGCCTTGCCAGAGAGGTAACCAATCGCAGTTGCTACCAATATGCCCAGCACCAGATAGCCGCCGATGTCGGCAATCTCGCCCTCGCCGCTCAACGCCATAACCCCTTCGAACGCCAAAACGGCGGCCAATGCGCCGACGGGGTCGTTAACGATTGCCTCCCATCTCAAGATTTCACTGGGGCGTTTCGAAAGGCGGGCTTGGCGTAGCAGCGGCGTAACCACGGTGGGGCCAGTGACGATCAGGATGCCACCAAAAATAACCGAGGCCTCCCATCCCAAACCGGCACCGTACTTTGCTGCAAGGGTCGAGAATATCCACCCCAACGGCGCGCCGAACACCACGAGGCGTTTCACGGCAGGTCCAGCATCACGCAACGCTTTGAATTTCAGGGTTATTCCGCCCTCGAACAATATCAACGCAACGGCGACAGCGACCATTGGGCGGAACAGATCGCCAAAATCAACCTCTGGATTAACCCAGCCAGTAACCGGCCCTGCAACAATACCCGCCACCAGCATCAACACGATTGCGGGCAATTGCAAGCGCCATGCCAGCCATTGTGAACCGATACCAAGCGCGCCGATCAAGGCAATAAGTAAAGTTGTTTCCATCAAATTCCGCCAAATTCGTTAATAAATGGGGCTATCCCCGTTCTTTAAGCTCTCGGCGTAATATCTTACCCGTGGCGGTCATTGGCAAGCTATCAATGAATTCAATCTCGCGCGGGGCGACATGCGGGGATACTTTCTGGCGCACCCGCAGTTTCAATTCCGCCTTCAAGGCCTCGCTGGCCTCGCCGCTCAAAACAACGAACGCCTTAACGATTTCGGTGCGCACGGGGTCCGGCACACCGATCACCGCCGCCATCAGAACCGCGTCATGGCCTACGAGGCAATCCTCGATCTCGCTGGGACCAATGCGATAGCCGGACGAGGTGATCACGTCATCCGTACGAGAGGCGAAATGGAAATACCCCTCTTCGTCCATCGTGCCTACATCACCTGTCAGCATCCAGTCTCCGATAAATTTCTCGGCAGTTTTTTCGGGGTTCTTCCAGTATTCAAGGAACATGGATGGGTCAGGGCGGCGCACCGCGATCTCCCCCTCCTCGCCCGCTGGCAACACATTGCCCGCGAAATCAATGATTGCCACGTCGTGCCCCGGCACGGGTTTTCCGGTTGAACCGGGGCGCGGCTCGAACGCATCCACGCAATTTCCAAGCACCAGATTACATTCCGTCTGGCCGTAAAATTCATTAATCGTCACGCCTAGAACACGCTGTCCCCAATCCAAAAGTTCGGTACCAAGAGATTCACCACCAGATCCGACACTTCGCAAATTAAGCGGTTCAGGTTCGCTGGCTTGGCGCATCAATTTCAAGGCGGTTGGCGGCAGAAAAGTATTGCGCACACCAAGTTTACGCATCAACCAGAAGGCCTTGTCTGGCTCGAATTTCGACATCCGGTGCGCCACCAGCGGCACGCCGTAATGCAGCGCAGGCATCATCACGTTCGTCAAACCACCCATCCACGCCCAATCCGCAGGGGTCCAAAGGCAATCGCCCTTTTGGGGCAGGAAATTGTGGTGCGTCTCGACACCCGGCAAATGCCCAAGCAAAACCTTATGACCGTGCAACGCCCCCTTCGGTGGGCCGGTCGTGCCGGAAGTGTAGCTGATGAACGCGGGCGTATTTAGCCCCGTTTCAACCATTTCGATCTGGTCAGACGCGCGGTTTAGCTCGGCCCAAAAATCCAGTGCTTCGGCTGAATCAATACAATAAACAGCCTCAAGTTCCGGCAAGGTGTCGCGAATATTCAACACCTTCGCCAAATTCGCGCTGTCTGTCACAACGATCTTCGCACCTGCATTTCCCAATCGATATTGCAGCCCGTCCTCGCCAAACAGCGTAAACAGCGGCACAACAATTGCGCCAAGTTTATAGCACGCCAGATGTGTCAGTACCGTTTCAGGCGTTTGCGGCAACAGGACGGCACAGCGATCACCCTGCCCCAATCCCCGCGCCCGCAGCGTATTTGCCAACTTCGAGGATAAGCGCGACAATTGCTGATATGTAAAATCCTGCAAACCACCATCCGCATCCATATAGGTCATCGCATGGCGGTCAGGATCGGCGCGCGCCCAACGCTCACAGATTTGTTCGGCAATGTTATAACGCGCAGGCGTTGGCCAATTAAAACCTGCCCGCATTTCYTCCCAAGTACCYGASCKWGCTACCAAATTTTCRACGTGCATYTGCAATTCYCCYTTATTCSCGMKCACWTTATCAAAWGSSRSGCRGAACCCAAGCRATTACCCTTGTAACGCCGCGTATTGRSGKSTATYTTCRRMWTYGAAACAACAGGAACACCCATGTTACACATGCCAAAATTAGTCGACCCGTTCGCGCGGGAGGTAAGYTACCTMAGGGTATCCGTGACCGACCGCTGCGATCTGCGCTGTTTCTATTGCATGTCCGAAAACATGACGTTTTTACCRAAAAAAGASCTGTTRAGCCTTGAGGAACTAGACCGYCTCTGCACCACCTTCATTGATATGGGTGTCAGTAAGTTGCGCGTCACGGGCGGYGAACCCTTGGTACGGCGTGGGATCATGACGTTCTTCGATGACATGTCCCGCCATCTGGCATCCGGTGCGCTAAAGGAATTGACGTTAACGTCCAACGCCACACAGTTGCACAAATTCGCACAACCCTTGAAGGACGCAGGTGTAAAACGGATCAACGTCTCGCTCGACACGCTGGACGAGGAAAAGTTCGCCGAGATCACCCGCTGGGGACGCTTCCGTCAGGTGATGGACGGAATTGATGCTGCCGACAAGGCTGGCCTAGCCATCAAGATCAACGCTGTCGCGCTGAAAGGCACGAATGACGATGAAGTCCATAAGATGGTGGAATGGTGCGGGCAACGCGGGTTTGACGTGACCTTTATCGAGGTGATGCCGATGGGCGACATGGGCGATGCGGATCGGCGAGATCAATACTGGTCGCTGAAGGACGTTCGCGCAGAATTGGCCACCAACTGGACACTAACCGATATTCCGCTGAACACCGGCGGCCCTGCGAATTATGTTCGTGTTGAAGAAACCGGTGGCCGCGTCGGGTTTATCACGCCGCTTACCCATAATTTCTGCGAAAGCTGTAATCGCGTGCGCCTTGATTGCAAAGGCCAGTTGCACATGTGTCTGGGCCAAGAGGATGACGCCGATTTGCGCAAGGTTTTGCGCGACCATCCAGACGATAACCAACCGTTGCGCGATGCGATCAACACCGCGATTGCCCGCAAACCCAAGGGCCATGATTTCGACTATTCCCGCCAACAAATCCAAGGCGAAATGCGTCGCCATATGAGCCACACTGGCGGGTAATTACGCCACCACCGCGCGCCAACCAAGGCCAGCATCAACGCTGCGGCGCGGGTGGTATTCCGCCCCGATAAAGCCTTTGTATCCAATGGCCTCGATGTGCTTCAGGATGTGCCGATAATCCAGTTCACCCTCGTCCGGTTCCGTACGGCTGGGCACTGCGGCTATCTGGATATGTCCGATGATTGGCAACATGGTTTGCAAGCGGCGCGAAATATCACCCTGCATGATCTGCACATGGTAACAATCAAACATCAGCTTTAAGTTTGGGGCGTTAATTTCCGCGATGATCTCTGCCGCTTGCTCTGCCGTTTGCAGGAAATATCCGGAGGCGTCAAAGTGGTTCAACGGCTCGATCAACAGCGAGATGCCGTGGTCTGTGACCCGCGCAAGTGCATAGCGTAGATTAGAGACGAACGTCTCGTGCGCGGCCTTGCCTGACGCAAAACCCGCCATAACATGGATGTTGTGCGCACCAACCGCCACGGCATATTCCACTGCCTGATCAATCGCTGCGCGTGCATCCGCTTCGCGCCCCGCAAGTGCTGACAGTCCGTTGCCATCACCCCGCGCTGTGTTCAGACCCAGCATCGGCAATCCGGTTTCGTCCAGTGCCGCTTTCACCAAGGCCGGATCCGTGTTGTAGGGCCAATGGCACTCCACCGCTTCAAACTTGGCGGTCGCTGCCGCGCGGATAGCATCGGGCAGCGCTATTTCTGTCCACAAGAACCCAAGATTGGCGGAAAAGCGCGTCATGCCGAAAGCTTCAAGCGTTCTCGACCGTTTGTTTTTGCATTCCAAGCCCTTCGACTTCCAGTTCCATCACGTCACCCGATTTCAAGAATCGTTGCGGATTGAACCCCATCCCGACACCTTCGGGCGTGCCTGTGGCGATGATGTCACCAGGGCGCAGCTCCATGAATTGCGACATGTGAGAGATTATTTCAGCCACGCTAAACACCATATCCCCGGTCGAGGAGTTTTGCATAACATCACCGTTCACGCGCAACGACAGCGACAGGTTTTGCGGATCTGCAATTTCATCTGCCGTTACCAGATACGGGCCGACAGGGCCAAAGGTCGGGGCGGATTTCCCCTTGATCCATTGCCCGCCACGTTCAATCTGAAACGCCCGTTCGGACACATCATTGATGGTGCAATACCCCGCCACATAAGACAGCGCGTCCTTTTCAGACACATAAGAGGCCGTTTTGCCGATAACCACGCCCAGTTCCACCTCCCAATCGGTTTTTGTGGAATTGCGCGGAATCAGAACGGGATCAAACGGGCCGGAAAGCGCGCTGCTCGCTTTAGAAAACAGAATGGGTTCTTTGGGAATATCCATACCAGATTCAGCCGCGTGCTTGGCGTAATTCAGGCCGATACAATAAAAATTCGGAACATCCGCCAGACAAGACCCGATGCGGGGGGAACCCTCGACCAGCGGCAAAGCCTCGGGGTTCAAGGCTTTGAGGCGGTCAATTTCCGCAAGTGAAACATTATCCCCCGCGAAATCCGAAATCGTCATCGACAGGTCACGGATATTGCCGTCCGCGTCCAGACACCCCGGTTTTTCTTGCCCCATTGGGCCATAGCGTAGCAGTTTCATGATCTTTCCTCCGGAATTTGATTTACCCAAGACTTGCCCAATGCAAGGCGGCGTGCAACAGGTAATCGCACGAATTACAGGCAAAGGGTTTGATATGCAGGTTCTGATTACAGGTGGTGGCGGGTTCTTGGGGCAAAAGCTGGCGGCGGCGCTGGTTGCAAATCCGTTGATCGCGGGCAAACCCGTTTCCGGCCTGACTTTGGCCGATTTAGTCGCCCCTTCGCCGATGAACGCGCCGTTTCCTGTGGAATGTGTGGCGGCAGATATTAGCGACGCAAGTGCCGTTAACCAATTGTTCAGCACCACACCTGATGTAATTTACCACTTGGCGGCGGTTGTTTCCGGCGCAGCCGAGGCAGATTTCGATCTTGGCATGCGCGTTAATCTGGGCGGCACGATGAACGTACTTGAGACCGCACGCCAAGCTGGCAATGTGCCGATCGTGATCTTCGCATCCTCCGTCGCGGCACATGGTGGCGAGGCCCCCGAAGTGGTGACGGATGGAGTAGAGCTGAACCCGCAGTCGTCCTATGGCACGCAAAAGGTTATCGGCGAAAAGCTGTTGCAGGACTATTCCCGCAAGGGTTTTATCGATGGTCGCGGCGTACGTTTGCCCACAGTGACGATTAGGCCGGGGGTGGCGAATGCGGCGGCGTCTTCCTTCATGTCGTCGATATTTCGCGACACAATGCAGGGGGAAAGCGCGAATTGCCCTGTTTCGAAAAACTTTAAGGTTTGGCATTCTGCGCCGCGCACGATTATTGGCAACCTGTTACTTGCGGCCGGTATACCCGCTGTGGATTTCGGCTATAATCGTTGCATCAACCTGCCGGGGCGCACCGATACGATTGGCGATATGATTGGCGCGATGACATCCGTTGCAGGCCCCGCAGCCGAAGCGCGGATTAGCTGGAAAAGCGATCCCGCAGTAGAGGCCGTTGTTGGCGGATGGCGTGCAGAATTTAAGCCGAAAAAGGCGTTGGCGATGGGGTTTATTGCAGATAAATCGTTCGAGGATACCGTGTGCTGGTTCCTTAAGGACGATATTGTTAACAAATAGTTACGGTAGTTTATCCTCGCCCACACCCAACCGTCTCAGCGGGTTCTGGATTTCCAGCCATCGCAGGTAGGCCGAGTGATCCTTTCGGGCCATATCGGGGTCAGCCGCCAAATCGGCAAACGCTTTGCGGGCCAGCTCGGTCAGTGGCAGTTTCAAATCGAATTGCGCCGCGGCATCCAGTGCATTGTTCAAGTCTTTCAACTGGATCGCCACGGGGCCACCCGGCACCCAGTTTCGATCCAGCATCCGTTGGCCGTGCAAATCCAGAATTTTGGAGGTTGCAAACCCGCCCATCAATGCTTCGCGCACGGCAGCAGGGTCGCATCCGCCTTCTTGGGCCAGCAATAACGCCTCCGACACTGCGCCGATGGTGATGCCGACGATAACCTGATTGGCCAGTTTTGCCACCTGCCCCGCACCGTGAATGCCCACATGCGTGGCACGGCCCATGGCGGCAAACACCGGCTTGGCATCCGTAAAATCACTAGCATTTCCACCGGCCATAATGGCGAGTGTAGCGTCAGTTGCCCCCTTTTCGCCCCCCGAAACCGGCGCATCGAGATAGCGCATACCGTGGCTTTCCAGTGCATTCGCATGGTCGCGCGCAACACTTGGTTCGATAGATGACATGTCGATGAAAAGTGTGCCCGCGTTTGCGGCGGCCAAAGCACCAAACAGCACCTCGGTAACAACTGCGCCGTTTTCCAGCATCGTAACAACGGCATCCGCACCCGTAATCGCATCAGCCGCGGTGGGGTGAACGGTGGCGATGTCGGACAAAAGCTCGGCCTTTGCAATGGTTCGGTTCCAGACGCGCAGGGTGAAACCGGCGGCGGCCAAATTGCGGGTCATTGGCGCGCCCATGATGCCTGTTCCAAGTAATGCTATGGTTTTTATCACTATGTCACCTCTTTCAGGGTTGCAGCGTGTAGCGTAAGAAATCGTCAAACGCGGGGCTTTCGAACAGGCCGTTGTGGTCAACACCTGCGCGCACTTCGCGCCGCACATCGCGGCCAGCGGCCTCCAACATACGCAGCAGGTTTTCGGAATGCTTGGCGGGTATCACATCATCATCCTCGCCGTGGATAATGGTGATCGGGGCATCCACGTCCGCAAGCGCGGCGATGTTGTCGAAATCCTCGCGCAGCAACGCGCGCGGGAATTTCAGGCCTTGCGCCGCCGCCACATTATATATGCTGTCAAACGGGGCAAACAGAACCACCTGCGCAGCGCCATTATCACGCGCATAAATTGACGCTACCCCTGTGCCAAGCGAATACCCCATAACAGAAACTTTCGYGTAATCCTGCTTTRCCACCCAATTGGCCAAAACGCCYAAMGCWCCCTCGATCTTTTCCTTGYTTGGGGTGCGGGGGTCGCCAGCGTAACCGGGGTATTCCAGCACCAGCACATCRTAGCCAAGSGTTGCCAAATGGTTAACGCCAAGGAACCGCCAGTTGCATGCGGACCCGGAATTACCGTGGAAGAACAGCAATAGGTTGTCGTTATTGGCRKCAGCCARCAGCCCTTGCTCGCCRSCCTCRTYCCAGATTTYRACGCCTGMRGGAAGGGTACAATCTTGCAGCGGTCGCRCATCAGGATAATACAGCATCTTGCCTTGRCCAAAATACGCCGYMGCYGCWGCKARGCCGTAAGTTATSACCCCCAAGTATATCAATCCRCGCAAAAATTTCATGCCRACAGGCATAKGCCAAAGACGGCAGCCTGTCTAATGCRGAWTTGGYAAGAAWCGCAATCGCCGNKAAGGCGAYGMATAAGSGTATTGCATCAANTTTCAGGRAATTACAGAAGTGGTGGGCGACCCTGGAATCGAACCAGGCGTGGGTCACCCCGAGGGAGTTACAGTCCCCTGCCACACCTTGCGGCCTGACGCCCAATCACTTCTGAAGGGCTGATTAGTCGGACTACCTTGCCACGTCAACACGAAAACCACGGTTTGCGCAAATGTCTCGCAATTAATTTTGAAATGTGGATACTTGGAAGGATATTTAAGGAGAACCGCAATGTTTAAGAAATTATCAACGGCGCTGCTTATCGGTGTCACGACACTTTCCAGCCTGCCCGCACAGTCGCAAACGACGGCGGCCGAGGTTAAGCCTGTTTTAACGATGATTAAGGGAATGTGGGTTTCCATTCGGGAATACGATGGCAACGATCAGCTGTATTTCACCATGCTGGAAAGCTATCGCTGCGGACTGGACGGGGTGAAATACGGGATTAATTCCGATGTCGCAGATCAGGTTTGGGAGCAGGAAACCTGTTATACAGACGAGGCCGCCCCCAACGCCATGAAGATGGAAGACGGGCTGCCGTTTATTTCGCTGGATCTGGGCAGTATTGAAAGTGTGATCGTTGAAATCACCTATGATGACGGCACCACGGACACCGAAACCTATCAACGTGCCGCAATTATGACACCGTAGCTTGCAAACTGCGCGGCGACGTGGCAATGCACGAGCCTTGAAAAAGGATACACCATGGCCCCGCGCAATAAAAAGAAGCCCCTCTGGATAGTCGAAAAAGAACGCGCCCGTGCTGCGGGTGCTGCCGAAACGGTTTGGCTGTTCGGAATTCACGCCGTGCGCGACGCTTTGGAAAACCCGATGCGCGAAAAACTGCGCCTTGTGGTTACAAAGAACGCTTATGATCGTTTGGCCGAGGCGATCGACAAATCCGGCATCACGCCCGAAGTTGTCGAAACACGTCAATTTGACGTGCCGCTGGATCCGCAATCAGTGCATCAAGGGGCGGCGTTGGAAGTGAAACCACTGGACTGGGGTTCTGTATCCGAAATATGCGCGCCGCGCGACGAAGCCCCACTGGTTTTGTTGCTGGACCGTGTTACCGACCCGCATAATGTAGGCGCAATCCTGCGTTCTGCCGAAGTGTTCGGGGCGCGTGCGGTTATTGCCCCGCATCGCCATTCTGCGCCTGAAACGGGCGCATTGGCGAAAACAGCCTCCGGTGCGTTGGAACGCCAACCTTATTTGCGCATTCGCAATTTGGTGAAAGCCATGGAAGCGTTGAAGGAGATGGGATATTTCCTGATCGGGCTGGATGGCACCGCTGACATGACGCTTGAAAAGGCCGTGGCGGATTTGCCAAACGTGCCGATTGCGCTGGTTTTGGGTGCTGAAGGGCCGGGATTGCGCGAATCCACCAAGGAAACCTGCCACCGCATCGCCAAGATCGAGTTCGCGGGCGATTTCGGGTCATTGAATGTGTCCAACGCCGCCGCCGTCTCGCTTTATGCCGCGAAGCGTTGGAAGTCTGAATTCTGAACTTAATCAACCCGTTTCAAGTTCTCGTGAGGCCGATTTCAAAGCCCCGCGCGATAGGATACGTTTGACCAACCCTTATTGGAGATCCCAAATGTATACCCGTCGAACCATATTCGCCATTCTTGCCGCCACAATGGCCACGCCAGTATTTGCCGCAAGCCCGCCAGTATTCGTGAATTCGAATGACGTCGCGATCAACGGCTATGATGCGGTCGCGTATTTCACAGTGTCGGAACCTGTTTCCGGCATACCGCAGCTTGCGTATAAATGGAATGGCGCGACCTGGCTGTTTGCAACGAGCAAAACCCTCAACATGTTCAAGGAAAACCCTGAAGCCTACGCCCCGCAATTCGGCGGATATTGCGCCCTTGCGGCATCCAAAGGCGCCATCGCGCCAAGCGTTCCGGACGCATGGACGATTTATGAAGGCAAGCTGTACCTGAACTTTAACCTGCACGCGCGGGAAATATGGCGTCAAGACATTCCGGGCAACATCGCAAAGGCCGAAGCCAACTGGCCAGCAATCCTGAATTGAGCGGATTTCAGCCCAAAGTAACTTACCGTTCACAATAACCTGAAATGCCCTTTAAATCGAAAGATGATATCTTACGTATATTAACGAAGCAGGCAGTCGGAACACGCTCGCTTCAATTCACTGTCCCTCGTTCCAAACTTGCGCCCAGCTTAGTCTGGGCGCTTTTTTGTCTGGTGTACTGATTTCATCAGACGTATGCTTTTAGTCATGACTGACTATACTGACAAATTCCTGCGCGAATTGCTTAGCACCACCAAAACCATAGCCATGGTCGGGGTGTCCTTGAACGAAATGCGACCATCGTATTTCGTTGCCCGTTACCTAAACCTGAAAGGTTTCAAAGTTGTGCCGATAAACCCTGGTCAAGCCGGTAAAACGCTGTTCGGGCAGATGATCTATCCATCACTTGCTGAAATCCCAGAAGACGTCGGCCCGATTGACATGGTGGATATATTCCGCCGCTCTGAACATGTCGGCCCGATTGTCGACGATGCCATTGCCGCGCTTTCAACTCGCAGCCTACGCACGATATGGATGCAAATTGGTGTCATAAACGAGGACGCCGAAGCCGTGGCAAAGGCCGCTGGCCTCAATGTCATCATGAACCGCTGCCCCAAAATCGAACACCAACGCCTATTTGGTGAGTTGCGCAAAGCGGGGTTTAACACCGGCGTTATTTCGTCAAAATTATAACTCTCTTTCCACACCAACGCACCACATCAACCAACGGAGATACCCATGACCGACGCACCCTATGGCTTTGACACTCTACAAATTCACGCAGGAGCGCGCCCCGACCCAGCGACAGGTGCGCGGCAAACGCCGATTTATCAAACAACGGCCTATGTTTTCCGCGATGCGGATCATGCAGCGGCGTTATTTAACCTTCAAGAAGTCGGATATATCTATTCACGCCTTACCAACCCGACTATTGCCGTTTTGCAAGAACGGGTGGCTACACTGGAAGGTGGCGTTGGGGCCGTGGCGTGTTCTTCGGGCCACGCGGCGCAAATCATGGCGCTTTTCCCGCTGATGCGACCGGGCGATAATGTGATCGTTTCAACACGCCTTTATGGTGGCTCCATCACGCAATTCAGCCACACGATTGAACGCTTCGGCTGGTCCGCCAAGTTTGTTGATTTCGACGATCTCGATGCAATTGCCGAGGCTGGCGACGAAAATACGAAAGCGGTTTTCTGCGAAAGCATTTCCAACCCCGGCGGTTACCTAACCGACATTCCGGCTGTTGCTGCGGTGGCTGACAAACTGGGCGTTCCACTGATCGTCGACAACACATTGGCCACGCCTTACCTTTGCCAGCCGATCTCCCAAGGGGCGACYTTGGTTGTGCATTCCACCACGAAATACCTAACCGGAAACGGYACGGTTATGGGMGGYGTMGTTGTSGAYAGYGGCAATTTCGACTGGTCCGCCAGTGACAAATTTCCGTCMYTWTCRCAACCTGAACCCGCCTATCACGGYATGACWTTCCACGAAACYTTCGGGGCGCTGGCCTTCACGTTCCACGGTATTGCCATTGGYTTGCGCGAYCTTGGCATGACSCTGAACCCSCAAGCCGCNMMMNTATACGYTRATGGGKATTGAAACCCTTAGCCTGCGGATGGAACGCCATGTYGAAAACGCKTTGAAGGTTGCCACTTGGYTGGAAAACGACCCGCGCGTGGAYTTCGTGACCTACGCCGGTTTGCCYTCCTCGCCTTAYCGSGATCGTGCGAAAAACCTTTACCCCAAGGGCGCGGGCGCGCTGTTTACCTTCGCGGTCAAAGGCGGATACGCGGCCTGCGTGAAGCTGGTCGATAACGTCGAGATTTTCAGCCATGTTGCCAATTTGGGCGACACCCGCAGCTTGATAATCCACGCGGCTTCCACGACCCATCGGCAGCTGACGACGGAACAACAAGAGGCCGCGGGGGCCTCTGCCAACGTTGTGCGCTTGTCCATCGGGACCGAAACCGTCGATGATTTGATCCGTGATCTGGATCAGGCATTGGCCATCGCCGTCAAATAACAAGCCGATTTTCGCGCAGCCAACCAATCTGCTGCGCGAAAACGAAAAACGTCTCTACAAACCGGATCAAAGCCTTTAAGAATGCATTAGGTATTTTGAGGTTCTCGCCCCATTGGGATCGAGAATGGTTAAGGGCAATTTAATTGATGCAACCCGTTCTGGCACTGGAACTATCCACCGATGGAATTCTGCTGCACAAGCTGTCCTACGACGGCGTGTGGCGCCGGATATCTGCGGCCGCGCTGAATGATCCGTTTTTACCAAAAAAAATGGCCGCTATGAAACAAGCTGCACGGGCATCACAGGGCCGCTTTTTCAAAAACCAGATATGGCTGCCGCCTGAGCAAATCAAGGGGTTGGAGGTTAAGCTAACCGCCAAAGACCCCGATGAACGCCAAGCTGAGGCCGAGGCAATAGTGCGGGCAAACCCGGACTTCAGTGACGGCGACTACATCGTCCAGTACGGTGAAGAAGACGTAAACGGCAACGTAAAAATTGCTGCCGTCAACCGTGAAACCTTGCAAGAAGCCAACCGCTTCGCCAGTGGCTACGGTTTTGGCTGCGAGGCTTTCACATCGCGGGATCGCATCGAAGGGTTCTATCAGCAACCGTACTTCACACTCTCGGCCCCGCCAAAAATCGCGGTGGACTACGCCAAAATCGGCTTTTTCACTGGCATTGGTGTGGCACTCGCCGCGGTAATTGCCGGCGGATACTGGGCCTATAAAAACATTGATTTCACCCCCGACCCAAGCGTCGCGATCGAAGCCACCGAAGAACGCATCCTTGAAATAGACGAGGATCCACGCGCGCCCATCCGCCCCACCGACGTTGCCACAAACGCGCAATATCAAACGCCGGAAATCATTTCATTTGACGATAATTTCGAACCAATACCGGACCATGACGCCAGCGTCACGGTATTCGAGGCATTGGTTGAACAAGCCCCGCTCGCGTCTTCGCTGGAAATCGCCGACGCGCCTGAAACTACCGCACCGTTAAGTCAAGTTAACGCCGCAACAACGCTACCGCAAACCCTGACGGCCGCAACGGCGGATGCCCTACCCGCCCCGGAAACAACCGGATTTCCGGTGGTAGCCACCAAAGCCATCACCTTTGAAAACACCCCGACAACTTCGGAATTCGCGGGTGGAACAGCCATGGTTGGGTATACGGAGGTTCCGCCAGAAGCGGCTTATGTAAGCTCGCCACGATTAACGGATGTGTTGCCGCGCGATGACAGCACCGTTGTTCTGGCCGCACAACTTCGTAAGTACAATGACAGTATGGGGCTAACTCAGGTTCGCGATAATAACGCTGCACTGGTTCAGATGGCGCGCACCGAAGTGTTGCAGCAGGCACCGATCAATGTGATCAGCGGTCGGCCAGATATCTTGCCAGTTTTGCGCGATGGCGTAGAGATTTCCGATGTGCCGCTCCCGCCGCCAGCCCCCACGTTAACCATTGCGCAGCTTCAAGCGCTAGCACCGATTGTCACACAAGGGCTTCCGCCAATCACGCCAATGTTACGCGATGGCCGTAGCGTCGCTGATTTGCCRCCCGCCCCGGAACCYGTGGTGACGCCAGAACCGRCCCTTGCTGAAACCACCCCYGACGGCGAACMTGTSGTTCAGTTCACCACSGTCGTYACCGGCCTRAGCRTYGAGCAATTACAACKTATYCCGCCCCGYGTGATCRAKGGRCGSCCYGARRTTYYACCSCTACTTCGTGRYGGCRTAGAAGTTGGCGMRMYCCCCGMMRTCAYASCKGAASCYGAAGTKGTKGYKRCACCAGAACCCCTSGATCCTGTRGCSGAGGCCGCCCGMATTGCMGCRCTRCAATCCGTTCCAGCGACMGTRTTAACSGGRCGYCCATCRRCCYTRCCSYTGCTTCGTGGTGGTGATGAAATCCTTGGTGGAAGTGGCATTATCGCGGTGGAACCTGAACCAGTATTAACAGACGCGCAACGTTTGCGCCCCCTCTCGCGACCAGATTCAGTGGAACTTAACGCAATCGTTGCCAGCCTTGCATTACCGGCGGTACCTTCCACGTTGGCACCGCTACATCGCTCCACCGGATTTGCTGATCGGGCTAAGGCAATGGCCACTGCAAGCGCTGAACAAGCCCGCGTTACCCCTACATTTACCGACGCGCCGCGCCAGGTTAACATTCCAACCTCGGCCAATGTCGCGCGCACAGCCACGATTGAAAACGGGATTAACCTGCGTGAAACCAGCCTAATCGGTGTTTTCGGCACATCGGGCGATTACCGCGCCTTGTTACGCCAGCGTGGTGGGAAATACCGGATGCTTGAGGTGGGTGACAAGATTGACAGGTGGACGATAGTCGCCATTAGCGAAAGCCAGGTTCGCCTGAAAAAGGGCAATCAAACCAAAACGCTAAAACTACCAGCCGGGGGTTAAAGCAACAGCGCGCTCGCCAATCCAAGGAACGCGAAGAACCCGACGATATCCGTCACCGTTGTTACAAAGACGCCAGACGCCAACGCCGGATCAGCCCCCAGTTTATCCAGCCCGATGGGAATTAATATCCCCGCCATTCCCGCCACCAGCATATTGCCAATCATCGCAAGGCCAAGCACCACGCCCAGCATGACGCTGCCGTACCACACAAACCCGACGCCCCCGATAATCACCGCAAACACAACCCCGTTCGCCGCGCCAACCAGAAACTCCCGCCACACGATCCGCGAGGCATTCGCGGATGTCAGATCACGTGTCGCAAGCGCGCGCACCGCAACCGTCAAAGTTTGCGTGCCTGCATTACCGCCCATAGAAGCGACAATCGGCAACAACACGGCAAGGGCGACAATCGCCTCGATCGTGCTGGCAAACTGGGCGATAACGATGGACGCCAACACGGAGGTGAACAGGTTAACGGCCAGCCACGGAAAACGGCTGCGCATGGTTTTCCAGACGCGGCTAGATAGGTCTTCGTCGGTCAGACCAGCCAGAAGGTTCATGTCTTCCTCGGCTTGATCTTCCAGAATTTCCATCGCGTCGTCGATGGTTATCACCCCGACCAAACGGCCAGATTCCTCCACCACGGGGGCGGAAACCATGTGGTACTGGTTGAACGCATAGGCCACGTCTTCCTCGGATTGGTCCACGGGAATGACGCGGAAATCCTCATGCGCCAAATCCATCAACGGCACTTCGCGCGCAGCCCCCATAATCCGGCTAAGCGGAACGGAACCGACGGGGTGCATGGCGGGATCAACGACAATCACATCATAAAAGTCTTGCGGCAGGTCTTCGCTGGCGCGCATGAAATCAATCGCATCCCCGACGGTCCAGTGATTGGGGGCCATGACCATTTCACGCTGCATAAGGCGGCCAGCGGTCTCGTCTTCGTACTGCAAGGATTGTTCGACCGCGACACGGTCCGCATCATC
This sequence comes from Paracoccaceae bacterium, assembly GCA_002746395.1. GTDB lineage: Bacteria > Pseudomonadota > Alphaproteobacteria > Rhodobacterales > Rhodobacteraceae > NORP23. The sequence goes on from NVXA01000001.1 coordinate 72,918, forward strand.
CAACGATCCAAGCAACGCTTCTTGTTGCGGCGCATCCAGATCCTCGACCAGATAAACCACATCGTCGGTATCAAGGTCTTTGAACACTTCGGCCAGCACCGCATCCGGCGTATAGGCGATCACCTCATCGCGCACACCTTCTTCGAGTTCAGACAAAACCTCGCCGTCAACGTGATCCCCCCAAAGGCGAACTAGACGGCGGCGATCCTCTTTCCCGATTTGCTCCAACAGGTCGGCGATATCGGCTTCGTGCAGGTCTTCGAACAACAGCAATAACGCGGATTGCGAGCCCTCTTCCACAGCCGCCAACACCGCATCCACCAGACCCGAGCCCAGCGCATATACATCTTCGTCTTCGCGGATAGTATTTTCGGGCATGTGGTCCCCTCGCTGGTAATTTTACATCGCGCAATGCCACGATGGTTCCCACGCATTTTATAGCGTGGATCATGAGTGTTGGTACCCTTTATCAAAAGTTTTTATGTCTTTTGTGACGCACAGCCCAAGTGAATAATACCTTTTCGCGCGACGACACCTACCTGCTTCACGCCCCCAACAGGTGGAGGGCACAGCAAGTACTACCACAAAATATGCCGTATCTTCCGGTTTTATTGAAACTCTTACACATTATTGAATGGATACAATTTCGCCCACTTAAGCAATAATCCGCCGATTACCCCCAACAACGGGGGAACAAATACGGCATGAAGACCGTTATCAACAATGGACAGGAGAGTTCTGAAATGACTGACATATCCGAAGGGACGTTTAGCGACCCGAATATAACCCCCCCAATGGCACAGGCTATACCTCTTGGTATCCAGCACGTGCTCGCGATGTTTGCCTCCAATGTGACACCCTCGATCATCGTGGCCGGTGCCGCCGGTTTTGCGTTCGGTGGGGCCGATTGGCGCGCGTTTGCCAATTATGCAAGGTACCAGCTTCGCGTTCGTATCCGTTTTGGTGGTTATCGCTGCCAATGACGGCATGGCCGCGATGTTTGGTGCAATCATCATCGGTGGCATCTTCCACTTTTCGCTTGGTACGGTGATCGGGAAAATCCGCTTCCTGTTCCCGCCGCTGGTAACCGGCCTTGTTATCCTGACAATCGGTCTGAACCTTGTTTCCGTCGGCATTAAATACGCCGCCGGTGGTGCAGCGCCGTTCCAGATGAACGCAGACAGCTTCGGTTCGCTCGCGCATTGGCTACCTGCCCTAACGGTTGTGTTTGTCGCCCTTGGCTTCAAATTCTGGACCAAAGGCACGATGTCTGCCGCCGCAATCCTGATCGGGCTTGTCGCCGGTTATATCGTGGCAATACCATTCGGTCTCGTTAGCTTCAGCAATGTCGGCAATGCAGGCTGGGTCGCGATCCCTAAATTCATGCCATACGGTTTTGAATTCAACCTCGGTGCAGTTATCGCCGTTGTGTTGATCTCCATCGTTTCAGCGATTGAAACCGTGGGCGACACAAACGCCACCACCAAAGGCGGCGCAGGGCGCGAAGCAACGGACAAGGAAATCAGCGGCGCAACTTACGCTGACGGTCTGGGTTCCGCAGTTGCCGGATTGTTTGGTGGTCTGCCAAACACGTCGTTCTCGCAAAACGCAGGCATTGTTGCCATGACGGGTGTCATGAGCCGCCACGTCGTGACCATTTCGGCCCTGATCCTGATCGGTGCTGGCTTGATCCCTAAACTGGGTGCAATCGTGTCATCCATGCCTTTGCCAGTACTTGGCGGCGGTGTGATCGTGATGTTCGGTATGATTATTTCGGCAGGCCTGAACATGTTGGCCGAAGTAAACATGAACCGTCGCAACATGATTATCATGGCCGTATCCCTATCGGTTGGCCTTGGTCTTGCACAGGTTCCAACAGCCGTTCAGCACGTCACAGGCACGCTGAATACGTTGTTGATCTCTGGCCTATTACCCACAGCCGTTATCGCGATTGTGCTGAACCTGATCCTTCCACAAGAAGATTAAGTTGAAGTAAACAACAGGCCGCCCTTTCCAAGAGAGGGCGGCCTCGTTATGTCTAAACCCCAAAACCGGAGGCCCTAATGAAATTCGCAAACGACCCAACCAAGATGTCCAAATCCGCTTTCGTCGAACAATTCGGCGGCGTTTACGAGCATTCCGCGTGGGTCGCCGAGAAAGCATTTGAGGATGGTCTGCCATCAGGCGTTGAACCCATGATCACCACCCTTCGCGCCATAATCGAGGCCGCAGGCGAAGCCCCGCAACTCGCCCTGCTACGTGCCCACCCTGACCTTGCGGGCAAACTAGCCAAAACCGGCGAACTAACAGCCGAAAGCACATCCGAGCAAGCGGGCGCGGGGCTTGATGAGTGCACGCCCAGCGAGTTCGCCGAGTTCACCCGTCTGAACGATACCTATAAGGCAAAGTTCGGCTTCCCCTATATCCTTGCGGTCAAAGGGCGTCACCGTGTTGAGATTCTGGATAATTTTCGCGCGCGCGTTGATAATTCAACCGAACAGGAATTTCGTGAGGCGCTCGATCAGGTTCACCAAATCGCGCGCCTCCGTCTTGAAGCATTGACTATTTAGTCCCGTACATCCGGTCGCCAGCATCGCCTAAGCCGGGCAGAATATAGCCAAGATCGTTCAACCGCTCATCTAACGAGGCCGTCACGATCGGCACATCCGGATGCGCCTCTTTCATGCGCGCAACGCCTTCGGGTGCGGCCAGCAGACACAAGAAACGGATGTTTTTCGCACCAGACGCCTTCAACAAATCAATCGCCGCTACGGATGAATTTCCCGTCGCCAACATCGGGTCAACGGCAATCACCACACGTTCATCCAGATGGGCCGGAACCTTGTAATAATACTGCACGGGTTTCAGCGTTTCTTCATCGCGGTAAAGCCCGACAAATCCGACCCGCGCCTCTGGAATAAGCTCCAGAACGCCATCCAGTAACCCGTTGCCGGCCCGCAAAATCGAGATCAACGCCAGTTTGCGTCCCTCAAGAACTGGCGCGTCCATTTCTACCAAGGGCGTTTCAACCTTCTTGGTCGTCATCGGCAATTCAGACGTAATTTCATAGGCCAGCAACTGGCTGATCTCGCGCAACAACTGGCGGAACAAACTGCTCGGCGTGCCCTTGTCGCGCATCAGCGAAAGTTTGTGCTGTACTAACGGATGTTTAACGACTGTTAAGTGTTCGTTCATCATTGTTCCGATTCCCTATTCAAATTTCGCCATTACGCGTTTTCGCGTAGTATCATCGCAGAACGCCCCGTTCATCGCGGTGCGGTTTGTTGCTTGAAAATCAGCTAAATCCCAGCCGAATGTCTCGTGTAACTTGCAATATTCCCGCGTCATATCGGTATAAAAATATGGGGGGTCGTCGGTTGAAACAGTCACCGGTACACCCGCATCGCGCAGCTTGGCAATGGGGTGATCGCTCCATTTCGCGAACACGTCCAGCGATATGTTCGAACCGGGGCAAACCTCAAGAACGATCTGCTCTTCGGCCAATCGTGCCACCAAATCAGCATCTTCAATCGCCCGAACGCCGTGCCCAATCCGCGTAACCTTCAGGGAATCGAGGGTCTCTCGGACGCTATCCGCACCGCAAATTTCACCGGCATGACTGGTTAAAGCAAGCCCTGCATCCCCTGCAATCGCGAACGCTTTGCCAAAATCAGATGCTTGCAAATGCCGCTCCTCGCCGCCCATACCAAAGCCGGTCAACAATCCACCAGCCGTTGCTGCCGTTATTTTAGCTGTCTGTTCGGCCTTTTCAGGGCCGAAATGCCGGATACAGGTGGATATAAACCGCGTCTCGATCCCGTGCTTGGCTTTGCCGTTTTTGGCCCCGACGGTCATCGCTGCCAGATAATCTTTCCACGCCTCAAGATCGCCACCACCGCAGAAATCGGGCGACAAAAACATCTCCGTGTAAACCACACCATGTGCTGCGCTCACATCCAGAACGGCCTCAGTCAAGCGGCGGAAATCATCCGGAGTTTGCAGCACAGAACACGCCGCTTCATACGTCCTCAAAAACTCCGCGAAATCTTTCCAGACATAGCTGCCGTCATCCTTGAAAATACCAGACAAATCGACATTCTTTTCAGCCGCCAACATGCGGATGAAATCCGGCGGTGCAGCGCCCTCGATATGTAAATGTAGCTCCGTTTTTGGAACTACAGCCCAATCAGTCATAGAAAACTCCTACCATGGCGCCCAGGTTCCAACCCAAGATGCGCCGCAATTGTTTCGCCAATATCCGCCATGCCAACCAGCCCGATTTCGCGGTCCGCCAGCCCCGGTGCTACACATAAAACCGGCACCCGTTCACGAGTGTGGTCTGTGCCGCGCCATGTCGGGTCATTACCGTGGTCCGCCGTGATTATCAACAAGTCTCCGGCCTTTAATGCCGCCGTAATTTCCGGCAATCGCACATCAAACGCTTCCAGCGCACGGGCGTATCCGGCAACATCGCGCGGGTGGCCATATAGACTGTCGAATTCCACCAGATTGGTAAAAATGAAGTCCCCGTCAACAGCCTCGGATATGAAATCGAGTAGATCATCCACCAGTTCCAAATCCCGTTTACCCTTTTTTAACTTTGTGATGCCACGATGGGCAAATATATCCCCGATCTTGCCAACCGCCAAGGTGCGCCCGCCAGCCGCTACTACACGGTCACAAATGGTATCCTCGGGTGGTTCAATCGCCAGATCTTTGCGGTTGATCGTGCGCGTAAACGTGTCCGCCGTTTCCCCTATAAAAGGGCGCGCGATGATGCGGCCTATCATCATAGGGTGAAAAATTTCGGCTGCAATTGCACAGATTTCATACAATCTGTCCAAGCCGAAATGCTCTTCATGCGCGGCAATCTGAAACACACTATCGGCAGACGTATAGCAAATCGGCTTACCCGTGCGGATATGTTCTTCGCCCAGTTCGTGCAAGATAGGCATGCCTGATGCGTGGCAATCCCCAAGAATTCCCGGAATTCCCGCGCGTCGGACAAATTCTTCGACCTTGTCCGGCGGAAAAGCAGGCACAGTTTGCGGGAAATAATGCCATTCAAACGGCACAGGTACACCGGAAATTTCCCAATGGCCGGATGGTGTATCCTTGCCTTGCGAAACCTCGGTCGCGGCACCGTAAATCCCGCGCGCGCCCGCATTCAACCCCGGTGCTGCGTGACCGGACGCCAACCGAATAGCCGCGCCAAGCCCCAAATTATCAAGATTGGGCAGAGATAGCGGGCCACTTCGCCCTTCTTCCGCCGCGCCGTTGGCGCACGCATCGGCGATGTGACCCAAGGTGTTAGATCCCTCATCCCCAAATTGCGCCGCATCGGGTGCGCCACCGCAGCCAACAGAATCCAGCACTAGAATCAAGGCCCGGGCCATTGCTACTTCGCCTCCAAATGTTCTTTGTCAAAACCCGCTGGCAGCAGCCCGCCAATCGTAATCTCTTCGATATCACCGGCCAAATCAGCCATGTAAACGGGGGTATTCGCTTGCGAAAATTCTGAAATTTTCTGCCGGCAACCGCCACAAGGTGATACTTTCGAAGGCCCGCCGGCCACAACCAAAATTTCTTTAATTTCAGTTTCACCAGCCGCAATCATCGCAGCAATGGCCCCTGCTTCAGCGCAAGTGCCTTCGGGGTACGCTACATTTTCAACATTGCATCCCGTATAAATCGCGCCGGACGTTGTGCGAATAGCCGCCCCGACCTGAAAGTTCGAATACGGCGCATAGGCGTTCTCGCGCACGGTCATTGCTGCCTTAAAAAGGTCCATTGGGGAATCCCTCGTAAAATGCCAAGTTCAAAGCATGAGTATAGATCAGCTTGTATTTTGGGCAAGGGAATGTCGGATAAATTCGACCTTTTGGTCAGTTTTTATCCCAACTTTCCTTTTTACGATATAGCGTGGAGGGCGAGACATCCAGCAAACGCGCCGCTTGCGGAATTGACCCGTCGCAAAACTCGATAGTCGCCTCGATGAATTCCCGCTCGAACGTCGCGAGCGGGGTGCCAATAAATGCGGAAACGTTGTTCGATTGCTCGGCCCCGCGCATTATATCGGCTGAACCGGCCAGCCTTGCAGAACCGCTGTTGAACGCTTGATTTGGCATCGTCACTTCGGAGGGTAACATCTCGGACAAAACGATCGGACCGTCGTTCAACACCACAACATTACGGATCGCATTCATCAACTGGCGAACATTTCCGGGCCACGCCATAGACGTGAAAATTTCGCGGACTTCAGGACTAAAGCCAGTGAAATTCTTGCCTTCTTCCGCTGTGAACTTCGCCAGGATTTCGTCAGCGATCAGCATAATGTCTCCCTCCCGTTCCCGCAGTGGGGGAAGATGAATGGGAACCACATGCAGACGGTAATATAAGTCTTCGCGAAAACGCCCGGCACGAACCTCGGTTAGCGGGTCGCGGTTGGTGGCGCAAACGATGCGCACATCAACCATCTGCGCCTTCGTAGCACCAACAGGCTGGATGGTTGATGTTTGCAAAAAACGCAGCAATTTGGTCTGCAAGCTCAGGTCCATCTCGCATATTTCGTCCAGAAACAACGTCCCCCCGCTCGCGGCCGCGGCCGCGCCCTTCTTATCCGCAATCGCCCCCGTGAACGAGCCTTTAAGATGCCCGAACACCTCTGATTCCAGCAAACCACGCGGGATTGCACCGCAATTCAGCGGAACAAACGGGCCGTTCGCGCGGTTGGAAATGTCGTGGATGGCTTGGGCGCACAGCTCCTTGCCGGTACCGCTTTCGCCGGTCACAAACACCGTCGCGGTGGACCGCCCGATGTTGCGCACCATTTTATAGATATCCTGCATGGGCTTGGAAGAACCGATAAACCCCTGAAACGCGCCACTCTCGTCGGATTGCGGGCGGAATTGTTCGACATCGTTAGTTAAAGCCTTTTGCGCATTATCAACGGCGGAAAGCAGACGGGTTTCGTCAAATGGCTTAACCAGAAAATCGAACGCCCCCAAACGCATTGCCTCGACCGCACGGTTGATCGAGCCGTTCGCGGTAATCACAATAACCTTGATGCCGGGTTGCGCCGCGACGAATTCAGACACCAGATCCATCCCGTCGCCATCGGGCAACAACAGATCCAGCAGTACAATTTGATGTTTGGCTTTCGCGAATTTATCACGGGCTTCACTGACGGAAAATACACATTCAGCGCGATGACCCGCCTTGCGAATTACCGCCTCGTACACCATGGATAGTGACGGTGTATCCTCGACCAGAAGTATTGGGCGCCCCATTATGTGTTAACCCGCTTTTTCGTTGTTCAAGAATGTTACAACCTTCGAGATACCGATAATGCATTGCAAGTTCAACGGCTGTGCGGTCAGTTTATCACAAGCATTTGCAGCCGCGTTCAAATCTTGCGCCAAATGTTGTAAGTTTGTGGCCCCGATCGCACCCGCAACAGAAATCAGAATGTGGCTGTGACTGCGCCAATCGGCATGATTATCGTCAGCCTCAGCCATGGTTAAACCCTTTTTTATGGTATCGAAGTCAGTCACGACTTTTCCCAGAAACTCCTCCAGAAAATCTGGGCCAATCGTCTGGGCGATCACGTTGTAAATGGCGCGGTCAACATAGCCCGGGTCATCGGTTGAAGCCTCGGCTTGCGCGCCSRCMGCCTCTTGGGYYTCGMYWGGCGCYCCGYRAACATGYTCCARAATYTGATGCCCCAACGCGGCGATCCCCGCGATCGGTTTSGMGATCARCCCATCCGCCCCCGCCGCATCAATTTTTKCGCGGTGRTCCKGCATRACATAYGCSGTCAGRGCRATCATCGGRAYRCCTGAYTTKGCRTCTTTACGCGCGCGRATTTCKCGCARYACTTCCAGMCCWGATTTRCGSGGCATYTCRATRTCCAGCAGCACGACGTCAAAGTCKSCCTGCTCGAACATYGCCAGTGTTTCGACACCGTCAGACGCCACCTGAAACGTTGCCCCCATGCTTTTCAACATCTGCGTAACAACCAACTGRTTGGTAACATTGTCTTCGGCCAGCAGGATGTTCAGGTGGCTTAGATCCGGCAACGCCGCAATATGGGGCGGGGTTTCCACGGCCACAGATGCAGACGGGAACGTCACCGTTACACACGCGCCACCATTATCGTTGTTCTTCACAAAAATCGTCCCGCCAGCTTCGGTCACCAGCATTTCGGAGATGTATAACCCCAATCCTGACCCTTCCTGCGGGGAGTTTTCGGGGCGGCCGCGGAATTGAAACAGCATGGCCAGCGCGGAATCGCTAAACCCCGGGCCAGAATCCGTTATCGAAATCTCGACTTTGTCGCCGCTTCTTATCGCGTTGATGGAAATGTCACCGCCTTGCGAAAACTTGATAGAGTTGCCAATCAGATTGTTGAAAATGCGGTGGAACCCGGTGCGATCAATCGCATCCAGCGTTTCTACACTGCTAGAAATGTTCACATCTAACTTAATTCCGGCGCCTGACGCCTGATCGTACCAGCGTTGCTCCAACAAGGTTAACTCGTTGGAAACATCCAACGTCACAGCATTTTTTTGCGACCCCGCCCCCCCGAAAACCAATTTCAACAGGTCATTCAACAACGCACCGGATGTTCGGGCGCGGTTCAGGCGATCTCGCGTTTCATCCGACAGCCCCTCATCGGCGATAAGTTCAAGGCTTCCAAGCAATCCGAACATCGAAGAGCGCACATCATGCGCCAGCAGCTCGAATCCTTCACTACCGATTCCATCACTCAATTCCGCCTCGAAACGGCTTACTTCGTTGATCTGTTCGGACTTCATAGTTTGCTCGCACCTGATTCGTATTTTGAACGTAATACGGCATTCTACTCAAGGTTGTTAATAATTCATATACGAGCTGTGGTAATTCCTGACTTTTAGGCGGTCAGGCTACACGTTTTCTGACTACATCGCGAATTTCGTGAAAATCCAGAGGTAAATTCACCATAAAATCAAAGGAGCTTTTTTCTATCGGCGCCCCTAAAGCAACCAATATGGCCTGTGAGTAATCTTTGCGCGCACGCGACAAAAATGTACTCTCAGTGGTATTTCCGGCCTCTATAAGCACGACATGCACGGGATCTACATCACCTTCCTGTACGAAATTCACATCCGCACCGGCCAATGCTGCGCGGCAAATCGCGGCCAAAGTGTCAGTGCTGGATAAAACCGCTATATTAATGGCTGTTGGCACGAACCCTTCAACCGGCACCGAAATTCGCACCGCGATACGCCCATCCGCATTGTTATCCACACGCAGGTTTCCCTGCATAACCTCTATAAACCCGCGTGCAATCGCAGGGCCGAGCGCATCTGTCGAAAAAGATTCMCCKCCCCGATCCTGTTCGCCAAGGATCAGGTCCGGCGTCCACTCTCCGCCCTCAGAAGAATACTCGAACGAAAGATTAACCAATAACATATTGCTGTCGCAGGAAAACTCCATCTTAGCGTCACGCACTCCGGCGGTTTCGGCGACATATTGTGCCAAATGGCTGAAGGCTTGGCGGAGCCTGCGGAAATCTCCCTGCAAGTATCGTGGGCAGCCCGGTAGCACCGAAAATGAAAATGCCCCCCCCTCCCACTTGGCGAGCGGCGTGAATTGCTCCCGCACGGCTGTCGCCAAATGTTCAACCTCGAATGGCTCTGTTTCCAGCTCCAGATCGTCAGAATAAAGGGCGCTGAAATCCAGAATGTCAGCCAGCAGGTCCACCATTTGTTGACCCGATTGTTCCGCCTGCTCGATCAGGCGAAGCTGGCTGCTTTGCACCGCGCCTTGCTTTGACAGCGCCAGCAACCCCAGCACACCGTTCATTGGCGTGCGCAATTCATGGCTCATCATTGTCAGGAAGCTCGATTTGGCGCGGCTGGCTTTTTCGGCAACATCAGCCAGTTTCAGGTTGGTAGCCGCAAGCCGTTTAAAGCGGATGCTTTCCCGCGTGATATACGCAAGCGACGCCAGCGCGATTACAATCGCCAATCCACCCCACAGCAAGGTTCGATCCACACCGGATTGCAACTGTTCGCGAATTTCGCGCCCTTTCAGTTCTTCCCCAAGAGTTACTTTACGACTGAAAATGCGCAATTCATCGGCATAAGGGCTGAAAACCTCCAATAATGCCGCAGCCTCGGCTTTGTCGTTCTGCGCCAATTCAACAACGCGCCGATCAACGACTTTCATATCGGCAAACAGCCTTGGAATGATTTGGGTGTCTCGATCATATTCGCTTAACCGCCCACCTATACCGCCCTGATTAAAGATCGCGATTCTGCTCCATAGGATGTCAAAACGGTTGTTGACGCCGGCCACATCGCCCCCGCCATCCTCGATCTGAAACTGGATCAGGGCTTCGCGAAAACGGCTTAGCTCCTGTTCCAGCTGATAGGAAGCCCACGTGATATCCTCTAGGCTGGCGGCCTGCATCGCCGCCACATCTTTACGAAAGGCGTTGTATCCAACAACCGCTAAACCGGTGACCGCCAGGAAGATTGCCAAAACCGCAAGACGCGGAAGGCCGCGCATCCTCACAATACGTCGACCTTGACCAACTGCCAAATCAGACGGTCATTATAGACGCGATCTTGTAATTCTTCGTTCTCGGTCATCGGATAGATCACCCAGATTGGCCCCTTGTCGCGGACAGAAAACCGTGTGCCGTTTTGGGCCATGGCGAAAATCACATCGTATTCCAGTAGATCCGACATTGGCACTTCGACCGCATAGTCGTTCACGGCCGTTAACGTCAGCATCCCGATATCCGAGGCGTTCAGGAATGCGATCACATCCCGCGCCAGTGGTCCGGTGAATTCCGCCAGCCCATCCACAAACTCGTTTTCGGTAAGAACGGTGAATTGCTCCATCGCCAAAAGGTCGTCTTCTGATAAATTGACGACTGTGCCGTCAGAAATATTCGTTAAACTAAGATACACATCCTCGCCAGCGATTGCCGCACTGCCCAAGAGAAACGTAAACACAAACACACCGCTTACAAATTGCCTACCAACAGTTAACAAACCATTCATAATTCAAACTCCTATGTCTGTGAATATACATGCAAAATTCGGGCCAAAAGATTTACTTCGATGTAATAATGCAATCATGGTCCTTCTTCTGAACGGATCCAAAAGCTTTCGCATTTTGCAAAACTCTACGGTCGCCAAATGCAAAAAGCATGGAAGTACGCCTCAACTCTCGGGTTTTCCACAAAATTATGCGGTTTTCAACAAACGTACTTTCCCTCTGGCCAAAGTGATTTGGCAGGCATAGGCTCGCTCTGAAAACCCTAATTACGAGGCGTAAATGGACCATCGAACAAACTTCCCGTCGACCGCAGATATGCAAGCCGCAGATGCGGCGCATCACCTGCATCCTTTCACCGACACTACCGAGATTAACGAAAAAGGCGCGCGGATTATTACTGCCGCAGACGGGGTGTATATAAAGGACAGCGAAGGCAACAAACTGCTGGACGCGATGGCAGGGCTTTGGTGTGTAAACATCGGCTATGGCCGCACTGAGCTGGCCGATGTAGCCCACCGCCAGATGCTGGAACTGCCTTATTACAACACGTTTTTCATGACCAGCCACCCGCCCGTTATCGCCTTGGCCGACAAAATCGCAAACCTGATGCCGGGGGATTTGAACCGCGTGTTCTTCGCCGGATCAGGTTCCGAGGCTAACGACACCAACATCCGCTTGGTGCGCCATTACTGGGCCTCCATGGGGAAGCCTGACAAGAAGATAATCATCTCGCGCAAGAACGCTTACCACGGGTCTTCCGTCGGGTCGGGCAGCCTTGGCGGCATGGCCGGCATGCATGCCCAAGGCGGAATGCCAATTCCAGACATCACCCACATCGACCAACCCTATTGGTATGCCGAAGGTGGTGACTTGTCCCCCGAAGAATTCGGCCTTAAAACCGCCCGTGCATTGGAGGCCGAGATCGAGCGTCTAGGCATCGACAACGTCGCCGCTTTCATCGCCGAACCTGTGCAGGGTGCTGGCGGCGTTATCATCCCGCCATCAACCTACTGGCCGGAAATCCAGCGTATCTGTGACGAAAACGAAATCCTGCTAATCGCGGACGAGGTCATCTGCGCCTTTGGTCGCACCGGCAACTGGTTCGGTTCCGAAACCTTCAACATCCGCCCCGACATCATGACTATCGCCAAGGGCTTATCATCCGGCTACCAACCCATCGGCGGCAGCGTGATATCCGAACGCATGGCCAAGGATTTGGACGCGCACGGCGGGGAATTCGCCCACGGCTACACCTATTCTGGCCACCCCGTGGCCTCCGCCGTGGCGCTGGAAAACTTGCGAATACTGGAGGAAGAAAAAATCGTCGACACCGTGCGCGATGAAACCGCCCCCTACCTCACCGAAAAGTGGTCCGCCTTGGCCGATCACCCCTTGGTGGGCGAGGCTAGAAACATCGGCATGATGGGCGCACTGGAACTAACACCGGACAAATCCGCCCGCGCCCCGTTCGCATCGGGCGAAGGCAGCATCGGTCTGATTTGCCGCGAATTCTGCTTTGCAAACGGCCTGATCATGCGCCACGTCGGCAACAAAATGATCATCTCCCCCCCGCTGGTCATCTCGAAATCCGAGATTGACGAGCTGGCCGAAAAAGCCTGGAAATGCCTCGACCTGACACTGGCAGAGGCCAAAAACCAAGGCTTGATGGAAGTCGGGACGCGCTAAATGCGAAACACCGGATTCTTCTGGGATGAAAAGTGCTTTTGGCACTCCGGTGGCAACTATGCCCTGACCGCCCCCGTTGGCGGTCTGGTGCAACCCTTGGCGTCTGGCGGATTGCCGGAAAACCCTGAAACCAAACGCCGGTTGAAGAACCTGCTGGATGTAACGGGGTTGGCTGGCGAACTCGATTGCCGCTCGGCGGCCCCTGCGACCTACGAAGACCTCAACCGCATCCACCCCGCCAGCTACCTTGAGAATTTCAAAACCCTCAGTGATGACGGCGGTGGCGAAATGGGCCTGCGCACCCCGTTTGGCGCAGGTGGATACGAAATCGCAGCCCTATCAACTGGCCTTGTGAAAGGCGCGYTGCTGTCGGTGCTGAAAGGCCAACACGACAACGCCTACGCCCTATCCCGCCCACCSGGYCAYCACTGCCTACCCGATTGGTCNRAMSGGTTTNTGCCTGCTSGCMAACATCGCSATYGCGATCGAGGCCGCCAAAGCCGAARRCCTCGCCCCGCGCGTCGCGGTCGTCGATTGGGACGTTCACCAYGGCAACGGAACCGARGCGATATTTTACGCSCGCGACGAYGTSCTAACCATCAGCCTCCACCAAGAACGCAACTATCCMSCCGACACRGGCGASGCRGCRGAYCGYGGCAAAGGTGCGGGCCTTGGMYACAACATAAACRTCCCCCTACCMCCCGGYGCCGGAMACGCGGCCTATATYTATGCGATGGATMAAATCGTTATCCCCGCSCTTGRRGCCTACMAACCRGACGTRATCATAGTCGCCTGCGGCTTCGATGCCTCCGGCGTYGAYCCCYTATCGCGAATGCTGTGCAGTGCCGAAACATACCGCCTGATGACCCGCCAACTACTGCAAKCYGCCGAYMAAYTRTGCGRCGGCAAACTGGTCATGGCACACGAGGGCGGCTACTCCGAAGTCCAYGTYCCCTTCTGCGGCCAYGCCGTATTGCAAGARATGTCSGGCAGWGAAATCGACGCKGGCGAYGCCATGGGYRCAMGMATYGCRGGCCAGCAACCCAACGAAATGATGGAACAGGTGTTCAYCRRCCTAATCGACGAAATTGCTTCAAACCTATAACAACGCCCTCGCTTCTCTATTTCAAAAATACTCAATCCTGCCYCRACGGCCCACTATTACGTCGCGTCTCTTATCGCTTGCCCCTTGACCCAAGGGCACGCCAGACCTGATAAACACCCTGACCAACAGGAGAACCCTCATGAGAAAAACCTACGACTCCGCAGCAGACGCGCTTGAAGGCGTCCTGTTTGACGGAATGATGATCGCGGCAGGCGGTTTCGGCCTCTGCGGTATCCCTGAAAATCTGATCGAAGGTATCCGCGATGCAGGCACCAAAAACCTGACCGTGGCCTCCAACAACGCAGGCGTTGACGATTTYGGCCTCGGCATCCTTTTGCAAACTAAACAGGTCAAGAAAATGATCTCGTCCTACGTTGGCGAAAACGATGAATTCATGCGCCAATACTTGTCCGGCGAACTGGAACTGGAATTCAACCCTCAAGGCACATTGGCCGAACGCATGCGCGCAGGCGGCGCGGGCATCCCCGGATTTTATACCAAAACCGGCGTCGGCACCGTGATTGCAGAAGGCAAGGAACACAAAGACTTCAACGGCGTGACCTATATCTTGGAGGAAGGCATCGTCGCCGACCTAGCCATCGTCAAAGCCTGGAAAGGGGATCGCGCAGGCAACCTGATCTACCGTAAAACCGCCCGCAACTTTAACCCCAACGCCGCCACCTGCGGCAAAATCTGCATCGCAGAGGTCGAGGAACTGCTGCCAACAGGCGCCCTCGACCCCGATCTGATCCACACACCGGGAATATTCGTGCATCGCATCTTTGAAGGCGGCCACGAAAAACGTATCGAACAACGCACAGTGCGGGAGACTTAAATCATGGCATGGGATAGAAACCAAATGGCCGAACGTGCCGGACATGAACTGCGCGACGGCATGTATGTGAACCTAGGCATCGGCATTCCGACGCTGGTGTCCAACTACATACCCGAAGGCGTGGATGTGACTCTGCAATCGGAAAACGGCATGCTGGGCATGGGGCCGTTCCCCACCGAAGACGAGATCGACGCTGATCTTATTAACGCCGGTAAACAAACCATTACCGAACTGCACCGCACCAGCTATTTCAGCTCCGCTGACAGTTTCGCGATGATCCGCGGCGGAAAAATCGCCATGGCAATTCTTGGCGCGATGGAAGTGGCCGAAAACGGTGACCTGGCAAACTGGATGATACCGGGCAAACTCGTCAAAGGCATGGGCGGTGCGATGGATTTGGTCGCCGGCGTTGGCCGCGTGATCGTAATCATGGACCACACCAACAAAAAAGGCGAAAGCAAATTGCTGAAAGCCTGCACCCTACCCCTAACCGGCGCGGGCGTGGTCGATGAAATCATCACCAACCTCGGCGTATTCAAAGTGGTGGAGGGAGGCCTGAAAGTGATTGAAATCGCCGAGGGCGTCACCATGGACGAAATCCGCCAACTGACCGAGGCAACCCTCGTAGATTAAAACAAACTGCCCTGCGATCCATCGCTGCCCTTGGGTCGTTTTGCAGGCGCCATCCGTTTCGCGGGTGGCGCGGTACCGCCCACAGCGACCGGCAATTTCCCATCGCTAAACTCTATTTCCAGCGTGGCATGTTTTGCTGCCGCCTTTTTGCTGGTAACCACCCCCGCATCGGAACGCACAACCGCATACCCACGCGCTAACGTCTTGCGATAACTCAACGTCTCTAACGTGCGCGCCAACGCCGTCAACTGCCGCTTGGGGTCAGACATGTTGCGTTTCAACGCAGGTGTCAGTCGCGCCGACCACGCCCCCACATCCCGCCCCTTGCGCGTTATATCGGCCAGCAACGCCGCAGGGCGCAAACGGTCCGCACCGCTCGCCGCCAATTGCACACGCTTGCGATGCGTCAGGCTGGACAACGCCAACGGCAACCGCATGGTTAGACTATCAAGCCGCTGCGTGCGCTCGGCAAACAGGCTCTCGACCCTCGGTAACGCCCGCGACAAATCCCGCAACCGCTGCCCGCGCTGCTCCAACCCGCGTGCCAAAGCGCGGCGGCGGCGTTCTTCCAGACCCGCCACATGCGCTGACAAATCAGCGCGCACCGGAACCGCCATTTCAGCCGCAGCCGTGGGCGTCGGTGCGCGTTTGTCCGAGGCGTAATCTATCAATGTCGTATCGGTTTCATGCCCAACCGCCGAGATCAGCGGGATGCCGCTTTCAAACGCCGCCCGCACCACAATTTCCTCGTTGAACCCCCAAAGGTCTTCGATCGAACCGCCACCCCGCGCCACGATTATCACATCCGGCCTTGGCAACGCCCCCCCCGACGTCATCGCATTGAAACCGCGTATAGCCGCAGCCACCTCCGGCGCACATTTATCCCCTTGCACGACCACGGGCCACAGTAAAACCTTGCGCGGAAAACGGTCCCTAAGCCTATGCAAAATATCCTTAATCACGGCCCCCGAAGGCGACGTAATCACCCCGATCACCTCCGGCAAATACGGTAGCGCTTGCTTGTGTTCAGCCTCGAACAGCCCCTCCGCCGCCAATGCCGCCTTGCGTTTTTCCAGCATTGCCATCAACGCGCCAACACCCGCAGGGGCGATATCCTCGATTATCATCTGATACCGGCTTTGACCGGGGAACGTGGTTAACCGCCCGGTGGCGACAACCTCCATCCCTTCCTCGGGCTGCACGCGAAGCCGCCCCGCGACACCTTTCCAGATTACGCTCGCCAGAACCGCGCGGTCATCCTTCAAGTCTAGATACAGATGCCCCGACGCTGGCCGCGAAACACGCCCGACCTCGCCGCGAATTCGTACATGGGAAAATTCCCCCTCGATCATGCGTTTCACCACACCAGAAATCTCGGAAACCGAAAATTCGGGGGCATTTTGGCCGCTCGTAGGCTCGTCGATCAAATCAGACATTGTGTGTGCTTGCATGTACCATCCCGCGACTTTAGAACGACCCGTAACAAAGGCCAAGGGGAAGCATACATGAACATCCTTATTTTAGGCGGAGGGGGTCGTGAACACGCCCTCGCATGGGCCATCGCCCAAAACCCCAAATGTGACCAACTGTTCTGCGCGCCCGGCAACGCAGGCATCGCGCAAGTCGCGGATTGCGTGGCGATTGACCCCGAAGACGGTGACGCCGTGGTGGAATTTTGCGCGGATGAGAGCATCGGCTTCGTGCTGATCGGCCCCGAAGCCCCACTTGCCGCAGGGGTGGCCGACACCTTGCGAACCGCCGGCATCCTGACCTTCGGGCCATCTCGCGCCGCCGCACAACTGGAGGCCTCCAAAGCGTTCACCAAAGAAATATGCGATGCATGCGGGGCCGACACCGCCGCCTATGGTCATTTCACAGACGCAGAATCCGCCAAAGAATACACCCGCCAACAAGGCGCGCCCATTGTCATCAAAGCCGACGGTCTGGCCGCAGGCAAAGGCGTGGTTGTGGCCATGGACATGGAAACGGCCCTATCTGCCATCGACGACATGTTCGCCGGCAGCTTCGGTGCGGCTGGCGCAGAAGTTGTGATCGAGGAATTCATGGAAGGCGAAGAAGCCTCCTTCTTCGTGTTATCCGACGGTGTGAACGTCCTGCCAATGGGCACAGCGCAAGACCACAAACGYGYGTTTGACGGCGACAAAGGCCCAAACACTGGCGGCATGGGCGCGTATTCCCCTGCCCCCGTAATGACAGACGAAATCACCCAAAAAGCCCTAAACGAAACCATCATCCCGACAATCAAAGAAATGGCCAAACGCGGCACCCCGTTCGAGGGCGTGCTTTACGCAGGCTTCATGATCAAAGACGGCCAACCAAGGCTGGTAGAATACAATGTGCGTTTCGGCGACCCCGAATGCCAAGCGCTAATGATCCGTCTTGGCGCGCAGGTGCTGGACGCCCTGCTGGCTTGCGCCGAAGGCCGGCTTGCCGATGCCCGCATAAACTGGGCCGACGATCACGCTTTATCGGTGGTTTACGCCGCCGAAGGTTACCCCGGCGCATACAATAAAGGCACGAAAATCGCGGGGCTAGATGGGCTGAACAACGGTTCCTCCCTGCATGTCTTCCATGCAGGAACCACCGAAAAAGACGGTAAAATCCTCGCCRCCGGCGGGCGCGTTCTGGCCATAACTGCCCGCGGCGAGACCTTGCAAGCCGCCCACGACCACGCCTATGAAACGATTAAAAAAATCGACTGGCCCGAAGGTTTTTACCGCAAAGACATCGGCTGGAAAGCCCTTTAAGGGCAGATTAACGCATCCGCCAGCGCCTGTGCGCTATACGGCCCTAAATCGGTAAACTCCAACCCGCCATCAACCATCCGCGTAGCAAACACCCGCGACCAGTCGCCGTTTGCCGTCACAACCTCGGCCACGCCATCACAAACCCGCGCGCCGCCAGAAATAAATTCTTCGCCAATGCGGTGGTTGGTCAGGCCTTGCGCGGAATCCAATTCCACCAACGCCCCATTCCGCAGCGTCCAAAACCGCAGCACCTTACCCAGATGCGGCGTTTCGACATAAGCAATGTCGTTCTGCCCGTCGCCGTTAAAATCCGCAATGCCAGCCGGAGCCAACCACCTTGCCGGTTGCCCGATATGCGGCGTTGCTGCCAGCTTGAACAATCCGTCCGGCCCCAGCGAATAAATAGCCAAAGACGCGCCGAGATTAACATCGGTTTCCACGACTACAACGTCGCCCAACCCATCACCATCCATATCGGCCACGCGTGGTGCTATATCCTCGAACACATTATCCGGCAGCGTTAACGAATAGGTAACACCATCATCGCCCACGACCCGCAATTCCTGTTTCTCAAAAATGTCACCCATGATCCGGTGCGGATAAACATCCACGTCCGCACCATATTGCGCCTCCACAATTCCGCCACCTGCTGTCGCCATACCCGGCAACAGCATCGCGGCAAAAAGGAGGCGCGCAATCATATCTGTTTTTCAGGCAGGTTCACGACAAGCCCGTCCAGCGCATCCGTCACCTTAACCTGACAGGTAAGGCGCGAGCGCGTCACATCCGGCTCCCATGCGAAGTCGAGCATGTCTGCCTCCATATCGTCCTTCGCAGGCAGTTTTTCCACCCAATCTTGGGCCACATAACAATGGCACGTCGAACACGCACACGCGCCGCCACAATCGGCCTCGATGCCCGGCACGTTGTTGTCGCGCGCGCCTTCCATAACGGTCAAACCGTTGGCGACCTCGATCACATGTTCAGTGCCGTTATGCTCGATATACGTAATTTTAGCCATGTTCCGTCCTTCGGGTAATATGTTTCAACCCGCTATCTAATACTCAACACCGCACCGGACCAGCCCCCGCGATACATTTTATTGTGACCAATCGCCCCAAGGGTACCTATTGCCGGGCGTTCATGTTATCAATGCGCCGACTTAAACCAGCCCTACCGCTGCGAAATGCAGGGCCAAGGCGCAAGCTACAGGTGGTCGATATGAGCGCAGTAACAGTACTAGGCACAGGGTTTGCGGCCCTTACCGCGGTTCGCAAATTGCGCGCCGCCGACAAGCAGTTAGACATAACCGTCATCGCCCCGCAGCCGAAACTTGTCTACTTACCCAGCCTGATTTGGTTACCCTCGGATCAACGTAAACCCGAAGACATCGTGATCCCGCTGGATAATTTCTTCAAGCGCAACAACGTCACCTATGTGCAAGGCGCGGCTGAGGGCCTTGAAGACGGCGGACGTACCGTGAAAACRTCCAMCGGTGATGTGGCAAACGACGGCCTGATCATCGGCACAGGCGGRCGGTTCATCAAGAAACTTCCGGGYATCGAAAACGCCATCACSCCTTGCGAGGGCGTGGACCCCGTGATGAAATTCAAAGAAAAGCTGGAAGGTTTGGARGGCGGCACAGTCGCCTTCGGTTTTGCCGGTAAYCCGAAAGAAAAATCCGCTGTGCGCGGCGGTCCGATGTTTGAATTCCTGTTYGGAACRGACGAGTTGTTGCGCCGCCAAGGTCGCCGCGACAAATTCCGGCTGGCCTTCTTCTGTCCGGCCCCSAAACCGGGCGACCGSCTTGGGGCAAAAGCGCAGGCCAAATTGATGGACCGGATGCGSGAACTWGATATCGACATATACATCGGCARCAAAATGGTTCGCTTCGAGGCCGATAAAGTTGTAACCGAAAGCACCGAGTTTGCCGCGGACCTGATCTTGTTTATGCCCGGAATGACTGGCAACAAATGGTTTGATAACACCGCGCTGCCCCGCTCCGAAGGCGGGCTGCTGAAAGCCGACGTACATTGCAAAATCGAAGGCTTCGAGCGCACCTATGTAGCTGGCGATTCAGGCAGTTTCCCAGGCCCTGACTGGCAACCTAAACAAGCCCACATGGCCGATTTACAAGCGGCAGCGGCGGCGGCCAATCTTGTCGGAGAGTTGAACGGCAAAGCCCCGAGCCATACCTTCCGCGTTGAACTCGTGTGTGTGATTGACGACAACAAAACGGGCGTCGTCGTGGCCCGCACGCCAAATATYCGCCTCGCCCTTCCGCGCATGCGGCTGGCACACCGCACCAAAGAAATGTTCGAACGTAAATACCTTAAACTTTACCGCTAACACAACTTCAGCCCGCCTCGCCTTAACTGTTCGGGGTGGGTTGAAGCCGCCAAAGTGTTAACCAATCCTTAACAGATAGTTAGGATTTTATATAAACTTGTGCGAAATCCCCCATATCGAAGTTTAACGAATGGGGGGCGCAAAATGTCCAAGATCAAAATCACTGCAACAGACGCCGGTTTCTTCAACACCTCGCCTCTTGGCAGCGCGCTGGCCCCGAACGTATTCCTGAAAACCGCCGTGAACACACGCGGGCAAATCAATTCTACCGCAGCGGGTTGGGAAACATCGGAAAGCGCGATGTATGACGATTTCGGCATCGGTTTGATCGCGGACCTGCCAAACAGCGTCACCAAGCTTGGCGCGCAGGAACTGATTACTATTAACCGCATCGAATACTTCCGCATGGACGATGGTGACAAGATCGTAACCGCCACGATGACCCTGCGCGACCCCCTCACTTTAACCGCCACCTACGATCAGGTTTCGCCAGATACCTACGGCTGGATTGCCGATGCCGGCACCGCACTTGAAGCGATACTTCAAACCAATGGCGTTATCTTTAACGGCGCGAATGACGACGACATTTTCGCGCCGCACAGCACAATTTTGCCCAGCTATGCCAGCAACATTATGCGCGGGCGCGGCGGGGATGACCACCTGACTGGCGGGCTTGGGGATGACAAAATCAAAGGTGGCACGGGCGATGATGTTCTGATCGACCCTGACGGAACCAATTTCCTAAGCGGCCAGTCGGGGGATGATATTTTGCGGCTCGGCGATGGTTCGGACAACAGTATCGCCAAAGGCGGTTGGGGCGATGATCAACTGTTTTCGGGCGCTGGCAACGACACCCTTCGGGGCGGGCGCGGCGATGACATTTTGCAAGGTGGTCGCGGCAACGACAAGCTTTACGGCGGGCGTGGCGATGACGTTTTGGAAGGCGGCAGCGGGTCCGATTTTCTGAAAGGCCATCAAGGGGCTGACCAGTTTATCTTCAACACCGAAGATCAGGGCCAAGACCGGATCGCGGATTTCACCGACAATATCGACCTGATCGTTCTTAACGGTTTGGAAAGCTTTGAAAACCTGACAATCACGCAAGACGGCAACGATGCGGTCATCAGTTGGGCAGGTGAAAGCGATATCACGCTAACGAATTTCGCCAGCACCCTGCTGGATGCTGACGATTTTATATTTGGTTAATCGGCCAGTGACAACGCCACGAACCGCTTGTCGCCGTCGCGATGCACCAACAACAGGATAGACGTACGCCCACCTTCTTTGGCCGACGCAATCTGCGCCTCAACATCCGCCGGGGTTGAGACCGCCTGCTGGCCGATCTCTGTGATGATATCGCCCGCACGCAAGCCCTTGTCAAAAGCAACCGAGTCCTCTGCCACGTCCATAATCAGAACGCCGTCGGTATAGCCCCCCAAACCAAACTGGCTCAGGTTTTCTGCACTCAACGTACCAAGCGTCAGACCGTTGATGTCGAACTTCGGGTTATCCTCGGAAGCAGGCGGGTTCAACGATGTCAGAACCGCTTCTTCCAAACGTCCAAGATCAACCAGGAACGTCTGCGACTTGCCATCGCGAATGACCACGACTCGCACAGCTTTGCCAACGTCGGCATTACCAACCATGCGTACCAGCGCGCGGGTGCTTTCGACCTCGACACCGTCAAACGTCGTGATCACGTCACCGGGTTGAATACCCGCATCGCCCGCAGGGCCATCCATCACATCCGTTACCAAAGCCCCTGTTGTATCTTCCAGTTCAAGCGCTTCGGCGATATCGTCGCTGATGTCCTGAATGCGAACCCCCAACCATCCACGGCGCGTTTCACCATACTCGATCAACTGGTCAACAACCTTGGAAACCACGGCGGAAGACATCGAGAACCCGATACCAATTGATCCGCCCGTTGGTGACAAGATCGCAGTATTCACCCCGATCACTTCGCCTTCCATATTGAACAACGGCCCACCGGAATTGCCTCGATTAATCGCCGCATCCGTTTGGATAAAATCGTCATAAGATCCTGACAACGAACGGTTCCGCGCCGAGATAATCCCCGCAGAGACAGAAAAACCTTGCCCAAGCGGATTACCAATCGCCAACACCCAGTCGCCCACGCGGGCAATGTCGGAATCGCCAAACTGCACGAAGGGCAACGGCGCTTCGGATTCAACTTTCAACACTGCAAGATCAGTTTTCTCATCACGACCAACGACTGTTGCCACCAAAGATTCCCCGTCGAAGAACTCGATTATAATTTCATCGGAATCCACGATTACGTGGTTGTTCGTAACGATATATCCATCCGCCGAGATGATAAAACCAGACCCAAGCGCGCTACCACGGCTGCGTGGTCGATCTTGTTGATCTTGCTGAAAGTCCTTGAACAAGTCTTCCAACGGCGATCCTTCAGGCACAATCGGCGCCTGCCCCGTTGTGCCGGGCAAGGTTAGCGTGGTGACAATATTCACCACCGCCGGACTGATTTGTTCAACCAGATCCGCCAAACTTTCCCCTGCCACGCGGGAGTGGCCGGGCGTTGGCATTATGACCAATATCAGGGAAAACGCCGAAATCAGCATCGCGAAGGATGCGCGGACATAGCCTGTGCGGTTAAGGGTACTCGATTTAGTCAATGGTTCTACTCCCGATCGAAAAATGACTGCCAAACATGGCCTCGTCTAACTTTCCTATAAACTGTGACTATTTCGGGATAAATCAAGCGATCACCTGTCACATAAACGTTAGATCAGCCATGAACCGCCCAAACGAGCAGAACTCCGCCGGCAACAATGAACAATCCCAGCGTTCGTGTGCGTTCCGGCCCGATCTCGCGCAGCATCTCCAACAGCTGCGCCAAACGCGAAGGGGCCAGTGCAAGCACCAGCCCCTCTACAATTGCTACGAAACCTAATCCGAAAAGGATGTCGGTTAGCATGTTGGCGTTACTCCAACCCGTCCGATTTCAGGAAGTCGAAGAATTCGCTGTCAGGTGAAAGCACCAAAGTGGTGTTCGAACCTTTCAAGGATGCCTCGTAGGCGGCAAGCGAACGATAGAAAGCGAAGAACTCAGGATCTTGACTGAACGCTTCAGCGAAGATCGCGTTTCGCGCGCCGTCAGCTTCACCACGGATGATATCGCTATCACGTTGTGCCTCTGATACCAGCGTAACGGCGGTTCTGTCGGCCTGTGCGCGAACTTTCTGCGCGGCCTCGTTACCACGTGCGCGTTCATCCGCTGCCTCACGCTCACGTTCCGCACGCATACGCGCGAAGGTGGCTTCAAGGTTTTGGTCAGGCAAATCAGCCCGTTTGATACGCACGTCAACCACTTCAATCCCGAGGTTCTCGGATTCCGCGATCGCAATATCACGAATACGGTTCATCAGTGCAACACGACCCTCGGAAAGGATCTCGTTAGATGTCACCGAACCCAGAACTTCACGCAAACTGGCGTTGATAATCCGGCCAAGACGAGATTCAGCCGAAGCCACACCACCTGTACCAACGGCCTGACGGAACTGGACCACATCAACAATCCGGTAACGTGCAAACGCATCAACAACCAAACGACGATCATCCAGCGGGGTAACTTCCAACGGAAGCGTGTCCAGCGACAGAATGCGGTCGTCGTATGAAACGACTTCCTGAATGAACGGAATTTTGAACGCGATCCCTGGTTCGGTTTTAACGGCTTTCACCTGACCAAACTGCAAGACCAATGCTTTTTCACGCTCGTCCACGGTATAGATCGAGGAAGAGGCGAGGAAGGCGATGACGAGTAGTACGCCACCAAGAATAGGCAAACGGTTCATTAGTTTGACCCTCCTTTGTTAAGCTCGTTCAGCGGAAGGTAAGGCACAACGCCCGATCCACTTGCGTTTTCGTCGATGATGATTTTCGTTACATCGGCGAACACACGTTCCATTGTTTCAAGGTACAAACGCTTGCGGGTAACTTCCTGAGCCTTGGCGTATTCCTCATAAACAGCGAGGAAACGGCTGGCTTCACCAGTCGCGGTATTCACGATCTGCGCACGGTAGCCTTCGGCAGCCTGCAACAGTTGTACCGATTGACCACGGGCCG
Source organism: Paracoccaceae bacterium (assembly GCA_002746395.1). GTDB lineage: Bacteria > Pseudomonadota > Alphaproteobacteria > Rhodobacterales > Rhodobacteraceae > NORP23. The sequence goes on from NVXA01000001.1 coordinate 97,453, forward strand.
CAGCCAGACGTTCATTCGCATACGCATCAGCACGTTTTTCCAACGTATCACGCTCTTGTTCAGCTGCCTGAACATCGCGGAACGCATCAATCACCTCGACGGGCGGATCGGCCTTGTCGAAGTTAAGGCGAACAATATTCACGCCCGAAGAATAGCTATCCAGCGTACCCTGAAGAAGTCCACGAACCTCTTGCGAAATCGCCGCACGGTCACGGTTAAGGATTGGTGCCAAATCGGAACGCGCAATAACTTCGCGCATCGAGGCTTCAGCCACAGCGCGGATAGTTTCTTGCGCATCAGCCAGATTAAACAGGAATTTCGGCGCGTCCGAGATATTCCAAACAACCTGGAAATCAATGTCCACGATGTTTTCATCACCCGTCAGCATCAAGCCTTCTTCTAGACGGCTGCCACGATTACCAACACCGATATCTTCGGTGTTCTCGCGTGTTACCGGCAGGATTTCCGCTGAAACGAACGGCCAAGGGGCGAAGTTCAGACCGGGGTTACCCGTGTCGTAATACTTGCCGAACAGCAGCTCAACCGATTGYTCTTCGGGTTTAACCGAATAAAGCGATGCAAAACCCCACAGCGCGACCGCTGCCACTGCAACCAACCCGATGGAGCCTTTGCCAAAGCCGCCTCCGCCTGTCCCGTTGGAACCGCCGCCACCGCCGCCGCCCATCAGAATCTTGAGTTGCTCGGAACCCTTGCGAACCAGCTCGTCAATATCGGGTACTTGGGGTGGTTGCTCACCTTGGTTACCCTTATTGCGATCATCATCGCCGCCATTGTTGCCGCCGCCACCCCAAGGGCCACCGGAATTACTCGAATTTGGCATGTATCTGCTCTTCCTTCGGTTAAAGATAATTCTAAGTCAGAATGTGTTCATTCTTTGAAAAAATTCAAGGGTTAACCCACAGGTTCTTTCATTGTTACCAATTCTTCTGCCGCTGTCGGGTGTACTGCCACCGTGCGATCGAAATCTTCCTTGGTGGCGCCCATCTTAATGGCAATCCCCGCCATCTGTATCATTTCGCCTGCAGCCGGGCCAACAATATGGCAGCCCAAAACTCGGCGGCTGTCCTTATCAACGACCAGTTTCATCAACATGCGCTCATCACTGCCCGCCAAAATATTCGCCATCGGACGGAAGGCGGCGCGGTAAATCTCGACGTTATAACTCTCGTCAGCTTCTTCTTGGCCCAAACCAACGGTTCCGACCTCCGGTTGCGTAAACACCGCCGTTGCGATCATGTCGTGGTCCATCGCTGTGGGGTTGTCGTTAAATACCGTTTCCACAAACGCCACACCTTCGCGAATGGCCACGGGTGTCAGGTTCACGCGGTCCGTCACATCGCCCACTGCATAGATCGACGGTACAGACGTTTGCGAGAACCGATCAACCATAATCTCGCCCTTACGACCCAGCTTAACGCCAGCCGCTTCAAGCCCCATGTCGGTTGTGTTGGCAACACGGCCCGTTGCATACAACACCTTATCCACCACAGTGATGGAGCCGTTCGTACACGTCACATGCAACCCGTCGTCTTTTTTCTCGATACTGGCCACATCCGTGCCAACATGCAGGTTAACACCCTTGCGGATCATCTCTTCGGCCACATGCCCGCGCACCTCACCGTCAAAGCCGCGCAGAATTTGCGCGCCCCGATAGAACTGCGTAACCGTCGCGCCCATACCATTGAAAATTCCGGCAAACTCGCAGGCGATATATCCGCCGCCCACGACCAGAACCCGCGCTGGCAAATCTTTCAACAAGAACACATCATCCGAAGATATCGCATGTTCATGCCCCTTAACGTTCGGGATAAACGGCTGCCCGCCGGTCGCCACCAATATCGTCTTGGCGGTAATTTCCCGCCCATCCGCCAACACAACCGTATGCGCACCCGAAACGGTTGCACGGGTGTCAAAGGTGGTAACGCCATTGCTTTGCAGGCCCTTTAGATAAAGCCCCTCCAAACGATCCAGCTCCGTATCAATGGAACCGATCAGCTTTTTGAAATCGAAACTCGTCTCGCCAACAGTCCAGCCAAACCCCTTGGCCGCCTCGAATGCCTCGGAAAAGGCCGATGCRTAAACCATCAGTTTCTTGGGAACACARCCACGGATCACACAGGTGCCGCCGTARCGATACTCCTCCGCCAAGGCCACCTTCGCGCCCCCTTGCGAGGCCACGCGTCCAGCGCGAACCCCACCGGAACCGCCACCGATAACGAACAGATCAAAATCATAGCTCATGGTATTTCCTTAACGCTTGCTACCCAATTCAACGCCGCACTAATACCGACATTCCGCCACCAGCACCAGCGAATTGCAGGTCACCTAAATCTCGCCAACTTCTCTTTTTCACAAATACTCAACCACGCGACGCTGGCAACCTAATGAACAGGCCGGAAGGCTGGCCGCGTATCAATCACCCGCGTTGTACCATCTTCTTTACCAACGATGATAACCTTGCAGATATCAATAAAGAAGCCCGTCTCGACCACGCCAATGATTTCCTTCAACTGTGCGGCCAAAATCGGTGGTTCGTCGATTTTCTTCAAATGCAGATCAAGAATGTAATGCCCCTCGTCCGTTATGAATGGCGTGTCACCATCCATGCGCCGCGAAATCCCTACCCCACCGACAAACGCACGGCTGATAGTTTCAAGGATTTTATTCTCCGTCACTTCCCAGCCAAAGCGCACCACTTCAACGGGCAAAGGAAACGCCCCCAATGTCCGCACCCGTTTGGAATTGTCACTGATAACGATCATTTTTTCGGCAGCGGACGCCACAAGTTTTTCCTGCAACAACGCGCCACCGCCACCTTTGATAAGGTTCATTCGGCCATCAAATTCATCCGCGCCATCAATCACCAGATCAAGCCAGCGAATTTCGCCCAGCGTCGTTAACGGAATCCCCAAAGCCTCCGCTTGCGCCTTGGTCGCACTTGACGTTGGCACGCACAAAACTTCCAGCCCTTCGGCCACCTTCTCGCCCAGCAAATCAACGAAAAACGCTGCCGTGGAACCCGTTCCAAGCCCCAGTTTCATGCCCGGCTTAACGAATTCCAATGCCTTTTCCGCCGCAAGGTATTTTGCCTTCGCCGCGCCCTCGGTAGGTTTTTCCATGTGATCCAGTTCCCGTGTTAATGACCGATATACGACACCTTATAAGGCCATTATTGCGCACACGCGATAGCCTGAATTGCCGCGTTCAAACAAAATTTCGCACGCAAGGTGTAACATGTCGCATTTTGCACGTTTCCTATAGGAAACCACCCGTATATACTCCCCCATATCAAAGGGGTTTTTCAATGTTCTTAAGCGTGTTCGACATCTTCAAAGTAGGCGTAGGCCCCTCGTCCTCCCATACCGTCGGGCCGATGGTTGCSGCGGCACATTTCCTMGATTTACTGCGKGAYGGGCGGCAAAAAGTACCGGGCGCAGGCAAATTGGCGCGCTTGGGGTGTTCGCTGCACGGCTCGTTGTCCTTCACMGGCAAAGGCCACGCCACGGACCGCGCCGTTATGCTTGGCCTCGCCGGATTTATCCCCGCMACRTTCGAGGCYAACAGYGCCGAAGTGACCGAGGCCGCGATAAAATCCAGTGGAAAAATCACCCCGCCCGACCTTGGCGAACTGGCCTTCGATTTCAACAAAGACATCCACTTCGATTACGGCCCCCCGCTGGACGGCCACCCAAACGGCATGATCCTGTCGGCCTATGACGCCGCCGGAAACGTCTACCTGCGCGAGACATACTTTTCAGTCGGGGGTGGTTTCATTCTGACCGCCAAGGAAATGGACGCGCAAGACGGCAGCCCCGAAGAACCCGTCGGCGTGCCCTTTCCCTTTCACAATGCCGTCGAAATGCTGCAAATGGCCCGTAAATCCGGCAAATCCATTGCGCAGATGAAACTGGCGAACGAACTGGTCCACGCAGACGCGCAATCCTTCGATGATCGCCTCGCCCGTATCTGGCAGGTGATGGAAACCTGCATCGCGCGCGGCCTTCTAACCGACGGCATCCTGCCCGGCGGCCTAAGCGTGAAACGCCGCGCCAAAGCCATTCATGAGGCATTGCTGAATGAACGCGGCGCAAACATGTACGCCCCCCACACCATCAACGACTGGATCTCCGTCTACGCAATCGCCGTGAACGAGGAAAACGCCGCGGGTGGTCAGGTCGTCACCGCCCCAACCAACGGGGCCGCAGGTGTTCTGCCCGCCACGATTCGCTATTACCTTGACCACGTTCCGGGGGCCACACCCACAAAGGTTAACGATTTCTTGCTAACCGCCGCCGCAATTGGCGGGATGATCAAAAACAACGCCTCCATTTCCGGCGCCGAGGTCGGGTGCCAAGGCGAGATCGGCTCCGCCGCCGCCATGTCCGCCGCCGGTTTTTGCGCCGTTATGGGCGGAACACCCGAACAGGTCGAAAACGCCGCCGAAATCGCGCTGGAACATCATCTGGGTATGACCTGCGACCCCGTCGGCGGGCTGGTGCAAGCCCCTTGTATCGAGCGCAACGGGCTGGGCGCGATCAAAGCCATCTCCGCCGCCTCGCTTGCACTGCGCGGGGACGGCACGCACCTGATTTCGCTGGACGCCTGCGTTGAAACCATGCGGCAAACGGGGTTGGATATGAATTCTAACTATAAAGAGACATCTTTGGGTGGTTTGGCTGTGAATGTAATCGAGTGTTGACAACAAAGGGAAAGCAAGCCCCCCCCCCACGGCCCCTTATAATTATTCGGCTAGCAGCTTAGAACGTTGCCGTGATAAACGCGGAAATCCCGTCTTTCATTTTCACATCGCGCGCCAGAGTTTCCCCAACCATTCGGCACGGACCACACCAGTTGTCACCAAGAGCATCAGTCAACATCCCAGCCCATTCCTTTTCCGAACGGCCTTCGCCAACTTTGGCCAAATATGGCGCGGCAATCTTGGCAAGATATGCACTGCGTTCCGAACCTTTCAGCGCATTAAACCGCTTCACCTCACCGCCAGACAGCGAAAACTTCACGACTCGCTGACTGCCCGGATCTTCCTTTACGATAATATCAATACCGCCTATCGGGTCGTTACCGCCTTCTGCAAAAGCCGGAATGCCACCCAATATAGCGATAAATCCAGCCGCAACAGTGGTTTTAAGAAGCTGTCGTTTAGTCATGGCCATTTTTTATCCATTGTTATTGATACATAATACCGACACATCCTAGGGTTAAAAAGCTGTCTGGCAACCGATATTTTTACATTTGCGCGCAAATGCGCCAAACCARCATGAATTCCCCAAGTGTTGACGGTTTATTAACCATTCCCGCGTATAACCGCGGGTACTGAGCGAGATGGACCGAGAGGTTCCAAGGTTACTCGCGCCAATGTATTTGTTAATTTATCGTTGCAATACTACGCAACATCCAAGCACTAAACTGCCCAATCGTTGCGCCGGTTCACAACCGGCTTATGTCAGCAACACTCTCAAGGATTGGGCCTTGGCGCGGGTTTCCTTACCCTCGGTACGCAGGTGGTTTCTAACCTAAACCACCGAAAATCACGGGCAATCGCCCTCTCCGAGAATTTCAGGCAAATATGGCGCGGTTATTGATCGAACGTCTCTTTTTTCGTGGGGGTTCACCCCTTGAACACTTGCGAAATCACATCGTCCAGAAACTCTACCGGCAAAATCACCAACATACGGCGGCGATCAAACGTCAGCTCCATTTCTGGCGCATCCACCTCGTTTGACGTGCCGATCATTAGCGCAGGCGAGAATTGATAGGCATGGATCGGCCACTTAAGCCCTGTTGAATTCCCCTCAACTTTCCCCATTGGAAACAGCGAAATCCGCGTGCCTACTGGCAGTTGCAGTGACACGGAAAACGGAGCCAGAAAGCACAAATCCTGATCGCCGATCAAAACGACTTGCCGATCCGAGGCCTCCACCAGACTGTGGCACGCCGCCATCTGGTGATCCAGCCGTCCGCCCAGAAACCCGACACCAATGAAATACGGTGCCGCGCAAGATCGCAGGCATTTATCAAGATCGGTGGACATTTGTTCTGCAATCGGATGCATCTGTGGCCCGTCAATCCGCGCCAAATCCACCGAATCCATATCGCCAATCACATGGTCAACGGTGACACCCAGATCCTGTGCGCGATGCACACCGCCGTCCGCTGCCACAACGGTCGCCCCGTGCGCGACCGCCTGTGTCAGCAGCCCCGCGTCAACCGGACCACCACCGACCAGCGTGATCGGGGCCTTGCTGTCAAGGATTAACGTCACTCAGCCCACGGGCGGATCACCACCGCCGAGATCGAATTTTTAGGGGAGCCTTCAATCAACCGGTCCGAATACGTTAAATACACCAGCGTGTTGCGCTTTTCATCGAAAAACCGCACCACCTGTATGCGTTTGAACAGGATGGAGGAACGACGACCGAAGACTTCCTCCCCTTCCTCCAATTCCGCCAGAAACTTGATCGGCCCGACTTGGCGACACGCAATCGACGCGTCGCTGGTGTTTTCAGCCAATCCCAATGATCCGCTTATGCCGCCGGTTTTGGCGCGGCTAACAAAACAGCTAACACCCTCGACCTTGGGGTCGTCAAACACCTCGACGATAATTTTGTGGTTCGCCCCCAGCAATTTCCAGACCGTATCGACGGAGCCGATTTCCTCGGCATAGGCCGGAATAGCGGCCAGCCATAAAACCAAAACAGTTAGAAAACGCATGAGGTTACTCCACTTCTTTATTGCCATCCTCGGTTTTGCCGACACCCTGAAACAGGCGCTTGAACGGAAGTGCCCAAGCGACACCGAGTACAGCATAAACTATGATCGCCACATATTTATTCAAGTCACCGATCAGTGCCAAAACGCTAATTGCAATCACGATATAGACGGGCAACCAGACCACTAGCAAAAACAGTGACCAACGACGCCGCGCCTTGTAAGACAGCGCCATCAGTCTGCAAACGGGTCGGTCACGAGAATCGTGTCGTCCCTCTCCGGTGACGTCGAAAGCATGGCGACCGGGCAGTCGATCAATTCCTCCACGCGGCGCACATATTTGATCGCCTCGGCAGGCAAATCGTTCCACGAGCGCGCGCCCACGGTGCTTTCGGACCAGCCTTTCATGGTTTCATAAATCGGTTCGACCCGCGCTTGTTGATCGGCGGCAGTCGGCAGGTAATCCAGACGCTTCCCGTCCAGCATATAGCCCACGCAGATTTTCAATTCTTTCAAACCGTCCAGAACGTCCAGCTTGGTAAAAGCAATCCCGTTCACACCGGAAATCGCGCAAGTCTGGCGCACCAGAACCGCATCGAACCATCCACACCGACGGGAACGCCCCGTGACTGTGCCCTTTTCATGCCCAACGGTGGCGAGGTGTTCACCAACCTCGTCAAACAATTCGCACGCAAACGGTCCTTCGCCAACGCGCGTGGTATAGGCTTTTACGATACCAAGTACGAAATCAATCGCCCCCGGCCCAACGCCCGTACCGGACGCCGCCATGCCTGCGGTGGTGGTCGAAGACGTCACAAACGGGTACGTCCCGAAATCCACATCCAGAAGCGAGCCTTGCGCCCCTTCAAACAAAATCCGTTTACCAGCTTTGCGTTTCTCGTTCAGAACTTTCCAGACGGGGGCGGCGAACGGCAGAATGCTCGGCGCGATTTCAAGCAGTTGGGCTTTCAAAGCCGCCGGATCAATTTCTTCCAGACCCAAACCGTTCCGCAGCGCGTTGTGATGGGTCAGCAGGCGCGAAATCCGCAGATCAAGCGTCTTTTCATCCGCCAAATCCGCCACGCGAATGGCGCGACGCCCGACTTTATCCTCATACGCAGGGCCGATACCGCGACCCGTCGTGCCGATCTTGGCAATCGTGTTCACCGCTTCACGCGCACGATCAAGCTCGCCGTGGATTGGCAAGATCAGTGATGCGTTTTCCGCGATCATCAAATTGGTTGTATCAATCTTAACGCCCTGCCCGCGCAGCTTGGCCAGTTCTTCGACGAACGCCCAAGGGTCCAGCACCACGCCGTTACCGATAACGGCCAGCTTGCCTTCGCGCAGCAAACCCGATGGCAGCAGCGACAGTTTATAAACCTTGCCGTCAATAACCAGCGTATGGCCCGCGTTATGCCCGCCTTGAAAACGTGCGATCACATCGGCGCGCTCAGACAGCCAATCCACAATCTTACCCTTGCCCTCGTCGCCCCATTGCGCGCCGACTACAACTACATTGGCCATCTCATGCCTCTTTGGTTAGGAAGTTACGCGCAGGGTATACAGAGCCAACCCGCCAAGGGAAAGACAAAAGAACCCGCCACCCCAGCATGTCGCATATATGTCGGGTTAATCAGGGCTTGAGTCACATTGCTGACGTGGGCATTGTATTGAGGCAGCTCTACCAAGGTTCAGGCAAAGCAACTCAAAACAAAGGATATCTGATGATTTTGCGAAGAATGCGGTTAGATCGAGGCTGGTCACAAGAGCAACTCTCGGAGCTATCCGGTGTCAGCACCCGCACGATCCAACGCCTTGAAAATGGCCGAAAAGCCAGCCTTGAGTCTCTTAAATGCCTTGCAGCGGTTTTTGAAACCGAAATAACCCACCTGCAAAAGGAGCCTGAAATGACCCCCGACCAAACGAGCGAACCCCTATCCAGCGATGACCGCGCCGCGCTTTCAAAAATGAAGGAATGGATGCAATATGACGATGACGGCTATATCATTGACCCGTCGCTAAACGCCGCAGAGCGCGAAGCCCTTAAGCAAGTACGCAAACTCAGGGGGTTTTACGGCCACCTCGCAGCCTATATCGCGGTTGTGCTGACGYTGCTTGTCATCAACCTGCTAACCAGCCCGGGGTATCTGTGGTTTATCTGGACGGCACTAGGCTGGGGCGTAGGCTTGGTGATCCACGCGGTGAGAATTTTCAATGTGGTCCCGTTCCTTGGGGCTGACTGGGAGAAAAAGCAGGTAGAAAAACGCCTGCGTCGCAAGTAAATCCAGCCGCCTCATACACGCGGCGGCAATTTTATATTCAAAAACCTCCCCTATCCGATTGCATTTTGACCCCATGGGGCTAGTCTGCAAAAAMAYGGAGGCCGTCATGGAAAAAGTCGAAAAACGYATTTGGGATTTACCAATTCGGRTCACRCACTGGGGGCTGGYCGTCAGCTTTTTCGGYGCCTACTTCACRGCAGAATTAAAACCCCTGCTTATTCACGAACTTTTCGCCTTCGCCTGTTTAACGCTRGTWRTRTTTCGCSTGATGTGGGGGCTGGTAGGGTCGCAAACGGCGCGGTTTACGCAGTTTGTGAAAGGYCCKRCKGCMATAAARGCGTATTTWYWSGARYTGCTKAAACTKCGCCAYAAAGAATATTGGGGCCACAATCCSGYTGGTGCGCTYGCGRTTCTAACMATYCTTGGSYTGATGACCGCRCTGGTYGTGGCTGGCCTATTCGCRCAAGACCGCAGCTTCATCGGGCCGTGGGCCRCRTCGGTTTCGCCMTCACTTTCGGAGTTCCTGAAAGAGTTCCACGAAGTTCTGGCCACYGTTTTATTGATCGTGGTTTTTGTTCATATCGGCGCGGTGCTGGCCTACAGGTTTGTTCTGCGTGACAATCTGATCAAACCGATGGTCACAGGAAAACGTCCAGCCGCCCCCGACATGGTCGAACCCAAATTCGCCCCGATCTGGTTCGCCCTCGCGCTGTTCGCGCTTAGCGTTGCCATAACCGGAGCGATATTCAGGTTCTGGTACTTTTAATCTTCCAGCTTATTGTGCGTGCCATCGCACAGCGGCGCTTTGCCGGACTGCTTACAGCCACAGAAGAACACTTTTCCGGTTTTCTCGGCAGTATACTTAACCGGCGAAATCCCCGTATCTTTGTGCGACCCATCACAAAACGGCTGGTTTTTTGATCGCCCGCAAGCACACCAGAAATAGTTTTTACCCTCGACCACCTCGGTCGGATACGGGCCTTTTTTCGCGATAATCGGTACTTCAGTCATAGTCTTCCCCTTTTGTTGAACGCCGACCCTCGTGGTTAGCAAGGGTCGGCGCAAGTCAACAAATTGTCACTGGATCAAAACGCCAGTGCTTTGGCCTGCGTAACTTGGGGCAAGCGGGCGATCGTGGCCAAGGTCTCGTCGTCGATTTTGGCGTCCACGCCCAGCAAGGCAATCGCCTCGCCGTCTTTGGTTTCACGTCCCAGCGCGAAGGTCGCGATGTTCACGCCAAGCGCGCCCAGCGTTGTACCCAGCGCCCCGATATACCCCGGAATATCCGAGTTGGTCGTGTAAAGCATGAACTGCACGGGCTCCGCCTCAAGGCCAATGCCCTTGATCTGGATAAACCGCGGGCGACCATCGGAATATATCGTTCCCGCAACCGAGCGCGTCTGGTTTTCCGTGACGACCGTCAGGCGCATATAAGACCCGAAAGCCCCCTGCGCATCCTTGCGRATTTCCGCGATTTTGATGCCGCGATCCCGCGCAAYKATCGGAGCCGAAACCATGTTGACGCTGCCCTCTCCGACCAGCGGGATCAACAGGCTGGCAGTCAGGGCAGAAATCAACGGCTTCATGTTCAGCTCGCCGACCTTCCCGACAAACTCGATCTCGATTTCCGTGATCGGGCTTTCGGTAACCTGTCCGGCAAACCCGCCGAGCATCTCGGAAAGTTCAATCCACGGCTTCAAAATCGGTGCTTCTTCCGCCGTCACGCTTGGCGCATTGATGGCGTTCGAAATCGCGCCGCGCACCAGATAATCGGACATTTGTTCCGCCACATGCAGCGCGACATTTTCTTGCGCCTCGGTGGTGGCAGCCCCCAGATGCGGCGTGCAAACCACGTTTGGAAGACCGAACAGAACGTTATTCTTGGCAGGTTCATCCGCATAAACATCAAACGCCGCGCCAGCCAACTGACCGGATTTCAACGCCTCCGCCACGGCATTTTCGTCAACCAGACCGCCACGCGCGCAGTTAATCAGGTAGGCACCCTTCTTGATTTTGGCGATACGTTCCGCCGACAACATATTGGCGGTTTTTTCGGTTTTGGGCAGGTGAAGTGTGATGAAATCGGCGCGACCCAGAAGATCGTCCAGATCGTCAACCTTGGTCACACCCAGTTTCGTTGCACGCTCGTGTGACAAGAACGGATCAAAGGCGATAACCCGCATTTTCAAGCCCAGCGCACGGCTGGCCACGACAGACCCGATGTTGCCAGACCCGATCAGACCCAGCGTTTTGCCCGTAATCTCGGAGCCCATAAATCTGGATTTTTCCCACTTGCCCGCTTGCGTCGATGCATCCGCCGCCGGAATTTGACGCGCCACTGCAAACATCATCGCAATCGCATGTTCCGCCGTGGTGATGGAATTGCCAAACGGCGTGTTCATCACCACAATCCCCTTGGCGCTCGCGGCTTGGATATCGACGTTATCAACCCCGATACCAGCGCGGCCAATCACCTTCAGGTTATCGGCTTTCGCGATCAACTCGGCGGTCGCCTTGGTGGCGGAACGAATGGCGAGGCCATCATAATCGCCAATAATTTCCGCCAGCTTGGCAGGGTCTTTGCCAAGGTCAGGCATGAAATCCACTTCGACTCCGTTGTCTTTGAAAATCTGAACGGCTTTAGGCGATAGTTTGTCGGATATAAGAACTTTGGGCATGGTATATGCTCCTTTTATTGGAATTAGAGGTCAGCTTTGGCGGCTTCAAAAGCCCAGTCCAGCCACGGCGTCATCGCCTGCACGTCAGCCACATCAACCGTGGCCCCGCACCAGATACGCAAGCCCGCAGGCGCGTCGCGGTACCCGTTGATGTCGTAAGCGGCAGCGTTTGCCTCAAGCAGTTTCACCATCGCTTTGGTGAAGGCCCGCTGCGCGGCATCATTCATCGCGGCCACAGCCGGATCAACGATTTTCAAACAGACGGAGGTGTTGGACCGCGCGGCAGGTTCGCCCACGAGGTTTTCAACCCAATCGGTTTGATCGACCCAGCCTTGCAACGCTTCGAAATTCGCATCGGCACGTTGGCGCGTGGCGGATAAACCACCAAGCCCTTCCATCCATTCCAGCGCATCGTCCGCATCGGCCACGGCCAACATGGAGGGCGTGTTAATGGTCGCGCCTGTAAATATCCCCTCGATCAGTTTCCCACCTTTGGTCAGGCGGAAAATCTTGGGTAACGGGCGGTCCGGTGTGAAGGTTTCCAGCCGCTCCACCGCGCGGGGCGACAAAACGATCACGCCGTGCGCCCCTTCCCCGCCCATCGCTTTTTGCCAGCTAAACGTGGTCACATCCAGTTTGTTCCAATCGAGGTCTTGCGCGAAAGCAGCGGATGTCGCATCGCAAATCGTCAGGCCCTCACGGTCGTCTGCAATCCAGTCAGCATTGCGAACCCGCGCGCCAGACGTGGTGCCGTTCCATGTGAAAACAACATCGGCATTTTTGCGAACGGCGGCAAAATCCGGCAGCGCCCCATATTCGGCGCGCAGAACATTAACATCGTCCAGCTTTAACTGGTTTTTAATGTCGCCAGCCCAGCCAGCGCCAAAGCTTTCCCAGACCAGCACGTCAACGGGCCGCGCACCAAGCAGCGACCACAGCGCCATTTCGACAGCGCCCGTGTCTGACGCCGGCACAATACCGACGCGATAACCTTCGGGGATTTCCAGCAACGCCGCCATGCGGTCAATTACGGATTTGATCTGTGCCTTAGGTTCGCTCGCACGGTGCGAGCGGCCAAGAAACGCGCGGTCTGCGACTGCGTCAGCAGACCAACCGGGGCGTTTGGGGCATGGACCAGATGAGAATTCGGGACGCGCAGGCGTAACCTGCGGCATTAAAGGGAGGCTCATAGATGGCTCCTACATCAGCGCGATATTTTTGAGCCTGCCATCGCTCGCGCTTATTCCGACGACCTGCCCACGGACCTGTTACGGGATTTCGTCGGCACGGCGCAAGACCCTAAATGTCGCATTTGAACAAAAGGGGGTCGCATACGTTTCCGATAGGAAAGCCCGTGTCGCGTTCGGAAACACGGCACGGGCGAGTGGTTAAAGGCGGGAAAACGGACCGGACATGGAATGGTATTCCACGTCTTGGCGAACACGGTCCAGCCCAATGTCACGGCCAAGGTGATCGCTTAGGTCAACGGGCCGCGTGCCAGCCGCGAACCGGTCCTCCAACCGTGCGAGGGCCAAGGCTGCCGTCACAAGCAGTTGCGAGAGGACAGGAATGCGCGCACGGGCAGATAAATCTGCGCTCTGCGCGACATGGCGGGGTATTGCAATAATCATAATCGCGCTCCTTAAGTTTGTATTGATACAATTTTGCATTTGTGTCATAAATTTCGACAATTACCTGATACAATTTGGAATCAGTGGAATCTACGGAAACATTGTAATGGATACAATTTGGCAACCAGACCTGTTGCAAAAAGGTACCGCCAAGTACCGCGCCTTGCTGGATGCGATACGCACGGCGTTAGAAAATGGTACAATTTCCAAAGGCGACCGCCTACCCCCCGTGCGGGACATGGCGTGGCAACTTAAAATCACCCCCGGAACCGTGGCACGGGCCTATCAATTAGGGATCGAGGAAGGCCTGCTGGAGGCGCAAGTTGGCCGTGGCACGTTCATCCGCGACCCAAAACCGGCGCGCGGCATTGTATTTGGCGAAACCCACGTTGAACCGCATATCGTAGACTTGAAAAACGCCGCCGTGCCGGATTTCGGGCAAGACGGTATCTTTGACGAGCTATCCCAACAGGTGACCTTTGGTGGCGCGCATTCCATGGTGCGGTTCGCAGGGCATAATGAACTGGAAACACGCGCCACGATGTTGGCATGGATGGGGCTGGACCAACACCGCGCCAAGCCCGAAGACCTGGTGCTGACGCATGGGTCGCAAAACGCGACGGTGGCGGCATTTATGGCAATTCTGCGCGGCCAATCCCCCGTGATTGCCACGGATGCCCTCGTGTTGCCCGGCACACGTAAGGCGGCGGTTTTGGCGCGCGCCAAGATCATCGGCGTGCCAGCGGACGATGAGGGCATGATCCCCAAAGCACTGGAAGACCTGTTCCGCCGGGAACGCCCGCAAATCCTGCATGTGTCGGCCAACATCCACAATCCGACAACGCGCATCATGTCCAACACCCGCAAAGCCGAGATCGCGGAAATAGCGCGGCGTTTCGACATCCAGATTGTCGAGGACGATGGCCAAGGCAAGTTCTTCACGGACCGCCCGCCAAGCTTCCTTGATTTCTGCCCTGAACGGGTTTGGTATGTGTCGTCCCTCTCGCGGTATCTGGCGGCAGGGCTTCGCAGCGGCTTTCTGCTGTGCCCCCCTGACAAAGGCGCGATTGGGCGCGATGTTATGCAGGCGCTTAGCCATTCCTTTTCGCCTATCATCGCGCAGCTTTCGTGTTTGTTAATCACGTCGGGCCATGCAGATACCTTGCTGGGGCAAATTCGCGAATATCGCCAAGATCGCGTGCGCCTTGCGGTGAACCAGCTTGGTCGCTGGAACATTCACTGGAACGAGGCGGCGGATTTTATCTGGCTGGAATTGCCCGACCTTTGGCGCGGCTCCACTTTTTCGCTTGCATCGGAGCGGGCGGGGATACAGGTTGCACCGGCTGACATATTCCTTCCCGACGACGCCAGTGCCCCCAACGCGGTGCGCCTGACCCTTGGCGGGAAACATAGCTCGGCAGTTTTTGTAGATGCGCTGGAACGGTTGAACCACTTGCTGGACACCCCCCCAAGCGAGATGTTGGCCTAAAGGATAAACCCATGCGTAATCAGGCTGTAATCAACTGGATGTTGTTGCTGTTTTTAGGGCTGATCTGGGGCAGTTCGTTCCTTGGGGTCTCGTTGTCACTGGAAAGTTTCGGGCCGATCACGGTGGCGGCAATCCGCGTCAGCATCGCGGCGATTATCCTGACGTCGATCAGCTTTTACCTCGGTCACGGGCTGCCAAGCACCAAGACCGCCACGGGGCGCAAAATCTGGCGGCACGGGTTTGGCATGGCGATTTTCACCAACGCCGTTCCCTTTACATTGCTAAGCTGGGCGCAACTGCATGTTTCATCGGGGTACGCCGGTATCACCATGGCCGTTGTGCCGCTTCTGGTGTTGCCGCTATCGCATTTCTTCTTGCCCGGCGAACGCCTAAGCCGCCAAAAAGTTCTGGGCTTCGGAGTTGGGTTCGCGGGGGTCGTTATCCTGATCGGCCCGGCGCAAATCCTTGAAACAGGTGGTAGCGACATCGAAAACATCGCCCGTATCGCCGCTGTGCTCGCCAGTTTCTGCTATGCTATCGGGTCCATCATCACACGCCTCGCCCCAAGCGGGCCGCAGATGGCGTTTAGTTCGGCGGCATTGATCTTGGCGGCCAGTATGCTGGTCCCCGTCGCGTTGATCGTTGAAGGCGTGCCAGATGTACCGACACAATCTGCCCTGTTCGGCGTTTTATACCTTGGATTATTCCCGACGGCGTTGGCCACGGTCATCCTTGTCTATGTCATCAAATCGGCAGGCCCGCCCTTCCTTAGCCTTGTGAATTATCAGGTGCCTGTCTGGGCGGTTATCATCGGCATGGTTGTCTTGAACGAGACCCTGCCCGCCCAATTCGTCTGGGCGCTTGGCTTGATCCTGATCGGGCTTGGCGTATCACAGGCAAAACTCTGGCGGTCGCGGCCATGAAAACCGATTGGTTGCCATATGTCCTCGTCACGATTCTGATTGTCATCTGGGGGTCGGCCTTTGGCCTGACGACGATTGCGCTTGAAGGGTTTTCGCCCGTGGAAACATCGTTTGGCCGCACCGCTTTGGCGGCTGTGGTTGTGGCGCTGATCGCAATAGTTTCTGGGCAAGGCATCCCCAATACGCTGTTGGAGTGGCGCTGGTTATCCTTGCTGGGCATCATCGGCCTTGCCGCCCCCATCACGCTGCTGTCGTGGGCGCAATTATCTATCCCCAGCTCTGTCGCCTCGATCTTCATCTCGTCCGTGCCGCTGTTTATCCTTTTGGCAACCCGTGTGATCCTTCGCGAACCAGTCTCGCGCCGCAAATGGACAGGCTTCGCCATCGGCTTTACCGGCCTTGTCTGGCTGGCCGGCCCCGCCGCCATCAGCCAAGTCGGGGCGGACGGTCAAGCCATCGCCCAGCTTGCCTGTATATTGGTGGCTATGGGCTATGCCAGCGGCGGGATAATCATCAAGGTTATGCCCTCCATTCCACCTTTCCGCGCCACAGCAGGCACGATGATTTCCGGCGCGGTATTCCTGTTGCCCTTCGGGTATTCGGCCTTTGGAACCGCGTTTAGTGCGCCCATCATCCCCCTGCTGGCCCTGATCGCGCTCGGCGTTTTGCCCAGCGGCATTGGCCAGAACATCCGCTATATCGTGGTGAAACGCAAAGGGCCGGTGTTCATGTCTGTGGTTGGATTTTTGCTGCCGGTATGGGCCGGATTCGTCGGATTTTTCATCCTTGACGAACCGCTTACATGGCACACGGTATCGGCCTATGCGATCATTCTTGGTGGTTTGTTAATCTCGCGCGATCGCGTRAAAAAACCCGCRGTTTAGGCGAATTTTTCGACCTCGGTGCAGATGTCGGCAATCACGGATTTCAGCAAGCCTTCATCCTCGCATTCGCCCATAACCCGCACCAATGGTTCSGTGCCGGATTTRCGGATCAACAAGCGCCCGTTCGCSGCCARACGRTTTTCRCCCGCACTTATCGCCGYTTTAACCGAGACCTCGGCCAACGGGTCCGTGCCTTTTTTGTAGCGTACATTTTGCAACAAYTGTGGCACGGCCTCGAATACCCGCGCCAGTTCACTGGCCGGTTTGCCYGTCTYGATCATCGCRGCCAAAAACTGCAACGCGGAAATCAGGCCATCACCCGTGGTGCCRTAATCYGTCATGACRATATGGCCSGATTGCTCGCCACCAAGRTTGAAACCACCGGCCCGCATTGCCTCYACSACATGGCGGTCSCCAACGGCGGTRCGCAGCARGTTCARCCCCTGCCCCGCAAGGTGRCGCTCAAGCCCAAGGTTGGACATAACGGTCGACACCAGCGTGCCACCCGTCAGCTTACCCGACGCCGCCCATGTCTGCGCAATCAAGCCCATGATCTGGTCGCCGTCGGCCACATTGCCGTTTTCGTCAATAATCATCACGCGATCCGCGTCACCATCCAGACAAATGCCCAGATCCGCCCCTTCAGCCACGACCCGCGCGGCGGCGGTTTGTGTATGGGTTGAACCGCAATCGAGGTTAATGTTGAACCCGTCGGGCTTCACACCAATCGCGATCACCTCTGCGCCTAATTCCCACAGAACCTCCGGCGCAACCTTATAGGCCGCGCCATTCGCGCAATCGACAACGATCTTCAGGCCGTCCAGTTTGGTGGCGCGCGGAACTGTTGTCTTGGCGAATTCCATATAGCGCCCGCCCGCGTCATCAATCTGCGTGGCACGCCCGATTTTTTCAGCGGCGGCCAGCTTAAGGTCACTTGCCTCCAGCATTTCCTCGATCGCCAATTCAGCCTCGTCCGACAGCTTAAAACCGTCAGGCCCGAAAAACTTTATGCCATTGTCCTTGTAAGGATTGTGCGAGGCGGAGATCATAACCCCCAGATCCGCCCGCATGGAGCGCGTCAGCATCCCCACCGCCGGTGTCGGTACAGGGCCAAGCCGCAGCACATCCATGCCCACGGAATTGAACCCCGCAGTAAGCGCATTTTCCAGCATATAGCCCGAACGCCGCGTGTCTTTGCCAATCACAACCCGTGGCTTATCCGTGGTTTTACGAAAATACCGCCCCGTAGCAATGCCCAGTTTCAACGCCAATTCGGCGGTCATCGGGAATGTGTTGGCCTCGCCGCGGATGCCGTCTGTGCCGAAATACTTGCGTGTCATAAATGCGTTAACCTTGCTTCGTAAGCGCCGTGTTCAGCGCGATTGCCTGTTTCGTTTCAGCAATATCATGAACCCGCAACATCTGCACCCCTTGGTTTATTGCGTTTAACCCCACAGCGATAGATCCCGCCATGCGGTCGCTTGCCTCCGGTGCATTGCCGATGGTTCCGATGAAGCGTTTACGCGAAACGCCCAGCAATATCGGGCAGCCGAGGCCGTGAAACAGGGCGATCCCGCGCAACAGTTCCAGATTGTGGGTTTGGGTTTTGCCAAAGCCGATACCAACGTCGATCATGATGCGCGCGCGCGGAATGCCTGCGGCCTCGCATGCCTGAATGCGGCTGCTTAGGTAATCGTAAACATCCAGCAATACGTTGTCGTATTGGGGTTTGTCCTGCATGGTTTTAGGGTCGCCAAAAGCGTGCATGATGCAAACGCTGGCGTTCAATTCGGCGGCGATGGTCAGGCTGTCAGGGTCATAGGTCAGCGCCGTGACATCATTGAAAAGTACAGCCCCTGCGGTAAGCGCGGCCCGCGCCACACTGGCTTTCCGCGTGTCGATTGACAGGGGCGTTTCGGGGTTGGTTTTATGCAAGGCGGTCATCACGGGGGATGTACGACGGGCCTCCTCCATCGCATCAACGAAATCCGCGCCGGGGCGGGTGGACTCGCCGCCGATGTCTATAATATCCGCCCCTGCCGCGATCATCGCTTGTGCGCCGCTTAGCGCATCTTGAAACGTATAATGCTGCCCCCCGTCAGAAAAACTGTCCGGCGTGGCGTTCAATATCCCCATGACGGAGGGGCGCTGCATATCCACCCCGCAAAACCGCGCGCGCGGGGCGGTGAGGTTTTGCAAAATGTCATTGGGAATATCCGCCGCCGCGACAACTTCTGACGCCGACCCGCGCGCCATCTGTTCCGCATGTGTGAACCACAAATCCCCACCCGCGACAGGCAAAGCACCGCGTGGTTTGCATGGGTCACTTTGGATGAGCGGGCGGTAATACAACGACATGTGTGGCCTAAACGATTTCAGGCGTGTCAGCGTTCAGAACCGAGATTTCCAGCCCATCGCTTTGTAAATCCCCGTGCCCGCCAACAATCACCAACTTGCAGGCAGCGAATTGCTGTGCGAACCACATCGCCAAAGCTTCGGGGGTTTCGGCGCCGGCCTCCGGTTGCTCAACCGAATCCAGCACGATTTTGGAGGGAGCCCACACCGACAACTGCCCGTGTTTCATCGCCCAGTCCATTTCCGTGCGGCTATCAACCACGACGCACCGCTTGTCCATGCCAGCCAGAACCCAAGCGTTTTGTTCAATCGACAACAACCCGATCCGGCGATCCGCCATCGGATGGCGCGCATGGGCGGCAACCTCCATCGTTTTTTCCACGCAGATCACCGCTGGCGTATCATGGCCCGCGATCACATCCAGCCAAGCAGGCAAGTTCGGCCCGTGCAGCACCGCGTTCGAGAGGTAAACCACCAGCGGGTGCGGGGTTTCATCCGGTACTTCTACGGCCTCTACGGGGCGARTTTTCTGGGCATTTTCGCCAGTTTGCGCCCGCACAATCTCGATCCCAAGCGTGCCGGGRATACGGTCCAGCTTTTCGATCCGCACRAAGGCGCGCACCACGCGGCGGTCTTCAAGGCAGCGCTCGGCAATACGTTCGGCGAGGGTTTCCAGAAGGTTGATRCGTTCGGTTGAMARCTGCAACTCGATCGCCTCGACAATCGTGTCATAGGAAATCACCTGATCCACATCGTCACTTTGCGCCGCTGTTGTTCCGGCAACTTCCAACACCACRTTAAAACGGATGCGCTGCGTTACGCCGCGTTCAGCCTGAAASGCACCGATTTCAACYTCGCGCAGGTARTCSCGCACGGAAATMCGGTCCAGCGGATCAGGCCCGCCAGTGGCGACTGCACGCACGTGYGGCAACTCGAACGCAATYGATGTTTCATCCATAAGCAAACCCCTTCACTTTTGCCTGTGATAGAATTTTAACCCTAAACTGGCAAGGTCCACCACCGACGCATTTGCGCGACCGTACGGCGGTTTAGGCGGTATTTTACCTATTACGCTGGCCCACGCCGCCTGTTCTGCTGTATTATGACACAGTCCCGTCGCAATTATTCGGTATTTCGGGGCCGTAGCCAGTGTACTATTTTTCCAAAATACATTTAGGACAGCTGATGAAACACGCGCTACGAACCCTGCTTACAGTCGTTTTACTATTCTCTGCCAACGCAGCTTTTGCGGCTTGCGAGGGGCGTTTACCCGCCGGTGCAGAGCGTGCGATCAATCCGAACAATCCTGATCTGAAAACCTTCAGCGCCGCGGTGCGGTACTATGCCAATATTGATCGGTGCAAGCGCGGCCTAACCCCTTTCGCGGCGGATGCGGGCCTGCTGAATGCCGCCACCGTACACAGCACCTATATGGCGCGCGTGCAAAATCTGACGCATAAATCGAATGTGCGCGGGTATCGAAACCTTAAGGAACGCATGCGCAGCTCCAACGTGTCCATGCGCACGGCGGGGGAGAATATAGGCCAGAATTTCTTGTATGTGCTTGGCGGAAAAAGCATCTCGCTTGCAACGCGCGGGCCGTGCCAGTTTACCTATGCAGATACCGGCGCGGCCGTTCCGCAACACAGTTACGGGTCCTTGGCGGCTGAACTGGTGCGTGCCTGGATGGATTCACCAAGCCACCGCGAGAACTTGCGGAACAGTCGGTTTAACCGCATGGAAGCATCCTTCGGGTTCCGCGCAGACGATTCCACCTGTGGGTTCATCTACGCCAGCCAAAACTTTGCGGGTTAGGTTCTAATTCGAAAAAGATTCGGCGTTGTAGAAAATATGATGCCCGATCTGTGCCGTTTTCGTAAAGCTGCGCGCCCAACGGGGATTAACCGAACTGGCATGGTAATATGTCGCCCCGCCCGTCAGCACCCGTGCGCGGCCATCAAGCAACAGTTTTGCCAGCTTGCCAGAACGTGCGTACGCTTTGGGTTCGGTGAAATGTTCGGCCTTACCATCGCAATTATACGAGAACTGACACGCGTTCAGGCGGCTTGCGCCTTGGCCAACGACACCGCAAACCGAATTTGGAAACTTGGGGGAATCCACACGGTTCAAAATAACCTCGCCAACGGCAAACTGCCCTTCAAGGGTTTCGCTGCGCGCCTCGAAGTAAAGCGCCTCGGTCAAACATTGCCATGCGCGATCACCCGATGCCGTGGGCATGGAATCCAGAACGGCTACGGTAAATCCGGTAGCTGTTTGCGCGCCAAGATCAACGGATATCGGCCCGCTTTGCGCCGCATTCGCCAAGGCGTTGGCGGCATCGTCTTCGGCATGGCTTGCCCCGATACTTAGTCCGAAAAACGACAGCGAGCTCATCCGTGTATCGCTGCCTTCGGGCTTTGCGACGCGCAAGCCGCCAAGTTCGGCCAAACGGTCCGCGCCAAGGGCTGACACCGCGGCCTTTTCCTGCGTCATCATGCTCATGATTT
Source organism: Paracoccaceae bacterium (assembly GCA_002746395.1). GTDB lineage: Bacteria > Pseudomonadota > Alphaproteobacteria > Rhodobacterales > Rhodobacteraceae > NORP23. Next base: position 118,952 of record NVXA01000001.1, read on the forward strand.
GGTCAAGGACTTGCGGACTGGGATCAGGGGAGATTTCAGAGTCAGGCAATTCCGCGTTGGCCACACTAAAGGCAAAGAACATCACGGCGACGGCAGACAGAGTCCCGACCCCTACCCGGCTTGCGCCGCGCGAGAATGGTGTACTCGTCACTATGGCCATCACTCACCTCACATCCATGCGACCTTTTGGGCCGCCGCAAATCTTAACCCCACCACAAAGTTAGAGGCCGATAAATAGCCTGAATCTTCTGCGAGTCCAGAAATATCACAATTTCGAGACATTGGGTCGCCCTCATAGATGGGGCGGTGCATTTCAAAAACAAGCCGAATCAGCTTTTTTATATGGGGTTCGCTTCGATGCGCGGAAACATGCACATTTCGAACGGGTTTTGCGCAAAGGCAGGATTGGCCACGAAACGGAGGCGCAAACCCGAATCGTTTAGCTTTCCGCCAGAATGCTTGCCTGCGCTGCCGCCAGCCGCGCAATCGGCACACGAAACGGCGAACAGGACACATAATCGAAGCCCGCCAGCTTGCAAAACCGTACCGAGGCAGGATCGCCGCCGTGTTCTCCGCACAGCCCCAAAACCAGATCACTGTTGGCTTCGCGGCCACGGTTGGCGGCCATCAACAACAGTTCCCCGACGCCCTCGATATCCAGCGTGTGGAACGGGTCTTCGGGAAAAACTTCGAGGTTGATATAGTCGCGCATAAAGCGGCCCGCATCATCACGCGACAGGCCATAGGTCATCTGGGTCAAATCATTGGTTCCAAAACTTAGGAACGCGCTGTTTTCAGCCAAATCTCCTGCCCTTAACGCCGCGCGCGGGGTTTCCACCATCACGCCCAGTTTGTACTGCAACGCAGACCCCGTTTCGGCCCGCACTTCTTGCGCGACACGGTCAACGCGCTGTTTGACCAGTTCCACCTCTTTATTGGCGGACACCAGCGGGATCATCACTTCGGGTACAATTTCCGCACCCGAGGTTTTGGTCACTTCGGCGGCGGCCTCGAATATCGCGCGGGCTTGCATTTCATAGATTTCCGGCATGGTCACGCCAAGGCGCACCCCGCGTTTGCCCAGCATCGGATTGAATTCCTTCAGGTCATCAGCGCGTGCAATGACTTGGCTGACCGGCAGGTCCATCGCCTCGGCCAAGTCCTGCATTTCGTCGCGCGAATGGGGCAGGAATTCGTGCAGCGGTGGGTCCAGCAGGCGGATGGTGACGGGAAGGCCCCGCATGATTTCGAACAGCTCGACAAAATCGCTGCGTTGCATGGGCAACAATCGGTCAAGGGCGGCGCGGCGGTCCGCCTCGGAATTCGCAAGGATCATTTCGCGCACCACGGTGATGCGGGCTTCTTCGAAGAACATGTGTTCGGTGCGGCAAAGCCCGATGCCGTCGACCTTGAAATCCCGCGCAACCCGCGCATCCATCGGGGTGTCGGCGTTGGCACGCACCCCGATGGTGCGGGCTTCATCGGCCCATTCCATGATGGTCAAAAACGCCCCGCCCAATTCGGGCTGGATCATTTTTGGCGCGCCAATCAAGGCTTGGCCACGCGTGCCGTCAACCGTGATCACGTCACCTTCGCGAAATTCCTGCCCGTCCAGCGTGGTGATCGTGCGTTTTTGCAGGTTCAACTTCAGATCCCCCGCGCCAACGACGCACGGCAGGCCCAAACCACGGGCAATCACCGCCGCGTGGCTGGTCATTCCGCCGCGCACGGTCAGAACGCCCGCCGCCGAATGCATACCGCGAATATCTTCGGGCGAGGTTTCAATCCGCACCAGAATGCACGGTTCTTCCTGCGCTTCGGATGCCATTGCGGCCTCTGGCGAGAACACGATTTTGCCCGTCGCGGCCCCCGGACTGGCGGGCAGGCCGGAACCAAAAACATCCCGCGTGGCGTGCGGGTCTATCTGCGGGTGCAGGTGTTCGACCAGATTGCGCGGCTCGATGCGCAACAACGCCTCGTTGCGGGTGATGGCCTTTTGATCGGCCAGATCCACGGCAATACGCAAAGACGCGCGCGCTGATCGTTTCGCAGGGGTTGCATCCAGCAGGTACACCGCGCCATTTTCAACCGTAAATTCAAACTGGTAGGCATCCCCCATACCCGCCGCCGCCCTTGCGCCGATGTCTTTCAGCACCTCAATAACCTTGGGCGATATTTCCTCTAGCGAGGGCGCAGATTGCCCCGCAGCTTCGCGTTCCTCGATCGTGATCATGTGCGGCGTGCGCAGCCCCATCAGCGCGTCCTGCCCTTGGGATTGCGGCAAAAACCGTCCCCAAAGCCGTGGATGGCCGGTTTTTTCGTCCACCATCTGCACGAAGCCAGACCCGCTGTGATCCCCGATCCCCAGTGCCATTTTCTGCACAACAATCGACAGGCCAGCATCCTCCGGCGCGCCTTTGGCGAGGCGCAGGATTTTGGCGGTTGGCCCATTCCACGCCTTCGCCATTGAACGGATCACCCCGTGCAATTGCGCCCTTGGGTCTTGCGGAAACGGCGTGCCGATTTCTTCCTCGTAAAGCGCCTTGCAGTTGGCCAGCATCGAGCTGAGATCTGCGTCTGACAAGTCACCCTCGCCGTCCACATCGGCCAGTTTCAACTGATCGTAATAGAGGTTTTCGAAATATTCAGGGTCCAGATGTTCGACGCTAACGGCGTAACTTTGAATAAACCGGCGATAGAGGTCCATCGCCCCGCGCACCCCGATTTTGCGGCTTTGCGCTTTCACAAAATTATCGGTCATCCCGATATTCAGGATCGCATTCGGCCCCCCCCAATCGAGGTTTTCAGGGCTGGAACGCACAGACAATAACCCACCGTCCATCAATTCGACGGGCAATTCGGGAACCGTCTCGCCGTTCGCAATCGCTTGTACGGTTGCGCAGGACAGGATCACGCCATCGGGTACGGGCAAGCCAAGTTTGACCATCAACGCCAAACGCGCGCCCCGTGCGCCAAAGGTTTTGGCCAGAACTTCGGTGTCGGAATTTAGGCGAATGCTCATAACGGCTCCTGCATATCTTGCAGTGCAGCATAGCTATGCATTCGCGTTTGGCAATTAGAACCTCGCAGTGCTACCCGTTAAGGGCAGAAAATATCGCGACCTTGTGCATAACCACCCTGATACGGTTCAACAGACACAACCGATTGCGGCGCACGATTTGGGCGTCTGCATTCACCTGCGTACTTTCAAAAAACGCATCAATCGGGGCGCGAAGGCTGGCCATTGCCGCCATAGCAGCCGCGAAATCTTCGGCGTCGAGCGCGGTTGAAATCGCCGCCTCCCCTGTATCAAGGGCGCCAAACAAGGCTATTTCCTCAACACCTTCGGCGTACTGGATTTCCGGTTCACCCTCGTAGGAAACACCGTCTTTCTTTTCTTCCGCCGCCAAAATGTTATTGGCGCGTTTGTAACCTTGCAACAGGTTCACCCCGTCATCGGTTTTCACAAAGGCCTGCAAAGCATTGGCACGTTTCACCAGAAGCGTCAGATCATCGCTGCCCGGCATCGCGAGGCAGGCGTCGATGACGTCGTGGGTTACACCCTCGGATTTCAGATGGACTTTCAGGCGGTCATAGAAGAAGGCAAGAAGGCTGTCGCTGTCTTTTGGCAAGCTGGCCTGCAAGCGATATAGCCACGTGCCTTCCTCCACTTTGAAAGGTTTGTCCTCTTTATCGAACCTGTCGAATAACGCGTGGAAAGCCGCGCCGAAAACCCCGTAGTGGGCAATCTCGTCAAGCATCTGTTCGAGGAAATACAAGTCTTTTTCTTCGGCTGTATCCAACCCAAGCTGAATTTCAACCTGCAGAAGTTGGCGGTCAATGAGCCGTTCCAGCGGGAAGCGCAGATCATTGGCCAGAATGATGCGGATAATGCCCAGCGCGGCGCGGCGCAACGCGAACGGGTCTTTGGAGCCTGTCGGTTTTTCGTCAATCGCCCAGAAACCTGCCAGCATATCCAGCTTGTCAGCCAGTGCCACCGCAACCGAGACCGGCTCGGTTGGGACATCATCAGACGGGCCAAGCGGGGAATAGTGCATCTCGCAGGCGTTCGCGACTTCTTGTGGCAGACCAGCCGCCTCAGCATAATACCGCCCCATCAAACCCTGCAATTCAGGGAATTCGTAAACCATTTCGCTCGACAAATCGGCCTTGGCAATTTTTGCCGCCTGTTCGGCCAAATCCGCATCCGCGCCAACCAAGGGGGCGATCTCGCGAGCCAACACCGCAATACGCGAAATTCGCTCCGCCTGCGTGCCAAGTTTGTTGTGGAACGTAACGTTGTCCAGCTTGGCCGCCATATCTTCCAAAGATACCCGTAAATCGTTTTCCCAGAAGAATTTCGCATCGGAAAGCCGCGCAAACAGCACCTTTTGGTTGCCCGCCAGAATGGTTGCGCCGTGGTCCGCCGTTTCGCGATTTGCAACGGTGATGAATTTTTCGATACGCCCAGATTTTGGATTTCGCACGCTAAAAAACTTCTGGTGCTCGCGCATGGAGGTTTGCAAAACTTCCGGCGGCAGTTCCATGAAATCTTCGGCGATATCGCCCAGCAGTACCACGGGCCACTCGACCAGTCCGGCGACCTCGGCCAGCAATCCGGCATCCTCGACCACCTCTAGACCTTGTGCGAAAGCCAGATTGGTTGCGTCCGCCCAGATGGTTTCCGCGCGATCCGTGGCGTTCAAAACCACGCCCGCCGCTTTCAGCTTGGCCTCGTAATCCTCGAACGAGGTTACGGAAAAACGACCGCTACCCATAAACCGATGCCCCTCGGTGGTGTCACCAGAAACGATCCCGTCGATGTTAAAAGGCACAACCTCGACTTCTTCTTTCTTTCTTAAAATACTCAAAATCGAATGTACCGGACGCACCCAACGCAAAGTTCCGGCACCCCAGCGCATGGATTTGGGCCAYGGGAATTTGCGGATCGTTGCCTCGGTCACCTCGGCGATCACATCGCTGGCCAWACGGCCCGGTTTCTCAACCACGGCCACGTAAAACTGGCCTTTTTTGTCATCGCGAACCGTCAAGTCATCCAACGTCAAACCCGCGCCGCGCAAAAATCCGGCAATCGCTTTTTCCGGCGCATCAACACGCGGCCCTTTGCGTTCTTCGCGCAAGGTCGGGGATTCTTCCAGAACCCCCACCACGCTTAGGCACAACCGCCGCGGGGTCGCAAACGCCGCCGCGCTTTCATAGGTGATCCCCGCCTCGACCATACCGTCGGTGACGAGCTTCTTCAGGTCCGCCGCAGCACGCTTTTGCATCCGCGCGGGGATTTCCTCGGAGAAGATTTCAAGCAGAAAATCAGCCATGACTATTCCTGATATATTTCGTTCAATTGACGCCATTGATAGGCGCGCCCATCCGGATAAACCGCAATAAAGCGATCAAGCCCGTCTTTATCGTTTTCGATCGCGCGATAAGCYGTCASGCGATCCTCTTTKAGGTCCYCGTGCAGGGTGGCCACGTCAAAGCATTCGAACCACTTTGGCGCGGAAAGCGGGGTYGCYKYGTCGCTTGKSGTYAAMCCKTCRAAATCCGCCRGWTCCACGGTAAAGCACCCGCGCARCTTCARGCCGGAGCTTGTSGCATCAAKGCCCTCGTARTTTCCAACGKCAATYGTGCGRTCCTGCACGGTRATTTCGGTCACGCCGGTTACCTCTTCGTAATAGGCATAGACTTGCGAATAATAGAGRGCMCCGCCGAAAATTGCCGCGAATGCGAAGAAACCGATTGCAAATACTGTGCCGTTCATAACGAGCCTGCTTTGGTTAGAATAAACGCATCCGCGCASGATTTCGTTAACGCCCGCACCCGCCCGATATAGGCTTGGCGTTCGGTAACTGAAATCACGCCGCGCGCGTCCARAAGGTTAAACATRTGGCTGGCCTTGATCGCCTGATCATAGGCCGGATGTACCATAATAATTTCGCGYCCCGTCTTTGGGTCYGTSGCWGGGGCGGCCAGAATGCGGGCGCACTCGGCCTCTGCATCCTCGAARGATTTCAGCAGTTTATCYGTGTCGGCSAYGTCGAAATTCCAGCGGGAATATTCTTGTTCKGTTTGCAAGAAGATATCACCGTAAGACAATGGYGTYGGYGATTGYGGGTCGTTAAACGGCATGTCCATCACGTGATCGACGCCCAAAACATACATCGCAAGGCGCTCCAACCCGTAGGTCAGCTCCCCCGACACGGGGTTACAATCTTGCCCGCCGACTTGTTGGAAATAGGTGAACTGGCTGACTTCCATGCCGTCGCACCACACCTCCCAGCCAAGGCCCCAAGCGCCAAGGGTCGGGGATTCCCAATCGTCCTCGACGAAGCGGATGTCGTGCAGGTCCATGTCAATGCCGATGGCCTCTAATGACCCCAGATAGAGCGCCTGTAAATCCGGCGGGCTCGGCTTGATGATGACCTGATACTGGTAGTAATGCTGAAGGCGGTTGGGGTTTTCGCCATACCGCCCATCCGTTGGCCTGCGCGAGGGCTGAACGTAGGCTGCCGCCCACGGCCTTGGCCCCAAAGATCGCAGAGTTGTCGCCGGATGGAATGTCCCCGCCCCGACCTCCATATCGTAGGGTTGCAGGATCGCGCAGCCCTTTGAGGCCCAGTAATTCTGGAGCCGCAGGATAATATCCTGAAAGGAAGTCGGTTTACCTGCAAATTCGGTGTTCATAGCGGCCTCGGGTGTGTTGGCTAACTGTTGGGGTCTCAATAGGGAATGTGGCCGTGGGGGTCAATTGGACAGTTCGTGCCCTAGGCGCAGAATTTCTGCCAAGGTCAGGTCTATATCGGCGCGTGTGGTGCGGTGGTTGGCGATGCACATCCGAATGACGGTGCGCCCATCGATGATCGTGGTGGAAGGCGCGGCGATGCCACGGGTTTGCAGCTCCATCACAATCTCGTCGTTAATGTCGGCGCGCGTGGATTTATAGGCGATGCAGACGATGTTCAACGCGACGGGGGCGCATAGCTCCAATTCAGGGGCGGCGGTAACGGCCTGCCCCAGATATTGCGCAAGATCACAGTTGTGCTTGATCGCGGCCCCGATTTTGTCAGCCCCGTGTTCCATCAGCACAGTCCAGACTTTCAACGCCCGAAACCCGCGCGACAATTCCGGCCCATAATCTGTTGGCCAAGGGCCACCAGCGGCCAGCCCGCGCTTTTGGCCCGCCAGATATTCGGCTTGCATGGTGAAAGCCCGCAAATGATCCGCGCCGTGGCGGATCAGCACAAAGCCCACGGCGTAATTAACGTGCCACCATTTGTGAAAATCAAACGCCAGCGAATCCGCGCGGGTGATGCCGTTCAGGCGTGGGCGCATGGGTTCCGACAACATCAGGCTGGCCCCGAACGCGCCGTCAACGTGAAACCAGATATTTTCGGTTGCGGCGATATCGGCGATGGCGTCCAGATCGTCAATCGCACCGACATTGACGCTGCCTGCCGTGCCGACAATACAGAACGGGGTTTTGCCTGCGGCTTTATCAGCGGCTATCGCGGATTTCAGCGCGGCAATGTCCATCTCGAAATTCTCATCCACCGCAATCAGGCGCAAGGCATCTGTGCCGAGGCCCAGCAAGTCGAACGCGCGCGCCACGCAATTGTGCGTTTGAACGGAGGTGTATCCGACCAGTTCAGCCGCCCCGACCCCACCCTTTTGATTGGCAAACGCCAGTTTCGCATCGCGGGCAACCTTCAAGGCCACCACCGTCGCCATAGAGGTGCCGGAAACCACCAGACCGCTGGAACTGGCSGGRAAATCGAACAGGTCRCGCACCCAGYCGRTCACCTGATTTTCAACGTARATCGCCCCGTGATCGCGCCCGCCAAGGTTGGCGTTCATYGCRGCGGCGGCGATATCKGCAACCATSCCRCCAGGCGTGCCCGCCCCGTGGACCCAGCCGAAAAATCGCGGRTGYGTRTTGCCGACACCGTAAGGCAACAGGGCCTCAACRGCCTGTTGYGTCTGCGYRATACCTACGCCTTCGCGYGGAAGGTCRGCGGTTAAGGATTGCTTAAGRTYATCGGGAARCGGGTTCCAKACGCGCCCYTCSSYSGCYGTYTGCATCTTKGCAAGGGCGGCATCCAGCATATCGTGGGCGGCAGCACGAAGGGCATCCCAGTTTTCGGGATCGAGGGAGGTGTCGGRCATGTTATCAATGCCTCCAGAATGCAGCGGTAAATAGAACGTAAACGGCCATCAATTCCAAGCGGCCAATCAACATCGCGCCGCTTAGCACCCATTTCGCAGCATCGGGTAGCCCTTGGAAATTACCGGACGGGCCGATCTCGTCGCCCAGCCCCGGGCCGACGTTGGCCAAGGCCGTGGCGGCGCCGGAAATCGCGGTTACCGGATCCAGCCCCAAAAGCCCTAGGATGGTTGCCAAGGTTGCCAGCGTCAGCATGAAAGCCACGAAAAACGCGGTAACCGAGCTCATCACATCTTCGCCGACACGACGGCCTTGATAGCGCGGGATGAACACGCCGTTCGGGCTGTGGATTTTCTGAACCTGGCTGCGAATGGCCGAGAATAAAAGCTGGTATCGGAAAATCTTGATGGAGCAACACGTTGATCCCGCGCATCCTCCGACCAACCCCATCAGGAAAAACAGTGTTATCGGAAAGGCACCCCAAAGCTGGTAATCGACGCTGGCGTAGCCCGTGCCGGACAAGATTGAGGAAACGTTGAACAGGGATTCGCGTATGGATTCCTCGGTTCCAAAGCCGTCTTCAAGCATCTGGAAAGCCGTCATGATGACTACCAATCCGGCGACAAGCAGCAAAAACGCCCGAATTTGGGAATCGCGCCACATAGGTTCGGCGCTGCCGTTCAGCAGTTGCACATAACGCACGAATGGCAAGCTGGCGAGCAGCATAAACACGGTCGCGACATATTCCGGCGCGCCTTTGAACGCCCCGAAAGACGCATCGCTGTTGGCGAACCCGCCGGTGGATACGGTTGTTAAGGAATGCACCAAGGCATCGAAAAATTCCATCCCCGCCATGGTGTAGGCGAATATGCAGGCCAACGTCAGGATCAGGTAAATGACCGCGATGGAGCTGGCGATTTTGGCGGCCTGCGGCAGGACTTTGCCCATCGTCTCGAACCCTTCGGAGCGGAAAAACTGCATCCCGCCGACTTTCATCGCAGGCAAAAACGCCATGGCCACAACGATGATACCAACGCCGCCGAACCATTGCAGCAACCCGCGCCAAAGCAAGGTGCCGTGCGGCAGCGTTTCCAGTTGGGTGAACACGGTTGAACCTGTGGTGGTCAGGCCGGACATCGCCTCGAAAAACGCATCTGTGTAGGTGGCGTTGGGGGCACCTAGCCAGAATGGCAGCGCGCCAAAGACCGGCAGAACCAGCCAGCTTAACGTGGTTAACAGGAACGTCTGCTGGATGCTCAACGCCTTAAGCGAAGCGTTTGCCGTGGCCAGCGCCATCGACCCGCCCGCCACGACCGTGATCATCGCACTTAGGGCGAAATTCTGGGCGTCAGGGTTGCCATAGAGGTAATCGACGCCGAAGGGGACTAACATCGTTAGGCCCAACACGCCGACCAAAAGGCCAATAATATATCCGACTGGTCTTAGATCGATCATAGCGCAAGGCTTGGCCTTTAGCGCTCAAACTGTCAAGTTAGCAATTCGTATCGGGCGATACCGGATTGGGGCGGCGCAGCAGTACGCGCAGGTTGCGTTTTATCAGGTTTTTCCAGACTAAACTGGGGAAACTGCGCAAGAAATCCATACCGGCCCCCTTGCCAGCGTTTTTTAGCGTGGCCATCCCTACTGACGGGATCGCAGGCAGGAACATCCCCATGCCAGACGCGGGTTTTCCTGCTTTGAGATTGGCGAGCGCGCGGTCTGTGGATTTCGGGTTATTCCAGTCCGAATAATACACAACGCAGTGGTTTTTGTTGATGATGAACACGGCGTTGGGGTAGCTGCCGTAAGCGACGTGGGCGTGGCCGTTCAGATCGTCAATCAGGATGGTACGCCCCTCGCCATCCTCATATCGCAGCGCGCGGGCGTTGGAAAGTTTGCCTTCTGCATCAAGGTGTTTCGGGCGGGTTTGGCCGGGGTGCGCCTCCCGGACGTACATGATTGTGAAACTGGTGTCGGGATGCTTTTCGGCTAGGGTTTTCATCTTGGCGCGGCGGCTTTGATATAGCGGGCAGGTGATGGAGCCGATCTCTAGCACCAGAAAATCCCCGTTGAAGTCCAGCAGTTGGCGTTGACCACCATCCGTCGTTTGCATCGTAAAATCTTGCGCTTTGCGCCCCACCGCCGGACCTTTGAAGTCGTCGAGTTCGTATTCACCTGCGGAAAAACTGTCGTAGTTATAATCGGTCATTTTCAATCCCCTTTGGATAACATGTTTTCAGTCATCTGGCGCAGAACGCGCCGTGTGGTTTGCAAATCTTCAACGCTAATCCCACGCTGGCTTTGTTCGATTAATCCCGCGGCTATCGGCACAAGTGTCGCCTGCATCCCCTGCCCTTTGGCTGTCAGGTTTACGCGCACGCGGCGACGGTCTTCTTTGTCGTGTTCGCGGGTAACCAGTCCTTTACGCTCCATCCCATCGAGCAGGCGCGTCAGCGTCGTCTGGTCTTTCACGGAGCGGCGCGCCAGTGCGCCGGGGGTTTGGCCGTCTTCTTGCCACAACAACAGCAGAACGGCCCATTCTTCGGCCCCCATTTTGATGCCGCCAGCGCGAAAGCGGTCTTGCAGATCGCGGCGCAGCACGAAGCCGAGGCGGTTGATCCAGTATTGCAATTGCTTTTCGGGTATGATTTTCATACATGCATTCTACATTATATGTATACTGCATGTAAATAGACAAAAGAAAACCGGCAAGGTGACCCCGCCGGTTATCGGTTTAGCTGCCCCGGTTGGTCGGGTTGCCGATTGTGGCCATGAATTCTTTACGAAGCTCTTTGTCTTCGCGAAATTCCCCCAGCATGGTCGAGGTAACCATCGTAACGCCCGGTTTATGAACGCCGCGCGTGGACATGCAGTGGTGTTCGCCTTCAATCACCACGGCGACGCCTTTTGGTTCCAGCGTGTCGAACAGCGCATTGGCGATTTGTGCGGTCATCTTTTCTTGCACCTGAAGGCGTTTGGCGAAAGCCTCAACAACGCGGGCAAGTTTTGAGATGCCGACAACACGGTCCGTCGGGATATAGCCGATGTGGGCCACACCGATGATCGGGGCCATGTGGTGTTCACAGTAGGATTCGTAACGGATATCGCGCAAAACGACCATTTCGTCGTAGCCTTCGGTTTCGCCGAACGTGCGTTGTAGCATGGCGACGGGGTCTTCGCCGTAGCCACGGAACCATTCGCTATAAGCTTTGGTCACGCGTTTTGGCGTGTCCAGCAGGCCTTCGCGGGTTGGGTCATCGCCCGCCCAACGCAGCAATGTTCGCACGGCTTCTTCGGCCTCATGACGCGAGGGGCGCTCCACCACGGTGGATACGTCTTTGGTCTTTATTTCCGGGTCATAAACATTCACGTTATATCTCTCCTATCAAAGCAGACTTGGGGGGAATCGCTCCAATTACAAGTCATTTGCCAGATCGACCCCCACTGTTAACACATTTTTTACCTTTTCAGGAAATTGTTAACAAAGTATTAATGGGCGCGAACATATGAGTATTTAATAATCTTTAAGTTGAATTTTGCGCTTTATCTAGTGCCTGCAAAATATCCTCCAGCAAATCATCCACATCTTCTAGACCGACGGATATGCGCACCAAACCGTCCGTGATCCCCAATTCCGCCCGAAGTTCAGGGGTTAGGCGTTGGTGGGTGGTTGTTGCCGGATGGGTCACGAGGCTTTTGGCGTCGCCCAGATTGTTGGACAGCAGAATAATGTTCAAAGCGTTAAGGAATTTGAACGTCGCGCCCTGCCCGCCTTTGATATCAAGCGCAATCACCGTGCCGCCAGCGCTCATCTGTCTGGAGGCCAGCGCGTATTGCGGGTGGCTTTCAAGGCCGGGGAAGATGGTGTTGTTCAGGGCGGCGTGTCCCTCTACCGCTTTGGCAATGGTTAGCGCGGTTTGGGCTTGGGCGTTGCAGCGCAGGCTTAGTGTTTCCAGACCTTTCAGCATGACCCAAGCGTTAAACGGGCTTAGCGCGCCGCCGGTGTGTTTTAGGTATGTTTCGAAATCGCCACGGATGAATTCTTTGGTTCCAAGGACCACGCCGCCAAGGCAACGGCCCTGCCCGTCGATGTGTTTGGTGGCGGAATAAACGACGATGTCGGCGCCAAGCTCCAGTGTTTTTTGAAAGATCGGGGTGGCAAAGACGTTATCAACGACCATAACCGCCCCCGCCGCGTGGGTGATCTCGGCGATGCCGGAAATATCGACGACCTCCAGTGTCGGGTTCGATATCGCCTCTACAAAGGTCAGTTTCGTGTTCGGGCGCATGGCGGATTTCCATGCGGCGAGGTCTGTGCCTTCAACGAAGGTTACCTCCACGCCGAAGCTTGGCAACAGGTTTTCAAGGATAAACAGGCAGGACCCGAACAGCGCTTTAGCGGAGACCACATGGTCGCCGGATTTAAGCTGGCTGAACAACGCACCGTTCACCGCGGCCATGCCGGTGGCGGTGGCGAAAGCGTCTTCGGCCCCTTCCAACGCCGCGATGCGGTCTTCGAACATGGACACGGTCGGGTTGGCGTAGCGGGAATAGATGTATTCGTCATCGCCCCGTTCAATGAAGCGTGCCTCGGCGGCTTCGGCGCTGGGGTAGACGTAGCCTTGGGTCATGAAGATCGCTTCGGATACCTCCCCGTACTGGCTGCGCCGTGTGCCTTCATGCACAAGTTTCGTGCGTGTTTTCCATGTGTTTGTCATAATATTATCCGGAATTTCCGGCCCTTTACGTTATACCCTGATCGGGGCTTTTCGGGCCTCGACCTCTTTAGCGGAATATTTACCGTGGCCCGCAATCCAGTCTTACAAAGCGCCACAGGTGGCTTATTACGCAAAWCCGCGAATTGCGTCAATCGTATAAGGTTTGAAGGYTGGGGCGGTTCTATATACCCATGCGCGGCGATATGTGGTTCGCTGRGSWRNAAGGAGATTCGCRTATGGAAARCAAAACGGTATTGGTWACGGGGGCMACCAGCGGCATTGGCTTGGCCTTGATTGATCGGTTRWTGGCGGCGGGRTATRCGCCRATTTTGACRGCGCGCAAYGMKGMKAAGGTGAAGGCGTTGGCGGCTGANAAAGGNTGTCSCGGGMTATGYGCTGGATGTGGCGGATGCGGSGRCGATTGTGCGCGTTTGTGCRCAAATTGAACRGGATCACGGGCCGCTTTGGGGGCTGGTGAACAACGCCGGTATCTGGSTGGAGGGGGATTTTGATGCCTATGCGCCGGACGATATCAAGGCGGTGATGGAYACCAAYACGATGGGCACRATAAATATGACCCATGCGGTATTGCYCGGYATGCTTKCGCGYGGRCGGGGSAGCATTCTGAATGTGGTCTCTACCGCGGCCCTTTAYGCCCGCAAGTCGATCAGCGTTTATGCGGCCAGCAAGTGGGCCATTCGCGGGTTTACCGGATGTCTTGAGGCCGAATGYGCGCCMAAGGGYGTGCGGGTGATGGGGTTTTATCCGGGCAAGATTGCATCGAACATGTATGAAACGGCGGGGGTGGARCGRRATTTGGACGTGGCCATGACGCCGACGCAGGCCGCTGATATGATTGTGACTATATTAAGCGATGAAAGCATGGTTTGGTCGCAGGTTAGCGGGCGGGCGCTGAAGGATTATGTCTGATTTTGAAATGCAGGAGCATGTTATGAAACCCATCGAGCTTTAYTATTGGCCAACCCCGAACGGTTGGAAAATCACCATCGCRYTGGAGGAAATGGGCATTCCTTACAACCTGCATCTGGTGGATATCGGKGCTGGTGACCAGTTCAAACCGGATTTCCTGAAAATCGCGCCCAACAACCGGATGCCCGCGATWATCGACCCTGAGGGGCCGGACGGRGAACCGATTGCRATTTTTGAAAGCGGGGCGATTTTGCAATATCTGGCYCGCAAGACGGGKAARTTYGGTGGCACCTCTGAACGCAACCGSATCGAGGTTGATCAATGGTTAATGTGGCAAATGGGKGGWTTGGGACCGATGGCRGGCCAAGCGCAYCATTTCYTRAARTATGCMCCYGCGATGGARCCGCCMMASGATTTGCCKTATGCCAAGGATCGSTAYCGCAATGAAACGGGGCGTTTGTACGGSGTGTTGAACCGTCGNCTTNGAGGGSCGYGATTATGTGGCGGGGGAGTATTCCATCGCCGAYATGGCGATCTGGCCGTGGGCGTGTTTGTGGGAAGGTCAGCAGCAGGATCTGGCGGAATTCCCGCATATGGCCGCGTGGCTGGACCGTATGTATGCCCGCCCAGCGGTGAAAGCGGGGCGGGATGTTGCCAAGGATATGCGCGGAAATTTGCAGGACAACAAGAAAGCGCAAGGCGTGTTGTTTGGGCAAAAAGCGCAGTAAGCGGGTGGTGCCCCCACCCTACAGTTCGATTGATAACACCTGTTGCACGGCCTGCGCGGCCTCGGCCCCTTTTTTGACGAAGTGGCCGGTGTAGAATTCGACGTGTTCGGCGTTGGCGTGGAAATGGTGCGGGGTTAACGATACCGAAAACATCGGCACATCCGTTTCCAGTTGCGCTAACATCAAGCCATCAACCACGGCTGCGGCGACAAAATCGTGCCGGTATATGCCGCCATCAACAACCAGCGCGGCCGCGACCACGGCGTCATAGCCTTTTTTAGCCAGACGTTTCGCCAACAGCGGCATTTCGAACGCACCGGGGACGGTGAAGACCGACACCTCGTAGCCTGCGTTATCTGCCGTTAGTTGATCTATAAAACCTGTGTAGGCCTGATCGACGATATCGGCGTGCCAGCCCGCCTTGATAAAGGCGATTTTCGGGGTGAGTGTCATGGTTTTGCTCCTTATATCAGACACCAACCCAGAGCATCGAAAAAGGAGCGCAGGTTTGCACCTGCTCCCTATTCTCTTCCATCCGGACTTTAACCGTCGGCTTCGGAATTTCACCGAGATCTGCTGACCTCCCGTTAAGGAGCGCTCGCGGGCTATAACCGCCGGTGGGGAATTTCACCCCGCCCTGAGAATTACACCGGATGATTCCGGATGTTTCGGAATGTGGGGGATTGGAGGGTGGTTGGCAAGGGGGGACAGGTTATCTTGAAAGTAGAGTGCAATTAGTATTTATTCTCATAAGAAAATATCAACAAACCCAAAATCAAGCGAGACCGCTATTTATAAGCACACGTTAGCACGAATTGGCGCAGGTCTTTCTGCATTGGGTAGCCTAGCATGGCTCCTTTGGCCGACAACATGGAATGGATCCCTTGAACCTGAACCTCTATTTGTGTTTGGAGTGGCCGTTGTTGTTTGGGGTATGGCAGAATTCACGACTAGCGAAGAAACTCCATCTAAAACCCCTACGCAGAACGATATTATCCGTGCTCGTGAAATCATTGGCTATCACAAGGAGCAGTTAAAATATATCCTGCGCGATCATGATCATGGGAATGCCATCGAACCAGAATACCTTAGGGAGGTTAGCTTGTTAGCGCACGATTTGAGTGACATTCACTTTTTTTTCAACAATAAAAAGTTGCAAATAGGGTTGGACACATTTGAAGCCTCACTTACAGAATTTCGGAACTTTTTTGCAGGAAATTCATGCTACGATAAGTTTGGCAGCGTTATGCTGCAAAGTATCATTCCATATGATATGAAGGCGTCTGGAGATATTTCTCAATCCAAGCGGGAACAAATAGAAACCGCAAATGAATTAGCCACCAAGGCATGGCATGATCTCGACAATCTCTACAAAGAAATTCGAAAACTCTTACCAAGCGCATTTGAGACTACAGTTCAAACGAAATGGCATCCCAAAAACTCTATGGCACCTAAGTAGAACCGCGACCTTCCCTCCCTGTGCTAATCTGATATAGGGAACTCCAAACAATCGGAGCCAACTCTTATGACCCAGACCTTGACGATCACCCGCCCTGATGACTGGCATCTTCATCTTCGTGATGGGGCGATGCTGGAAGGGGTTTTGCCGGAGACGGCTCGGGATTTCGGGCGGGCGATTATTATGCCCAACCTTGTGCCGCCTGTTGTGACGGGGGCGCAGGCTGCGGCTTACCGCGAACAGATCATGACGGCGATGCCAGACGGGGCGGATTTCACGCCGCTTATGACGTTGTATCTGACAGAAACCACGGACGCCGATGATGTGGCGGCAGCGCATGCCTCGGGGTTGATTACTGCCGTTAAGCTTTATCCGGCGGGGGCGACGACGAATTCGGACTCCGGTGTGGCTAATTTTGACCGTGTGCAGGGTGTGCTTGAGCGCATGGCGCAGATTGGTTTGCCGTTGTGTGTGCATGGCGAAGTCACCGATCCAGCGGTTGATATTTTTGATCGCGAGGCGGTGTTTATTGACCGTGTGCTGGACCCGCTGCGCCGCCGTGTGCCGGAATTGAAGGTGGTGATGGAACATATCACCACGGCTGACGGGGTGGCTTATGTGATGTCGCAGGACGAACGCTTGGGCGCGACGATCACCACGCATCACCTGATTATTAACCGCAATGACCTGCTGGTTGGCGGGATCAAGCCGCATTATTATTGCCTGCCCATCGCCAAGCGCGAAGATCATCGGTTGGCTTTGCTGGATGCTGCAACCTCCGGCGATGCGCGGTTCTTTTTGGGGACTGACAGCGCACCGCATTCGGACCCGAATAAGGAAAGCGCTTGTGGCTGTGCGGGGGTGTTTTCCGCGACCAACACAATGTCTTGTCTGGCGCATGTATTTGAAAACGCGAACGCGTTGGATAAGCTGGAGGGGTTTGCATCCCTGCATGGCCCCGCGTTTTATGGCCTCGCGCCCAACGCTGGCAAAATTACGTTAACCAAACAGGTGGACCCTGCCGCCTTCCCTGAAAAAATCCACACCGAAGCGGGCGACGTGACTGTCTTCAACCCCGGCTTCCCATTGCATTGGACAACATCATGACCGCATTTATCGACCCCAAGGAAATGGCACGGCTGACGGCGCGGATGCTGCTGGAAATCAAGGCTGTGAATTTCGAGGTGGAGAACCCGTATAAGCTGGCCTCCGGCCTCGTTTCGCCCAGTTATATTGATTGTCGCGAGATTATTTCCTACCCCGCCGCGCGGGGCGCGATGATGGATTTTCTGGTGGCGACTGTGCAGCGGAACGTGGGGTTCGAGGCGTTTGATTCAGTGGCCGGTGGCGAAACTGGCGGCATTCCGTACGGTGCGTGGATGGCAGACCGGATGGGGCTGCCGATGCAATATGTGCGCAAAAAACCGAAAGGGTATGGCAAGAACAGCCAAGTTGAGGGCGTGTTGAAAGAAGGTCAACGGGTGTTGCTGGCGGAAGACATGACCACCGATGGCGGATCCAAAATCAAGTTCGTACAGGCCATTCGCGATGCGGGCGGCGTTTGTAATCACACCGCGTTGATTTTCTTTTATGACATCTTCCCCAATACCCGCGAAAATCTGGCGAGCCACGGGATCACGCTGCATTACCTCGCAACATGGCATGACGTTCTGGCCGAAGCCAAGGCGGGAAACTATTTTGATGTGAAAACGCTGGACGAAGTCGAAAAATTCTTCGCCGACCCGCTGGGTTGGTCCCTGGCGCATGGCGGTATTGGGGAGGTTTCGACGTAGGGCTACCCTACCCCGCCATCGCGCGCAGCAAGCGTTTTCGGTTGGCGGGGATGTCGTCGATTTTCATGCCTGTGAACACGTGAAGTGTGTTTAGTTCCGTGTCCACGACTGCGTGGTCCGAAACCCAGCCGCCCATCAACAGGTAGCTTCGAAGTAAAGGCGGCATGTGCTTCTGTGCGGCTTTCAGGTTGGGTTTGAACAGCTTGAGTTTGCTGGCAAAGCGGAACACTTCCGGGGCTTTTATCTTGGGCAGCCAGCGTTTGGGGGCCAAGTGGCGGTCTTTTAGCAAGGCAAAGGCATCGGTGTATTCGTCGGAATCCGTGCCAGAAAAACTGGTGCAGCCGAACAATAATTCTACGTCGTTATCGTCTACGAAACCGGTCATCGCAGACCATGCTATGCGCAGGATATCGGGGTCTGAATAGGCGGGGTCGATGCAGAAACGGCCTACCTCCACTATCATGCCTTTAATGGTGTGAAGGCTGGTAAGGTCGTAGAATTGGGCGGAATAGGATTGACCGATTTGTGCGCCATTCGCCAACGGCAACAGGCGGAAGGTGCAGACGAGGTGGCCGGTGGCGGATTCCGTGACAAGGATGTGTTTGCATGCAGGGTCGAAGGCATCAACGTCTAGCCCTTCGCCGCCACGAAAGGCTTTGAAGCGCAGGGCTTGGGCGGATTTAACGTCAGCGTCAGATACGGCAAACCGTGTGGTGTAGCGTGAGGTCATGGTTGCCTCCTGTAATTTGGTGCGCCTTGAAACCGGCGGGTGATGCTGCGTATATTTAATGCAGATTTAAGCAATATAAGCGGGGAATAAAAGAGATGTCGGACAAAATCACCAAAACAGATGCAGAGTGGCAAGCGCAATTGTCGCCGCTGGCCTACAAAGTCACCAGAAAAGGCGGGACGGAGCGTTCTGGAAGCCACGAGGATTTCCCTAAATCTGCCGGCATGTTCACCTGCACGTGTTGTGGTGCGGAGCTGTTTGATGCGGAAACTAAATTCGAGTCAGGATCGGGCTGGCCAAGTTTTTACCGCCCCCTAACCCCTGAAACGATCGAGGAGCGGGCAGACAACAAGTTGTTCATGAAACGCACCGAGGTGGTTTGCGCCGCCTGCGATGCACATCTTGGGCATGTGTTTCCCGACGGGCCGCAACCAACAGGTATGCGGTATTGCCTGAACGGCGTAGCGCTGGATTTCAAAGCACAGGATTAGATAGTAGGATTAGATAAACGATTCCGCGCTGAAATTACCGATGTTACCCAGCATTTGTTCCCAGAAACTTAGGGAACGGCCACCCGTCGGAGTTTCACCTGTGTTCAGATCGACAACAATACCATTTTCCAGACCGTACGTGTTCACGGCGGCCACACGGTTTGTACCATCAAAGCTGATCGCCAATATCTGGCGATCGGTCACTTTAGGGGCAAGGAAGGCAAGTGTGCTGACGGTGTAGGACACATAGTACCACGAATTGTCGCCCTCAACGCCTTTGCTGGTGGGTTCACCCAAGCGTTCCAGAACGGACGCTTTGGTATCAGAGCCAACAGCCAGCGCAGACACATCGGCGGCGACGGGCAAGTATCCGTGGGTATTCACGATCGGCACACAACCGCCGAGGATTACGATGCCTCCGAGTGTGGCGGCCAAAACTGTTTTTTGAAACTTGCTACGTGCCATTTTACCCTCGTGTAAATACCGAATACTCTTGCTCGCACCCTTTGTGCGTGGTCTAAACCACGAATCTTGGCGCGCCTTGCGCTACAATCCCCTTTTCGGCACGATATGACAATGGCAGAAACGATCAAAACCCAAAACCCAAAACCCGAGTTTTCGCGGCCCCTTAAGGTCTCGAAGTTGAATAACACCGTGGATTACGAATTCGAGGAGGTTCCTTCGGAGGGCGAGACCAACGCGATGGCAGCGCTGTTCGATGTGGTTTCCATACGGAAAGTGCGGTTTTCAGGGGCTATTTCCCCGTTCGAGGACGAGGGCTGGCTGCTGGAAGGCAAGCTGGGCGCGTCCATCTCGCAGAATTGCGTGGTAACGCTGGAACGGGTTCGCACGCGTCTTGAACTGGATGTGCGGCGAATATTCACGCCTATGGCAACACCGGAGGAGAACGAAATCACGCTGGATGCCTCCCATAACGATGAATTGGAACCGCTAGGCAAGGAAATTGACCTTGGTTTGGTGGCAATGGAAGCACTGGCGCTAGCGATTCCCGAATACCCGCGCATTGAAGGGGCGGCGCTGCCTGAGGCCAGCTTTTCACCCCCCGATACCGCAGATATCGAGGAAGATGCCCCCAAAGCCTTCGCTGGTCTGGCTGCATTGAAGGAAAAACTGTCGAATCCGGATGAATAGAGGCAGAAAGTCCTTGCGGTTTTTCTAATTTGGAGTATTTATCCGGCTTCGTTTCCTGTTCAGGTTTGCGGCGCTCTTGCATCGGTATTGCAGGACTTGTGGATGCTGAATGTCGGGGGTTTTGCCCCACACTAAAATTAGAGGTCCGTTATGGCTGTTCCTAAGAGTAAGATCACACGTATGAAACGTGGCATGCGCCGTTCGCACGATGCACTAACTGCATTTAACCCGAATGAGTGTTCAAACTGTGGCGAATTGAAACGCCCGCATCACGTATGTAGTGCCTGTGGCCACTATGCTGAGCGTGAAGTCGTGACTATGGTCGAAGAAAACTTCGACGAAGACGCAGCGTAAGAAACAATCGAGGTTAGTCCGGTATGACGATAGACGCAGACCGGACTGATTCCCCCCCCAGCGATTCCATCGTTATTTCGATTGACGCGATGGGTGGTGAAGGTGGCCTAAGTGCCATCATTGGCGGCATGGAAATGTCGACCGCAATAAACCCAGACATCAAATTCCTCGTTCATGGTGATTCGACCAAGCTTAATGCGCTTTTGGCAGACAAGCCCGCGTTGGCTGCACGAGTCGAAGTGCTGCATTCCGATAAAGTCATCGCGATGGACGAAAAACCGACACGCGCCCTGCGTAGCGGCAAAGGGTCGAGCATGTGGAACGCTGTGAACAGCGTGAAACAGGGCGAGGCTGCCGTTACTGTGTCTTGTGGTAACACGGGCGCGCTTATGGCGATTTCTATGCTGCAATTACGCAAGCTGCCTGGTGTTAAACGCCCGGCAATCGCGGTTCTGTGGCCCTCGCGCAATCCATCCGGCTTTAACGTCATGCTGGATATGGGCGCGGACATCAAAGCCGACCCCGAAGATTTGCTGCAATATGCGATCATGGGGGCCAGCTATGCACGCAACGGTCTGGATGTGAAACGCCCACGCGTCGGGCTGTTGAATATCGGTACAGAAGATAACAAAGGCCGCCCCGAGCTTCAAGAAGCCGCCGAGCTGATCAAGACAGCGCAAGATGGAAGCGATCTGGAGTATATCGGATTTGTCGAGGGCAGCGACCTGCCAGCCGACCGCGTGGACATTATTGTTACCGACGGGTTTACCGGCAATGTCGCGCTAAAAGCCGCCGAAGGCACTGCGCGGCTGGTGGGCGAGTTTATCCGCGAGGCGTTTACGCACTCAACGCTGGCGCGGATTTCTGCGGTTCTGGCAATTGGGCCGCTAAAGCGGTTAAAAAACCGGATTGATCCACGGCGCAGCAACGGCGGCGTTTTTCTGGGTTTGAACGGAACTGTCATTAAATCACATGGTGGATCTGACGAAGTCGCGTTTTGCGCCGCGATCAAGCTGGCAAATACATTGGCGCAAAACGGATTTACCGAAAAACTGGCAGCACGGGTTGCATCCGCCGCGGCGGCCAGCAAGAATACAACATCTGAAACAAACGAGGCGTAAACCATGAGCGTGATCCGCGCGGTAGTAAAAGGCTGTGGCCATTACCTTCCTGAAAGGGTTGTGGAAAACGAAGAGTTTACCAAAACGCTTGATACTTCTGACGAATGGATTCGCGCCCGCACGGGCATTGAACGCCGCCATTTCGCGGCCGACGGTCAAAAGACATCCGATCTGGCATTTGAAGCGGCAACCATGGCGTTAAAAAACGCAGGCATGACGGGCGCTGATCTGGATGCCATTGTTTTGGCGACGGCGACACCGGACCAGACATTTCCGTCAACGGCTACACGACTGCAACACGCGCTTGGAATGACGGGCGGGTTTGCATTTGACCTTCAGGCAGTTTGCGCCGGATTCATATATTCGTTGGCCAACGCAACAGCATTGATCGAGTCCGGTCATGCCAAAACGGTGATGGTCGTAGGTGCCGAGACATTCTCGCGTATCATTGATTTCACCGACCGTGGCACATGTGTGTTGTTTGGCGACGGTGCCGGTGCGCTTATTTTACAAGCCGAGGAAAGCGATGGCACRGGCGAAGACCGTGGTGTGCTKTCCACAGATTTGAATTCTGACGGCAAATATAACGACCTKCTTTAYGTGGACGGCGGCGTTTCTTCGACCGGAACCANCGGGNCTKTTGCGWATGGAGGGRCAGGAAGTTTTCAAACATGCGGTCTCCAAACTAGCCTCTAGCGGYGAGAAAGCGTTGGARCTGGCCGGATTRASYGCYAGCGATATCGACTGGATCGTTCCCCATCAGGCCAACCTGCGGATYATCAMGCGCACAGCCAAAAAGATGGGCGTTTCGATGGATAATGTGGTGGTWACCGTGCARGATCACGGCAACACATCGGCRGCSTCCATCCCGCTTGCACTGTCCGTTGCTGTKGAAAGAGGRCAGATCAAAAAGGGKGATYTGYTGTTGCTGGAAGCCATYGGTGGCGGTCTGGCTTGGGGGGCGGCGGCTGTCCGCTGGTAGACACACTCTAAGTCATTGTTATTGACTCTGAATCTAGAATCCCAATATCCTAGCGAAAACTTTAGGATAGGAATGTATTATGAGCGAATCTACTTTGACACGTATGGATTTAAGTGAAGCCGTGTTCCGCGAGGTCGGGTTGTCACGAAACGAGTCAGCGGATTTGGTCGAATCTGTACTTGATCATGTATCGGACGCGCTGGTCGCGGGCGAAAGCGTCAAGATTTCTTCTTTCGGAACATTTTCTGTGCGTTCAAAAAACGAACGTATCGGACGTAATCCTAAAACCGGCGAAGAAGTGCCAATCGCGCCGCGCCGTGTGCTGACGTTCCGTCCTTCACACCTGATGAAAGATCGTGTGGATAGCGGCAACAAAAAGTAGGCTGTACCCATGAAAAAATCCCCTTCTGCATTTCGCACCATCAGTGAGGTAGGCGAAATCTTGGGGATTCCCGCGCATGTGTTGCGGTTTTGGGAAAGTAAGTTCACCCAGATTAAACCTGTAAAGCGTGGCGGCGGGCGGCGGTATTATCGCCCCGAAGACGTCGCGCTGATCCGCACCGTTCAACATCTACTGCACGAACAAGGCATGACGATCAAGGGCGCGCAAAAGGTTTTGCGCGAACGCGGCGTTAAGGCAATTGTTGCGATGGGGCAGGAATTGTTGGACAGCGGGCCTGTGCCAGAAGCAGTTGTAGAACCCGTTGCGAAAGCCGCCGTTAGCCCCCCGCCTTCCACGCGAAACCCGCAGTTGGAAACTATATTTACACGACTTCTGGAGATGCAGAAATCCATCAAAGCACAAATCGCGGAACTCGCCTGAATGCCCCTGACTTTCCCGCTTGCAACCGAAGTTTTGATCGCTATAACAACCCACAGTCGGGCTATGGCGCAGTCTGGTAGCGCGTCCGTCTGGGGGACGGAAGGTCGTGAGTTCGAATCTCGCTAGCCCGACCATTTTCAAAACGCTGGCGTTCGCGCTGGCGTTTTTGTTTTTCAGGATGATGATATGACCACTTCCCAACAAGGTGTCCTTCCCAGCCAAACCATTCGGCAAATGCTGGCCGATGGGCAAATCTCGGTAAATGAACCCGTCCCTGAGGGGCAAATTCAACCCGCCAGTCTGGACCTGCGGTTGGGGAATGTGGCGTACCGCGTTCGGGCGTCCTTCTTGCCGGGCAGTGACAATACGGTGACTGAACGGTTGGCAGATTTCGAGATGCACCGCGTGGATTTAACGGGCGATGCGGTACTGGAAAAAGGCTGCGTTTACGTCGTACCGTTGAT
The DNA here is from genome assembly GCA_002746395.1 of Paracoccaceae bacterium. Taxonomy (GTDB): domain Bacteria; phylum Pseudomonadota; class Alphaproteobacteria; order Rhodobacterales; family Rhodobacteraceae; genus NORP23. The sequence goes on from NVXA01000001.1 coordinate 142,876, forward strand.
GGAAGGCTTGAACCTGCCTGCCAGTATTAATGCCGTTGCCAATGCTAAAAGCTCAACGGGGCGGTTGGATTTGTTCACCCGCCTGATCACCGATAACGGCACCGAATTTGACCGTGTTGAGGCTGGTTATTCCGGCCCGCTATATGCTGAAATATCCCCCCGTTCCTTCTCGGTTCTGTTGCGGCCCGGGATGCGGTTAAACCAGATCCGGTTTAGGCAGGGGCAGGTCGTGCTTTCGGATGATGAATTGCGCGCCATGGACGCTGAACACGCCCTTGTTGATAGCGAGGCGCATATTGATCATGGGCTGGGTTTCTCGGTTGATCTGACACCGCGTGAAGGCGGCGTGGTGGGGTACCGCGCCAAACCGCACACGGGGTTGATTGACCTTGATCTGATCGGGCATTACCCGCAGGCGGAGTTCTGGGAACCGGTTTATGCGCCCGAAGGCCGGATCATCCTCGACCCTGGAGCGTTCTATATTTTGGTAAGCCGCGAGGCGGTGCATGTGCCACCCGATTGCGCCGCCGAAATGGCGCCGTATCTGGCGATGGTGGGGGAATTCCGCGTACATTATGCGGGCTTCTTTGACCCCGGATTTGGTCATGAAGCGGCTGGTGGCAAGGGTTCACGCGGCGTGCTTGAAGTGCGTTGTCACGAGGCCCCGTTCGCGTTGGAACACGGGCAAATTGTCGGGCGGTTGGTTTATGAAAAAATGACCGAAGTGCCGGATATTTTATACGGAAAAGACATGGGGTCGAATTATCAGGGGCAAGGGTTGAAGCTGTCTAAACACTTCAAAACTTAAACTTATTCGAACATATCATCCTGATCGCGGTCGCCTTCTTCACCATCGTCCTCGACCTCGCCAACGGTGCCCGGTGGTGGGCGGTTGTCCAGAATTCCGGCAGCGCGAAGTTCCTTGATGCCCGGAAGATCGCGGGAGGTTTCAAGGCCGAAGTGATCCAGAAATTCTTGCGTCACGATGAACGTCACTGGGCGGCCGGGTGACATGCGGCGGCGGCCAAGCTTGATCCAGCCCAGTTCCAACAACATATCCAGCGTTCCTCGCGACACTGAAACGCCGCGAATTTCTTCGATTTCCGCGCGTGTTGTGGGCTGGTGGTACGCGATTATCGCGAGGGTTTCGACGCCTGCGCGCGACAGTTTGCGTGTCTCGACCGTTTCTTTTTGCATCAGAAATCCGAGGTCAGGCGCTGTGCGAAATGCCCAGCCATCGCCTGCTTTCACAAGGTTGACGCCTTTGCCTTCGTAACGTTTACGAAGGTAGGCCAAGGCTTCGGGAACCTCGCAGCCGTGCGGAAGACGGTCAGCGATTTGCTTGCTGCTCATCGGTTCGGTGACGGCAAAAAGGATTGCTTCGATCATACGTTCCTGTTCGGCCATGGGGGGGGCCTCAAACAGGGATTCAATGTTGGAATCTTTGGTCGGTTCGCTCATTTATACGCCCGGTTTTTTGCGCAGTTGAATGGGGGCAAAGGATTCGGTTTGTTTCATTTCCAGACGCCCCTCCTTGACCAGTTCCAACGCCGCGGCAAAGGTTGAGGCCGTAGCCGAACGGCGTTTCTTGGGGTCAAGACGCCACGCTTCGGGCAAGTACTGCGAAAGATCGCCCCACTCAACCGCGTGGCCAATCAAGCCTTTCATGCGCTGAAGGGCCTGTTCCATCGTGTAAACGGCGTTGCGTTTCATGTGCAGCGGTTCAAAATCATCACGGGTTTTGATGCGGGCATAGGCTTGCATCAAATCCAGAATTGTCGCGGAATATTTGACGGTACGTTTGCGCGAGACCACCTCGGTTTGACCACGTGCAAAGAAATCACGGCCCAGTTGGTCACGCGCCATCAGGCGAGCAGCGGAGCGGCGCATGGCCTCAAGTCGTTCCAGTTGGAAAGCCAGATGCGCAGCCATTTCTTCGCCGGACGGACCTTCATCATTGGGGTCGGCGGGCAGCAGCAAGCGCGATTTCAGGAAAGCCAACCACGCGGCCATGACCAGATAATCAGCGGCCAGTTCGATACGCAGGCGCTTGGCTTCTTCGACGAAATTCAGGTATTGTTCGGCCAATCCAAGGATGGAAACTTTGCGAAGATCGACCTTTTGTGTGCGCGACAACGTTAGCAATAAATCGAGCGGCCCTTCAAAACCGTCAACATCCACAACCAGAGATTCCGCAACAATACGCGCCTCAACATCGCCAAAGTCGCCTTGCTCAGCCGCTAGGCCTGCTATGTGGTCGTCGGGCATAGGAACCCTCCTGTTTGTTGGGCGCTCATTGCATCGTCACCGAGATACAGTCGACGTCACGCGCGTTGAGCGCGGTGCAAAGTGCGCGCGTTTGATCGAGGCCGTCAAAACCAGCGGCGCGAAGCTGATAGAGAAGCCGACCACCGGATTCAACTGGTTCGATAAAACGCTGGGTGTTGGCCAGTAAATCGTCGTATTTCGACTGATATTCAAGCCAGATATCGCCCGCATCCTCTAGGCTGTTATAAGCGCCAAGCTGGATAAGGGCCGCGCCCGGATCAAGCAATGGATTGCCGAACTTTGGCGTCGGGCGTGGCAATTCTGGCGTCTCTAACGAGGTGCCGCCTTCTTCGGGGATCAACTCTTGCAACAACCCTTCGATGGCATCGGAAATCGGGTCGATTGGATGGAAGTTGTCAGGGCGGCGAACCGGCGACGCCATACCATCAGGCGCGACGCTGGGTTCGATCACCGGATTTATTTCAACCATCAGTGTGGCAGCATCAACCACGATTGGTTCGGAATTGACAGGTTCAAGCGGTACAGGTTGCAGCGCGGACATGGTTTCATCCTCGGCAGTCACGCCTTGCGATGCCGGGGCCAAGGTGGTGTCGGTGTTAACGTCGCTTGGGTCCGTGTCGGCCAGAACTTCGTTAACGGCCAGCCCTTGATTATCAACCGGTGTGCCTTGCGGATCGTCCGGTACAATGCGGGCGTTGCCTTCCATGGCGCGAATAACAGGCACGTCCGTTGCGTCGCGTTGACCCAACAGAAAACCCCAGTAAATGACGCCAATAACGAGACCTAACGATGCGACAGCACCAATCCAGCGCAGAGCAACAGCCACTACACCGGAAGCCCCAAGCGGGGCGGATCCTTGCGAATCCGATTCGTAATGCGATTCCTGCATCGGGTTATCAGCCTTTCACGCATACTTTATATGGTATGCGTCACTACTCCAACCCCATAATGTGCGAATTTACCGCATCTCTTTTGCCGGGGTCACCCCAAGGATACCAAGACCAGCGGCAATAGCAACGGCTACGGCGCGGATAAGCGCAATACGAGCGGTACTTTGCGCAGGCTTGTCAGCTTGAATAAAGCGCATCTCTGGGTCGATCTTCCCGAGGTGCTGGAGTGCGTGGAATTCGGAGGCTAATTCGTAAAGATAAAACGCAATCCGGTGCGGCTCGTTGGTTTTGGCGGCTATTTCCAGCAGGCGTGGCCATTCGGCCAGTTTCTGCGCGAGACTTAGTTCAGCGGGATGTTTCAGAAGGGTTAGATCAGCATTTTTCAGTGCTTCATCATTGGTTTCCAGCCCAGCCTCAACCGCTTTCGTCAGCACCGAATTCACCCGTGCGTGGGCGTATTGGACATAGAAAACGGGGTTGTCTTTGGATTGCTCCAACGCTTTGACTAAATCGAAATCCAGCGGCGCGTCGTTTTTGCGGGTCAGCATGATGAAACGGGTTACATCTGCGCCCACGAGGTCGAGGACATCGCTTAGCAAAACGAACGTCCCTGCCCGTTTGGACATTTTGAACGGTTCGCCATTTTTATAAAGTTTCACCAATTGGCAAAGCTTAATATCAAGCGGAACTTTGCCATCAGACAGCGCTGAAACGGCGGCCTTCATGCGTTTAACGTAACCGCCGTGGTCAGCCCCCAGAACGTCGATCAGTTCGTCAAAACCGCGTTCGATTTTGTCGTAGTGATAGGCGATGTCCGGTGCGAAATATGTCCAGCCGCCGTCGGATTTTTTGACGGGGCGATCAACGTCATCRCCGTGTTCRGTGGACTTGAACAGCATTTGTTCGCGCGCCTCCCAACCTTCTAGCTGTTTGCCTTTTGGCGGGGCCATTACGCCCTCATAGATCAGGCCTTTAGCATCGAGGTTCTCAAGGGCAGCTTCGATTTTTCCTGTGCCATATAGCGATTTTTCACTGAAATACACGTCCATGGTCACGCCCAACGCTTTTAGGTCGGCGCGGATCAAATCCATCATCATTTCGGTTGCGAATTCCCGCAGATCTTCCAGCCAAACGCTTTCTGGCTGGTTGATCAGACTGTCGCCATATTTCGCTTTTAGGGCTTCACCGACAGGAATTAGATAATCGCCGGGGTACAGGCCTTCGACGATTTCGGGCTCAAGGCCGTTGGCCTCGCGGTAGCGCTCATAAGCGGAGCGTGCCAGTACGTCTACCTGTGCGCCGCCGTCGTTAATGTAATATTCACGCGTTACGTTGTAGCCTGCGAAATCCAGCAAGCTGGCCAATGCATCGCCAAAAACGGCACCGCGTGTGTGGCCTACGTGCAAGGGGCCGGTTGGGTTGGTGGAAACGAACTCGACGTTAACCTTTCGGCCCGCCCCCATATCGGAGCGGCCAAAATCAGCACCCTTGGCCAAGGCTTCGATTACGATGCCAAACCAAAGGGCCGGATCAAGGCGCAGGTTCAGGAAGCCGGGGCCAGCAACATCCGCGGTCAATACGCGCGGATGTTGGGCCAGCTTGGCGGCCAAGGCGTCGGCTATATCGCGGGGTTTCATCTTGGCGGGCTTGGCCAGAACCATAGCCGCGTTGGTGGCCATATCGCCGTGCAGCGGGTCTCGCGGGGGTTCTACGGCAACGTTTGCGTAGTTTAGGCCGTCGGGCAATACTCCCTCGGCTACCAGCACGTTAAGGTTTTCCAACACGAGTGTTTTGATTTCGGCGAACAGGTTCATTTCTTGACTTCCCAAATAGAATGGGCGCGGCATAGCATAGCTACCCGCGCCCTTCCAGATATCATTGCCCGCGAATGCAGGCAAATTGTGTTTAGTGACCCAGAATCTGCGACAAGAACAATTGTGTTCGCTCAGACTGTGGATTTGTGAAGAACTGCTCCGGTTCATTCTCTTCCACGATCTGACCCGCATCCATGAAGATCACGCGGTTCGCCACTTTACGGGCGAAGCCCATTTCGTGGGTCACAACAATCATCGTCATGCCTTCTTCGGCCAATTCGATCATAGTATCGAGAACTTCCGAGATCATCTCAGGGTCAAGTGCCGATGTTGGTTCATCAAACAACATGATCCGTGGCTTCATGCAAAGCGAGCGAGCAATCGCCACACGCTGCTGCTGACCACCGGAAAGCTGACCGGGGTATTTATCGGCCTGCTCGGGGATCTTAACCTTCTCAAGGAAGTGCATCGCCGTTTCTTCGGCTTCTTTCTTGGGAACATTACGAACCCAGATAGGTGCCAGCGTGCAGTTTTCCAAGATCGTCAGGTGCGGGAACAAGTTGAAGTGCTGGAAGCACATGCCAACCTCGGAACGGATCTTGTCGATGTTTTTCAGATCCGAGGACAGCTCGGTTCCGTCAACAATGATGGAACCTTCCTGATGCACTTCAAGGCGGTTGATACAGCGGATCAGGGTAGATTTACCCGAACCCGATGGACCACAAACCACGATACGCTCCCCACGGTTAACCGTAAGGTTGATATCTTTAAGCACATGGAATGCACCATACCACTTGTTCATATTCGTGATTTGAATAGCAACCTCGTCAGACACTTGCATCTTTGACCGGTCGATTTCACGTTCGATTTCAGTAACCATTATATTAACTCCTTAAACTCAGTGACCGGTCGCGAGCTTACGCTCGAGATACATGGAATAACGCGACATAGAAAAGGTGAATATCCAGAACAGAAGCGCGATGAAAACATAAATTTCCCATACGATACCGTTCCAGTTTTGATCCGCTGGAATTGCACGGGCCAGCCCCATCGGGTCAAGCAATCCAATGATTGATACCAGTGTCGTGTCTTTGAACAGGCCGATGAAGTTACTCACGATGTTCGGGATGGATATTTTCAGCGCTTGCGGCATGATAATCAGCCGTGTCGCCTTCCAATAATCCAGACCGAGCGCGTCAGCCGCCTCGTATTGCCCTTTTGGCAGGGCCGCTAGCCCCCCACGGATCACCTCGGCCATGTAGGCCGCAGCAAAGAACGTCACCATGATAATAACCCGCAGGATAAGATCGAAGTTGGTGCCAGGAGGCAGGAAGTAGTTCAACAGGACCGATGCAACAAACAACAGAGTAATCAACGGCACACCACGGATAAATTCAATGAACCCCACACAGATGGTTTTCACAATGAACAACGGTGACTGACGACCAAGGGCCAGCAGGATGCCAATGGGCAGCGACAGGGCAATACCTGAAACACCAATGATGATCGAGATCATAAACCCGCCCATCTGGTCACTGTCTACACCTTCAATGCCAATTGGTGCAATGCCATTCAGACCGTCAATAATCGGGCCTGCAATCACGATCCAAAACAGAATGGGTAACACACCCGCCCCGATTGTCGCGCCCAAAGAACCAACAAGAGCCGGAAGGTAAACGATCGCAAGGTACGCAATCACCAATCCCAAGAAAGCCACGATTGGCAACCAGATCGAGCCACCCCATAGAAGCCAAAAAGCGAGGAATGGATAGATAACCGAAAACAGCATTACTTTGCGAGGAACCGAAGTAAATAGCACTGGTGAAATGGCTACGAACATCAGAGCCAGTGTTACTACGGGGCGCCAATATAGTTCCTTTGGATAGAACCCAAATAGTAGTTGCTTCCACCGCTCGTTGATTACCGACCAACAAGCTCCTTCAACGCCTTCGCCGTAGGTTTCAGCGATATATGCGCGACAACCATGTAGTGATGTCGCATTCCAGCTGGACTGGAAAGCCCACGGCAGGATGCCGCTAAGGATATAATAAACCACCCAGACCGACACGATTGTCATAATCGCGTTCGGGATAGACGAAAATAGGTTTTCCATTACCCATTTCACGACACCTACTTGCGATGAAGGCGGAGGTTTTTCGCCCAGCATTTCAGTGCGGACATAAGATTGATCAGACATGCTTACCGCTCCCTCATTTTGATTGATTCATTGTACCAGTTCATAGCGATAGACACAGTTATCGAGATGCTAAGATACATCGCCATAAGCAGCAACAAGGACTCCATCTCGCGGCCCGTCTGGTTCAGCGTGATGCCGCCCAAAGTCGCAGTGATGTCCATATAGCCAACTACAATAGCCAACGAAGAGTTCTTCGTCAGGTTCAGGTATTGCGAGATCAGCGGTGGAATAATAACGCGTAACGCTTGCGGCAAAATCACCAGGTTCATAATGCGTTTAGGGCGAAGACCCAGTGCCGCTGCTGCCTCGGATTGACCTTTGGAAATGGCTTGAATGCCCGCACGAACTGCCTCGGCGATAAACGCGCCGGTGTAGAACGACAGCGCCAACCATAATGCGATAAGTGAATTTCGCATCTGGTAGCCACCCTGGAAGTTGAAGCCCTTGAATACAGGATACTCTAGGGTGATTGGCCGCCCCATGATGAAGAAGACCAGCAAGGTTGGAACGACAAAGATTGCAAGCTTAATCCAGCCGGTTGGCAAAATGTCACCGGTTCGGGCTTGGCGTTTTTTGGCCCAGCGTCCGAACACCCAAATTCCGACCAACGAAAGGATGAATGCTGCAAAAACAATCATAGACCCCTCGAGGTAAATCGGTTTAGGGAAGTAGATTCCGCGGTTTGTAATTGCAACAGAGTCGCCTAAAATCATGCTGGAAGTTGCATTTTCGCCCTTGAAAGAACGTGGAACCGGCAATGTTTCGATAACGACCGCCATGACAAGAACGATCCAAAGCAGAATTGGAACATTTCGGAACATCTCGACGTAGACAGTCATAAGGCGCGCGATGATCCAGTTTTTGGATAGGCGTGCAACACCGGCCGTAACGCCGATAATTGTTGCCAAGACACAGCCCATAAAAGCAACGAGCAATGTGTTGAGAATACCAACAAGCGCGGCACGGCCGTGACTGCTGCGTGAATCGTACTCGATAAGGCGTTGGTTGATGTCATAGCTTGATGGCTCTGAAAGGAACCCGAAGCCAAGCTCTTTATCGAGGGCCTCCAGATTGCTGAGTGTGTTACTCACCAGCCACGCACCAACAAGAGCCAGTGCAATAAGCGCTATAACCTGAATGGTTATAGAACGATAACGAGTATCATAAATCAGCATACTCAGGCGAAACGCCTTTTTCTCTGCTGCTTGGTCTGCCATGGACATGGCTCCCCCTCCTGCTAAAAGTCGATCAGCGAATTATGCGAGGTGGTTTTGCCCTCCTCTGCCCGCTGGCTACAACTAAGAAAACTGTTGGATAATAAAGATGGGGCGCGCCGTGCGGCGCGCCCCAAAAGTGTTGATCAGATCAACGGAACGGAGGCGAGTAAATCAGGCCGCCGTCTGTCCATAGTGCGTTAACACCACGGGATAGGCCGATTGGAGAGTTCTCACCGATGTTGTTGGAGAAGATCTCGCCGTAGTTACCGCCAGCTAGAATAGCATTCACAGCCCAGTCAGATTCCAGACCAAGCATTGCAGCCAACGAACCTTCGGAACCAAGCATACGGTTGATTTCCGGGTTGTCAGTACCTTTAGCCATTTCAAGAACGTTAGCCTGAGTGATACCCAGCTCTTCAGCTGTGATCAAAGCGTTCAGAGTCCAACGAGCGATGTCTGCCCAGTTGTCGTCGCCGTGACGTACGAGAGGACCAAGAGGCTCTTTCGAAATGATCTCAGGAAGCAGCATGTGATCGTCTGGGTTTTCAAACGACATACGTGTGCCAGCCAAAGCCGAACGGTCAGTTGTATAGGAATCACATGCACCAGCTAGGTACTGCTGCTGTGCTTCTGCATTGCCTTCGATAGGCACTGGCTCATAAGTCATCCCGTTTGTACGGAAGTAGTCAGCCAAGTTCAGCTCTGTAGTTGTACCTGTTTGGATACAAATAGTAGCGCCGTCCATGTCAAGAACAGACTCAACACCCAGATCGGTTTTAACCATGAAGCCCTGGCCGTCGTAGTAGTCTACGCCAACGAAAGTCTGCTTCAGGTCAACGTCACGAGAGAACGTCCATGTTGTGTTGCGCGAAAGCACATCAATTTCGCCTGAACCCAAAGCTGCAAAACGTGTTTTGGAGCTAAGTGGTACGAATTTGATTGCGTCGCCGCTACCCAATACAGCGCCAGCAAGTGCGCGACAGTAACCAACGTCAAAACCCTGCCAACGGCCGTCTGCGTCTGGGAACGAGAAACCAGGGGAACCTGTGGAAACACCACATGCTAGCTCGCCTTTTGCTTTAACGTCGTCCAGCGTGCCGGCGGATGCCATGCCTGCTGTAAGACCTACGGCTGCAATTGCGCCGAAAAGTACAGTCTTTTTCATATTTACCTCTTCCTGGTGAATTGCCCGAAAACGTTTCGAGCTTGAACCGATCTTAATGACCGGAGCGATTCTATTGCGCAGCCATTTATGACCGCAACGGACACAGTTTGAACAATTCCTGAGGCTTTGGTCAAGGGAGATACAAAACAAACACATAGGTCATGATTGCTGCCGTTTATGGGAGGGTGTCGCGCATATACTGCTAACTATGGAACTTCAGTCACTGATCTGGGCGCTTTCACTGCGAAACCCTCTCCGTTCGACACCTGGAACGCCCGAAAACACAAGCGGCAGGCGACTCAACACTCCACCGCCCCCTTCTTGTACGACATTTTCGCACACATAGGTCAATGATTGTGACCCATGAAATACCATAGCCTACGTGATACGTTCCATCACGATTCGGATTGTATTGAGAGTTTTTGGAAAAAAATTAAGTTTGGCCAAGAAAACCACGTGAATGCCGGCCGCAACCCAACTCTACACGATCTGCGCCAATGTTTACTTAGGGCTGATCCAGCAAATCCATGAGTTTTGCGGCTTTTATGAAATCGGATCGTTTAACTTCTGCCCCGGCACGGGCGGAATCATCAATGCCCCACTGCTCTTCCTGCCATGTCTCGTCGATGCGAGACAGCGGCCAGACGGCCTCCGCACTCAGGTGTTTGGTTGCCACAGCCAGCCCCAAAACCAGCGAACCAGAAATAGTTACGAGGTCGTGCAGTGCTGTTAACCGCCACGGATCATAGGCAGACACCGCAGCTTGCAGCTTGATCTGGCCATCGTTTGGTTGGGGTACGTGCATAATTCCTGCCGTGGAGATCAGGGTCACGCCGTATTTTTCAAACATCCATTCAAGCATCGGATCCCACGCCTCTGCTTGCCGCATTACCAATTCGGTAGGGCCTTCGGCCCGGTAACACAATAGATCGGTCGCACCGTATTCGGCCAGCATTCCCGCAACTGCCACGTGGTCAATAACCACCTTGTCGAGCGTCGCATTCGCGCAGCGTGTTAGATGCATATGAAGCGGATTAATCTTTTCCTCTACCGCGTCCCATTCTTCGGCAATCCCTTTGGCAACGGCCATGGTCGGTGCCAGCAAGGAACCCTTCAACGGGGTCTTCAACGGTTTGTCGTCCAGATAGATTCCGTATCCGGCAGCCTCCGGGCGTACCGATACTTCTTTCCAAAATCGTTTTTGCAATGCTGTGTTCATGATCTTGCCTGCCAGATATTTTCCAGTGTTGCGTCCAGTTCGTTGTACCCGTCGATGATAAAATCCGGTGTCGCCGCCTTGATACGATCCAGAGAGTGATAGCCCCAGCTAACCCCGATCGTAGCAAATCCTGCCGCTTTGCCCATTGCGATATCAAATTCCGTATCGCCAATCATCACCGCGTGCTTTGCCTCGACGCCTGTATCATGCAGGGCCTGGTGCAACATTGAAGGATGCGGCTTGGAGGGATGCCCGTCCGCCGTTTGATGTGTCACGAAAAAATGTCCGATCCCGTGCGATGCATATGCGTGATCCAGCCCGCGCCGCGCTTTGCCCGTTGCCACCCCCAGCAGAGTTTCATCTTGCGAGTGCAAGCGCTCCAAGGCCGCCATTGCACCGGGATACATCGGGGCGGCGGCTTCGGCTCCGCTTTCTTCCCGCATTTCAATAAAACTTTGACGGTACGCCGCCACACCTGCGGTAACTTGGGTTGGCGTCAGGTCCGGCGCGATTGTTGAAACGGCCTTATCCAGCGACAAACCGATGATTGCGCGCGTTTGTTCTGCACTCGGTGCGGGTCGGTCAATTCGCGCAAATGCACGGCCCATTGCTTCGACAATGACATCCTGACTATCGATCAGGGTACCATCCATATCAAAGACTACGAGGCGCAGGGTATTCATTCGTGAATCGCGAAAGGATCTTTTGGAGCCCACTTCAGATTCCAGTTAAAGAAATCCCATGTGCGCTGCATGTGATCGGGCAAATCAGCCTCGAAGAACAGATCTTTGCCCGTGCGTGGGTGCTGGAATTTTATCGACCGCGCATGCAGGTGCATTTTCTTGGAAATCACCCCGCCGAGTTGGGAACCCCAGCCTTCGCCCTCGTTCACTTGCGAGCCGCCGCCATACTTGCCATCCCCCGCAATCGGGCAACCGATCTCGGCCATATGCGCGCGCAGTTGGTGCGTGCGTCCGGTGATCGGCGAAAGGCCTAGCCATGTCGCACGTTTTCCAACCGTTTCGATCACAACAAAATCCGTCGTGGCGCGTTTCGCACCCGGCGTTTCATCAATTTCACGCGGAGGAATGCAAATCATCTTTTCGCCTGCGCCATGCGGCCCGTGTCCAGCCTGTTTAACCAAACCAAAACGGACAGTACCGACCATTTGATCTGGATGCCCAGCAACCAGCGCCCAGTAAATCTTCTGCGTAAACTTATTGCGAAACGCCATGGTCAACCCTTTGGCCGCCTGCCCGTTTCGCGCCAAAAGCAGAATGCCCGATGTGTCTTTATCAAGTCGATGCACCAGTTTGGGCTTGGCTTCCAGTTCATAACGCAACGCCTCAAGCATACCATCCACATGGCGCGTGGTGTTTGTGCCACCCTGCACCGCCAAACCCGCAGGTTTGTTAAGTACGATAATATCGTCGTCTTTATAGATCACACAATCTTGAATCATCCGCGCATCAGCATCCGAAACATGTACGCGTTCCGCCCGAAGTTTCGCGGCCTCGTCTGGTGTTGGCAACGGCGGAATACGCACGGATTGCCCCTCGGTCAAACGAGTGGAGGCTTTTACGCGCCCACCATCCACACGGATTTCACCCTTGCGGCACATCTTTTCGATGCGCCCCTGCGGAACATGCGGGTACACACGCCGAAACCAGCGATCAAGGCGTTGATCGTCGCCGTCTGCATCTACTTCGCGAATATGTACGCCACTCATGTCAGGCTCCGTGCGATTGTCATTCCAAGGAATAGCGCGCCAATGGCGAGGACGACCGAGCCGCCCATGTATACGCTGGCGCTCGCATAACGCCCACGCTCCAACAAGTAAAGCGCATCAAGCGAATAGGCGGAAAATGTTGTAAATCCGCCGAGTACACCTGTCATCAAAAACGGGGCGTACCGCGAAAAGCTGCCGTCCATCCGTTCCAGCAAATAGAACGCCAGTAATCCCATCAAGAACGAGCCGACGACATTGACGAACATCGTACCATACGGAAATCCGCTGCCCATGGTCCGCAATATCATCGCGCCACTTAGGAACCGTAGCGAGGCGCCGAGCGCGCCACCAAGAGCGACTTGAAGTAATACCGGCATGTTAATCCTTCCGCTTGGCGCGTAATTTGGCGAAGTAATCGAGACGTTTTTTCAGTTCCCGCTCATTCCCACGTTCAACGGGCAAATAATAGACGCCGCGCTTCATGCTGTCAGGGAAATAATTCTGCCCCGAAAAACCATCTTCGGCGTCGTGGTCGTATTGATAACCTTTCCCAAAACCCTGATCTTTCATCATGGATGTCGGTGCATTCAAAATGTGCTTGGGCGGTGGTTCAGACCCTGTCTGTTTTGCGGCCGCCATTGCATTTTTATAAGCTGCATAAGACGCATTCGATTTTGGCGCGAGGGCTAGGTACATCACCGATTGCGCCAACGCCAATTCCCCTTCAGGCGAACCGAGGCGTTCATATGTTTGCCATGCATCAAGACAAAGCCGTTGCGCATCAGGGTCAGCAAGGCCGATATCCTCGACCGCCATGCGCGTAATCCGGCGGGCCAGATAGCGCGGATCTTCGCCGCCTTGCAGCATCCGCGCGAACCAGTAAAGGGCGGCATCAGGGTCGGAACCTCGAACGGATTTATGCAACGCAGAAATCAGATTATAATGTTCCTCACCGGATTTATCGTACTTCGGCGCACGGCGCGACAAGCGCTTGGAAAGATCATCACGATCAAGCTTGCCCTTCCAGACGAACACCTGTTCAAGAAGATTAAGCAACGCGCGCCCGTCCCCATCGGCCATTTCCATCAAGGCATCTCGCGCATCGGCGGTGACGGGAAGGGCTTTGTTCATCTCCTTTTCGGCGCGCTGGATCAGCAGTTCCATTTCCGCCAAAGTCAGGCGATTAAGGATCATCACTTGCGCGCGGGACAATACCGCAGAGTTCAACTCGAAACTGGGGTTTTCGGTGGTCGCCCCCACCAGCAGAATTGTGCCGTCTTCCATATGCGGCAGAAACCCGTCTTGCTGGGCTTTGTTGAAACGGTGGATTTCGTCAACAAACAGCAATGTGCCTTTGCCGTTTTGGCGGCGCATTTTAGCGGCCTCGAAAACTTTACGCAAATCCGGCATACCCGTGAAAATCGCGCTGATCTGAACAAATGTCAGGTCCGTCTCATCCGCTAACAGCCGTGCAATTGTTGTCTTGCCAACGCCGGGAGGTCCCCAAAGGATTAACGACGACAGGTTGCCGTGCAACAACATCTGACCGAGCGGCCCATCATCCCCTAGGATATGTTCCTGCCCGATAACCTCGGCTAAGGCTTTTGGCCGCAAGCGGTCTGCCAGTGGGCGCGGGGCGTTGCTGGGCGTTTCGCCTGCGGTGTCAAAAAGGTCAGCCATAATCCAGACCTATCGTGAAACGCGGCAAAGGAAAAGATGTGTCTACTCTGCCGGTATGGCGAAAATCACAATTAGCGCCAAAATACCGGCCAGTAGGCTAAACCAGATCAATTGTGCGGCACGTTTACGACCCGTTAACAGTTTGCGTGTCACAATAATCCCGATGACGGTCTGCATCATATAATAAAAGGCGAAGGTTCGCGATGCGATGGCGATAACCTCGAATATATCGAACAGCCAAATTAGCGCGATCGAAAACGCGATAAGGGCGGGATAGGCCAACCGTTCTGGCACGCGGTTTCCGGTTTCTTCGGCAACAAGGCCTCCTGCCCCGACGGTGTCGGCGATGCCGGCGGAAAGCTGGCTCATCAATGCGGCGAAGATCAACATGAAAGGTAAAATCCACGCGACATAACCCGAAACTTCGATAATGGCGGTGTCGTCGGCCGCACCAGACGGCAAATATATCAGCACTGGAACGACCAATGCTACGAACAGAACGTATATCACGGCGCTTGAAACTTGTGCCCAAAGCATGGTGCGCGCCCGCATGTCCGCTGAATAAGACCTGCCGAGATATCGGGACGTCTCGAACCCCTGCACGACTAACAACATACCGCCAAGCATGCGAAGGCGGGTTAGCATGTCGGCATCGGATTTGGGCAGGTTCGCGCTCCAAACACCATGATCGAAGTTGTAGACAAAGAGAGCAACCAGCAGGGCGACGATGATGGATAGCTTGATGGAAACGGAGACCGTCTCGACCATCTCTAAACCCTTAAGGCCTTTAGCCCAGCCGATGAGACCGATTGCGGCAAGTATTGCTGTAGCAAGGGCCGCTTCAATCGTGTCATTGGCAAATGGCGTCATCGATAATGCAAACGAAGCCAGCAAGCGGATGTAAAACGCCACTGAAATAACATAAGCCACGCTTAACGAGACGTTGGATATTCTGGTTGCTAACAGCAAATTTCGCGACCCGTTAGGCGTGCCTTCCAGGCTTTCCGCATGACGAATGTTGAAGCGGATCACATGCCCAATCGCAAATGCAAGGGCCACGATGATCAACATGGCAACAACAGCAAGCGAGCCTGCCACTGCGGCCAAAAGTGGCGCGACAACCAGAAAACCGCTACCGATGATTGAGGCAAGTGGCGTAACCGTCGCCTGCCACCACGCATTGTTGCGTGCTTTCGGGGTCAGCGCCCATCCGGCCAGCACCAAGGCGATCAGGATTAGTACGCCGTCAAAAATTGTCATTTACGTACATCCACCATAAAGAAAAACCCCGGGCGTTAACCCGAGGTTCCAATTTGCGCATCCTTTCGGATAAACGCAATTTATTCGTCTGCCATTGTCTCTTCAAGGGCAACGCGGGCTTTGTCGCCTGCGCCTTTGGCGTCAACGTCGCGGTCAACAAGCTCGATGATTGCCATCGGGGCCATGTCGCCGTAGCGGAAGCCAGCTTTCAGAACGCGGGCGTAACCACCGGAACGTTCCTGATAACGTGGGCCAAGAATGTCGAACAATTTCTTGACGGCATCTTCCTGACGCATACGCGATTGCGCGATACGACGGGAGTGCAAGTCACCTTTTTTACCCAGCGTGATCATCTTGTCGATGATGCGCTTCAATTCTTTGGCTTTCGGCAGAGTCGTTTTGATCTGCTCATGCTCTACCAACGAGCATACCATGTTCGCGAACATCGCTTTGCGGTGTTCGTGTGTACGGTTTAATTTACGGTAACCATTACCATGACGCATTTTCTTAATCCTTCATTTATACTTTGTCTGGCAGCCCATGCGGGTGGGTCTACTCTCCTTGGGGCATTATTGCCCAGATATTCCCCGCCATTGCGGGCATTTTGTTGGGTGCGCGGTTTCCTACGCACCCAAATTCTTAGAAGTGATCTTCGAACTTTTTCGCCAGCTCTTCGATGTTGTCTGGTGGCCAGTCGATGATGTCCATGCCGAGGTGCAGACCCATAGTTGTCAGCACTTCTTTGATCTCGTTCAAAGATTTGCGGCCAAAGTTTGGTGTCCGCAGCATCTCTGCTTCGGTTTTCTGGATCAAATCGCCGATGTAAACGATGTTGTCGTTTTTCAGGCAGTTTGCCGAACGTACAGACAATTCCAGCTCGTCCACYTTCTTAAGYAGAAGCGGGTTGAACTCWAGATCGTCTTCTTCGTCATCACGACCAGCCGCTTCAGGCTCGTCGAAGTTAACGAATACRGCCAGTTGATCYTGAAGGATACGGGCWGCAAACGCGATCGCATCTTCAGAYGAAATCGAACCGTCAGTTTCAACAGTCAACGTCARCTTRTCATAATCCAGAACCTGACCTTCGCGGGTYGGYTCAACYTTATAAGAAGCYTTRGTCACTGGCGAGAACAGCGCATCRACCGAAATCAGGCCAATYGGCGCATCTTCKGGGCGGTTCTTGTCAGCGGCAACGTAACCTTTGCCGGTTTCAACGGTCAATTCCATGTAAAGCGTCGCGCCATCGTCGAGGTGACARATAACGTGATCTTTRTTCAGGATTTCGATRCCGTTGGTTTCAGCGATATCGCCAGCCGTCACAACACCCGGACCAGTTGCGTTGATCGCAACACGTTTCGGGCCTTCGACTTCCATGGAAACCGCAACACCTTTGAGGTTCAAAACGATGTCGGTTACGTCTTCACGTACACCGGCAACGCTGGAAAACTCGTGCAAWACRTTGTCAATCTGCACCGACGTGATGGCYGCGCCCTGAAGYGAGGACAGCAGAACACGACGAAGCGCGTTGCCGAGTGTCAGACCAAAGCCGCGCTCTAGCGGTTCGGCGACAGCCGTTGCCATGCGAAGTGCGTCTGCGCCGGATTTGATTTCCAGCGATGTTGGGCGGATTAATTCCTGCCAATTCTTGTGGATCATATTATGGCCTCCATACTTGTTCCCTACTGGATCCGGTGGGGAACGCCCGAGGTTTAGAAACAGAACAGACTGCGCCCGAAAATACGGGCACAGTCCGGTAGTAAGTGTGCGTTATACGCGACGACGCTTTGGTGGGCGACAGCCGTTGTGGGCCATTGGGGTCACGTCACGGATAGATGTGATGTTCAAACCAATTGCAGCCAACGCGCGAAGTGCAGACTCACGACCCGAACCCGGGCCTTGAACTTCTACTTCCAGCGTTTTCATGCCGTGGTCTTGCGCTTTTTTGCCTGCATCTTCGGCAGCCATCTGCGCTGCATAAGGTGTAGACTTACGCGAGCCTTTGAAACCCATAGTACCAGCCGAGGACCATGCAATCGCATTGCCCTGCGCGTCAGCGATCAGGATTTTTGTGTTGTTGAAAGACGAATTAATGTGCGCAACACCTGTAGAGATGTTTTTGCGGACTTTCTTCTTCGTACGGATTTTTTCACGTGCCATTAGATCAGTCCTCCCTTATTTCTTCTTACCAGCAATGGCCTTTGCAGGACCTTTGCGAGTACGAGCGTTGGTGCTGGTACGCTGACCACGCACAGGAAGGCCACGACGGTGACGTAGGCCACGGTAGCAACCAAGATCCATCAGGCGTTTGATGTTCATCTGAACTTCACGACGACGGTCGCCTTCAACCTGGTAGTTCGCGTCGATATGCTCGCGGATCGCCAAAACTTCGGCGTCGGACAATTCGTTAACGCGGCGTGGACCGTCGATTTTCACAGCTTCGCAAATCGCCTCAGCGGACGTGTTTCCGATCCCGTGGATGTAAGTTAGGGCGATAACCACCCGTTTATGTGTGGGGATGTTTACCCCTGCAATACGTGCCAAAAATTGGCCTCCATTCTCTCGTTTGCGGCTCCGTCATACCGGAACCTTTTTTCACAACTAAAACCCACCGTCCTTGAAAAGGCTGGTGGGCCATTTGCCCAATACTCGGGCCGAGTTTCTTGCGGTCCGAATCGGACAACGCAAATACAATCCTTTCGGAAAGTTCGCGGATTATAGGAGCATCCGCAGCACCGTCAACCCCGATTCACGGGGCTAATTCTTATTCGTCGAGCGCGCCTGCAACCCGCGCCGCAACTTCATCAATTTCGCCAAGACCGTCGATACGTTTCAACTGCCCTTTAGCATAGTAATACCCGATCAACGGCGATGTATCGCGATAGTAATTCATCAAACGTGTGCGCAAAGATTCCTCGTTATCATCCGCGCGACGCGTAAAATCGTGACTGCCGCAAGCATCACATTCACCGTCTTTGACCGGCTTTTTGGTCACATCATGATAAACCGCATCACATTCGCTGCATGTGTAACGGCCAGTGATGCGGGAAACTAGCGCCTCGTCATTGACTTTCATCTCGACGACCGCGTGCAGGGTTTGCCCCTTGCTTTCCAGCAAATCCCCAAGCGCATCAGCTTGGGCCAACGTGCGCGGGAAACCATCAAAGATGAAACCCTTGCCGCCTGCCCCGCTGTCCAATTGCTCGGCAATCAGACCAATAACAATTTCGTCTGTCACCAGATCGCCGCGATCCATAACAGCCGCGACCTGCTTGCCCATTTCAGTGCCCGAGGTTCGTGCTGCGCGCAGCATATCCCCTGTGGACAATTGAACCATACCCCGCTCGGCTACCAACCGGTGCGCTTGCGTTCCTTTACCAGCCCCCGGTGGGCCAAGCAGAATAATATTCATTTACGATGCCCTCTGGATTTCGCCTTGCTTTTACCGCGCAGCTTTGATTTTTCAATCAGGCTTTCATACTGGTGCGCCATCATGTGCGACTGTACTTGCGTGATCGTATCCATAGTAACGGACACAATAATCAGCAATGACGTACCGCCGAAGTAGAATGGAATAGCCGTTTTAGAAATCAAAACCTCTGGCAACAGAACAACTGCTGTCAAGTAAGCCGAACCAACAACCAACAAACGCACCATCACGTAATCAAGATAAAGCGCGGTTTTTGCACCCGGACGAATACCCGGAACAAAGCCACCCTGCTTTTTCAAATTGTCAGCAACGTCGTCCGTCTTAAACGCCACGTTGGCGGTATAGAAATACGCAAAAAACACAACCATGGCTGCGTAGAACAGCATATACATTGGCTGTCCACGGCCCATATATGCCGCGATAGTCGAAGCAATACCGGTGCTGTCCGAACCAGCAAAGGTCGCGACGGTCGTTGGCATCAACAACAATGAACTTGCGAAAATCGCTGGAATAACGCCAGCAGGGTTCAGTTTAACCGGAAGGTGGCTGCTCTCGCCGCCATAAACCTTCATGCCTACTTGGCGTTTCGGGTACTGAATATGGATTTTCCGCAATGCGCGCTCCATAAACACCACAAAGGCGATCACGGTAACGACCATCACCATAACGCCGATAATCAGTGCAGGGCTAAGCGCGCCGGAGCGACCGGAGGCGAAGAACTGTGCCAGCGCAGCTGGAAGTTCCGCCACGATGCCCACGAAGATGATCAACGAGATACCGTTGCCGATACCACGTGCTGTAATTTGCTCGCCAAGCCACATAAGGAACATGGTGCCGCCCACAAGCGTGATCATTACGGTGGCGCGGAAGAACAAGCCCGGATCAGACGCCAGGCCCTGCGATTCAAGGCCGGCGGCCAGCGCATAGGATTGGAACATCGCAAGGAAAACCGTACCGTAACGTGTGTACTGGTTGATTTTCTTGCGGCCCTGCTCGCCTTCTTTTTTCAACGCTTCCAGTTGTGGAACCATCGAAGTTAAAAGCTGAACGATAATGGAGGCCGAGATATACGGCATAATCCCAAGCGAGAAGATCGCCATACGGCTGACCGCGCCACCTGTGAACATGTTAAGCATGTCACCGATACCACCGCGTGTGGATTCGAAGAACTCCCGCAGCTGTGTCGCATCAATACCCGGAACGGGGATGTATGTACCCAGCCGGTAAACCAGCAATAAACCAAGCGCGAACATGATGCGCTGTTGAAGCTCTTTGGCTTTGCCAAACGAACCCCAGCTTAGGTTTGATGCCATTTGTTCTGCTGCCGATGCCATTTAAGGCCCTCCCAAAACTGCGCCGCCGAACCCCCTTTTGAGGGGTGCCAGCGGCGCGAATATTATTCACTGTCTAAGATGTAAGGCGCAAACGGCGCGCCCACAAGTCATTCGCGCCACTCTTTTCGGCTTATGCCGGAAGAGTTACGGAACCTCCGGCTTTCTCGACTGCTTCAACAGCAGATTTCGAGGCGCCAGTGACAGTCAGGTTGATCTTCGATGTCAGTTCGCCTTTGGCTAGCAGACGTACACCGTCCAACTTGCGACGAACGAGACCGGATGCGATCAGGACATCTTCAGTGATATCTTTTTTGGCGTCGATCTTCTTCTCGTCGATGAATTTTTGTAGGATGCCAAGGTTTATAACCGCATGTTTCTTGGGGTTACGCATGTTAAAGCCACGTTTTGGCAAACGCATGTAAAGGGGCATCTGGCCGCCTTCATAACCACCGATGGCAACACCTGAACGGGATTTTTGACCCTTGATACCACGGCCACCCATCTTACCCATGCCAGAACCTGGGCCACGTCCAACGCGCTTGGCTTTTTTGGTTGCACCGGGGTTATCGCTAAGTTGATTCAATTTCATGACGCTATCTCCTTTGGCCGGAACTACCCCCCGATTGCGTCTAAAGGGGTAAACACGGCATTACATTTTGATTCTGTGAACGGTTGTCCACCGCGTGCGTATAGACCTGTTACGAGGGGTAATCAAGAGGGGTTGCGGGTGGGCCGTCGCGGGCCGTTAACCTTTAGGGATTTGGCCGGAAAATGACGTACACAATGCGTACACAACCCGTACACAACACGTATGTACGTTTTTGCGGGTGGAGGCGTTAACCTTTTGGGTTGGTCGATGGTGCGCGGAGACCGCACACCCTACGAGTTACGGGGGAAGCGCAAAAATAGTGCGCCCTATTTGTAGTCGTCATAATAGAAATTTTCGGGGCTGTATTCCCCAGAGCTATAACCACCCATACGTATTAGTACGATATTCATAATTCTTTCTTTTGTGAAGCTGGCAATGCAACCTGTAAAATTCGTTGAATACATCCTGTAGCCGGTATTCGGTCCAATCCTAGCCAAACAATCTGCATCCCTATAAGCTAACCACGCGCGCTGTGCGGACCGAAGTATTTCCTCTTTAGAAACAACCACCCTTGCCTGGATGACTGGATCCCATACTTCTGTTGGAGACTCACTATCCCAATACTTCTCATACTTGATGGAAATCTGATACTCAGTATTAAGAACGCGATCCAAAACTCTTTTTATCTGGCCACTACAAAAGCTCATTTCGTAGGTAGTGTTCGCCCGATCACCACACGGCAGCCAAATGTCCAAGGTTTCTCGAGGAATATCTAGACACGCCTCGGCACCAGCCTCGGTGCTTGCATCACTGAAACACTTCTGGACAGACTCGGTAATTTGTAGAACTTCTTGGTTAGAAAGTGGTTCAAGTTGACTTTGAGCAGCTATTGGGCCAGCACTCAAAGCCGCTAGAGTTCCAATAAGTATTGCAAATTTCTTCATTCTAATTTCCTTGTTCTAAAAAAATACCCGCATTACCCATAACCTTCATAAACTCTCCTCAGCCTATGTTATAATTGAGCAATTCGTTCGTTTAGTTAGTCGCAATTAGTCGGCGTGAGGTCAACTTTAAAATACCTAAAGTAGAAAACGCCCCGAGGTTTCCCTCGAGGCGTTTTCAAGTTCCGTAGGGTGTGCGGTCCCCGCGCACCAATGCACCAAACCGTTGCCGCTAGCTGACTTCTCTTTTCGCCAGCACTGCGAGCATGTCTTTTTCGCGCTCGACGGCGGCCAGCACAATCCGTGTTGTTGCCTCTGGGAGGTCTAGCGCCAAGGCGGCTTGGTGGCCTTTGGTGGACATTTTGCGCAGGGTTTTGCCGACGATGTCGATCAGTTTGTCGTCGTCGTAATCGGAAAATTTGGTGACGAAATCATCCCAGTAGTACGCCAGAAATATCACATCAACCACGTTTTCCAGTGCTTGGGAGTCGGCGACACGCTTCAGAGCTTCTTTTCTTAGGAAACTACCAACCAGCGCGATATCATCTGCGCTATAGCCGTTATCGCTCATGATGTCGCCCACCAGTTCGGCGTGCAACTGGCGCATACCCAGACGCCATTTTTGATAGCCTTCGCGGTTCATAGGGAAAGTATCGCGCGGGATTTGCCAGCGGCGAATATGCTGGGCGCGGGCCGCGATGCGCAGAAGTTCCGAGGCATCCGGATACATCTGCTCCAGCGTTTTTGTCATCCGGTCTGCATAGGCAGTTTCGAACGGGACCGACTGGCCGTCGACGATGGTTGTGCGCGGGTCCTGCGCGTTCACCTCGTCGATGGCCGCGATTACGGCGTTGAAATTCTTTGATGGTTCAAAGGTCATTATACTCTCCTTTAGTTTTTTTCTAACTATACCCCAGAACAAAGAAAACGCCCCGCAATWAATYACGRGGCGTTTMAAATKTCGYARGGTGTGCGGTCKCCCGCGCACCRTAACGGATGCTTAACCTTTTTCCTCRATRATCTCGACCATGTGCGAGACCTTGCGGACCATGCCRCGRAYSGAAGGRGTRTCTTCYAGYTCRCGGGTTTTRTGCATCTTGTTTAGACCCAGACCGATCAGCGTTGCACGCTGGTCTKSYGGGCGGCGGATCGGCGARCCGGTCTGCTTTACAACGATAGTTTTAGCCATTGTTCNNAKCYYYTATGCTTCTGCAACTTCAGCGGTTTCTTCAACCACTGGAGCCGCGTCAGTTTTAGGYAGAATGTCCGAAACCTTTTTACCACGACGCTGTGCAACGYTACGCGGGCTGGATTCCTTGCGGAGMCCRTCCATCGTTGCGCGGATCATGTTGTAAGGGTTCGCCGARCCGAGTGACTTGGACACAACGTCCTGAATGCCAACCATTTCGAAYACSGCACGCATTGGACCACCGGCRATGATGCCRGTACCCGCAGGGGCYGWGCGCATCACAACYTTACCAGCACCGTGACGACCATWCATGTCGTGGTGCAARGTGCGGCCTTCACGMARRGGAACGCGGATCATTTGGCGTTTGGCTTGCTCWGTGGCTTTSCGAATTGCTTCGGGAACCTCTTTAGCTTTACCTTTACCAAAGCCAACGCGGCCCTTCTGGTCGCCCACAACTACCAAAGCTGCAAAGCCGAAGCGTTTACCACCTTTAACAGTTTTGGACACGCGGTTGATCGCAACTAGGCGGTCAGCGAATTCCGGCGTTTCGTCACGATCGCGACGTTTACCCCGGCGATTATCTTCTCTTGCCATAGTAGCTCTCCTAGAACTTCAGGCCGCCCGAACGGGCCGCCTCTGCCAACGCTTTGATTTTCCCGTGGAACAGGAAACCGCCGCGATCGAAATACACATCTTCMAYACCAGCTTTTTTRGCACGTTCGGCGATWRYCGAACCYACYTTAGYYGCTGCTTCSATGTTGTTTTTGCCCACAAAGCCCAAGGCCTTCTCGAGGGTGGATGCCGATGCGAGGGTGATACCCTGCGMRTCGTCAATCACCTGAACCGAGATGTTYTTRCCTGAACGGTGAACGCTAAGACGCGGACGRCCATTAGCCGTTTTGCGTAGTTTGCTCCGGGTGCGCATRCGACGCTTTTGGAACAATTCTCTTTTAGAAATTGCCATATCGTGCGCTCCNTATTTCTTCTTRCCAGCTTTTTGACGGACAAATTCGCCAACGTAGCGGATACCCTTGCCTTTATAAGGCTCCGGTTTACGCCAMKCGCGAATTTCCGCTGCAACCTGACCAACAACCTGTTGATCATTGCCTTCRACGACGAKYTGWGTCGGCTTMGGKMMRGTTACAGTGATCCCTTCCGGGATATCAAAAAGAACGTCATGGGAATAMCCGAGCGMCAATTTCAGGACTTTGCCCTGAAGTGCTGCACGRTAACCAACACCGCGGATTTCAAGATSTTTCTTGAAACCACCGGTCACACCCTGCACGAGGTTTGCAACCTGTGTGCGGGACATGCCCCACTGCTGACGCGCCCGTTTGGACGTGCCACGTGGAGTGACGCTTACTGCATTATCTTCMACKRTGATWKTYACATCRTCRGWWGCRCGGAACGWACGGGTGCCGTTAGGCCCCTTAACTTCTATGGTCTGGCCCGAGACGGACGCYGAAACGCCGYCAGGAAGCTCGACCGGTTTTTTACCAATACGAGACATAACCTACCCCTTAGAAGATTGTGCACAAGAYTTCGCCACCGACATTGTCGGCACGAGCTTGTGCATCGGACATAACACCCTTCGGTGTGGAGACRATCGCAATACCAAGGCCCTGACGGACGGTAGGGATGTCTTTCACACCTGCGTAAACGCGGCGACCAGGGGTCGAWACRCGYTTAAGCTCRCGGATAACCGGTTCRTCATCGTAGTATTTCAACTCGATAATGATYTGYGGTTTGCCGTCGGMRTCTTTTCCAGTTTCATAGCCACGRATGTAGCCTTCGGATTTMARCACRTCCAGAACCCATGCACGCAGCTTGGAAGCTGGTGTGTGAGTGGAGGATTTGCCACGCAATTGTGCGTTACGAATACGTGTCAGCATATCGCCGAGAGGATCGTTCAAGTTCATTTTATACCCTCCTTACCAGCTAGATTTAACCATGCCGGGRATCTGACCAATGGAGGCCAAATCGCGCAGCGCGATACGGGACATTTTAAGCTTACGGTARTAAGCYYTCGGACGACCAGTWACCWGACARCGRTTRYGCAGGCGKGTRGCTGACGAATTGCGCGGCARCTTGGCRAGTGCCAAGGTAGCTTTRAAACGCTCTTCAACWTCTAGGTCTTTGTTATTCGCGATCTCTTTCAAAGCWGCGCGTCTGTCRGCGTAYTTCGCCACCARYTTYTGCCGCTTCAATTCGCGTTGGATCATAGCAACTTTAGCCANTTTTTTCTCTCCTCCCGCGCNTARTTAGWGAAAGGCATGTTGAATTGCTTCAACAGCGCTTTCGCTTCCGCATCGGTATYCGCGGTGGTGCAAATTACGATATCCATKCCCCAGAACTGATCAACTTTATCA
Organism: Paracoccaceae bacterium; assembly: GCA_002746395.1. Classification (GTDB taxonomy): domain Bacteria; phylum Pseudomonadota; class Alphaproteobacteria; order Rhodobacterales; family Rhodobacteraceae; genus NORP23. Next base: position 168,185 of record NVXA01000001.1, read on the forward strand.
AAGTCGATTTCYGGAAAYACGATATGCTCTTTCAGGCCCATGGCGTAGTTGCCAYKACCGTCAAACGACTTAGCCGAGATACCACGAAAATCGCGGATACGRGGCATAGCAACAGTAACCAGACGATCYAKAAAATCGTACATACGGTCSCCGCGCAAYGTCACTTTGACACCKAGAGGCATATCTTCACGAACCTTGAAACCCGCRATGGATTTCTTGGCCTTGGTGATGACAGGCATCTGGCCGGCRATTGCCATAAGATCAGCGTGSGCGGAGCGGATTTTCTTGCTGTCTGCAACAGCTTCGCCAACGCCCATGTTCAATACGATTTTYTCCARYTTCGGRATCATCATATCGTTCTTGTAGCTGAATTCTTCTTTTAGCGCAGGGCGGATAGTYTCCGCRTACTGGGCTTTAAGRCGAGGTGTATAATCAGTCATTGATCAYYTCCCCTGATTTTTTCGCAAAACGCACTTTCTTGTCGCCTTCCATACGGAAGCCAACACGTGTCGGGCCGCCATCTTTAGGGTCAACCAATGCGAGGTTGGATAGCTGGATCGCAGCAGGTGTTGGCACGCGGCCACCCTGTGCAGTCTGGCTTTGTTTCGTGTGGCGGACCATCATGTTGATGCCCTCCACAATTGCCTTGCCAGCGGATGGATTGACCGAAGCGATCGTTCCTTCACGGCCCTTGTCCTTACCTGTAAGAACAATAACCTTGTCGCCTGTACGGAGTTTAGCAGCCATTACAGCACCTCCGGAGCAAGTGAGATGATTTTCATGAAGTTCTTGGAACGAAGCTCCCGAACAACTGGGCCAAAGATACGAGTGCCGATTGGCTCTCCGGCGTTGTTCAGCATTACGGCTGCGTTTGTGTCAAAGCGGATGGCTGTACCATCGGCGCGACGAACTTCTTTGCGTGTGCGTACTACGACTGCTTTGTGAACGTCACCTTTTTTCACGCGACCGCGTGGAATGGCTTCTTTCACAGAAACAACAATAATATCACCAACGCTGGCATATCTCCGTTTGGAGCCGCCTAGAACCTTGATGCACTGAACACGGCGAGCGCCGCTATTGTCAGCAACATCCAGATTAGTCTGCATCTGGATCATAATGTTTCTCCCGACCTATCGGGACCAAATGCAGTAAATGGCCCCACGGTTTCGATTATACTGTTGGTGAACCTTAAGCGGTTATCACTTCCCAGCGTTTAGTTTTCGACTTTGGTGCGCATTCCTGAATTTGGACTTTGTCACCAACATTGAAAGCATTCTTTTCATCGTGCGCCCGGTATTTCTTGGACTTACGAATGGTTTTCTTCATTACAGGGTGCGTAAAGCGGCGTTCAACGGAAACTGTAACAGTCTGTTCGTTGGCGTTGCTTGTAACGACACCGGATAGGATTCTTTTTGGCATCTTTTACACCCTTATTCAGCTGCTGCGGCAGCAGCTTTTTCGTTTAGGATAGTTTTCACACGAGCAGCGTCACGACGGGCGCTTTTCATGCGGGCAGTACCCTCTTGTTGACCAGTAGCCTGCTGAAAACGCAGGTTAAAGCTCTCTTTTTTCAGATTATCCAGCTCTTCACGGAGCTGGTCTGGTGTTTTCTCACGTAGTTCATTGGCGTTCATAACGCATATTTCCTTTTCAACATCACTGGTGGGCCCAATAGGGTCACCCTGATTCCAGTGGAGTCAGTTACAGAAGTGGCTTCTATAGGGGGGTTAAGGGGGGGTGGCAAGGGGTTTGTTTTGTTGGGGTGGGGTGGAGGGGTTTTGCTATCTAACCGGACGCCAACATCAAGCGGCGTCTATTGAAAGGCAGTAGCAACAAATCTTATAGTAGTGCCATGGATATTAACATAGATGAATTTTACGATAATATCGTATCACCCTTCGTACGGGATTTTGAACGTGAGCCTTCGAACCTAAGGTATTCATATGGCGCGGCATGGGCATTGGATAGCTTCGCGAGTCATATTTTCTACGCTTTTAAAGTGCCAGCAAAAGATGATGGTGACTACAAAGAAAAAATACTCCGGCCGAAATCGAACGCCTTCAAACTGGTTTCTAATATTTCCACTGCAACTAAGCACGCAAAGATAACACGAGGCCGAAACAAGGCAAAAGTGAAAGACAGTTCCGAGCTAGTGAGTGAACACGACGGTTGGCATTCGAACTTCTATATTTATGACCCCAATAAATGGAAATACTCTATTAGAGTGAAATCAGGCGAAAACGTACTCCCAATGATACTCGAAGCTGAAAAATTCCTACTGGAAGAAATGCGGAACCTGCAAAACGGGATTGAAAAACCAAAATAGATCTCCGCCCGGCTTGTCTGGCAGCCCCTGCCCTATGTTGGGGTGCGCCGTAGGGTGTGCGGTTTCCGCGCACCGTTCTGAGGGTTCGGCAAGCGGGAGGTGGATTTGTTTGGTGGCGGAGTGGTGCGTGGGGACCACGTACCTTACGGGTTTCGCCCTCGTATAGCCCCAAACAGAAAAACCCCCGACGTTTCCGTCGAGGGTTTTTCAATTTTTGTAACGTCTTGACGTTTTACCAGTCTTCGCGGGTAACGATCCGTGTTTTAACTGATAGTTTCATGGCCGCGAGGCGTAATGCCTCTTTGGCTGTTACTTCGTCGACGCCGTCGATTTCGAACATGATGCGGCCCGGTTTCACCTTGGCGACCCAACGGTCGATGGAACCTTTACCTTTACCCATACGAACTTCGATGGGTTTGGCTGTTACGGGTACATCAGGGAAAATCCGGATCCACACGCGGCCTTGACGTTTCATGTGACGCGTCATGGCACGACGAGCGGCCTCGATCTGGCGCGCGTTGATACGGTCAGGTTCAGTTGCTTTCAGCGCGTATTGACCGAAAGTAATGTCCGATCCGCCTTTAGCCAGACCGTGGATACGGCCCTTAAATTGCTTGCGGAACTTGGTACGTTTAGGTTGAAGCATTGTTCATCCCTCCCCTTAACGATTGCGGTTCGGGCGTTGTGGACGATTGCCACCACCCTCTTGCATTTCAGCCATGCGACGATCGTGTGCTTGTGGATCGTGCTCCATGATCTCGCCTTTGAAGATCCAGACTTTGATACCAATGATACCATAAGCAGTCATCGCTTCTACGTGCGCGTGATCAATGTCGGCGCGAAGAGTATGCAAAGGCACGCGGCCTTCACGGTACCATTCGGTCCGCGCGATTTCAGCACCACCAAGACGGCCAGCGCAGTTGATACGAACACCCAAGGCACCCATACGCATTGCGTTCTGAACGGCGCGCTTCATGGCACGACGGAAAGAAACACGGCGTTCWAGCTGCTGYGCGATGTTCTCGCCAACMAGCATCGCGTCGATTTCCGGCTTGCGAACTTCAACRATGTTGAGGTGCAATTCGGAGTCDGTCATCGTGGCCAGAGCTTTGCGCAGAGTTTCRATRTCTGCACCCTTCTTGCCAATGATAACACCCGGACGGGCWGCGTGGATTGTTACGCGACAYTTCTTGTGTGGACGCTCGATGATTACGCGCGAAATACCGGCCTGAACCTGATTTTTCTTAACGTAAGCGCGGATCGCCAGATCTTCGTGYARCARRTCGCCGAAGTCTTTGGATGTCGCATACCAGCGGCTGTCCCAWGTACGGTTGATCTGYAGACGCAGACCGATTGGGTTRATYTTATTTCCCATTAGGCTTGCTCCTCATCTGCGGATACCTGGCGGACAGTGATTGTCAGCTGGCTGAACGGCTTMARRATTTTRCCGAACCGRCCACGTGCGCGTGGACGACCACGTTTCAGTGTCAGGTTTTTACCAACGTARGCTTCGACAACGAYSAGATCGTCAACGTCWAGACCGTGGTTGTTTTCGGCATTCGCAATAGCGGACTGAAGACATTTCTTCACGTCGCCTGCGATACGCTTCTTGGAGAACGTCAAATCTGTTAGCGCTTTGTCGACCGGCTTGTTGCGGATCATCTGTGCTACCAGATTAAGTTTCTGACCAGASGTACGCATCATTTTTGATACGGCCTGTGCYTCGTTCTCKGCGACGCGACGGGTGTTTTTAGACTTTCCCATGATTATTTCCGCTTCGCTTTTTTATCAGCCGCGTGACCGTARWAYGTACGKGTCGGGCTGTATTCGCCGAATTTCTGACCAATCATTTCCTCGGTAACGTTTACCGGGATATGCTTGCGGCCGTTATAGACACCAAACGTCAGTCCAACGAACTGAGGCAGGATTGTCGAGCGACGCGACCAGATTTTGATTACTTCATGCTTGCCGGACTCACGGGATTTCTCAGCTTTTTTGAGAACGTAAGAATCAACAAACGGACCTTTCCAAACAGAACGAGCCATAGCTTAACGTCCCTTCTTTTTCGCGTGACGCGAGCGGATAATAAGCTTGCTGGACGCTTTGTTTTTCTTACGAGTTTTCGCACCTTTAGTCGGCTTACCCCAAGGGGTAACCGGGTGACGACCACCGGACGTACGACCTTCACCACCACCATGAGGGTGATCGACAGGGTTCATAACAACACCGCGGACGGATGGGCGAATACCCTTGTGACGATTACGACCAGCTTTACCAAGGTTCTGGTTGCCGTGATCCGAGTTGGAAACAGCGCCAACAGTGGCCATGCATTCCTGACGAACCAAGCGCAACTCGCCCGAGGACAAGCGGATTTGAGCGTAACCACCATCACGGCCAACGAATTGAGCGTAAGTTCCGGCAGCACGTGCAATCTGCCCGCCTTTGCCTTGCTTAAGCTCGATGTTGTGGATGATTGTACCGATTGGCAAGCCAGTGAATGGCATTGCGTTACCCGGTTTCACGTCAGCCTTGGCCGATGCGATAACTTTGTCACCGACTGCGAGACGCTGAGGGGCCAGAATGTAGTTCTGAACACCGTCTTCGTAACGAATCAGTGCGATGAATGCAGTTCTGTTCGGATCGTATTCGATACGTTCCACAGTTGCCGGCATATCAAACTTGCGACGTTTGAAATCCATGATGCGGTAGAGGCGCTTTGCACCACCACCCTTGCGACGCATAGTGATCCGTCCGGTGTTGTTCCGACCGCCCTTTTTCGTCAAACCCTCAGTTAGGGATTTAACGGGACGTCCTTTCCAAAGCTCCGAACGGTCAATCAGAACCAACCCACGTTGGCCTGGCGTCGTCGGTTTATACGACTTTAGTGCCATCTTATCTGTCTTCCGTTGTATTTCAGGCGATACCTGAATTGAGTAAACCGCCCCGAAGGTCGGCGAGGAAAAACGGCCCCCGAAGGGACCGCCTAGTAATTTCGTTAAGGCTTAAAGGCCTGTGGAAACGTCGATGGTGTTACCCTCTTCGAGCGTCACATATGCCTTTTTAACGTCTTTACGTTTACCGAGTTGCCCCTTGAAACGCTTGACCTTGCCTTTGGTAATCGAGGTATTAACCGCTTTCACCTTAACATTAAAGAGGCTTTCTACAGCTTCTTTGATCTGTGGTTTGTTAGCATCGATTGCCACTTCAAAAACAACTGCGTTATGCTCGGAAGCCATAGTTGCTTTTTCGGTGATGATCGGCTTACGGATCACATCATATTGTTCAGCTTTGCTGCTCATGACAGGCGTGCCTCCAATGCTGCGACGGCGGCTTTTGTAAGAACCAGAGTGTCGCGACGCAGAATGTCATAAACATTCGCACCGGCACTTGGCAGTACATCAACGCCTTCGATGTTTTGTGCAGCGCGGGCGAAGTTTTCATTCACTTCCGCACCATCAATGATCAATGCGCGTTTCCAGCCCATATCCTTGATCACAGTGGCCAACGTCTTGGTTTTAGCTTCGGACAGAACTGCGTCCTCGATAATAACCAGTTCACCGGCAGCAACCTTTGCAGACAAAGCATGTTTCAGGCCRAGGGCGCGRAACTTCTTRGTCAGGYTGTGWGCRTGGCTACGCGGGGTTGGMCCCTTGTAAACACCACCACCRCGGAAGATCGGCGCATTGCGGGAACCGTGACGAGCGCCACCAGTACCTTTTTGGCGATAGATCTTCTTGGTCGAATAGCTGGTTTCCGAACGGGTTTTCACTTTRTGAGTRCCCGCTTGGCGTTTRGCCAGYTGATAACGAACCATGCGGTGCAGAATGTCTGCGCGTGGTTCTAGCCCGAAGATMGCGTCAGACAGTTCAATYGAACCGGCTTTCTTGGCGTCGAGTTTGATTACATCAGTTTTCATTCTTCAACGCCTCCTTCAGGGGCTTCAACARCCGCAGCTTCAGTTGCAGWMGCACGAATKGCCGCTGGCATTGGWAGAYCWYYAGGSGCRGMTTTCTTAACYGCRTCCTTRATWGTCACCCAACCACCWYKGGAACCMGGTACGGCACCTTTGATCATGATCAAGCCACGRTCCGCGTCAGTTTTCATAACYTGCAAGTTTTGCGTAGTYACRCGSACAGCGCCCATGTGACCAGCCATTTTCTTGCCTTTGAAAACYTTRCCCGGATCCTGACACTGACCAGTGGAGCCGTGCGAACGGTGCGAAACAGACACACCGTGCGTAGCGCGAAGGCCTTTAAAGTTGTGACGCTTCATAGCACCKKSRAARCCYTTACCGATSGATGTGCCTGCGATGTCCACATACTGACCTTCMAGATAGTGGTCAGCAGTGATTTCAGCACCAACCTCGATCAGATTGTCAGCAGATACGCGGAACTCGGCGATTTTACGCTTCGGCTCTACTTTAGCCGCTGCGAAATGGCCACGCATGCCTTGCGATGTGCGTTTAGCTTTTGCAGTGCCTGCACCCAACTGAACGGCTGTATAGCCATCACGGTCAGATGTGCGCTGCGCAACAACTTGCACGTTTTCCATTTGAAGGACGGTAACAGGGATCTGTTGGCCGTCTTCTAAGAACAACCGGGTCATGCCCAGTTTCTTGGCGATTACTCCAGAACGCATAATATCAGCCTCCTAAAGTTTGATTTCGACGTCCACGCCAGCAGCGAGGTCGAGCTTCATCAGCGCGTCCACGGTCTGTGGTGTGGGGTCAACAATGTCCAACAGACGCTTGTGCGTCCGGATCTCGAATTGCTCGCGCGACTTTTTGTCGATGTGCGGGCCACGAAGAACCGTGAACTTTTCAATGTGTGTCGGCAGCGGAATAGGACCGCGGACCGTAGCGCCCGTGCGTTTAGCCGTGGATACGATTTCAGCGGTGCTGGCGTCCAGTACACGGAAATCGAAGGCTTTAAGCCGGATGCGAATATTTTGACTCTGCATTTTGGTGCCTCTGTGGCTGCAGTGAAAATTACCGTGACCGAGGATCATACCTCGGTCACATGACKAAGTGTTCGAGTTACTTACTCGATGATTTTGGARACAACGCCCGAACCGACTGTGCGGCCACCTTCGCGGATCGCGAAGCGGAGTTTTTCTTCCATGGCGATTGGCGCGATCAGTTCAACTTCGAACTTCAAGTTGTCGCCTGGCATCACCATTTCAACGCCGTCCGGCAAGGTTACCGTGCCAGTTACGTCTGTTGTACGGAAGTAGAACTGTGGACGATAGTTCTTGAAGAATGGCGTGTGACGGCCACCCTCTTCTTTCGTCAAGATATAAACCTCGGCTTCGAACTTCGTGTGTGGCTTAACCGAACCCGGCTTAACCAGAACCTGACCACGTTCAACTTTATCACGATCAATACCGCGAAGAAGAACACCAACGTTGTCGCCAGCTTCACCACGATCCAGCAATTTGCGGAACATTTCAACGCCGGTACAAGTTGTTTTTGTTGTGTCTTTGATGCCAACGATTTCAAGCTCGTCGCCAACATTAACCACACCGCGTTCAATACGGCCCGTAACAACAGTACCACGACCGGAAATCGAGAACACATCCTCGATCGGTAGTAGGAACGGCTGGTCAACAGCGCGCTCTGGCTGTGGGATGTACGCGTCAACGGCAGCCATCAATTCAGCGATTTTCGTTGCGCCGATTTCAGGGTCGCGATCTTCTAGTGCTGCAAGGGCAGAACCCGCAATCACAGGAATGTCGTCGCCAGGGTAGCCGTATTCTGTCAGCAGCTCACGAATTTCCATTTCAACCAGTTCCAACAACTCGTCGTCGTCAACCTGATCAACTTTGTTCATGAAAACAACCATGTACGGAATGCCAACCTGACGGCCAAGCAGGATGTGCTCGCGTGTCTGAGGCATAGGGCCGTCGGCTGCGTTCACAACCAAAATCGCGCCATCCATTTGCGCCGCACCAGTGATCATGTTTTTCACATAATCGGCGTGGCCCGGGCAATCAACGTGGGCGTAGTGACGGTTTTCCGTCTCGTATTCCACGTGTGCTGTCGAGATCGTAATCCCGCGCGCTTTTTCTTCCGGCGCAGAGTCGATGGTGTCATAATCCTGGAAATCGCCAAACTGCTTGGTGATCGCCGCCGTCAGCGTCGTTTTACCGTGGTCAACGTGGCCGATTGTGCCAACGTTAACGTGTGGTTTCGTGCGCTCAAACTTTTCCTTACCCATGATACTTTCCTCATGTAATTGGGCCTACAAACACCCGTGGATTCATGGGCGTGCAGATAATGGCTGTTGGTACATAAATCAACAAAAATCCACTACGTTTTAACTTTTCAAATTAGGGTCTGTCAATTTTGCGTGTTCCTGCAAAGCAAAACGGTCCGTCATTCCGGCGATATAGTCTGCAATAACCCTTGCACGGTGGGTATTATCGCCCTGCGCAGCAACCTTCCATTCCGGTGGCATCATGCCCGGATCGTCCATAAAAATATCAAAAATATCGACCACAATCTGCGCTGCTTTGCGCCGCATCCGCCGTACAGTCCAATGGCGGTACATGTTTTCAAACAAGAATGCCCGTATCTGTTTAAGGTCGCTAAAAAGCCCGTCTGAAAACTGGATAACCGGCGCATCCAGCCCGCGAATATCTTGCGCCGATTGCGCCCCTGATGCCGCCAATCGTGCGCGGCTGGTGATCAAGACATCCTCGACCATAACACCAAACACCCGCCGCAACGCCTCGTGACGACGGCGTAACGGGTCAAGGTTCGGGTATTTCTCATCCACTTCCGCGAAGCATTTACCAATAATCGGCAACGCACAAATATCATCGACGTTGAACAGCCCTGCCCGCAATCCATCATCCAGATCATGGTTATTATAGGCAATATCATCCGCAATCGCCGCCACTTGTGCCTCCGCACTTGCGAACGTGTTCAGCTCCAAATTATGCTTTGCGGTGTATTCCGCCAGCGCAAACGGCAAATCCCCCGTGACCGGCCCGTTGTGTTTCGCAATTCCTTCCAGCGTTTCCCACGTCAGGTTCAGGCCGTCAAAATCCGCGTAATGCTGTTCCAGCGACGTGATGATTTTCAGCGCCTGCGCATTGTGATCGAACCCGCCGAAATCCGCCATGCACTCGTTCAATGCATCCTCGCCCGTATGCCCGAACGGCGTGTGGCCAAGGTCATGCGCCAAGGCGACGGCCTCCGTCAAATCAATATTCAGGCCCAGCGCGCCCGAAATCGTTCGCGCCACCTGCCCCACCTCGATCGAATGCGTAAGGCGCGTGCGAAAATAATCCCCCTCGTGTTCCACGAACACTTGCGTCTTGTGTTTCAGCCGCCGAAACCCGCTGGAATGGATGATCCGGTCACGGTCGCGTTGAAACGCGGAGCGATGCGCCGAGCCCCCCTCGTCAAACATCCGTCCCCGACTTTCATTAGGGTCACTTGCGTAAATAGCGCACATCTTAGCCTCCGGTCTTGTTTGAACCCGCTTCGGGGCCTATATTCCCTTTGTTACAGCAATAGGATACGGGCCGAAAGATGCAGCTTACGCTACCACCCAAAGTTACAGATCGCGCGTTCGCGCAGATCAACGCCATCAACTCGACAGCGCCCGAGGTAAAATGCCTGCGCGTCGCCGTTGAAGGCGGCGGCTGTTCCGGCTTCCAATACGAAATCAAACTCGACGATCCAGCCGACGACGACCTGATCCTTGAAAAAGACGGCATCAAAGTCCTGATTGATCCGGTTTCCCTACCGTTCCTGACCGACGCGGTGATCGACTATTCCCAAGAACTCATCGGCGCCCGTTTCGTTATCGAGAACCCGAACGCAACATCAAGCTGCGGCTGCGGAACCAGTTTTTCCATGTAATGCCGCGTGACGGAAAATCGGAAGGGTTCAACCGATAATACCCGTATTGCGCCGCCAACTCCCAATCTATGGCTTCGTTGATGGCCAACACTACATCGCCCGTCAGCGATTTTTTCCAATCTTCCCGCTGATAATATCCCGAAATCTCCCCCAACGTCACGGTCGGGCTTTTCGTTGACGCAACCGCGCGTACATCGCCAAACGGCACCTCGAAATCCATCAGTACCTGCCGCACCTCCGCCACCGGATCGCTCACGAAATCCTCGAACCTGATCACCCGCGTCGGCACGCCCCCTTGCCGCATAAACGCCCCGTAAGCCTCGACCTTCCCGTTCCACAAGTCCATAGGCGAGCGCAACACCGCCTCCATATTATCCCGCGAAACCGTCAACCAAGGTTGCGTCACAAAATCCACCACACACGCCGTCTTCGGCCCCTTTTGATGATACGGCGTCCGCGCCAGCGACAACGCCCACGAATACGGATTGCGCACACAAAAAACCACATGCGCCCGCTTCTCAACAAACACCTCATCCCACACCGGCAACGCGTGCTTCCACGCCTTCGTCGGACACGCCACCGCCTGTTCATTATCCCGCAACGCATCACGGTAAATCTTGCGCCACCGCCCCTTATACGTCGCCTCGATCACCGCCCGCAAATCCGCGTTCTGCGGCARGTTCATCGCNCCCSSSNTCCCCCACAGCCTGCATCCGCACGCCYGCTTGCGCGCCCAACATCCGTATCAGCGCCCGCGTCCCCGTGTTCCGCTCGCCAAAAACCTTAACGAATTTATAATCGTYCACGACCCAATCCACAGTTCCAAAGCCCGCCTGAAACCTATATCACTCAATCGTAGACAAACMGTTAACGAGAAGGCCGCCCATGAAAATCGCATCGTTCAACATCAACGGCATCAAGGCCCGCCTGCCAAATCTGCTAACATGGYTRGAGGAAACCGCCCCCGACGTGGTCCTCCTTCAGGARATCAAATCCGTTGAYGAAAACTTCCCCCGCGAACCSATCGAAGACCTCGGTTACAACATCGARACCCACGGCCARAARTCCTTCAACGGCGTCGCCATCCTCTCCAAATTCCCCATCGARGAYGTCACCCGCGGCCTCCCCGGTGACGACGMAGACGARCAAGCCCGCTGGATCGAGGCCACCATAAACACCGTCCGCATCTGCGGCCTCTACCTGCCCAACGGCAACCCTGTACCRGGGCCGAAATTCGACTACAAACTCGCATGGATGGAGCGCYTGTTCACCCGCRCCCAAGACCTCCTCAAATCCGAAGAAATCGCGCTGATGGCGGGGGATTACAACATCATCCCCCAACCCGAAGACGCCGCGCGCCCCGACGATTGGYGGGGCGACGCCCTCTACCGCCCCGAGAGCCTCGCCGCCTACCGCAAAATCCTGAAYCTCGGCTTCACAGAGGCCCTCCGAACCCTGAACACCGCCCCCGAGACCTACACCTTCTGGGATTTCCAGCGCGGCGCATGGCCCAAAAACGACGGCATCCGCATCGACCACTTCCTCCTAACCCCACAAGCCGCCGACCGCCTGAAAGCGTGTGAGATCGACAGGCATATGAGGGGGAGGGAACGCCCCTCGGACCATGTGCCGATATGGGTGGAGTTGGAGGTTTAGGGGATATGAAAAAGTAATTTTTCTGCACATATGAGAAGATTGGAGCGGACTTTCGAAGCCCTGCATGGAAGGCTGAAAACGGTCTTTTACAGCAATGCTTCGAATAGGATGAAGCACACTATAGCTGGGTGAAATACCGCACCACGTTTTGAGGTGTATCAGGTGAAATGGTGATGCCGTCCGCAACCCTCGCAAACACGTCATCCGCTAAGTCTGGTTGAACCTTTAATATGCCTTGGTCAAACCCATTTTGGATACTTGTTGCTTTATAAATCACGGATTCCGCATAGAAGACGTAAGAAGGGTGACGGACAAAAGGGTGATCCCCCGTGTTCAGTAAGCAGGTATCATCACAGCCATGAAAAAATGAACTGATGTTCACCATCAGATTTGCGCCTAGCTTGCACGTATCATTACAGATTATGAACAAGTGTGGAACTGGCCCGGAAGGGACCAACAAAGTTCCCTTTTTATAGACCAATACTACAACGACGCCATAATGGCTTGAGCTTTCTTGAGGCTGGTGTGTTCGCGGGCTCGCTCAATGGAGTGATCTAGCCCAACGGCCGCCATCATCCGCTCCAATGAGATGGTTAGACGTGACCCATTGGGCTCCTGCCATTCCACAACATTTTCCGGCACGTGCGTCCAATCAGCAAGATCAAAGCGATCCATGTGCCCCAATTTGCCCCAAACATCATTTAGAATGGAATGTTCACGCGTACTCAACAAATCTAACTGAGCTGCGGTCAAATCATTGTTGGCTAGACCAACAGTATTGCCAGCACGGGCTTCCAAAATCTTCTGCCAAACCGGTTGGTTGTCACGGTAAGCGCCATTCAAGTGATCTAATGTGGTGGAATTAACAGGGCCATGTGGCAATGAGAAACGTGGTTCATTTTGGATCGGATGACCACGCAAGCGGAGGCTTTCACGATCTGCAAGGTATACCAACTTAATAACCTTTAACACATTTATTGAGCCGCCTTCGCGCATGGCAAAATACGCAATAGTCTGCGCGGCTTTTTCTGGATTGTAAGGCATTGGTCTGGATTCCTCTCAGAGGGGATATACGTATTGTACATAAAATGAACAAGAGGTGTTAACAAAATGTGAACATTTCTAGGAATACGTCAATACAGTAAGTATGCCTTCTGGGCTATTTCTAGCTAGAAGGAGGGGGAATTCAAGAGGTAGCCCGTCAGAAACGCAGAAGTTACTGCACGAAATTTCGCTATTTCCAACGCTGTAGGCTTGACCTCAAACCACCCCTGCAACAATTTGAGAWAAATCTTCCACAACACCCCCCCNAAATAGTTAACGCCCCCACCCACAAAAACGTACATACGTGTTGTGTACGCATTGTGTACGTGTTGTGCACACGGATTTCCGGCCAAAATCGTAAAGGTTAACGCCCGTCACGCGCTGCCGAAAAGCACCAGCAGCCACACAACCAGCGCCAGAAGTATCGCGAAAAACACCATCGCGCTGCCGATGTCTTTGGCTTTCTTTGACAGCGGGTGGACCTCCTCCGATATCCGGTCCACGACCACCTCGATCGCCGTGTTGGCCAGTTCCATCAGCACGATGTTCCACGAAAACGCAATCACCAGCGCCCGCTCTAACCCGTTGAGGTTTAACACAAAAGCCAGCACCGTCGCCAGCGCAGCAACAATACTCCACTGCCGCATCCCTTCCTCGGAACGCATAGCAGACAAAAATCCTTGCGAAGACCAGATCGCCGCATTCGTATTTCGGCGCAGCACGGATTTGATAAAACTCACCATCCCCGCACTATTACAGCCCCGCCAAATAATGCCAAGACCCGTTTCTTCTTGCGCGAACCCGCCCCACATGCCAAAACCCTCCCAGACCCTTATTAACATGGAGGTTGGCATGGCCACCGCAGTTTCAAATTCCGTTCTATCCGAAGAATTCTGGTCCGCCGAGGGCAGCGCGCTCTGGGTCAAACGTATCGTTCTGGTCATCCTCGGAATCGCCGCGTTGGCCATTACCGCCAAGCTCAAATTCCCGATTCCATATTCCCCCGTTCCCGTAACCATGGGAACTTTCGCCGTTCTAACCATCGGCGCAGCCTACGGCCCTCGTCTTGGTCTAGCGACAATCATCGGCTACATGCTGATAGGCGCGCTTGGGTTTGACGTCTTCGCAAATTCGGCCGCTGGCACAACCGGCGTTGAATATATGATGGGCAGCACTGGTGGATATCTGGTTGGTTTCGTACTGGCAACATTGGCCCTTGGCTATGCCGCGCGCCGTGGCTGGGATCGCAACGTGGCACTGATGGCCGTGGCTATGTTCGTCGGCAGTCTGATCATCTATGTGCCGGGCGTTATGTGGCTTGCACACCTGTATACATGGGAAAACGCGTTCGCATGGGGTGTAACACCTTACCTGATTGGCGATGTTTTGAAGCTGGCGCTGGCCGCACTTCTGGTTCCCGCTGTTTGGAAAATGGTTGGCAAAGCACGCGGGTAATTCCGACGCGATACGAATTCAAAAGGCGTCCATATCGGGCGCCTTTTTTGTGTCAGATGAACTTGCGGAATAATCTGGTGCGGTCGAACAGTTTTTCCAGTTCTTCCATTCGGTCACTGGTGATATTCCACATCCGGTCTTGAACGCACGCAATCATTGTTTCGACAATCAACATGGTCGCGGTTGAGGAATCCCACGCCGAGGGCACCTCGATCCGGCAGTTAAACCGATAGGTGGCGAACTTGGAAACGGGTGAACTCCACTGGTCCGTAAACAATATAATCTCGACACCGCGCTCCTTGGCCAGTTCCGCCAATCTAAGGATGTCATGTTCATAACGGCGAATGTCGAACACCACCAAAACGTCGCCCGCCTGCATATCCAACACATAATGCGGCCATGTGTTGGAGTTGGACGGAATCATCGAAACTTTCTCGCGGGCCACTTGCAGGTGCGTAAACATATAATCTGCCAATGCCCGTGTGATCCGCCCACCAACGATATAAATAGACCGTTTTTTGTCCGTTAGCATCGCACACGCGCCGTCAAATTCATCGGGGTCAAGCTGCCCCAAGGTTTGCCGCATATTCTGAATTACGGCATCCGCAAAGCGGTTAAGGATGTGTGTTTCAGGCGCTGTGGTTGCCCAATTGTCAT
The DNA here is from genome assembly GCA_002746395.1 of Paracoccaceae bacterium. Classification (GTDB taxonomy): domain Bacteria; phylum Pseudomonadota; class Alphaproteobacteria; order Rhodobacterales; family Rhodobacteraceae; genus NORP23. The sequence continues at coordinate 183,193 of NVXA01000001.1, forward strand.
GCTTTGCAATCGGGTTTGAAATTCGGGCTTCCAGCTCGCCGCGCAACGCACGTTGAAATTCGGGGTACCCTTTGAAGCCCAGCTTTTGCACCATTCGCGCAACCGTGGGCGTCGAGACATCGGCGTTTTGGGCCACGGTCGTAATACTGGCCAAACCGGAAACCGGATAATTGTCGAGCAAGGAGTTGGCAAGCTGCCGCTCCGCCCGTGTTAATGAGTCAAACCTCACCTGAAGTTTTTCTGCGATTGTTGTTGCAGGAGTCGTCAATCTTGTCCCCTTTATTTTTGTAAAATTTATAACGCCATCCGCATCCTTGCAACATATTTTACAGAAATTATGTTGACAGACTCACTCAACCTGTTCAATTTTCTTCAAAACGCGCGAAGGGTGGAAATTGAAACCAACAATACGCACATCAATTTTGTCCGCATCAGATGGTGCGGCATTTGAAACGATTAACCCTGACGGGGTGTCGGCCGTCTTGCTTGTCTGCGAACATGCTTCAAAGCACATCCCTGCCAGTCTGGATAACCTCGGTCTTGATGAGCAAACCGCGAACAGCCACGTCGCATGGGATCCGGGCGCTTTGTCTGTGGCAAAGCATTTAAACGCGTCACTTGACGCAACGCTGATCGCCGCAACTGTTTCCAGACTGGTTTACGACTGCAACCGCCCACCCGAAGCCCCCGGCGCTATGCCCGCCAAAAGCGAAATATTTCCGATTGCGGGAAATCAAAATATCCCGCCCGAAGAAAAAGCTGCGCGCGTAGCCGAAATTTATGTGCCGTTCACCAATGCAATACGCGACGCGATAGCGGCCCGTACCGATGCTGGCCGCGCAACCGTGATCGTCACAATTCACAGCTTTACGCCGATATATTTCGGCGAGAAACGTAAAGTCGAACTAGGTGTCCTTCACGACGAAGACGCAACGTTGGCCGATGCCATGTTAGCCATCCCGAGCACGATGGAAGTTCAACGCAACCAGCCTTACGGGCCGGAAGACGGCGTCACACATACCCTTAAATTACATGCACTTCCAAATGGACTACTGAACGTAATGATCGAAATTCGAAACGACCTGATAGCAACCGAGGCTGACCAGAAAAAGGTCGCGGACGAGCTGTCTTCCATGATCTCCCAAGCGCTTGATAGCTTGCAGCCATCCACGCCAACGACGGAGGCAACACATGCCTAGATGGATGCGAACATATGTTCGCGTGGTCACAGCCGTGAACTACCGCGTTGGCCGGTTTGCCATGTATCTTATTTTTGTGATGATGGCGWTTTTGCTATGGTCCTCGATCTCGAAAACCTTCTWCCGACCATCGCTTATAACGCTGGAATTGGCGCAGTTCACCATGGTTGCATACTACTTGCTTGGCGGACCATATTCTATGCAGCTTGGTGGCCATGTGCGGATGGATCTGGTCTACGGCGCATGGTCCGACAAAACCAAAGCGTGGGTCGATGCCTTCACGATTTTTGCGTTGATTTTCTATCTGGGCGTGTTGTTTTACGGGGCGGTTTCCAGTTCTGCCTATTCCTTGGGGTATTTCGGCGACACGCCTTTCGTATTCTTCAAAGATTTGGCCGTTGCTTTCCTTACGGGCGGCCCCGCAGGTGTGGGCGAGATTACCGGCTTTCTGGAACGCAACCCTTCTGCATGGCGACCCTTAATGTGGCCAATCAAACTAACCGCTGCGACAGGGATATTCCTGATGTTGCTGCAAGCCATCGCTGTTTTCTTCACGGACATAGCTAAAATTCGCGGAGAAGAAATCTAATGTCGTTTGAAATGATCGCCCTGTTGATGTTTGCTTCCATGATGCTGATGCTCATGACGGGGCAACGGGTGTTTGCCGGTATTGGCTTTGTCGCCGTGGTTTCGGCCATGCTGCTTTGGGGGGATGGCGGCGTTGAAATCGCCTTTACCGCCTCCATGAAGTTGATGAAATGGTACCCGCTGCTGACGCTACCGCTGTTTATTTACATGGGGTTTATCCTGTCGGAATCCGGCATTGCCGATGACCTTTACAAGATGTTCCACGTCTGGATGGGCGGGCTTAACGGCGGCTTGGCTATTGGCACGATTGGCCTGATGGTGCTGATTTCGGCCATGAACGGCTTGTCAGTAGCCGGTATGGCCATCGGGGCCACAATCGCCCTGCCGGAGCTGTTAAAGCGGGGGTATGACAAGCGAATGATATCGGGGGTTGTCCAAGCGGGCAGCTCGCTTGGGATCCTGGTGCCGCCGTCTGTGGTGCTGGTGCTTTATGCAATGATCGCGCGCCAACCCGTGGGCAAACTGTGGCTGGCTGGCGTTATTCCGGGCTTAATGATGGCGACAATGTTCATCGTCTACATCGCCATTCGTTGCAAAATCAATCCAACGCTTGGCCCCCCGCTTTCCAAAGAAGAACGCGACGTTCCATTTTCGGAAAAGATGCGTTTGGCCCGTGCTGGAATGCTGCCGCTGATCATCTTCTTCGTGATGATGTTCCCGTTCGTAAAGGGCTGGACAAGTCTTGTGGAAAGCTCCGCTGTTGGCGCGGCCACAGCGACCATCGCGGCGATTGTTAAGCGCCGTTTGACCAAAGAGGTGTTCGAAAACACCGTTCGCCAAACCCTGAACATCAGCGCGATGTTCATGTGGATCATCCTTGCAGCCCTCGCCTTTGGTGCTATTTTCGACGGCGTTGGTGCAGTGAAAGCCATCAAAAGTTTCTTCGTAGACGGGCTTGGCCTAAGTCGTTGGGAAATCCTTTTGCTGATGCAACTTTCCTTCCTGCTGATGGGGACGTTCCTTGATGACACCGCCATGCTGGTGATCGTCGCCCCGCTTTATGTGCCACTGGTTGGTGAACTGGGCTTCGATCTGATCTGGTACGGCATCCTTTATACGATCACGTCACAAATTGCCTATATGACACCGCCGTTCGGGTATAATCTATTCTTAATGAGGGCTATGGCGCCTCCGGAAATCACGTTGAAGGACATTTATATGTCCATCATCCCGTTCGTCGGTGTGATGCTTCTGGCGCTATTGACGGTGATTGTGTTCCCGCAAATCGCCCTTTGGCTACCAAGTTTAGTTTACGGAAATTAACAATACGAAGGGGGTAACCCCTCGACAATTGGGGGGAAACCCTCGCAACAAGGAGAAGACTATGACTACTAGACGTAAGTTTTTAACCACAGCCGGTGTTGCCGGTGCAGCCGCCTTGGCCGCACCAGCGGTTCACGGTCAAACCAAAATCAAGTGGCGTTTGCAAACATACGCTGGCCCAGCATTGGCCGAACACGTCGTGAAACCATCCGTTGATATGTTCAACGCAGTTCAAGACGAGATGGAAATCGAGCTGTTCACAGCCGACCAGCTTGTTCCAACGGGTGAATTGTTCCGTGCCATGCAAAAAGGCACAATCGACATGGTGCAATCGGACGACGATTCCATGGCGTCCCCAACCGAGGTAACAGTGTTCGGCGGGTATTTCCCGTTCGCATCGCGTTACTCCCTCGATGTGCCTGTACTGTTCAACCARTACGGYTTGGGTGACATCTGGCGTGCAGAGTACGAAAAAGTTGGCGTTCGCTGGCTGTCGGCTGGYTCCTGGGATCCATGCCAYTTTGCAACCAAAGACCCGATCCGCAGCCTTGAAGACCTTAAAGGCAAACGCGTGTTCACCTTCCCGACGGCTGGTCGTTTCTTGACACAGTTCGGCGTGGTTCCTGTGAACCTTCCTTGGGAAGACATCGAAGTTGCCGTGCAAACTGGCGAGCTTGATGGCATCGCTTGGTCCGGTATCACCGAGGATTACACAGTTGGCTGGGCAGACGTTACAAACTACTTCCTGACCAACAACATTTCCGGTGCGTGGGCTGGTTCATTCTATGCCAACAACGAGCGGTATCAGGAACTGCCTGAACGTCTTCAGAAACTTATCGACATGATGATGGATCACTCGCATTACTATCGTCAGTGGTGGTATTGGGGCGGCGAAGCCGACCTGCGCGTTAACGGTCCGAAAATGGAGCTGACCTCGATTCCTGACGAAGAGTGGCAAACCGTTGAAGACGCCGCGATTGGTTTCTGGGACGAGATCGCCGCTGAATCCGAGACCAAAGCCAAGGTTGTTCAAATCTTCAAGGATTATAATGATGTGATGAACAAAGCTGGCAAACCTTATCGTTACTAAGGTATATTCTCGCTGCGGCCCAATTTGAGTCGGGCCGCAGCATCCCACAACCTATGAATCGAGTGTGAACATGTCCGGTAATCTTTCTTTTGCAGACCTTAAAACCTCCGTCTCCGATGGTGAGATTGATACCGTTCTCGTATGCATGGTGGACATGCAAGGCCGCCTGATGGGCAAGCGTTTCTTGGCGCAACACTTCGTTGATGGTGCATATGAAGAAACGCACTGTTGTAATTATCTGCTGGCCACTGATCTGGAAATGGGAACGCCTGATGGTTTTGCCTCCACGAACTGGGCTTCGGGTTATGGCGATTATGTGATGAAGCCTGATCTGGATACTTTGCGCTCCGTTCCATGGCTTGAAGGCACTGTTATGGTTTTGTGTGACGTGCTGGACCACAACACCCACCAACCCATCCCCCATTCGCCCCGCGCCATGCTGAAAAAGCAGATCGCGAAGCTGGCCGATATGGGGTTCGATCCGGTCATGGCGACCGAACTGGAGTTTTTCATCTTCGAGAAATCCTTCGATGAAATCGCCAAAAGCGGTTTTCGTGACCTGACCCCGATCAGTGCTTACAACGAAGATTACCACATCTTCCAGACCACCAAAGAAGAACACATCATGCGGCCAATCCGCAACCATCTGTACGCCGCTGGCATCCCTATCGAGGGGACCAAAGGCGAGGCAGAGGCCGGACAAGAAGAACTGAACATCAAGTATGCCGCGGCCCTTGATACCGCCGATTACCACTCCATCGCCAAGCACGCGATCAAGGAAATTGCATGGCAGCAAGGTCACGCCGTGACGTTCCTGCCGAAGTGGGATCACACCAAAGTTGGGTCTTCTTCCCATGTGCATCAATCGCTTTGGAAAGACGGTAAGCCCGCGTTTTTTGATGAAAGCGATGATCTGGGCATGTCAGAGCTGATGAAAAACTACATGGGTGGTTTGCTGAAATACTCGCCTGACTACATGTATTTCCTTGCGCCTTATGTGAACAGCTATAAGCGGTTCCAAAAGGGCAGCTTCGCCCCCACCCGCACGATTTGGTCTGTTGATAACCGCACCGCCGGTTTCCGCCTTTGCGCGGCCAGCAGCAAATCCGTTCGGATCGAGTGCCGCATTGGTGGTTCCGATTTGAACCCCTACCTTGCAATGGCGGCGCAATTGGCCGCTGGTATCAAGGGGATAGAGGACAAGATGGATCTTGATCCACCAACCGTTGGCGATGCGTATGCAGGTGATACCGGCATGATTCCGCAGAATCTGCGCGATGCTTTGGGGACATTGAAAGGCTCGACAATGCTGCGCGAAGCCTTTGGCGATGATGTGGTTGACCATTACACCCGCGCGGCGGAATGGGAACTGGAAGAATTTGACCGTGTGGTGACCGATTGGGAAATCGCACGAGGTTTTGAACGGGCCTAATGCCCCTCACTGGAGTTGAAGAAATGACTAAGTTGATCAAGTGTATCTCGCCGATCGACGGCTCGGTTTATGCCGAGCGTCCCGCGTTATCGATGGAAGCCGCCGAGGCCGCGGTTGCCAGCGCACGTGCGGCCCAAAAGGCATGGGCACGCCGCCCCTTGGCTGAACGGATTGAACTGGTTCAGGCCGGCGTTGCCGAGCTGGGCAAGATGAACGACGTGATCGTGCCGGAAATCGCCCACATGATGGGCCGCCCTGTTCGATACGGTGGCGAATTCGGTGGCGTTGAAGAACGCGCCAGCGGTATGGCGGCAATCGCGGTTGAGGCCCTGAAGCCCATCGTGGTTGAAGACAGTGCCGATTTCGAACGGCGCATTGAACGCGAACCGCACGGCGTCGTACTTGTCATCGCCCCTTGGAATTACCCTTACCTAACAGCCATCAACACCGTTTCCCCTGCCCTGATCGCAGGAAACGCGGTTGTCCTAAAGCACGCCAGTCAAACCCTTCTGGCAGGCGAACGTATGGTCGAAGCCTTCACAAAGGCGGGCATCCCTGCCGACCTGTTCCAGAATGTTTTTCTTGATCACGACACAACGTCGGCCCTGATCGCAGGCAATAACTTCGGCTTCGTGAACTTCACCGGTTCCGTTGGTGGCGGACAGCAAATGGAGCGCGCAGCGGCTGGCACGTTCACGGGCGTTGGCACGGAACTTGGCGGTAAAGACCCCGGTTATGTGATGGATGACGCCGATCTGGACACAGCCGTTGATACGTTGATCGACGCGGCCATGTTCAACTCTGGCCAATGTTGCTGCGGGATTGAACGAATTTACGTGATCGACAGCCTCTATGATGAATTCGTCGCGAAGGCCGTGAAAACGGTTGAGGGGTACAAGCTGGGAAATCCGCTGGACGCCGAAACCACGATGGGACCGATGGCCAACATCCGTTTTGCCGATGAGGTTCGCGCACAGACATCCGAGGCTATCGCCGCAGGTGCAACCCCGATGATCGCCCCCGCGTTATTCCCCGAAGATGACGGTGGAACATACCTGATGCCTCAAATCCTGACCAACGTGAACCACGACATGCGCGTCATGCGCGACGAAAGTTTTGGCCCTGTGGTCGGCATCATGAAGGTATCATCGGACGAAGAAGCCATCGCGTTAATGAACGACAGCGAATTCGGTCTGACCTGTTCGCTTTGGACAGCAGACGCAACGCGCGCCGCGCGTATTGGCCGCGAACTGGAAACCGGAACCGTGTTCATGAACCGCGCAGATTATCTCGACCCCGGCCTGTGCTGGACGGGTTGTAAAAACACTGGCCGCGGCGGGGCGCTCTCCGTTCTTGGCTTCCAAAACCTCACACGACCAAAATCGTACCACTTGAAGAAAGTCACATCATGAACCTGATTGGAAACTGGTCTTATCCAACCGCAATAAAATTCGGCAATGGCCGCATCAAGGAACTGGCAGACGCTTGCGCCGCCACGGGCATGAAAAACCCGTTGCTGGTAACAGACAAGGGCCTCGCTAATCTGCCGATTACGCAAACCACGCTGGACATCATGGATGCTGCCGGATTGGGCCGTGCCATGTTTGCAGATGTTGACCCCAACCCGAACGAGAAAAACCTCGAGGCAGGCGTTGCCATGTACAAAGCGGGCAACCACGATGGCGTTATCGCATTCGGTGGTGGTTCGGGCCTTGATTTGGGTAAAATGGTCGCCTTCATGGCTGGCCAGACCCGCCCCCTTTGGGATTACGAGGATGTAGGCGATTGGTGGACCCGCGCCGATGCAGACGCCATCGCGCCGATTATCGCAGTTCCTACAACGGCGGGAACGGGTTCGGAAGTCGGGCGCGCAAGTGTTATCACCAACTCCGAAACCCACGTAAAGAAAATCATCTTCCACCCCAAAGTCCTGCCATCAATCGTTATTTGCGACCCTGAACTAACCGTCGGTATGCCGCAATTTATCACGGCCGGCACGGGCATGGACGCCTTCGCGCATTGTCTCGAGGCGTACTCCTCCCCCCACTACCACCCGATGTCACAAGGCATCGCGGTCGAGGGTCTACGTCTGGTCAAAGAATACCTGCCACGCGCGTTCAAGGATGCGGGCGACCTCGAAGCCCGCGCCCATATGATGAGCGCGGCGATGATGGGTGCCACGGCATTCCAAAAAGGCCTCGGCGCGGTACATGCCTTGTCTCACCCTATCGGCGCGGTTTATGGCACGCACCACGGCACCACCAACGCCGTCGTGATCCCGCCAGTGCTGGACTTCAACCGTTCCTACATTGAGGGCCGGATTGAAACGCTGAACGGTTATCTGGGCATAAGCGGCGGCTTCGACGGTTTCAGAGCCTACGTTGTGGAACTGAATGACAGCCTCGGCATTCCGAAAAACCTGACGGAGATGGGCGTGAAAGCCGATCGCATTGACGAATTATCAGTGATGGCCATGGCCGACCCGTCCGTTGGTGGAAACCCAGTGGAAATGACGCTGGAAAACACCAAGGCATTGTTCAAAGCCTGCATGTAAAATACCGCGGCCCTGCGTCACGCGTAGGGCCGCGCCACACACAATAACCCTCCTTAAGGCGAGGCCGCCTTCATGACATTTTCATGAAGTATCGCTTTCCCCCCTTTGCATTCCCCTCAAAATATGGTTCAACACGCACAGAACGTCCCTTTGGCCCAAGGGATAGCTCTGCTATTTGGACCAAACGACGAGGGTATCTTATATGATACAACCTGTTCTCAGAAAAATACGTGGCGCGATTTGTGCCTCCCTGAAATTCCTGCGCAACAGCGGGGTATTTTAAATGGTTGCCCATATTATCCCTGTTGACCCCTTCGATCTAGTCATATTCGGCGCATCTGGTGACCTCGCACAACGCAAAATTCTGCCAGCGCTTTACCACCGCCTTGTTGCTGGTCAGTTGCCGCCAACCGCCCGCATCATCGGTGCTGCGCGCAGTAAATGGAGCCGTGCCGAATTTCAGAAGAATGCAGCCGAAAGCTATGCTAAATACGTTCCGGAACACGAACAAAATTCCGAAATGCTGGCCACATTCCTAAACTGCCTGCACTACCTGCCTGTCGATGCGATGGGCGACGATGGCTGGGATGATCTGGCAGCGCTGATCAATGACAAGCCCAATCCGGTGCGGGCCTTCTACCTGTCAGTTGGCCCCTCGTTATTCGGCCCCATTTCTGGCCGCTTGTCCAAGCTTGGCATCGCCACACCGGACAGCCGCATCGTTGTGGAGAAACCGTTCGGGCATGATCTTGCATCGGCCAAGGAACTAAACCGGCAACTAGGCACTTGCTTCACCGAACAACAGATTTATCGCATCGACCATTATCTGGGCAAGGAAACCGTCCAAAACCTTATGGCATTACGTTTCGCCAATGCCCTTCTGGAACCCGTCTGGAATGCACAACATGTTGATCATGTGCAGATCAGCGTCTCTGAATCCATCGGAGTCGAGGGGCGTGGTGGGTATTATGACACCTCTGGCGCGATGCGCGACATGGTGCAAAATCACCTGATGCAGCTTCTGTGCCTCACCGCGATGGAACCCCCCGCAAAGTTCAACGCCGATGATGTGCGCGACGAAAAGCTGAAAGTCATTCGGTCTTTAGACCCAGTTCAACCTGATCACATAATTCGCGGGCAGTACCGCGCAAACACCCATGATGGTAGCTACAAAGATCATGCAGAAAACCCCGACAGCAGCACCGAATGCTTTGTGGCCCTGAAAGCCCACATATCAAACTGGCGCTGGTCGGGGGTACCGTTTTACTTGCGAACAGGTAAGAAGCTCCGCGCCAGAATGTCTGAAATCGCCGTGATTTTCAAAGACCCACCGCACTCCATCTTTCCACAAGCCGAACGCCGTCACGACGGAAATTCTCTGGTGATCCGCCTGCAACCGGATGAGGGTATCACCATGCACATGATCATCAAGGAGCCGGGCCAAGGTGGTTTCCGCCTAACCGAAGTCCCGCTAGATATGAGCTTTGCCGAGGCCTTGGGTGACAACGGCGAACACGTCGCCGACGCCTATGAGCGCCTGATGATGGACGTCATTCGCGGCGACCAGACCCTGTTCATGCGCGGCGACGAAGTCGAAGCCGCATGGGCATGGACTGACCCAATCATCGCTGGCTGGGAGGGCGAGAAACCCGAACGCTATGATCAAGGCAGTTCCGGCCCCGATGGCTCCTTGGCTCTAATGCACCGCGATAATCGTCGCTGGCGTCCGATCGAGGTATGACCATGCAAACCACAATCACCGATGTAACCGCCCGTATTATTGAACGCAGCACCAAAACCCGCACTACCTATCTGGCTCGTATGAAAGCCGCCCGCGATGAAGGCCCGCGCCGCGCACATCTTACCTGCGGTAACCTCGCCCATGCTTTCGCGGCCAGCCCTGAGGGTGATAAAGAAACACTGGCGACAACCTCTGCTGGCAACATCGGGATTATCTCGGCCTATAATGATATGCTTTCGGCCCACCAACCCTTTGAGCGCTATCCCGATTTGATCCGCAAGGCGGCCAATGATGTCGGCGGCACCGCACAATTCGCAGGTGGCGTGCCCGCCATGTGCGACGGCGTCACCCAAGGCCAAGCGGGCATGGAGCTGTCGCTGTTTTCGCGCGACCTCATCGCCATGTCGGCAGGCATCGCGCTTAGCCATAATGTCTTCGACTCCTCCGTTTACCTCGGCGTTTGCGATAAAATCATCCCCGGATTGGTAATCGCCGCCGCCACCTTTGGCCACCTTCCAGCCGTATTTCTGCCCGCAGGCCCGATGACCACCGGCATGTCCAATGACGATAAAGTCGCCGTGCGTAAACTTTTCGCCGAAGGCAAAATTGGCCGTGAGGAACTGCTGGAAGCCGAGATGAAAAGCTACCACGGTCCTGGCACTTGCACCTTCTATGGCACCGCCAACACCAATCAAATGTTGATGGAATTCATGGGGCTACACCTGCCCGGTGCCAGCTTCGTGAACCCCAACACACCGCTCCGCGATGCATTAACGATTGAAGGGGCAAAACGTTCGCTCGCCATCACCGCGCTTGGCAACGAATACACCCCCGTGTGTGACATCCTCGACGAAAAAGCCTTCGTGAATGGCATCGTCGGGCTGATGGCGACTGGTGGTTCGACCAACCTTCTGATCCACCTTCTGGCCATGGCTCGCGCCGCTGGCATTGTGCTCGACTGGCAGGATTTCTCGGAAATTTCCGCAGTCACGCCCCTGATTGCCCGCGTTTACCCGAACGGTCTGGCAGACGTTAACCATTTCCACGCGGCGGGCGGCACCGGCTACATGATCGGCGAATTGCTGGCCTCCGGCCACCTTCACGGCGACACGAAAACCGTCGTCGGCACGGGGTTGGCACAGTATACGCAAGAACCCAAGCTGCGCGATGGGGTGCTGGCATGGGAGTCAGGCACGGCCAAATCCCTTAACGATAAAATCCTCAAAACCGTCACCGACCCGTTCCAATCCAGCGGCGGCCTTTCGCACCTTAAGGGCAACCTCGGGTCCGGCGTGATGAAAGTTTCAGCTGTTGCCAAAGACAAACATATCATCACGGCCCCCGCCCGCATTTTTCACGATCAGGAAGCCGTCAAAGTTGCGTTCAAGGCTGGCGAGATGACCGAAGATGTCGTCGTAGTCGTCCGTTTCCAAGGTCCGCAAGCCAACGGCATGCCGGAGCTTCACTCCCTAACCCCGCTGTTAACCATCATGCAAGAACGCGGGCAAAAAGTAGCGCTGGTAACCGATGGCCGCATGTCCGGCGCATCTGGCAAAGTTCCCTCCGCTATCCACGTATCCCCTGAAGCCCTCGTCGGAGGCCCGCTTGCTTGCCTTGAAGACGGCGATATCATCAAAGTTGATGCGACCAGCGGCACCCTCGACGTGCTAACCGAGGGCGCATTGGATCGCCCGAAAGTCACAGCTGATCTATCCGCCAACAGCTTCGGTACAGGCCGCGAAATGTTCGAGGTTTTTCGCCGCAACGTCGGCCCTGCCGAAACCGGAGCCTCCGTTTTATGATCGAAACGATTGAACAACTCGAAGCTCTTTACGGCACGCCCAAGCCCGCTTCGCTGGTCAAGGTTGCGGACCATGTGACCGCGGAATACGGCGCATATATCAAGGCGTCCCCGTTTGTGGCACTTGCCACGGTTGGCCCCGAAGGGTTGGATTGCACGCCGCGCGGAGATACCGGACAAGTCGTTTTCATCGAGGATGACAAAACGCTTTCCATGCCGGATTGGCGCGGTAACGACCGGATTGACACGTTGCGTAATATCGTGCGCGACCCCCGCCTATCGCTAATGTTTCTCGTGCCCGGTTCCAATACCGTCATACGCGTCAACGGCACAGGCCGGATATCCGCCGCGCCGGAATTGCTGCAACGCTTCGCCAAATCCGGCAAGACCCCTCGCACGGTTCTGCTGATAACCATCAACGAAATCTATTTCCAATGCGCCCGCGCCGTGATGCGCGCCGACCTTTGGAATGGCACCCCCGCCCCCACGTTGCCCTCCGCCGGTGAAATTCTCGCTGCTATGACAGACGGCGAAGTTGGCGGTTCCGAATACGACAAAACATGGCCTGCACGGGCCGAAAAAACCTTATGGTGAGATCATGATTACCGCTCAAGACGCCTGCAAAATCAACCGTGAGGTTTGCGCCCTTGCCCCTATTATTCCAGTTCTCGTTGTCCACGATGCGGCTACCGCACGCCCCCTCGCCGAAGCATTGATCGCAGGCGGGTTGCCCGCATTAGAAGTGACACTCAGAACCCCTAATGCCCTCGATGCTATCCGTGCAATGTCCGAAGTTTCAGGCGGCGTGGTGGGGGCAGGCACCTTGATCACCCCCGCAGATGTCAAAGCCGCCAAAGCCGCCGGGGCCAAATTCGGCGTTTCCCCCGGGGCCACTGACAGTCTGATCAAGGCTTGTGAAGACGAAGGATTGCCCCTGTTGGCAGGCGCCGCCACTGCAACCGAAGCGATGCGGATGTTGGAAAAAGGATACGATTTGTTAAAGTTTTTCCCCGCCGAAGCCTCCGGTGGCGTACCGGCCCTTAAAGCCATCGGCGCACCATTACCACAAGTCACATTTTGCCCGACGGGCGGCGTGAACCTTGCGAACGCACTGGATTATCTGAACCTGCCAAACGTTGCTTGCGCCGGCGGCAGCTGGGTTGCCCCTTCCGATTTGGTAGTCGCCGATGATTGGGCTGGAATTGAGGCCCTCGCCCGCGAAGCGAGCCAGTTGGGACGCACATAATGGAAAGTATCTGGACTAATTTAACCGCTCACCGGAAGCACACGGCAGACACTCGTATCAGCGAATTACTGAATGATCCCAAACGGTTCGATGCGTTCTCCGTATCGGTGGACGATATGTTGCTGGACTATTCCAAAACCTCTATAGACGCCCCTGCCATGCGTATGCTGTTACAGCTTGCATCGGGTGTTGAAGCCCAGCGTGACGCCATGTTCCGCGGTGATAAAATCAATCTTTCCGAGGGCCGCGCAGTCTTGCATACCGCCTTGCGAAACCGCTCCGATGATCCGGTTTTGGTCGATGGACAGAACGTCATGCCTGGTATCCTTGATACACTGAAACGTATGCGAAAATTCAGCCACGAGGTCCGTCAGGGCGACATTCGCGCCACCGATAACCGCCCCTTTACTGACGTTATCAACATCGGCGTCGGCGGCTCCGACCTTGGCCCCTTTATGGCAACGCTGGCGCTGGCCCCCTACCATGACGGCCCACGCACGCATTTTATTTCCAACATTGATGGCGCCCATGTCCATGATGTTCTGAAGGGTTTGAATCCAGCCCGAACACTGGTGATCATCGCTTCGAAAAGCTTCACTACTATTGAAACCATGACCAACGCCGAAGCAGTTATAAAATGGTTAACCGACGCCCTCGGCGATCAACACACGCAGCATCTCGCCGCTGTTTCCAACGCGACCGAGGCGACCGCCGCGTTCGGCATATCCCCTTCACGCGTCTTTAGTTTTGAAGACTGGGTTGGCGGGCGGTACTCCGTCTGGGGGCCGGTTGGCTTGCCTTTGATGCTAGCCATTGGGCCGGATAATTTCGACGACTTTCTGCAAGGTGCATTTGAAATGGATACGCATTTTTGCGCTGCCCCGCTAAACCAGAATATGCCGGTTCTGCTGGCCCTTGTCGGCATCTGGCACAACAATATTTGCGGTTATCCAACCCGCGCGATCCTGCCTTATGACCAACGCTTCAGCCGCTTGCCCGCCTATTTTCAGCAACTTGATATGGAGAGCAACGGTAAAAATGTCACCCAGACCGGCGCGCCATTAACGCGTGCCTCTGGCCCGATAATATGGGGTGAACCCGGCACAAACGGGCAGCACGCCTTCTATCAACTTATCCATCAAGGCACTGCCGTCATCCCTTGCGAATTCCTGATTGCGGCACAAGGTTTTGAGCCAGAMTTACAACACCATCACGACCTTCTGGTCGCGAATTGTCTGGCCCAATCCGAAGCCTTGATGCTTGGTCGCGAACCTCTGGACGCCAAGTATCCTCACCGTAATTTCACCGGCAATCGGCCATCCACTACACTGATGTATCGCCAGTTAACGCCGCGAACACTTGGTAAAATAATTGCACTTTACGAACATCGCGTGTTTATTGAAGGCGTAATTTGGGGGATTAACAGTTTCGATCAATGGGGCGTCGAGCTTGGCAAAGAGTTGGCCTCCAAAATGTTGCCTTTGGTTGAAAACGCTGCACCTTCTGACGGTATAGACTCGTCGACTGCCGGACTGTTAGGTGCATATGAAAATTTCAAATAGACGGTATTAGCCATACAATACCGCGTTGTAGGCATACCTTTTTCGAATAATTTCAGATTTCAACCGATCCTGAAGGCATACCGCCCACAGGACCATATCCGACCCTACGCAAAACGTAGCTTCACACCGGATGTCCTAGAATAAACGTTTATCCCATCCCAAAAGGCAAACTACCAACGCCGAATGCTCTCGCTGTTTCTGCGAAATGCCTGCTATCGAAAAAAATGAAATGTAGGCTGCTAGCCCTTCAAGCGAAAGGTTTGTGGTGCACCCGACACGATTCGAACGTGTGACCCCCTGATTCGTAGTCAGGTACTCTATCCAGCTGAGCTACGGGTGCATTGGAGGGCGGTTTAGCGTTGCCCGCCGACCTTTGCAAGAGGCAAAACGCCAAAATTTCAGCAATTATTTCTTGGCGTCCGGCAGGAATATCCGAAACGATGTGCCTGCCTCGGATGTCTCGATCAATTCCAGCTTTCCGCCGTGCCCTCGCACCAGTTCTGCGGCAATGGCCAAGCCTAACCCCGTGCCGCCGCGCCGCGCGCCGCCTTGGAACGGCTGAAACAAAAACTCGCGGGCTTTATCGGGCAATCCCGGGCCGGTATCGCGCACGATAATATCGACACCACCCTCGCGCGCATCTGCCGAAATACTGACAATTCCCAGCTTGCCCGTCCCCTCGATCGCTTGGCGCGCATTGCGGATAAGGTTGGTCAGCACCCGAAACATCTGTTCAGAATCCGCCGATATCTGCGTGTCGTGCGCCACCGTCGAAATCAGCTGCACCTTTTCCGTTTCCCGCAGCGCGTCGTTTTCGATCACATCATCGACAATCGCTTTCAAACCTACCGAACGTATCTCCGGYTCCGGCTCGTCCGCCTTCCCAAAGGTTAACGTACGTTCACAAAGGTTAATGCCTCGTGAAAGCGAGTTCAGCAGCTTGGGAGCCATCTTTTGCACTTTGGGATCGTCACTCATTTCCAGACGATCCGCCAAAATCTGCGTCGTCGTCAGGATGTTTCGCAAATCATGGCTAACCTTGGAAACCGCCCCACCTAACGAGGCCAGACGCTCTTTCTGCCGCAACGATGCAATAAGTTGCAACTGCATGTCGTGCAGCGCGGTCTCTGCCTCGCGCAATTCCAAAATCGACGCGTCGGGCTTGATGACGTTGCTGGCATCCTCAGGGTTATTGCGAAACCGTGTCATCGAGGAAATAACCTTCGTGATTGGCCGTGTGATCAACGCTTGAAGCGACAAAAACAGCAACCCACCCGTCACCACCGAGATCACCAGAGACAAGAAAAACACGTTGCGACTGTATTCCAGCATCGCGGCTTTGACCGGCGCCTCGTTCATGACGATCTCGATCTGGATGCCAGCATCCTTCACCGGCTGCCCGATGATGCGGATCACGTTTCCAGGTTTTCCGAAGGCACAAAGTAGGGCATCCTTAATTGGCCCGAAAAACCCCGGATCGCGCAGATCAAACGTCTGGCTTATCGGCTTTGACATCGGCATTGCCAAAACCAGTTCCCGAACCGCATTTCGTCGCAAAACGATGTTCAGCACCTCGGCGTTTTTCAGCAATTCATCCGCCAGTTCGGGCGCGACCATGTCATCTGGCGTGGCCAGCAGCGCTAGGGAGGCCAGTTGCGCCCGCTCCAACCTGTCTTGCATATACCCCAGCCGAAAGTTCGACACTGACGGCACAAACAACAACACCTCCGCAATCATCACGAAAAGGAAGCTGAGCAGTAGGAAACGACCTGATAGCGTTTTGAAAAACATCTACGTCCCGATTGTTTTATTGGTTAACGCGGACTCTATGCATAAGTTCCCGCGCCCACAAGTTACGAGGCGACAACCCCACTAAAGAAACCGTTGCACAAACCGCACGACCCGTTTCACGCGCGCGTTTTCGAACAGGCGCGGCGTGTAATATTGCCCCGCCACGCGCTTGTTAATCTCGCCCAGCGTCGGGTAAGGCGAAACCATCGCCGCCACCGCGTCGATTTTCAACCCGTTGGCAATCACCAGCCCCCATGTCTGGATCAGCTCCCCCGCTTGAGTGCCAACAATCGACGCGCCAATCGGTTTGCCTTTCAGCACCATGACCTTGATCAAACCCTTGGTATTACGTTCCGCCCGTGCGCGGTCATTTTCGGCGTATTCAAAGCGCAACACCACGACTTTATCGCCGTGGGCCTCAACCGCTTGTGCCTCAGTTAAACCAACCTGTGCGATCTCGGGGTCGGTATAAGTCGCCCACGGGATATGTTTCTCGCTCGCTTTGGCGGGCAGCCCGAACAAGGCAGACCGAATAATCACACCCGCATGATAGTTGGCCACGTGTGTGAATTGCAGCCCACCCGCCACATCGCCAATCGCATAGACACGTCTGTTCGTCGTCTTCAGCCCCGCATCTACGACAACCCCGGGACGATGCGTTTCAATCCCCGCCTTGTCCAAATCCAGCTTGTCGAGGTTCGGCTTGCGGCCCACCGCCATCAGAATATGGCTACCATGATAGGAGGCACCATCTTTCGTCTTAACCGTCACCCCGTCGCCGCCGATGATCTCGGAGACCATCGCGCCTTCGACAACCTCCACCCCTTCAGCGCGGATATTTTCCAACGCAATTGCCGCCATATCAGGGTCGTCGCGCCCCAGCGCTTTCATACCTTCAAGCACCGTCACCTTGGAACCAAGCCGCACATGCGCTTGCGCCATTTCCATCCCGATTGGCCCACCACCGATGATCAGCAAATGTTCAGGGCGTTCACGCAATTCAAACAGGTTTTCGTTGGTCAGGTAATTCACCGTATCCAGCCCCGGAATCGGCGGTACAAACGGCGAGGACCCCGTCGCGATCACAAACCGGCGCGCGGTGATAATCGTATCGCCTGCCTGCACCTCTGTCGGTGAAATGAACCGCCCGAATTCGGTGATAACCTTAACGCCCAATTCCTCGAACCGCTCAACAGAATCGTGTGGCTCGATTCCCTTAATGACGCCCGACACATGTTTCATCGCTGCCGCGTAATCAACAATAGGTTCAACCGCAGCCACCCCGTAAGGCGCGCCCGTCGTCATCGCATGTGCGTGCTTTCCCGCCGCGATCAACGCTTTGGAAGGCACGCAGCCATAGTTCAAACAATCGCCCCCCATCTTGTGGCCCTCTAGCAACACCACGCTCGCGCCCATCTGCACAGCCCCTGCCGCAACAGACAACCCGCCGGATCCCGCGCCGATCACACAAATGTCGGTTTTAATACGTTCCATGATACTGTCCCTTATTTCTTGAATGCTTTTAGCACGATTGGCAGCACCGAAAGTGCGCATAATGCCAAGATCGGACCAAGGATTTTGGGGTCAAAGATGATGCCCAGATCAGGCGTCTCGCCGCGCGCGAAAACCTCGCCAAGGCCGGAACCAACCCATGTGTAAACCACGCCACCCGGAATAATTCCGATGAAGGTTGTCCATGCAAACCGCGATAATTTGGTTCCCACCAGTGCCGGCACCAAATTTGCCACAAAGAACGGGAACGCCGGAACCAGGCGCATCAACAACAGATAGCTGACCTCGTTTTCACCCAGACCTGCCTTGATTTTACCGACCATACCACCTGCATTGTCCATTTTACGCGACAGATATTCTCCCAGCCCCATTTGCGCCGCCGTGAATATCAATACRGCCCCGATGGTGGCCCCCGTGATGTTATATAGTGCCCCGGGGAACAGCCCGAACAGGAACCCGCCTGTCAGCGAAATAATCGCCGCGCCGGGCAGCGAGAATGCCACAATCGCGATATAAACTCCGATAAATCCAAGCGATGCCACGATAAAATTCGCATCCCGCCACACCAATAATGCCTCGCGGTTGTCGCGCAACGATTCAAAACTAAGATAATCCTTAAGTGTAAAGAACCCTATTATCGCGACGATCACGATTCCGATTAGCGGCAACATCTTTCGCACCGAGAACCCGTTTGATTTAGCTGTTGCCATGAAAATCTCCTACAATAGCGTAATTGCGTTGCACCCTATTTGCAGCGTTGCACGCACTTGCGAAAGGGGCCTCACGCGTCCTTGATTGGAATTCATCTAATGTTTCAGTAATGTGCAAACAACCACGGCTTCGGTGCGGCAAATGTTTCTAAAAACAGGGCGTTTTTCCGTTGAATCCGAATTGACTTCCGATAACACTGGGCCTAAACAGCCATTTCAGAATTTCCGGTCAGGCGAATCCCTTCGCTTATCCGAGCAGGAGTGAGAAAATGAAACGTACTTTCCAGCCGAGCAACCTTGTTCGTAAACGCCGCCACGGTTTCCGTTCGCGCATGGCAACTAAAAACGGTCGCAAGATTGTTAACCGTCGTCGTGCCCAAGGCCGCAAAAGCCTAACTGCGTAAAACCGACTAGGTTACAGTTTATGAAACCGCCGGAGGCAGACCGCGAACCCATCCAAGGGAACGCCGGTGAAATGCCCCCGGCGGTTTCTGTTTGCCCAACGGAAACTTTGCGTAAACGCAGTGATTTCCTGCTGGCCGCCCGTGCGCGTCGCCAATCCGCCAAGGGTTTGCTGTTGCAAGCGCGCCACCGGGACGACGAAAACCTGATCCGCATCGGCTATACCTGCTCCAAGAAAGTCGGCAATGCCGTGGCCCGCAACCGCGCCAAACGCCGCCTCCGCGAAGCTGCCCGCGCCGTTTTACCCACGCAAGGGCACGCTGGTTGGGATTACGTCCTGATTGGTCGCCACCTTGAAACCGCCGACCGCCCGTTCCATTTGTTGGTTGAAGACCTGCAAACCGCGCTGTCCAGAATACACGCGCCGCGAAAGCCCCGAAAATGACACCACTCGCCTTTATCATCAGTTTACCTGTCAAATTATACCGCGTTGTTGGCAGCCCATGGGTTGGCCGCAACTGCCGCTATCAACCGACATGTTCGGCCTATGCGCTGGAAGCACTTGAAAAGCACGGCGCGATCAAAGGCACATGGCTTGCGATCAAACGCATCGGCCGTTGCCACCCTTTTGGCCGCGACGGATACGATCCCGTTCCTGAAAAGCACGACCATAAACATGACTGAAGCCTCCGAAATCCATCCGCTGTTTGAGGGTGCGCCAACCTCGACCACCTTCAAAAAACTGCGCAAACGCATCATCCGCCAAACCCGCGAAGCGATCGAGCAGTATGGTATGGTTGAGCGCGACGCCAAATGGCTGGTCTGCGTATCGGGTGGCAAAGACAGCTATACGTTGCTGGCCGCCCTCGCCGAATTGCAATGGCGCGGCCTACTGCCGGTTGAAATCCTTGCTTGCAATTTGGATCAAGGCCAGCCCGGTTTCCCCTCAACCGTTCTGCCCGAATTCCTCGAGCGCATGAAAGTCCCCCACCGGATCGAATACAAGGACACCTATTCCGTCGTTATCGACAAAATCCCCGACACCAAAACCTTTTGTAGCCTTTGTTCCCGCCTGCGCCGTGGCAACCTTTACCGCGTTGCGCGCGAAGAAGGCTGTTCCGCCATCGTCCTTGGCCATCACCGAGACGACATCCTTGAAACCTTCATGATGAGCCTGTTTCACGGCGGCAAACTGGCCACTATGCCCCCCAAACTGGTTAACGACGAAGGCGACCTATTCGTTTACCGCCCCCTCGCCCATGTAGCCGAGGAAGACTGCGAAAAATTCGCCGCCGCGATGAACTATCCGGTCATCCCGTGTGATCTGTGCGGGTCTCAAGACGGCTTGCAGCGCCAGCAGGTCAAACAGATGTTGAACGCATGGGAAAAGAACTCCCCGGGGCGTCGCCAAGTTATGTTTAAGGCCCTAACTAACGCAAACCCGTCGCATCTGCTGGATTCCAGCCTATTTGACTTCGCTGGGCTGCAAAGACGCACCATTAAACCTTGACCTTTCGGCCCTATCCCTGTTGAAGGCACAGAGAAGAAAAACGTGACGAATTCCCGCTATCCGGAGTGAACGATGGAAGACAATAACAAAAACCTGCTTTTAGCCACTGGCCTTAGCTTTCTGGTGATCTTTGTATGGTTCATCCTGTTCCCCCCGGCCGAGCAAGAATTGCTGCCGGAAGCCACCGAAACAGCCACCGTCCAAGTTGACGGCGTGGCCAGCGTTCCACAGGCCGACGGTACATTTATTGCCGCCGCCCCTGCTCAAGTCGTTACCCCCGAAGCAAGCCGTGAAAACGCACTGGCCCAGACCGACCGTGTCGAGATTAAAACTGGCCGCGTTTCTGGCTCTATCTCGCTGCTTGGTGGTCGTATCGACGATTTGCACCTCACGGATTACAACGTCGTTCAGGGCGACGATTCTGATACAGTAACGCTTCTTTCACCCGCAAATTCCGCTGCCCCGTATTACACGGTCCACGGTTGGGCCCCTGCCGGAGGCCTCGACGCCTCCGCTGTTCCGGGTGCTACAACGGTCTGGACGGTTGAAAGTGGCCGCATTCTAACCGAAACCACCCCGCTTACCATCATGTGGGACAACGGGGCCGGCCTTGTTTTCCGTCGCACGATATCGGTTGATGAAAACTATATGTTCTCCATCACGCAGCACGTTGAAAACAACACCAACGCCGCCGTGCGCATGCAGCCCTACGGCATTATCGCGCGCAAAGGCGAGCCTGAAACACTGGGCATGTACCTGCTGCACGAAGGCGTTGTTCGCGCCCAAGACGGTGAATTGCAGGAAATTAAATACAAGAACATGCCTGACGAACCATTCGATGCCGCCGAGGGTGGCAACATTGATCGCGTCGACGTGCTTGAAAGCGGCTGGATCGGCATGACCGACAAATACTGGATGACAACCCTGATCCCGCTTCCGGGTCAGCCTTTCGCATCCGTATCGAAATACACGCCTGCCAACGATACATATCAGGCCGATATGCGCCTGCCGGTGATGGAAATTTCAGGCGGTCAAGACGCCGAGGTTACCACGTTGTTGTTCGCCGGTGCCAAAGAAGTATCTACCATCCGCGCCTACCAAGAAGAACTTGGTATCGACAAGTTCGTCGACTCGGTTGACTGGGGCATCTTCTTCTTCATCACCAAGCCGATCTTTGCACTGCTGAACCTGATCCACGGCTGGATTGGCAACATGGGTTGGTCGATCATCGGCTTGACCCTCGTTATCAAAGCCATTTTGTCACCACTGGCCTATAAATCCTACGTTTCCATGGCGAAGATGAAAAAGCTTCAGCCAGAAATGGAAGAGTTGAAAAAGCGCACGGGCGACGACAAGCAAGCCATGCAAAAAGAAATGATGGAGCTGTACAAGAAGAACAAGGTGAATCCCGCTTCGGGCTGTTTGCCAATCCTTCTGCAAATTCCGATCTTCTTCTCGCTCTATAAAGTGTTGTTCGTCACGATCGAAATGCGTCACGCGCCGTTCATTGGCTGGATTCAAGATCTCTCGATGCCAGACCCAAGCTCTTTCCTGAACTTGTTTGGCCTACTGCCATATGCCCCCCCCGGACCGGAAAGCTTTTTTGCGATTTTCTCGATCGGCGTATTCCCGATCCTAATGGGTGTAACCATGTGGATGCAGCAAAAACTAAATCCCGCCCCCACAGACAAAACCCAAGCGATGATCTTCGCGTGGATGCCATGGGTATTCATGTTCATGCTCGGTAATTTTGCATCGGGCCTCGTTATCTACTGGGTGGCCAACAACACCATCACGTTCATCCAGCAGTATGCAATCATGCGCTCGCAAGGCGTGAAACCGGATGTGTTCGGCAACATCATATCCAGCTTCCGCAAGGATAAAGACGCCAAAGAATGAGCGCAAATGTTGCCCATATCTGGCGCCATCCGATCAAAAGCCATGGCCGCGAGGAAATCTCGGAGGCGTTCCTGACGGAAGGTAAATGCCTTCCGTGGGATCGCGTCTGGGCGGTTGCCCACGAACGGTCGTGCTTTGATGTGGAACGCCCAAGCTGGCAACCCCCCAACGAATTTTCGCGCGGCGCGAAATCGCCCCGCCTTCAGGCGATCACGGTTTACGTTGATGAACGCCTTGGCAAACTAACCCTAAGCCACCCCGATTGCGTGGACATCACGATTGACCCGAACGACCAAGGCGGCGCCAACCTGCTTGTCCAATGGGTCATGCCCATATCAAACGGCGCGCGCATGTTGCCTTCGCGTCTCGTTCGTGCCGCGCAACCAATGACTGACACAGATTTCCAGTCTATCTCGATCATCAACTTGGCCTCGCACCGCGAAATCGAAGGGAAAGTGGGCAAACCCCTTTCCCCGAACCGCTGGCGCGCCAACATCCATGTGGATGGCTGGGAACCGTGGGCCGAAAAAGACATGATCGGCAAACGCCTCCGTATCGGCGATGCCGAACTGGAAATCCGCGAAGAAATCACGCGCTGCATGGCCACCACGGTCAACACAGAAACTGGCGAGCGTGACGCTGATACCCTTGGAACATTAAACAAAACCTTCGGACACCAAGAAATGGGCGTCTACGCCGTCGTGGTTAATTCTGGCCGCATCCGTCAACAAGACACAGTCGAGGTGCTATCATGAGCGTCCAATTCCCCATCGCCGAAATTCCCGATCACGCCAGCGCCGAAATTGGCCGCAAGCTGTTCGCGGGCAATTCGGATTTTCTAAAAGGCGTCGTCGCAATGGACGGCCTACCCCCCGCTGATCGTATGGAAGTGTGCTTCGCTGGCCGCTCCAACGTCGGGAAATCCACACTGATCAATGCGCTGACAGGCCGCAAAGCCTTGGCACGCGCCTCCAACACACCGGGTCGCACGCAGGAAATAAACTATTTCACCCTGCTTGATGATCACTATCTGGTCGACCTTCCGGGCTACGGATTCGCCAACGCCCCTGTTCCCGTCGTCGCCAAATGGCAACGTCTGTTGAAAGCCTACCTGCAAGGCCGCGCTACCTTGCGCCGCGTATTCCTGTTGATCGACGCACGCCACGGCCCAAAGGACGTGGACATGGAAATCATGGAACTGCTGGGGTCGTCCGCCGTGACATTTCAAGTTGTGTTAACCAAATGCGACAAGTTGAAAAAACCGGAACTCGATAAAATCATCGACAAAACCCGCRCGACCCTWACCAAATTTCCMGCCGCCTACCCCGAAATMGTSCTKACGTCTTCGAACAAAGGCGARGGSYTSGAYGTGCTGCGRACCATCATCGCSACGATGGAATAAACTCCGGTCTTGGGTTTCMCKKMMCAAGCGGYTAAACARYKMMAAACCGCAAGGAGCCACCCGATGGAGYTACAACAAGCGATGCAACGCGACTCGATTGCCACAGCCAGAACCCTAAGCGAAGCCCTGCCCTTCTTGCAGCGCTACGATGGCGCTATCGTCGTGATCAAATTCGGCGGTCACGCCATGGGTGACGACGCCGCGATGGAACAATTCGCACGCGACATCGTGCTGATGAAGCAGGTCAACGTGAACCCGATCATCGTGCATGGCGGCGGGCCGATGATTAACGAAATGCTGGAAAAGCAGAACGTAAAATCCGAATTCGTGAACGGCAAACGGGTAACCGATTCTGAGACCATGAAAATCGTCGAAATGGTCCTATCCGGTTCCGTGAACAAACGCATCGTCGGGGCTATCAACAAACAAGGTGGCAAAGCCGTCGGTCTGTCTGGCAAAGACGCCAACCTGATGATCTGCAAACAGGCCAACCCTGATCTAGGGTTTGTTGGCGAGCCGATTAAAATCAACCCCGAAGTCCTGCATACATTCCTCGACAGCGACCTGATCCCCGTCATCGCCCCCGTAGGTGTGGGCGAGGATGGCCAGACCTATAACGTCAACGGCGACACCGCCGCAGGCGCAATCGCGGCAGGCTTAGATGCCGACCGTCTGTTGCTGCTGACGGATGTATCAGGCGTTAAAGATGCCGATGGAATGGTGATCACGCAGCTATCGCCAGACCACGTCGAACAACTAACCACCGAGGGCACTATTGCCGGCGGCATGATTCCCAAAACCCGAACGGCACTGGATGCAATCAAGGGCGGCGTGCGCGCCGTGGTTATCCTCGACGGTCGCGCCCCGCATGCGTGCCTGTTGGAATTATTCACCGAGCACGGCGCTGGCAGTCTGATCCGCAGGTAACAGCACGAACACATTCAAGTTATTATATGTAATAATCCCGCATCCCTCTTGATCTTCCCGCAGATCAAGCCCACCTTGCGAGCATGGAAAACGAAACTCTCATCCGTCTATCGGTCTTTCTCGGTCTGTTCGCGCTTTTCGCGATCATCGAGACTGTCATTCCGCGCCGCGCGCGCCCCGTCACTCGTAACCGCCGCTGGTTCGTTAACTGGGGGTTAACGATTATCGACAGCGTGACGTTAAAATTGATGGCGATCATTCTGCCCGTTATGTCCGTGGGCGCCGCGATTGACGCCGGTGCGAACGGCTGGGGTCTATTCAACATCGTCAATTGGCCTGCATGGCTTGAGGTTGTTGCGGCAATGCTGATCCTCGATTTTACCATTTGGTTTCAGCACCTGATCACCCATAAAATCCCGCTGCTGTGGCGTTTGCACCAAGTTCACCACGCTGATCGCGATATGGACGTCACCACTGCCATCCGCTTCCACCCGCTGGAAATTGCGCTCTCGATGCTGCTGAAAATCGGCCTGATCTACATCCTTGGCCCCAGCGCCTTCGCCGTGATCCTGTTCGAGATTATCCTCAATGGCTCCGCCCTGTTCAACCACGCCAACATCCGCCTTTCGCCGCGTGTTGATGCGATTGTGCGCACTGTGCTGGTCACACCTGATATGCACCGTGTCCACCATTCTGTCCTGCGCGAGGAACACGACAGCAATTACGGTTTTTCCCTGTCGATCTGGGACCGCATGTTTCGCACCTACATCGCCCAACCAGCCGCTGGCCACGACGACATGGAGATTGGCCTGCGCTGGCAAGATGAACGCCCCGGTAAACTTTGGTGGGTCCTGAAACTGCCATTTACCAATAAATGACACTTGATGACCTCGCGGATGCAGCCAGCCCTGATGGGCTGGCTGTCCTCGGCGCGCTTCACTTCGACGACCACCAAGCACTTGTGCTACTGGGTCCAAATGAGCCAGCGTTCTGGCCTGTGTTCACCCGAAGTGATGAGTATTTAGGAAAGAAAGAAGACCCGTTGGACCATTGGTCCACGCGCGTTATCGGCGCCTTGGCCGACAGGTTTGAGGCCGAGGCGTTATTCCCTTCGGTGGCCCCCCATATCACCCATTTATCGGTTGGGCATTGCAAAGCGGGCGCGCATGGGAATCTCCTGTCGGGTTGCTGGTGCATGACACTGCGGGGCTATTTGTGTCTTACCGCGGTGCATTACTGCTGCAAGGGCGCGTTGATCTACCCTCGACCACCTCATCCCCTTGCGAAAATTGTTCAGAAAAGCCTTGTCTTTCCGCATGTCCTGCCGCAGCCTTGGGGCAGGATGGGTATGATGTTCCGAAGTGCCACGCGCACCTTGATACAGTCGGTAATGCGTGCCTTTCCAGCGGTTGCGCTGTGCGCCGCGCTTGTCCGATCGGGCAAGACAAACGATTGCAATCGCAATCCGCCTTTCACATGAGGGCGTTTCATAAAGGATAGAATTAATGAAGAAACTCACCCTCATGCGCCACGCCAAATCCTCTTGGGCAGATTCCGACATCCCCGACATTGACCGCACCTTGGGCGAGCGCGGACGCAAAGCTGCGGCACTTCTGGGCGGTTGGCTGGAAACCTCGGGCCATGCGCCGGGTCAAGTCATCGTTTCATCCGCCGCAAGGTGCCAGGAAACATGGGATATCATCTCCGAGGGCCTAACAAACAATCCGACTGTGATAACCGAAGCCGCGCTTTACATGGCCTCCCCCGAAGAAATTCTTGATATTATCCGCAAGACAGCAACGGGCGACAACGTGTTGGTCATCGCCCATATGCCCGGCATCGGCAGTCTGGCGCGCGCTTTGCGAGTTGATCCCGCGCCTGCACACACCGCATTTGACAAGTACCCGACGGGTGGGACAACCGTGTTGGAGGTCCAAGGCGATTGGGCGGCGCTGGATTTTGGCACCACCCATCTGGACACCTACATCACGCCCGCCGATCTTGGCTAATCACTGTTGGGATTTGATAAACGTACCGTTGTTCAAATCCCGCATCGCTTGGCGCAACTCTTCCTGCGTGTTCATCACAATCGGCCCGTGCCATGCAACGGGTTCTTCAATCGGCTTGCCCGAAACCAACAAAAACCGCATGCCCTGTTCACCTGCCTGAACCGTGATTTCGTCACCGGTATCAAACTGCACCAAGGTGCGGTTGCCAGACATGTCGCGAATATTCACCTCCTCGCCTGCCACTTCTTTTTCCACCCGCACCCCGTAAGGTTTGGACGCATCACGAAACGTGCCGGAGCCGTCGAATATATACGCAAACACATGACGATATGCATCCACCGGCAGGGTTTTGCGAACATTAGGCGGAATCCACACATCCAGATATTGCGGGTCCGCCGCGATGCCATCAACCGGCCCAGCCTTGCCCCAGAACTTGCCGACTATCACCTTCACGCGTGTGCCATCATCGTCGATAACCTCGGGAATATCCGCGGAACCCACATCCTGATACCGCGGTGTCGTCATCTTCTGATCGCTGGGTAAATTCGCCCACAACTGAAACCCGTGTATTTGCCCCGCGACATTCGGCTTGGGCATTTCTTGGTGCATAATGCCGGATCCCGCCGTCATCCACTGCACATCGCCCGCGCCCAGATTGCCGGTATTGCCAAGGCTGTCTTCGTGCGTGATGTTCCCTTGCAAGACATAGGTAATCGTCTCGATCCCGCGATGGGGATGCCACGGGAAGCCCTTCACGGATTTTGCAGGGTCATCATTACGAAAGTCATCGAACAGCAGGAACGGGTCCAACATGCTTGGATCGTGAAACCCGAAGGCGCGGTGCAGGTGAACGCCTGCCCCCTCCATCGTTGGTTGCGCGAGGGTTTCGGATTTAACAGGGCGGAACGACATTTTTTGATCCTTTCAAAACAAGTTGTTCAAAAGGTAATGCCGTTCCGCCCGATTATTATGCCCTGAAAACGGGACAGATTGTTTACGCTACAAACCTTTGGAACGATAACTCGCCGCAACACGTTCGATTGAAACCAGAAACGCCGCTGTTCGCAAATCCGGCACATCATCGCGCGAATGCCAGACATGGCGCATGGATTGATAAGCCGCACGCATGGAATCGTCCAAGCCCGAGCGCACCAATTCCAGTTCGTCCGCGCCTTTCAGGTACTTCGTCTTGAAGTCCTCCGACAGCTTCCATGTGATTGACGGATCATCGCCCAATCGTTGCAATTCATCCAGCAACAACTGGTGGCGCGACTCTTCTTGGCGGCGCTGCATACGACCAAACCGGATGTGGCTAAGGTTTTTGACCCACTCGAAATAGGAAACCGTCACACCGCCTGCGTTGGCATACATATCGGGAATAATCACGATGCCGTTGTTCAGCAAAATCTCGTCCGCACCGGACGTGATCGGCCCGTTCGCCGCCTCGATAATCAGGTTCGCCTTGATCCGGTCCGCATTGGTCAGGTTGATAACCCCCTCAAGTGCTGCCGGAATAAGGATGTCACAATCCATTTCCAGAACCGAAGCGCCATCCTCGATGAAATCACCAGTCAAGAAATCCTTCACGCCGCCGGTCATCAAAATATGCTCTTTAAGCAATTCGATGTTCAAGCCGTCAGGGTTCACAACCGCACCGTCGCGTTCAATAACCGCGACAACCTTCGCGCCGTCTTCTTCGGATACAAACTTCGCCGCGTGATACCCCACGTTGCCCAAGCCCTGTACGATCACGCGTTTGTCTTTCAGCTTGCCCGTCAGGTTCGCCTTGGCCTTGTCTTCGTCGTAACGGAAGAACTCCTTCAACGCGTATTGCACACCGCGCCCCGTTGCCTCCACTCGGCCCTGAATGCCGCCGGAATTGATGGGTTTACCAGTCACACAGGCGGCGGCGTTGATGTCCGTGGTGTTCATGCGGCGGTATTGGTCAACAATCCACGCCATYTCRCGYTCGCCCGTGCCCATGTCGGGGGCGGGTACGTTTTGCGACGGATTAATCAGGTCGCGYTTGATCAACTCATAGGCAAACCGCCGYGTGATCTGTTCCATYTCGTGGGCRTCCCAYTCGCGCGGRTCRATCCGCARTCCGCCCTTTGATCCGCCAAACGGGGCCTGCACCAGCGCGCATTTATAGGTCATCAACGCGGCTAGCGCCTCGACYTCGTCCTGCTCCACWCCCATGGARAAACGGATGCCGCCTTTCACRGGTTCCATATGTTCGGAATGAACGGARCGATASCCCGTRAACGTATGRATTTGCCCGCGYAAYCGCACRCCRAAACGCACGGTATAGGTGGAGTTGCAAACGCGGATTTTCTGYTCCAGCCCCGGCGACARGTCCATCAGCTTCACAGCCTTGTTGAACATTATATCGACAGATTGGCGAAAACTTGGTTCGGTGGTCATGTGTGTATTCCCTCAGGTTATGTAGTAGTTTTTTCAACCATCTTTAACGCAGCTTGGTATCTTCAGAGGATCCTCTGAAGATTCTTGAAATTCGGGTGGGTGATTAGTGATTCTATTAGGCTTACTCTAAACGTCCTTGCGACAAAGTTAACACCCGATCCATACGGGCGGCCAAATCAAGATTATGTGTAGCAATTAATGCCGACAGGCCGGTTTCCCGTACCAGCTCCAGCAAGGTTTCAAAAACGCGGTCCGATGTTTCGGGGTCAAGGTTTCCGGTCGGTTCATCCGCCAGCAAAACACTCGGTCCATTCGCCAAAGCCCGACAAAACGCGACCCGCTGTTGYTCRCCACCTGACAGCTCGCCGGGGCGRTGCTTTAGGCGATGTGACARCCCCACCTTATCCAACAGCTCCACAGCCCGCGCTTGTGCCTCAACTTTCGACACCCCCGCCGCACGTTGGGGCAAGGTGATRTTTTCRACCGCTGAAAATTCCGGCARCAGGTGGTGGAATTGATAGATGAACCCGATATTTTCACGCCGCGCCCGYGTTTGCATCCGRTCWGAMCGWCCMGAGGCRACCTTTCCCCCRACCTCCACCGTGCCGCTRTCMACYTTATCCAGCAGCCCCGCGATATGCAGCARCGTCGATTTACCKGCGCCMGASGGSGCCACCARCGCCACAACCTCGCCCGCGTTCARGGATAAGGATACCCCCTCAAGCACCTTCACCTCGTTMGGTTTACCTTTGTTAAAGGTTCGGTGGATGTCGGTTAGTTTCAACGAGATATTACTCATTCCTTAACGCCTCCACCGGATCCATTTTAGCCGCRCGCCTTGCTGGAAAAATGGTGATGACAAACGAAAGGGTTAACGAAAGGATAACCGCGCTAAGCACATCGCGCAGTTCCAACTTCGCCGGAAGACGAGACAAATACCGCACATTCGGGTCCCAAACGCCGCCACCCATAATGCCATCAACGAACCCGAAAACCGGGTCGATATAGATCGCGAACAGACACCCAAGAATGACGCCCAGCGCCGTACCAACCAGCCCGATGCTCGCCCCGCTGATAAAGAATATCCGCATGATCGACCCTTGCGTCAGCCCCATTGTGCGTAAAATTCCAATATCCCGCGTTTTGTTTTTCACCAGCATAATCAGGCCGGAAATAATGTTCATCGCCGCGATCAGCACCAAGATCGACATCAGGATAAACATCACGTTGTCTTCCACCTCCAAGGCCCGCAAAAACGCGCCCGACGCATCGCGCCACGTCCAGATCACCACGCGCGACCCCGCCGCCTCGATCAAGGCTGTGCGCATATCATCCACGGTCTCGGGGTCCGCCACCGCGACCTCCAACTCGTCAGCCGAGCCTTCACGGTTAAAGAAGCTTTGTGCCTCCTCGAACGGCAAATATATCCGCGTGCGATCAATATCCGATCGCCCGACTTGAAAAATATACGCGATTTTATAGTCGTTAATGCGCGGCGAGGTTCCAAACGGCGTTTTCACCCCGTCAGGTGAAATCAGCGTCACGAAATCCCCGACCCGAACGCCAAGCGTGCGTGCCACACCGGATCCAAGCGCAATCCCGCCCTCGCCAAAATCATCTAGTGACCCAGACGAAATTTCAGGGTTCGCCACCAGCGGCAAGGTCCGTAAATCCGCCAGCGTCTCCCCGTAAACCTCAACACCCGTGTTGCGCGAAGTGGACGACGCCATCACCTGCCCGCGAATAATCGGGGCCACCCGTGTAACCCCTTCAACAGCCGCCACATTGGCCGCCATTTCGGCGTAATCAATGATCCCACGGCGCATGCCGTCATCGGTGTAATTCGTCTCGAATATCGTGACATGAGCGTTCGCGCCCAGAATTGTCGCCGTGAAATCCGCCCGAAAACCGGACCGTACCGCCATTGTTGCAATCAACGCAAACACCGCCAAGGCAATCCCGATCAGGGAAATCCATGTCATCACGGAAACGCCACCTTCCGCGCGGCGCGCGCGCAGGTATCGCCATGCTATGGCCCACTCGAATCCCGCAAAGGGAGGCGTGGCTCGTCCGCTCACCGGGTTTTCCTTAGTCGTCGGGATATAAGGCCAGAAATCTGGACGCCGCCGTAAAAGCCCCCCATCGCTCCGATCAGGGCAAAGACAAGTCCGTCAGGGCTTTTGGGCAGCGCCGGTTCGTACCCTGCCCAAGTAATTTGTACCAACTCGTTATCCGTCATGCGAAGGAAACTCGTGAAACGCCCCACTGCGTCGGCATCTTCCAATACCTTTTGGTCCTCGACGAGGTTGTCAAAACGCTCAAACGTCGCCTCCAACTCATACACCGGAACGCCCAGAAAAACAGAGTTGTTGAAGGCTGCAAGTGCTTCCTCACGACTCATGTTCTGGTCCACCGCAGCGCGGTCGAATTCCTCTGTGACGATCCGCAACTCATCCACCGCTTCACCGAGGTGTTGCTGGTATTGCAGTGTAAACTCAGGGAACTGGGACATGCCAATTCCGAAAACCAGCGCACCTACAATACCCGGCACATAACTCATATTAGCCTCACTATTATACGTTTGCGTAAATCTCGATGCACCGATCAAGCGCGGCTTCTGGCGACACCTCGATCGTTTCACCTGTCCGTCGTGATGTTAGCTCCACCACGCCATTTTTCAACCCACGAGGGCCAACCGTGATACGCCAAGGGCAGCCAATCAGGTCCATGGAGGCAAATTTTGCGCCCGCGCGTTCATCCCGATCATCATAAAGCGGATCAAGCCCAGCCTTCACCAAACCGGCATAAAGGCTTTCACAAGCCGCATCTGCTGCATCGTCACCTTGGCGCAAATTAACCAGACCAACACGGAACGGTGCAACGCTTTCAGGCCATATAATCCCTTTGTCATCGTGGTTTGCTTCAATCAATGCCCCGATCAGGCGGCTAACGCCAATCCCGTGAGAACCCATCTCAACCGGCTTGCGCGACCCATCCGGCATCACAACATCCGCCCCCATGGATTCCGAGTATTTCGTGCCAAAATAGAAGATCTGGCCAACTTCTATGCCCCGCGCGGACATCCGCCGATCTTCGGGAACCTCGTTAAATTTTGCCTCGTCGTGCGTTTCATCGGTGCGGGCATAAGGGGTTGTGAACTCGTCAAAGATGCCTTGGCACTGTGCCACATCGTCAAAATCGACCGCACGATCGCCCAGTGACATGTCCAGAACCTTGCTGTCATAAAACACTTCGCTCTCGCCGGTTTCGGCCAGCACAAGGAATTCGTGACTGTGATCGCCACCAATCGGCCCCGTGTCCGCTTTCATCGGGATCGCCTTCAGACCCATGCGCTCATAGGTACGCAGATAGCTGACCAAATGGCGGTTGTAAGAATGCAGCGCACCGGCCTCGTCCACGTCAAAACTGTAGCCGTCTTTCATGTAAAACTCACGCCCGCGCATCACGCCGAAACGGGGGCGAACCTCGTCGCGGAATTTCCACTGGATGTGGTAAAGCGTCTTTGGCAATTCTTTATACGAGTTCACCGCGTTGCGGAAAATATCGGTGATCAATTCCTCGTTCGTCGGGCCGTACAGCATATCGCGGCCATGGCGATCAGTGATCCGCAACATTTCCTTGCCGTAATCATCATAGCGCCCGCTTTCGCGCCACAAGTCTGCCGACTGGATCGTTGGCATCAACATCGGAATGTGACCGGCACGCTGTTGTTCCTCGTGAACGATCTGTTCCAGCCGTTGCAAAACCTTGAAGCCCATCGGCAACCACGAATATATCCCCGCGCTGGATTGGCGGATCATCCCCGCCCGCAACATCAAGCGATGGCTGGCGATGGACGCCTCCGAAGGGGTTTCTTTCATGATCGGCAAAAAGTAGCGGGTCAGGCGCATTTGCGGCCTCCAATTGGTTTGTTTCAATCGGGTTTATGACAACCCCGCCAGCCTTGCAATGGCACCTGCGACCGTTTGGCGTTAAATTGATTGCGTCGACTCGGTTTTTCTGCTTTAACGTGCCTCGTTGTCATGACAGATGGTCGCTCCGCCTTAGGGTGTGAAGACGTACCACGGTGATAACATCGGCCTAAAGAATTTGGCTCAAGTCCAGGGGAATAAGAGAACGGCTCGCAGTAATGCGGGTCGTTTTTGATTGTCAGCCCTCAAGCACCAGTTGTGCATCCAGCCCCATGGTTTGTGCCAGTGATCCCAGCCGTTTTTCGACAGCCCCGCCACTTAACGCCCCCGCTGGCCCTTCCAGCGTCAGCGTCAGGTTTTCATCGCTTCGCATCAACGTCGCCCGATCCAGCAAGCTTGCCTGCGCGCCGGAAATCATCGCCCCCAAACGCATAGCCTTGCCCAGCGTTACCGCATCGGTAATCTCGGCCTCGCTTAACAACGCCATCATATCCTCGCCCAGCGATGCCACACCAGAATTCTTGTACCGGCTAAGGATCGCCAAGCCCAAAAACAGCCGGCCCGCATGGTCTACACCACCAAGGTTGGCCCGTGTAACCGCCTCGAAACACATCTCGGCGCGGTAATCGGGGTGCGCCTGCCAGCTTGTGTCGTGCAACAGGCACGCCGCCAATATCAACCGTCTTCGCGCAGCGTCCACATCCGGATAAAGTGGCCGCAACCATTCATACAGCACACGCCCAAACCCCGGAAACCTTGCCGAGGTCGCCTCCACATGCCGGCACGCCTCGATCAACGGGTCCAGCCCACGGGTGGAGGGCAGCATTTGTTCAAAAAGCACCCCCTCGCGCAGCCCATAGCTAGAGATAATTACCTCGTCCGGTTCCTGCGCTTCCAACAGCCCCGCCATAACCCGCGCCGCCATTGGCACCAACGCCAAGCGTTCCTTGGAGGTATTCGTGTGCGCCTCCAACTCCTCGGCACTTTGTGCCTCAATCCACGCAACCGTCTCGTGTACCTGCGTGGCGGACAGCCGGTATTCATGCAGCACCTTGAACGGATACCCCCGCCGCGACATATCGAGCCGGGCAAGCGCGCGCCATGAACCACCCACCAAGAACAGATGTCGGGCTTTTCCCCCCACATCGTCCAGCAATTTTCGGACCTCGCGGGCGATATACGCATCCACATCGCCGACGTAATCCTGTAACTTCAACGGCCCAAGCGGTGACGTTGCACAGGCCCCGATGACACCGTCTTGCAACTGCGCCAATTCCATAGACGCGCCGCCAATGTCACACACCACCCCGTTCGCTTTGGGCCAACCAAGCAGTACCCCTTTGGCAGAAAACGCCGCTTCCTCCGCGCCCGTGATGACTTGCAATTCAATGCCGGTTTCGCGCAGTACTTCGGCCACGAACTCCGGTCCATCGCTTGCTTCGCGCACTGCCGCCGTGGCGACACCGCGCAAGGTTCCGGCTTTCATGCCCTCGTTCAAGGCTGCGAAGCGTTTCAACGCCTCCAGCGCACGAATGCGCCCCTCGGGATTTAGACGGCCACTTTCGGCCAGCCCCGCGCCCAAGCCGCATAAAACCTTTTCGTTATAAAAATACGCCGGCGAGCGGGAAATCCCGTCAAAGACCACCAAACGCACGGAATTCGACCCGACATCCACCACCCCGACACGCGCCAGATCATCGCTCATGCCGCCCCCTGCGCGCGCAAAACCTCGCCAGCAAGTCGCGGCGTAATTGCCCGTTTACGCGAAAGCCCGGCGCGGTCCAATGCCTCCACCGTGGCTTTGGCCGATGCGAAAGATCTATCAATCCGGCTAAGTAAAAACTGGATGAGGTCCGGCGATACCACCAATTGGCGGTCCGCAAAAAGTTTGACCAGCACCGCCGATAACAGCGCATCATCGGGGGCATCCAGTGTCGCCACCTCCGTGGCGCGAAGGCGCGAAGCCAAATCCGGCAGTTTGATGTCCCACCGCGATGGTGCCCCCTCGCCCGTTACCAACAGCGTGCTACCTGCACCTAACAAACGGTTGTGCAGATGGAACAACGCTTCTTCCGACTGGTCCCGCCGCGCATCCGGCAACATCGCCAAGCGATGCACATCTTCAACGGCAACGCCCCCCGTTTCCGCCAAGGCAGCAATATCCTGCTGCGCCAAATCCACCGCGTCCACCACGGCCCCGCCAGATCGCACCGCCCAGACCTGCACCAAATGCGTCTTGCCAGAGGCCGCAGGCCCGCAAAGCGCCAGTTTCCCCGTCGCCCAACCCGGCCAACGATCAAGGGCTTGCAATGCCAGCGCATTGGTTGGGGAGACGAAAAAATCATCCCGCCCCAAGGCCGCGCGACTTGGTAAATCCAGAACCAGTTGTTCAGGGGTATTCATTCGCCCTCGGTATCCTCTTCCGGCCCACGGTAAAGTCTGCTGTCGCGGTAATTCTTGATACCAAAGCGCCCCAGAACCCCGATGCACGCCGCCGCAGGCACCGCAATCAACAGTCCTGTGAACCCGATTAGCGAGCCGAACGCATAAAGCGCAAACATCAACCAAACGGGGTGCAGCCCGACCGAGCTGCCAACCAGTTTCGGCGTCAGGTAATTCCCTTCAACGATCTGGCCGGTCACAAAAATCGCAGCTACCACAGCGATCCAAACCGGATCATCCCAGAACTGGTAAATCGCCAACCCGATGGAAACCGTTCCGCCCACCGTGGACCCCACATAAGGAATAAACGTCAGCGCGCCCGCCAGCAGCCCGACGACCACCCCGAATTGCAACCCGACGACGGCCAGCGACACTGCGTAAAAGATGCCCAGAATCGCACCCACCGTCATTTGCCCGCGAATGAACCCCGCCAGTACCTGATCAATCTCGCGCCCGATTTCGCGAATTACACCCACGTGTTGGCGCGGCATCCAACTATCGACCACAGCAATCATCCGGTCCCAGTCCAGCAGCAAATAAAACGCCACGACCAGCGACACGAATATCGTCAGAACAGAACTGACCGCCGCAAGGCTTGAGGAAAGCACCGTGTTGGCCACCGCAACCCCCTTGCTGCGCAACGTATCCTCGAACGACGATAACGCTTGGCGAACGTTTGAATCTTCTTGCAACAACGACGGGAATTTTTCCGTCAGGAAATCCAGCAAACTGGCCACCAGTTGTGGCGAAGTTTCAATCAACGACGACACCTGCCGGAATATCAGCGGCACCAACAACACCAACGCCAACAGCATAAAGATCAACGCCACCACCGATATCAGCACCGTCGCCCATGCCCGCTTCATGCCCCAGCTTTCCAGCTTGTCGGCCACCGGATCCAGCAGATACGCAAACGCCGCGCCCAGCAGGAACGGCGCAAGCGCATCGTTCACCAGCCATAAAAATGCGATGAAGGCGATAAAACCGCCGCCCCACCAACGCGCTTGTTGTCCAACACTCAAACCCATAATCCGCCCCTTTAAGTAAACTGTTCGTTAATAAGCCGTTCTTCCAGCCCATGGCCGGGGTCAAACAATAACGTATGCTTAACGCTCGGCTCGCTGCGRATATCRACGCGCACAACGCCGCGCACTTCGGTTGAATCCGCCACCGCCGCGACAGGGCGTTTGCCYGCCTCYARCACATCAAACTGGATGGAGGCATTCATCGGYAACAACGCCCCGCGCCAACGCCGTGGCCGAAACGCCGCCACTGCCGTCAGCGCCARRATATCCGCYTCGATCGGYAAAATCGGGCCGTGSGCGGAATAGTTATAGGCYGTYGATCCCGCAGGCGTACACACCAGCGCRCCGTCRCACACMAGTTCTTCCARSCGCACSCGCCCGTCCACCGATATCCGCAACTTYGCCGCTTGCGGGCCGGAKCGCAGTAAGGAAACCTCGTTAATCGCCAAGGCCTCCGTTACSGAACCATCCGCRCAGGTCGCGRTCATATGAAGGGGGTGRATMRCGGCGGCCTCTGCCGCGGCAAGGCGTTCCAGCAGATCATCCTCGCCGTAGACATTCATCAAAAAACCCACGGTGCCTTGGTTCATTCCGTAAACCGGCGCGGGTAAATCTTGGGTGGCATGCAGTGTCGACAGCATAAAACCATCGCCGCCCAAGGCCACAATCACGTCAGCATCCGCCTGCTCTACATGCCCATAGCGCGCGCGAAGAGTTTCAGCGGCGGCTTGTGCCTCGTCCGTGGAGGACGCCAAAAAGGATATATTCTTATAATTCATGCCCCTAGTTTCCCTTTTTCACGCCGACAACTCAAGACCAGAAACGCGCGGCCTGTGCGATGCGGTATTTCCAACAGGAAACTCTCTTTCCGATCAGCTACACGGATTCGCCCCAAACCGCCCTTTGCGCTGTTTTGGCCCCTTTTCATCACCCCATTCGCCTGCAACAACGCTTCCAGCTAAAAAAATTCGTCGCTTTGCCAATTTTACAGGTCGGTTTCTTGTTTCCTATCGGAAACACGTCCTATAGAAGGCCCTAAAACACGCAACCCCAGGAGATCACCATGACCAACGTAAAAGATGCCGGTTTCTTCACTGAAAGCCTCGCCAGCCGTGACCCCGCGATTTTCGGTTCCATCACTGATGAACTTGGCCGTCAACGCGACGAGATCGAGCTGATCGCCTCGGAAAACATCGTTTCCGCCGCCGTGATGGAGGCCCAAGGCTCGGTGATGACCAACAAATACGCCGAAGGCTATCCGGGCCGTCGCTACTATGGCGGTTGCCAATTCGTTGACGTGGCCGAGACCCTCGCCATTGATCGCGCCAAAGAACTGTTCGGGTGTGATTTCATTAACGTGCAGCCCAACTCCGGCTCGCAAGCCAATCAGGGCGTGTTTCAAGCGTTGATCAAACCGGGTGACACCATCCTTGGCATGGATCTGGCCTCCGGTGGCCACCTTACACACGGCGCGAAACCCAACCAGTCGGGTAAATGGTTTAACGCGGTGCAATACGGGGTTCGGCGCGAAGATAACCTTCTGGATTACGACCAGCTGGAAGCCTTGGCCAAAGAACATAAGCCCCAACTTATCATCGCCGGTGGTTCCGCCATTCCACGTCAGATCGATTTCGCCCGTTTCCGYGAAATMGCCGATATGGTTGGCGCGTACCTTATGGTCGAYATGGCCCACTTCGCCGGTCTYGTRGCAGCAGGCGAGCATCCCTCGCCCTTCCCGCATGCCCATGTKGCCACCACAACCACGCATAAAACCTTGCGCGGWCCACGCGGCGGTATGATCTTAACGAATGACGARGCGATTGCGAAAAAGGTTAACTCCGCAATCTTCCCCGGCATTCAGGGCGGCCCCTTGATGCACGTCATCGCCGCCAAAGCYGTGGCCTTTGGCGAGGCTTTGCGCCCCGARTTCAAAACMTACCAGCAACAGGTTATCGCCAACGCAAAAACAYTGGCCGCAACCTTGATCGAGGGYGGYATCGACATCGTCACCGGCGGYACCGACACCCACGTGGTGYTGGTYGATCTGCGCCCCAARGGYGTCAAAGGTAATGCCACSGAAAAAGCACTGGGRCGCGCCCATATCACGTGCAACAAAAACGGYATTCCGTTTGACCCTGAAAAACCGATGGTCACATCCGGTGTGCGCCTTGGTTCCCCCGCCGGAACAACCCGCGGGTTTGGCGAAGCCGAGTTCCGCAAAATCGGCGAGCTGATCGTTCAAGTGGTCGATGGTTTGGCCGCCAACGGCGAAAAAGGCAACAGCGCGGTTGAAGAATCCGTCAAGGCCGAAGTGCAGGCCATGTGCGATGCCTTCCCCATGTACGGCAACCTTTAACCACACCTGCTAAAACAAAAAAAGGGCGGCGCTGGAAAAATCCGGCGTCGCCCTTTTTTGTAGCTGCTTTGAGTTTAGGTCGCTTCGCGTACCCAAATTTCAACCCGACGATTAACCGAGCGCCCTTCAAGGGAATCGTTGCACCCTTGCGGGGAAACTTCGCCAAAACCTTCAACAACAAACTTATAGTTTCCGGCGTCCGCCCCAAGGGCTGCCTGAAGCTCTGCCAGAACCTGTTCTGCACGGCGCTTCGAGAGTACCGCGTTTTGAGCAGCACTACCGGCAGCATCCGAGAAACCTGCAATCAGAAACTCACGGTCGCTAAAATCATTATTGCGAAGGTAGGCCGCCAAACGCGGAATATCGCCGCGCGCCTGTGCATCCAGCTCGGCCACATTTGGCTTGAAACGGAACGTACTTGAAAGGCGAACCGCGCCACTTAGCTCCGCCATCATGTTGCGGATGCTGGAAAGCGAAAGATCACCCGGATCAGCAATCATCGTGTTAACCAGACGTTGCCCCTGAACATCAATCGACAGAGCCGCGATTGTCTGGCTGACAAAGCCGGAGCCTTGTGCCGATTGCTGCCCTGCATCGCTTGCCACGTATTGCAAAAAGCCCTGCGCCTTTTGTGCTTTTTCTTCAGGGATGACACCAAACAAGCGATTGGTTGTATAAAGATAAACGTGACGCGCCAACGGATACTCGCCGGTTTTCACCGTGAATTCCGAAGGTGTCGAAACAAATCCACACGTGCCACGCAACGGAATTGCGCGGGTGTTTTGCTGATAGGCAATGCTGGTAAACCCGATCCCGTTCGGGTCATTCGTTACCGCACGAACAAGGCCGATATCGTCGTTGAACGTAACCGAAGTTGCCGAATACGCTGCGCCCGATGGGCGAAGGACGACCGACGCAAAATCACTTGCGCTGCCAGAAGCATCGTCACGACGATACACATTGATCCGCGCATTCGCCCCGCCAAGCTGGGACCAGTTAGATATTTGACCGGAAAAAATCTGTGCCAGTTCCTGCATGCTTAAGGTCTGCACAGTGTTTGTTGGTGGCACGATAACAACCAGCCCGTCGAGGGCCGCAACAACCTGTAAGGACTCGTCCGTCAAATCCCCAAGCCCCGCGGCGGCAAACGCATCCAGTTCCGCTTGTGTAATGGCGCGCGAAGACAATGCAATTTCCGAAGCACCATCCAGCAGCGATTTAAACGCCCCCTCCGATACCAGCGAATGCACTTCTACATCAGCAAAAACTTCGCCGTTGGGCATCGCAAAGATATACGGTTGTATCGGCGTGGTGCCCATCAATTTGGGCT
Organism: Paracoccaceae bacterium; assembly: GCA_002746395.1. Classification (GTDB taxonomy): domain Bacteria; phylum Pseudomonadota; class Alphaproteobacteria; order Rhodobacterales; family Rhodobacteraceae; genus NORP23. The sequence goes on from NVXA01000001.1 coordinate 223,400, forward strand.
CGCCCGGCATCAAGCTCATGCCATACGCGCCGCTGAAATCCTGAAACAGACTGGGAATTAAAATTTGCGCCAACGTACTGGAACCCGTCAACCGGAAATCCGAATTTATCAGCTCAGGGCAAGCAACACCCACACAAGTAACGTCGTCGACCGCGATTTCCAATTCGCCCAACATAACTTTCATAGTGTAGAAATCACCGTCGAAACCTAATAGCTCCCCGCTCAACGCGACACTGCCATCTAGGGATTTAAGCGTTACCTGCGCGGCATTCACTGCGGGTACTGCCAGCGAAAATGCCAGTAAAATTCCAAGAAACGGTGTTGTATGCAGCCTAAAACTCATGCGTATTTCCTTTTTGCTATTCTAATAGCCGCGAGGAAACTTACTCTCATGAGAACGTGCGTATCGTTAGGCTGCTTTCCCAGAGGTACTCCCCGGAACTGGTACATCCACTAGATTAAGGGTTTATTGATATATATCTACCTTAAATCAACAGTTTGGCAAATATTTTTTTCAATCTTAAGCTTAGTTACGCTAGGTTAAGTAAAATCCGCGTAATTCAGTTCAAAATACCATAAAATTCACGTTGGTATATCGAGGTTTTACCGTTGGACAACAAGGCCTTGGCAAACGCACCCCGGTCCCGAAGCCGTGCCATCCAGCCAGATAACGCCTTGAATTGCCCAAGCCCAACAAAATGTTGCGCCACAAACACCGAATATCCGACCGAAACATCAACCGCACTGAAATCGCTTAGCAGATATTTCCGGCCTTGCAGCTGCGCATCCAACACTTCCAGTGCCTTTTCCAGCCGGCGTGCCTCCAGTTTCATGACCATCGGTGATCGGTCTTTATCCTCAAAAATCACGATATGCTGCTGCGTCAAACTTGCCCCATGCACAGCGACGGTTTCGGCGTAGTGCAGCCATTGCAGCCACTCCATCCGTTCAGGATCGCCGGCTTTGCGGCCCAGAGAGGACTCGAATTTCTCGCATAAATATTCCGTAATCGCGCCGGTTTCGAACAACACACGACCGTCAATTTCCAGACACGGCACCCGCCCCAACGGGTGCTTGGCCAAATATGCCTCGCTTCGCAATTCCTTGCCAAAATCATGCATGACCAGCGTGAACGGCACGTCCAGTTCATACAACAACCAGAGGCTGCGAACGGATCGTGCCTGATGGCAGTGGTGCAGAACAATTTCGCTCAACGCTTCGCACCGGCAGCAGACATCACCAGATCCAGATAGATTTCTTCGACCATATCCAGCGACAAGCGCCCCTCGTCGCGATACCATGTATTCAGGCCCGTCAGCATGGCGATAATCGCAAAAGTCGCGACTTTGGTGTCGACAAACTTGAACGTCCCGTCCGCTTCGCCGTCGCTAAGAATGTCGTGCAGAATGCTTTCGTATTTGCGGCGCGATGTCTGGATTACCTCGAAGTTTTCGGGGGTAAGGTTGCGCAGTTCCATGTACGATATAAACACCTCGTCGCCGCGCGGAAGGTGGAAACGGATGTGAAAGCGCACGAAGCATTCCAGCTTGTCCATAGGGGTGACGGAATGCGGTGTGGCGCGCTCCTCCCATGCCTGCAAAAGATCTTGCATGTGTTGGTCTAAAAGGTCGAACAGCAGCGTTTGTTTATCTGCCGTATAAAGGTAAAGCGCTCCGGCCTGCACCCCCACTTCACGCGCAATCTGGCGCATGGAAACAGCGGCATATCCGTTCTTGGCAAACAACGCGGTTGCAGCTTCGCGAAGCTGTTTTGCGGTTTTTTCCCCGTTCGAACCCGATTTTCTGGCCATTACGTCCCTCGTCCTTTTCATCACGCTAACTGAACAAGCGTTCAAATGAAATAGGGAAGTACGTCTGAAAGCCTAACGCTGATCGAACCTTAGTTTCACAAAGGCACCGGGCGCGTCTTCAATCACGCCACCAACCGCCCCTGCAACCCGCGCAGGAACCCGYTTGCCAGACTTGCGTTTCAACCATTTGTCCCAGTCCAGCCACCARCTKCCCGCAGYTTCMTCMGCRCCTTCAAGCCAGCCTTGCAGCGTKTCKGSCGACATATCCTTRTTGGTCCAATAYTGGTATTTYCCCGMMGCYGGTGGATTAACCACMCCCGCGATATGCCCCGAMCCYGCCAGCACRAACCGCACRTCCGCATTCGGCATYTCCCGCGCGCCCSCGTAAACCGAGGCCGCAGGCGCGATGTGRTCTTCCTTYGYKGCMACATGGTAAACWGGCACTTTGATRTCSGMMARGCGAACCGGCTTACCGTCAATCTCTAACAAATCCTTRGCGAACAGGTTTTGCGTATAAAACTGTTCCAGATAAAAATGGTGTACCTTGGCAGGCATCGCTGTGGAATCCGCATTCCAATACAGTAAATCAAACGGCACAGGCGCTTTGCCCAGCATGTAATTGCTAACGACATAGGACCAGATCAGATCGCTGGAGCGCAGCATGTTGAAGGCCGAAGCCATGGTCTGCGCGGGTAAATACCCTTGCTCCATCTGCTCATCGACCATCGCGATGGTTTTGTCGTCAACGAAAACCTGCAACTCGCCCGCATCCTCGAAATCCACCAGTGATGTGAAAAACGTGGTTGAGGCAATCCGCTTGTCGCCATCGCGATTAAGCGCGGCTGTTAGGCTCGCCGCCATCGTGCCACCGATGCAGTAACTGGCGATATGCGTCTGCTTTTGCCCCGTTTCGGCCAGCACGTGATCAATCGCATCGGACGCGCCTTGCATATACGACGCCCATGTTTCGTCTTTCTGCGCCGCGTCAGGGTTCACCCAAGAAATGATGAACACGGTATAGCCCTGTTCAACCAACCACTTCATCATCGACTTCTTTTCATTCAGATCRAGGACGTAATATTTGTTAATCCACGGCGGGATCATCAGCAACGGTTTTGAATATACCTCCTGCGTCARGGGGGARTACTGGAYCAGTTGCAGGATGTTATTCTGCCAGATCACCTTGCCCTTGGTCATGGCCATRTTRCGGCCAACCTCGAAAGCATCCATGTCGGTTTGGCGGATCAACAGCTTRCCYTTGCCGCGYTCCATATCYTCCAACATCATYTTYAGACCACGAACAAGGTTCTGGCCCTTYTCCGCTGTCGTTGCCTCCAACACCTCGGGGTTYARCGCYGCRAARTTCGCMGGGCTCATCGCCTCGACAAAGTTRCGSGCGTAAAAYTCGGCCTTCTTGCGGTCTTTGGGGTCCATRTCSGCCTCATGCACGGTGTTTTGCACCCAGCCRGACGTCAGCAGATAGGATTGYTTCAGATAYTCGAACAGCGCRTTKTCAGACCAATCGTCATGCTTGAAACGCTTCCCTTCGGCGGGCAGGTCCGGCATATCAACCTCGGCTGCSGCCTCSTCSCCGCCCATCAAYTTCARCATSGCRTGTTGCCAYAAATGCCCCTGCGCCGCCCAATAGCTTTGCGTAGATTCCGCCAGTTTTTGCGGGTCAGACCACAAAGCCGTCAACAATTCGTTAAACGCGGGCATGGTGTTCAAGGGATCGGGATTCGATGAATGCTGTTCCTCCGCTTCGGCCTCCATGAACTTTCCCCAGATTTCCTGCGAAATCTCGAAAACCTCCTGCATATTACCGGCAAACTCCTGACGGTCCTGCACAATATGTTCAAAGTCGGCGCCGTCCGGCGAAGTTTTGTCATTCATAGCCCAAATTCCCTTAGTCCACCTTGCTTGCAGGCGCTTCCAACGTTAACTATGGCGCATATTGTCGGAAAATTCCAAGACAACTTTGCAATGGGCCATTTATGCGAGACACCAAACACATGCCGCGCCGCATTATGCCCAAAAACGGGCGTTTGTTTGTCGGTGCGATACTGTTGGCCTCAACAGCGGGTTGCGGGTTGAATGCCTCCCTCGACGGGTATGATTTTGCGCCGTCCGAATATACGATCGCAAGTGGTTATCCCGATTTGGTGCCAATCTCGGCTTTTCGTATTAACGATTACACTGTTCCCGACCCGTCCAATCTGGCCGCGCGTTTTGCCATGTTAAAACGCAAAATCGTCGCCTTGCGCGGACCTGTGCTATCCTCAAGTGATCGCGCCCGTCTGAATGCCGCCCTGAAACGTACCGCCTCAACACAAGGATAAAAATATGTCAGATGAATGGGATTGGGAGCTGCAACAGAACCAGACGGCCTATACCGTCGCGGAGCTGATAAAGCAGAACCCCAACATCGACGGCGCGAACATCACGCTGGATATGGAATTTGAACCAAACGAGGGCGCAGATGCCGCCACGCTGGAAAAAGCACTACGCACATTTGGCTACGGCGTGATTGTGTCGGCCAGCGGCGCGATACAGGCCTCCATCACCGATATTCCCTTTACATTCGAGTCGATCTGGACCCATGAAGAGCGCACAACAAAAATGGCCCTAAGTCGTGGTTTTGCACCAGACGGCTGGGGTTTCTGGGAGCCTTGAAAACATGACTAAACCCCTAAGACTAGCCGTTGCAGGCCTTGGCACTGTTGGCGCAGGTATTATCAARATCGTGCAGCAACACGGTGAYCTTTTGGCCRCCCGYGCTGGYCGCCCGATYGARATCGTRGCGATTTCCGCGCGCTCGCGCRGYAAAGACCGTGGCGTTGATCTGTCCRSYTATGCWTGGGARGACGACGCCGTYGCCYTGGCGCGCCGCGATGACGTGGACGTTCTGATCGAGGTGATCGGGGGCGAAGACGGCCCYGCCAAAGCCGCCGTWGAAACSGCGCTGAAAAATGGCAAGCATGTGGTCACGGCCAACAAAGCGTTGCTGGCCCTCCACGGTCAAAATCTGGCCACCCTTGCCGAAGAMAACGGCGTGGCYYTGCGSTTCGAGGCCGCTGTCGCYGGTGGCATCCCGATTGTCAAAGCCYTGACCGANGGGNCTGGCCGCCAACAAAATYGAACGCGTTATGGGCGTGATGAACGGCACCTGCAATTACATCCTGACCGTCATGGAAGACACCGGTGCCGATTACGCCGATGTGCTGCGCGACGCCCAAGAACTTGGCTATGCCGAAGCAGACCCGACCGTTGACGTCGGGGGATTTGACGCGGCACACAAACTTTCGCTGCTGGCCGCAACCGCCTTTGGCACGCAAGTTGATTTCGCCAATGTGAAGATCGAAGGGATCGAGCGTATCTCCCTGACCGATATAAAAGACGTCGCCGACATGGGCTATCGCATCAAACTGCTGGGCGTGGCGCGCATGAACGACGACGGGCTGGAACAACGCATGCAACCCTGCCTCGTGCCCGCCGACTCCCCCCTTGGCACGCTAGAAGGTGTTTCCAACATGGTGATTGTGGAGGGCGACCACGTCGGCCAAATCGTTTTGCAAGGCCCGGGGGCTGGTGAAGGCCCAACCGCAAGTGCGGTGATGGGCGACGTGATGGACATCGCCCGTGGCCTGTTGATCCCTGCGTTTGGCCAGCCGGCGAACACGCTGGTCAAGGCCGCGAAATCCAACACAGGCGTAGACGCCGAATACTACCTGCGCTTCTCGCTGGCCGATGAAGCGGGCGTTATGGCCGCCGTTTCCACCACGCTTGGCGATCACGGCGTATCCATCAACCGCATGCGCCAATACAACCACGACGGCGATGCCGCCCCTGTCATTATCGTAACCCACAAAGTTGCGCGCGAAAAACTGGACGCAGCCCTTGGCGTAATCGCCACAATGGACACCAGCCTTGAAAAACCGATCGCAATCCGCATCGAAACTGTTTGATTTTAGGAACACCGAATGACCGATATATCCGACCTGACACCCTTCGAAGACCGCAACCTGTCACTTGCCCTTGCGCGGGTTTCCGAGGCCGCAGCCATCGCCAGTGCCAAGCTGGTTGGGGGCGGTGACGAGAAAGCCGCCGACCAAGCCGCAGTTGATGCCATGCGTACACAGTTGAACAAACTGGACATCGCCGGCGTGATCGTGATCGGCGAAGGCGAACGCGACGAAGCCCCCATGCTGTTCATCGGCGAGGAAGTCGGCACAGGCAATGGCCCCGGCGTGGACATCGCGCTCGACCCGTTGGAAGGCACGACGCTGACAGCCAAAGACATGCCCAACGCCCTGACCGTGATTGCCATGGGGCCACGCGGTTCCATGCTGCACGCGCCCGACGTTTACATGGATAAACTGGCCATCGGTCCGGGATATCCCACGGATGTGGTAACACTGGACATGACCCCCACAGAACGCGTCAACGCACTGGCCGCCGCCAAAGGGTGTGAGCCGCGCGACATCATGGTTTGCGTACTTGAACGCCCCCGCCACGAGGCAATCGTGCGCGAAATCCGCGAAACCGGCGCGCGCATCCGCCTGATTACCGACGGTGACGTTGCAGGCGTTATGCACTGCGCAGAGACCGAAAAAACCGGCATCGACATGTACATGGGTTCCGGCGGCGCACCCGAAGGCGTGCTGGCGGCATCAGCGCTAAAATGCATGGGCGGGCAGATGTATGGCCGCTTGCTTTTCCGCAACGACGACGAACGTGGCCGCGCCGCCAAGGCAGGCATCACGGATCTAAACAAGATCTACAGCCGCGATGAAATGGTCACCCAAGATGTGATTTTTGCGGCCACAGGTGTAACCGACGGTTCCATCGTGTCAGCCGCACGCCGCGACGGGGATTATCTGGAAACGGAAACCATCCTGATGCGCTCCAAAACCGGATCGGTACGCCGCTTGTTCTATCGCCAGAAAAACCGCTAAATGGTTAGGCGCGTAGGATTTGGCAACACTCCGAAACCGGAAAAACCGCGCAAACCGCGTGTGCCGGTTCCCGAGGATATCCACGAAACGCGCCCTACGCCAGAGTTGCCAAACCCCGCGCCTATGCCCGATCAGGAGGCCCCCACAAAGGGGGGCCGATCGGGTGGCACCCTGCCAGTATACAAAGTCGCCAAGATCATCATCGCGATCCTGCTTGCGATAAGGATTGAAAGCACCATCGTCTCCGTAATATTGATTTTATGGGTGAGCATCGAAATCTGGTCCATTTTGCGCAACATCAACAACACCGCGGGCCGAGAAGAATGACCGCCTTCCTAAACGTCGAAACATCCGCCCTTGGCCGCCGCTGGATTGGCCCCTCGCTTGACAGCGAGCGCCTTGGGTTGGCGATTTCCCAAGCCACCGGATTTCCGCCGGTGTTGGGGCAAATCCTTGCCAACCGCAACGTCCAACCCGAAGACGCGGCGGCCTATCTGACCCCTAGCTTGCGCGAGCTGATGCCGGACCCTTCCACCCTGATCGATATGGACAAAGCGACCGAACGCTTCTTGCAAGCGGTTGACCAAAAACAACGTATCGCGATCTTCGCGGATTACGATGTGGATGGCGGGGCCTCCGCCGCATTGCTCATCGTCTGGCTGCGCGAACGTGGCCTGAACGCCACGCTTTATATCCCTGATCGCATCGACGAAGGCTATGGCCCGAACGACGAAGCCATGGCGATGTTGGGGCGTGACCACGACCTGATTATCACGGTTGACTGCGGCACCCTAAGCCATGACCCGATCAAGGCCGCCGGCATTGACGTGATCGTGCTGGACCACCACCAAGGCGGCGAAACCCTGCCCGACGCCGTCGCCGTGGTGAACCCCAACCGCCAAGATGAAACCGGCGATCTGTCGTACCTATGCGCCGCCGCCGTAGTCTTCCTAATGCTAGCCTCCGCCAACCGCACATTGCGCGCGCGGGGTGAATCCGGCCCTGATCTGATCGCCATGCTAGACCTCGTGGCCCTTGCCACCGTCGCCGATGTCGCCCCCCTAATCGGCTTCAACCGCGCGCTGGTGCGCCAAGGTTTAAGCGTTATGGCCAACCGCAACCGTGTCGGCCTTGTGGCCCTATCCGACGTTGCACGCATGAATTCCGCGCCAAGTTCGTATCACCTCGGCTATCTTCTTGGCCCCCGCATTAACGCTGGCGGTCGCGTCGGGGCGGCGGACCTTGGCGCGCGTCTGCTGGCCACAAATGATCCGTCCGAGGCCGAAGCCTTGGCCGAACGCCTTGATGCCCTGAACACCGAACGCCGCGATATCGAGGCCACCGTACAAGCCCAAGCGACTGAACAAGCGGAGGAACGCGGTGTTGAACGCGGTCTTGTCTGGGCCGCCGCCGATGGCTGGCATCCCGGTGTCGTCGGTATCGTTGCGTCTCGCCTGAAAGAAGCCTTCAACCGCCCCGCGGTTGTCATTGGAATTGACGGGCTTGAAGGCAAAGGATCGGGGCGTTCCGTCAACGGCGTAGACCTTGGCAGCGCCATCGCCACGCTGGCCCGTGAAGGCCTGATAATCAAAGGCGGTGGTCACAAAATGGCGGCGGGCCTAAGCATATCAATCGACAAACTCGACGCCGCAATGGAACGCCTGACGGAGCTGCTGGAAAAGCAAGGCTCCGCCAATGCTGGCCCCTCCGATTTGCGGATCGACGGGCTGATATCGCCCGCTGGCGCAAGCGTGGAGCTGATCGAAAAGCTGGAACAAGCCGGCCCGTTCGGCGCGTCCTCCCCCGCGCCGCGTTTCGCGTTGGCCTCCACCCGAATATCGTTCGCCAAACGCGCAGGGGACAGCCACCTGCGCTTAACCCTGACGGACGGTGGCGGCGGCAAAATCGACGCCATCGCCTTTCGCGCATTTGAATCAGACCTCGGCCCGATGCTGGAAAACCACGGTGGCCAATCCTTCCATTTCGCAGGTCGATTGGAGGTGGACGACTGGGGTGGTCGGCGCAAAGCCAAACTGAAGCTGGAAGATGCCGCCAAAGCGGGCTGAAAAAACCGCACCAAAGTGCAAATACCCTCTTGCAGACTCTAATCCGAATCCGTAAAAGCCCCCTCACAGAGAGTGTTACGCGCCCTTCGTCTATCGGTTAGGACGCTAGGTTTTCATCCTGGAAAGAGGGGTTCGACTCCCCTAGGGCGTACCACTCTCTGTTAATTTCCTCCCATGACCCTCATTTCCTTGATCCTTCTTGATCGAAATCAACGGCCCTAGTGTCTTCAAATGCTATCGCTCTCCAAACTTAAACGGAGAGAAACAATGTCCTACAAAAATATTCTTGTGCATATTGATGACAGCAAAGCCTGTGCTGAACGCGTATCTGCCGCCATTGCCCTTGCTAAGCGGCAAGACGCGCTGGTCACCGGTATCGCCTTGGCGCTGGAATCTACGATTTCCACATATATCGGCATTGATATCCCCTCCAGCCTGACAATTGAGCAGCAAGGGTTTGTACGAAACGCTGCCAAAAACGCCGTTGCCAAATTCGAAGCCGCCGCCAAAGAGGCCGGTGTTGAATATGTTAGCCGCACGATCACTTGTTCCGCTTCCAAAGCGCCCGCAAGGTTGGCGTTCTTTTCCAGACATGCCGACCTGACCTTTCTGGGCCAGCCCAACCCGAAAGACCGCGACGCCTCCTTTCTGGAATCGCTTATGGACGGCGTTTTGCAACATTCGGGGCGCCCTGTTTATACGGTTCCCTATATTGGCCGCCCAAACAACAAGGTGCGCAAGGCCGTGATCGCATGGGATGGCGGTAAAAAGGTTGTGCGCGCCGTGAACGATGCCATTCCGCTGTTGCAGGACCGCGCCGAGGTTACCGTCCTGGTGATCAACCCCAAAGAGCGCGGCGAAGAATATGGCGGCAARCAGGGCGAAAACATTGCGGCCCACTTACAGCGCCACGGCATAAACGCCACCGTAGATTATCAAATCGCGCCCGAACTATCGACCGATACGGTCATCCTGAACTATCTGGCCGATGCCGGTGCGGATTTGCTGGTTATGGGTGCATACGGCCATTCGCGTTTACGCGAACGCACATTTGGCGGCGTAACCGAGTCGATCTTGCAGCAGATGACCGCGCCTGTGTTGATGGCGGAATAAGCCACCACAAGAAACAAGCCTCAATTCCATGACGGAGTTGAGGCAATACCCAACGCGCAAACTACGCTTGTCGGTTAGTAAAGTTATCTAGTGTTTCGGGGTAAATTGGAGCGGGCGAAGAGATTCGAACTCTCGACATCTTCGTTGGCAACGAAGTGCTCTACCACTGAGCTACGCCCGCCTCCTTTAGTGACGCCGATATACAAGGTTTTCCGGCGGGGCCGCAAGGGGAAAGTTGCAAGAAAATGTGATAATTTCCTGCAACCCTTATTCCGTCAACTCCACCAGCAAATCCTTGGCATCGACCTGCGCGCCTGCGGTAACATGAACCGCCTTCACAACGCCGTCACGATCGGCGTGGATGCCGGTTTCCATCTTCATCGCCTCGATGGTTAGCAGCAAATCGCCTTCCTTGACTTCCTGCCCTGCGGTCACGCAAACGGTGGCGATCATGCCGGGCATTGGCGCGCCGATGTGGTTGGCGTTCCCTGCCTCGGCTTTGGGGCGTTTGGCGGTGCTGGCCACAACCTTGCGGTTCGCCACACGGATGACGCGGGGTTGGCCGTTCAGCTCGAAGAACACCTTGGCGTCGCCGTCCTCGTTGGTATCGCCCACGGCTTGCAGGCGGATTTCAAGCGTTTTGCCGGGGTCAATCTCGGCGGTAATTTCCTCGCCCGATTGCATGCCATAAAAGAACGTGTGCGTCGGGAGGGTCCGAACAGGCCCGTATTCACGGTGCCGCCCCATGTAATCGAGGAAAACCTTGGGGTACATCAGATACCCGCACAGATCCTCGTCATCGATCTTGAACCCGTCAAGCTGTTCGGAAACTTCCGCGCGCACGGCTTCCAAATCCGTTGGTTTCATTGACAATCCGGGGCGTGTGGTGACAGGCTTTTCGCCCTTTAACACCTTCTTAACGATTCCATCGGGGAAACCGTTTGGCGGCTGGCCCAGATTGCCGCGCAGCATGTCGGCGACGCTGTCAGGGAAGGATACATCCACGGCAGGGTCTTCGACCTCGGCGCGTGTTAACCCTTGGCTAACCATCATTAACGCCATGTCCCCAACCACTTTGGAGGATGGCGTAACCTTCACAATATCCCCGAACATCTGGTTAACATCGGCATACGCATGCGCCACCTCGTGCCAGCGTTCTTCCAACCCCATGGAGCGCGCTTGCGCTTTCAGGTTGGTGAACTGGCCACCGGGCATTTCGTGCAGGTAAACCTCGGAGGCGGGCGCGGTCTGGCCGGATTCGAACGCGGTGTATTGGCCACGCACGGCCTCCCAATAGTCCGAAATCTCGCGGATGGCGTTGATGTCCAAACCCGTATCACGGTCGGTGTGGCGCAAGGCCTCGACCACGGAACCAAGGCAGGGTTGCGAGGTGGAACCGGAGAACGCATCCATCGCCACATCAACCGCATCAACCCCGGCATCAGCCGCGGCAAGGATCGTGCCTGCCGCAATGCCGGATGTGTCGTGCGTGTGGAAATGGATCGGCAGGCCGACCTCTTCCTTCAACGCTTTGATAAGCACGCGCGCGGCGGCGGGTTTCAACAGGCCGGCCATGTCTTTCAAGCCAAGGATGTGCGCGCCTGCGTCTTTCAGGTCTTGCCCCATCGCGACGTAGTATTTCAGATCGTATTTCGCACGGTTCGGGTCGAGGATATCGCCGGTATAGCAGATCGCGCCTTCACAGACTTTGCCGCTATCGACCACCGCATCCATCGCGACGCGCATGTTTTCAACCCAGTTGAGGCTGTCAAACACGCGGAATACATCCACACCGGATTCCGCCGCTTGGGCCACGAATTTCTGCACCACATTGTCAGGGTAATTCGTATAGCCAACCCCGTTAGAGGCGCGCAACAACATCTGCGTCATCAGGTTTGGCATACGTTCGCGAAGGTCGCGCAGGCGTTGCCACGGGCATTCTTGCAAGAAGCGATAGGCCACATCGAAGGTCGCACCGCCCCACGCCTCCATACTGAAAAGCTGCGGCAGGTTGTGGGCATAGGTATCCGCGATATTCAACATATCATACGAGCGCATCCGCGTCGCCAGCAAGGACTGGTGGCCGTCACGCATGGTGGTGTCTGTGATCAACAGCTGCTTTTGCGCCAGCATCCAGTCGGCCACGCCTTGCGCGCCGCGTTCTTCCAGCAAATTCCGCGTGCCATAAGCGGGTTTATCCGCAGTGAACGCCGGAACTTTTGGTGTGCGTGTATGCGCCGAAGGCTTTGCACGGCCTTCGGTTTCGGGATGTCCGTTAACGGTAATATCGGCGATATAGGTCAGGATTTTGGTCGCACGGTCGCGGCGTTTCTTGAAATCAAACAGCGCGGGCGTGTTGTCGATAAACGTCGTCGTGTAGGTGTTATCCAAGAACGTCGGGTGCTTCAGCAGGTTTTCGACAAACGCGATGTTGGTGGAAACGCCGCGAATACGGAATTCGCGCAAGGCCCTGTCCATACGGTTGATGGCTTTTTCCGGTGTTGGCGCCCAAGCGGTGATTTTCACCAGCAAGCTGTCATAATACCGCGTAATAACCCCGCCCGCATAAGCCGTACCACCATCAAGCCGGATACCCATGCCTGTGGCGGAACGATAGGCCGTGATGCGGCCATAATCGGGGATGAAATTGTTCTGCGGATCCTCGGTCGTGATCCGGCATTGCAGCGCGTGACCGTTCAGTGTGATGTCGGCTTGGCTGGCTTTGCCCGTGGCTTCCGCCAGTGTTTTACCCTCCGCGATCAGGATTTGGGCTTGCACGATGTCGATGCCGGTGACTTCTTCGGTTACGGTGTGCTCTACTTGTACGCGCGGGTTTACCTCGATGAAGAAAAACTCATCCGTGTCCATGTCCATCAGGAATTCGACGGTTCCGGCGCATTCATAGCCGACATGGGCGCAGATTTTGCGGCCCAAGGCACATAATGTTTCGCGTTGCTCCTGACTTAGATAAGGCGCAGGGGCGCGTTCCACGACCTTTTGGTTACGGCGCTGCACGGAACAATCGCGTTCCCAAAGGTGGTAAATCTCGCCGTGGGAATCGCCCAGAATTTGCACTTCGACATGGCGCGCCCGTTGCACAAGCCGTTCCAGATAGCCTTCGCCGTTACCAAAGGCGGCTTCGGCTTCGCGCGCGCCTTCAAGAACCATATCTTCCAGTTCGTCTTCCGACATAATCCGGCGCATCCCGCGACCGCCCCCGCCCCAGCTGGCCTTAAGCATAAAGGGATAGCCAACCTCGGCCGCCATACGCCGAACCTCGGCCATATCGTCGGGCAGAATGTCGGTTGCTGGCACAACGGGCACGCCTGCCTCCATGGCGACACGGCGTGCGCTGGCTTTGTCACCAAGCTGGCGCATGGTTGTGGCTTTGGGACCGATAAAAGTGATGCCGTTGGCCACGCAAGCATCGACGAAATCAGGATTTTCCGACAGCAGGCCATAGCCCGGATGAATCGCATCCGCCCCGCATTCCAACGCCACACGAATGATTTCCTCGATCGACAAATAGGCCGCGACCGGCCCCATGCCAGCGCCAATCCGATACGCCTCGTCCGATTTGAAACGGTGAAGGGAAAGCTTGTCTTCCTCGGCGTAAATCGCGACCGTTCGTTTGCCCATCTCGTTGGCGGCACGCATGATGCGAATGGCAATCTCGCCACGGTTGGCAATCAGGATTTTACGGAAGTTTTTCATGGCGGGAGCTTTCGAAGTCAGAGTGAATTTCGGGTGGCCGTCTGTGGGGCTTTTTAACGAGGTGGTCACGATTCTTCAATGCGACAACGCAGGATGGAACATTTTGTGAACATTCTGCTTTATTTCCCTGCCGCAGGGCGTTAGTTTCGCACGCATGAGCGATTGGGATTTTGATGAACACGACGCCTTCGAGGCTGCAAGCGGCGCAAGTCTGTCCGCGCAAGCCATGGCTGTGCGTGGGCAAGCTGACACCAGCTATCTTGACGGACTGAACCCGCCGCAACTGGAAGCGGTCAAAACACTGGACGGCCCGGTTTTGATGCTGGCGGGGGCTGGCACGGGTAAAACCAAGGCGCTGACCGCGAGGATTGTGCATCTGCTGAACACGGGTCGTGCGCGCCCGAACGAAATTCTGGCGGTGACGTTTACCAACAAAGCCGCCAAGGAAATGAAAATCCGCGTTGGCGCAAGCGTTGGCGATGTGGTCGAGGGGATGCGCTGGCTTGGCACCTTCCATTCCATCTGCGTGAAAATCCTGCGCCGCCATGCAGAACTGGCAGGGTTAAAATCCACCTTCACCATTCTGGATACGGATGACCAGATCCGGCTTTTGAAACAGCTTATCCGTGCCGCGAATATAGACGAAAAACGCTGGCCTGCGCGGATGCTGGCGGGCCATATCGACAGTTGGAAAAACCGAGCGCTAACGCCCGAGATGGTTCCGGCCTCCGAAGCCAGTCATTACGGCGGGCGCGGGGCGGAGTTTTACGCGCTTTATCAGGCGCGGTTATTAACGCTGAACGCGGTGGATTTCGGCGATTTACTGCTGCATGTGGTGCGCATATTCCAGACTCATTCCGATGTGCTGGCGCAATATCAACGCTGGTTCAAATACATTCTGGTGGACGAATACCAAGACACCAACGTCGCCCAATACCTGTGGCTGCGTCTGCTGGCCAGCGGACATAAAAACATCTGTTGTGTGGGCGATGACGACCAGTCGATCTATGGCTGGCGCGGGGCCGAAGTGGGCAACATCCTGAAGTTTGAAAAGGATTTTCCGGGCGCGAAGGTCGTGCGGCTGGAACAGAATTATCGCTCCACCCCGCATATTCTGGCGGCGGCCAGCGGGGTGATTGCRGGCAATGAAAACCGCCTTGGMAAAACSCTGTGGACTGCGGAAACCGAAGGCGAGAAGGTTAGGCTTATCGGGCATTGGGATGGCGACGARGAAGCCCGCTGGATTGGCGAGGAAATYGWGGCKTAYCARCGTGGCACRCGYGGRTTGGAYCCTRTATCRYTRGACGGYATGGCAATCCTCGTTCGYGCCTCCTTCCAGATGCGGGCGTTTGAGGATCGGTTTTTGAATATCGGGATTCCGTACCGCGTGATCGGTGGYCCSCGGTTYTATGARCGCCTCGAAATTCGCGATGCRATGGCGTATTTTCGTGTGGTGGTATCCCCCGACGACGGGTTGGCGTTTGAACGCATCGTCAACACCCCCAAACGTGGCCTTGGCGACAARGCRCAASMRATGATTAACAATGTGGCGCGGCAAAACGGGGTTTCCCTGCTGGAAGGCGCGCGGATTGTGGTGAATGAAGCGCTTTTACCGAAACGGGCATGTAACGCGCTTGGTAAACTGGTGGATAGTTTTGATCGCTGGCGGTCGCTTTTGAATGGCCCCGCGCCGATACCTATCGACGACCAGATCGGGGATTTCGATGTTATCGACGACGACGCTGTTGTCGCTGACACCCCCAAAGGCAACACGTCAAACCTGACCCACGTGGAGCTGGCCGAGATTATTCTGGATGAATCCGGTTATACCACCCACTGGAAAAACGACAAATCCCCCGATGCGGCGGGGCGATTGGAAAACCTGAAGGAACTCGTCAAAGCGCTTGAGGAATTCGAGAATTTTCAGGGGTTCTTGGAACACATCTCGCTGGTGATGGAAAACGTGCAGGATGATTTTGGCGAGAAAGTCAGCATCATGACCTTGCACGGCGCCAAGGGGCTGGAATTCCCTTGCGTGTTCCTGCCAGGATGGGAAGAAGGCTTGTTTCCCAGTCAGCGCACGATGGACGAAAGCGGGTTGAAGGGGGTGGAGGAAGAACGGCGGTTAGCCTACGTCGGCATCACCCGTGCCGAGGAAATTTGCACCATCAGTTTCGTCGCCAACCGACGGATATATAATCAGTGGCAAAACGCCCTGCCCTCGCGGTTCATTGATGAATTGCCAGCCGATCATGTGGAGGTTCTAAGCCCTGCCAGCCTGAACAGCGGCAACTTTGGGTCTGCAGCCCCTAAGGGTTTTGGCGCCATGATGCGCGGCAGCGATCTGGAGGATCGGGTGGGTAAGGCCGATGTTTACAACTCGCCGGGGTGGAAGCGTATGCAGTCGCGCACAAAGCGCCCGCACGCGAACCCGTCGGTGGCACGAAATGTTGTGGATGCGGAGGTGGTTCCGTTTGGTCTTGGGGATCGCGTGTTTCACCAGAAATTCGGCTATGGCGCGGTGATCGAGGTGGACGGTGATAAGCTGACGGTCGCGTTTGAAAAGGCCGGCCAGAAAAAGGTTATCGCCAGCTATGTAACCGGCGCGGGCGAAGTGCCGTTTTAGGGGGAAGCACATGACCACGATCACAGGAACAGACGGAAAACCACGGTGTAGTTGGAGCAATTCTGCGCCGGAATTTGACCATTACCACGACACCGAGTGGGGGTTTCCCGTTGGCGATGACCGCCGTTTGTTTGAAAAACTGTGTCTGGAGAGTTTTCAATCCGGCCTAAGCTGGCGCACGATCCTTGCCAAGCGCGAGAATTTTCGCGCGGCGTTTGCCAATTTCGATTTTAATGTGATGGCGGGTTTCACCGATGATGACGTTGAACGGTTGCTGCAAGACAAAGGCATCGTGCGTCATCGCGGCAAGATCGAAGCAGTAATTAACAATGCGGCGCGGGCGCAGGAAATTGTTGAACAGGAAGGATCTTTGGCGGCGTTTATTTGGGGGTATGAGCCGGATGCCAGCCAGTTGGGGGAACCGCAGACGGCCTCCACTTCGGTTGAGTCGATTGCTTTGTCGAAGGCGTTGAAAAAACGGGGTTGGAAGTTCGTCGGCCCGACCACGGTTTATGCGTTCATGCAGGCGATGGGGTTGATCAACGACCATGTTGAGGGGTGCGTGATGCGTGCCAAGGCTGAACAGGATCGGCAAAATTTTACCCGCCCGTGATTTCAGGCACAAAAAAAGCGGCGTTCGGGTGAAACCCGCGCCTTTACGTCTGAAATATCTCGGGGAGGCCGGTTTGGCCATGATTTCGGATGATCCGGTTTAAAAACCATCCTGTGCCGAACCGAGGTCAGGCGTACCGCGCTAAATACCCATCCCCAAGCTGTTGCTGACATAACCGGTTGAAAGCCGGTGCAACGGATGGGCGGTTTAGGGTCTGCGTGTTGCGAAAAAATGCAACGGATATTCATAATGCTTTAGCGCGATAAACCTACGGGTTGTTAATCCGCCTCGCTCAGTACCGAATCTTATACCGCAAAATGGTTAACAAAGCGTGTAAGCGCCGAAGCTGCCACCTAGCCCCAAGAGCGTTTCAAGGGTAGCATGCCTTCCGGTTTGACCGGCGGCGCAAAAGTTGAGGTTAGAGAATGGCAGATGTAATTTTCTTTGAAACCCGACAAGAGTTTAGCGATTGGCTTGAAGAACATGCTGAAGCCAGTGAACTTTGGGTGGGCTATTTCAGGAAAAGTACGGGGCGCGCAAGCCTCACCTGGTCTGCACCAGTAGATGTCGCGCTTTGTTTTGGCTGGATCGACGGCATCCGGAAAACCGTTGATGGGCAAAGCTATAAGATACGTTTCACGCCGCGTAAAATTAACAGTGTCTGGAGCGCGGTGAACGTGAAAAAGGTTGAAGCTCTTATTCCGCTTGGAAAGATGAAACCCGCAGGACTGCGCGTCTTTAACAACCGGTCCGATGCAAAAGGGTATTCCTCCGAGGATCGAAACGTGCCACTTGCCGACGAGTTTGAGGCGCAAATCAGGGCCAACCAGCCAGCTTGGCAATTCTTTAGCAATTTGGCCCCATCCTACAAAAGGGATTCCATCTGGTGGGTCATGAGCGCCAAGAAAGAAGAAACACGGCTAAGAAGGTTTGGCATATTGATTGAGTCATCTGAAGCAGGCCTGAAAATACCAACCTTGCGAAAGAAACAGTGACTGTCGGGTGGTTGGTCTGCCGCATTGCTGCCGTTGGTTAACAACCCAAAGCCTCCCCCATAAAAAAATGGCGATACCGGAGGGAGGGTCCAGTATCGCCACTATTTATCCGAAGTAAGGGAGGGTCACTCCGGCATCTCGTTTAGCCATAAACAGCTGTGTAAGCCGTGTCGTGCAGGCTGGAGCGGGAAAGACCAAGGTCGTTCAGCTCGCGTGTGGAAAGGGATTTCAGCTCGTTCATTGTTTGCACGTACAGGCTGTGCAGGACATATGCCTCGCGTTGGCGTGTGATGAATGCTGATGCGCGATCCAAAATGGACACGGATGATGTGTTGTTGACTGCGTATGCCATGATGTAATTCCTTACTTGCGGGCGGCCCTTGAAGGCCGTGTTGTTTCGATACCAGCGATATAAGCCTCGCAGCGAATACAACAACGCACAGTTAGGTAGCCCCGCTATGCACGGGGCGCATAGCTAGCGATTCTGCCCGACGATATCTTCGAGCAGCGCATAATCATTATCGCGGTAGGCCTGCACGATGCAGGTGGATAAATCCTCGCTGATACCAAGGTCGTTCATCACAATCGCGCCGAGTTGCAGGCTGGCCTCGGCGGTTTCAGGGACGGTGGCGGTCGCCCCCTCGGTTTTCAGGGCCGCCAAGTGTTTCATATCACGGGCGCGCACGAATATCTTGAGGTCGGGGCAGTTTTTACGYAGTTCTTTAACAATGCGAACCGTCGCCGCCGTTTGATCGAGCGTTATCACAATCGCCGCGGCGTTTTGTGCGCCCGCGGCCTCCAGAACCGAAAGCTGATAGGCGTTGCCGAAATAAACCGGCATATCCATAGCGCGGCATTCCGCGACGCGTTTATGGTCKRMATCTATGGCRATRTAGGGKATSCCGCCRTCCGTTAACACTTTRGAAATRGTTTGGCCGACGCGCCCGAAACCGGCGATCAGAACATGGTTTTCGGTGTGSGCGATTTCRGGKGCGATTGTRYCGCCKGTKGKRTTTTCRCGMGYCTCGAARAATTTCGACAAGCGRTCMCCWATCAMMACRAGSCCCGGGGTRACGGCCATGCTGATCGCGATCACCGCCAAGAATATCTGCACGAGGTTSGATGGMACCAATCCCAACGCGCCCGCCGCGCCGAACAGGACRAASCCGAACTCCCCGCCCTGCGCAAGGGTTAACCCCGCCTTAACGGCTGTCGASGASGGGATGGAAAACAAGCGGCAAAGCAATCCGGTTATCAGTGCCTTGCCCAGAATAACCGCAACAGTCAGCAGCAGGATTAATCCGGCGTTTTGGAATATGAACGAAACGTCAATGCTCATACCGATGGTCATGAAAAACAGGCCGAGCAGCAGGCCGCGGAACGGTTTAACATCCGCCTCGATCTGGTGGCGGTATTCTGTTTCGCCCAGCAGCAGCCCCGCCAAAAACGCCCCGAGCGCCATGGATAGCCCCGTTAACGATAAAACCCAGCCCATGCCAAGCACCGAAAGCAGCGTCATTGCGACGAACAATTCGGAACTGCGCGCCGCTGCAATCTGGCGGAACACGGGCTTGAACAGCTTTCGTCCTACCCAAATCGTAACGACAAGCGCGACGCCTGCTTGCACCATTGAAAGGCCGAACGCGACGAAGAAGGATGTGCCTTCTTGTGACAGGGTCGTGACCATGATCAGCAACGGCACCACGGCGAGGTCTTGCAGCAATAGAATGGCGAAGGTGGCATAGCCGAAATTGGTTGCCCGTTCGCCCCGATCAATAAGCAGTTGTAAAACGAACGCGGTCGAGGATAGCGCCAAAGCACCGGCGATAATAACGGCGGCTTTGGCCTCGATACCCAGCGCGATGGCGATGGTGGTGATAACCGCGCCTGTGACAAGGACTTGCAGAAGGCCCAAGCCGAACACGTATTTGCGCATGGTGTACAGGCGTTCGAGGGATAGCTCCAACCCGATCATAAACAACAAAAAGACGACACCGAATTCGGCGAGGGTGTGGGCGCTGTCCGTGTCCCCGATCAGGGAAAACCCGTGCGGGCCGATAATCATACCTGCGGCAAGGTATCCCAATATGGCGCTGGTTTTAAGGCGGCGAAAAACCGGAACGATGACCACGGCCGCCAGCAGAAAAATCAACACATCAACAAGCAGTGACGGTGTGTGCAACGGGGGCCTCGTTTCTTTGAAATCATAAGGGGCGCGTATATGTAGCTTTAAAACGGGGGCTTCGGTTAAACAAGTTTAATAACGGCAATGGCGCTGGCCAAACCCGTTAAACGGGCATAGGGATAGGGCATGAACCTGTCAGCCCTGCAATCCCCTCAGTATCGCCTATATATGATTGGCAATGTTTTTGGCATGAATGCCAACTGGATTATGCGGCTGGTTATTGGCTGGCTGGCGTGGGATTTAACCAAATCGGCCAGTTTCGTGGGGCTTGTCAGCTTTCTGGCTTATGCGCCGGTGTTACTGGGCGGGCCGTTCTTTGGCGTGATTGCCGATCGGGTTGAATTGAAAACCGCGATACTGACGGTGCAGTTCACCGTCGCCGCGCTGGCCATTCTGATGTTAAGTGTGGTTGCAGCAGACGCAATGAACCCGATGTTTTTGGCGATTTACGCGCTGACACTTGGCACGGCCTTTTCCGCCTATCAACCTATCCGTCTGACCTTGGGGCCACGATTGGTTCGGGCTGAACGGGTTTCTTCGGTCGTTAGTATCGGGGCGTTGAATTTTAATATTAGCCGTTTAACCGGCCCCGCGATTGCCGGAATGTTGATCGCGAGCTTTGGTGTCACCAAGACCTTGATGGTGGCTTGCATTCTGTATGTTCCGTTTCTGATAATCTTGTCGCGCCTGAAACCGCGTGACCGGAACGTTCAGGTTGAACACCTGCCGTTCTGGCAATCCATGCGCCAAGGGTTTGTGTTTATTGCATCCGATCATCTTATTCGTGTGGCGCTGCTGACCACGGGGTTATTTTCCGTGGCCATTCGCGCCTCCATCGAGGTTTTGCCGATCATCGCGGATGGTGTTTTTGAGCGCGGTGCGGCGGGTCTGGGTATTGTTACGGCGGCGGCGGGTGTCGGGGCGATTGCAGCCTCGGTTATTCAGGTGACGGCGGCCCCCCCTGTTAAAGGGCACATCCCCAAGCGGGCGTTGTTTGCAACCCTGATCGGGGCGGCGACGACGTTGGCGTTGGGTCTGAACGAAAGCTGGCCGGTTGCGGTGTTGCTGATCGGTTTGATCGGGTTTGCCAGCACGCTTGTCGGTATCAATTTTCAGGCAGCGGTGCAGATGCAGCTGGACGACGATATCCGTGGTCGCGTCATGAGCCTGTGGATGACCGTGGCGGTTGGTGGCACGGCGTTAGGGGCGTTGGCCGTCGGGGTGTTGATCGAATATGTCGGGTTTACTGTCGCCCTAAGTGGGATCGGCGTGGGCAGCCTTGTGATTTTTACAGCGCTTCTGTCGCGGATCTGGCGTTAAAGCCGAACCGAATCCCGTCATCAAACCTCAAGCTGCATTCAAAATTTGCATGGCAACCTTTCGTTAACGCGTGGTTTGGGCGCATTCTGGTACCAAAGAGAACCCGCATCGCGTGTAATGGGTCAAAAAACACCGTAAATTTGATCGTTAAGCCTTATTTAACACCTTATAGCTGTTGCATAACGGGCTTCAATGTCGTGGAATGTGCGCCGGAATGACGAATGTCATCTGCTCAACTAGGGAGACTATTATGAAAAAACTACTTCTCGCGACAGCGGCCTCTTCGCTGATCGCTACGTCAGCATTCGCTGGCGGCCACGAAATCAACGTCGGGATTATCCTCGGCTACACCGGCCCGATTGAATCGCTTGTTGCGGACATGGGCCCTGCTGCGGAATTCGCATTTGCCGAAGTTAACGCATCCGGCCTGCTGCTGGGTGGCAAAACACTTAACGTGATCACTGGCGATTCCACATGTATCGATTCTGCGGCGGCCACGGCTGTTGCTGAAAAACAGATCACTGCTGACAATGTTGCCGCCATCGTGGGTGCTGACTGTTCCGGCGTAACAGGCGCGATTGTGTCAAACGTTGCAGTGCCTAACGGTGTTGTATTGATTTCGCCTTCCGCGACATCGCCTGGTCTGTCATCCATCGACGACAACGGCTTGTTCTTCCGTACAGCACCATCCGATGCCCGTCAGGGTGCGGTTATGGCTGACGTGCTGAACGACAAAGGCATTAAAGAAGTTGCTGTGACCTACACCAACAACGATTACGGTAAAGGTCTGGCCGATGCGTTTGAAGCATCCTTCAAAGCCCTTGGCGGTACGATCACTATTTCGGCTGCACACGAAGATGGTAAAGCGGATTATTCGGCTGAAGTTGGCGCACTAGCGTCCGCTGGTGGTGACATTCTGGCCGTTCTTGGGTACGCAGACCAAGGTGGTAAAGGCATCATCCAGAGCGCGCTTGATACAGGCGCTTTCGATACATTCGTTATGGGCGATGGCATGAAATCCGATTCCCTGATCGAAGCTATCGGGCCAGACCTGAACGGTTCAATTGGTACACAGCCAGGTTCCGACAGTGACGGCACTGCAATGCTTATCGAAATGCTAACAGGCACTGTTGGCAACCCTGGTGGCCCGTTCACAGCTGAAAGCTATGATGCGGCTGCACTAATCGCGCTGGCCATTCAGGCTGGTGGTTCTGCTGACCGCGCAAGCATCGCAGCGAACGTTATGGGCGTAGCTAACGCACCGGGCGAAGTTATTCTGCCGGGTGAATTGGCCAAAGGTCTTCAGATCCTGGCTGACGGTGGCGAAATCAACTACGAAGGTGCATCCGGCGTAGAACTGATTGGCCCGGGCGAAGCTTCCGGTTCTTACCAAGAGTACGAAATCATTGACGGCGTGTTCGAAACACAGCGCTTCCGTTAATCGGTTCTTAAAATAAATCAGAGCAGCCCGATGTATTTCGGGCTGCTTTTTCGCATTTAGGGGTATGTGGATATGATCAAGGTTGAAAACCTGCATATGCATTTTGGCGGGATCAAAGCGGTCAACGGGACCAGCATTGAAATCGCAAAAGGCTCGATCACTGGACTGATCGGACCAAACGGCGCTGGCAAGACTACGTTGTTTAACGTGGTTGCCGGACATTACACGCCGACGTCGGGCAAGATTTATCTGGATGGTGAGGATATCACCGGCCTAAGCCCGCACGAATTGTTTGGCAAAGGGTTACTGCGGACCTTTCAAATCGCACATGAATTTTCGACCCTGACCGTTCGAGAGAACCTGATGATGGTGCCGGGCGCGCAATCGGGTGAAACGCTGTGGAACGCTTGGTTCAAATCTGCCGAGGTCCGTGACCAAGAAGCCGAAGTTGCGCGCAAAGCCAATGAGGTTATCGAGTTTCTGGAAATCAGCCACGTGGCCGATGAATTGGCGGGGAACCTGTCTGGTGGTCAGAAAAAGCTGCTTGAGTTGGGGCGCACTATGATGGTGGACGCCAAAATCGTATTTCTGGACGAGGTAGGCGCAGGCGTTAACCGCACGTTGCTTAATACCATTGGCGATGCGATTTTGCGCTTAAATCAGGAGCGCGGCTATACGTTTTGCATGATCGAACACGACATGGATTTCATCGGGCGCTTATGTGACCCCGTCATCTGCATGGCCGAGGGGCAAGTGTTGGCCCAAGGCACGGTCGACGAGGTCAAAAACAACGAGGCCGTGATCGAGGCGTATCTTGGCACTGGTTTGAAAAACAAAACCGTGGGGGCAAAAACATGAGCTTTCTGAGCGGTGAAAATATGACCGGCGGGTACGGTGGCGCAGATATTCTGCACGACTGCACTATCGCCGTGGATAAGGGGCAGATCGCCGTGATTGTTGGCCCGAACGGGGCTGGTAAATCGACCGCGATGAAGGCCGTTTTCGGGATGCTTAAAATCCACACCGGCCGCGTGATACTGGATGGAACGGACATTTCAGGTCTTTCCCCGCAAGACCGCGTCAAGGCGGGTATGGGGTTTGTGCCGCAAAACAATAACGTATTCACAAGCATGACCGTGCAGGAAAACCTCGAGATGGGGGCTTATATCCGCAAGGATGATTTCGGCGATACGATGCATCAGGTGTTTGACCTGTTCCCGATCCTGAAGGAAAAACGCCACCAGCACGCAGGGGAATTATCGGGGGGGCAGCGACAGCAAGTCGCCGTTGGCCGTGCGCTGATGACCCAGCCAAAGGTTTTGATGCTGGACGAACCCACCGCTGGCGTTTCGCCCATCGTGATGGATGAACTTTTTGACCGCATTATCGAGGTCGCCCGCACCGGCATCGCCATTCTGATGGTCGAACAAAACGCCCGCCAAGCGCTGAACATCGCCGACAAGGGCTATGTGCTGGTGCAAGGCCGCAACCGTTTCACAGACACCGGCGAGGCGCTTTTGGCGAACCCCGAAGTCCGCAAATCTTTCTTGGGGGGTTAAGGGATGACTGATATTCTTAACGCACTGATCCTTTTCGCCAACTTCGTTTTGGTGCCTGCCACGGCCTACGGCGCACAGCTTGCGCTTGGGGCGCTGGGGGTTACGCTGGTTTTTGGCATCCTGCGGTTCTCCAATTTCGCGCATGGGGACACCATGGCCTTTGGCACGATGGTGGTTATTCTGGTGACGTGGTGGTTCCAGTCGATGGGGGTTTCGATCCATCCGCTACCTACCGCTTTGCTGGCTCTGCCATTCGGCATTCTGGCCACGGTGGGTATGCTATTGGCGACCGACAGGTTGGTCTACAAGTTCTATCGCAAGGAAAAATCTCCACCGATTGTGTTCGTTATGGCCTCCGTCGGGGTGATGTTTGTAATGAACGGCATCGTGCGGTTTATCATCGGACCAAACGATCAGCGCTTTGCTGATGGCGAACGGTTTATTATCAAGGCCCGTGATTTCAAGGCGACCACCGGTATGGCAGAGGGGTTAACGATCAAGGTTTCCCAAGCTTTAACGCTGGGCATTGCCGTGATCGTGGTGATCGCGCTGTTCTGGTTCTTGCAACGCACGCGCACCGGCAAAGCGATGCGGGCGTTTTCCGATAACGAGGATTTGGCGTTGTTGTCAGGGATTTCGCCTGAACGCGTGGTGATGATCACGTGGATTATCGCCGCCGCGCTGGCAACGATTGCAGGTACGCTTTACGGGTTGGACAAAAGCTTCAAACCATTCACCTATTTCCAACTGCTGCTGCCGATCTTCGCTGCGGCAATCGTCGGGGGTATCGGTAACCCGCTGGGCGCAATCGCTGGCGGGTTCGTTGTGGCGTTTTCCGAGGTCACGATCACCTATGCCTACAAAAAATTCCTGCGCTACCTGTTACCCGAAAATCTGGAACCGGACAGCTTGGTGCAGCTTCTTTCAACCGATTATAAATTCGCAGTATCGTTTGTGATCCTCGTGCTGGTGTTGCTGATAAGGCCGACGGGTATATTCAAGGGGAAAGTGCTATGAGTATTAACCGCAATGTCCTTTTGTTCGCCGGTATGTTCGGCCTGTTGGCCATCGTTGGTTTCGGCCAGAGCTGGTCGGTGGCGTTAACCATTTTTAACCTTTGCCTGATTTCTGCGATAATGGCGCTAGGCGTTAACATCCAGTGGGGATATGCGGGGCTGTTCAACGTCGGCATCATGGGCTTTGCGGCCCTTGGCGGCGTGGCGGCAGTGCTGGTTTCCAAACCACCTGTAACCGAGGCATGGGGCGCAGGCGCGATGGGCATCGGCCTTGCGATTGTGTCGCTGGGCGTAACCATAGGGGCCACGATTTATGCACGGCGCAAGCTGACGGGGCGGGTTCGCAACCTTGCCAGCTTAGCCATTATCGTTGCAGGGTTTTTCATAACGCGCGGGATATTTGACCCTGCCGTTAGCGCAATCGAGGCGATTGAACCGGCCAAAACCGGATACCTCGGCGGATTGGGTTTGCCGATCATCCTCTCGTGGTTGGTGGGTGGATTATTCGCCGCTGCGGCCGCATGGCTGGTGGGTAAAATCGCACTCGGTTTACGCTCGGATTATCTGGCGATTGCGACGCTGGGAATCGCGGAGATTATCCTCGCGGTGCTGAAAAACGAGGATTGGTTAACGCGCGGCGTGAAAAACGTCGCGGGCCTTGAGCGCCCCGTTCCACGCGAGATCGAGTTGCAGAACGCTGACTGGTTTATATCGCTTGCAGACACGCTTGGGACAAACGTGATCAGCTTCAGCTCTATCTTCGTAAAGCTGTCTTATTCCGTGTTGTTTACGATCGTTTTGCTGGCCATTTTGTGGCTATCCGAAAAGGCACTGAAATCGCCGTGGGGCCGCATGATGCGTGCCATTCGTGACAACCGCGACGCGGCTGAAGCGATGGGTAAAGACGTAACTCGCCGCCATCTACAGGTGTTCATTCTGGGGTCTGCCGTCGTGGGTATTGCGGGCGCGATGCTGACAACGCTGGACGGGCAATTTACACCAACTACATACAACCCGTTACGGTTTACGTTCCTTATCTGGGTGATGGTTATTGTCGGCGGGTCCGGCAACAACTGGGGCGCGGTGTTGGGTGGTTTCCTGATCTGGTTCGTCTGGATCGAGGCTGAACCGGCCGGTGCGTGGCTGATGAACCTTGTGACATCGGGCATGAATGAGGGCAGCGCCTTGCGCGACCACCTGATCACATCCGCCCCACACATGCGCCTTATGGTAATGGGTATGATCCTGCTGCTGGTTTTACGTTTCAGTCCGCGCGGATTGATACCGGAAAAAAGCGGGCGCGGTGGGTGAACCGTTTAGGAACGTGCGATGATTACCGATTGGGATGACGCCTATGCAAACGGGATTTACGTGGACGACGTCGACGATATCGCCGCGAAGTGGGAAGTAGACGGAGCCGCGTTTCGCGACCGGATGACCGCCACCAAACGGGCAGAGCTGAACGTACCTTACGGCCAACACCCGCGCGAGGTTATGGATATTTACCATCCTGAAGGCACGCCCAAAGGGTTGGTGGTTTTTATCCACGGGGGGTACTGGATATCGCGCGACAAAAACCTGTGGTCGCATCTGGCAACAGGGCCGCTTGCCAACGGCTGGGCGGTTGCAATGCCCGAATATGCCCTTTGCCCCGAGGTTAGAATTGCTGATATCACCTGCCAAATCGCCACGGCAATTAATTTTGCCGCCGCGCGGATCGGTGGGCCAATTCACATAACAGGGCATTCCGCAGGCGGGCATTTAGCGGCGCGGATGGGGTGCAGCGATGTCGATCTGGCCTGTGCCGCCCGCGTCAAACGGATTGTCCCGATCAGCGGCGTGCATGATCTGCGCCCGATGCTGCGCACCGCGATGAACGCTGATTTCAAGATGGATATGCCGGATGCCATTGCCGAAAGCCCTGCCCTGTTGACCCCGCGCACGGGCTTCGATCTGACCTGCTGGGTTGGCGCGGCTGAACGGCCAGAATTCGTGCGTCAAAACGCGTTACTGGCCAATATYTGGACAGGTTTCGGAATGAATATCACCTRCGTCGAGGCCTTGGGCCTAAACCACTTCACGGTTATCAACAGCCTTGTGGAACCCGACAGCGCATTGACGCAAGCCCTGATYRGSTAGCTTTGGGGGCGGCTAAACCGTATCCTCATCCACCACTTCGGCATCAATGATGATCGGCGGTGTGTCTTGCKSCTCGTCCGGCTCAGGGGCGGCTATCGGGGTGGCACCAACGATTAACGACAAGACGGCGTCCATCGGTTCGGCCTCGGATTCCGCCGGCTCTTTCCATTCCAGCGTGTCGAACGCGCTGCAATTATGACAGGTTGGCGACCATTCCGCGTGCGCGTGTCCACAGGCCGAACACACCCACTGATCACCGCGACTGGCACTTAACGCTTTGGCAAGGATTGCGCGCACGACGTCTTCGTCTGAACCCGAGCCACGCTCGATCGCGGCCATCAACGCCAAGGTGCGGGTGGTTGGCTTTTCCTCGGCCAAGTCGCCGATTGCACGGCGCGCGGCGGGAAAATCTTCTTCGCTAAGAGCCAGCTCGGTTAACAGCATTTTGGTTTCGCGGTGCGCGGGTTGCAGGTTCACCAGTTGGTCAAACCGTTTGCGACGTTTTTCGTGTGTTTCATCAGGCTCGATAGCGGCGAAAGCCGTGGCCAGATCGGGGTGCGGCATGGATTGCCACGCTGCTTTCAATATCTTGGCGGCAGGGCGTTTTGCGCCTTCCTCGATCAAGATACGGGCGGCCAGAACAGCGGCTGGAACCAATGTCGGGGCCATTTTGTTGGCCTGCAAGGCGGCCTCGCGTGCCGATATTTGATCACCGTCCTCGTATGCCACTTTGGCATCGGCCAGCAACAAAACCGCATCGCGCCGCTTGGCAACATCGCGCGGCAAGGCCTTGGCTTTCAGTTTGGCCGACAGGGTCGTACGTGCGCCAGACCAGTCCGCCGCTTCGGATTGCAACAAGAACAACGTATCAAGATTGCCGTGATGCGCGGGGCGCAGCGCGAAGGCTTTTTCGGCCAGTTTCAAGGCGGTATCCGTATCGCCTTCGGCCAGTTTTTGCTTCAAGATACCTTGAACCCCAACAAAACGCGTTCGGTCATCTTGCAACATTTCCTTGTAATATCCCAGCGCGCGGGCGCCGTTGCCAGACTGCTCCGCTGCTTGCGCGCTTAGAAGGCGTGTTAGTTCGGGGCGGTTCAACAAGCGTTCTGCTTTGGCCGCCTGCGCCATCGCTTTTTCACCCTCGCCCGCCGCCAAGGACACCATACCATCGGCCAGCGCATCAAACCCGCGGCGTTCGCGTTTGCGGCCCCAATAACGGGTCAGTGCGGTTTCATCACCCATCACAAACCGCAAAACGGCCACCAGTAGACCGGAGAGTTTCAGCAAAACCCAGAAGGTTGCCAGCAGTAGCAACAGTGCGAGAATGAAGCCTATCGGGGCGAGGCTGATTTCTTGATCACCAAAGGCAATCCGCACACCGCCCGGTGTTTCCAGCACGAAGGACAGCGCGAAAGACAGCGCGATTGCCAGTGAAACAAAGAAAATAACTTTAACGAGTGACCAGATCATATCGGTATCCCTATTCGTCCATCAGGCTTGCTTGTAGCGTATCAAAAGCGTTTCGCGCATTTTGAAGGTCGCGCGCTTGCGCCAACCAGACATCCATCGGGCCATCACCATCTGGTGACATGGCCGCGTTCGGCAACGCATCCAATTCGCTTAACGCTTTGTCCAAATCGTCCTGTTTCAAGGCAGCCTCGGCGCGGGATAATACCGCGTCTGGCCCCAGCCCCTCTTGCGGGGTTAAGGAACGCCCGGCGACTTGCGCTTTGGTAAAGGCGCTGATGGAGGCGAACAGGCCTTCGCCCGACGAGGCCAAGATCGACGCGCGGATCGCGCTGTGTGCGGCATCGGGAAAATCGGCGCGCAGTTCGGCCATTGTGACAACACCGCTTGAGGCATCAATAAGGGCCGCAGGAATGTCCGTGATGCCCGCATTTTCCATATCGCGTAGTGTTGCGGCAAACGGCAGGCCTGCCGATAGCGCCACATCGATGGCGGTAAGGCTGTTCTTTATAATCGCCGCATTTCGCGCAACTTCGGCGTTAGTTTCTACGGTCGAAACCTGCGCGGCGGTGGCAGATAAGCCGTCAATTCGGTTGGCCAAGGCGGCAATTTCGGCTTTTAGACCCTCGTTCGTGGCGGCAAACCCAGCCAGCTCGGCGGCGGTTTCTGCTGTAACCTCGCCACCGATTTGCGAAACATCGGAAAGCTGCGACAGAAGCGATGAAAGTTCTGCCCGCAGGCCCTCGGTTTTCAACTCTAACGCTGCCAGACGCGATTCAATCAACGCGGTGTCAGGCCCGTCGCCCAACGCCTCAATCTGGGCTGTAAGGGCTGCGGTTTTGGTTGAAATACCGCCTGCGATCATCGCGTCGATCTGGTCGCGCGAAACGGGTTCAGGCATATCGGCCAATGCCGTTTGCAGGGCCGTGATTTCAGCGCTGGTTTGTGCGCCGCCGGGGGCCAGCCACGCCGCCACGGGCGCCATGCCGGACGGAAGGGAGGGCGCGATTTTCGGGCCAAGCCATAAGGCCAGAACACCGCCCACCACCAGAATGCCCGAGATTTTCAGAACGCGCGCGGCGAGGCCGGCTTCGTCATGGTCTTCCTCAACGGTRKCCGYRTCGKCGATATCGGGCGCGGCCTCGACATCAATAACCTTTTCCGGGGTTTCRTTTTCTGCCATCAGTTCGCCTCTGGTATCAATGCGGGGTGCCACCATTATGTGGTGAGCAATCGCGCTAAAGTCTAGATGCAGTGCAGCACGGCCACAACCCGCAGGCGTGCGTAATCAGCGATATTTAGCGCAAAAACCGGCCAATCAAGGYCAGCATTTCCGCACCGCTTGGTTTGGCGGCAATTTCAATGCGTTGCAGTGTCAAATTTCGCARCTCGCTCGCGACATTTTGRCTGATGCACAGGGCCGTCAGGTTTTGCGTTGGCCAGCTTGGATTTTTCGCCAGRATTTCGGCGAACCGACGAGCAGTTAACGGRGAATAAAGCGGCRCACCCTGCACCTCACCACGCATCARCGCTTGGCGSGCTGTATCGGTTAAATCGCAGGCYTGYTGKSSRTAAAGCACCGATTGTTTCACCGTGAAACCCTGTRCYGCCAGATTTTCGGCGATGTCGCCTGTGGTGTGCTCGCCCCGAACATGCAGAATTGGACCRTCTGCRGGSTTMAGGTCGTYYGCMACCARYGCCACCARWTCCGCCGCRRCACCGTTGGCWGAAAYSGCTKCMARCCCARYCGCAWGSGCSGCTTGSRTCGTKCGCGCSCCRACGCAATAACATTTTTGGGCCGTGCCACCCAAATCAGCGAAGGCTTGCACCCCGTTTACCGAGCTAAACAAAACCGCTTGAAATCTGGAGGTATCGGGCAGATCGCCCATCGGCGTAATCGCCATCATCGGCGAGATTAGACAAGTTACCTTGTCCGGAAATCTGGTTTCTAATTCTGTAACAAGCGCACGCGATTGTGCCTTTGGTCGTGTCAGCAGCAGGGTTTTGACGTTAGTCAAAGAACCCCTCCCCGCCTTTGGCTTTCAGGGCTTCGCCAGCCTGAATGCCAATCGCTTCGGCGTCTGATGCAAGCCCGTGCCAAACGCCGTTGAACAGGCGCGAACCATCGGGGCGCAACACCTCGCCGCGAAATTCCAGTTTGTCGCCGTCCAGCAATGCCAACCCACCAATCGGTGTGCGACAAGACCCGTCGAGTACGCACAAAAACGCGCGTTCCGCCGTGATCCGCACTTGGCTTTCCGCGTGGTTAATCGGGGCAAGGAGTGCGCTTATCGCGGCATCTTCAATCCGTTGTTCAATCGCAATGGCCCCTTGTGCGACCGCTGGCAGCATCTGTTCAATCGCAATCGGATTGGCGATTTCCCAACGACCCAAACGCTGCAATCCGGCACAAGCGAGGAAGGTTGCATCCGCCACGCCTTCATCCAGTTTACGCAGGCGCGTTTGCACGTTGCCGCGAAATTCCACCAGTTGCAGATCGGGGCGCATCGCGGCCAATTGCGCGCGGCGACGGATGCTTGAAGTACCCACGGTTGCCCCGCGTGGTAATTCCTCGATCGACTTGTATTTCAGGCTGACGAAAGCGTCGCGCACGTCTTCACGCGGCAAAACGGTGGATAAAACCAACCCGTCAGGAAGCACGTTGGCCACGTCTTTTAAGGAATGCACGGCGATGTCGATTTCACCGGACAGTAGTGCCACTTGAATTTCTTTGGTGAACAAACCTTTGCCGCCGATTTCGGACAAAGGGCGATCTTGCACCGCATCGCCTGTGGTCTGGATGACCTTAACCTCGAAAGCATCCTCGGGCATGTCGTGGGCGGCCATCAAGCGGTCGCGTGTTTCATGTGCTTGTGCCAACGCCAACGGCGACCCGCGGGTGCCGATTTTAAGGGTGTTTGCCGTGGTGTATTGCTTGCTCATAAACATGGTGTTACCTCGTGGCGCAAAGGGGTGCAATCACTTGATCGACCAAAGCGTTACAATTTTAGGCATAGAAAGCAGCTGCGACGATACGGCCGCCGCCATTGTGCGCGGGGTTCCGGGCGTGGGCGGCGGGGAAATTCTGTCATCTGTGATTGCAGGCCAAGAATCGCTGCACGCACCCTTTGGCGGGGTTGTGCCTGAAATTGCGGCACGCGCGCACGCAGAGCGCCTTGATACCTGCGTCCAGCAGGCTTTGGACGAGGCTGGTGTTGTTCTGGCAGATATCGACGCCATTGCCGTAACGTCCGGCCCTGGCCTGATCGGGGGTGTTTTGTCTGGGGTGATGTGCGCGAAAGGGTTGGCTGCTCCGACCGCCAAACCGTTAATCGGCATTAACCATCTGGCGGGCCATGCGCTGACACCCCGCTTAACCGACGGGCTGGAATTCCCGTATTTGATGTTGCTGGTATCGGGTGGGCATTGTCAGTTCATCGCGGTCGAGGGGCCGGACACGTTCCGGCGCCTTGGCGGCACAATCGACGACGCACCGGGCGAGGCGTTTGATAAAACCGCCAAGCTGTTGGGCTTGGGTTACCCCGGCGGGCCGGAGGTGGAGCGCGAGGCGTTGAACGGGGATCCTAAACGATTCAAGTTTCCCCGCCCGCTGTTGAACCGTAAAGACTGCGATATGTCTTTTTCCGGGCTAAAAACCGCCCTTAGGCGCGAACGTGATAACCTGGTGGCGGAACATGGCGGCCTGAAACAGCAAGACCGCGCGGACCTGTGTGCCGGTTTTCAAGAAGCAATAGCCGACGTTTTGACCCAGAAAAGCCGTCGCGCGTGTGCGTCCTTTATGCAAACTTACGCCACGGATACGCCGGTGATTGCGGTGGCGGGTGGTGTTGCAGCCAACACGTTAATCCGCACGCAATTGACCGATATGGCGAATGAGCAAAGGTTCAMCTTTCTTGCTCCGCCGTTGAAATTATGCACCGATAATGCCGCGATGATCGCGTGGGCAGGGATTGAGCAAATGGCG
Organism: Paracoccaceae bacterium; assembly: GCA_002746395.1. GTDB lineage: Bacteria > Pseudomonadota > Alphaproteobacteria > Rhodobacterales > Rhodobacteraceae > NORP23. The sequence goes on from NVXA01000001.1 coordinate 256,404, forward strand.
CGACCGGATTTCGATCCACACGCGGAAATAATTGCGCGACCGCGTTGGCCGCTGGATAAATTGGCCAAGCCGATGTTAGGTTCGGGTAAAAAGGGGGCGAAAGCATGACGATTGCAGTAATAGGCGCGGGCGCATTTGGAACGGCACTGGCCTGYGCGTTGGCGGATGGWGGACATGAGGTTTTGCTGTGGTCGCGCTCCGCGCAGCAGGCGAAAACCTCGGCGGCTATGCGCACCGCCCCGCGCCTACCCGGTATTACGTTACCCAAAAGCGTTAGCCCGATTGGCAATTTGGCAACGGCGGCAAACGCGGAAATCTTGCTGCTGGCTGTGCCTGCGCAAAAAACCGCAAAGTTTCTGACCAAACATGCATCCCAATTACCCAAAGTGCCGCTGGTTTTGTGCGCCAAGGGCATTGATTTACAAAGCTTTCAGTTGCAAACCGACATCGCCGCCACGCACGCACCAAACCACGCGGTCGCTGTGCTAACCGGCCCCGGTTTTGCCACGGAAATCGCCCAAGGCCTGCCCACGGCCCTAACGCTTGCATGCGAAGACACAGCCCTTGGAAAAACCTTACAACGGCATCTTTCAACCGACCGTTTGCGGTTGTACCTGTCAACCGACACTATCGGCGCACAGCTTGGCGGCGCGTTGAAAAACGTCATTGCCATAGGGGCGGGAATTGTCATTGGTGCTGGCCTTGGCGAAAGTGCGCGCGCCGCGTTAATGACGCGCGGGTTTGCGGAAATGCGCCGCCTTGGCATGGCAATGGGGGGGCTTGATGAAACCTTCAACGGGTTGTCAGGGCTTGGCGATTTGGCGCTGACCTGTGCCTCGCCCATGTCACGAAACTTCGCGCAAGGTTTGGCGATTGGGGCAGGTGAAACACATGGCAGCGGCAAAACAGTTGAAGGCATCGCCACCGCCCAAGCCGCCTGCGCCCTTGCAAAGCGCCACGGCATCGATATGCCCGTAGCCCAAGTTGTCGCCGCTATCCTTGCGCGCAAAATTACGGTAAACGAGGCCATGGACGCATTGCTGACCCGCCCTTTGAAACAGGAGTAACCGGATGAATTACTGGCTTTTCAAATCCGAACCCAACACATGGGGCTGGGACGACCAACGGGCCAAAGGCGAGGCTGGCGAAGAATGGGACGGCATCCGCAATTATCAAGCCCGCAACAACATGCGCCTGATGAAACTTGGCGATCTCGGGTTCTTTTATCATTCCATCGACGAAAAACGCATCGTTGGTGTGGTGGAAGTTTGCGCCGAAATTCACGCCGATAGTACGACCGATGATGCACGCTGGGAATGCGTGGATATAAAGGCTGTCGGGTCTTTCCCAACGCCTGTCACCTTGCAAAATTGCAAAGATGATCCGCGATTAAAAGATATGRTCTTGGTGAACAACACCCGCCTRTCTGTCCAACCCGTAACGCCCAAGGAATGGGCTATTATCTGCGAAATGGGCGGATACAAAGGGAAGTAAATGCTGGCCTTACTACGCCATCCCGTATTTCGAAAACTTTACGCCGCGCAGGTGGTGTCGTTGCTTGGCACAGGCTTGGCCACCGTCGCGCTTGGCCTTTTGGCCTTCGACCTTGCGGGGCCAAAAGCCGGCACCGTGTTGGGAACAGCGCTGGCCATAAAGATGGTCGCTTACGTGGGGATTGCGCCCGTTGCGCAGGCACTGCTGGGTAAATTTTCGGCAAAGCGCGTGTTGATCACACTGGATATAATCCGCGCGGGCATCGCCCTTTTGCTGCCCTTCGTTACTGAAATCTGGCAGGTTTACACTCTGATATTCCTGTTACAGTCCGCCTCGGCTGCGTTCACACCGACATTTCAGGCGCTAATTCCAGATATATTGCCGGATGAGGGTGAATACACCCGCGCGCTGTCGCTCTCCCGCCTGACATACGATCTTGAAAACTTGGTCAGCCCGATGTTAGCCGCCGCATTATTGGCCGTGATCTCTTTCCATTGGTTGTTCGCAGGCACCGCCATCGGGTTTGTCCTGTCCGCCGCATTTGTGCTTTATACGCCTTTACAAGCCCGCAAAATCAAGCCCGCCACGCAAGCGTTCTGGGGGCGGGTGTTCAGTGGTACGCGCATATACCTCGCCACGCCGCGCCTTCGTGGGTTGCTTAGCCTGAACCTTGCGGCTGCTGCCGGAAGTGCCATGATTTTGGTCAATACCATCGTTATCACCCGCAGTCTTTATGGCTTCGACGCCCAATCCGTTGGCATCGCACTGGCGGCCTTCGGCGCGGGGTCGATGGTTGCCGCCCTCGCGCTGCCCCGCTTGCTGGATAGAACCGGTGACCGCATCCCCATGATCGGCGGCGCAATCCTGTTGACGGCAACAATGTTCGCAGGGGCGGCGCTGTTCACCACGCTGCCCGGTTTCAACGTATTTCTCGCGCTCTGGGCAGTCGCGGGTCTTGGGTATTCCACCATTCTGACCCCTGCTGGACGCTTGCTGCGCCGATCCTCTAATTCAACCGAGCGCCCCGCGCTTTTCGCCGCGCAATTCGCCCTGTCGCACGCCTGCTGGTTACTTACCTATCCCCTCGCCGGATGGATCGGGGCCGATTTTGGCATCCCTGCCGCGTTCATAGTACTGGGCCTGATCGCAAGCGGGGCAATTGTAATCAGCTTCATAGTCTGGCCGCGCCAGACCACTGGCAACCTGATGCACACGCATACCGACTTGCCATCGGACCACCCACACTTACAGGGCGCGCAACAGCGAACTGATGGCTTTCGCCACGCTCATACGTTTGTTATTGACGACCTGCATCACCACTGGCCAACCCACGGGTAACGTGGCCAATATTGAAGGGCAAAGCCATGACAGTTCTAATCAGCGGCGCAGGCATCGGCGGCCTAACCCTTGCGCTTAGCCTTCATCAAGCCGGCATCCCCTGCCGGATATTCGAGGCCGTCACGCAGGTAAAACCGCTGGGTGTAGGTATTAATTTGCAACCTTCCGCCGTACGTGAATTGGCGGAACTTGGCCTGCTGGCAGAGCTGGATAAAATTGGCCTGCGGACCGAAGAGGTCGTATATGCCTCCGCGCAAGGTGGGCAAATATGGTCGGAACCGCGTGGGATGAAGGCTGGTTATAAGTGGCCGCAATATTCGATCCATCGCGGCCATTTGCAGATGTTATTGCTTAAAGCTGTAAGGGATCGGCTGGGCGAAAATGCCATTCAGACAGGGGCCGAGGTTGTCGACTGGGCAGATACACCGGACGGTGTTGAAATTGTCATATCAGACCGCGCAGGTGGGGAAACCCGAGAAAACGGCAGCGTTTTTGTTGCCGCCGACGGTCTGCACTCCAACGCCCGTGCGCGCCTTTATCCGGATGAGGGGCCGCCRATYTGGGGCGGGATCGTCATGTGGCGCGGAGTCACGAAGGGGCCAAAATTCCTGACAGGGCGTTCCATGGCGATGATTGGGGAAAAGAAACGCAAATTTGTTTGCTACCCCATTGCCGACACGACTGAGGGGTCCGTTATCAACTGGATTTGCGATTTGAAATTCCCGCCGGAATATATGTGGTCGCGCGAAGACTGGAACCGCCCCGGAGTGCTTGATGATTTTCTGCCGGAGTTCAAAGACTGGTCGTTTGATTGGCTGGACGTGCCAGAAATCATCCGCACCGCCGAACATGTATTCGAATTCCCGATGATCGACCGTGATCCCTTGCCGCGCTGGACCCACGGCAACATGACCTTGCTGGGTGATGCCGCACACCCGATGTACCCCATCGGCTCCAACGGCGCGACGCAGGCGATATTGGACGCTCGTGTTCTGGTGCGCGAGATGTTGAAGCAGGGGGAAACTGCCGCCGCTTTACAATGTTACGATGCTGAGCGCCGCCCGATCACGGCGGCCATCGTGCTGGCCAATCGAGGCGACGGGCCGGACAAGGTTCTGGATGTGGTCGCGCAGCGCGCCCCCAACGGGTTTGCACAGATTGAAGATGTCTTAAGCAAGGAAGAGCTGGAAACCACTGCCGGTTCTTACAAAAAAACCGCCGGTATGGATATTGACGCTTTGAACAATCGGCCATCTATCATTCCACCGTTGAACCCGTCATAAGGCAGGCAAAAGGGGACTGTGTTGAGCGATAGACCAAAAGGCATCGCCCCGCTGGCCGAGGCCAGACTAGGGCGCATACTGAAAACCACTGCCAAATGGCTGGCGTATTTCGGGGGCGTCCTGCTGACCGCTGCCGCGATTATGACCATCATATCCATCGCAGGGCGCGCGATGATATGGGCAGGCTTTGGCCCTATTCCGGGCGATTTCGAGCTGGTGGAATTATCCGTCGCCGTGGCCGTTTTCAGCTTCCTGCCGTGGAGCCAGATAAACCGTGGTCAAGTCACCGTTGATGTGCTGGTCGACACCTTCCCACCGCGCGTTCGGGCCGGCCTTGGAATGGCTGGCGATACCGCTATGGCCATCGCCGCAAGCGTTATCGCATGGCGTATGTGGCTGGGCATGGGAGAGCGGATACCGATGGGGTCAGACACCCTTCGCACCCTGTTGATGCTAGGTGACAAGCCCTATTACACCGAAACCACCTTCATTCTGCGCATGCCGGTTTGGTACGGCTACGCCCTGTCGATGATCGGCGCGGCCTTCTTTGCGCTGGTGTGCATTTACACCGTTTGGCGGGCCGCCAACTGGACGATCCGCGGGCAAGAGGGGCCGATACTATGACTGGCTTGGAGCTTTCGATCATCGCGTTTGCGGTCATGCTCGGGGCGATTTTTCTGCGTATTCCGATTGGCGTTTCCATGGCAATCACGGGATTTACCGGCACGTGGATCGTGCTTGGCTCGCCCAACGCAGTGCTGGCACAGTTGAAATCGCTGACCTATGACACCTTCGCCAGTTATTCCCTTTCGATCGTGCCGCTGTTCTTGCTGATGGGGCATTTTGCCACCAAATCGGGCATGTCGGGCAACCTTTTTCGCGCCGCTGCCGACTGGTTCGGGCACTACAAAGGCGGCATGGCCATCGCTGCCGTCGGGTCTTGCGCGGGGTTTGGCGCGGTGTGTGGGTCGTCCTTGGCGACAGCGTCCACCATGGGTCATGTTGCCCTGCCTGAATTGCGCCGACACGGGTTTTCCGATGCCTTATCAACGGGCGTTCTGGCAGCGGGCGGCACCTTAGGCATCCTTATTCCGCCTTCGATCATCCTTGTGATTTACGCCATTATCGCCGAGCAAAACATCGTGAAAATGTTCATGGCTGCCATGATCCCCGGCGTTTTGGCCGCGCTGGGATATATGCTGACCGTCATGATTTACGTCTGGATAAAACCCGACAGTGCAACTCGCGCGCCGCGTGTGCCCATGCCGGAGCGCTTCAAAAACCTTGTCAAAATCTGGCCAGTGGCCGTGATATTCATTACCGTGATCGGTGGCATTTACGCGGGTATATTCACGCCCACAGAAGGCGCCGCCGTTGGGGCAATTGGCACGGGCCTTTACGGCGTTCTTTCGGGGGGGCTTGATCGTCGCGGGTTCCTCGATTCCATCCTTTCCACAGCGTCTTCCACCGGTATGATTTTCTTCATCGTTTTTGGTGCACAACTTTTCAATTCGTTTCTTGCCTTCACACAAACGCCGCAAGGGTTGGCTGCATGGGTGGGCGAACAGGGGTTTGCACCGATGATGGTCATGATCGCAATGCTGGTTCTTTACCTGATTTTCGGCTGTGTCATGGATTCGCTTTCCATGATCCTGCTGACCATCCCGATTTTCTTCCCTATCATCATGTCGCTGGACTTTGGCCTGCCACCAGAGGAGGTCGCGATCTGGTTTGGCATCATCGCCTTGATCGTGGTGGAGGTCGGGCTGATAACCCCGCCCGTTGGTATGAACCTGTTCATCATCCATTCCATTGCGCCGGAAATTCCGATCACCCAAACCTATCGCGGTGTCGCACCGTTTGTGTTGTCGGACATCATTCGCGTCGGCATCTTGCTTGGCTTCCCGTCGATCACCTTATGGCTGGTACGGGTCATGTTTTAGTCAGGAGGGCCTCCCCCACAGAGGCCCTCCGACTTCCCCATCATGAAGGCGTCCCTTCACGCTCGCACTAGCAAAGCTGTGACGTTTGAATTCGGAATATGAGAAATTGCGGGAGGCTGTGCCTGATCCGGCTTCTGCCAGGATATTCCGCTAACCTCTTCCTATCACATACGACGACTCAAACAAGATTTACCTACTTAAAATTCGATACATCTGGTGGATTTTGCCCGAATCGGCCCGTTAATGAAATATTTACCAAATAATCCCACATTACTCCTCAAAACCCCTCGACAATGCGTGAAAAATGTGGTTTTCCACGGTTAATCAAAAAATGGGCATAAATTGAGCAGTACCGCAGAAAAATTTTCGTCGCACCGTGCGCATGAACTTCTTGAAGTTTTGCGTGAAAACGGTGGCTCATGCCGCACGGCGGAGCTGGCGACCCTGTTGAATGTGTCCGAGGAAACCATCCGGCGCAACATCAAGCACCTCGCCAAGGAAGGCGTTGTTATCAAGGTTCACGGCGGTGTTCTGCTGGCCAATCGCAACGAGGAACCCGCCTTTGGCGAGCGCATGGAGGTCAACCGTACCGCCAAACGCGCGATGGCCAAATGTGTTGTGGGGATGATCGAGGACGGGGCGTCAATGTTCATCGATAATTCGTCCTCCACCACGTTTATCGCGGATGCGCTGCGGGTTCGAAAGCACCTGTTTGTCGTTACAAATTCCATCAAAGTTGCCGAGCGCCTGTCAGCCCACAACGAAAACCGTGTGTTTTTTGCGGGTGGGGAACTGCGCGAAACAGACGGTGGGAGTTACGGAACCGAGGCGATGAATTTCATCAAAGGCTTCAACCCCGATTTTGCGATCCTGTCGGCAACGGCGGTAAATTCCGACAATGGATTTATGTCCACCGACCTGTCGGAAGCCGAATTCGCACGCGCCTATATCGCACAAGCCAACGCCAGTATCGTCGTCGCAGACCAAAGCAAGATTGGTCAAAACGGACCKATTGTTTTCGCAGACAGCGACGCCATTGATGTTCTGGTAACGGATAGCCCGCCCCCTGCCAAATTCAAGGCCGCCGCAAAGGCCGCAGGAATGAAAATAATCGTCGCCACTGAAGYGRRCGCAAGAAAAGACAAGGGTMGAAMATGAACTTTCARGARACACAYCAACAGGTTGCTGACCTCGCGCTRAAAACYGTGGWYGAGGCCTCCGTTACCGCCATGTCCTATTTCCGCCAGYTGCTGGAAGTGGAGACCAAGGGTGATGAAAGCCCCGTCACCGTSGCGGATAAAAMCGTSGAGGCGCAGATCCGTAARTCRYTGRYGCAGGCCTATCCTGATTTCGGMATTTTGGGCGAAGAATTCGGCAGCGAAAATATGGATGCGGAAACCTATTGGGTYGTTGACCCGATTGAYGGCACRCGGTCRTTCATTTCAGGCATGCCRCTGTTCGGGATGCTGCTRGGRCTGGTKGAYCAAGGCAAACCCGTKYTGGGSATTGTCGGGATGCCCGCGTTGGACGAGGTTTACATCGGGCAAGCGGGTGTTGGTGCAAGTATGAACGGCATGCCGATTGCCGCGTCTACGCAAACCGATCTGGGGGCCGCGACGCTGTTCATTAACGAAACGGAAACGATGGTTGAGCAATACCCTACCGTGTTTGCCAAGCTGTTGAAGGCTGGCAAAACGCGCCGGATGTCATACGATTGTTACCCCCACGCGCTGGTCGCGGCGGGGCATATTGATGCCGTGGTTGATTGCAACCTGCAACCATATGATTACCTGCCCATCGTCGCGCTGATCGAGGCCGCCGGAGGCCTAATGACAGACTGGCAGGGAAGCCCGTTAACCTTGCATTCCGACGGGCGGGTGTTAACCGCTGCCACGCCGGAATTACTGGCGCAACTGATTGAGATCGTTGGAGGTGCAGCATGAGCGTTCTTGCCTTTTTCCTGAATCTTGCCGGCGCAACCATGTTGCTACTGTTTGCCGTTCGCATGGTGCAAACCGGGATTGAGCGCGCCTTCGGCCCATCCTTCAAACGCATGATGACCAACGAGAAACGCAACCGGATGCAGACCGCCCTTATCGGGTTGATGCTGGCGGTAGTTTTGCAAAGCTCCACCGCGACGGCMCTTTTGGCAACGGGATTTGCATCCGGCGGGTTCCTTACCGTCGGAAACGGTTTGGCGATTGTGTTGGGGGCGGACCTTGGCTCCGCGCTTGTCATTCAAATCCTGTCGTTTGACCTCGATTGGCTGGTGCCATTCCTGCTGGCCATCGGTGGTTGGCTGTTCCTGAAAACCGATCAACGCAGCCTGCGCCAAGCGGGTCGTATTCTGCTGGGCATCGGGTTTATCCTGATATCCCTGCAAATGATCGGCGCCGCCAGCGAGCCGATCCGCGAGAGCGAATTATTGCCTGCCATGGCGGGATACCTTGGGTCTGAATACATCACCTCGTTCCTTATCGGTGCGGCCTTGGCGTTCATTATGCATTCCAGTGTTGCCGCAATTTTGCTGTTCGTGACCCTCGTGATTTTGCACATTTTACCGGTAGAGGCCGGCGTTTCCCTATTACTTGGGGCCAACCTTGGCGGTGCTGTTCTGCCGGTGTGGTTATCCCGTGGCATGAGCCAGTACGCGCGACGCATTCCGATTGGTAACTTCTTGCTGCGTGGCACGGCCGCGATTTCGGCTCTGTTCATTGTAAACCTCACTCCTGTTTTGTCGATTTTTGACAGCTTCGGGCCGGGGCAATATTTGGTAAATGTCCATTTGGCATTCAACTTGGCCTTGTTAATAATCGGCCTGCCTTTCACCAAAATTATGGAACGCCCGCTGGCACTGTTGATGCCCGAACCAACGACAGACAGCCAGACCGACATCTATAAACCGATGAGCGCCCTTGATCGCAGCGTTCTGGATGCGCCGAAGCTCGCCCTTTCCGGTGTGACGCGCGAAGTGCTGCGCATGGGGCAAATCGTTGAGGTTATGGTCCATCCGGTGATGGAGCTGTACGAGAATTTCGACAAAGAACGCATGGAAAAAATCCGTAAAATGGATCTTGAGGTTAACTCTATCTTCTCGGATATCCGCCGTTATGTGGCGGAACTACAACGGGGCGAGTTGACGAAGGCCGACGCAAAACGCGCGCGCGAACTGTCCGAGTTTTCGATCAATCTGGAAAACGCTGGCGATATCGTCGCCAAGCGTCTGTTGGTGTTGGCTGAATCCAAAAACATCAAGAATTTGGAGTTTTCCAAACAGGGCTGGAAGGAGCTTGTGACCCTGCACGAGCGGGTAATTTGCAACATCAAGCTGGCCTTCAACGTGCTGATTTCGGATGACCTAGAGGCAGCGCGCACCTTGATCGAAGAGAAAACCGAAATGGCCGCGATGGAACGCAAAAGCCGCAAGCAGCACTTGAAACGTTTGCGCGAAGGTGGCGAAATCAGTTTTGACAGCAGCAATATTCACTTGGAAACATTGCGTAACCTCAAAGAGTTGAACTCGCTGTTCGCCTCCGTTGCTTATCCGATTTTGTACAAAAGCGGGCAGTTGTTGCAGACACGCCTTGTCGATACTTTGGGGCCAGAACACAGCCACGACGATAGCGACGATTAAGYCGTCGTTTCTGCGGCAAGTTCCATAAACGCAGCCACCAGTTTGCCACGATTGCGTTCGCGCAGGCAGATYARGGCCTCGTCCATTTSRATGGCGGGGCCTTTCAATTTGATCAGGCGGAAGCGGTCRTCATGCCCGTATTCRGCGGCYGAAACGAARCCTATRCCWGCGCCGGATGCCACAATTTCSCGCACSGCTTCGCGSCCTTCTGCCTCGATCACKGGSGAYARTGGCACRCCAGATTTCTTYGCWGCTTCCTCSAGCTTTTGRCGRGTTTTGGAMCCSCGCTCGCGAAAYACCAGCGGCARATGYACCAGATCGGCGAAGCTTAAKSTMTCGCGCACRTCGCCWGTGAAGGTCTTGGCSGCRAAGGCCACGATTTCCGATGTRCCAAGGATTTGCACGTTAATCTCGGCGTTTTGCGGGACTTCRCCCAGCACCCCGACATCAGCCTCATACGCATAAAGCGCATCAATCACGCCYTTCGTATTGGACGAGCGCATGGAAACCTTGATGCGTGGATATTTRGCCCGAAAYCGCCCTAAWATCGGATTAACGTGRTGSGCRGAATCMGCAATGATCCGCARAACACCCGAACTAAGGCTGCGGGTTTCGGAYAGCAAATCTTGYGCTTGGCGYTCCACTTCAAACATRCGGTTRGTGATTTCCAGCAACGMCTCGCCAGCRGYSGTCAATTTSACCTGCYTTTTGTGGCGGTTAAACAACAACACGTCRTAYTGYKCCTCTAGCTTGCGGATCTGGTCCGAGATCGCGGGTTGCGTTAAAAACAACGCCTCTGCCGCACGGGAAAACCCGCCGTGAATGGCGACRTTGTGAAAAGCCCGAAGTTGAACATARCGCANAAATTTRCYCNATAARTTAAATCGATGRATTGATACTAATTAACGATTTTACAWATAWTTTGTCTAGGCTAAAAGTAGCCYCGAACTYARGTGCAAAGGAACGTGAAATGTCCAACGCTATTATGGCCCCGAAAATGGGCGAACCCTATCTTCTAACYCCCGGSCCWCTGACGACRTCAGCCRAAACCAAAGAAGCGATGCTTCGGGATTGGGGYAGCTGGGACGGTGAATTTCGCRCCCTKACYGCCGAGATGCGCGCAGGCCTGCTGGCCCTGACCGGTGACACCGAAGGCGTTCTGGATTGCGTGCCAATGCAAGGCAGCGGTAGTTTCTCCGTCGAAGCCATGTTGGGGTCTTTCGTTCCCCGCAACGGCAAGGTTCTGGTTCTAAGCAACGGCGCATACGGTATGCGGATCGCGCAAACACTGGAATACTTGAACCGCGATCACACAGTCATCAACAAAGGCGACTACATGCCGCCGCGCGGCCCCGAGGTCACCGCCGCAATCGAAGCTGATCCGGCAATTACCCATGTAATAATCGTGCATTGCGAGACCTCGTCCGGCATTCTTAACCCTGTCAAAGAGATCGCAGACGCAGTTGAGGCCTCTGGGCGAAAACTACTTGTGGACAGCATGAGCGCCTTTGGTGCGGTCCTCCTCGATTTCAATGAAATCCCGTATGTGGCGATGGTTTCTTCGGCCAACAAGTGCATCGAAGGGGTCCCCGGTTTCGGTTTCATCATCGCGCGCAAAGACGAGTTGGAAGCCGCCAAGGGGCGCAGTCATTCGCTGTCCTTGGACGTGCATGCACAATGGGCGCACATGAACAAAACCGGACAGTGGCGTTTTACGCCGCCAACCCATGTTGTCGTTGCTTTCCTAGAGGCCCTTCGCGCCCATAAAGCCGAAGGCGGCGTTGAAGGACGTGGCGCGCGTTACACAAACAACCGTGATGTCGTGGTTGACGGCCTGCGGGAACTGGGTTTCGAAACCTTGCTCAAAGACCGCTGGTTATCCCCGATCATCGTTACGTTCTTCTGCCCCGCGCACGCGAACTTCGAATTCACCACGTTCTACGAGTCGATGAAATCGAAGGGTTTCATCATCTACCCCGGCAAGCTAACTGTCGTGGACAGTTTCCGCATCGGCTGCATCGGCCAGATGGACGCGGGCGTCATGCGCCAAGTCGTGGCCGCCGCCAAAGAAACCTTAACCGAGATGGGTGTCGATACCGCCGCCCCKCCTGAAATYGCCCTGATYGAACGYGCMAARCTCGCCGCCTGATTAACCMNRRAGGAWTANATATTATGACAATYCAAGCCCCCGTAGTYGCYAATGGCCGCACCTACCCCGTCCCGAARACCACYGCGATTGCGATCTGTCTGGACGGCTGCGAACCGGCCTATCTGGACGAAGCAATCAATGCCGGCCTGATGCCGCACCTTAAGCGCATCAAAGAAACCGGAACAGTTCGTTTTGCCAACAGCGTGATCCCGTCGTTCACAAACCCCAACAACCTGTCCATCGCAACGGGCCGCCCGCCAGCCGTTCACGGCATTTGCGGGAACTACCTTTATGAACCGGAAACCGGCGAAGAAGTTATGATGAACGAYGTRCGTTTCTTGCGYGCSCCGACAATCTTCAAGAAATTCTATGACGCRGGCGCCAAGGTYGCCATCGTCACYGCCAAAGACAARTTGCGCGCCCTTCTGGGTGCTGAACTGGAATTCGGCGAAGATCGCGCCATATGTTTCTCRGCGGAGCGTTCGGACATTGCCAATGTCGCAGAACAAGGCATYGATAACGCCAGCGCATGGCTGGGTATGGATGTWCCCGAAGTATATTCCGCCGAACTATCCGAATTCGTTTTCGCCGCKGGYGTGAAAYTRTTGGCGGAATGGAAGCCGGATGTGATGTATCTGACCACAACSGATTACGTTCARCACAAATATGCACCGGGTATTAAAGAAGCCAACGATTTTTACGAAATGTTCGACAAATACCTCGGACAGCTTGATGAAATGGGCGCGGCKATCGTTGTTACGGCTGATCACGGTATGAAGCCRAARCATCAYGCSGATGGMTCGCCTAGYGTTATCTACATYCAAGACACRCTSGATGAATGGCTGGGCGAAGCGGCGGCGCGGGTTATCCTGCCAATCACCGACCCATACGTCGTTCACCACGGCGCGCTTGGSTCGTTTGCCACGGCKTAYCTTCCSGMAGGGGCTGACCGTGCAGACATTCTGAAACGGCTTTCAGAAATCGACGGTATCGAAACCGCAATCACCCGCGAASAAGCGGTTGAGCGGTTTGARCTWCCCGCCGACCGTATCGGTGACATCGTTCTAACGTCGGGTGAAAACATCACCATCGGCACGTCCGAGCATCGCCATGATCTGGCCGCACTGAACGAGCCATTGCGCTCCCACGGTGGCTTGCACGAACAACGCGTGCCTTTCATCGTCAATCGCGTTATTGATTTGGGCGATGCGCCGGAATTGCGGAATTTCGATGCGTTCTTCTATGCCACAACCGCCGCAGCCCTTTGATCGGAGCCATAAAATGACCAAAGCCCCAATTAAAATGCGTCACGAATCCATGCGCATTGCAGGCCGCAAAGTTGATACGGTTGAACGTGTCGAAGTGCGCTACCCTTATACTAACGAGGTGATCGGTTCCGTGCCTGCTGGCACTGCCGAACACGCGCGTGAAGCGTTTGAGATCGGCGCGAATTATAAGCCGACTTTGACACGTTACGAACGTCAACGGATTTTGCTGAACGTCGCCGAGATCATCAATGATCGCAAAGAAGAACTCGCCCCTATTATCACCGCTGAGCTGGGCATATCCATTAGCGATGCGCTTTATGAATGCGGGCGGGCATATGACGTTTACACGCTGGCAGGGCAGATGTGTATCCACGACGACGGCGAGATTTTCTCGTGTGATCTGACGCCCCACGGCAAAGCTCGCAAGATATTCACAACACGCGAACCGCTGCGGGTTATTTCCGCGATCACCCCGTTTAACCACCCGTTAAACATGGTTTCGCACAAGATTGCGCCCGCCATTGCGACGAATAACTGTATCGTTGTGAAACCAACCGAACTAACCCCCCTTACCGCAATTTGGTTGGCCGATGCGCTATATGAGGCTGGCCTTCCGCCTGAAATGTTATCGGTGGTCACGGGTTGGCCACAAGACATTGGCGACGAGATGGTCACAAACGARCACATCGAACTGGTGACCTTCACCGGCGGTGTTCCCGTTGGSAAAATGATYGCAGCGAAGGCKGTTTACAARCGRCAGGTTCTTGAGCTTGGCGGGAATGAYCCGYTGATTATTTGTAATGACCTGTCAGACGAAGACCTYGCCAARGCCGCSGATCTGGCYGTTGCSGGKGCGACGAARAATTCGGGSCARCGYTGYACKGCSGTGAAACGYATTCTGTGTCAGGAAAGCGTKGCYGACAAATTCGTKGARCTGGTGCTGGAACGCGCCAAAAAACTGACSTTTGGTGACCCGATGGATCCATCCACCRAYCTTGGCACGGTYATYCATGCYGARGCSGCWGAAACCTTYGAAAAACGTGTGTATATGGCCGAARAACAAGGYGCGAAAATCCTKTAYAACCCCGGTCGTCAAGGCGCRYTGCTGCCGCCAATCGTGGTGGATTAYGTACCYCACGAAAGCGAGTTGGTGATGGAGGAAACYTTCGGGCCAATCATCCCGATTGTTCGTGTGCCGGACAACGACGAAGAGGTTATGARAATTTCCAACTCCACCGCTTTTGGTCTGTCCTCCGGYGTTTGCACCAATGATTTCGGGCGTATGCAGGCCTATATCAAAAACCTTGTTGTCGGCACGGTGAACATCTGGGAAGTCCCCGGTTACCGCATYGAAATGTCRCCYTTYGGSGGCATYAAAGACAGYGGCAACGGMTAYAAGGAAGGCGTWATCGAGGCGATGAAAAGTTTYACCAACGTCAAAACATTCTCGCTGCCTTGGGAATGATCTTAACGGGYGCGCCCGACSAATTCGGGCGGCCTGAATGACCCTGACGACCATCTCCATTGTGCTGTTCGCRGCCTTGCTKCATGCGCTRTGGAATGCGTTTGTCAAAGCSGCGGATGATCGACTGGCSATCCTTGGSYTGATCTCSGTTGGCCATGTGATCCTYGGYATCATCCTTGCGGYYMTYTAYCCRATCCCCGCCGCTGAAAGCTGGCCGTTYATCGTKGGCTCCACGGTTATCCACTTCGGGTATTACTTCTTGCTCTACCATTCCTACCGCTTGGGCGACCTTTCACACGTCTACCCRATTGCGCGCGGGATTTCCCCCGTMCTSGTCGCGCTTGGCGCGCAGGYCTTCGCAGGCGAGACCTTGCCACCAGCSGCATGGGCMGGCGTTTTGCTGGCTTCCACCGGAATATTCATGATGGCGGGCGACGTGTTTCGCGGCGCAACCCCGCCCCTTGTTGTGCTAACCGCACTGGCGACAGGCGTGATGATCGCGGCCTATTCGCTGGTTGACGGCATGGGGGTACGCGTCGCTCAAACCTCCCTTGGGTACGTCGGGTGGCTGTTCATTGCCGAAGCCTTYACCGCCACYTTCATCATCGCTCGCGTTGGTAAAGGCATGCTGACGCTGTCCCGCAAAACCCTGATGTTGGGCATTTTCGGCGGTCTCGTTTCCGCCACCGCCTACGGATTGGTTATCTACGTCAAAGCCATAGCACCGCTTGGCATGGTTTCAACATTGCGCGAAACATCCGTGGTTTTCGCCGCGCTGATCGGCATGATTTGGCTGGGTGAGCGTCCATGGAAATTGCGGCTTGCAGCCTCGGTTATCGTTGCTACAGGTGTTGTTATTTTGGGTGCTTCCGCCACTTGAAGTTGACCCATATCAAAGAACTAAAACCGGGCACCGTTAGTATGTAGCCGAATTCAAAAAATGGGAGCTATTTTATGCCAGTTAAACAAACCACAGGTTCGCCAGAACTCGATATTTCCGAGACCGTGACAGTCCCCACCGACTCGCCACAAATGCGGTTCGAGCAGTCGACCTATCCTTACAAGGACAAGATGAAAAAGGCTGTTTGCGAGGCCGAAAAAGCCAAGTTGCAGGTGGAACTTCTGAAGGTCCAGCAGTGGGTTGAAGAAACCGGCCAGAAAATCGTGATCCTGTTTGAAGGCCGCGATGCTGCCGGTAAGGGTGGCACGATTAAACGCTTTACCGAGCATCTTAACCCCCGTGCCTCCCGTGTTGTCGCGCTCAACAAGCCGTCCGAACGCGAGCAAAGCCAGTGGTATTATCAGCGATACATCCAGCATTTGCCATCGGCTGGCGAAATCGTATTTTTCGACCGCTCGTGGTACAACCGTGCCGGTGTGGAACGCGTGATGGGTTTCTGCACGCCACAAGATTATCTGGAATTCATGCGCCAGACACCGGATTTCGAACGGATGATTACGCGGTCTGGCGTTCACCTGTTCAAATATTGGTTCTCCGTCACGCAGGATGAGCAACGCCGCCGTTTTGAATCGCGTGAACACGACCCGTTGAAGCAGTGGAAACTGTCCCCCATTGACCGCGCCAGCCTGAACAAATGGGACGATTACACCGAAGCCAAAGAGGCTATGTTCTTTTACACAGACACCGCCGATGCGCCTTGGACAATCGTCAAATCCAACTGCAAAAAACGCGCCCGCCTGAACACGATGCGGCATTTTCTGGCGTCGCTGCCTTACCCCGACCGCGACCCCGAAGTCGCCACCGCACCAGACCCCCTGATCGTGGGGCATGCTGGAAATGTTATCGGGAATGACTCGCACATACTTGGAAAAACCCTACATCCGGGTAGGTAAACACAAACAAAAAAGGCCCGCATCACAGCGGGCCTTTTCGTTTGGATATATCCAAAATCAGTAGCGGTAATGTTCCGGCTTGAACGGGCCTTCGGGTGTTACGCCAATGTATTCCGCTTGCTCGTTCGACAGAACCGAAAGCTTGACGCCGATGCGCGCCAAATGCAGACGGGCTACTTTTTCGTCCAGATGTTTGGGCAAGATGTAGACATCATTTTTATACTCGTCGCCCTTGGTCCACAATTCCATCTGCGCCAATACCTGATTGGTGAAGCTGGCAGACATCACAAAACTTGGGTGGCCTGTAGCATTGCCAAGGTTCAATAGACGGCCCCGTGACAGAAGGATCATACGATTGCCATTCGGCATCTCGATCATATCGACCTGATCCTTGATGTTGGTCCACTTGTGGTTTTCAAGCGCCGCAACCTGAATTTCATTATCGAAGTGGCCGATATTGCCAACAATCGCCATGTCTTTCATTTCGCGCATATGCTCGATACGGATGATGTCTTTGTTGCCGGTCGTGGTGATGAAAATATCAGTCGTGGCGACCGCGTCTTCCAGTGTCACAACTTCGTATCCGTCCATCGCCGCTTGCAGCGCGCAAATCGGGTCGATTTCTGTCACCTTCACGCGCGCACCTGCACCGCTAAGCGACGCAGCCGAGCCTTTGCCGACATCGCCATACCCACAAACAACAGCCGTCTTGCCGGCCATCATCGTGTCAGTAGCGCGGCGGATCCCGTCAACGAGGCTTTCTTTACAGCCATACTTATTATCGAACTTCGATTTGGTAACCGAGTCATTAACATTGATCGCAGGGAACGGCAGTTGCCCCTGTTTCACCAGTTCATACAGGCGATGTACGCCCGTGGTGGTTTCCTCGGAAACRCCCTGAATGGCGTCGCGCACTTTRGTGAACCARCCGGGGCTTGCCGCCATACGYTTTTTKATCTGCGCRAACACGGCGATTTCTTCCTCAGAAGTCGGAACCGCAATAAGGTCGGTTTCGCCRGCTTCAACCCGCGCACCAAGCAACACATAAAGTGTCGCATCGCCGCCATCGTCAAGGATCAGGTTCGCCCCTTCAGGGAATTGGAAAGACCGGTCKAGGTAATCCCAATGTTCCTCAAGTGACTGRCCCTTGATCGCAAACACCGGTACGCCGCTTTCAGCAATCACAGCGGCCGCATGRTCTTGYGTSGAATAAATATTGCAAGACGCCCASCGRACATCCGCACCCAACGCAACAAGCGTTTCGATCAAACACGCRGTCTGGATGGTCATGTGCARCGAYCCAACGATGCGCGAACCCTTCAACGGTTTGCTTTCGCCATATTCTTCGCGCAGCGCCATCAGGCCCGGCATTTCAGTTTCAGCAATATCGAGTTCTTTTCGACCAAATTCAGCTAGGGATATATCTTTAACAATGTAATCGGACATTCGCGGGGGCTCCTTTATGGTCACGCGTATGGAATTTGCGCTCGCATAGCACTATGCGTCGCTCGCTACAACATTCAGTTAGGAATTAGATCAATGTGTCCAGACGGTCTTGCGATCAGGCGCGAAATTCTCGCCGTAACCACCCGCACGCACTAGCGGTTTGCGGGTGTGCGTTTTCATCACCCGATACGCGATTCCCTCGCGTTTAGCAAAATCAACGGCCGCCTCTTGCGTTTCGAACTGCATCTTCACCTGCCCGCGCATATCGTCAGAGCTGGTCCAACCCATCAGCGGATCAAGTGATTTCGCGGATTCCGGTACATACTCCAACACCCAAGCGTTTGTTTTCGCCTGACCAGACTGCATTGCATTTCGTGCGGGTTGGTAAATACGTGCCAGCATTGGATTACCTCGTTGAATCGAACCTGCGTACTTATCGCCAAAATTCAGAGATTGCGCAAGAGAAGATGACCGCCGAAAGGCTTCGAAGAGCGAGGGGTGGGGTATTTATCGAACCCGTCCGGCGGCCTACTTGCTGCTTGCCTGAAAACCTTACGTTGGGTCGGTTGTAGCTCGCAAGATGTTTATTCGTATAAGTTGCTAATTATTCAAACAATTCTACCTAAAGAATTAACCTCTCGCTAACCTTGCAATCTGCGGCCAATCTATCACTTATAGAACAAAGGGGGAATCAATGCTTATCGAAGATACCGTGCCAGACGAAATCGCTCGCCCCAAACTTGAGGGCGGCAAGCGCATCGTTATGCATACCGAATTTGAACCGGCAGGCGACCAGCCCACCGCGATTGCCGAACTGGTGGCGGGTATCAATGATGGCGACCAAAACCAAGTGCTGCTGGGCGCGACAGGTACCGGCAAAACCTTCACCATGGCCAAGGTGATCGAGGCCACTCAACGCCCCGCCATCATCCTTGCCCCCAACAAAACCCTCGCGGCCCAGCTTTACGGCGAGATGAAATCGTTTTTTCCCGAAAACGCCGTCGAATATTTCGTCAGCTTTTATGACTACTATCAGCCCGAAGCTTACGTCGCCCGCTCCGACACCTACATCGAAAAAGAATCCCAGATTAACGAACAAATCGACCGCATGCGCCACTCCGCCACCCGCGCGTTGCTGGAACGCGACGACGTGATAATCGTGGCATCTGTGTCGTGCATCTACGGTATCGGATCAGTGGAAACCTACGGCGCAATGGCACAGGATTTGGTCATCGGGCAGGAATATAACCAGCGCGATGTGATGGCTGATCTGGTCACACAGCAATACGCCCGCAACGATCAAGGGTTCCAGCGTGGCTCCTTCCGTGTGCGCGGTGACAGCTTAGAGGTCTGGCCCGCCCACTTGGAGGATCGCGGTTGGCGGTTCAGCTTTTTCGGGGATGAACTGGAAAGCATCGCCGAATTTGACACCCTGACTGGCCAGCGCACGGGCAAGCTGGACAAAGTGCGTATCTATGCGAACTCCCACTACGTCACCCCGAAACCGACGATGAAACAGGCGATGGTGGAGATTAAGAAAGAGTTAAAGACCACCCTTGATCGCTTCGTGAACGAGGGCAAATTGCTGGAAGCCCAGCGTCTTGAACAACGCACAAATTTCGACCTTGAAATGCTGGAAGCCACCGGCGTTTGCAACGGCATCGAAAACTATTCCCGATATTTAACTGGCCGCGCGCCCGGGGAACCGCCCCCCACCCTTTTCGAATACATCCCTGACAACGCGCTTGTGTTCGCCGATGAATCCCATGTGTCTGTTCCGCAAATCGGGGGCATGTATAAAGGCGACTTCAAACGCAAATCAACGCTGGCAGAACACGGTTTCCGCCTGCCTTCCTGCATGGATAACCGCCCGTTGAAATTCGAGGAATGGGACGCCATGCGCCCCCAATCTGTGTTCGTTTCCGCCACCCCGCAAAAATGGGAGCTGGAACAATCCGGCGGCATATTCGCCGAACAAATCATCCGCCCCACAGGCCTGCTGGACCCCCCCGTGGAAATCCGGCCCGTGGAAATGCARGTCGATGACGTGCTATCCGAAATCCGCATTGTCGCCGCCAAAGGCCAGCGGGTGTTGGTGACGACACTAACCAAACGCATGGCCGAAGACCTTACCGAATACTTGCACGAACAAGGCGTGCGGGTGCGCTATATGCATTCGGATATCGACACGCTGGAACGCATCGAAATCCTGCGCGACCTGCGCCTCGGCGTTTTCGACGTCCTCATAGGCATCAACCTGTTGCGCGAAGGTCTAGACATCCCCGAATGCGGGCTGGTGGCCATTCTGGACGCGGATAAGGAAGGGTTCCTACGCTCCGAAACCTCGTTGGTGCAAACGATTGGGCGCGCCGCACGAAACGAGGATGGGCGCGTGATTATGTATGCCGACCGGATCACGGGTTCGATGGAACGCGCGCTGAACGAAACCAACCGTCGCCGCGAAAAACAGCACGCCCATAACGTCAAACACGGCATCACGCCCACGACCATAAAAAGGAACGTCGAGGATGTTCTGAAAGGCCTGTTCAAAGGCGACACGGATCAGGGGCGGATCACGACCAAGGTCGACAAAGCCAACTACGGCGCGAACTTGAAGGTCCATCTGGAGGCATTACGCAAGGACATGCGCAAAGCCGCCGAAAATCTGGAGTTCGAGGAGGCGGCAAGGTTGCGGGATGAAGTCCAACGGCTGGAAGCGGTGGACTTAGCCATCCACGACGACCCACTGGCGAGGCAATCCGCGATTGCGGCGGCAGGGGATGCGGCGGTGAAGGGGCGGAGTTCTGGGGGGAGAGCGGGGACTACTGTGGTTAAGGGGAAGGCTAAGAGGCGGGGGTGATATGGCTGATTATAGAGAGATTTCACAACAATATGCACAAGGTGCAATTAAGGCCGTTATTTTGGTGAATAGTGGGGCGCTTATAGCTTCCCTAAGCCAATTGGATTCCGTCTTGAAACTAGTTTCGAGCGGCACCTACGCGACCAGCGCTACTTTTTGGCTATTAGGGACGGTGTTAGGTATTACATCTTGGATGCTCGCGTTTTTTTCAACCCGCAATGTTGATCGTACGGAGCGTGGCGAAAATACCAGTTACTTGGCAGCAAATTTTTGGATGCACGCAACGGAACTAGCATGGTTCCTATCTCTTGGTGCATTTTGTTATGGCGGATATGTATTGATAGGTGCGATCTAGCAAGGAGCCGAAACCACTCGTAGGGTGTGCGGTCCCCGCGCACCGTCCACCATGTCAATCGTCGCAACGGTGCGCGGGGACCGCACACCCTACCCACCGAAATCCTCAACCATCCCGAACCTTGTGCCAGATCACGTAGGGCGGGGTTCACCCCGCCATTCGATCCAATTCACCCTTGCGGCGGGAAATTCTATCCGGTTGTGGTGGGGTGAACCCCGCCCTACCCCTACCCCTACCCCTACCCCGAACAATACACCACATCGTACATCACCGGCTCGAAATTCTTGCACATCTCGTTGATCTTCCGGCTCCGCTCCAACATCGCGTCGGACCTTAACATCGCCTGAAAATCCTCTCGTGTTTCCCATTGGGAATAATTCGCGATCCGCGTTTGTGCGTCGTTCACATGTAACGTCGCTGAAATGAAGCCCTTTTGCTGGCTGATCACCTCGTCGCAAGTGGTGCGAAGTTCGCCCAATAGGTCGTGGCAGGTGCCGGGGTTAACCTCGAATGTCGTGATAACGGTTTGCACCTTGGTGTCGGCTGAAATTGTCGGCATAGCGTCCTCCTGTAAGGCCACCCTACGCCGACAATTCCAAATCACCAAATGTTAAGAGGGTAAATCRACCCGCGCGACCACATGCACYGTGCCCTTCACGCTSGYYCCCCATTTGATCGAAACRTTGCTGTTCCCCGCCAGTTGCGCYGAKGGCATGATGTATTGCGCCACGTTGCTGCCATCCAGAATATCGCCCTGTGGCATCACCGCATCRACRCCCARSGCCTGCCCGCCGAACGGYAGYTTRGCCGACAGATCAACCGTCCAGTTCGCCGACACCCCCGMYTGCGWRASCCGCACCARYGCMGGGCTTTCGGTMCGYKCCAMCACCTCGTCAAACGAGTTGCCAGTGAACGTCACCGCTTTCGTGGCACTATGATCGAACGAGCCTTCGGAAGTATCCACGCCCTCAACCYTATCAATCACGCCACTGCCGATGGTTTTGAAAGTATTCCCAACCACTGAAATCCCGTCAATCGTGTGGCCCGTGCCAAACGGCGCCAGCCGGATATAGGTGAACCACGTCGGCGTATCACCTGCGGTGAAAATGTTCCCCGTCAGCGATAATGTCCCGAACGGCTTGCTCGACGCGCTCGCATTAACCTTAACGTCGTGTTCATTGTTCAGCTCGATCCACGCGTTGTCGATGTAGTTCGCCGAAAACGTCGTTTTGCAACTTTTCTGGGTCAGCACGATGCCCGCCGAACGCTCCCCGTCCACGGAACCGTCGCCTTGCCAGAAGTGGTTGCCCGAAATGATATGCCCACCGCCATTCAGCACCCCGAAGTGCAAAAACCGCACCGCGCGATTGTTACGAATTTTGATGTCGTTGCTGTTGGTATTAAACGCTATGGTGGAGCGGTACTGCACCAGTGTGTTGTATTCATTCGACAAAAACTCGTTATTGTAAACGGACATACCGTTACACCCTTTACCAATCGAAGTAATGCCGCGATCCCGTGGTTTCGTGAACCAGCAGTTACGAATATGCCATGCGATCCCGTCTTTTGGTAGCAAAATGCCGCTGGCATCCCCGAAACATCCAAACTCGATCCCTTCGATCTGGAAACGCTGAAGGCTTGTGAAACCAGAAAAATCAAGCAGATACTTGAACCGTATAAACGTATACGTTTGCGCGCTTGGCGCGGAGTGCAACGGCTGGCTAAGCGTGATCGTACCAAGCCCCTCGTCCTTGTCCCGCACATAAACTTCGCGGCCAACACCGGCCCCCGTTACCAGAGAACCGACAGGAATTGACGCAATGTTAACCACATTGCTTAGGACCAACTGATCGCCACTGGAATAGCTCGCCGTGCTGGTAAACACCTCCGTATTCCATGCTGGGCCTGCGTTCACCTCCAACTGGCCATTGCGCAAAACGCGGCGGTTGGCGAAGGTATTTTTGTTGCCCACCGCGGCATGAACATCAATCGGCTCATCCAGTTGAATGCGCAAACCGCCCATATCCAGCGACTCGTGATCGGTGTAGTTGAACAACGCCTGAAGCGCTTTTTTGAACGCCAGCGTTTCATCCCCGAACGCATCCACATACGTCGGCAAATCAAAGTTACTGGTCAACTGCAAGCGTTTGTCAGTGGCCATCACCAGCTTGCCCTCAAACCGACAGCGCGCATTCAATGTGCAATGTGTGGCCATGTAGTACGTGCCAGCCGATATCAGCAGCTCCCGCCCGCTGGCCTCCGCTGCGGCATCAGCAGCCTCGAACGCGGCAACCTCGTTTGTTACCCCGTCACCGATCGCGCCGTAATCCCGCACATCAACCCAGTGCATCAGCTTGCGGTGGAAATACGATGTCACATCGGTGATTTCGACCGACTCAATGCGCACAACGCTGCCCGTTGCGCCGTCCAGATCCAGCCCGAAATGCCCGTAAACCGGCTGTGTTCCCCACGGCATATCAACGCCGGCACGGTTGCCCGAACCGATAATCGCCGACACCTCGTAAACGCGCCCATAGGTATTCATAACCTCAACCGGCCCGAACTCATCCAGCCCCGCGATATGCACCCCGCCAGTACCACCAGCCCATGCTGCAATCCGCACGGTTGGGAACGCACCGCTCATCACTTTGATGCGTGCTTTTACCTCGATATAAGCACCCGCAATCACCGGAACCTCGCCCATATAGCGTAGGGATGTTGGGTCCGTCGTTGTTTGCAGCTCCAGACAGCCGCCAAAATCGGGATCACTGGTCACGATCGCCGCGTTTGCCGCCCCCGTATAGGTAGGCGACCCCGGCGTGCCATCCGTGCTTGACCAATCGTCCAAACCATCCACAAACGCTGGTGGCATCAAGTCAATTCCGTCCGTAACAACCATATTCATATGCAATACCCCTTTGGTCGGCCGCGCCGACAAGCCTACGGACTCCGCAATATACGAAGCACCGTTTTGAAATTTCTCGAAAGTTGGCCGCAGCATTGGCGGCGAATACCAATAATTAGCAACAAATTGTTAAGGCGAGGTTAACCAAACAATAATTGTTGCAACTAATATTTTAACCGATGTGTGATAAACTTAAAGAACCCAGCGAAAAGCGCGGCGCAACTCAATGGTTCCATCGCGCTCGTACCAGCGCCCATGCGCCAGAATTATCCGTTCCGGTGCCCAGTCAATCATCTGTTGAACGGCCACGCGCAGCTTCGATTTCCCGCCAAGAAACGACATCCGCATATCAATCGGAGCCTTCCCGTCAGGGTCCACATTCCCCGCCAGCCCGATTGCAAACCGTAACCACCACGGCAATTTCGGTTTCTCAAAGTTTTCGATTAAGTCTGTGAGGATCAAGGTTTTAGAGGCCTTGTGGAAAAACACCACCTCCACATGCGTTTTGCTGCCAAATGCGACCAACTGGTCGATCTCTTCGGCCCAACCAGGTTCCGCGACTTCACCGAGGTCACGATCAAACGCGATGTCAACCTTATGCTTGACTGCCCGCGCCCGCACATTGGGTGATGCCCACGCGATAGTGTTGGCAAACGCTGCCTGCCAATCCGCGATATAAGCGTAGTGAATCCAGTTAGGCGAAACCAAATGCCGAACCTTGCCCAACGCGGAAACCTCGGATTTCAGCGCATCGGTCAGGGCGATTGGCGAGTGGATAAACAAATCCCCGCTCGCCAATCGAATAACAGTCATGCGTGTAGAAAACGGTAGGCCGTAAAAACTGATATGCGGCCCGTCGACGATCCAGATGTTTTCGCCGACAGGCTTTAATGTATTAAGAGGTTCATATCCCGTTGGCATTTCACCCCTCCAGAAATTCKCCCGCTAATGCTTTTTCGATCAGTTCCACGGTTTCCTTCACGCCGAACAGCGCAATGAACCCTCCGAAGCGCGGCCCYTGSGAGGCCCCRAGAAGCACYTCGTAAATCGCYCCGAACCAYGCCCGAAGCGGATCAAAYCCGTGKTCTTTRCCCACCGMAAAYACRAGRCTTTGCAACGCTTCRCCGTCCACATCRCCATCCCACGCTTTCAGSCGCGYCGCCAAATCTTCAAGYGCTGCGCGCTCTACATCGTTGGCTGCACGRTAAACCTTGGTTGGTTTCACAAAATCATGRAAATACCGCACGGCATAGCCTGCCGCMGCATCCAATCCCGGATGTGTTTCAGCCGTCGCATCAGGYGCATATTTGCGGATGAAGCCCCACATYTGKTCCKTGTTTTCCGCACTMGAWGCAGAYGCCAAATTCAAYAGCATGGAGAACGGYACAACCATATCACTAACAGGCGGTTGCCCGCGATGAATGTGCCARACCGGATTGTTCAGSCGTGCTTTTAAATCCTGCCCYGCGAACGCCCGCAGGTGTTGGTGRTATTCGTCAACCGCTTTRGGRATCACATCRAAATGCAGCCGTTTGGCGGTTTTGGGCTTCAGGTACATGAARTACGACAGRCTTTCSGCGCTGGCATARGTTAACCATTCGTCAATGGAAATRCCGTTRCCKGARGACTTGGAGATTTTCCCCCCGACCTCRTCCARAAACATCTCGTAYACAAAATGTTCSGGCGCACGACCGCCYAAAATCCGGCAGATTTTRTCATAGATATGCGTGTTGGTRGAATGGTCTTTGCCGTACATCTCGAAGTCCACATCAAGGGCRGCCCARCGYGCSCCRAAATCKGGTTTCCATTGCAGTTTCACCTGCCCACCCGTGACGYTCATMGTGATTTCTTCACCRTCTTCRTCGTCAAACGTGATCGTGCCATCCGTGGCGTTTACCGATTTCATCGGCACATACATCACCCGCCCGGTTTTCTGCGAGATCGGCAGGAAACACGAATACGTCTCGCGGCGCTCATCGCGAAGCGACTTCAGCATGACTTCCATAATCTCGTCGTATTTCTCAACGGCGCGCAGCAAAATCTGGTCGAACTGGCCGGATTTGTAGAACGCGCTGGCGGAATAAAAATCATATTCGAACCCGAACGTATCCAGAAAGCGCCGCAGCATGGCGTTGTTGTGGTCGCCAAAGCTCTCAAATTCACCGAACGGGTCTGGCACGGCAGAAAGTGGGCGTTGCAGATGTTCCTGCAAATTTTCAGGGTTCGGCACGTTTCCCGGAACCTTGCGCATACCATCAAGATCGTCGGAAAAACAAATCAGTTTGGTCGGAATGTCGCTTAATGCCTCGAATGCGCGGCGTACCATGGTTGTTCGGGCGACCTCCCCAAAGGTTCCAATGTGGGGCAATCCTGATGGGCCATAGCCTGTCTCGAACAACACATAGCCCTTCTCGGGCGGCTGTTTTGCGAACCGCTTGACCAACTTGCGGGCTTCTTCAAAAGGCCAAGCTTTGGATTGCAGTGCGAGTTCGCGAAGTTCAGACATGCTTGTCCCCTAAAAGTGCGCCCCGACAGCCGAAGCGCGAAAATATCTTCCGCTTCCTATTGTGCAGCGGGCCATGCGTCAATATTCTTAGGGCAACGAATATTATCGAGGTAATGAAATGTCCGAACAAGTTCCTGCATCSTTTTCRCCCCAAGACGCCCTTGTTGCCGTRATGGTRGCCGAGTCYGCGTCGGATGAAAAYATCACCACTTCCGAATTAMTGTCGATCACACGGATYGTGGATCACATGCCKATTTTCGCGGAYTACGATTCCAGCCGGATCAAAACMGTCAGCCARRYYGTCTTCGAYCTKTTYGAAATCGAAGAYGGKCTGGATGCCCTKTTCGGGATCRTYCGYGAYRGSYTGCCRGAASAACTTTACGAGACSGCCTAYGCCATGGCCTGYGATGTAGCCGCCGCTGATGGYCGACTTCGCCAAGGTGAATTGGAGTTCATGGCCGAGATCCGYTATGAGCTGAACATTGACCGTCTACACGGTGCTGCGATTGAACGTGGCGCACGGGCGCGGCACATGAAGTTGCCACAAGCCTGATTTGTTAAGGTGCGTGAAGGCCACGCACCTTACGATCCTATTTGCCTTTTAAGCGTGTAACCTTAAGCATACCCATCACGGCCTTCTCGAAATACGGCTCGCTTTGGCCTTTGCGGATTTTGCGCAGGAAGTATTTCTCGAACCCGATCTTGGCCAAATGCACCCATTTACCTTCAGATGCCCAGTTGATGTTGCGCGGCGGGTTTTGCGGTTGTGCAAGGAATGCCACACCACCGTCACCGAAATCAGCCAAACAGAACGCGTTCCATGTGCCTTCGTGCGTTGGTTCGCGCCCACGGATTACTTCCCCAATGTTCGCCGCTGCCGCCGCAACCATGCTTTCGATCATATAGCCGGTTTTCGGCACACCCACAGCCACAGGCGTGGCCTCTAGCGGTGCAATGGCGATACACACTCCGACCGAATAGATGTTCTGGTATTTCGGATTACGCTGGTGCTTGTCGACAATGATAAAACCACGTGGGTTAACCAACCCTTCAATGTCCCGCACTGCGGGGATACCGCGGAAAGCTGGCAGCATCATGGAATACTTGAAATCCAGCGCATGTTCAGCGGCAACCGATCCATCGGTGGCAATTTCGGAAACAGCCATTTTTCCGTCTTCGATTTTGTCCACACGCGCGTTTGTGATCCACTTGATATGACGGTTCCGCATTTCGGATTCCAACATACCTTTGGTATCGCCAACACCGCCCAAACCAAGGTGGCCGACGTAAGGTTCAGCCGTAACAAACGTCATCGGTACCTTGTCACGAATTTTGCGTTTACGCAGTTCGGTGTCCATGATCATCGCGAATTCGTAAGCTGGCCCGTAACAGGACGCACCTTGAACCGCACCAACCACAATCGGGCCGGGGTCTTTGCAGAATTCTTCCCAGCCACCATAAGCGTCAACGGCATGGTCGATCGCACAAATGGATTGCGTGAAACCTTCAGGGCCAAGACCTTCAATTTCGTCAAATGCCAATTCAGGGCCGGTGGCGATAACCAAGTAGTCGTAGGCGACCTCTTTGCCGCTGGCTAAAATAACTTTGTTACCCTCAGGGTCAACTTTCGCCACTGCATCGTGAATGAACCCGATACCCTGCTTCTTCATCACAGGGGCTAGTTCAATTGTAATGTCTTCCTTTTTACGCCAACCAACGGCGGCCCAAGGGTTTGACGGCGTGAACTGGAAATATGACTTATCCGAAATAACCGTGATGTTATCTTCGTTGCGTTTTTCCAGTTTCATATCAAACGCCATCGGAACACCACCAATACCGGCACCCATAATTACGATTTCAGCCATAAGTATCTCCCGTTCATGTTTGGCAGTTTTCATCAAGTGATTAGGAATATGAGTACGATCCGAATTCTAAAGCAAGCTTTTTCACTAATTATTTTGTAAAATAGCCTGAGCTTGAAAAAGGCTCAGATAACGAGGATAACATTATCACCCAAAGTATATGAGGTACCATGATGCATTTCGTCTACCGCCTGCTTGCACTATACGGCTCCGCAATAATTTTAATGTTTTTCTCAGAGTTCCTTTTTGTAAACGAAGGAATGGTTGCGATTCTAATTGGCAAACTTCAAATAAACTTGGCGCTTGCCATCGGTGAACTTTTCATACTTTCTACATATTACGCCCTGTTTACCTTTCCTTTTTTGGCTCTTCTCTCGCACTATAAGGTTAACACTTTGTTAGGCCTTTTTCTCGCCGGAGCTATTTTCGGCTGGGCAGCAGAAGCCTTGGTGGTTCCCGCAGTTTATGAAGGTGTCCCTTATTCATTTGTCTGGACAAGCATATCTTGGCACCCGCTAATAGATGTTTTAGTCGGATGGTATTTTGTGCGCCTAGTTATGCGCAACAAGAACGTGCTGTGGAACCTGACTATGTTTATCGCTCTGGGCGGTTTCTGGGCGATTTGGGCCACATGGTACTGGACTGGTGAGTCAGGTGGGAGCTTCGAAATTATTACCCCATCAGAATTCAGCATTTTCGCCTATGCCACTGGCATTTTCTGGATAGTGGGCATGGTCATCGCTGATAACTTTGGCCGTGGCGGGTTTTACCCCACTAAATGGGAAGTCAGCTTCGTTGCTCTTGTTGCGGTGGTTGCCTTCTCTATTACCGCACTGCCATTTCTGCCCATATCCCTTTCCCTGCTGCCGTTCATCGCGTTAACTGTTTTTGCTTTGTATAAAGGCCGTGACGTCACTGGAGAATTGACGATAGATGCCAATCTTGATGAAGCCAGACCAGAGTGGTGGAAGTATGTCCTAGCCTTACTGACCCCTTTAACGGCAACCTTGATCTATCCTTGGCTATTCGAAATGCAACTTCGCATCCCGACCGAGGATATTATCTTGGTGGTAATGCTCATTGCCGTAGCAACATTCGTTAGGGCAATCGTGAAACCATTTCGTTTAAAAAAACGACCCTAAGGGCTGGTTTCGCATTCTCCATTGACAAGACCCCACAGTCCGCACCATGTTCCCGCCCCACACGACTCCCCGTGAATTTGGAGATTTTTAATGGCCGTTGTAGTAGTCGAATCCCCCGCGAAAGCGAAAACTATCAATAAATATCTAGGGGATGAGTACACCGTTCTGGCGTCTTACGGCCACGTTCGGGACCTGCCTGCCAAGAACGGTTCCGTCGACACCGACAACGATTTCGAAATGAAATGGGATGTCGCAAGCCAGTCCATGAAACATATTCGCGCCATTGTGGACGCCATGAAGGCTGATCCCGACGACAAACTGATCCTCGCAACCGACCCTGATAGGGAGGGGGAGGCGATCAGTTGGCACCTTGAAGAGGTTCTGCGCAAACGCAAAGTTATCAAGAAATCTACCAAGGTTGAACGTGTGGTGTTCAACGCCGTCACCAAATCCGCAATTCTAGAGGCTATGGCCAACCCGCGCCAAGTCGATCAACCGCTGGTGGACGCATACCTTGCCCGCCGTGCGCTGGATTATCTCGTGGGCTTCAACCTGTCGCCAGTTCTTTGGCGCAAACTGCCCGGCGCGAAATCCGCTGGCCGCGTGCAATCCGTCGTCCTGCGCCTGATCGTTGAACGCGAGATGGAGATCGAAGCTTTCAAGAACCGCGAATACTGGACCGTTGCCGCCGACCTAACCACACCACGTGGGCAAAACTTCGAGGCGCGGTTAACCATACTTGGTGGCAAAAAGCTGGATAAATTCAGCATTGAAACTGCCGCCGCTGCTGAACTGGCCGTAGCCGCCATCGAATCCCGCGACCTTACGATTGCCTCCGTTGAGGCGAAACCCGCCAACCGTAATCCCTCCGCGCCCTTCATGACATCGTCTTTGCAACAAGAGGCCAGCCGCAAGTTCGGCTTTGGTGCGCGCCAGACCATGTCCACCGCCCAGCGCCTTTATGAGGCCGGATATATCACCTACATGCGTACCGACGGTATCGACATGGCCCCCGARGCCGTGGCGCAAGCCCGCGAGGTTATCAAAGACCGCTACGGGGATKCTTACGTCCCTGACAAGCCACGCATCTATAAGAACAAAGCCAAGAACGCGCAGGAAGCCCACGAATGTATCCGCCCTACGGATATGTCTATGGCCCCTGATGCAATAGCGAAACTTGAGGCCGATCAACGTAAACTTTACGATCTAATCTGGAAGCGCTCGGTAGCGTGCCAAATGGCGGCTGCGCGTCTTGAACGCACCACGGTCGATATTCTTTCAGCGGATGAACAAATCGGCCTGCGGGCCACGGGCCAAGTTATCCAGTTTGACGGTTTCATGAAGGTCTATACCGAAGGCCGTGAAGACGCGGTTATTGACGACGACAAAACCTTGCCACAAATCACGCAAGGCGATCCTGCCGACAAACGCTCGGTTACGCCCGAACAGCATTTCACCCAGCCACCGCCGCGTTATTCCGAGGCGAGCATCGTGCAGAAGATGGAAGAACTGGGCATTGGTCGCCCGTCTACCTATGCCTCCATTGTGACCACGATTCAGGACCGCGATTATGTTCGCAAGGAAAAGAACCGCCTGATCCCTGAAGATAAAGGCCGTCTGGTGACGATCTTCCTTGAAAGCTATTTCCGCCAATATGTCGGGTATGATTTCACCGCCGCCTTGGAAAATGACCTAGATAAGGTCAGTGCTGGCGAAGAGGACTGGAAAGTTCTTCTTGGCCGTTTCTGGAAAGATTTCCACGCCGCAATCGACGAAACCGCAGACCTTCGCATCACCGAGGTGCTTGAGAAAATCAACGACGTGCTGGCCCCACACATCTTCCCGCCTAATGAAGATGGCTCCGATCCGCGCATTTGCAAAAACTGCGGAAATGGCAAGCTATCCATGCGGACATCCCGCGCAGGCAGCGCTTTCATCGGTTGTTCTAACTACCCCGAGTGCCGCTACACCCGCCCCTTGGCTGGCGAACTTGAGGGCGGCGATATGGCTGGCCCTGACGGCAAACCGCTGGGTGAAAACGCTGACGGCATCCCCGTAACCCTGCGTACAGGCCGATTCGGTCCCTACGTGCAGCTTGGCGAAGCGACCGAAGAAGAACCAAAACCCAAACGTTCCTCCATCCCTAAAGGCATGGAGTTGGACACGATAACCCTTGAAAAGGCCATTGACCTGTTGTCTCTGCCCCGCCTGATAGGTGAACATCCAGAGGGCGGGCCGGTCGAGGCCAGCATCGGGCGCTTTGGCCCATATGTGATGCACACGAAACCTTTGGAAGAAGGCCAGAAAAAGCCTGTCAAAATCTACGCCAACATCAAGGACGCCGAAGAAGTTCTGACCATCGGCATGAACCGCGCATTAGACCTAATCGCCCAAAAAGCGGCACGTGGTGGGCGCGGGGCAGCAGCGAAACCGCTTAAAGAGCTTGGTGAACATCCCGATGGTGGTGCTTTGAACGTCATGGACGGGCGCTATGGCCCTTATGTGAAGTGGGAAAAGATTAACGCAACCTTACCCAAAGGCACAGAGCCTGAGGATATGACACTGGAAGACGCGATTGAGTTGGTGAACGCCAAGGCTGCAACCAAAGGCAAGCGCAAGAAACCGGCGGCTAAAAAGAAGGCCCCTGCCAAGAAAAAACCCGCCGCGAAAAAGAAACCTGCTGCGAAGAAGAAGGCTCCGGCCAAGAAAAAACCTGCGGCTAAAAAGTAAACGCTTCGAATAAATTCACATGACGCCCCGCAACCTGCGTGTTAGAGGGCGTCATGAAACACTTTCCAAGCAAAGAACAGATCCTCGAATGGATCAAAGATAACGCCAAAACTACAAGCAAGCGCGACATCGCCAAAGCTTTTGGCATCAAGGGCCAAGACCGGATCGAGCTAAAGCGCATATTGCGCGAACTGCGCGCCGAGGGGCACTTGCAGAAAACCCGCAACACGATCCGCGAAGCAGGCACCCTGCAGAACGTCGAATTGTTGCAAGTTACCGCCATTGACGCAGACGGTGATCTGTTCGCCGAACCCGCCAACTGGAATGGCGAAGAACACGCCCCTACCATTCTAATCATCCCCATGAAGGGCAATCCGGCCCTTGGTATCGGCGATAAAATCCTCTGCCGTCTAACCAAAACCGGCGAGGAACACGCACCTTACGAGGGCCGCTTGATCCGCAAAATCGGAGCCTCTGCCGCCACGATTTTGGGTATATTTAAACAGGCCGAATACGGTGGTCGTGTTATCCCTGTGGACAAGAAATCCAGCAAGGAATGGCAGATCGCCCCCGGTGACCGCAACGGCGCGCGCGAAGGTGAATTGGTCGAGGCCACCCAAATCGGCAAGGCCGGCATGGGCCTACCCAAGGCCAAAATCACCGCGCGACTGGGTGACGCAACCGCGCCCAAATCCGTATCCCTGATCGCAATCCACGAACATGGCATCCCCGTCACCTTCCCCGATAAGGTCGAGGATGAGGCACTAAAAGCCAAGCCCGTGAAGCTAGGCAAACGCGAAGACCTGCGCCACCTGCCGCTGTTCACTATCGACCCATCTGATGCCCGCGACCACGACGACGCCATCTGCGCCCTGCCCGACCCCAACCCAAAAAACGAGGGCGGCCACATCGTTTGGGTCGCCATCGCCGATGTTGCGCATTACGTGCGGCCAAACTCGGCGCTGGACCGCGAGGCGCGCAAGCGCGGGAATTCATCCTATTTTCCCGACCGTGTTGTGCCGATGCTACCCGACAGCCTGTCTGGTGACCTATGTTCGCTACATGAAGGCGTGGATCGACCCTGTATCGCGCTGGAAATTCAGCTGAACGCTGCGGGTCGTAAAATTGGGCATCGTTTTACGCGCGCCATGATGCAATCCCCCGCCTCGTTATCCTATGAACAGGCCCAAGCTGCCGCAGATGGCAACCCTGACGCCGAGGTCGCGCCCTTGATGGAACACGGCATCAAACCCCTGTGGAACGCTTATTTCGCCGTTCGCAAAGAAACGAAAAAACGCCAACCCCTTCACCTTGACCTACCCGAACGCAAGATCATCCTTTCCGATGAGGGCGTGGTGCTTTCGGTTGCATTCCGTGATCGTTTCGATGCCCATAAACTGGTCGAGGAATTCATGGTTCTGGCCAATGTTTGCGCCGCCGAAACGCTGGAAGCCAAGCGCATGCACTTGCTTTACCGCGTCCACGAGGAACCCAAACCCGAAAAACTCGAAGGTCTACGTGAAACGGTTGAAAGCGTCGGCCTAACACTCGCCAAAGGCCAAGTTCTAAAAACCGCACAATTGAACAAATTGCTGGATGCGGCGGCGGGGACCGAACATTCGGAGGTTATCTCCATGTCCGTTCTACGCTCCATGACGCAAGCGTATTATTCGCAATCAAACTACGGGCATTTCGGGTTGGCGTTGAAGCGTTACGCCCATTTCACCTCGCCCATCCGCCGCTATGCCGATCTGATCGTGCATCGTGCCTTGATCAAGGCSCACGGCTGGGGCGATGACGGCCAAACMCCCGAAGAAGAAGCCGGYCTTGAGGCAACCGCCGAACACATCAGCCAGACCGAGCGGCGATCAATGTTGGCCGAACGCGATACTACCGACCGCTATCTGGCRGCCTATCTKTCMGAACGYATCGGTAAYGARTTYGARGGCAAAGTTTCCGGCATYGCCCGTTTCGGTATGTTYGTGAAGCTGAACGAAACGGGGGCTGACGGCATCATCCCGATCTCGCATCTAGGGCGCGAGTATTTTCATCATGATGCCGATGCRCARACYYTRACGGGCGAGAAATCCCGCTTGGTCATCGGCCTTGGCATGAAGGCCAAAGTMCGTCTTGCCGAGGCSGTCCCCGTCACCGGCGGTCTGTTGTTCGAGCTGTTGGAACTGGACGGCAAAGCCATGAAGCCCGCGCAAGGTGGCAAATCCCGTGGCACGCCGAACCGCAAACACAAGCGCGCGAAAATCCGCCGCAGCAAGGATGTTAAACGCACGAAACGCAAGAAATAGTTTCGCGCATCGGGTGAAGCGGCTACGCTGCCCTATGCGCCATTTTTTTCTATATGCCGTAATCCTGATCACCAGCTGGTTTCCGTTGCTAGCTGCCGCATCTGGTTTTGACACATGGCGCAATGAATTTCGTGCCACAGCCCTTGCTGCCGGAATTTCCGCCACCACATTCGACACAGCATTTCGCACGGTCGAATACGACCCACGCAGCGCGGCCGCGGATGCTAATCAGGCGGAATTCGTCCGCCCGATATGGGAATATCTGGACGGTGCCGTGTCTGCCAGCCGTATTTCTACCGGCAAAGCCAAGGCGCTTTCCGTCCAAGATATTTTGCAACAACTGGAACGGAAATATCGCGTCGATGGCGCAATACTCCTCGCCATCTGGGGGATGGAAACTAATTTTGGAAGTTTTCGTGGCAACAGCTACACGGTTAACGCCCTCGCCAATGCCGCGTATAATGGCCGCCGCCGTGCATTTGCTGAAACCGAATTAATCGCTGCGCTGAAAATTCTGACCCGTGGCGATGTTACCCCGTCCAGAATGCTGGGCAGTGGTGGCGGCGCTATGGGGCACACGCAGTTCATGCCCACGACTTACTTACGCTTCGCAATCGATCACAATCGCGACGGGCAAGCCAATATATGGTCTGATAATCCGGCTGACGCGCTGGCCTCCACCGCGAATTACCTGCACGAGTTGGGTTGGGAAAAAGACCAGCCGTGGGGGATTGAGGTCACGGTTCCGCGTGGCTTCGACTATGCACTGATCGGGGAATACGAAACCCGTAGCGCGCGTTTTTGGAACGGCAGCGGTGTTCGCACGGCGGCTGGAGCCAAAATCCCCAACCATGGTCCCACCGCCTTGATTGCCCCCGCAGGTGCAAATGGCCCGATCTTCGCGATCTTCCCGAATTTTCAAGTGATCCGGCAATATAACATGTCAGTGTCCTATTCCCTCGCCGTTGGCCATTTGTCGGATCGCATTAATGGCGGTGCGGCGTTCACCGCAAGCTGGCCACGCAGTGACACGCCAATGACCCGCGCAAACCAGCACGAGATACAATCACTGCTACAAAAGCGCGGCTTTGATGTCGGTCCTATCGACGGGATGATTGGCCCCAAAACTATCGAGGCCATACAGGCCTTTCAAACCTCGCAAAGCTTGCGGGCAGATGGTTACGCCACGCCCAGCCTTCTAAATCGATTGCGCCCGTAAGGTGGCTCCCCACTCCGCGCGCTGCATTTCTTCTAGGCGCGACGTCGTGCGTTTGAACTGCCATGCCCCTTTGCCCTCTTGATACAATCGATCCGGCACATCATCCGCAGAACAAATCAACCGGACTTTGGCCTCGTACAARGTGTCGATCAGCAGAATGAACCGCTTCGCCTCRTTRCCCTTTTCYTTGGACATTTTGGGAATATCATCCAGAAACAACACATCCAGCGCTTTGGCAATCGCCAGATAATCCACYGCCCCAAGCGGGGTTTCGCAAAGTTGCGCGAAGGTAAATCTGCCTGCRCGCTCATGAAACGAAGGAATAACYACATCCCGCCCCTTCACCACCAAGGTTTTAGGYGCGCCTTTGCCGTTGGTCAAAGCATCCCACGCGGCATCCATCTCSCGCYTTGAAACRTCRTCGAGCGGCGTGAAGTAYAGCTCWGCACTTTTCTGYCCACCAAGGCGATGGTCCATTTCACTCGCTAAATGGTAAACTTCCAGATGGTTTTTGATTTTTTCAATAAACGGCAAGAATAGATGACGGTTCAGGCCATCCTTATAAAGCTCGTCAGGGTGGCGGTTCGAGGTCGCAACGATCACCACGCCGCGCGCGAACAGCTTTTCGAACAAGCGCCCGACGATCATTGCATCGGTAATATCCGCGATCTGCATTTCATCGAAGCACAACAAATGCGCCTCGGAGGCGATGGCCTTGGCGACAGGTTCAATCGGGTCTTTGTCCTGGTTTTTACGGGCTTCAAAAATCCCGTCATGCACTTCTTGCATAAATTCGTGAAAATGCACGCGGCGCTTTTTTTCAACGTTCACGGTATAGAAAAACATGTCCATCAGCATGGATTTCCCGCGCCCGACCCCGCCGTAAAGATAAAGGCCTTTGATTTCAGCTTGCGTGATTTTCTCACGGCCCCAACCAAAAAGACCGAAACCTGCAAGCGTTGGTTTTTCCGCGTTATACCCATCCAGCCGCGTGTGTAGCAGTTGCAACTTTTCAACTGCGAACCGCTGGGCTGCGTCGTCGTTCAGTTCGCCACTATTAACGAGGGTTCTRAAAGTATGGACTGGGCCAAGGGCCATGCGTTTCTCCGGCGGGGTTGTTTTWAGATTGATAACCGGAAGGKTCGGGCTTGTTAACCCGAAATACCTTAAGCSCGCACGTCTTTRCGYTCGCCWATATGCTGRCCRCCGCGTTTTTCGGCKAGCATCACYTGCTTTTGCCGCTCGCGRAAYCTTTCACGGCGCGCGTCTGAATGCTCGTCGATGCACTGGTGGCAGCTTACRCCYTTTTCAAATTCKGGGCGCGTCATGTCAGCGTCAGAAATCGGGCGGCGGCAGGCGTAGCACAGGTGGTACGGGCCTTCCTCYAACCCATGCCCAACGGAAACACGGSWATCAAAAACGAAACATTCACCTTCCCACATGGATTGCTCCTGCGGGATTTCTTCGAGGTATTTCAGAATGCCACCCTTAAGGTGAAACACGTCAGTAACCCCTTCGCCTAACAGATAGTTAGTGGATTTCTCGCAACGGATGCCACCCGTGCAAAACATCGCCACACGTTTATTGTGGAAGCGGTCTTTGTTTGCCTCCCACCACGCGGGGAAATCGCGGAAACTGGCGGTTTCGGGGTCAATCGCGCCTTCAAACGTGCCAATGGAAAACTCGTAATCATTGCGGGTGTCAATCAGCACCACGTCGTCTTGCGAGATCAGATCGTTCCAATCTTCGGGCATCACATAATTACCGACATTCAACGTCGGGTCCACTTGCGGCTGGCCCATCGTCACGATTTCTTTCTTCAGCTTCACCTTCATCCGCAAAAACGGCATGTCCGAGGCGAGGCTTTCCTTATGTTCAAGGTCGCCGCATCCGGGCAAGGCATGCAGGTACGCCAAAACGGCATCAATCCCGCCCCGCGTTCCGGCAATCGTGCCATTAATCCCCTCACCCGCGATCAATAACGATCCCTTAACGCCTTGCGCGTCGCAAACATCTTGCAAAGGCCCGCGCATGGCGGACGGGTCCGCAAAGCGGGTGAAATGATATAGGGCGGCTACGATTGTTTTTGTCATGGGCTGCACATAACTCCACGTCAAGCGTTTGCCAAGGCCAACAGTTTGGCTACATGAAACGGCTCCGACGAGTACTTGGCTAAGGTCTCATGAACGTTTTAGTGGTATTGGCGTCACAGAAAAAGGGGCCGCACTATGCGGCCCCTTTAGATTGTTCTTGCAAACTTTAGTCTGTCGTTTKGGCCCAACCGGCAGCGGCGAAGCCCTGCACCGGAGTTGAAAGCTCGTTAAAGCCGGAGGCACCGCCGAAGTTCATGCGCACCCCGATAGTGGTATTGGATTCATATCCGAAATCCTCTGTATTGGCGGTGAATTCACCGAATTCGTAGCCCGCAACAATATCGAGACGATCAGTCATAGCATAGGCTACCTGAAGTTGCCCAACCATGAGTTCGCCCCAGTCACCATTGTCCTCAAACCAATCAGGTGAGTAGCCATATTCGATATCAACCATAGCGCTCAGGCGGTCGTTAATCTCATAGGACATACCAACGCGGGACATCATACCTGTGAAGCCGTTGTCTGGAGCGGACCCATCCCAAGCTTCATATTGCCAGTCCATATATGCGACTTGGCCAAAAATAGTGAGCTTGCCGAAGCTCTTTTTGGCCTCCACTCCGCTGATAAAGCCTTCGCGCATGATGTCATAATTCAGATCGGTTTGCTGAAAACCGATCCCTGCGAAGGCCCCAGCATAAAGGCTGCCGAAGTTCTTGCCAACGTGCAAGCCGAATACTTCAAACTCACGCGGGCCTTGATCGCGGTATTCTGTGCGCACGTTGCCGTAAGGCGAAAGATCACGATAGAGCATACTAGCATCGGCAGTAAACACGAGGCCGTTGGCAAATTCACCAGTTACATAGCCTTCGAGGGTGAAGCCACTAAGTTGTTCCAATCGTCGTCATCGTCTGTAGACAACATATCACTTCCCAGATAGCTAGCAGTGACAGATCCGGAAAGACTTGGCCCTGCTTGGGCGATACTGGCAAAAGAAAGCGCAGCAATCGTGCTGGTTACTATTGTAAGTGTCTTTTTCATTATATACCTCAGTTGATAGTTACGTTAACTATTTATTAGTATTAATGAATAGTACATTAAAAGCAAATATTTTTTACCCGATATATTAGCACAACCAGCAAACCGTTGACTCTGGAATAAACACCCTTTATTGCACCACCTAACTTCCGGAAGGTTTAAAACTTCCGGTCCTGAGCTTATGTCAGGATCGCCACCAGTCAGCGTGTTACGCCCACTGGTGCGCTTGTCGTTTGTTATTTGCCTATGGAGGGCAACGAGATGTTTGAGAATCTATCCGACCGCCTAGGCGGTGTCTTTGACAAGCTAACCAAGCAAGGTGCGCTGTCAGACGCAGATGTTGCAACCGCGCTTCGCGAGGTCCGTGTGGCTTTGCTAGAGGCCGACGTTTCCCTGCCTGTTGCCCGTGATTTTGTTAAGGCTGTACAGGAAAAGGCGACGGGACAAGCCGTTACCAAATCCATCACGCCGGGYCARCAGGTCGTTAAGATCGTYAACGACGARATGGTGGCGATGCTKTCGGGCGATGACGCTGCCGCTGGCRSKCTGAAAATCGACAACCCRCCTGCRCCGATCCTTATGGTTGGCTTGCAAGGYTCCGGTAAGACGACGACGACGGCCAAGCTGGCGAAACGYCTTAAGGAAAAAGAAAACAAACGCGTGTTGATGGCCTCRTTGGACATTTACCGCCCCGCCGCGATGCACCAGCTTGAAGTGTTGGGTAAACAGATCGGCGTTGATACGTTGCCGATCGTTGAAGGCCAGAAGCCYGARCAGATYGCCAAACGTGCCAAGCAGCAAGCGACRCTGGGCGGGTATGATGTTTAYATCCTCGACACCGCTGGCCGCCTSCAYATTAACGAAGAGTTAATGGCTGAAGTKCARGCTGTGCGCGATGTGGCAACCCCYCGTGAAACAYTRYTGGTSGTTGAYGGTCTRACGGGCCAAGACGCMGTGAACGTMGCTGAACARTTCGAYGGCCARATCGGKATTTCCGGTGTTGTRCTAACRCGKATGGACGGCGACGGGCGCGGTGGTGCWGCGCTTTCGATGCGTGCGGTCACYGGCAARCCGATYAAATTCGTMGGYCTTGGCGAAAAGATGGACGCGCTTGAGGAATTCCATCCYGAACGYATTGCATCCCGYATCCTWGGTATGGGCGATATCGTTTCGCTGGTCGARAARGCCCARGAAWCKATCGAGGCTGAACAAGCCGAGCGSATGATGAAGCGSATGATGAAGGGSCAGTTCAACATGAACGACCTTCGCMMGCAGCTTGAACAAATGCAGCAGATGGGTGGCATGTCAGGGATCATGGGAATGATGCCGGGCATGGGTAAAGCCCAGAAACAGATGGCAGAGGCAGGGATCGACGACAAAGTTCTGACCCGCCAGATCGCCCTGATCCAATCCATGACCAAACGCGAACGCGCCAACCCGCAGATCATGCAGGCCAGCCGCAAAAAGCGTGTGGCCAARGGYGCKGGCATGCAGGTTTCCGACCTGAACAAACTTCTGAAGATGCAACG
Source organism: Paracoccaceae bacterium (assembly GCA_002746395.1). Lineage (GTDB taxonomy): Bacteria > Pseudomonadota > Alphaproteobacteria > Rhodobacterales > Rhodobacteraceae > NORP23. The sequence goes on from NVXA01000001.1 coordinate 296,817, forward strand.
CCAGATGGGCGACATGATGAAGAAGATGGGCAAAATGGGCAAAAAAGGCCTGATGCGTCAGGGCCTCGGCGCGCTGATGGGCAAAGGCGGCAACCAGCAGGCTGGCATGGGCGGCGGGATGCCGGGCATGGGCGCAAACGCCTTGCARCCCGGGTTTGGTGCCAAGCCAVGTGCCGGATTGCCAACGGACCTAAGTGGATTGGGGAAAAAGAAATGACCCCCGATCAAACCCGCGCCGCTGAAATCCTGAAAGGTCACCGCGAAAGCATYGACCGGCTGGACTCGATCATGATTTACACGCTGGGCGAGCGGTTCAAACACACGCAAGCCGTGGGCGAATTGAAGGCAGCACATGATCTTCCTGCCAGCGACCCTGCCCGCGAAGCRACACAGATAGCGCGRCTTGAGGARTTGGCCGARAAAGCCAARCTCGACCCCGMGTTTGCCAAGAAATTCCTGARCTTCATMATTTCCGAGGTCATCAGGCATCACGAAAACATCAAAAACGACGGGCAATCGCCCWCAAMKMMATCYTAAGGAGAACTARCAATGKCTACTAAAATYCGTCTGGCCCGTGGTGGGTCCAARAAACGYCCTTTCTACCGTGTTGTYGTTGCAGACAGCCGTATGCCGCGCGACGGCCGCTACATCGARAAAATCGGCACATACAACCCGCTTTTGCCTAAAGACAGCGAAGAGCGTGTGAAAATCGAYCTWGAGCGTGTGAAATACTGGTTGGGCGAAGGCGCRCAGGTWACTGACCGCGTTTCCCGTTTCCTAGAAGCCGCTGGTGTTCTGGAAAAGAAAAACCGCAACAACCCTAAAAAGGGCACACCGGGCAAAGCTGCTGTTGAGCGCGCTGAAGAGAAAGCTCAGAAAGTTGCTGACGCTGCCGAAGCTGCYGCTGCACCTGTTGAAGAAGTAGCRACAGAAGAAGCTGCATCCGAGTAAWTCGGCTYTWCTGKTAAARATTTGCGGCCYCCGAATGCGTTTCGGGRGCCGNTTTTTTGTTCACATCCCGCCCGAAGCCRCCTAAACAWTARCCCATGAACCAGTTYCCACCWGAATTTCGCGAYCAAYTRAACGAYCTGATGCGCTGGCGTCGGGATGTTCGGCATTTYCACGYSGATAAACCTGTWTCSGAYGAMCTTCTGGCCGAAKTGATGGARGCRATCCGGCTTGCCCCCTCGGTTGGMCTGTCCGARCCTTGGCGRATTGTTWCGGTGAAATCCGCTGCCGCACGGACCAAGGCATTGGTGAACTTCGAGGCTGCGAATGCTGATGCCCTAAAAGGATATTCGGGCGACAGAGCCAAGATTTACGCTGGACTGAAACTGTCAGGCATGCGCGATGCACCTGTTCAGTTGGCGGTGTTTTGTGACGATGGTACGGACAAAGGCGCTGGCCTTGGTGCCGGAACCATGCCCGAAGCGCGACGGTATTCGGTTGTATCGGCGATCATGAACTTCTGGCTTGCAGCACGCGCGCATGGGCTTGGCGTCGGCTGGGTTTCGATAATCGACCCCGCACAACTGGCCGCAGACCTTGACGTACCGGATGCTTGGGGGCTAGTGGCATATTTGTGCGTTGGCTGGCCTGTTGAAACAAGCCTGACGCCGGAATTGGAAAAAGTGGAATGGGAAAAACGCGATGCTTTATTGGCAAGCGTGCTGGAGCGGTAAATGACTGAGAAACCTGAAATGATCTGTGTAGGCGCAATTTCCGGCGCATTTGGCGTAAAAGGCGAAGTGCGCATCAAAAGTTTTTGTGCGGATCCCGCCGCGATTGGCAACTACAACCCGCTAAGCACCGAAAGCGGCACGGTCTATGACCTTGGCATTACCCGCGCGATCAAAGGCGGATTTGCAGCCGTAATTTCCGGCGTGGACAATAAAGAAGATGCCGACGCCCTGCGCAGCACCCGCCTTTATACGGCCCGCGAAAACCTGCCGAGCTTACCGGATGATGAATTTTACCACACCGATTTAGTCGGGCTAACCGCCGTTGACACAGGTGGCGAAACGCTTGGAAAAGTCAAAACCGTATTGAACCACGGCGCAGGCGATATTCTGGAAATCACGGGTCCCGGCCTGAAAGAACCCGTCCTTCTGCCCTTCACAAAAGGGGCCGTTCCTACCGTTGACCTAGCCGCTAATCGCATCGTGATTGACCCGCCCGAAGGGTTATTCCCGCAATCGGATTCGTGACCCGCGTTATTATCCACCCTGGCTTTCACAAAACCGGAACCACAAGCCTGCAACGGTTTCTAGAAATCAACGCCACGGCCCTTGCCCCATATGTCCGCGTCATCCTGAAGCCGCAGATGGAGGATGTCGCCTCCTGCGCGCGGAATTGCAGCAATGTATCGCACTTTGGCATGCATACAGTTAGACGGGCGGCATTCAGACGGCGGTTTGCAGACCTTCTACAACGCACCCCCTTAAAAAGTGGCCAAACGCTGTTGATCTCTTGTGAAGCGCTGGTTGGGCGTATGCCAGGCCGTAAAAACGTGGTCGCGTTTGATGCAGCACCCGCGTTGGCAAAAGACATTGTGCGGGTTGCGGGAAAGCATTTCGGTGACCTCGACCTAACGCTTCTTTACACCACACGCGAACAGGCATCATGGATGCGAAGCGCCTATTCGCACCTGCTACATCAAAGCAAGTTTACGATGTCGGAAGAGGCCTTTGCCAAAGAATTTTACCGTGCCGGTGATCTTGATACGATCATATCGAAAATCACAAAAGCCATTGCCCCAAGAACCCCGATCACATCCCAACTGGAAGCCACCGCCCCCGAACCCTTCGGCCCTGCAAGCGCACTATTGCCCTTGCTGGACCTTCCAGCCGATGTGGTCGCGGCACTGGAACCTGCAAAGCACCTTAACCAACAACTGGATGCCTTCGAGAAAAGTAAATTGCAGGATTTTAACGCGCAGGATATGACGGACACGGAACTTAGCCAGATCAAGCGCCGTTTTTTGCGCAAACGGCGAAATCGGAAGAAGCGGCAGGAAAATGACTAGACACACCAAATCACACGGTCGCATCTCTATCAGCGCTACCCGCAAGCCGAGCGCGTTGATTAAGGACACGCCCGACCTCGTTGGGGCGTGGAAGGCTAAAGTGCTAACCCTTTATCCCGACATGTTCCCCGGCATCCTTGGCCACTCCTTAACTGGCCGCGCGTTGCAAGAAGGCTTGTGGGCGCTCGACCCGATCGACATCCGCACGTTTGCCCGTGGCAAGCACCGCAATGTCGATGACACGCCAGCGGGTGGCGGGGCTGGCATGGTGTTGATGGCCGACGTRGTSGSCCGTGCRWTTGATTTYGCWGACRMRGGCGAATCYCGSRMSGAYTGGCCRGTTRTYTACCTRTCMCCACGYGGCAARCCWTTCGATCARGCGATGGCGCGRCGSTTTAGCAAAGCWAARGGYATCACSCTRCTTTGTGGCCGYTTCGAGGGCGTAGACCAGCGAGTGYTGGATKCGCGYRACGTMGARGAGGTYAGTTTGGGSGATTTCATCCTKACTGGCGGRGARATYGCRGCWCAGGCCTTGATTGATGCCACAGTTMGGCTTATACCGCGCGTKCTTGGGAATGCTGAGTCGACCGAGGAGGAATCYTTCTCSMATGGTTTRCTTGAACAYCCCCAGTAYACWAGGCCCACGGARTGGGAAGGCCGCAAGATACCCGARATTCTCCTTTCGGGCCATCACGCGAACATCGCCAAATGGCGTGCCGACCAGTCCGAAAAGCTGACTAAGGAACGTCGTCCCGACCTCTGGCGAGCGCATATTGCGGACTCGGTGGAAGATCAGCAGCTCTCGGACGCGCAAACAATCGGCAAAAAGCCGAGCAAAAAGGACGACTAAAATGAACATTATTGAACAGCTTGAAGCTGAACAAATCGCAGCACTTGGTGCTGACATCCCTGATTTCAAAGCCGGCGACACCATTCGCGTTGGCTACAAAGTGACCGAGGGCAGCCGCTCCCGTGTTCAGAACTATGAAGGCGTTTGTATCGCCCGCAACGGCGGCAAGGGTATCGCCGGCGCATTCACAGTTCGCAAAATCTCGTTTGGTGAAGGTGTCGAGCGCGTATTCCCGCTTCACTCGCCAAACGTCGACAGCATCACTGTTGTACGTCGTGGCCAAGTTCGTCGCGCGAAATTGTTCTATCTTCGTGATCGCCGTGGTAAATCTGCACGTATCGCCGAGAAAACAAACTACCGCCCGCTTAAAGAAAAATAAGACGGACAGGGCATCGCCCCTTACCAGTATAAAACCGCCCCGATCACCTCGGGGCGGTTTTTGTTTGATGGAAGTGAAACGCGACAGGCCCAGAGGCTATTCTGCGGATCAACAAACGACAAACCGCGCTTTTGAAGAAAAAATTGACTATGGTTCAGGTGTGAACTACGATTTCGATAATCTTGAAGGATTTGTCACTATGAAAATCGTCGTCGTATTGCAGCAAAGGCGCTTGGGTCGGTAACCGAACCCATATCAATACTTGCTGCGCCCTCGAAATTTTCGGGGGCTTTTTTTATGCCTAATATCAACCGGAACCCCAAATGTTCTATGCGGCCACATCCCCTCCAAGACTTATCACCCTGATCTTCCTCACAGGTCTCTCCACGTTGTCGCTCAACATGTTTCTGCCGTCGCTGGTCAATATAGCAGAGGATTTTGAGGCCGATTACGCGATCGTCAGCTTATCGATTGCGGGATACTTGGCCATAACAGCGATCCTGCAAATCATGATAGGTCCGCTGTCTGACAGATTTGGACGCAGACCAGTGTTATTGGGAGCACTTTCCATTTTCGTTATTGCCTCACTGGGCTGCCTTCTGGCTGAAAATATTTGGGTGTTCCTGTTATTTCGATTTTTGCAAGGGGCCATAATCGCGGGATCCGCGCTCTCGCCTGCGATTGTGCGTGATATGATGCCTGCGAAACAGGCGGCCAGTATCCTTGGATATATAGCGATGGCAATGGCTATTGCCCCGATGTTGGGGCCGATGCTAGGCGGGGCATTGGACGAACTCTTTGGGTGGAGGTCTAGTTTTCTAGCCTACATCGTAATTGGGTTAACAGTTTTCACGTTGGCATGGCGAGACTTGGGCGAGACTAACAAAACACCATCAAAATCATTTGAGCGACAGATGAAGGCCTATCCGGCCTTGCTTGGGTCGCAGCGGTTCTGGGGATACGCCCTTTGCACGGCCTTCTCAACAGGGGCCTTCTATATTTTTCTGGCAGGTGCGCCGCTTGTGACTCGCGTCCTGTTTGACATGTCGGCGGGGACGTTAGGCATCTATCTTGGCTCGATAACTGGTGGGTTCTTTGTTGGCAGTTTTATTGCAGCGCGCTTTTCAAAAGCGCATTCACTCGCAACCATGATGCTTACTGGACGTATCATCGCCTGCACCGGGCTTTTAATGGGTCTAGCGTTGTTTGCGCTCGGGGTCGCACATGAATTTTCCCTGTTTGGGGCTACGATCTTTGTTGGCATTGGCAATGGCGTTACGATGCCAAGCAGCAATGCTGGTGCAATGTCTGTGCGCTCCGATCTGGCAGGTAGCGCATCTGGCCTTGCAGGTGCATTAACCGTCGGAGGCGGGGCAATTCTCACAGGCGTCTCTGGCGCTATTGTGACGGAAAGTTCAGGCGCGATGGGGCTGCTTGGGATGATGTTTGGAACGTCATTTCTAGGGTTGTTGTGCGCGGTATGGGTGCTTTCTCTTGATCGTAAGCATCTTTCGGTGGGGTGAACCATTTTGAGAAACGGACATCCTGCGTGTCGCAGGAGATGGCGTCCTTGACCACAACTCCTTAACGGGCCCACCCCGAAAATCGTATGTACAGGTTGTGTACGTGTTGTGCATGGGTTGTGTACACGAAAAACACGAGCCTAAACGGCCCTGTTAACCTTTTGCCGACCTAACCAACGCTCTGGTATCCGCATAAAGAAAGTAACCCTCTAGGTGCAACKTTCAGAGAGCGCCCGGTTTCTTTTGAACTTTATGTAATCAATGGGTTTTCAGATCACRATTAATGGTGCATGATTCGYGTATGTGGTTTGGAAAYTTCTTTATACGCTCGATTTGGYTGTCACTGACGGTGGCACTGTTCTGGYTACCCGTGCTGGTAATCTTCGGTTAYGGRGTGCGTTTCGTCCTTGAGCTTCTRCAAAACGAACCAATTGCTCTTGGCATGATAATCGTCTTGTYCATCCAACCCGTGTTGGTTCTTCTTGCGATTTTTGCGATTCGTGGCGGGATGATGGCGTTGAAGGTTACACGCGGCACAGATTTACACAGCTTGGGCAAAGTCGCCTTCCGTATTCTGCGCTTTAACCTGCCGTTAATGTGGATTGTCACAACCTTGTTTGGGCTTGCGACCACCATCACCGGCTTACGTCTAATGGAATCAAGCTTTGTTTCGGACATCCAAAATGGCGGGGAGAGTGAGCCAGCCCGCGTCATAAAATCAGACTTTGGCGCTCAATTCCAACGCGTCACTGAAAGTGAATCGAAACTCGATATTTCCAATATCATCGACCTTGTAGGTGGTTTTCCGATAATCTTGGTCGGCGGCTGGCTGCTTGGCGCCTGCATTGCGTTCGCTTTGTTAGGGGTGTCCGTTGCGGCACAATCTGCACGGGCGGCTGTCAAACCGCCCAACCACCATTCCATCTGGGGAATGGCCGCGGAATTTAGCAATCTACTGATACTATCATTGGTGCTGGTTGTTGCTCCCTTTATTGTCGGTGTTTTTGCGATTGGAACTGACGCCACCCTTCGTGATCTAACGGCGCTGGATCCTGTCGTTTTTTACAGCATGCTTGGATACGGCACATGGACGATTTGCGCGCTCGCAGCAGGGGCAGCACTTGCGTATTCGCTTACCCTTGAAAACACCGAGCGCAAGCATCAGGAAATCCTCGATGCCATTGGTGGTGCAGCACAACCGACTGTCGATTTAAAGTCATTGCGCCAATCGCGGATGAAAAAGTAGGCAGTCGAACCGCAAACTCGATTCATTCCCCTTGCCCATACCCGCTACATTCGCTATAGCCCGAAAATCAGTTTTCGCGAGGCGACAGCTTACCGGACCATTTGGGTGCCGCAGGTTGATTAGTCCGCATATAGGAGCAAGAGACATGAAAAAAGATATCCATCCGGAATATCACAATATCACGGTCAAAATGACCGATGGTACTACTTACGAAACCCGTTCGACTTACGGCGCCGAGGGTGACACCCTTGTGCTCGACATCGACCCGTCTGTGCATCCTGCATGGACCGGCGGCAACGCGCGTCTTATGGACACTGGTGGCCGTGTTTCCAAGTTTAAAGCAAAATACGAAGGTCTCGGCTTCTGATCTTTCCTGCGGTTGCAGGATCAGATACACATTGCAGCGCGTCCCACATCGGGGCGCGTTTTGCCGTTTTAAGGAGCTAGCTAATGGCGCATATCATTGTATTGGGTAACGAAAAGGGTGGCTCCGGTAAATCCACCACCGCGATGCATCTTATGAGCGCGCTTTCCCGTTCCGGCCACCAAGTCGGCGCGATTGATCTGGACCTGCGCCAGCAAAGCTTTTTCCGATATGTTGATAACCGCGAAGCGTTTTGCGCCAACAACGACGTTGATTTGCCCATGCCTAAACGGGTGTGCCTGAAGCTTTCGACACTCGACAGCCAAAAAGCCGCGCAAGCCGAGGAAGAAACCCGCTTTGCAGACGCGCTGGCGACGTTGGAGGCCGAATGCACCTTCATCCTTATTGATTGCCCYGGCGCNNASACANCGCYATSMGCMGMKSNGCSCATNTSARNGGCSGAYMYGMTSRTTACRCCGATGAACGACAGCTTGGTTGATTTTGATCTTTTGGCCCGACTTGACCCTGCTACGGGCAAAGTTCTTGGCCCCTCCATCTATTCCGAAATGGTCTGGAGCGCGCGGCAGTTGCGCTCCCAAGCGGGATTAAAACCTGTGGATTGGGTGGTTCTGCGCAACCGGATGTCGACGCTGAACGCGCGCAACAAGCGCAAGGTTGGAACKGCGTTAGAGGAACTTTCCAAACGCATCGGTTTTCGCCTGATCCCCGGATTTTCCGAACGCGTGATATTCCGCGAACTGTTTCTGAACGGTCTAACGCTTCTGGATTTGAAGGAGGTTGGCGAATACAAAATGACTCTGTCCAACATCGCCGCCCGCCAAGAAGTTCGCGACCTTATCCGCGCCTTGGAACTGCCAAACGTCAAAATTAATTTTTGATCGCACCCAAACGTCGATCTTTACCTTTAAGGGCTGATCACTTCGCATGCGGAATCCCGTGCGGCGAGGCGCGAGCAGGCTTTGCGGGCATCTGCTTCGCTCAATCCCACGAACCGTGCGCGATACATTGAAACGCCTCGCACCAACGTCACTTCGACTTTTCTGTCTGCCCCTTGCAGCGCATCAAGGTCCATCARAGCGGTTCTTAGCAACAGCTTTTCTGTATTGGTCCGGTTGGCATAATTTCCCAACTCAACAGCCCAATCGCCAAACTCCTGCGCGGGGGTAAGATTAAAGGTTGGAAGTGGTWCAATGCTCGCGACTTTCACCGGCGTGCGGAAATTTTCAGGTCGACGCATCGGAACAGACACCCCAGCTATTGGGCCGCTTAAGGAGGCCATAATCGCAGCAAGGTCGGAATCGCTGGTTTCATCCACTAATGAAGTTACCAGATTATCAATATTGCGCGCCATCAATACAGCCGCAGGCGAAGACACAGTCCCGCCACGCATCATAGGGCGATCCGTTCGCTTCACTACGCCCGTCTGTCGTATAATCGCACTACCAGGCCGCGCCATGTTCAACGCTGGTGGTCGGATCGTTGCGACACGCGTTGGCGCGCGATCAAACCCCATATCCAGCAGCTTGGCCACTTGCCCATTGCGCTGCGCAGTGGAAGTGCCACCAAACATCGCAGCAATAATTCGTTCCTCACCGCGATGCGCGGATGCAACAAGATTGAAACCCGCTGCATTAGTGTACCCTGTCTTGATCCCGTCAGCGCCACGATACGCACGAAGGAAACGGCGGTTCGTATTATAAACGGTCTTCACCGAGGTGTCCGTCGTAATCCGGCTGAACAGGTTGTAGTAATCCGGAAAATCATAAAATAACCGTCGCCCAAGGGTCGCCATATCCCGCGCCGTTGACAAATGTCCGGCCGCCGTCAATCCATGCGCATTCTTGAACGTGGTGTTAGACATCCCCATCGCCCGCGCAGTGGTCGTCATGTAGCGCGCAAACGCCGCCTCGGATCCCGAGACTGCCTCTCCCAAAGCCGTAGCCGCGTCATTAGCGGATTTCACCGCCGCTGCGCGGATCAAATAGCGCAAAGCAATTCGTTGCCCCGCTTTCAAACCAAGTTTCGAGGGGGGCTCATTCGCCGCATTCCGCGAGATTGTGACCATCTGATCAAGGCTCATCCGCCCGGCTCTAATCTCGTAGAACACGACATAAAGGGTCATCATTTTGGTAAGCGATGCCGGATGCAGCCGCGTATCCGCATTGCGAGAATGCAAAACTTCGCCTGTACGCGCGTCCATAACCAGCGCCGCATAGGGCGCTGCATTAGCTGTGCTAACCCATAAAACAAGGGAAACCACGAGGGATATCCCCCGAAAAACTCTATTAAACATCGAAAACCTGCCGATCGATATGTATGTACTGCCTCACGACCCGTTTGCCGGTGTCGCATTTATTTTCGAATACCCTAGCACGCGTTTGCCCGACAATAAAACATATATTTTTCAATTGCTCGCAAGGTGTTGCCAAAGTGAATCAGTATTAACTGGCCGCAAGCTATGCTGCACCGCACAACACACCCTTGACGCAGTGCAGCATAACCCCTATATGCAAGATAGAAATTCACCGGCCGAGAGCCGACGACTATATTGGAGAACACCATGACTGCTAAGACATCCACTGCGAAGACAGCAAAAAAAACCACCGCCCCTAAAGGCATTGAAGACGTAACTGCGTTTGGTCAACTAAACGTTGACGCGCTGACAAAATCGTCCGAATTGGCAACAAAAGCTGCTGAAGGCATCAACGAAGAAATTACCTCGTACACCAAGAAATCCTTTGAAGACAGCGTTGCGGCTGTTCAGGATCTGGCTTCCGCTAAAACTCCGGCTGAACTGTTCGAGAAACAGTCCGCTTTCGCACAGGCTGCGTTTGAAGGCTTCGTTGCGCAGGCAACAAAAATGAACGAAATCTTCACGGCAACAGCCAAAGAAGTTACAACACCAATCGGCGAGCGCTTCGAGGTTGCTAGCAAAACAATGAAGTCTTACACAGCCTAAATTCTGGCCGTGCGACTTTGTGAATGGATTTAGGGGGCGTTTGCCCCCTTTTCTATTCCTGTCGGTAGCTTATATAGTCAAGCAAGCAAAAGACCGCAGGAATGAAGATGAGCCACACACCTATTACACCGACAATGGCATCTGACGATGACTTTGACACCGGAATTTTAACGAAGGTTAAGCCCAAGACAGCCAAGCCTCCGCTATATAAAGTGCTGTTGCTGAACGATGATTATACCCCGATGGAATTCGTCGTGCATATTTTGGAACGCTTCTTCGGCCTAAACTCCACCGCCGCGGAAGGGATCATGTTGACGGTCCACACCAAAGGTTTGGCCGTGGTTGGCGTTTACGCCCACGAGATTGCCGAAACCAAGGTCACGCAGGTCATGGACTATGCCCAGCGCAACCAGCATCCGCTGCAATGCACGATGGAAAAAGAATGAACCACTCGATTTTGGAGGCTCCGCATGGCTGATCCAGCCCGTATTCTGCTGCCGTTTGACGATGAACTGATTGCCGTGCCTGAGGCTGGAGAGGTTCTCTATATCCGCCCACCTGCATTCCTGCCGCAAGGTTTCACAGCGTTTCCGCATATCGTTTGCGAACAGGGTTTCAAACCGTTTTCCGACCGCTTGACCCAAGACAACCTAACAGTCGTAGCCGAGGCTTCTGGCGAGTTCCCGGTGGTCTTGCTGGCCCTGACCCGCAGTCGTGCGGAAAACATGGCCAACTTCGCACGTGCTTGCCGAATGGTTTCCCAAGATGGGCAAGTTGTCGTTAGCGGTGACAAAACCGATGGCGTCGACAGTATGCTAAAGGCTGTTAAGAAAGTTTACGAAGTCGACGGCGTTCTATCCAAATCCCACGGTAAGGTTTTTTGGCTAACCCCGAACGCCCCCGCACCAGCTGAATGGGAGGCCGCCGTTAAACCCAAACAAAATGCATTTGGTTATCTGACCGCGCCCGGCATGTTTAGCCCTGAGAAAATCGACGTGGGCTCGGAAATGCTGACCGCGTATTTCGACAAATCCATTAAAGGCCCGGTCGCTGATATCGGTTCCGGCTGGGGATATTTGGCGAAGAACGTACTGGAAAAATGTGACCGCTTAACTTCCCTCGACCTGTTCGAGGCGGAATATGCAGCACTTGAGGCCTCAAAAGCCAACATCACTGACGAACGTGCGGCGTTCCACTGGGCAGATGTCACAACCTTGGAAAAGCCCGCGGAACCTTATCATACCGTGATTTGCAACCCGCCGTTCCATCAAGGGCGCACAGCAGACCCTGCGATCGGGATCAGCTTTATTACAGCGGCGGCGCGCATCATGAAGCCTTCCGGCCAATTTCTGATGGTTGCAAACCGGCAATTACCTTACGAGGCCGCGATGGATATGCACTTCAAAAGTTGGGAAATTCTGGAACAAGACCGCGCCTTCAAAATCATCCGCGCCCGTCGCCCGCTAAAGCGGCAAGCGTAACGGATACGTTTTATCTCGAATTCTCATCTCCTTTCCCCTAGTCTGCCGGATCAAACCGCAGGGAATCACGAGGCATAAATGAACACCTCCGTATCTGGAAAAACCGTCATTGTTACGGGTGCTGCCAATGGCATCGGGCTGGCAATCGCACGTCGATTCGTAGAACTGGAAGCAAACGTCGTGCTGGCTGACAGGGATGAAAAACGCCTGATAGCCGAGGTTGATGCCTTGCAAAATGGCGCGGGCCAGGCGATGGCTTACCACGGAAATCTGCAAGAAAAACTGACAGTGAATAACCTGATGGCCGCCACAATCGACGCATATGACAGCATCGATATTCTGGTTAACGCCAGTCGCCAAATATTGCCGTCTGATCCACTTACGGACAAGGACGGTGTGTTTGAACAACTGATGCACCAAAACGTAACCGTCAATTTACGCTTGGCGCAAGCGGTGGCTAAACGGATGATCGCACACTCGAAAAACCGTGAAAAAGGCGAAATCATCGGGTCTATTGTCAATCTTTCTTCCATCGCGGCGACACGCACGATGCCCGAATTGATGGCATATTCAGTGTCCAGCGCGGCGTTAGACCAGTTAACCCGGTCACTGGCCGTGGCCTTCGCCGATCACGGCATCCGCGTCAACGGCGTCGCCATGGGCAGCTTGATGAGCGCGAGTTTGCGCGAATCCCTTAAGGAAAACCCAGGCCTTCACGAATCTATCGAGGCTGGCACGCCCCTTGGTTACATCGGCGAGGCGGACGAGGCTGCCGACGCGGCTGTGTTCCTTGCGTCAGGCAAGGCAAACTTCATCACGGGTCAAATTTTGGCGGTGGATGGTGGGCGCAGCTTGATCGACACGGTCACAATTCCCGCGCATTAAGCTAACGGCACCCCAACACTGGGCTGGGGCGCATCCATTTATTTGTCTTCGTCGGTATCCGCATCTGGCGTTTTGAACAGGCTGTCCGCATCCAGCTTTGGCTCCGCATCTTTGGACTCGGCCAAGGTGAAGTTTTCCAAGCCCGTCATGCTGGAAGGCACGCGCGGCTCATCCGGCATATGCAAGGATTGCTCGGTCGAGACCAGCTTCATGCGCTCGTCATCAGACATCACCTCGTCGCCACCCATCTTTTTGACGGCTTTGGCAACAGCTGTGTCCAGCTCCATTTGCTTACACATACCAAGCGCGACGGGATCAACTGGCTGAATGTTACCGATATTCCAGTGTGTACGGTCACGAATTGCCATGATCGTTGGTTTGGTCGTGCCCACCAGTTTGCTGATCTGACCGTCGGTCAATTCAGGGTGAAACTTCACCAACCATGCAATTGCAGACGGGCGATCTTGACGTTTTGACAACGGCGTATAGCGAGGACCTTTGCGTTTCAGCTCCCCCTCGGCGGCGGGATTGTACATCAATTCCAGCTTGGCTTTAGGGTCAGCCTCGCAGCGTTTGATTTCCTCGGCCGTTAACTGCGTGTTGGCAATTGGATCCAAACCCTTAACGCCCACAGCCACTTCGCCGTCAGCGATGCCGTTCACTTCAAGTTCGTGCAGGCCGCAAAATTCGGCAATCTGCGTGAACGATAGTGTTGTGTTATCTACCAGCCAAACAGCGGTAGCCTTGGCCATCAATGGAAGCGCCATGTTAGTCTCCTTAAAACAAACTTGTGCCCTTGCCGAAAACTTGGCTGCGCGAAGCGCTATTTAGGTTTTCGTGGGGAATTCTGAGGTGTATATAGGACAGATGATTAGATTATTAAAGACCTTTTGTTTAGCCCTAGTTTTCGCCACCCCTTCCGTCGCGCAAAGCGATCGTGCTGGCGATTTCGACTATTACGTTATGTCCCTAAGCTGGACGCCAAGTTGGTGTGCGCTAGAAGGCGACGAACGCAATTCTCCGCAATGCGATGCAGATCAGGGCTTCGGCTTTACCCTGCACGGCTTATGGCCCCAATACGAAAGTGGCTGGCCAACTTATTGCCGGACATCCGAACGTGACCCGACGCGCAGCCAGACCGCCGCCATGGCCGACATCATGGGGACCAGCGGCTTGGCGTGGTATCAGTGGAAAAAACACGGGCGCTGCTCAGGGTTATCATCGGAGAAATATTTCGAAACGGCGCGCGAGGCCTACACCAGCGTCACCCGCCCCGAAGTTTTCCGCAACCTGCCGCGCGAAATGCGTCTACCACCAAGCGTGATCGAAGCCGCTTTTCTGGAGCTAAACGACGGGATCGAGCCAGACGGCCTAACCGTCACCTGCAAAAGCAGCATGATCCAAGAGGTCCGCATCTGCCTGACCAAAGACCTTACCCCCCGAATTTGCGGGCAGGACGTCATTCGGGATTGCCAGTACAACGCCGACATGGCCCCAATGCGCTAACGGCGATAGGCAGGATTTGACTTGACCAACACCACAGAAGAACCTTACCGGCCAAGCCTTCGGATGGCCGACCTTGACGGGCTGCGCGCTTTGGCGATCATATTCGTAGTCAGCTTTCACAGTTGGTATTTCCTGCAATTCCTGATGCCCACAACCGAGGCATTTCTGGCGTTTTCCGACTCCCTACCGTGGGTTTTGGGTTTCATTCGGCGTGGTGATCTTGGCGTCGATATTTTCTTCGTGCTTTCGGGATACCTGCTATCATGGCAACTATTCAAAAAACGCATGACCACCGGCCGCATTAACCTTAAACGGTTCTATGCCCATCGGTTTTTTCGAATTTACCCGCTTTACCTAATTGCACTCCTATTGGCGACTTTTGACAGTGGCATCACGCTGAAACTTCTGGGAAACCTGTTTGCATATAACATCTGGACAGACCCCTCCGCCATTATCCTTCCGTGGACATGGTCACTGTCCGTCGAACTGGAATTTTACGCAATCGTCCCGCTTTTAATCTTGCTGGTGCGCAACGGCACTACGATGATATTGCTTACCGCCGCACTTAGCTTGCTGACCGTTGGGTGGAGTTATTGGGTGTTAACCTCCTATCCACAACTCACGGAAAACTCGCTGATTGACCTTAAACTGGCGGGGCGAAACGACGACATCGCACTGTTTTACAACTACCTATACGTGGCAATGCCTGTTCGCCTCAGCCAGTTCGCCTTTGGAATGGCCGGCGCATGGGCGGTATTGCATCACACCGATTTCTTGTCAAAAATTCGCACCTCCAACAAGATACTTCTTACGTTGCTTATCTTGGCTGGTGCGGGGTTACCGTTGTTGCACAACCCCTTCACGGTTCTGACCAGCGCCTATCAACCCGTCATTTATTTCGAGTTGCTGTTTGGCCGTGTGATCTTCGCCGCAGCGATTGCCCTACTGATCGTTCTGCTACATTCAAACGCGATGCCCAGACTTAAAAGGTTGTTGTCGCTGCGGTTTCTGGAACCCATCGCCCGATACAGCTTTTCGATGTACCTGTTCCACCCGTTGTTCGTCTATCTAGGCATCATCACCTTCATCGGCACGGCCAAAACCGAAACGGTTTCCGTACTTCAATTCGCAGGCGTATGGGCGGTGGCCATCCTCGGCTCGATGCTTTTGGGGTACATAACGTGGCGATTTATTGAACATCCCGCCATTCGTTTTGGCAAAAAGAAATTCGGATAAACGAGTTTACGATACTTCCAGAACAATCTTCCCGATATGGCCCGAGCTTTCGATCCGGCGGTGCGCCTCGGCGGCTTGGTTAAGCGGGAAAGTTGAATCCATCACCGGCGCGATTCGACCAGCTTCGATCAGTGGCCAGACAACTTCGTGCAATGCCTCGGCTATCACTGCTTTGTCTTGAATGGAGCGCGGGCGCAACGTTGACCCTGTCACCGTAATCCGTTTCGTCATGATCTGTGCGAAGTTAATCTCGGCCTTGGGACCACCCAGAAARGCRATCATYGCCAACCGRCCATCCATCGCMAGCGCGCGGATGTTGCGGGCGATATACGGCCCGCCGACCATGTCCAAAATCAAATCAACACCGCGCCCATCGGTGGCRGCTTTGACCASCTCGACATAATCCTGATCATTATAGTTAATCGCCAGTTCAGCACCCAGCTCCACACATTTTGCACATTTTTCGTCTGACCCTGCGGTCGCAAAAACCCKCGCGCCCATCGCATTCRCCAACTGAATCGCCGTGGTGCCRATGCCRGATGTSCCGCCATGCACCAARARCACCTCGCCYGCYTCCAARCATCCGCGTTCAAATACGTTGGTCCAGACKGTRAAGAARGTTTCYGGCAAKGCWGCRGCYTSMAYCATCGACAGACCCGCCGGAATAGCCAACGCATGATCCTGATGCGTGGTCACATATTCGGCATATCCACCACCTGGCAGCAACGCACAAACCTTGTCGCCAACCGCCCAGCGGGTAACGCCTTGGCCAACGGCAACCACCTCGCCCGAACATTCAAGACCGGGTAAGTCGGATGCATCGGGCGGTGGCGCATAGGCTCCTGCACGCTGCAACGCATCGGGGCGATTAACGCCCGCCGCGACGACTTTGATTAGAATATCCTCAACAGCTGGAATGGGAACTGGCCTTGTCACAACCTGCAAAACCTCCGGCCCACCCGGTACGCTGATTTCGATCGCCTGCATTGTGGTTGGTAAAATCATAACACGTCCTTAACTTGAATGGGCATATTCCCAATAAAGCGACCGCGCCCGCGTACCGATTTGGGTGGAGGGCATCTGTTTATCCTCAAACCGCGTCACGGGCGTGATTTTGGATGCATTCCCCGTCAAGAAAATTTCGCTCGCGTCTGTGAAATCCTGAACCGTCAGGTTGGTTTCCGTAACCTTAAAGCCGTCATCCTTCATCAACGCAATCATCCGCTGGCGCGTGATCCCGTTCAGGAATGTGCCGTTGGGCGCAGGGGTGAACACCTCGCCGTCGCGCACCATAAACACGTTGGTGGAGGATGTTTCCGCAACATTATCGTCAATATCCATCGACAGCGCCGTGTTGAAACCACGGCTACGCGCTTCCTGCGCGATGCGGCCATTGTTGGGGTAAAGGCAGGCTGCCTTGGCGTCCGTCAACGCCATGTCTTGGCGCGGGCGGCGGTAGGGTGAAACCGTCAATGCGAAATCACCCGCCTCGGGCATCGGTAATTCCTCGATACAAATGGCATAAGCACCAGACGCGGGGTCCGGACCCAACAGCGTCGCATCCCCCTCAACCGACCACATCATCGGGCGTAGATACAACTCTGCATCGGGTGCAAATTTGGCCACACCTTCGCGGATAATCCCCTCGATCGTGTCGCCATCAACAGGCGCATCATAGCCCATGGATTTTGCTGACCGGATAATCCGTTGTGAATGCAAATCAAGGTCCGGCATCGTGCCTTCAAAGTACCGCGCACCATCAAACACCATGGAGCCAAGCCACGTCGCATGATCCGCCGCGCCCATAATCATCGTATTACCCTCACGCCATTCACCATTGAACCACGTCAGAATTTTGCCACCTAAAGCCATCGTTTATTTCCTTATCGAACCGGGAAACCCTTCAGGGGCCGCACCCGGTGCTGTTACTTTATCCAATATTTTGCCCGGCCCTGCGAAGAACGCTTTAACCAACGCGTTCCCACGCATCGTTGCCTTGAGCTTTTCAAACTGCATAACATTTTCAATCCTGCGGTCAATAAATGCAACCGTATCCGTACCGTCACTTTCATCACCTAGCCAGAATAACACCGCAGAGGAATACACCGCCGACAGCGTCGCCCGCTTCGTGTACCAATTCACATCGCGGCTGGTATCGCCCAAAGCATTCCAGATCGTGTCCGCCGTATTCCAGATCGCCTTTGCGCCGTCAGCCGCATGTGTGGGCAAGGCGAACAGGGCCGATCCGCGTCGTACTTCCTCGCGATGCGCCTCAACCAGTTCAAGGCGCAACCGAATGCCATTGGCGATCTTTTCACTATAACGCATACCGGACGTGTCCGCCGCTGCCATCGCCGCTGCCAACTTACGGTCACCATCATAATGAAACGCCAACGCCAGATCGACTGCGCCGCGCGGAAAGGCCAACGCCGCCAACCCTGCATTCACGCCCGAATCGGCAATCGCCGCCGCCAATGTTTCCGCGCTCCAACCATCGAAAACAACATGCGGAAGCGCCGCTTTCAGCACCTTCATACGAGTTTCAGCGATATGATCTGCTTCGGTTTTCTTAAGTTTCGTCATCTGGGCCTCACATTCCCCCGTACCATAGACAGATTGTTCCGGAGTTGCTATAGAGCGCGTTCCTGCAATTCTGCAAATCTAACTTTGAAAGGTGGTGTATCCACATGCAGGTATCGGTTCGTGATAATAACGTCGAACAGGCTCTTCGTGCGTTGAAGAAAAAACTTCAGCGCGAAGGTGTTTTCCGTGAAATGAAGCTCAAGCAACATTTCGAGAAACCCTCCGTCCGCAAGGCACGCGAGAAAGCTGAAGCTATCCGTCGTCAACGCAAGTTGGCGCGCAAGAAATTGCAACGCGAAGGCATGCTGTAAGGCTGAACTGAATTGGGTGTAAGCCCGTGACGACCCCCGCATGCAAGTGTGGGGGTTTGTCGTTTCTAGCGCATCCAAAACCCACGATTTTTGATCTTCTTGCGCAGCTTTTCCTCGGGTTTCATCAAATCGTCTGGTGTAATTAACGCCCGCAATTTATGCCCCCGTCCTTGAAACACCAACCGCTTGAAGGCTTCCGATTCCTTCAGTAACTTCTTGATTTTATTGGGCGCGCAGACTTCTTCCAACACATCAATAACCTTTTTCGACTCGCGTGCATAAAGCAGCGACAACACACGGTAATGGCATATCGCAGGCCCATCGAGCGAGCGTGCCGGTTGCAACCCCTTCCCCCCGCCAAGCGCGTGGATCACGAGTGGCAAGGCAATCTGATCCAACCATGGATACAACGCCTGCCCGTCCAGCGCGTCGGGCGGGTTGTCGCGAATGGCAGTCGCATATTCCAGAAACTTCTCACCAAACACCTTCGGACATTTGTAATAGAAAAAACCTGCATTGAAATACAAATACCGCTGCCAATATTCATCCGGCTGCCGCATATCCAGCGAACTTTCAAAATCCAACCCGAACTTGTCATAAAGTGACCGCCAGATATCGGCATAGCCCGGCCCGTAAAGCTCCGGCTCCGGCCACGTTCCTTCGCATTTTGACGACGCGCCCGGTTTATCAAAGTTGAAGCGTATTTTATCCAACGGCCCTGTGAACAACGTGTCGGTATCGAAAAATATAAACGGCTCCCCTTCGGGCAACAGCGCCAGCGCCTCGATTTTATTACCGTTCGGGTAGACCGCCCCGAACGCCTTGGAATGTAGCGGCACGATCTCTGCCCCAAGGGCTTCCAGCATATCACGCGTAGGCCCATCGGTTATTCGCGGGTCAAAATCCCATAAATCACCGGGTTGCGGCTCCGCCATGAAAACCTTGAATTTTTCACCGCTGTGGAACTTGCGAAACGAGGCCATAAACACCAGGGCCTCATACTGAAGCCGCCCGCCTTGAACGATGCAAAGGATATTTACCACGCCACTCTCCGAAGCTGAAATGCCTACGCCACAAAAGACCAGACTTCCCTCGCAAGTTCAACTCAATAAGCGGATTGCGCTTGACCAATACCTGACATATACCGCCCCCAAAGCACCCGTAGCTCAGCTGGATAGAGCGCTGCCCTCCGAAGGCAGAGGTCGCGCGTTCGAATCGCGCCGGGTGCACCAATAGATTTTAAACAAATTCCGCAATAATATCCGCAACGTTTCAGGCACAAATAGATGCACGAATTCAATCTCATCATCATAATGTCAATTGCGAGTTCAGTCGGCTGGACGGCCGCCATCTACGATGATGATCTGCCCCTTTCAATTGGATACTTTGTGGCCAGTCTGGTTGGTGCTTTCATGGCTAGCTACATGGCGTTGTGGTTCCTTCCCCAATATGGAAACGTCGGTGTGGTTTTGGCTGCGCTAATTGGCGCAATTTCCCTAACGGCTGTCCTACGCATCTTTCGAAAGAAGAAGTCGTAGATCCGCCACTTCAGTTCTCGCGCAAAATCTGGTTTTTCCAGCGTCATAGTATCCGGTCCTATTAAACAGTCACTCTCGAGCGACCAAAATCCCGACATATATCTAACCATCCGATGAAATACTTAGCGGATCATCGTGTAGCCGTTGCATGGAATCATTACTTCCTGTTAGACTATCCGAAATGCGGCAAAGATCGCGGCGCATAGCGCATTGTTTTAATCGCGGCGCATAGCGCATTGTTTTAACAGGGTTGGTTGGAGAGTATATTGTCACTTGGAGATCCCAAAGACGCATTCGTGGCGTTCGATCACGTTCAAAAAAGTTACGACGGTGAAGTTTTAGTCGTAAAAGATCTTAACCTCCAAATTGCCAAAGGCGAGTTTGTCACCATGCTTGGGCCATCGGGTTCCGGCAAGACAACCTGCCTAATGATGCTGGCCGGTTTCGAAGTCGCAACACACGGTGACATCCTGCTGAACGGGCAACCAATCAACAACATCCCGCCTCACAAGCGCGGCATCGGGATGGTGTTCCAGAATTACGCCCTTTTCCCGCATATGACCGTTGGTGAAAACCTGTCCTTCCCGTTGGAAGTTCGCAAAATGGGCAAGTCTGAACGTGAAACCAAGGTTAAACGAGCGCTTGATATGGTGCAGATGGGGGATTTCATAAACCGTCGCCCTGCGCAGCTTTCGGGCGGTCAGCAACAGCGTATCGCACTGGCCCGTGCCTTGGTGTTTGAAGCAGAACTTGTTTTGATGGATGAACCGCTTGGCGCGCTCGACAAACAGCTGCGCGAGCATATGCAGTACGAGATCAAGCACATTCATGAACAATTGGGAATTACTGTCGTTTACGTAACCCACGACCAATCCGAAGCTTTGACCATGTCCGACCGTGTGGCCGTTTTTGATGACGGGGTTATTCAACAACTGGCCAAGCCGGATGATCTATATGAGCGCCCAGAAAATGCATTCGTAGCGCAGTTTATCGGCGAGAACAACAAGCTGGAAGGTGTCATTCGCGCGCAAGAGGGCGACAATGTCATTGTTGACCTCGATGGTGGTATGACCGCCCGCGCGCTGGCCGTAAATTGTGGGGCTGTAGGCGATCGCACAATGCTTTCAATCCGGCCGGAACGCGTTTCCCTTACGGCTGACGGACCAAATACAACAAACGCATTGGTTAAAGAACTGATCTATTTGGGCGACCATATTCGTTGCCGTATGACCGTATCTGGGCATGATGATTTCATCGTCAAAGTAGCAAACTCCGCTGGTCACAAGCATCTGGTAGTTGGCGAAAACACCAAAGTTAGCTGGCACACCGAAGATTGCCGGGCGCTCGACGCTTAAGAATTCGCGTTGCCGTGCCAATGGCGCGGCAATTCTAATAGTCGTGTTAACCTTACCCATACCACGGCATATCATAACGGGTAAATCAGGGAGAAGCTTCATGAAGCTCAAAAGTATTCTAATTAGTGCAACCGCCCTCGTGGCTGTTAGTGCTGCTGCCGCTAGCGCAGGTTCGATCACGGTCGTATCTTGGGGGGGTGCATATACAAAATCACAGGTCGAGGCATATCACAAACCTTGGATCGCCGAGACGGGCAACCAGATCGTTTCCGAGGATTACAACGGTGGCTTGGCCGAAGTTAAAGCGCAGGTGGAAGCCGGCAACGTAACTTGGGACTTGGTCGACGTTGAACTTTCCGACGCGATCCGCGGTTGTGACGAAGGCCTGCTGGAAGAAATGGACCTGTCCATGCTGCCAGACGGTGCTGACGGCAGCTCCGCCGCAGACGATTTCCTTGAAGGTGCCCTAAGCGAATGTGCAGTTGCAAACATCGTTTGGTCAACAATCTTCGCCTACGACAGTGAAAAGACACCTGGCGTTGACAGCATCGACGATCTGTTTGATCTCGAAGCGTTCCCGGGAAAACGCGGCTTGCGTAAAGGTGCTAAATCCGTTCTGGAAATGGCGCTAATGGCTGACGGCGTTCCTGCATCCGAAGTATACGCCGTGCTTGATACCGACGAAGGCGTTGATCGTGCGTTTGCGAAACTAGACACCATTAAAGATCAGGTTGTTTGGTGGGAATCCGGCGCGCAGCCTCCGCAGCTTTTGGCTGATGGCGAAGTCGTCATGACTACGGCGTACAACGGTCGTATCTTCAATGCCGCCGTTGCCGAAGGTAAACCTTTCGAGGTTGTCTGGGATGGTCAAATCATGGACTTCGACCTTTGGGTAATTCCAAAAGGCGCGCCAAACAAAGACCTCGCGATGGAGTTCGTTGCCTATTCCACAGGCACACAGCGTCTGGCAGATCAGGCTTCCTGGATCTCSTAYGGTCCGGCCCGTAARTCCTCCGGYCCGCTCGTRGGTCTTTACAGCGAYGGCAAGACCGAAATGGGTCCACAYATGCCAACCGCTGCGAAYAACCTGACAAACGCTATCGTCAGTGACTTCGARTTCTGGGCAGAYAATGCCGATGAGTTGAACGAGCGTTTCAACGCTTGGYTGGCTAAATAAARCAACTNGCCGGAGGGGGTNTAATGCTCCCTCCGGCTACCTTTAGGGGGACGTTTATATGACYGATACCACCGGACCAGTACTCGCCGCAGACGGCACGCCTTTGAAAAAGAAGCTTGCGCARGCTCTTTTTGTAAGCCGTGCAAGGGCGTTTGGTTTAGTTTTACCGCTRYTAATATTTATTGTGGCCAGCTTCATCATCCCGATTCTATCGCTGATGGTRCAAGGCGTKAARAACGACACATATTCGTCCAACATGCCCGCCTCAACTGCAATCTTGGCAGAGTGGGATGGCATTTCCTCCCCGACCGAGGAAATGTTCGAAGCCCTCGTGATCGACCTGATACAAGCCCGCGCCGATAAAACCATTGGCCGCGTCGCCACCCGCGTTAACCGCGAATACGCTGGCACGCGCTCCATGTTCACCAAGACCGCTCGCAAGGCCGCCAAGCTGGAAGCCCCCTTCATGGCCGCATTGCTGGATATTGACGAGGATTGGGGGGATATCGACGTGTGGGGAGCAATGAAGGTTTCGTCACAAACCTATTCACCAGCATTCTACGCCGCTGCCCTTGATGCAGACTACAAGGCCGACGGCTCGTTCGAACGTCTCGACCCCGAGGACCGGATTTACGTCTACCTATTTATCAAAACACTGGTCGTCGCACTGGCCGTAACGCTAACAACGCTGGTTCTGGGGTATCCCGTCGCATGGTTGTTGGCCAGCCTGCCTATCCGGCAATCCAACCTGCTAATGATCCTTGTATTGCTACCATTCTGGACCTCGCTTCTGGTACGAACAACGGCATGGATTGCCATGCTGCAAAGCAACGGGGTGCTAAATAATATCTTTGTATGGCTTGGAATTACCACCGACGATTCACGATTTAGCCTGATCTACAACATGACCGGCACAATCATCGCAATGACGCATATCCTGCTGCCATTCATGATTTTACCGCTGTTTTCGGTGATGAAAGGCATTCCGCCAACCTACCTCCGGGCCGCAAAATCGCTGGGCGCAACCAACTGGACCGCGTTCTGGCGGGTGTATTTCCCCGGCACCATTCCGGGGATCGGCGCCGGTGCATTACTCGTGTTCATTCTATCAATCGGTTACTACATCACGCCCGCACTTGTGGGTGGGCAAGATGGTCAGCTGATCTCGAACTTCATCGCATATCACATGCAAAAATCGCTCAACTGGTCGCTGGCAGCGGCACTGGGCGGCATACTGCTGGTGATCGTGCTTGCTATTTACTGGGTCTACGACAAGGTCGTGGGCATCGACAACATGAAGATGGGATAGGCCAATGTCAGCACTTCCACCATATGCCACTTTGGGCCAACGGGTTTGGTACTATGCTTTTCGCGCAATTTGTGCGCTGATTTTCGTATTCCTGATCACCCCGATCCTTATCATCGTCCCGCTTAGTTTCAACGCGGAGCCGTATTTCACCTTCACATCCGGCATGCTCAGCTTCGACCCCGAGGCTTACAGCCTGCGCTGGTACATCGACATCTTCGAAAACGGCATGGCCAACCCGGACGCAACTGAAGGCTGGTGGGCTGATGTGTGGCAAAACTCGCAGTGGATACGCGCAACCAAAAACAGCTTCATCATCGGCTTCTGGGCAACCGTTTTGGCGACAAGCTTTGGCACGCTGGCCGCCATCGGTCTTAGCCGYTCCGAGATGCCCTACAAAGGGTTGATCATGTCGATCCTGATCTCGCCGATGATTGTYCCSCTTATCGTGACMGCRGCCGGCATGTTCTATTTCTACTCCAACGAYTTCAACCCGTTTATGGAGGGYAAACAAGCCTTGGCCGGTACCAAGCTYGGCATCATTCTGGCGCACGCGGCCTTGGGTACACCCTTCGTYATCATYACCGTGACCTCAACGCTGGTGGGYTTTGACAACAGCCTCACACGKGCTGCKGCCAACATGGGTGCAGGGCCAACRCGRACCTTYTTCAAAGTGCAAATGCCCTTAATTTTRCCGGGYGTWATATCWGGYGGRCTGTTTGCCTTTATCACCTCRTTCGACGAAGTYGTYGCSGTGCTATTCCTCGCCAGYCCACAAGATAAAACGATTCCGCGCCAGATGTGGTCCGGTATCCGCGAACAAATCAGCCCRACAATTCTGGCCGTGGCGACGATCCTCGTGATCATCTCCATYGCACTACTGACAGTACTTGAGTTGCTKCGCAGAAGGTCCGAACGCTTGCGTGGCCTAAGCCCGGGCTAAAGGCCCGTTGCACACTGATTTAGGTTAAGAACATAAATTTGTAGTCTGCCGGCCTATTCGTCGACGCTAACAAATTTAGCTGTAAACTCACTGGTGGGGGTCATAACTGCGCTGATGCCAGATGCAATCGGGTTCACCCCTGCCGCAACCAACGTTGCAACCGTAATACCAAAACTAAGGACGAGGCTTGTCAGAACGACGAAATCCACAGAAACAGCGCCAGATTCCGAATAGAAAAACCCTTTAAGAGCAATTAAAAACATACCAAATACCCATTACTAAATACTACATCGGGTTAATAACACAGCGTCAAACGCAAATTGTAGACACTGCAACCATAGCAAGAAGCCGTCGAAACTGTCAACTTTTATCCAAATACCAGCTAAACCCTAGCGGCCAAACGACAAAAACTTTTTTAATCTGCCTTCTTTTGGGGCCTTGGGAACATACTTGTCCAACTCTGCTTCCAGATCCGCCCCTTCAATAATGTCGCAACCATCCAACACCTTTTGGTGCAGAAACTCGGCTATCGGAATAATTGCATCGCGATACCGTTGGTCCTTGAAAATACTTTCCGCCACATCTTCCAACTCGAACCACACAGATTCTGGGTCACTTTTTCCGCTAAGACCAACAATCAGGCGGGTTAATTCGTCGATACGCGAGACATCCCCGCTACAACAAGAGCTTGCGGAACACGCCTCCGTTTCAGCGATTTGCCCACCAAACAGCTCGATCACGCGGTTTTCCAATGTCTGCACCAGCGGGCCAATTTTATTGCCGGAAAATGTCTTTTCGCTTACCAACATCGGCGGGCGCGGAAACATTTGCACCGAGATAATTTTCAATTCCAGCGCACGGGCGGTTAAGGCGTGTCCCGCCTCGTAAATAGTCAGGCGAAACTCAGGGTCGGCGCAGCGACCAGTCGGTAGTGGGCATGTAGCAGTATTCATAATAGGCCTATTTTACGTCTTCGGTAAGTTTTCATCAGGGTTTTCGGCATCGGTTTCTTCAACCACCGTTTCCGGAATCATCGGGTCGGTTTTACCAGACGGGTCAGCAAAACGGTCGTTCAGGGTTTGGATATGGTTGGCCGCAATCTCGCGCACCATCCGCAACCTTTTACTTGCCCGCGCACCCCAGCCAACAGGTTCGACACGGAAAATCGAATGCAAGCTACCCGCACTTTTCATGAAGGCAGAACGCAAATCAAGTTCAACCTGCCCATAGGCCGCGCTAAGTTTCGAAGCGACACGTTTTGCAACAACCCCGCGAACCCAGTAATGAAACGCACTGGCCAGAATGACCACCGCGACAATTCCTGCGATAGCATTCCACAGATTGGCCTGAAGCCACTCAAAACTGAACACAGCAGCGGGCGGGAACCAGCGAAAATAGCTCATCAAGCCAACGGCCAGCAACACCACTGCGCCCAGCGCAACCCCGTCGCCAAGAAGAACACCCCGCCGCCAGCGGGCTTTGGCCTCGCGCAGTTGTGGCAAAATATCGTTTTCCAACTCGTTCGCGACCGTCTCTAACACGCCAACAATGCGGTAATTGCGTTGCACCTCCACCGCGTTCATTCGCTCATGGATAGCGGTCAGATCAGCATCGCGCTTGGATTGAAACCGATCACGAAGCGCCGCATCCTCGATTGGAACCGAGGCTTTTTCGTTGTAAATCGTGTAAAACCGCCCCGATGACAGCCCCCCTTGCGCCATCGCCCTTTGCCAAGCTCCGACAATTTCTTCGGTGTTATCATCCTTCGCAGCCGTATCTATCTGGTTGAGAATATAGAAAAACTTCGCCGTATCAGCCCGTGAAACCGTCCTTTTCACCAGATGTTCCAGCGTATCTTGCATCGCACCCGGTTCCGGGTGGCGGGCATCAAAGAATATCAACACCAGATCAGACAGATCGATTATCCGGTCAGTGATCCGTAAGGTCGCGCGTCGCTGATCATCCGCATCAAACCCCGGAGAATCTATGATAATCTTGTTTTTGATCTTGCTTTGACTAGTCGTGCGCAGTTGCAGATAGCTCTCAATCCGGTTGCCCTCGCCCTTGGCGACTTTCTCGATCTCATGCGAAATCCCATAGAATGGAAACCGCGGGTCTGCATCCAGCGCCAATCCGGGCAATGTCTGCCCACCGTTGCCTGCGCCGTAACAGATCACCGTGAACTTATCATCCACCGCCTGATTGCCAGTGTCTTGCAGGGTCTCACCAACGTAGTCATTGATGAACGTCGATTTACCAGACGAAAACGTACCCAGAACCGAGATTAACGGCCACCACGAAATCCGTGACGCCAGCGAGCTTTCCTTATCAAGTAACCCAATCCGGTAGAGGATTTTGTCCAGTTTGTAATACGTCGGCAGAACCTCCAGCAATGCGGGGTTTTCCGCCTTCAGATGTATCTCAAGGTTTTCAAGGCGCTTTTTAAGGAACTGGCTCATAGGTTCTCCTACCTATTAATTTTGTTGCGCAGCACGAGCTTGCAAGTCGGCCGCCAAATTTGGGGCGATAGACTGCAATACCCCGATCATAGCCATCATCTGTGCCGTGTTACCAGCTTCAATCGACAACAAACCAACCGCGTGAAACTGCGTGGCGGCTTCGGTCATGCGGCCAGTGTTATAGTAAAGATTGCCAAGCTCGCCTTTAACCATCGCTTCCGTCGGGAAATCGTTGGCCAAACCTTTGTACAGAAACTCCGCAGTGACCGCATCACCATCCCAAAATGCCTGACGCGCCTCGCCTAGGCGCGCGTTCATATCTTGCGGATTTGCAGGCCGTGGCGGCACCATATCAACCGGCGCGAACACGGGTTCCGCCGCGGGTGTTGGTGCTGGTTCGACAATCGGTGTGGGCAGTGGTTCAGCAACTGGTTGCACGATCACAGGTTCTGCGACGGGTTCCGCCACCATAACCACCTCCGCCTCCGACCCGCTAATCAGCGCCATTAACGCATCGCGTTTGAAGAAGGCAAAGACGGCTAGGCCAACTATTATATAAATCGCAATCAGTCTTACAAACGGCATCATTATCAAAATTCCCTTATCGTATTTTCATTCGGATGGCCTTGCCTTACCCGTAAATCGCTTCGCCCAACGCATCGAGTTCCATCGCCGCTTTGCCCTTTGATTCCATCTCGAACACTGCCAACCCTTCAGAAAACGAGCGTCTAAACGCCATGCGTTGCATCATCATCGGCGCCAACGCCTCGATCTGCTTCAGCGTATCCAATGCCTCTAGCGTTTCATCGTTTTCGCGGGCCAACGGATGCGTGTCAGCCCGATTAATAAACGCTTTAATCTTGGGCATTTTGCCCTTTCCACGTTCTTTTTTGACAATCTCAAGGAACCGCTGCGTCGCCCATAAATCCGCCTGCGAAGGCGTGACCGGAATAATGATCTGCCCACAAACCGCAATCGCGGCGCGCACAGCGTCCATGTCCGATGTACCCACATCAATCAGCCAATCACCACGGGCCTTTCCCTTAGCGGGCAATTCATGAACGACCTTCAGCGCAGGCTCGATCCCGTCTTCATCGCGGATCATCGCCACATCCGTTACCGTACGCTGCGGGTCAAGATCACATACGGTAACCGTTTTCCCCTGCGCAATCCGCCACATGGCCATGTTGAACACCACGGTGCTTTTGCCGGTGCCGCCTTTGAGGTTTGCATATAACGTCAACATATCTAATGCTCTTTCAATTATCGCTTACGGGGGCGATTGTTGCAGGCGCATCCTGCTGCTGCCAGCCGACCGGGGCTTCAAACAATGCGCTATCAACCGGACCGGCCTGAATGTTCTCAAGTCGGCGGCTTCCACCACCAGGCAAATCCTCGCGTACAACCACGCGCAGGCTTGGGTCAAACCACCAACCAAGGGTAAGGGGGGCTTGATTGGGCGCAGTGTATTCAATTGTCCAGTATTCCGCGTCGCGACCAGCCAGATCAACAATCGCGTTGAACCCCATACGCATCAGGCTGCCGTCAGGAAACTCGTGCCGCAGCGCTTTGCGCCGCAACGGATCCCATAAAATGACTTGGGGCTGCTGTTGTGCATAGCCTAACAACCAGCGCTCAACCTGAACGCCAAAAACGGATGTGYCCCCACCAGCGCGATCGCACATCAGGCCCTCGGCCTCGGGTGTGGCTTCGGGGCAAGGGGAGGTCGGGCCGTCAGCCACATCACTTGAAACTACGGGGCCAATAAATTCGATATAGGTTTGTGTTTGCGGATCAAGCATCAGAATGACACCTTCCGTCGGGCGCAATATCTTCACCAGCGTGCTGCCGTTTTGCCGGTACTCAAACCGCATGTTTGAACCGGATTTGAAAATCTGGCCAATCTGGTCGGGTTGTTCAGGCGTAGTTTGAACGGCCGTTGCCGTGAAATCCCGCGCGCTTTGCGCGAACGCAGGCACAGACAAGCCAAAAACCGCTAGTATTATTGCTACTGTGGCAGGTTTTCTAAAAGACATGTCGCTCTCTTCGCTGTTGTCGGCTTGGGTTCCTGCCCGCCCGTCTAACAACGGGCGAGCAGGGTATTTTCAAAGCACTACGCCTTACTCAGACACTGCTGGCGCATCTTCTGCTTCAGTCGCCATAACTTCTTCAGCTGCTGCACCTTCGGCCGCCGGAGCGCCTGCTAGCTGCCAACCATTGTCAGTCGTCCAAACCCACTGCTGCCAGCCGTTTTCAGTCCAAACCCAGCCGTTACCGCCAGAGCCGTTGCCCGCACCGTTGCCATCAGCATTGCCCGAGAAACCGAAGTTGAACGAACCATTGCCGTTGCCATTGCTGTTTCCGTTGTTGCCCCAGCCGTTGTTGGAACCATTGTTGTTCCAGCCGTTGTTGCCAAAGCCATTGCCGTCAGCGTTGCCGTTGAAACCGAAGTTGAACGAACCGGAACCGTTGCCGTTGCCGTTGAACGGACCCCAGTTGTTGTTCCCCCAGCTGTTGTTATTGTTGCCGAAAGGACCCCAATTGTTGCCACCCCAACCGTTGTTATTGTTGCCCCAACCATTGTTGTTGCCACCAAAAGGACCCCAGTTATTGTTGTTGCCGCCAAACGGACCCCAACTGTTGTTACCCCAGCCATTGTTGTTGCCCCAACCGTTGTTGTTGCCACCAAATGGGCCCCAGCTGTTGTTACCGCCAAACGGGTTCCAACCATTGTTGTTCCAACCGTTGTTGTTATAGCCCGGTGCCGGACCCCAACCACCAGGACCAGCTTGTGCAGGCATCGCCTGTGGTGCTGTCTGGGCGGATACTTGAACGGCAGAAACGCTACCCAAAGCTGCGGCAAGTACCGCTGTGATTACTAGTTTACGCATTTGTCTTCTCCATTTTTCGTCCCGYTAAGTTTCTGACAGTCGGCAACGGGACATTTGCCGGTATCTTCTCGTTATRCRCCCTRASSKNNGGGCGCGTTACATCTGSTRGRCGATCACCAAAACCCGAAGGGGGAATTGCCACCACCAAAGAACGGCGARGAGCCGCTCGGGATGTTTCCGTACTGGTTYCCAAAMCCTCCWGARTTGNAAGGGAAMNCCGTTAAACCCGTTTGAGAAMGGCRYYTGWGTGCCGTACCCATTGGGAATGCTGTTGTATCCATTAGGAAAYGGRTAYCCGCCGTATGCRCCGGGRAATCCSCCGCCGTTYGGRTRTCCGCCATAGGCATAATTCGGGACATAGCCGCCGTAGTTGCCGAAATTTCCGTTTGGCACGTTGCCATAATAGGGCTGCTGSCCSATGAANNNCTGCTGCATCGGCGCAAACTGYTGCKGYKGMMKMWRYYSNNNTTGCGGCGSASGYWKYSSMTRTTSCRGCGSMRSWAWTKGCKGYYCSRSMKSYRCAMWTKGCGSMMCRGCATCTGCACTTGGCGCAACATATTCGGGTGCCGTTTCTGCGGTCCACACACGACCAGACGACAATTGCTGCTCAAGATCGGCTGGCGCAAAAGGGCTGGCGATTGGTGCTGTCGGCGCAAATTGCGTTTGCGTATTCTGTGCGGTGTTGTTCCACGGGTTCCCCTGCGCTGTGACCCCAAGTGGCCACGCCACAATCAGCACACCAAAAACGAATATCGAAGAAATCTGTTTCATTTCCGTTCCAAACTTCCCGTCTATTTTCATCTCAAAATCCATCCGCATCTAACGACCCCACCCGTTTGGCACGCCGTATCCGGTTGGGCCACTCGGCCCCCACTGGCCAAATGATGGCCCACCCCAAGGGAAACCCCAGTTGTTGTTACCCCACGGGCCATTCCAGCCCTGTTGTGGCGAATAAGGCGCCGCCTGATACGCTTGGTAATTTGGCGCGCGCTGTGGTTGCGAAAATCCGCCTCTCGGCTGCGGGATCGTGTTTTGCATTGCTTGGGGAACGCCCCCGTACCCGGGGAAATTCCCCGGACCAGCACGCTGACCATACCCTTGATTTATTGCGCTATTACCACCGGCTTGCCCGCCGAATTCAAACCCGCCCTGCACTCGACCACCCGCTTGCGCGTTTGCCGTTGCATTACCTCGGTTGCTATTTGGAGCACCAACCGGATTTGCAGACGTAAACGGCTGCGGCGCGTTTTGCATCCAGTACGGCACCACCTGCTGGTTCGGCGTTTGCATCCAGTATGGTTGCCGCGTTTGTGGCACAAACGCCTGCTCGGGGACCTTCATAAACTGATACGGACCGGGCAATGGGGCCGGCATAACATCCGCTGCGCCGAGGGCCATATTCGCAGCCGCCCCAACCAGAAGCGTGGCAAGTAAAATGATTTTACGCATAATCCGGTTCACTCCTGTGTATCGTTGATAGAGGTGTTCAGGCGAATGCCCCGACGGGACTTCCGGCCAGCACCCGTGCGCGTCGCCGTTGGTTTGGCCGCAGGTTTAACTGCACGCTTGGGCGCGACCTTAGGCTTAATCGCAGGCTTTGCTTTTGGCTTAACTGCTGGTTTAGCTCGTGGCTTCGGCGCAGGTTTCGGCGCCTCAACCGGCGCAACCTCTACTGTCGGTGTCACAACCGGCGCAGGCGCTGCTGGCTCCACAACTTTGGACCGCGTGAACAACCCCTTAACCCAGCCGAACACAGCCGTGACGCTGCCAACGACCAGAAACACAGCTACCTCGCCGACCATCATGACAACATCGACAATCCCCGAAAGCACACCCGAAGACTTCGCACGACTGCGAACCGTTGCCGTGTCGCCACCTGCAATAACAGCGGCTTTCCCGCCACCTTTGCTATCATCGCCGCCGCCGTTATCACCCTCGACCAGCGCGCGTCTAAAGCTAACGCAGCCCAGCGGAATAACGATCAACGTCAACAGCGTGGAAACCATCCCGCCAAACATCAGCGAAATCGCCATGCCCTGAAAAATCGGGTCACTAAGAATAACGAACGACCCGGCAACCAGTGCCATCGCCGTGATAATGATCGGGCGTGTACGTGTGGCACAGGCGCTAATCACCGCCTCTTTCACTTCCATGCCGGATTCAACCTGAATACGGGCAAAATCCACCAGCAGGATAGAGTTTCGCACGATAATCCCTGCCAGCGCGATAAACCCGATCATCGAGGTTGCCGTGAACGGCGCGCCAAACAACCAGTGTCCCGGCACAATGCCGATCAACGTCAACGGAATCGGAGCCATAACGATTGCAGGCGTCGTAAAATTGCCAAATTCCCAGACCACAAGGATGTAGATCATAATCAGCGCGATGCCAAAGGCGATGCCCATGTCACGGAAAGTCACATAAGTAACCGTCCACTCCCCCGTCCATTCCAGCGAAGATTGCAAGCTGTCCGCAGGCGGCCCTGTGTAGTTCGTGCCAACACGCACCCCGTCTGGCGAAACGTAATCGTCCAGTAAATCCTCGACCTCGAACAAGGCATAGATCGGCGCACCAAGGCGGCCCGAAACTTCCCCCGTTACATACTCAACAGCCCGCAAGTCTTTGTGGTAAACCGGTTCGTCCATCAAGAACGGCTCGAAACGTCCAAGTTCGCTTAACGGGATCATCGTGCCACTTGCCGTTGGAATTGGCAGCTGGCCAAGGCGGCCAAACTGGCTGCGCAGCGACAAAGGCATTTGCAAGAGTATGAACCGAGGCTCCAATGAGCGTTCCATCTTCACATCGCCCAGTTTGAAATCACCCATGGCCATTTCAAGCTGGCGGTTAATATCCTCAACCGAAACACCACGGCGGGACGCCTTTTCGCGGTCCACCACGAAACGCCAGCTTTCATATGGCGCGCTTAGGAAACTRTCMGCATCGACAATGGTTTCGGCTTSSTCAAACAWCSCTTCCAGATCRCGCGCCACTTGACGACGCGTGGCCGCATCGGGGCCATAAACCTCGGCCACAACGGTTTGYAAAACGGGTGGTCCKGGYGGCATYTCGATMACTTCGATCTTGGCRCCCAGYTCATTGGCGATTGGCAACAATGCCTCACGCGCCATTACRGCCARATCRTGCGACGTCAAATCGCGATCTTCCTTGSCCTGCAACTGCACCTGAATATCGCCCTGCCAGCTTTCGCCGCGCAAATAYGTGTGCCGCACCAAGCCGTTRAAATTGAAAGGCGAGGCMGTACCCGCATAAGAYTGCAACGCYGTAACTTCRGGCATTTTYTGYAATTCTTCAGCCAACCGCGCCACAACATTCGCCGTTGTTGGCAACGCCGTRCCTTCCGGCATRTTCACRGTAACATTGAAYTCCGGCTTRTTRTCRTTCGGCAACATCTTGACCGTCACGGCCGTGGTCCCGAACATGGACARGCTAAGCCCGAACACAACCAGCAAACCAATCCCGAAAGCCCAGCCTTTCCAGCGYACGGTGATCAGCGGCAGCAACRTYYTGGTGAACAGCTTGTGCAGCCATTCCGCCTGACGATGCTCCGCTTTTTGCATCTTGTCCAAGCTCTCCATCGAMGGRCGAATGCGTTTGGCCAACCAMGGYGTRAAWATGAACGCCGCAAACARMGACAAYAACATCGCYGCCGAACCCARYGCCGGAATCGGTGCCATATAYGGCCCCATCATGCCSGAAATGAACCCCATCGGCATCAACGCCGCGATCACGGTAAASGTCGCCAGAACCGTCGGGTTACCCACCTCGCGCACCGCATCCACGGTGCATTCGTCCGTACATTCACCCTTCAACAACCAACGTCGATAGATGTTCTCGACCACAACAATGGCGTCATCCACCAAAATCCCGATAGAGAAAATCAATGCAAACAAACTAACGCGGTCAATCGTGAACCCCATCAGGAAGGCGGCAAAAACCGTCAGCAGAATAACCACCGGAATAACCACCAACACCACAACGGAGGCACGCCACCCAAGCGCCAGCCAGATCATCATGGTCACAGCACCAGTCACCACGAACAGCTTGAACAACAGCTCGTTAACCTTTTCATTCGCCGTTTCGCCGTAGTTCCGCGTCACTTCAACATGCACGTTGTCAGGGATCAGGCTGCCTTGCAGACGCTCCACATACGCCAGAATTTCATCCGCCACGCCAACCCCGTTGGACCCACCCTTCTTGGCCACCGCAATCGTTACCGCCGGCGCACCAATCGGCGCGCGCTCGCCGCTGTCGGAAACTTCTTCGCCGTGCGTGCCATATGCAGGGCCGGTATAATAGGAAACCACATCGGTCGCGTCATTCGTACCCTCCGTTACCAAGGCCACATCGCGCACATATGTCGGGCTGCCGTCAAACACACCAACCATCAGGTTTTCAATGTCCTGCGCCGTGCGCAAAAACGACCCCGTATATAACGTGAACGAGGTATCCCCCATCTCCACAGACCCAACGCCGCGCTCGGAATTTGCCGTGCGAATGGTCCGCGCCAACTGGTCAAGGCTGATACCAAAACCGGCCAGACGCTCTGGAAATACTTCAACGCGGATTGCGTCAGAACGCCCCCCTACAATGAAACTCTGCGAGGTGTTCTCCACCTCTTTAAGCCGCTGCATCACGTCCAATCCAAGCGAGCGTAACGCCGCCTCGTCCACTTCGTGCGACCACAACGTCAACGTCACAATCGGCACATCATCCACACCCTTGGGCTTGATCAAYGGCTGCGAAACACCCGGCGGAATCCGGTCCAGATTCGACTGGATTTTATCATTAAGTTTGACCAGCGACGGCCCCATCTCTTCGCCAACCTCAAACTGAACGGTAACCATCGCCCCGTCGCGCTGCGACATGGAATAAACGTGGTCCACACCCTGAATTTCTGACATCAGGCGTTCCAGCGGGTCCGTCGCAAGCGACGCTACCTGATTGGCCGAAGCCCCGGGGTAGGAAAAGAAAATATCGACCATCGGCACCGAAATTTGCGGATCTTCCTGCCGCGGTGTCGAAGCCAGCCCCAGAATACCCAGCGCTAAACATGCGAACAGCAACAGCGGCGATAATGGTGAATTGATAAACCCTTGCGCAAGATTACCCGCAAGACCAAGGCTTTTCTGCGTGTCAGCTTTGTTGTTATTTACGTTATCAGTCATCACATACTCCTCCCTTTCTGTCAGGTTTCCTTATTCGCCGGAAACCAGATTGGCGGGTGGATTTACGATGACCATTTCTCCGCCATTAAGGCCGGAGACAACGGAAATTCGGCCATCAGGCAGGGGATACCCCACCCTCACAAGCCGCAGGGACGGTTTCCCGTCGACAATAATAAACACGGAAGGAAGACTGCCGCGCCAAATCAGGGATTCAGCCGGAACAGCGGGCTGTGTGCGAACCGGAACCGAGCCATCCGGCACAGTCACCTCCACATACATGCCCGGTCCACCGGCAGTGCCTTTGGGCAGATCAAACTTGACCCGCACCGTGTGGCGTTCCTGGTCTGCAACAGGGAAAACCTGCGCGACACGCGCCTGAACTTGCTCGCCGCCCGCATCAAGACGCGCGGACACAAGCATGCCTTCACTAAGGCCCGCCGCCAAACGCACGGGTACATCAGCCACGATACGCAGGTATTCAACATAGGCGAACTTTAGCAAAGGCATTCCGGGTTGGACCGTGTCACCGACCTCAACCATTTTCTCGATAATTATTCCGTCAAACGGCGCCACAGAACTGGCATCCCGAAGACGCGCATCAAGCGCATCCAGATTGGCCTGCGCTTGCAACATCCCGCTTTGCGCCTGATCAACCCCGACACCTTGCGCATAAAGGTCAGCCTGACGCTCAAGCCCTGAATCCGACTGCCCAATCATGTCGGAAAACCCGCGTGTAAAGAACTGGTCGAACGTGGAGGGCAACCCCATGCCTGGAAAGCCGGTCAGGGAATTGACGCGCGGCGAATACAATTCGCGTGAATACTGCATCTGCGCGTTACGAAATCCAGCCTCGGCTTGCGTGATTTGCGCTTGGGCCGCGCGGCGTTGTGCCTGAATACTTTCGTCACTGATCGCCAGCAACACCTGCCCGCTTGCAGCGTTGAAACCTTCCGCGCCGGCCAGAAAAATCACCCGGCCGGGGATTTGTGCATTCAGTGTAACTTCTTTGAAGGGAATAACCGTTCCACCGATTGTGGCGTTGCCACCAATCTGCGATGTGGTTACCGGAACCGTCTGATACTGCGCCTCGGCCTCACTCTGCGAATCGCCCTGACCGTGTGTCACGGTTGGCAAGATCGCGGTTACCGATATGCTTAAAACAGCTGCTAGGTGATGTAGTCCCGGCATGGTTTCTCCCTTATTTTATTATTATTTGCGTTATATTCCCTTAGTCGGTTGCGCAGACGATCGTTGCGTACACGCGGTATTCTTGTTTTCGCAATGCAGTGCTTGCGACACTATATTACAATATCTGTAGATATACATATTAGAATATACAAATCTACAAGTCAATGCACACGAAAATTGCGTGAAATAGAATTGGGGGTTAAATCGCTAATTTTGCCGTGTTCGAAAGTTCGCCCTTAGAAGGGGAACACGTTGCCCCACATATAGGACATTGGCTGCGTAAACGCATACGTCGCACGCGAGATGTCCTTGGTCATACGGTCCACACTGCCTGCCATGCTAAGCACCGCATCAGCCATCGCCGGAACCGATGTCGCCATAGTCTTGATATCGCCCGTCATGCCCGAGATGTTCTCGTTCATCGCGCTCATATCGCCGCTCATACCGTTAATGTTGGCGCTCATCTCGTCGATGTTGCCAGCCATACCCTCGATATTGCCGCTCATCGTGTGAATATCGGCAGACATGGTTTGAAAGCTTTCGTTCAACTCCACCATCACATCGGTCATCGTGAACACTTGTTGGGCCATGCCATACATAACCCAAGTGAAGATCGCCATAACGACAACGATTCCCAGCGTCGTTAAGACCATAAATCGGTCACTGCTCACGCGTCGGTACATCTGTCGTCCTCCCAATGGCACAAGGCCGAAACTCATGTGCCACCCTGCGCCAAATCTGCAATCACAGCGCAATTGTGGAAGCCAGAACCCCTCACACATTCATATAACAGTATATTATATTGTACGTTTTGTTAAGCCCCACGCAAAAACCGCAGGGGAAACAGTGGTGCGGGCGGGGGGACTTGAACCCCCACGGCCATACGGCCAACAGATTTTAAGTCTGGCGTGTCTACCTATTCCACCACGCCCGCATCAGGTCTTGTGGGGGAAAATAGCCATTCAGCAGGTATTGTAAAGCGAAGCTTCAGCTTTTCTGATCCATCGGGTGATTGATCCCGTCGTTCACGGCAATCCCCCCCAATGCATCCATATCAATACCTTCAATACAGCCCACATTCACACCAAACATATCGGGGTTAATGCGCGGTACATGATGGGTATAAATCCCGCAGTTGGAACAGAAATAATGCTGCGCCGCATGCGTGTGAAAACTGTACGTCGAAAGCACATCCGCGCCCTTAACAACCTCAAGATTGCCCTTACCCGTATACGCCATCACCGCCCCTTTGCGCCGACAAATCGAACAATTACACCGCTTAACGTCCCCCATTCCATCGGGAAAAGAGATCTTAAGCTCGACCGCGCCGCAATGGCATGTGGCCTTGTAATCGCTCATCCCTGCCCCGCAAATTGTTCTTCCAGCTCCACCCGCCGGTCATCAGTAATCTTGGCAAACAGAACCTCCGGCACTTCAAACGCATGGCCCACTGGCAATGCATTCAACGCTGCGTCCAGATCATCGGGCCATCCCGCATCCGTCACATTCATCGCCGCCAGCATCCGTTCCGTTGCATCTGGTATAAACGGCGCCGAAAGCACCGCATAAAGCCGGATCAGGTTCAGCGCAAACCGCACCATGGCTGCTGCTGCATCAGGGTCCGTCTTGTAAACCGACCACGGGGCCGCCGCYTGCAARTAYTCATTRCCAGCCACCCAGATCGCCCGCAATTCCGCCGTMGCYTTGCGAATTTCAATMGCYTCCATATGSGTYTSATACGCMWYCAACCGCTTGGCAATYTCSGCMGTMACARYSGCCTCGGCCTCGCCATAWKCMCCRCCCTCWGGCACMACYTCRCCAAACTTCGAACGGCAGAACTTGGTCACACGGCTTACAAAATTCCCCAGCACATCGGCYAARTCYTTGTTMACGCCRCCYTGAAARCTCTCCCACGTGAAATCGCTATCCGAGCTTTCCGGCGCATTGCTCAACAACCACCAGCGCCAGTAATCGCTCGGCATYACCTCCAACGCCTGATTCATAAATATCCCGCGCCCTTGSSWSGTYGAAAACTTCCCRCCYTCATACGTCARCCAATTATAMGACTTGATGAAATCCACCARYTTCCAAGGCTCGCCAGACCCCATCAACGTCGCGGGGAAACTCAGCGTATGGAACGGCACATTATCCTTRCCCATGAACTGCACATAATGCACATCGTCCGCGCCCTTATCTGTGCGCCACCAGCTTTCCCAAGCCGCATCGCCCAAACCGTTCGCATCCGCCCATTCAGCCGTCGCCCCGATATACTCAATCGGCGCATCGAACCAGACATAGAAAACCTTGCCCTCCATGCCAGACCACGGCGCGCCGTCATACTGCACCGGAACACCCCAGTCCAAGTCCCGCGTAATCCCGCGATCCCGCAAGCCGTCGCCATCATGCAACCACTTCTTCGCGATCGAGGTCGTCAGGATAGGCCACCCCTCCTGCTTATCAATCCAACGATCCAGCTTCTCGCGCATTGCCGATTGCCGCAGGTACAAATGCTTGGTTTCGCGCACCTCAAGATCAGTCGATCCCGATATTGCGGACCGGGGATTAATCAAATCCGTCGGGTCCAACTGCTTGGTGCAATTCTCGCACTGATCACCGCGCGCATTCTCAAACCCGCAATTCGGGCACGTCCCCTCGATATACCGGTCCGGCAAATACCGCCCATCCGCGTTCGAATAAACCTGCTTCTCCGACACTTCCTCGATCAATCCGTTATCGGCCAACTTGCCCGCCAGATGCTGCGTCAGGTCACGGTTCCGCTTCGAACTAGACCGCCCGAAATAGTCGAAAGACAACCGGAAACCGTCGGCGATATCCTTTTGAACCTGCCACATATCCGCACAAAATTCCGCCACCGGAACCCCTGCCTTGGCCGCCGCCAATTCCGCAGGCGTGCCGTGTTCATCCGTTGCACAAATGAACATCACCTCACGCCCCCGCGCCCGCATAAACCGCGCATAAGCGTCGCTAGGCAACTGGCTCCCCACCAAATTCCCGAGGTGCTTGATACCGTTAATATACGGCAACGCCGAAGTGATAAGAATGCGAGACATGTTTGGTTCCTTAATAGATGCTAAAATCCGTTTACCCCATGCCCACTCCAAGGGCCAGATCGAATCCCGCACACTCCCCTGTCATCCCCGACTTGATCGGAACCACCTCCAACCCCGCACTTGCAAAGAACCCGTAGGGTGTGCGGTCCCCGCGCACCAAACCAGAAAAAAGCTGCCGTGTCTTTTCACTCATATTGAGAATAGGTATGCTAATCTTTCGGTTAATTGAAAACTCACTATTGGATATGGATATTACGTGTTGGAACCTGAAGTACCTGACGATCTATTTGAATGTGCGTTGTACCTTAAAAATAACCTCTGGGGTTTGACAACCGAAGGAGGGTCAGAAACGGGGTATAAACACGCAAGGTCGAAGTTGATGGCCGTGGGTTCTGCAAAACGACTCCTGCCTGAATATGTTAGACATTCAATTGATGCTGCATCTGTAAAGGTCGCGCTCACCGGTGTCGCAAGCGGCGCCGGCTCTTGGGCGTTGCGCCGAGGACATGTTACAAAGACATTCATGCCTTTGCTTCAATTCCTAGAAACTGGAGCCAGTGCGGCTGACGCCGCTATCACCGATGGACTTACTGAATACGACGCCCCTGCTGTGCAAGCGGTTTGGGCCAAAGCACTCGAGCGCAGGACATCAGACCCAGAAGGTGCTGTGACATCAGCTTGTACTTTGCTTGAAGAAGTCTGCAAACACATCATAGAGGATAGCGGCAGAGTATGGGAAGCCAAATGGAATATTCCGAAACTGTACAGTGAAGCGGCGCAAGAATTGAATCTTGCACCAAACCAGCATCAGGGAGATGTATTCCAAACTATTCTCGGGAGTAGTCAAAGCATCGTGCAAAGTATCGGGTCACTTCGAAACAAGGGCAGCGATGCGCATGCTGGAGGAAGAAACAGAGTGCGCTTCAAACCGCGACATGCCGCCCTAACCGTAAACTTGGCGGGAGCGATGGCATTATTTCTTATCGAAACCTGGCAAGCCCGTTCAGAGGGTGATTGAGATATGCTATTATGGCAAACCTTAACGCCCCGCCCCACAAAAACGTACATACGTGTTGTGTACGGGTTGTGTACGTGTTGTGTACACGGAATTTCGGCGTTTTAGCCAAAGGTTAACGCCTTTTTCCTACTTCCCCAGACACCAGCGCATGACCGCTTTTTGGGCATGCAGACGGTTCTCGGCCTCATCGAAAATCACCGATTGCGGGCCGTCCAGAACCGCCGTCGTAACTTCCTGTTCGCGGTAGGCTGGCAGGCAATGCATGAACAGCGCATCGCTCTTCGCACCAGCCATCAGATGCTCGTTCACCTGATAAGGTTGCAACAGGTTATGCTTGGCAGCGGCCTTGTCATCATGCATTGAAACCCACGTGTCCGCAACGATCAAATCCGCCCCCTCAACCGCCTTGTCAGCGTCTCGTTCAAGCGTAATGGTCGAGCCTTTGGAACGTGCAAAATCGACAAATTCTTGTTCAGGATCAAGGCTTTCCGGCCCCGTAAACGTCAGATCAAACCCGAATTGTCCCGCCGCATGCAAGAAGC
Source organism: Paracoccaceae bacterium (assembly GCA_002746395.1). GTDB lineage: Bacteria > Pseudomonadota > Alphaproteobacteria > Rhodobacterales > Rhodobacteraceae > NORP23. The sequence continues at coordinate 337,860 of NVXA01000001.1, forward strand.
TGGCGCAGACGTTATTGCCGTCCCCCGTCCAAACAACTTTCTTGCCTTTGATTGGCCCGTGGTGTTCCTCGAACGTCAAAATATCGGCCATAATCTGGCAAGGATGCGTGCGGTCCGTCAGCCCATTAATAACCGGAACAGTCGCGTGTTCCGCCAGCTCCAACAGCGTCGCCTCATCGAAGGTGCGGATCATGATCATATCCACATATCGGCTAAGCACCCTTGCAGTATCCGCGATGCTTTCCCCGTGGCCAAGCTGCATATCTGCCCCCGAAAGCACCAACGTCTGCCCCCCAAGCTGGCGCACCCCGACATCGAACGAAACCCTTGTTCTTGTTGAAGGTTTTTCGAAAATCAGCGCCACCAAATGGTTCGCCAAAGGCTGATCCGCGTCGGGTGTTCCCTTGGGCAAACCCTTGCGCGCATCCTTCATTTTACGCGCCTGATCAATCATGCCGCGCAGGTCGCTCGCGTTGGTTTTGTGGATGTCCAGAAAGTGGTTCATAGGGCCCCCTCCACGGTCACAGCCGCCTGATCCAGGCGCTTCAACGCCTCGTCAATTTCGTCAATTGTAATGTTCAGCGGTGGCAATAAACGGATCACATTGTCAGCCGCCGGAACGGTCAAAAGATGCGCCGCATACCCCGCGTTGATCACGTCAATATTGGTCGCTCTGCACTTCAGGCCAATCATCAATCCTTCACCGCGAACACTGTCAAACACATCGGGATGCGAGGCCACCAGCCCCTCCAACCCTTGACGCAAATGCCCAGCGAGACGGTTGACGTTTTCCAAAAATTCCGGCGTTGCGATCTGGTCCATCACGGCACACCCAACAGCACAAGCCATTGGGTTTCCACCATAAGTCGTTCCATGCGTGCCAGCCACCATGCCAACCGCAGCACGTTCGGTTGCCAGACAAGCCCCCAACGGGAACCCCCCGCCGATGCCTTTGGCCACAGCCATAATGTCAGGCGTAATACCAGCCCATTCATGCGCGAAAAGCTTACCGGTTCGCCCTACACCGGATTGAATCTCATCCATCACCAACAGCAAGCCATGTTCATCACAAAGCGCACGAATGGCCCGCAAATCAGCCTCGCTAAACGCGCGGATGCCACCCTCGCCCTGTACAGGCTCCAACATTATCGCTGCCGTTTCAGGCCCGATTGCCGCCTTCAGCGCATCCATATCGCCGAACGGTACATGGTCAAATCCGGGCATAAGCGGCCCAAAACCTTTGGTCAGCTTCTCGCCACCAGCCGCCGAAATCATCGCCATTGTCCGCCCATGAAACGAGCCTTCAAACGTGATTACCCGAAACCGCTCCGGCTGCCCGATATGGTCGAAATACTTGCGAACCATCTTCACGGATGCCTCGGTCGCCTCGGTTCCTGAATTGGTGAAAAACACCGTATCGGCGAAGGTATGTTCAACCAAACGTTCGGCCAAGGCCTCCTGATTTGGGATGTTGTAAAGGTTGGACGTGTGCCACAGTCGTCGTGCCTGATCCTCTAATGCTGCAACGAGAATGGGGTTCGCGTGGCCAAGGGAATTCACGGCAATGCCGGCCCCCATGTCCAGATAACGGGTTCCATCTTCGGTCTCCAGCCAAGGGCCCTGACCTTTCACGAATGAAAGCGGTGCCCGCGCATAAGTAGGTAGTACGGGGCTAATCACGTCTGTTACTCCTTTACGGTCGTAAAATGAAAACACCCACCTGCGACCGTTGCGGTGGGTGAGTTTTGGTTCATGCCGGAAACCTGCCTTTAAGTCAATCGAGGGTGTTAAATCACTGGATGTTACGGCGCGGCCAATCTAGTCTGGCCTTTTGCAAAACGCATTCATATCAACAGGGTTTCCCCGCATGGATACGAATAAGCTCGTGTTTACAGTATTCCTTATGCTTGTTGCCAGCGCACTGGTCGCGGGAACCAGCCTGTTGGCCAAAACGCTTGGAACAGATGTTTTCGGGCCTGCCCTAAACCCGTTTCAGATTACCGCTGGCAGGTACGCTTTCGCGTTGGTGATGTTGATTGCAACAACGGCCATAGTACGCCCGAAATTCACCCGACCCGCATTGCATTTGCACGTTGGTCGCTCCTTCGCGGGATGGTTTGGTGTCACCTGCATGTTCGCCGCCGCCACGCTAATCCCCCTCGCGGATGCAACCGCAATTACGATGCTAAATCCTATGATAGCGATGCTGTTGGCCATACCATTGCTGGGCGAGAAGGTTGGACCACGCAGATGGATTGCAGCAGCACTTTCTTTGATCGGTGCCTTCTTGCTAATCCGCCCCGGCGCGTCAACTTTCGATCCGGCGGCCCTTATCGCACTGCTGGCGGCCTTCGTGCTGGCCTTCGAAATCATTATCGTCAAATTGCTAAGTCGTCGCGAAGGCACGTTACAAATCCTGTTATTCTCCAACGGTTTCGGAACGATACTTGCCGGAATTTCGGTGATGTTTGTCTGGATATGGCCAACACCCATGCAATGGCTGGGGCTGTCGGCAATTGGCGCCCTTATGGTTTGCGCACAAGCCATTTTCTTGCTGGCCTTGCGCCGTGGTGACGCCAGCTTTGTTGCACCCCTATTTTACTTCACGCTCGTTTTCGCTGCGTTCTATGACTTCGCAATATTTGGCGTAATCCCCTCAATACTCAGCAACGCTGGTGCTGGAATTATCATCCTTGGCGCAGTACTAATGGCATGGAGCGAAAGGCGGCGTATCCGATAGCTTTACCCCGTATCAGGTGTACCGAAAGCGTCTAAATGAAAACAAATCGCACCGAAGTCATGTTTGCACCGCTCTCTTGGCCTTGTGCCCTTGAACTTCCGGCTCCAAAGGTTACAATAGATGTCGAGCCTCCTTTGCTTTTGATAAAGATTAACGGGATGCAAATTTTGCGCCCACTTCGGGCGTTGTTAAATTGGTATGGAGGGGCTTATGTCCTGGACAGATGAACGCGTAGCAACCCTCACCAAGATGTGGGGCGAAGGAAACTCGGCAAGCCAGATTGCCAAGGAACTCGGCGGTGTGACCCGTAACGCCGTGATCGGCAAAGTGCATCGCCTTGGCCTGTCCAACCGCACAACCACTACAACCAAGGCCAAAGCAGCCCCCAAGGCCGTTAAAGAAGCGCCCAAGGCCAAGCCTAAGCCCAAGGAACCCGTGCGCGTAGCCAACCCGAAATCCACAACCGAGATTCCAACCGCCCGTGACATCCCGCGCAAACGCCCGATCATCACGGCGGGGCAACCGTTACCACCACAACCCTCCGCATCCGAAGTAAGCGCGGAAGCGTTGGCGAAAGTTGTCGAGATTGAGGGCCAAGCCAAAAAGCTGAACCTGATGCAACTGACCGAACGCACATGCAAATGGCCAATCGGCGACCCAGCAACCGACGATTTCTGGTTCTGCGGTCACCCCGTACAAGCCGGCAAACCCTACTGCGAAACCCACGTCGCCGTGGCCTTCCAACCCATGAGCAGCCGCCGAGACCGCCGCGCCCGTTAGATCGTTGCGCTCAGACGCTGTGTGAAACTTTAACGAGGGCAAAGGGACAATTTGTTTACACACACTAGTGCATTTCGAAAAATCGGTATAACTATATTGATCACTTCAGCCATTGCATGGGCATGGCCCGCATTGGGGCAGTCCCGCAATGATGAAGCCATGAGCGCAGACTTTCTTCAGGGGAAAAATATACTGTATTTTATGGTGGCCTGTATTGGCGAACCAGTTTCGATACCGTTAACTGATTCAAGCCCATATCTACTGAAGAGTGATGGGTATCCCAATCCTCCATACTTGCAACAAGTTGTATGGCTTGAACCGAATTGCAGTTTTTTGTTTACCCTTATCGATGATCCCACTTCCGAGGTTCTTCCATATAAGAATGGATTTTCCTCTTCGACCTTCAGCTTAGAGCTCCTGAGGGGAATATCTAACAGACGAAAAACACTCGGTCTGCCAAACAGTTTATCGGACGTTCTTACTGAATCACAGATTCAATTTAAGCAAGTGTATTATTATACAGATTTGGATTTGTCAGGTTCGTTTGATCCATCAGAACGGCTGCCATCTGAAGGCACCAAAGCGACGGACATCGTCGCGTTGTATTCTGAAGACGATATCAAGCGAGAAATATTTGCGGAGCCTTTCATGTATTTGGTCAATTACGATTCGTCAGGAATGATATTCGCAAAAATAGCTGAATATGTTGAAGGACCGCTATCACCCCGCAGCCTATATGTGGTTGCAATTATTACAGAAAGGGAGTGATCACGTCAAATTACCTACCCATTTCGTATTGCGATCGAACTCTGTTAGTACGTTCAACCGAATATCGCAGCAAATCGGTGTTTGAGCAGTCGGACAGGTATTTGTGTTCTTCGAAGCTCTTTTCACATCGGTACTAATTGAACCGTTTGAAATCAAATCCGGAGATTTTCTCCCTTACCCCTCAATTATTTCCTCAGCTTGCCGCAGATCAACGCTGACTAACTGCGAAACCCCCTGCTCCGCCATCGTCACTCCGTACAAACGGTCCATCCGCGCCATGGTCACGGCGTGGTGCGTGATGATCAGGAACCGCGTGTCGGTTTGTTTGGTCATTTCGTCCAACAGATCGCAGAACCGCGTGACGTTGGCGTCATCCAGCGSCGCGTCCACCTCGTCCAGCACACAAATCGGGCTAGGATTGGCGAGGAACACGGCGAAGATCAGGGACAGCGCTGTTAACGTCTGTTCCCCACCTGACAACAGCGAAAGGGTGGAAAGTTTCTTGCCCGGCGGTTGGCACATCAACTCCAATCCAGCCTCAAGCGGGTCGTCACTTTCTACCAACACAAGGTTCGCATCGCCGCCACCAAACAGGTGCTTGAATAGCTTCGAGAAGTTTTTGTTAACTTCCTCAAACGCATCCAGCAACCGTTGCCGCCCCTCTTGATTTAGGTTCGAAATCCCCTGACGTAGCTTTTTCACTGCCTCTTCAAGGTCGTTCTTCTCCCCGTTCAGATTGTCGAATTCCTCCTGCACCTCCCGCGCATCTTCCTCTGCCCGAAGGTTCACCGCACCCAATGCCTCGCGTTGACGTTTCAGGCGGTTCACATCGTTTTCGATCATCTCTGCGGGCGGCATCTGGTCTGGATCAGCCTCAAGCGTTTCTAACAGCGCGGCTGGTTCCAGCTCCATTTCTTCGCGAATGCGGTCGGCGGTAGCATCCACTCTGAACACCGCTGCCTCGGCCAATGCTTCACTGCGCGCCCGTGCCTCGCGCGCTTCAGAAGCGGCGCGCTCCGCATTGCGTTCGCCCTCCTCCGCTTGACGCAGTGCAGTTTCGCCAACGGCCAAAGCATCCGCCGCCGCGTTGCGACGCCCTTCGGCCTGTTCGATAGATTGCGCCAAAGCCTCGCGCTTTGCCAAAAGCTCCTCGGGGGCGGTCGTTGCCGTTCCCAAATCCGCTTCGCTTTCGGTCTTGCGAGCTTCCAGCTCCCCAATCCGCTTCTCGGCATTTTCCAACCGCAGCCGCCAGTTGCTAACCTCTTTGGTGATTTCCTGTTGCCGGCGCACCCGCGCCTCACCTTCACGGCGCAATTCATCTGATAAGGAACGCCGCGTCAGCATCGCCATTCGTGCGCCTTCAACTGCAACTTTGCGCCCCTCAACGGCATCACGCGCTGCATCCAGATCACCCAGATCGTCAATCCCGCGCTCCGCCTCGCGCAATGCATCACGTGCATCAGATGCCTCTTCCTCGCGGCGCGAAACGGCCATCCGCAAGGTTTCCAGCTTGCCTTTCAACATGTCCAGATCAGCCTCGGCACGGGACAACCGCCTTGCGGCATTATTAACCGCTTCATCCGCGTCTTTACGCAATCGCCGCGCATTTTGATCTGCTATTTGGGCATTCTCTAGATTTGCACGCGCGGCTTGGTGGGCATCGCGCGCGGTGTCCGCCACGGCCTCCGCTTTCCCAAATGCCTCCGACAAATCAGCCAGCCGATTCACCTGTTGCAACCGCAATGCGGCCTCGGACGGTGCATCATCTGCGCCGGCGCGGTACCCGTCCCAACGCCATAAATCCCCTTCGCGTGAAACCAGTCTCTGACCCGGCTTAAGTTTCGCCTGCAACGCCGCACCCTGATCCTGCGCCACCAACCCGATAGCCGCCAAACGTCGTGCCAACACATCCGGTGCCTGCACATGATCTGCCAAAGGCGAGGCCCCTGTGGGCAATTCCGCCGCATCGTCATAATACGGCATTTTGGCCCAACCGGAAACACCTTCAGGGCCAACTTCCGGTGCTTTCAAGTCATCCGCCAACGCTGCACCAAGTGCCGCCTCGAAACCCTTTTCAGCCCGCACGCGGTCTAACAACTGCTTGCCATCACCCTGATCGCGCTCAATAAGACGGGTCAAGGCTGAAACCTCGGCCCGCAGAGCGTTTGCCTCCCCATCAGCCTCCGACAGGCTGGCGCGTGTTTCGGAATCGCGGGTCTGCGCTTCGGCACGATCCGTCTCCGCTTTGGTCAACGCATTTTCCGCAGCCTTCGCTGCGCCAATCGCATCGTCCTGCGCCGCTTTCGCCACTTCAAGGCGTTCGCTAGCCGTACCAAGTTCCGCTTCGTGCTTTGCCGCCACCGCGCGGGCATTTTCGATTTCCGCTGCCAGTTTAGCAACCGTCCCGCCAGCCTCTTCCAACCGACGCCGCGCCGCTTGATGTCGCGCAGAAAGGCGCGCCGCATCTTCGGTCAGTTTATCTAGCTCGGATTCCTGCTCCTGAAGAACCGTGCCCGCCTCGCGCGCGGCATCCTTGGCATCCTCCAGCTTCACATCGTGGCCTTCGTGCGCCTTGGCCAGTGCTTCTTTTTCCCAATTCAGACGTTCGATCGTTTCACCAGCGTCGTGGTTCAAACCTTTTTCACGTTCCATGTCGCGGCCCAGCTGGGCGATGCGCGCTTGCAAGTCGTCTATCGCTTGGCGTGCGCGTTGTTCCTGTTCGTTCAACGAATCCCGTTCGACCAACAACCGCTGCAAAACCGCACCGGCGATGGCTTCTTCTTCGCGTAGCGGTGGCACTTTACCTTCAGCTTCGGCCCGTGCTTTCGCAAGCGACGCTGCCTCGCCCTGTGCCGATGCCGCCCCCTTGGTGGCTGCCGTCAGTGCTTCCGATGTGGCCTGCCGTTCAACATCCGCCTCGCGCCAGCGGCGATACAACAACAACCCTTCAGCACGGCGTAATTCATCGGCAATTTCGCGATACCGCGCGGCTTGCCGTGCTTGGCGGGCCAGTGATTTGATCTGGGTGTCGAGCTGTTCAAGAACATCCTCGATCCGCGCCAAATTAGCCTCAGTCGCATTCAGTTTTAATTCTGCCTCGTGGCGACGCTGGTACAGGCCGGATATACCTGCGGCCTCCTCCAACACCCGACGCCGCGCTTTGGGTTTCGCGTTGATAAGCTCGGAAATCTGGCCCTGTCGTACCAGCGAGGGCGAATGCGCCCCGGTGGAGGCGTCGGCAAACAACATCTGCACATCGCGCGCCCGCGTTTCTTTGCCGTTGGTTTTATAGGCTGACCCCGCATCACGCGTGATCCTCCGCACAACCTCAAGCTTGTCCTGATCGTTAAAGGCTGCGGGGGCCAGACGTTCGGTGTTGTCCAGTGTCAGCGTCACCTCGGCGTAATTCCGTGCAGGCCGCGAGGAGGCACCTGCGAAGATCACATCTTCCATCCCGCCGCCGCGCATAGCTTTGGCGCGGTTCTCGCCCATAACCCAGCGCAAGGCTTCCAGCAGGTTCGACTTGCCGCAACCGTTCGGCCCAACAACACCCGTTAGACCTGGCGAAATCACCAGTTCTGTCGGGTCAACGAAGCTTTTGAAGCCTAATAATCTGAGTTTTGCAAATTGCACAAATTGCCTGCGAGTTATGATTCTGCTTGATAGGACAGGATTCCGGCACAGCCCGTGCGAGTCAACCGTAAACCCCCATATCTGCCCTAATTGCGCCACTTATCCACAACATATCGCGGTTTTTTGCATTTCCTCTTGCGATTTCCCAAACTGCCCATAAGTTCCACTCTAACAAAACGGGGAACAAACATGACCACACTACTTGGAATTTCGGGGGCGCTTCGCAAGGATTCCCGCAACACAGCGTTAATAAGCGAAGCCGCACGCCTTTTTGCACCGGACGAATTCGTAATGGCTGATTTAAGGCTGCCGCTTTACGACGGAGACCTTGAGGATTCCGCGGGTATTCCCGACGCAGTTCACACGTTGCATGCACAAATAAAAGCCGCGGATGCTATTGTAATTTCAACGCCTGAGTATAACAAAAACCTTTCGGGCGTGCTGAAGAATGCGTTGGACTGGCTTTCACGCGTTCGCCCCCAACCTTGGGCTGGTAAACCTGTCGCGATCGTTTCAGCTGCGTCAGGCCGTGCCGGTGGCGAGCGGGCGCAGTATTCGCTGCGCCACTGCATGACCCCGTTTAACCCACGCATCCTGCAAGGGCCGGAAATCATGATCGCAACGGCAGACAATGCTTTTGACGATGATGGGCGGCTGGTTAACGAATTTTCAACAAAATCGCTGACCAAACTAATGGATGCGTTGCGGGCCGAGATTTAATCGTCCRGCACTCGCGCCTCGTCTACCAACATCACCGGAATGCCGTTGCGGATCGGGAAGGCCAAGCCTGCGGCCTTCGAGATCAGTTCTTGCGCGCCCCGATCATACACAAGTGTATTGCGGGTCAACGGGCAGACCAAAGCCTCCAACATTTTACGGTCAGCGGTATGTGGCGTGATATCGCGCATCCTACACCATAATCATTGAGGCTAGTTTGCGACGCCCCTTCTGGGCATCCTCATCCTTTGGGCCAAGGGAATCGAACAACGTAAACAACTGTTTTTTGGCCGCGCCATCATTCCATTCGCGATCACGGCGAAAGGCTTCCAGCAACTCGTCAATTGCTGCGCCTGCATCGCCCGCAGCGGCCAGCGCAGTCGCCAGATCAAGGCGCGCTTGATGGTTGTCAGCATCGGCTTCAAGCGCTGTGCGAAATTCGGCGGTCTCACCCAAATCAGATGCAGCATCCGCCAGTTCCACTTGCGCAACAGCTGCGGCAAGTGCGGGGTCAGATTTCTTGTCGTCAGGAATTTGTACCAAAACCTCTTTGGCTTTCTCCAGATCATCGCTGGCCAGATAAGCGCGGATCAGGCCGGACACCGCCACGAGGTTATCGTCTTCTTCGCCCAAAATAGCCGAGAACGTCTCAATAGCATCAGAAAAATCGCCATCTTCCAGCATCTGTTCAGCCATTTCCAAGGCTTGGCCCATGCCGCCACTGCCTTGTGCGGCAACGCGTTGCACAAATGCCTTTAATTCGGACGCAGGTTGCGCGCCCATAAACCCGTCAACCGGCTTGCCATCGACAAACGCATAAACCGACGGGATCGATTTAACCTGCATTTCTTGTGCGATCTGCTGGTTTTCATCAACATTGATTTTGACCATTTTCACGTCACCACCAGCGGCCATCACTTCGGCCTCAAGGGCAGGTCCAAGCGTTTTGCAGGGGCCACACCACGGCGCCCAGAAATCCACGATTACGGGTGTCTCTTTCGAGGCCTCAACCACGTCAGCCATAAAGCTCGCTTCGTTGCTGTCCTTGATCAGGTCGCTTGCTGTATCCAATTCCATCATCTCTCTCCGAGTATATCTGTGTTGCCCTCTATTTGGGGGCGAAAGCCTGCGGGATCAACCCGTTTCGTTTTGTTTCATCAAGGCAGCATGCCGCGCCAGAAAATCAGCTTTGACCTCCATAGGGGCACGCAAGGCAAGCCGCGTCTTTTGCAGGGCTTCGGGTTTCGGGATGCCAAACAGTTTATTCGCCTCCGTTTCGGAAAACCCCGCGATCTGGATCGCTTCCAACCAAGCCGAAATCCGGTCAGCCCGTTTGATCTGCGCCTTCACCGCTTTGGGAATCTCGGCTGGCACACCGAACCGACGATGAACCGCCTCCATCAAGCGTGCATCCATGGCTTTATAACCCGGCCCAACAGCGGCTTTCACGGGGGAAATCATATCGCCGATTACATATTCCGGCGCGTCATGCAGCAACGCCGCAAGACGCCATTTGACAGGCGCATTGGGGGTAATCTCAGCATAAACCCGTTCGACTAACAACGAGTGTTCGGCGACTGAATACGGAAACTCCCCATACGTCTGGCCGTTCCAACGGGCCACAAAGGCGAGGCCATGCGCGATGTCTTCGATCTCGATATCCAGCGGGGACGGATCCAGCAAATCCAGCCGTCGCCCAGATAACATTCGTTGCCATGCCCGTGCGCTCATTTTCCGTGTCTCCAATCGTTATATCTTTCGACATATCGCGAAACGGAAACAGATGCATCAATGATATTCATCTAAATTACACGACGTAAGACGCCCGCCGCCTTGACCCGACGTCAAATTTCGGTGAACGCTGCATTGAAAGGTTCCCAAAATGTCCTCAGTGCCGCCACCATCCGTTCTGCCAGACAGCAGCCCGACCGCAACGCCGGTTCCGCCTGCTGCGGAGAAGAACAACGTCAAAGCCATTATCTGGATGCTGATTTCGGTCGTGGGCGCGAGTGCGATGACAATCGCCGTGCGCCAAGCCTCGCTTAGTGTCGACAGCCGGATGATCGTGCTTTTCCGCGCGGGAATCTCGACAATCTTTATCCTGATCGCGATTGGTATGTTCGCCAGACTTCGCGGAAACATGCGGTTCACGCGGCCATGGATGCACCTGTTTCGCGGCAGCCTGATCGCGTTTTCGACCCACCTTGGGTTCTACACGATCGCACATATCCCGATCGCAACCGCAACTGTGTTGTTTTTCATGGGGCCGATCTTTGCCACGATCTTCTCCAGCATCTTACATAAAGAACACGTCGGCCCGCGCCGCTGGGCGGCGGTTGCGGCTGGCTTTATCGGGGCCGTCATCGTCCTTCGCCCCGGCTTTGCCGAATTTCACCCTGCAATGATAACAGCGCTTGGCAGCTCACTTCTGTTCGCACTCGCGCTAACACTATCGCGCCAACTTGCATCCGCAGATGGCCCGCTGGCAACATATTTCAGCTCCGTCGTCATCACAGCTATCATCACGATCCCGCTGGCCGCACCTGTGTTCAGCATTCCTGTTGGCGGCGTGATTTGGCTGGCCCTATCCGTCGTGATTATCACCAGCGCTGTGCGCGGCTATGCCGATATTGAGGCGTATCGCTATGGTGAATCCGCCATCCTCGCGCCGGTTGCTTATCTGCGCTTGGTGCTAATTTCCATTGCGGGGTATTTTATGTTTGACGAAGTACCCGATACCGCGACCGTGATCGGGGCATCCCTAATCGTTTCGGCCACACTATACATCGCGCTGCGCGAAGCAAAATTGCGCCGGCAAAACCGTTAAAACGCCTTTCGCGCCCGCAAAGCAGCAGTGATGGTGCCGTCGTCCAGATAATCCAGCTCCCCACCAATCGGGACACCTTGCGCTAGCGAAGTCACGCTTGCGCCCGTGCCATCCAGCTGATCAGCGATGTAATGCGCCGTGGTTTGGCCATCAATCGTGGCGCTAAGGGCTAGCACGACCTCCGTCACGCCACCCTCCTCGACCCGATGCACGAGACGGGGGATATGCAAATCTTCCGGCCCAATACCATCGAGCGCGGATAAAACGCCGCCCAGAACATGATACCGCCCTTTGAAAGCCGAGGAACGCTCCATCGCCCAAAGGTCTGCCACATCACTGACCACACAAATCACATTGGGGTCACGTTTGGGGTCTGCGCAGATGCCACAAGTGTCAGACGTCCCGACATTCCCGCAGGTCAGACATTCCCGCGCGGTCGCCGCSACTTCSGTCATGGARCGCGCCARSGGYTCCAGMARCARCGTCCGTTTCTTRACCAAYTGCAACACTGCACGCCGCGCTGAACGCGGGCCAAGGCCCGGCAGTTTCGCCATCAGTCCGATCAGTTGGTCAATCTCTTTACCSGCRCTATCGGACATTTACATGCCCGGAAARTTCATGCCCTCGGGCAGTTTCATTCCAGCCGTGGCTTCGGCCATTCCAGCTTGCATYGCCTCRCCAGCTTTGGCCTGCGCGTCTTTRATCGCGGCGAGGATCARRTCCTCMACMACTTCTTTATCGTCRGCRTTGAAYARSGAGGCRTCAATATYCARCCCCTTCAATTCGCCYTTGGCATTCGCCGTACACGTCACCATGCCCGCRCCGGATTCACCCGTCACTTCGATGTTTTCCAAGGCKGCTTGTGCATCGGCAATCTTGCCCTGCATTTCCTGCGCCTGCTTCATGATCTTGGCCATATCGCCAAGCCCGCCTAAACCTTTAAGCATTTCTTAATCCTCACCAAAGGGATCGAGGGGATCCCAGTTATCATCCAAATCGTCTACGTCGTCCGGATCAATCGGCACGATATCCTCATTGCCAGACCCATCGAATTCATTGCCGCGCACGTCTTTTATCTCGGCCCCCGGAAAAGCGACCAGCACGGATTGCACCAGAGGGTGCGACATCGCTTGGGTGTACATATCATTGCGATGTGCGTCCTTCACCTCGCCAATGGTTTTACCGCCACCGGAACTGGCGACGGTGATTACCCAGCGCGCCCCAGTCCAGTTTTGCAAACGCGAGGCCAATTGCGAGGCTAGTTTGGCTGGCGCGCGATCCGTTGGTTCAAATTCGATGCGACCCGGACTGTATTTAACCAGCCGGACATAGTTTTCAACCTCCACCAGCAGCTTCATATCACGACGCGTGCGGATAAGCTGCACGACATCCTCGAACCGCGCGTAACGTGCCAGCGCATCCAAATTGGGTTCCGCCGCCAGCATGGTTGTAGCGCCGGATTGTGTCACCGAACGGGTCGCGCCACCGGACACAGCAGTTGCACCGCCATTGCCACCTGTCACACGCCCACCGCCGCCACCACTTGGCGGCTTAGGCKCGTCTTGCAGTTTGCGAACCAAATCTTCGGGGCTGGGCAAATCGGCCACATGTGTCAGGCGAATGATCGACATTTCCGCCGACATCATCGAGTTCGGGGCATTCGCAACTTCCTCCAACGCCTTCAAAAGCATTTGCCACATGCGGGTCAGCGCCCGCATCGGCAAGCCGTCAGCCATGGTCAGGCCGCGCGCGCGTTCATCTGGGTTCACGGTTGGGTCTTCGGCGGCCTCTGGCGAGATTTGCACGACGCTGACCCAATGCGTCACCTCGGCCAAGTCACGCAGAACGGCGACGGGATCAGCCCCGTCAGCGTATTGCGAAGACAGCTCGTTCAACGCACCAGCGGTATCGCCGCGCATAATCATATCGAACAGGTCCAGCACGCGACCACGATCCGCCAAGCCCAACATCGCGCGAACTTGATCTGCCGTGGTTTTCCCTGCCCCATGCGCAATCGCCTGATCCAGCAGGGAAAGCGCGTCACGCGCAGACCCTTCGGAAGCCCGTGTAATCAACGCCAAGGCATCGTCTGTGATCTTGGCATCTTCCTTGTCAGCCAATCCGCGCAAAAAGCCGATCATCACCTCGGGTTCAATCCGGCGCAAATCGAAACGCTGGCATCTCGACAGAACCGTCACCGGAACCTTGCGGATTTCCGTCGTGGCAAAGATAAATTTCACATGCTCGGGTGGTTCTTCCAACGTCTTCAACAGCGCGTTGAAAGCCGAGGTGGAAAGCATATGCACCTCGTCGATAATATAGACTTTATAACGAGCGGAAGCGGCACGGTAATGCACACTCTCGATAATCTCGCGGATATCACCAACGCCGGTGCGGGAGGCCGCATCCATCTCCATCACGTCAACATGGCGCCCTTCGCGGATGGAAACGCACTGGTCACACACACCGCAAGGTTCAATCGTCGGGCCACCGTTGCCGTCCGGCCCAATGCAGTTCAAACCCTTGGCGATAATCCGTGCGGTCGTGGTTTTACCCGTTCCGCGAATGCCGGTCATGATGAAAGCGTGGGCAATACGGTCTGCTTCGAACGCGTTTTTCAACGTCCGCACCATGGCGTCTTGACCGATAAGATCGGCAAACGTCTCCGGGCGGTATTTTCGGGCCAAAACCTGATAGGTTGATGATGTCGTCTCGGTCATTTAAATCCCGCCTGATAGGTTATGCGAATATTAAAAGGTAGTCGGGCGAATTGCCAGATAAATACCGCACCTATATACCGCGACTAAAGGAACACCTTTTCCTTACGCAGCACCTTGCTTTGATGCTCTCGTATCCTGCCTCCATCTAGGGCCTTAGAAACCTGACAAAACGCTGACACCTTGTGTAAGGAAGTTGAAGGTTCGAATCATGTAGCTTGTCTTTACCGGGGCAAAATTGATTCGCCCCTATAAACCAGAACAGGAATTACAAAATGACAAAGTCGAACACAAACGAGCAAGTTCTTTCCCGCCGTAAAGCACTAGGCCGCATTGGTCTTTTTGCAACAGCTGCATACACAGTACCAGCTTTCGCAACACTTTCAATGGCACAGGCTTCTAGCGGCGCAAGCGGTACAAGCGGTTCGAGCTCGAACAGCGGTCCAAGCTCGAACAGCGGTCCAAGCATGAGCGGCCCAAGCATGAGCGGCCCAAGTGGCATGGGCGCAGCACCTATGGATCCTGCAGCACCTATGAACCCTGCTGGCGGCCCAAACCCTGTTGACGTTCAAGCAATGTGTGGCCTTCCAGGTGACGCAGGCTACGGTACTTGTTTGACAACTAATGGCTGGGACGGTTTCGTAGCGCCTTAAGCGCACATCCAAATATCTAGCTGCGGTGGGTAGCTAGATATTCAGCTTACTAAGATATTCCTCCCTTCGCTATCGTGGAGGGGGGAATATACGCATACAGGGGGCTCGATTATGGGCATGATTACTGGAAATCTGAAATTTGACGGCCTCAACGCTACTGTCGAACTGTGCGTCGATCAGAAGTTCGTCGATGCCYTGYCARTTGTRTTCCCSCATTGGCCCCACACAATCRTYCRSCAAGWCRAAGACAYCAGTTTCGCWAGYGTCACGCTGRCCGAARAYAAATAYRTCATYRCATCCCCYTTYATGGACRCYCCGAYAAGTTTCAATGACCCGGYAAACACGCTSTGCGCCTTGATTGTCGAAMTTGCATGGGCGCGCCTGCGTGATGACACCAGCCTATTATGCCTGCACGGTGCCGCGRTTGAATTCGCAGGGCGACTRGTKATTTTYCCCAGYACACGRCGYGCRGGYAAAAGCACCCTTACGGTTGCCCTCGCGGCGGCAGGTAAAACMGTATTCACCGATGAYTTYTTACCYTTGAAAGCCACAYCCGATGGATTRCTCAGCGGRACATCCAGCGGTATYGCCCCGCGRTTRCGCCTGCCTTTGCCTGAYCAAATCGGCCCTGTTGCACKACAATAYATCGAAAAYCGTTCKATGATCTACAACCGCCAGTACCAGTTCGTCAGCCCTAGAGCTGGCGAACTGGCYAATTTTGGCGATACYGCMCCCATTGGAAGCCTCGTRTTYCTTGAACGAACCGAAGGCGCCACAGCRRCAATWGAACYAGTGTCGGAGGCCGAYGCSCTGACCGCACTTATCARRCAGAAYTTYTCGCGCGCAATGAAYACMGCCGGAATYCTAAGAATGCTGGGMTTCATTACAAAGTCCGCACCAGCTTATCGKCTGATATATGATGATGCCGAACAAGCGGTTRCSYTRCTTGAAACCCGKTTTCARRAATGGGAYCAACCCGCCCCAACCTTCCCGATTGATCTGGCCAGTGCTGCGTTCGAATCCGCCCTCGAATCAGATTTCACGCCAGAACCCTTCGATGTTTCGGACGGCAGCTTTATCCACGCCAATGGCATTGAAGAAGTATCGAGCGATGGTAAACGCTTCCTGACTGGCCATAATGGTAAAAGCATCCATTTCCTGAATGACGGTGCTGTCAATATCTGGCGCTTGCTGGAAGAACCAACCAGCATAACTGAAGCATTTCAGATGCTTTGTGCCGTGTTCCCTGATCATCCTGCCGAAGAAATCCGCCGTGATGTTGTCGCCACATTCACCGAATTCGCCTCCAACGGACTGTTGCGAAAAGCGGATACGATTTGCCAAACGTCTCAAATTGAGGCAACCTTGCCTCTGTAACCTGCTTCAAGAGTATTTGTAATATGACCAAGACGCCAAACACCCTGGAAAACCCTTCACGCCGCGCTGCAATGCGCCGGTTGGGTTTGGCTGTTGCCACAGCGTATATTGTTCCGGAAATCGTAATGCTAAGCGGGGCGCGAGCCTCGACTAGTTCGACTAGTTCGACTAGTTCGACCTCCAGTAGCTCTACGCCATCAAATGGTGGTTCATTCGCAACCCCACCAACCCCGCCAACTGCACCAAGCAACGTTGATGAAATCGAGGTCGACGTAAGAGAGAGAGATGCGTGTCAAAAGGCCGGCGCTCGCGAAAGAAATCAGGCGATGACTATCTCGCAGTCGGATTTTGATCGCGCACAAAAGGCGGTCGAGGCTGGCTATGCCAAACCGCTTGAGGCTATATGGTCGGATTTTAGCAGTAACTATTCAGGCAAAGTTATCGGAATGGAATTCACCGGCTTTCGCTGGCGCCCCCGCTACCGATTCAAGGCCATATCGGCCAATGGGCATCTGGAAACGGTTATCGTGTCGGCAAGAACCGGATTGGTCGAAAAGGTTGTGGGCTGTTAATGCGAATTCTTATCGTTGAAGACGAGGCAAAAATCGCGGAGTCGATCAAAGACGTCTTGGCACATTCCGGCTTTGTCCCCGAAATATCCACCGATGGCGAAGACGCGTGGTTTCGCGGTGGAACCGAAGATTATTCCGCGGCCATTCTCGACATTGGCCTACCAAAGCTGGATGGATTAAGCGTCCTGCGTAATTGGCGTAACGAGCAGGTTAACATGCCGGTTATCCTGTTAACGGCCAAAGGCAGTTGGGCCGAACGTGTTGACGGAATTGACGCGGGTGCCGATGATTATCTGGTCAAACCTTTCCACATGGAAGAACTGGTCGCCCGCCTACGCGCGTTGCTGCGGCGGAACGGTACAGACAAGAAAACGCAATTTCGTGCTGGACCATTGCTGCTGGATACGCGCCAGATGCGGGTTAGCGTCGATGGCGCCCCAATCAATGTCACGCCGCTGGAGTTCAAACTCCTTAACTACCTGCTGCACAATCGCGGTCGGGTCGTCTCGCAAGAAGAACTGGCGACAAACATATACTTTCAAGATCAGGAGCCCGACAGCAATGCTGTTGAAGTCCTATTGGGGCGTCTGCGCCGCAAATTAAAAACGAATGTAATCCAGACCCGTCGCGGTTTTGGGTATATCATCGACGAGCATGTTGAATGAAGACTTCGTCGCTTTCCGTCAGGCTTATTTTACTTGCCTGCCTATCCATATCGTTGGCCCTTATTGCAACGACATTTGTTCTGAACGCCCTATTTCATGACTTTTTTGAAGAACGCATTTTTTCAGAACTGGACCGTGAGCTAATCCAACTAACCGCGAATTTGTCGATAGAGCAAGACGGTAACTTATCCGTTGAACCTCTAGCAAACCCGCGCTTCAACGCTCCGTTTAGCGGCCTTTACTGGCAAGCTGTAGAACCGGGAAAACATGCCGTGACCTCTCGCTCGCTATGGGGTGGCGGCTATGATTTCCCCCCCAATCCAATTGCGGGTCAACGAGACCGCCTCGAAATTGATTCAAAGCAAGGCATCCCCCTTCTGGTTATCGGCTGGACAATCCTGATTGGTGAAGGCGATGAACAACGCGCGATCACCTTATCAGTCGCCACACCCGAATCCGAGGTCGACGAGGCTACGGCCAGATTCCGCTCGGCATTTATACTGTGGCTTGCGCTCATGTTTGTCGGTCTAATCATCGCATCATGGGTGCAAGTGCGCCTTGGTTTGGTTCCGCTGGAGACCTTACGCAAAAAAGTTGAACAGGTGCGGTCGGGGGCAGAAGATAAACTTGAAGGCCCCTTCCCGAGCGAAGTTCAGCCTTTAGCCACAGAGGTTAACGAGCTGTTAACCTTGCATGAAACTTCATTGGCAGATGCCCGCGAACGTGCCAGCGATCTGGCACACGGGCTTAAGACTCCGTTAACGGTCATGCAAACCATCGCGAGAGATTTGCGAAAAATCAAACAAGATGAACAAGCTGACGAAATAGACACGCAAGTTGCATCCATGCAGCATTATATCGAACGTGAATTGGCGCGTGTCCGCACGCAAATGCCAAGAAATGCCATGACCCCAATCGCTCCGGTCGTGGACAAAATGGTCAGTACCATTCGGCGCTTTCCACGCGAAACCCCGCTGGAATGGCACGTTGATATTTCCGACGACATGAATACCCCTTTTGATGAGCATGATCTATCCGAGTTACTGGGAAACCTTCTTGATAACGCACGGAAATGGGCAAATTCACAGGTACAAATTCACAGCAGTACCGACCCCGACGGTCGCACCTCCATCACAATCGAGGATGATGGCCCCGGTGTACCTGACGAAATGCTTACAACGGTCCTTGCTCGTGGCGAAAGGCTGGATCCATCCGTTCAGGGCACAGGCCTCGGCCTTGCAATTTGTGCAGATATAGCGGAAAGCTACGGGGCTGATTTCATCCTTGCAAAATCACCTCTCGGAGGATTGTCCGTCACAATTATGTGGCAACAAGGGTAAATATACAAGTAATCCGTTAACCATTTTCTGTTTCTATGCCATAGAGCAACAAACACGTATTTAAAGCAGGAGCATTTTGTGAAAATTGCAATGATCGGCGCAGGCTACGTTGGATTGGTGTCCGGCGTTTGCTTTTCAGATTTTGGCCATCAGGTCATTTGTGTCGAAAAAAACCAAACCAAACTGGCCAAGCTCCGTGCGGGTGAAGTACCCATTTTCGAACCCGGCTTAGATATATTACTGGAACGAAACATCAAAGAAGGACGGTTGGAATTTTCGGACGACCTCGCCAGCTCGATTATCGATGCAGATGCGGTTTTCATTGCCGTTGGCACGCCAGCACGACGCGGTGATGGCTTTGCCGATCTGACCTATGTTTACGATACTGCGCGCGAACTGGGCAAAAAACTTACAACTAACACAGTTATCGTCACAAAATCCACGGTTCCTGTCGGCACGAACCGCGAGATCAAACGGATTATCACCGCCTGTAACCCCAAGGCTGCATTCGAAATTGTTTCCAACCCCGAATTCCTGCGTGAAGGCTCCGCGATCGAAGATTTCATGCGCCCTGACCGTGTTGTGGTGGGCGTAGAAACCCCTGAGGCCGAAACCGTACTGCGTAATATTTACCGTCCACTTAACATACGTGAAACACCCATCGTGGTGACTGATTTGGAAACCGCCGAGACGATAAAATATGCCGCAAATGCCTTCCTTGCGATGAAAATCACTTTCATTAATGAAATCGCCGACCTTTGCGAAAAAACTGGTGCTGATGTCCAACAAGTAGCCAAAGGTATCGGCCTTGATACGCGGATTGGCGGAAAATTCTTGCACGCAGGCCCAGGTTATGGCGGCAGCTGTTTTCCGAAAGACACCTTAGCGCTGGTACAAACTGGTGAACGTTATGGCGCACCGCAGCGGATTATTGAAACGGTTGTTGCCGTTAATGACGCGCGAAAATCCGATATGATTGATAAAATCATCACCGCTTGTGGTGGCAGTGTGAAGGGTAAACGCATCGCCATTCTTGGCGTGACCTTCAAGCCAAACACCGACGATATGCGCGACGCACCCAGCCTTGTGATCATCCCCGGATTAATCGCAGCAGGTGCCAGCATAACAGCTTGCGACCCCGAAGGCGGCAATGAGGCGCGAAAATTGTTGAACGGAGTCGACTGGGTGAATGACGCCTATTCCGCGGCTGATGGCGCAGATGCGTTAGTAATTATAACGGAATGGAATGCGTTTCGTGGGCTGGACCTTGTGCGAATTAAGGAATTGTTAACCACTTCTGTGTTCATAGACCTAAGGAACATTTATCCAGCAGATGAAGTCAGTGCCGCAGGGCTGACCCTTACCAGCGTCGGTAAAAGTATAATAGAAGGTTAATACCCATGCGTAAGGTTTTCGTAACAGGCTCTGCCGGTTTTATTGGTTACCATTTGTGTCAAATGCTTCTGGATGACGGGTTCGAGGTTATCGGCTTTGACGGCATGACCGATTACTATGACGTGTCCCTAAAAGAACGCCGCCAGCAAATGCTGCTGCAAAACCCGAATTTCAGCACCCATAAGGCAATGCTGGAAGATGTGGACGGGTTGCGTAAGGCCTACATGGCCGCCAAACCCGATATTGTCGTGCATCTCGCCGCGCAAGCCGGGGTGCGATACAGCCTTGAAAACCCACGCGCCTATGTCGAGGCAAACATCGTTGGCACATTCAACCTGATGGAACTTACGCGTGAATTCGGGGTGGAACACCTTCTGATGGCCTCCACCTCGTCTGTTTATGGCGCAAATGAAGACATGCCGTTCGCGGAAACCGACAAAACCGAAACACCCCTTACGCTTTATGCCGCCACAAAAAAGGCGACCGAGGGGATGGCGCATTCTTATGCACACCTCTGGAAAATTCCGACAACTATGTTCCGGTTTTTCACGGTTTACGGCCGGTTTGGTCGCCCAGATATGGCCCTGTTCAAATTCGTCAAAGCAACCTTGGCCGGTGAGCCGATTGACGTTTATAACCACGGCAACATGGCGCGGGATTTCACCTATGTGACCGATCTGGTCCGTGGTATTCGTTTGTTGATAGATACACCCCCGGTGGAACCTGAAAGCTCGGAGGTCATTCCAGACGGTGACAGCCTTAGCCCCGTTGGACCATACAGAACTGTGAATATTGGTAATTCTGACAAAGTCAGCCTTGGTGCGTTTATCGAGGCCATGGAATCCGCGCTTGGCATGAAGGCCGTGCGCAACAACATGGAAATGCAAAAAGGGGACGTACCAGCAACTTGGGCGAACGCGTCGCTTCTGAAATCATTAACAGGGTATTGCCCCCAAACCAATGTGGATGAGGGTGTTGCTAAATTCGTTAACTGGTATCGCGATTACTACAACATTTAACAAAGTCTAAACGAAAAACGGCGCCACAATCGGGCACCGTTTTTTATTAAGTATCTGTAAATCAGTTGTTGGCAGCCGCCGCTTCAGCCTCCGTTGAGCGTTGACCGTTGGCCCAGAAACCGTCGTATTCTTCGCCGCTTGCATACCGCATCACGCCGCGACCCTGACGTTGACCCTTGCTAAATAAGCCCTCGTACACATCGCCGTTCGGATAGCGCGCAACACCTTCACCGTCGATTTCGCCAGCTTTCCAGCCGCCGGCATATTCAAAGCCGTCCGACATTGTGATTGTACCAGTACCTTCACGTTGGCCGTTAACAAAACCGCCCGTGTAAAGCGTGCCGTCAGCATATGTTGCGACACCATCGCCGTGGCGCAGGCCGTTTTCCCAATCGCCAGTGTATTGGTAACCGTCCTGATAAACCATCGTGCCTTTACCGTGGTTTTTGGCATTCAGGAATTCGCCCTCATAGACCAGACCATTGCCGTATTTCGCAATACCCGAGCCTTCGATAATGCCGTTAACCCAGCTACCCTCGTACGAACTGCCGTCGGGATATGTAATCGTGCCGATACCATGCGCCACGTCGTTCAGGAATKCYCCRACRTAAACGGAWCCGTCRGGRTARGTAACYTCGCCYTGCCCCTCGATCCGRCCTTCGACCCAATCRCCGTTGTAAAYATAGCCATCTGCGCCATTGAAMACRCCTTTACCGTGACGYAAATCGCCCWCRAAYGYGCCTTCATAACGATCACCTGATGCATACACYGCAACACCKTGRCCTTGCCGCTGGCCGTTAACCATATCGCCTTCATAGCGATCACCGTTAGCCTGTGTCAGCACACCGCTGCCGTTAATCTGGCCATTTTCCCARCTGCCGGTATAAACCAAACCATCGGGCAATGTCAGGCTGCCGGACCCTTGGCGAACGCCGCGAACRATGTCGCCCTCRTARATCGCGCCGTCAGAATAGGTGATCGTGCCCTTRCCGTGTTTYGTACCCTCGACCCAGTCACCCTCATAACGRTAACCRTTTTCGCTGGTCATAATGCCGACACCGTGATGCACCGCATTTTCGAACTGGCCTTCATAGCGYACACCRTTRGCGTAAAYCGCCACGCCGCTACCGGCAATTTTTCCGTCTACCCAGCTGCCCTCAAATGTCCCGCCATCAGCGAAAACAATCTTGCCCTGCCCTTCGGGGCGACCATTAACAAACGCACCCTCGTAAACCGAACCATCGGGATATGTGGCTTTGCCCATTCCCTCGATCCGGCCAGCGACCCATTGGCCGGTATATTCATAGCCATTGGGTAAGCGATACGTGCCTTGCCCGTGTTGTTTGCCGTCAAGGAATTCACCTTCATAGATTCCGCCGGTATCGTATTGCTTAATCTGGACATTGCCTTCTTGTGACAACGCAGGCGACACGGCCAAAACTGCTACTGTGGTTCCGAAAAGAATGAATTTTTTCAATCTACTCTACCGAAACTTAGACGCTCCGGCTCCCTTGGTTACTTCTGCGCGAAAATCGCGGTCCATATTGTGTTTGAAGTCTATGGTTATCCACGCCTTCTGACAACGACTTTTTGCAAACCCAAGCGGAACGATGGCGAACTGTTGCCCTAATAGCTTGTGCTTTGCCTTGTTAAGATAGTACTTCCTTCCTTAACACTCATCGCGGAGGCTTAAATGTCGGTTAATTTTTGTCTATCACTTTGCCAATTGAACCCGACCGTGGGTGACATTGCAGGCAATGCGGCCAAAGCCGTCGTGGCCCATCARCGTGGCAAACACAAAAACGCAGATTTCGTGGCGTTRCCCGAAATGTTTTTGACCGGCTACCAAACGCAAGATCTGGTTACTAAACCCGCRTTYCTCGATTCTGTRGCYGATGCGCTGRTCACYTTGGCRAAAGATTGCGCCGATGGYCCKGCCCTTGGAATTGGYGCGCCYGTGCKTGARGRYGRCAAGCTTTACAATGCRTACTTCGTSTTGAAKRACGGCAARRTTCAYASCCTGACACGCAAGCATCACCTRCCCAACACSCATGTTTTTGATGAACGGCGRCTGTTTGATTCYGCRCARGTTTCCGGYCCKTTCAGTCTYGGCYCRATCCGTATWGGCRCCCCGATWTGCGARGATGCSTGGCACGAGGATGTCTGCGAAACCATGGCTGAAAGCGGGGCGGAATTACTGTTGGTTCCCAATGGCTCGCCCTATTACAGCGGCAAGTTCGACCGACGCATTAACCATATGGTAAGCCGTGTGGTCGAAACTGGCCTGCCGCTGGTTTACCTTAATATGGTTGGCGGGCAGGATGACCAGATATTCGACGGTGGTTCGTTCGTGCTGAACCCCGGTGGTAAAATGGTGGCCCGCATGCCGCTGTTTGACGAGGCGTATGCCGAGGTTAATTTCGAACAAACGCCGGACGGGTGGCGCGCGCTGGACGGCGAACTTGCCGATCACCCCTCGCTGGCCGAACAGGAATATCGCGCGATGGTCGAAGGATTGCGGGATTACATGCGCAAAACCGGATTTTCCAAGGTGATCCTCGGGCTGTCAGGTGGCGTTGATTCTGCCATCGTGGCGACAATTGCGGCGGATGCATTGGGGCCGGAAAATGTGCATTGCGTTATGATGCCCTCGGAATTTACCTCACAGGAATCGCTGGATGATGCGGCGGAGGTGGCGGCGTCGCTTGGGTGTCGCTTGGATAACCTTTCGATATCCGAAGGGCGCGAGGCAATTACGAACACGCTGGCACCTTTGTTTGAGGGGCACAACAGTGACGTGACCGAAGAAAACATCCAGTCCCGCCTTCGGGGTTTGTTGTTGATGGCGATGTCTAACAAGTTTGGATCCATGCTGCTGACCACAGGAAATAAGTCAGAAGTTGCAGTGGGTTACGCTACTATTTACGGTGATATGGCCGGTGGGTACAACCCGATTAAAGACCTTTACAAGACACGCGTTTTTGCGACCTGCCGCTGGCGCAACGAAAATTATGCACCGTGGATGAAGGGGCCGAAGGGCGCAGTGATCCCCGTGAATATCATCGAAAAGCCCCCGACTGCGGAACTTCGCGACAACCAAAAAGACGAGGATTCCTTGCCGCCTTATGACATCCTAGACGGGATCCTGACCATGCTGATGGAGGGGGATGCCTCCGTTGCGGATTGTGTCGCCGCCGGGTATGAACGCGAGACCGTTAAAAAGGTTGAACACCTGCTTTATATCAGCGAATACAAACGCTTCCAGTCGGCCCCCGGGCCACGCCTAACCAAACGGGCGTTYTGGCTGGAYCGCCGTTATCCCATTGCCAACCGTTGGAGAGACCCATCATGAYCACCACCCGTTTTGCCCCCTCGCCCACCGGATATTTGCACGTCGGAAACCTGCGSGCCGCCTTTATGAATTGGGCGATTGCGCGCAAGGCTGGCGSCACATTTATCTTGCGCCTKGATGACACTGATCCGGCCCGTTCMACSGKTGAATTTGCCGACCAGATYAAACGTGAYYTGGAATGGCTGGGGYTGACATGGGACCGCGTTGAAACGCAATCCTCGCGCTTGGAYCGTTACAAYGCWGTGGCRGATGAATTRCGSGCATCTGGMMGATTATATGAATGTTTTGAGACACCTACGGAGTTGGACCTAAAGCGCAAGAAGCAGTTGAACATGCGTAAACCGCCGGTTTATGACCGWTCCGCACTGGCGCTTTCAGAGGCTGAAAAAGACGTGTTGAGGGCCGAGCGTTCGGGCCATTGGCGGTTCAARCTGGACCATGAACGGATCGAGTGGAAAGACGGAATTCTGGGCGATTTATCCATTGATGCGGCCAGTGTTTCGGACCCTGTTTTGATCCGTGGAGACGGGCAGTTTTTGTATACGCTGGCGTCGGTTTGTGATGATGTGGATTTCGGGATTACGAACGTGGTTCGGGGATCAGACCATGTGACGAATACCGCGACGCAAATCCAGATTATCAAGGCGCTGGGTGGGCAGGTTCCGGCGTTCGCACATCACTCGTTATTGACGGGACCACAGGGTGAGGGTTTGTCGAAACGTCTTGGCACGTTAGCGTTAAAAGACCTGCGGGAACAAGGGGTTGAGCCGATGGCGTTGCTGTCACATATGGCACGTTTGGGGTCTTCACAGCCGTTAGAACTACAACAGGATATCGCGGATTTGGTTGAGGGGTTCGATCTGTCCAGCTTTGGGGCTGCGCCGACGAAATTCGATGTGGAAGACCTTGGGCCTTTATCGGCTAAGCTGTTGCATTCTATGGATATTAACCACGTTCAGGGTGACCTTGATGCGCTTGGGATTCCTGAGGATATTGCCGCACCTTTCTGGGAAATGGCCCGTGAGAATATCGAAACGCGTGCCGATTTAGCACCGCTTTGGGCGTTATGCCGTGACGGAGTGGAGCCAGTTATTGACCCGGAAGATATTGATTTTATTGAAGAAGCTATGAAGTTTCTGCCGGATGCACCGCGCTCGAATACCACGTGGAAAGAATGGACCACGGCGGTGAAAGAGGCGACGGGGCGCAAGGGCAAGGGGTTGTTTATGCCGCTTCGCAAGGCGCTGACGGGAATGGAGCATGGGCCGGATATGTCGAAATTATTACCGCTGTTGCAGAACATCGGCGGGCGTTAACCTTTAGGGCAAATGTCGTGAATTTTGCGTACACAACCCGTACACAATGCGTACACAACACGTATGCACAATTCCGTTAACCTTTAGCTACCCACCCCATTTGTCCTGCCATGTCGGGAGGGTGTCTGCGGGGGCGCAGGTTGCCTCAAACACGCCGCGCGCAATGGCGCGGGAAAGGCAGAATGCGGCGGCATCGCCGATTGCTAACTGGTCCATCGGTGGATCGGTCAGCGCAATTTTTCCGGTTGCTGCTGCGAAGATCAAATCACCGTCGAAAGGTGTGTGGCTGGGCACGATGGCGCGGGCCATTCCGTCATGGGCAGCTATGGCCATTCTGGTTGCTTGGGCTTGGGTCAAATCGGCATCCGTGGCGACAATCGCAATCGTGGTGTTGGTGCCGGAATCGAGATGGCTGAAGGGTTGCTGATCTARCARCGGGTCGAAATTGGTTGCRGGKCCACATCCGCCGTACTCGCTGTCGACTTCGAATGGAGCCGCCCAGAAATKTTTTTGTTCTTGCTGGATGACAGATCCGATSGCGTTTACYGCCACCAAGGCCGCGACCGTGATRCCGTTTTCCAACACGACCGAGGCSGAACCGAGGCCSCCTTTTAGTTCGCGAGTCGTGGCCCCCGTGCCTGCCCCGATTGTGCCAAGCGCGAAGTCKTCRGAMGCGTCRGCCAGTGCGGCCAARCCSAGSGYTTTGTAGGGGTTGTCCGTCCAGTTYTTGTYACCGCCATTAAGCATATCAAACAGAATCGCRCCCGGSACGATGGGGATGGTGGCGTCGCCMACYTTGAASCCGCGSCCCATTGCGCGAAGGCCRTCGCAAACGCCGGATGGSGCRTCKAGGCCGAAAGCG
The DNA here is from genome assembly GCA_002746395.1 of Paracoccaceae bacterium. Taxonomy (GTDB): domain Bacteria; phylum Pseudomonadota; class Alphaproteobacteria; order Rhodobacterales; family Rhodobacteraceae; genus NORP23. The sequence goes on from NVXA01000001.1 coordinate 364,593, forward strand.
GAGCCGCCCGAAAGYACCARCGCGTCGACYTCTTSRACCARTTTGTCAGGGGCCAGAAGCTCCGTTTCCCGCGTWCCCGGTGCGCCGCCCATGACGTGGACGGCGGCGACGAACGGTTTATCGCCGAGCAGGACGGTGCAGCCGGATTTCAGCGTGTCRTCTTGGGAATTGCCRACGCGAAGGCCGGCRACRTCGGTRATWAGATTGCGCGGGCCGRYYTTCATATGCAGCGSCCTCCGTCCACTTCCATYGCGACGCCGGTGATCATGCTTGCCTCGTCGGAACACAAGAAAAGGGCGGCGTTGGCCATGTCTTCGGGGGTGGAAAAMCGACCYAGCGGGATGGTGGCRATGAAYTTGGCGCGGATTTCCGGTGTGTCTTCGCCCATGAACGATTTTAGCAACGGTGTTTCGCCTGCCACGGGGTTGATCGCGTTGACGCGGATGCCCGTCGGGGCCAGTTCCACGGCCATGGCTTTGGTCGCGGTAATCATCCATCCTTTGGACGCGTTATACCAATTCAAATTGGGGCGTGGGCTGACGCCAGCGGTGGAGGCGACGTTCAGGATTGCACCGGAAGCGTTCGCCTTCATGTGCGGCACGATGTATTTCGCGGTCAGGTAAACCGATTTCGCGTTGACGGCCAGAACGCGGTCGAAGATTTCTTCGGAGACGTCTTCCATCGGGCTTGGGGTGTGGGTTATTCCGGCGTTGTTTATCAGTATGTCGAGAGTGCCGAAGGCTTTGAACGCGGCCTCGGCCATTGCGCGTACACTTTCGGCATTTGCGACATCGACTTGCTGGRCRATACCRCCGATTTCGKCGGCGATTTCCTGTGCGGCGGCRAGGTTAATGTCRGCGACCATCACRCGCGCMCCCTCGGCCACGAATTTGCGGGCGATGCCWGCGCCAAAGCCTGATCCGCCRCCSGTWACGATGGCTGTTTTTCCTKCRAGTCTCATGGTTTTCTCCTRTTMYTTTGGGGCGATGGTGGCAGGGTTARCGCCTGCGCGCAAGCTCTCGATAGAGGGATYYKGGGGTGACRCCGATCTCGKYKGCCATGCGRTGCCANSRMSCYTTTGSRGGGAGTTTGTCRTTGTTCCAGACCAGCCATGCATCAACGCGTTTTGGACTTCGCTAGCCAGATGCRCGGCGACGGGCAATTCGCAAATGTGACGTCATCCGTGATGGGCCGCGACSGTTTTGAGGGTTGAGAAACCGTAKAGCGCCTCGAAGCCTTTTTCGCGGCCGTGGCCGGATTTTCCCGTGCCGCCAAAAGGGAGTTCGACACCACCGCCTGCGCCGTAGTTGTTGATGAATACCTGACCGGCGCGCAGTGATTTTGCCAAGCGCATTTGGCGTGCGCCGTCGCGGGTCCAGATTGAGGCGACCAGACCGTAGGCGGTGCTGTTGGCGATACGCAAGGCGTCTGCTTCGGTATCGAACGGGATGATTGCCTGCACTGGGCCGAAGATTTCGTTTTGGGCCAGTGGGTCGTCGGGGTCTATGCCACCATATAGGGTTGGAGCGAAATAGTGGCCGCCTGTTGGGGCGTCTTTTACGATTGTCGCTTGCGCCACGATACGGGCGGGGTCGGCGGCGCTCACGAAGCCCTCGACTATTTCCTTTTGGCGGGCGGAGATCAGGGGGCCGACATCTAGGTCGTCCATTGCTGGKCCGACTTTYAGGKYRCGGTATCGCGCGGCCATCATTKCGGTTAATTTTTCGTAAACGCCGCGTTGYACYAGWATSCGCGAGGAGGCGGAGCAGGTTTGGCCTGCGTTTTGMACSCCTGCGTTCACGAGGAAYGGYAGGGCKGCRTCAAGGTCGGCRTCRTCAAACACGATYTGCGGGGATTTCCCGCCRAGTTCGAGKGTKACGGGAACGATGGCGTCKGCGGCGGCTTTCTGGATTAACGCGCCTACGCCTACCGATCCTGTGAAGGAGATATGGTTGATTTCAGGGTGTCCGGAAAGGGCTGCGCCTGCTTCTTCGCCAAGGCCGGGGACGACGTTTAGCGCCCCTGCCGGAAGGCCAGCTTCCTCGGCGATTTTGGCGAAGGCCAGCGCGGTTAGGCAGGCTTCTTCGGCGGGCTTCAGCACGGCGGAATTGCCCATGGTTAACGCCGCCCCGACGGAGCGCCCGATGATTTGCATGGGGTAATTCCACGGCACGATATGGGCGGTGACGCCGTGCGGTTCGCGCAGCGTATAAACGGTGTATCCATCCAGATAAGGGATGGTTTCACCGTGGATTTTATCGGCGGCACCGCCGTAAAATTCCATGTAGCGTGCAAGGGCCACGGCATCGGCGCGGGCTTGTTTAAGGGGCTTGCCGACATCGGCGGCTTCGAGCCGTGCGAGGGTATCAACCCGTTCCAGCACCAACTGCCCGATGCGGGTTAGGATACGGCCACGTTCCAAGGCAGATTTGCGGCCCCACTCGCCTGTCAGGGCAGTTTGGGCGGCGGCTACGGCGGCGTCTACRTCGGCMCGACCACCGCGTGCGATGCGRGCGATTTCTGTTCCGTCGGARGGGTTTTCCAGTGGCARRGTTTCSCCGCTTGCGGGRGCCACCCATTCCCCCCCGATGAAACATTTGGAGGCGTCGAACCACAGGTCATTTTGAACGGACATCAGAYATTTTCCTTCTCAAGCGCGTCTTTTAGGGACGGCGCGGCAGCTATCAGGGTTTTAGTGTAATCGTGTTGCGGATTGGTGAAAACGTCTTCGGTTTCRCCGTATTCWACRATTTTTCCGGCCTTCATRACCATGACACGGTCGGTCACGGAACGYACCACGGACAGGTCGTGGCTGATGAASAGGTARGACAGGTTYAGRCGGCTGGASAGGTCTGCCAAAAGGTCCAGAATTTGGGCRCGGATGGAGACGTCTAGTGCGGATACGGCCTCGTCCAGAATGATGAGGTCGGGGCGTAAAATCAGGGCACGTGCGATGGCGATGCGTTGGCGTTGGCCGCCGGAAAATTCGTGGATGTATTTGTCAGCGTCTGAAGCCTGCATGCCGACGCTTATCAAAGCGTCTTCCACGGCTTTGGTGCGTTCCTCGCCTTTTGGTTCTGACGCCAGTAAATGCAGCGGTTCGGCGACGAGGCGGGCCACCTTGTGCCTTGGATTGAAGGAACCGTAGGGGTCTTGGAACACCACCTGCATCTTGCGCCTTAGCGCGCGCGGCATGTGGGTTCCGGCCTCCACCGCTGTGCCGTGGATGCGGATTTCGCCGCCTTGCAAGGCCTCTAGGCCAAGGATGGCGCGGGTTAGCGTGGACTTGCCACAACCGCTTTCACCGACAAGGCCGAGGTTTTCGCCGTCGTGCAGGGTGAAGCTGACATCGTTGACGGCGCGGAACTTTTGCGGCTTTCCGAAGACGGATTTGCGCGGCATTGTGTAGTCGCGCATGGCGTTGCGGACTTCTAGTAATGGGGTTTTGGATGCGCGTCCGTCGCCTTTGTCAGGGACGTGGCTGGAGGCCTCGAACAACGCTTTGGTGTAGGGGTGTTGCATGTTGCGGAAAAGGTGGTGGGTTTCGCCGGATTCCACTACTTCGCCGTCTTTCATGATGACGATATGGTCGGCCACTTCGGCGACAACGCCGAGGTCGTGGGTGATGAGCATCAGGCACATGCCATCCTCGGCCACCAGCGTTTTTAACAGGTCAAGGATCTGGGCTTGCGTCGTGACATCCAGCGCCGTGGTTGGTTCGTCCGCGATCAGCAGTTTTGGGCGCAGGGCGATGGCCATGGCGATGACGACGCGTTGGCGTTGGCCGCCGGAAAGTTCGTGTGGATAGCGTGTTAGCGGGAATTGGTCGGCGGGTAGGCCGACACGGTTTAGGGTGTCGCGGGCGATGGCCTTAGCCTCGCTGCGCGTGGCGTTCCCGTGGATCAGAACCGTTTCCGCGACTTGGTCGCCGATGGTTTTGACGGGGTTCAGCGCGGTCATGGGTTCTTGGAAAATCATGCCGATGTCATTGCCCCGAATGGCGCACATTTCGGGTTCGGATTTGGTTAGCAGGTCTTCGCCGTCGAGGGCGATTTTACCGCTGACCTCCGCGCCTGTGGGCAGCAGATTCATCACGGAAAATGCGGTCATGGATTTGCCGGAGCCACTTTCGCCGATTACCCCAACGATTTCACCTTTGGCGGCGGTTAGTGATACGTCTTTCAGGATCGGGATGCCGTAAATCGACATGTTCAGATTTTCGATTTGCAAGAAGCTCATGTGCGGGACCGCCGTAGTCTTGGGTCTAGCAAATCACGTAATCCATCGCCCATCAAGTTCAGGCCAAGTACGGTTAGCACGATCGCCATGCCGGGGAAGATGGCGAGGTGTGGGGCGAAGCTGATCATGGTTTGGCTTTCGGCCAGCATGCGGCCCCAGCTTGGGATGGGTGGTTGTGCGCCAAGGCCAACGTAGGACAGCCCCGCCTCGGCCAGAATGCCCAGCGAAAACTGGATGCTGCCTTGGACGATCAGCAAGTTAAGGATGTTGGGTAAGATGTGTTCAAACGATATGCGGGCGGCGTTTTTACCGGCAACACGGGCGGAAAGGACGAAATCACGGGTCCATAGGCTTAGGGCTGCGCCGCGCGTTAAGCGGGCGAAAACGGGGATGTTGAAGATGCCGATGGCGATGATGGCGTTGATGGCCGAGGGGCCGAAAACGGCGGTGATCATGATGGCGATCAGCAGCGCGGGAAAGGCAAATACCAGATCGTTGGTGCGCATGATGATCTCGTCCAACAGGCTGTCTTTGCGGGCGGCAGCGGCAAGGCCAAGTGGTACGCCAAGGATGATGCCGATGCCCACCGCGACCACGGCCACGGCGATGGAGGTGCGTGCGCCCACCATGATCATCGAGAATATGTCGCGGCCAAAATGGTCTGTTCCAAACCAGTGTAGGCCCGATGGGTTTTGCAGTTTGTTGGGAATGTCGAGTTTGGTGACATCAAACGGCGTCCACAAAAATGAAATCAGTGCCGCGCCGATGAATATCACGGCGAGGGATGCGCCGATCATGAAGCTGCGGTTACGCAGGGCGGCTTTCACGAATTGCATCAGCTGCGCCCCCGTAAACGAGGGTCAACGGCGGCGTAGGCGATATCGACGATGAAGGTCACCATCACCACGGCGAAAACCAGCAGCATGACGACGCTTTCAACCACGATCAAATCCCGTTGCGAAATGCTTTGGAAAACTAGACGGCCTAAGCCYGGTAGGAAGAAGACGTTTTCGATGATGATAGCGCCCGCCATGAGGAACGAGAATTGCAGGCCTATTATGGTTAACACGGGGATCATGGCGTTGCGAAGRGCGTGACGCCATAGGGCTTGGCGTTTGGTTAGGCCTTTGGCGCGGGCSGTGCGRATRAAATCTTCATTCATGGTGTCGATCAAGGCGGAGCGCATGACGCGGGCRAGKATCGACGCTTGCGGYAGSGCCAGCGCGATRGCGGGCAAGGTTARYGCCTTCATAGAGACGAAAAAWCCTTTRTCCCAACCGGGGAAMCCACCWGCSGARAACCAGCGCAGGTTAATGGAGAAAAACACGACCAGCARCATCGCGAACCAGAAATTGGGGATTGCGACACCTAGTTGCGTGGCCCCCATTATCGACACATCGGTGGCCGAACCGCGCTTTGAAGCCGCAAGGATACCGGCGGGGAACGCGATGAGTGTTGATAGAGTAAGGGCGTAGATCGCGAGAGGTAGGGAGATCAGGATGCGATCGCCGATCATGTCCACAACCGGCGTTCGGTAGGTGTAGGAAATTCCGAAATCTCCCGTTAACATTCCCGTAACCCATGTGATGTAGCGCTCAAAGGCGGAGACGTTCAGGCCCAGTTCTGCGCGCAGGGCGGCGATGGTGTCGGGTTGGGCGTTAATGCCGAGCATGTAGGAGGCTGGGTCGCCGGGAACGACCTCGATTGCCAAAAAAATCACGGCGCTGGCGGCCAGCAAGCTGACGCCAAGGGATAGCAATCGTTTCAGCGAATAGCGAAGCATGGGGACCGGTTTTCAGATTGGGGGACGGAGGCGCGAACGCCTCCGTCGGTTAGTTTTAGTCGTTCCAGTAAACGGCCGTCAGGTCCGTTGCCTGTGTCGGTGCGTTCTGCCAAAGGCCGACGATATTGGCGTTTGCCACTGTCGTGCTGGCCAATTGGAACAGATATCCGTTGACGTAATCGTCAGCGATCATCCGTTGCGCGGCTTGCAGGATTTCGGTGCGGTCGTCCGCATCGGTGGCGGCGTTAAGGCCAACCATCAATGCCTGAAAAACGGCGCTGTCATACTGGAAGTAATAGTCCGGACGGGCATAGATGCCGATGTCCATAGGCTCGGTATGAGAAACGATTGTGAGGCCGAAGTCATAGCCACGGAACACCTGTTCCAGCCATTGCGCCCATTCAAGGTTGCTGATTTCGACGTTAATACCAACTTCACGCAGTTGGGCGGCGATGATTTCACCACCACGGCGCGCATATGACGGGGGTGGCAGTTTCAGCGTAGTTGTGAAGCCATCGGGGTAACCCGCTTCGGCCAACAGTGATTTCGACAACTCAGGATCGTAAGCCGACTGCGCCGTTAGATCTACATAGTCAGGGTTGTGCGGTGCGAAGTGCGTACCGATGGGTGTGCCAAGGCCAAACATTGCGCCGTCGATGATTGCCTGACGGTCGATTGCGTGGGCCACCGCCTCGCGAACTTTCACGTTATCAAACGGTGGTAATTTGTTGTTGATCGCAAGGATGGTTTCGCCTTCGGTGGAACCAACGAGGACTTGGAAGCGCGGGTCAGCCTCGAATTGCGGCAGGTTTTCCGGTGCGGGGTAGCCCGGGAAGGCATCCACATCTTCGGCCATCACGGCGGCAAACGCGGCGACGGGGTCAGAGATGAACTTGAACGTCGCGCTATCCAGTTTCGCGGGCGTTCCCCAGTAATCGGCGTTTTTAGTGATGGTGATATTGTCACCCTGTACCCAGTTTGTGAACACAAACGGGCCGGTGCCGATCGGGTTGGTTTTCGCGTTGTCGATGGATTCCGGTGCCACGATAACTGCGTCGCCCCATGCCAAGTTGAAAAGGAACGCGCCGTTTGGTGCGGACAAGGTTATGCGAACGGTTGTTGCGTCAACGGCTTCAACTGTGTCGATGCCCGTGAACAGGGCTTTCTGCGCGTTGGTCGATTCTTCGGCACGTGCGCGGTTTAGCGAGAATTTCACATCTTCGGAATCCATTGATGTGCCGTCATGGAATTTCACACCGGAGTGCAGTGTGAATGTGTAGGTTAAGCCATCATCGGAAATTGTCCAGCTTTCGGCCAAGGCGGGCAGAATTGCGCCGGATGCATCAAAACGTGTGAGGCCCTCAAAGATATTCGCATACACAACGCTGTCGATTGCGCCAGCCGCAGCACCCGTTGGGTCCAAATGCGGTGGTTCAAGCTGCATTCCGATGGTTATGTCTTTGGTTTCGGCGCTGGCCATTCCGGCTGTAATCGCCAACGCGCTGGCCATTGCCAGCTTGATACTCAGGTGTTTCATAACTTCCTCCACAGGTTTTGGGGCGTTCAGGACTTGGTGTCCTGATTTGTTAACAACTCTGCCAAAGCTAACCCCATAACTTTGGCGGAGTCTATCATATCTTGCACTGCAATATATTCATCGGGTTGATGTGCGAGATCTAATATTCCGGGGCCATAGGCGATACAGTTCTTCATGCGACCGATACGGTCGATGTGTTTCTGGTCGTAGGTTCCGGGGGAAACCACGTATTCGGGCGGTTTTCCCAAGACTTGTTCAATTGCGCTGCTAACGGTTTTAACCACGGGCGCGTCTTTGGCCGTCATGCTKGGYAGAACCTCGTGCATGTCGCGGATGTCATAGGTGAATTTTTCGCGTTCGCCTTGCACCTTGTCCAGMAGGTYRTGSAYYTCYTGGCGCACGTCTTCGATGTTTTCTTCGGGCAGGAAGCGRCGGTCRATTATCATTTTGCARCTGTCGGGCACGCAWGGGGCTGGCAGGCCGGTATAGCCTTCTTCCTGCACGGGTTCRCCGCCGTGRATTGAATTGATRTTSAGGGTRGARTTTTTCGCRCCCTCYGGAATTATCGGTAATTCTGAACGSCGSGCGGCRAGGGCSGGAAACARGGTTGCTTCCATTTCYTCCATCACGGCRCCCATATGGCGCACGGCGCAATCGCCAAGRAACGGCATGGAGCCGTGGGCGATACGCCCGTGKGTTTCRATTTCCGCCCACCACACACCACGATGACCAAGACATACGCGGTCTTTGTGAAGCGGTTCGGGRATGATCACGTGTTGCACGCGCTCGGGTGTGAAAAAYCCTYTTTCSGCYARRTAKGCCACGCCGCCGAAACCGCCGGTTTCCTCGTCMGCTGTRCCGGAWATTTCGATRGCGCCKGARTAGTCTGGCCAWGTRTCRAGGAASGCCTCAACSGCGATGATGGAGGTGGCGAGGCCGCCTTTCATATCACACGACCCRCGCCCGTATATCTTGCCGTCGGACAATTCACCGCCGAAGGGGTCGACCGTCCAGCCCTGCCCGACTTCGACCACGTCGATGTGGGAATTGAAGTGTACGCAATCGCCTGCATGTGCGCCTTCGCGGCGTGCCACGACGTTCCAGCGGGGGTATTTATCGCTGTCACCGGGGGTGCCGTAGGCGCGGATCATTTCGACCGCAAAACCGCGCGATGTTAGGCGGCGGGCCAAATATTCGCAGATTTCAAGGTAGTTATTGCCGGGGGGATTAAGCGTTGGAATGCGGATCAGGTCTTGTGTCAGGGCGATCAGGTCTTCGCGGGCGGCGTCAATGCGCGCCGTAAACTCCGTTGTTTTATCTGTTTGCCTGCCCATTATTAACCTTTCATAAACCACTGGTTACCAAACCCTTAAACTGGTTTAGTAAGCTCGCAGTATGCAAGCCACGGCGGCCTTGCGGCAATACGGTAGAAATACGGATGGACATGGACGAACTTGCAAAACTGGCGTTTGAGCGCGCCCCGATCGGTATCGTCCTGACCGAAAACCGGATTATTAAAGCCTGCAATCAGACGTTTGTGGACCTGTTCGGGTATGCGCGGGATGAACTGATAAGCCAGTCGTTTCGCATGCTTTACGAGACCCGCCGCGAGTTTGACGATATCCGTGATATTGGCCTGACCCCGTTGCGCGAAACCGGCAGCTATACGGATGAACGCCTGATGTTGCACCGTGACGGGTCAATGTTCTGGTGTCGCTTCAGGGCGCAAACTTTAACGCCGGATGACCCGCTGGGGCAGACGGTTTTGACCTTTTCGGATATATCCGAAACGCATCAGACCATCGCCCTGACACCGCGCGAACGGCAAGTGGTGATGTTGTTGCGAAAGGGGCAGACGAGCAAGGAGATCGCCCGAAGCCTGTCAATTTCGCCGCGCACGGTGGAGGATTACCGCGCGACATTGCTGGCGAAGTTCGAGGTTAGAAATGTCGCGGAATTGTTGGCGCAGCTGGTTGGGGCCGGTCATCCCTAAAAGCGCAATTACTTGCCGCGGTTTTGTTTTTCAACGATGCCGGAGGTACCTTCGCGACGTTCCAGTTCTTCTAAAACGTCTTCCCATTTCACGCCGCGCGAGGACAGCATGACCAGCATGTGAAACAGCACATCGGCGGCTTCTTCGGTCAGGTTTTTGGGGTCGTTTTTGGCGGCAGCGATGATTGCCTCAACCGCTTCTTCGCCGAATTTCTCGGCGCATTTATAGGGGCCACGAGCGAACAGCTTGGCGGCATAGGAGTTTTTCTCGTCGCCGCCTTTGCGTTTTTCGATTTTTCGCGCCAGACGCGTTAGTACATTTGCCATTATAACCTCACCGGCACGCCGGCCGCTTGCATGAATTCTTTTGCTTCGCGGATGGTATAGTCGCCGAAGTGGAAAATGGAAGCGGCGAGGACGGCTGAGGCGTGTCCCTCTACTACTCCGTCCACCAAGTGTTGCAAATTCCCCACACCGCCGGAGGCGATAACCGGCACTGGCACGGCATCGGCGATGGCACGGGTTAACGGCAGGTTAAAGCCTTCGCGGGTTCCGTCACGATCCATCGAGGTTAACAGGATTTCGCCAGCGCCTTTGGAAACCACCAGCTTGGCGAATTCGATCGCGTCGATGCCGGTTGATTCGCGCCCGCCGTGGGTGAAAATCTCCCACTTGCCGGGGCTGACGGTTTTCGCGTCGATTGCCACGACAATGCACTGGTTGCCGAATTTGTTGGCGCTGTCGGCGATCACATCGGGGTTGGCGACGGCTGCCGAATTGAACGACACTTTGTCGGCCCCTGCCAGCAACAATTTGCGCACATCGTCGGGGGTGCGGACACCGCCACCGATGGTGAGGGGCATGAAGCATTGCTCTGCCGTTCTGGATACCAAATCGTACATCGTGCCACGGTTTTCGACTGTGGCAGCGATGTCGAGGAAGCATAGTTCATCGGCCCCCGCCGCATCGTAGGCTTTGGCGGATTCAACGGGGTCGCCAGCGTCGATCAAGTCAACGAAGTTAACGCCTTTGACAACGCGGCCATCTTTGACGTCTAAGCACGGGATTATGCGGGTTTTAAGCATGGTTATCCCTTCAGATATGTGGCGGCTTCGGCCACATCAATTGCGCCGTCATATAACGCGCGGCCAGATATTGCACCGTTGAGGGGCGCGCCGCAGGCTTTTAGGGCTTTCAGGTCGTCCATCGAGGAAACTCCGCCAGACGCAATCACCGGAATGTTAACCGCATTTGCCAAGGCCGCCGTTGCCGTGACGTTTGGGCCTTGCATTGCGCCGTCGCGGTCGATGTCGGTGTAAATGATGGCGGCGACGCCTGCGTCTTCGAATTTACGCGCTAGATCGAGGGCGGTTACGTCTGTTGTTTCGGCCCAGCCTTCAACGGCGACCATTCCGTTGCGAGCGTCGATGCCGACGGCGACTTTGCCGGGGAAAAGGCGGGCGGCTTCGCGCACCAAATCGGGGTTGCGTACGGCGACTGTGCCGAGGATCACACGCGCTAGGCCTTTGTCCAGCCACCGCTCAATCGTGGCAATGTCGCGGATACCGCCGCCGAGTTGGGCGGGGATGTTGCAGGCTTTCAGGATCGCCTCGACTGGTTCGGCGTTTACGGGTTCGCCTGCAAATGCGCCGTTTAGATCCACCAGATGCAGCCACTCGCAGCCCGCTTTCTGGAATTCCAGTGCTTGGGCGGCGGGGTTGTCGCTAAACACGGTCGCTTGATCCATCTCGCCCTTATAAAGGCGCACACAGTTGCCGTCTTTCAGGTCGATTGCGGGGTAAAGGATCATGGTAGCGTCTCCAAATCAGGGGTTGTGGGCCTGATACCCCGATTGCGACCTGACTTAAAGTAAATGTTGACCTTTGCTCAGGTGATCGGGTGAGATGCTTCTACAAAACAGGAGAGAACGATGAAAAAAGTCTTAATGATAGTTGCTTTGCTGCTGCCAAGCTTTGCGTATGCCGCCCCGTTGACCGGAGTTTTCCAGACCGAACCGGGTGATGAAGGCGGCGTATTGCACGTAGGAATGGCCCCTTGTGCAGATGATGCCGCGCTGACGTGCGGCACGATTTTGCGCGCTTACAAAGCGGATGGCACTGCCAACACGGAATATGAACACCTTGGGAAGCCTATCGTTTGGGCGATGTCCGACGGTGGTAACGGCAAATGGGGTGGTGGCAAAATCTGGGCGCCGGATCGGGATAAAACCTATGCATCAAAGATGTCGATGAACGGCAATATGTTGCAGGTTAAGGGGTGCGTGGCCTTCATTTGCCGCACGCAAAACTGGATTCCTGTGCCTTGATATCTATCGCAGGACTTGCGCGGCAATCTCGCGGGTTCTGCTGAACACGGCTTCCGAGCCGTAAGGCGCGTTTACGAGGGCAAGGCCGGATCCGGTCATGCCCTTGTTGTCTTTCAAATCAAACGAAACTTCGTCGATCAGATGCGGTATTCGCAGGGCGGCCAGCATTTCTTTGTGGCGTGCTGCTTCCAATATCGGATACCAGATCATCACCGTCGCTTCGGGCCATTTTGCCATCAGCTTGCGGGTAAAGTCGGCGACTTGCAGGTATTCGTCTTTTACCTCGTAAGACGGATCAACAAGTATCAGGCTTTTGCGCGGTTTGGTCGGCGCGATGGCCAAAACACCCTCAAAACCATCACGGCGATGGATTGATGCTTCGCCCTCCAGATTAACTTGCAAGGCTTTGAATTCCGCTGGGTGCAGTTCCATCAGGTGCATTTTATCAACGTCGCGCATCAACGCTGCCGCAATGGCTGGTGAGCCGGGGTAGGCGGTTTCACCGTGCAGTGCGCGGATAGATGTCACCGCGTGCGCGAACGGGCAATCCGGCAGGGTGATTTTGGCGATACCTTCATCTGCCTCGCCGGTTTTGGTGGCCTCTTTCGAGGATAAGTCATACAGGCCCCTTCCCGCGTGCGTTTCCATATAAGTAATACCGCGTGGCTTGCGGGTTAGCAGGGTTAACAGCTCCGCCAAGGCGATGTGCTTGTGAAGGTCGGCTGGACCGCCGGCGTGATATGCGTGTTGGTAAGATAACATGTGCTGTGGGTATCCGATCACGGCGCAGGCGTCTATTGCGAAATATCGCTTTGATAAAAGTTAATTCTAGTTTAGAGTCATTCTAAGTAAGGGGAATCCGGAACTTATATTCAAGGAGTTATAAAATGAGTGACAAGCCTACAATGACCGCTGTTAACGGCAGCCCGATTGCCGACAATCAGAACAGTATCACCGCTGGCCCGCGCGGGCCGCTTCTGGTGCAAGACTGGCAATTGTTCGAAAAGCACGCCCATTTTAACCGTGAACGTATCCCTGAGCGTATCGTGCATGCCAAAGGGTCWGCCGCSTATGGCACGCTGACGATYACGGGTGATATTGCGAAATACACCAAGGCCAARGTWCTGCAAAAGGGWGCCAAGACAGAATGTCTGGTGCGGTTCTCKACTGTGGCGGGTGAAAAAGGSTCTGCGGATGCGGARCGCGAYGTTCGCGGKTTYTCGATGAAATTCTACACAGAAGAGGGCAACTGGGATYTGGTTGGTAACAACACGCCTGTGTTCTTTATTCGTGACCCGTATAAGTTTATGGATTTTATTCACAGCCAAAARCGTGACCCKAAATCGAACCTGCGGTCCGGCACAATGCAGTGGGATTTCTGGTCGCATTCSCCGGAATCCCTGCATCAGGTGACAATCCTTATGTCTGATCGTGGCCAACCCGCRACCTTGCGGCATATGAACGGGTATGGGTCGCAYACCTATAGCCTGATCAATGATGAAGGGGAGCGCACTTGGGTGAAGTTTCACTTCAAGACGGCGCAGGGGCAGAAGACTAATTCAAACGCTACAGTTGCCGAAATTATCGGCAGTGACCGCGAAAGCCATCAGCGCGATTTGTTTGAATCCATCGAAAACGGCGATTTCCCCAAGTGGAATGTCAAGATTCAGGTGATGACCGAAAGCCAAGCGGCCAGTCACAACCACAACCCGTTTGATCTGACGAAAATCTGGCCACACGCCGATTTCCCGTTGATCGACATTGGCGTGATGGAACTGAACCGCAATCCTGAGAATTATTTCGCGGAGGTTGAGCAAGCTGCGTTTACCCCTGCCAATATCGTTCCCGGAATTGGCCACAGCCCTGACAAGATGCTGCAAATGCGGATACATTCGTATGGCGATGCACAGCGGTATCGTGTTGGCACGAACCACCAGTTGTTGCCGGTAAATGCCGCGCGTTGCCCTGTTCGCAGTTACCAGCGTGACGGCGAAATGCGGGCTGACGGGAATTACGGCGGGGCCGTGAATTACGAGCCGAACAGTGTTGGCGGACCGGTCGAGGACCCGTCTTATAAAGAGCCGCCATTGGCGCTTGATGGTGATGCGGATCGTTACAACCACCGCGACGGTAATGATGATTACACGCAAGCCGGTGATTTGTTCCGCCTGATGCCAGCGGACGAGCAGCAGCGCCTGATGGATACCATTGCGGGTGAAATGACGGGCATTCCTGATGATATCGCCCAGCGCCAGATCGGGCATTTCCGCAAAGCGGATCCGGCTTATGGTGACGGAATTGCACAGCGCCTTGGCTTGTAACTAACGAATTGTCAGGGCCGCGCGGTGTTTCGTGCGGCCTTGATTCCAGCTTGGATTTCGGAAATTCCTGCCCGTGACTTTTCGCCTATTGAAGTCCGCGAAAAGCGCATTTAGAACGCTTCTAAATATCCACTGAAGCCTAAGGACTACCCAATGAAATCCGGACTACCTCTACCAAACGTAACATTCAAAACCCGCGTACGCGACGAATCCATCGGCGGAGACAATCCGTTCCGCTGGCAGGACATGACAACTGACGATTACTTCAAAGGTAAACGCGTTGTTCTTTTCTCGCTGCCCGGTGCTTTCACACCGACTTGTTCCACATACCAGTTGCCCGGCTATGAAAACGGTGCGGCAGACTTCGCGGCGGAAGGCATTGATGAGATTTATTGCATGTCGGTTAACGACGCCTTTGTGATGAACAAATGGGCTGAATCGCAGAATCTTGAGAACGTCAAGGTTATCCCTGACGGGTCGGGCGAGTTTGCACGCCGTGTCGGCATGCTTGTGCGTAAAGACAACTTGGGCTTTGGCCTTCGCTCATGGCGTTATGCTGCTGTTATCAATAACGGCGTCGTTGAAGCATGGTTCGAAGAGCCGGGCTTGGCCGATAACCACGCAGATGACCCATACGGTGAATCCTCGCCTGAAACCGTGCTGAACTGGTTGCGCGAAGCAAACCGCGAAGTTGCGGCGTAAGCTGATCGACAAACTTATAAACGGGGCGCTATTTAGTGCCCCGTTTTGCGTTTACCGCCATTGACTCCCCCCTCCAAATCCATATAACGCCGCCATCCGGTGCCGTGAGGTGCAGGTCAATTGGTGTTTGTGGCCCTCGCAAGGGGACGCCTGTCACCTTTCCCGATACTGGGGAGGGTAAGGAAAGCACCTTTCAAAATTTGAAAGGATCCAGCCGTGACTAAACGTACAGCTGCCAAGTATAAACTCGATCGTCGTATGGGCGAAAACATTTGGGGTCGCCCCAAGTCTCCGGTAAATCGTCGTGAATATGGCCCGGGCCAGCACGGCCAAGGTCGTAAGCAAAAGCTTTCCGACTTCGGTACACAGTTGCGCGCCAAGCAGAAGCTTAAAGGCTACTACGGCGATCTGACCGAAAAACAGTTCCGTCGCATCTTTGGCGAAGCCGACCGTGTAAAAGGCGATACAGGTGCGAACCTTATTGGTCTTCTAGAACGCCGTCTTGACGCTGTTGTTTACCGTGCGAAATTCGTGCCGACAGTTTTCGCAGCGCGTCAGTTCGTAAACCACGGCCACGTGACGGTTAACGGCAAGAAAGTGAACATCGCTTCCTACCGTGTTTCCGAGGGCGACGTGATCGCTGTTCGTGAAAAATCCCGTCAGATGAATTTGGTCATGGAAGCACAAGCTTCTGCCGAGCGCGATACGCCGGAGTACCTGAACATCGACACAAACAAATTGACTTGTGAATTCGTTCGCACACCAAGCCTTTCCGACGTACCTTATCCGGTAATGATGGAACCAAACCTGGTGGTGGAATTCTACGCGAAAAACTAGGGTCAGGACCCGCTAGGTTTTTCGACAAACAGAATTTTGGAAAGGGCTGTACCGTTGGTATGGCCCTTTTTCGTTAGGGAAAGTGGCACGTTAAGGAGAATGAATGATGGATGATTCACAAAATTTACTTGAACTGGTTGCCACGGCGCAAACCAATGCAAAGGCGTCTGAAAATGATATTTCAGAAATTTTGAAACTAATGGACGGGCAGAACGGTTCCGACGTTCAAGTTGAAGAACTTCGCGCCGCGACGGTTTCGCTTGAATTGCTGGCAGTCGATATATTCTCTGTTTTTGAGGCGCGGATGCAGCACCATTTTAGACGAGGTCCGTTCTCTCGCAAATTGAGGGCATTGCTGTTGGAGGCTGGTAAAGCTGACCTCGCCGATAGGGTTCACCATTATTATCTTGCGATCAACGTCCTGAAGCATGGAAAAGGTGCGAGCTATCGGGAACTGCTCAACGCGCCAAACAGTCTTTTTGTGGTGAAATCAACCAAAGACACCCCCGCCGAAGAAGCGCACACACCCGTAAGCCTTTTAGATGTCACTGTGCCGGGATTTTTTGATGGGCTTATCAGCACCATTCTTGACGCTTACCATTTCCTTGAAAAAAGATCGGTTTCTTAACTGCTATTAGCGACCTCGGTCACAGTGGCAGTGGTCGCTGCTCCTCGATCGCTTCCATGGCGAAATATGATGTGACCGAGTCCAGCTCCACCTTCGATATCAGGCGTTGGTAGACGCGGTCGTAGCTGGCCATGTCCTCGGTCACGACTTTTAGCATGTAGTCGTAATCGCCGCCGATGCGGAAGAAATCTATGACTTCGGGGATGGTGGAAACATGGGTGCGAAAGCTTTTCAGCCAGCCTACCGAGTGGTGCCGTGTTCGTAGCATCACGAAAACTACCAACCCTAATCCCAGTTTTTGACGATCAAGCTGGATGGTTGAGCCGGTGATGATCCCCTCCGCATTCAGAACTTGCAATCGTCGCCAGCAAGCGTTTTGGGACAGGCCGACTTTATCCGCCAGCTCCCGTTGAGACATAGAGGAGTCGATTTGCAGCGCCGCAAGCATTCGCTTATCAATTTGATCTGGTTTATGGCTTTTCATACGATCATATGACACAATAATCGCCATATTAGCAATGTAATTAGTAATGTAATTTGCCAATACGCACCATAATTTCCCTACAAAGGAGATTATCATGACCCTAGAGATTTTTCGTGACACCCTGAACGTGTCCAACCCCACCGAATTCCTGCGTGACGGACTTATTGGCGAAGGCATGATGCTGCCCGGCGGTAAACCATTGGTTTATGCCGATTACGTCGCCTCTGGCCGCGCGTTGGCACAGGTGGAAGATTACGTGACCCGCCATGTGTTGCCGTTTTATGCCAACACGCACACGGACACCTCGTTCACAGGCGCATACAGCACCAAGCTTCGCGAAGATGCGCGGGCGGAAATTGCACGGCTTACGAAAGCGGATGAGTGTTCGGTGATTTTTGCAGGGCCGGGTGCGACGGCGGGTCTGAATCGTTTGGTGACCTTAACGGGCATTCCGCAGGCTACAAATCCGGTGGTTTTCATCGGGCCTTACGAGCATCATTCCAACATTCTGCCTTGGCGCGAAAGCAAAGCTACGGTGATTGAAATTCCTGAAGCCGAGGGCGGCGGGCCGGATTTGGTGGCGCTGGAGGCGGCATTGCGTGAACACGGCGATGCGGATTTGAAAGTGGGGTCGTTTTCTGCCGCATCGAACGTTACGGGCGTGATTACGGATACGGATCCGGTGACGCGCATTTTGAAGGCGCATGGGGCGCTTGCGATTTGGGATTATGCAGGCGGTGCGCCATATCTGTCGATTGATATGGCAACGGGCACGGACGCGGAAAAAGATGCGGTTGTGTTGTCGGCGCATAAATTCCCCGGTGGTCCGGCGGCCTCGGGCGTTGTGATCGTTCGCGATAATGCCGTGCGCTTGAACATCCCAAGCTGGCCCGGTGGTGGCACGGTTGAATTCGTTTCGCCTTGGGAACACGATTATACGGATGATATTTCCACGCGCGAAGAAGCGGGAACGCCAAATGTGATCGGTGATATCCGCGCGGCATTGGTGTTCATGGTTAAGGATTCCATCGGGCAGGATACGATTACGGCACGCGAACACGCGTTGAACGAGATGGCATTCAATGGTTGGGCCAACAATCCGCATATGACGATGCTGGGCGTGGACATGCCAAACAGGTTGCCGATCTTTTCATTCCTTGTGAAAGATGCGCAGGGTAACCAGATCGACCCGCAGGAATTCACGCGCGAGTTAAGTGCGCGCTATGGCATTCAGGCCCGTGGTGGCTGCGCCTGCGCGGGGCCATATGGGCATCGGTTGTTGGGAATTGATCGCGAAACATCGGATCGCCTTCGCGTTGAAATTCTGGGCGGGAACGAGGCGGCCAAACCCGGTTGGGTTCGATTGAACTTCAGCTATCTGATGAGCGACGACACCGCGCAGTTTATCATCGACAGCGTCAATGAACTGACGCATGCGATGGCGGGTGCTGCGCGTATTTCAGCCTAGGTCAGGTGGGGCAAACTTGGGGTCTGTAATCCAGTATCCTGTCCATAACCGCCGCGCCAATCCAGAAGAACGTCAACGCGATCCATGCGGTTAAGGCAAGGGCGGAGCCGCCGGTGACACCTGCGCCAATTGCGCAACCACCGGCGAGCATGCCGCCAAACCCCATCATCCCTGCGCCGGTTAGATATCGGCGCATACATTCGCCGTTCTGGAAGCCTTGGAGTTGTAATTCTTTCGACCACCATGCCGCCAGAAAAGCGCCAATGAATACGCCCGGAACGAGACCGATATCAAAGTCGATAACCGAGTCCCGATTTAAGAAAAACATTAACGTGTCGGCAGACGGACCAGTGAACGTCGCGCTTTCGACCTGAACGGGGTCGAAGCTGATGGTGGAAAACGTGTAGGTCAGGAACCATCCCAATGCGATGGCAAACCCAACGCCGGAGGCCATGAATAAAACCCGTTTGCTAACCTTGTTTTTATACGCGACGTAAAGTGCGTATACCGCGAAGGCCACACCGAGCAAGGCACCCGTTCCTTCGGGTAGACCTATGTAATCGAGTATCTGGATGTTCCTGCCATTCGGGGTAACCCACAGCTCTGCCAACCAGTCGCGGAGCGGTGATAGCCAACCGTGCAGGCTCATCTGCGCCACGACAGCAAACACAAGGCCGGATATTACGGCGCGCAGGTTTCCTGTGGCGGCCAGCACCAACAGGCGGCCAGAACAACCGCGTGCCAGCACCATCCCTGCCCCAAATATCAAGCCGCCGATCACGGCGCCCGATATGGACCCAGTGGCAGATAGCATTCGTGCCTCGTCTAGCGAGATCACATCAAAGAAGAGCGCGCCTTGGGTCCAGAACAGGGCTGTGGCGAAGGTCAGCAACCAGACTGCGGTTTTGGGGCCGATGTTACCGCGCGAAAATTCAACCACGGCAGCGCGCAGGCAAAAGCGGGACCGTTGAGCGGCAATTCCGAATATCAACCCCACCAACAGGCCTGCAAGGGCGATGGCTTTATCCTCGCCTATCGTTTCTAATAGCCAAACCAAATCCATGACGCGCTCCAGAATACATTCGGATATCTGCATATACCTTTTGGCGGATGACCTATTGATCTATGTCATATGGATAAACAATGTTCTGGCCAATCCGGCAAAAGGTTCATAAGTCTGACGTATGTCTATGAACCACAGCAAACGAACCATGACTTTGGCCGAGGCCAAATCCCTGCCCCGCTGGCAGCAACCCGTTATGCTGCTCGTGGTTATGGCTGCCGCTTTGCCGCTGGCGTTTTCAACGTGGGTCGCCTTGCTGAACAACTTCGTGATCGAGGCCGCCGGTTTTGATGGTGTTGGTATCGGCTGGCTGCAATCCGTGCGCGAAGTTCCCGGATTTCTGGCCGTCGGCGTGATCGTTGTGGTCTTGTTTATGCGCGAACAGACATTGGCGATTGTCAGCTTGCTGACCTTGGGATTTGCGGTAATGGTGACGGGGTGGTTCCCCTCCATTGGGGGTTTGTTGGTGACAACGATGATCAGTTCCATCGGGTTTCATTATTACGCGACCGTCACCCAATCGTTGCAATTGCAATGGATCGACAAAGACAAAGCCCCGCAGACGCTTGGCTGGATTGTTTCCGCAGGCTCGGCGGCGTCACTGGTGGCTTACGGGTTGCTGGTGATTAGCTGGAAGACCTTCGATTTGTCGTATAATTTTGTTTATATGATGGGCGGCGGGGCGACGGTTGTGATTGCGCTTATTTGCTGGATCGCCTATCCGAAATTTGAATCGCCGCACGTGCAGCACACCAAGATGATCCTTCGGAAACGCTATTGGTTGTATTATGCGTTGCAGTTCATGTCCGGTGCGCGCCGACAGGTTTTCGTGGTTTTTGCGGCATTCATGATGGTCGAAAAATTCGGTTTTGAAGTGCATGAGGTGACGGCGCTGTTCCTTATAAACTTCGTTGCCAATATGATTTTTGCCCCGATGATGGGCCATCTGGTTTCACGTGTAGGCGAGCGCAACGCCCTCGCCTTCGAGTATATCGGGCTGACATTGGTTTTTCTGGCTTACGGCGGGATATTCTATTTTGGCTGGGGGGCGGCTCTGGCGGCGGCGCTTTATGTGATTGACCATTTGTTTTTTGCATTGGCGTTCGCGCTGAAAACCTATTTCCAGAAGATCGCGGACCCAAAGGAYATCGGGCCTACGGCGGCGGTTTCGTTTTCTATCAACCATATTGCGGCGGTCTTCTTRCCCGCGGCGTTGGGGTATCTGTGGATCACCTCACCAAGCATGGTTTTCGTGTTGGCCGCAGGCATGGCGGTAACGTCACTGGCATTGGCGTTGATGATCCCGCGCCATCCAGAACCGGGCCACGAGACGGTATTTTCCAARGGCTAGCATGCCCCCGGCCTTGCTGTTAGCCTTTGRAAAACAGGAGGATTTAATATGCATAAAGGATCGTGCCTTTGCGGCGCCGTCACCTTCACGGTGGAGGGAGATTTACCCCCRCCCGAYGCKTGCCACTGCACCATTTGCCGAAAGCATTCMGGRCATTATTACGCYGGAACCGATGTCNAAAAAGGNCGCTCTGACGRTTACGGGGGSTGGAAAYGTGACGTGGTTTCAATCCTCSKYRAARGTTCGKCGYGGGTTYTGTTCCACATGCGGGTCRTCRCTGTTCTTTGATCCRCCACAYCTTGAYTGGATCGGYGTTGCGATGGGGGCATTTGACRCGCCAACCGATACAAAGCTGGAGATTCATATMTTTGTGGCGGACAAAGGRGATTACTACGATATCGCCGACGGTTTGCCGCAAAACCAGCAGTAAYCAGYTGCACWACGMCCCTGCACCATTTGCAGYKCGAATTGGMTRAGRCTTCAAGCTATTTAYCCAGACRGGKCTGCCATCTATTTGRTAGGTATGRRGGTTTKGCGMATTGGAGTTATCCMAAAAGATATATTGACCYAAYGTCAGMYTTAGRRRTTAAAANNTAYWTTTWAYCAGTCAAGTAYTGYGRRGAGCACRATGAGCGGCGCAACTTTGGAACATGTAAATGTAGCGGTCAGCGACCCTCAGGAAACTGCGCACATGCTGTGTCGGTTGTTTGACTGGGAAATCCGCTGGCGCGGCGAACTTACTAATGGAAAGAAGACAGTTCATGTTGGATCGAAAGGATCTTATGTGGTGTTGTATTCGCACGAAGCGGCAACTAACCCCGTCAAATTTAGAAATTTGGGCCCAAGCGGTATGAACCATATCTCGGTCGTGGTGGAAAATCTTGATGTCGTGAAAGCACGCGTGAAAGCGGCGGGGTTTATCCCCGAAAGTCACAGTGACGAAGCCGAGCAGCGGTTTCATTTCCACGACCATGACAACATCGATTACGAGGTTATCGCGCACGGCGAATAAGCAGTTCTTAGTACCGCAACTCTGCCAAAACCGCGAAGTGGTCGCTGGGGTAAATGCCGTTAATCGGCTTATTGCCAACAACCGTGCAGGCAACAATATGCCCCGCGCCTTTCGCTGCTGGCAGACCCACAAGGATGTAGTCGATACGGCGATCGGGTTCATATTCCATGGCGACGTAGGGGTTGGTATTATCCCACGTCATACCGCCGCTGTTATCTCCAGCACATGCCCATGCGTCATGGAAAACCAAACCATCGACAGGGCCGGTTGTTAGGCCATTCAGCATCCGTATTTCTTGGGAATCCGGATCGGCGTTGAAATCACCACACAGCACCGGAGGGAATTTTGCGGCCGGTTTGCTGTCAATAAATCGCGCGATATCTGCGACCTGTTTTTGACGGATGTGGCTTTGATCAAACTTCCAGTTTAGGTGCGTCGTAAACATCGGGATTTTACCACGCGGGCCGTCGATTTCTGCATATATGGMAACGCGGGTTTCGCCCGTCTGTTCTGCCCCATAAAGCGTGACTTGGTCRCTCGTCGTGATCGGCCAGCGCGAYAGGATGGCGTTGCCAAATCCGGTGTCTCCGACRTCCATGCAGTTTTCATAGACGTAGTGGAACCCAAGCTTGRCTGCTATTTCRGCGGCAAMGCTGGTRCCGCCGCGCGCCCATACYTCCTGCAAGGYGATMACRTCSGCATCAATCGCGGCAATTTCTGCGACGATGGCMTCGGCRCGYTCTTCCCATGGGCCAAAGCGCCACCAKATATTCCAYGTCAAAAYTTTGACTCGTGTTTCAATAGTGCCTTTTTTGGGGTGTGGTGYTGTCATGTTCAATCCTCCGTTTGGCCCGACGCTAGTCGAACATGGCCCCCAAGGAAATAAAATTTCCRCGACCTTTGCATTTTACCCTATGGGCGGCTGTGCACGTAGCGTAGAATTGGGAAAACCACGAAAGAGGTCACCATGTTTGGACTATCGAAAAAACCTACCCCCCCTACCCGCGAAACGGCCCTTGCGGGGCGTTCAGATCCTATTGTCGGCGATCTTTCCCATTTTATTAACGGCAACCCACTAATCGGCCCTTTTCCTAAGGGTTTCGAAGTGGCGGTGTTCGGCATGGGCTGTTTTTGGGGTGTGGAGCGGATTTTTTGGGGAATCGAAGGCGTCTGGGTGACCTCCGTCGGCTATGCGGCGGGGTATACGCCAAATGCAACATACGAAGAAGTGTGCAGCGGAAAAACTGGCCATAACGAGGTCGTTCAGGTGGTGTTCGATCCAAGTGTGGTCAGTTATGAGGCGTTGCTACAAGTGTTCTGGGAAGGGCATGACCCGACGCAAGGCATGCGGCAGGGCAATGACCGTGGCACGCAGTATCGGTCCGGCATTTACACGGCGGATGCGGCGCAGATGCAGTTGGCGAATGCCTCCAAGGAAGTGTTTCAGGCGCAGTTGAGCGCGAAGGGTTTCGGGGCGATCACTACAGAAATCACACCCGCCACAGAATATTACTTTGCCGAAGCGTATCACCAGCAGTATCTGGCGAAAAACCCCGATGGATACTGCGGAATAGGCGGCACAGGGGTCACCTGCCCCATCGGTCTGGGTTGACCTTTTGACGGCGCGGCCCTATCCGCATCGCTTGAGGAGAACTTAATGTCCACTTTCACAGCCATGACGACCCTGCACGACAAATCCAAAGCCGAAGCATTGGGCGAAGCATTGGAAAACCTTACCCCTGAACCCACAGGCGTTGGGGTTTTCGAAGTCGAGGGCGCGTCGCAAACATGGGAAGTCGGCGGATATTTCCTTGAGCAGCCGGATGCGGTCGGATTGGATCTGTTGGCCGCCATGTTTGATGCGCAGCCTTTCGCCGTGTCGGAGCTGGAAGATCGTGACTGGGTTGCCCAAGTAAAACGCGAGCTGACGCCGGTTTACGCCGGACGTTTCGTGGTTTTTGGCGGGCATGATCGCGACACGATCCCCTCGAACCTGATCAAAATGGAAATCGAAGCCGCAATGGCATTTGGCACGGGACATCACGGAACGACCAAAGGATGTTTGCTGGCGTTGGACAAGCTGGTGACGCAAGGACTGGTTGCCACGAACGTGGCGGATATCGGCAGTGGTACGGGGGTGCTGGCAATGGCCGCGGCCTCCATCTGGCCATGTGCGACGCTGGCCTCCGACATTGACCCGATTGCGACGGAGACGGCCTCGGCCAATATCGCGGCAAACGGGCTTGGCGGGCGGATTTCGTGTCATACCGCTGTAGGTTTTCGTAATCCTGCCATTCGCAATGCGGCACCGTTCGATCTGGTATTCGCCAACATTCTGGCAGGCCCTTTGAAGAAGTTAGCACCGGATATGGCCAAACATACGGCCCGTGGCTCGGTCTTGATCCTGTCGGGGATTCTGAACGAGCAGGCACTGGGTGTCGAAGCTGTCTATAAAGGTTGGGGTTTCCACCGTTTGGAACGCAAGATGCTCGGGGAGTGGACGACGTTGACGTTGCAACGTGGGTAATCATCCTGCGACAATAAAAAAGCCGCTCCAATCGAGCGGCTTTTTCAATTCCTACTTAGCGTTGCTAAAACCCTACTCAGCATTGCTAAAAGTAGTGGCAGTAACTGGGTATTAGTAACGCAACTTCACATCGCCCGGCAGAACGCCGATGTCTTCAAGCTGGCTGACTGACAGGTGGCTCAGGGCTTTTGCAGTTTTTCGAGTAGCGTTCCACTCGACAAAGTTTGCAATGCTGTTGTCAATGAAATTTACGACCTTGAGGGAAAAGACAGCCCCAAAAGGAACTGGGCTGGCGGTTTCAATGTACATCGTCATCTTGGGGCTCTCCATTATCTTGTTGGACCAGCATTAGTGCTGGCTACAATTGGCATCTATGCCTGCAACATCGCATCTACAATTGCCAAGATTGCATGACCCATATGCGCTTTCTGCATGACCCCGACGAATGAGTCGCTTTCAGGGTATTCAGTGTCGAATCCCGTTGTTTTCAATCAATGCTTGGCAGATGTTCCCGTTTCGTGCTAACTGGTTGTTAGCGAATATATTTAAGGAATACAGGCAAAATGCGTGTTATTGGTATTGATCCGGGGCTGCGGCGCATGGGTTGGGGCATTGTAGACGTTGAGGGCTCCAAAATTTCGCACATCGCGAACGGCACTTGCGAATCGTCGGGCGATGATCTGGCCTATCGGCTTAGCAGTCTGTTTGACCAGTTGCAGGCGGTGTTTCGGGAATTTGTACCGGACACCGCAGCGGTCGAAAAAACCTTCGTGAATAAAGACGGGGCTGGCACGCTTAAGCTTGGCCAAGCGCGGGGGATCGCGATGCTCGTACCTGCGCAGGCGGGGCTGGTAGTGGCGGAATATGCGCCCAATTCGGTCAAAAAGGTTGTGGTTGGCGTAGGCCATGCGGATAAGAAACAAGTGGAACATATGGTGCGGATGCAGATGCCGGGAATCAAGATCAACGGGCCGGATGCGGCGGACGCTTTGGCGATTGCCATGTGCCATGCGCATCATGCAAGGTTTGCCGGACGGCTGGAAGAAGCCGTGAGAAAGGCAGACGCATGATTGGCAAAGTTACAGGCCGGATGGATTATCGCAACGCGGACCACGTGTTGATCGACACTGGCGGCGTCGGATATATCGTTTATTGTTCGGAACGCACGTTAGCGGCGATGCCTGCGGCAGGGGGGATGGTGTCCCTTTATACCGAGATGGTCGTGCGGCAGGATTTCATGCAGCTTTACGGCTTTCCAACGATTGCGGAACGAGAATGGCATCGGTTGCTGACCTCCGTGCAAGGCGTTGGCGCGAAAGCGGCGTTGGCGATTTTGGGGACTTTGGGGACCGAGGGTACGGGCCGCGCGATTACGTTGGGCGATATGGGCGCGATCAAGGCGGCCCCCGGGATTGGACCGAAGATTGCACAGCGGGTGGTGAATGAATTGAAGGGTAAGGCTCCGGCGATCATGGCGCTGGGTGCTTCGGGTACGCAAGCGGCGGAACCGGACGATGATTTGGTGATAGAGCCTTTGAAAGCGAAGACGGTTACCCCTGCCCCACAAAACGGCAGCGCGGCGGCACAGGCGGATGCATTATCGGCACTGGTTAATCTGGGCTATGGCACAGGGGATGCGGCAAGCGCTGTGGCGGAAGCTTCGGGTGCTGATCCCGAGGCGGAGTCATCTGCCCTGATCCGCGCCGCGCTACGGCTTTTGGCACCGAAGGGGTAGTTGAATGGAACCGGATCAAGATCTTCGTCCACAGGAACGCCCCGGTGATGCGGATCGGGCGTTGCGACCCCAGACGCTWGAAGAATTCATTGGYCAACGYGAGGCGCGGGCGAATTTGCGGGTGTTTATTGARAGCGCCAARATGCGYGGGCAAGCGATGGATCAYGCGYTGTTCTATGGCCCTCCMGGRTTGGGGAARACKACAYTGGCGCAGATTATGGCGCGGGAGTTGGGGGTRAATTTCCGYATGACYTCRGGRCCAGTGCTGGCGAAGGCRGGTGATCTGGCKGCSATTTTGACMAATTTGGACGAACGCGAYGTGCTGTTTATCGACGAAATTCACCGGATGAATCCAGCGGTGGAGGAAATTCTGTACCCGGCGTTGGAAGACTTTGAACTTGATCTGGTGATTGGCGARGGGCCAGCCGCACGGACCGTKCGGATTGAYYTKCARCCSTTYACGYTGATCGGRGCRACRACGCGRTTGGGGYTKYTRACKACWCCRYTGCGMGATCGNTTTNGGCANTCCCNACRCGGYTRGAATTTTAYGAYGTRGAYGARYTGGTTCAAATCGTTGATCGTGGCGCGCGGTTGATGAACGCGAACGCTGATGCAGGTGGCGCGCTGGAGATCGCCAAACGGTCWCGCGGAACGCCCCGTATTGCCGGGCGATTGCTGCGCCGCGTCGTCGATTTCGCGATTGTCGAGGGTGACGGAACGGTTTCTGCGGCTTTGGCGGACATGGCGCTGACACGGTTGGGGGTGGATCATCTGGGGCTTGATTCAGCGGATCGGCGCTACTTGCGCCTTCTGGCCGATAATTACGGCGGTGGTCCGGTCGGGGTGGAAACCATTGCTGCGGCGTTATCGGAGGCCCGCGATGCGATTGAAGAGGTCATCGAACCTTTCCTCTTGCAGCAAGGCCTGATAATGCGGACGCCACGCGGGCGAATGCTGGCGGCCAAGGCTTGGAAACATCTGGGTCTGGACGCGCCAAGAACGCCCGATAAAGTAGATTTATTCGAGGAATAACCACGATGTCCGAAACCGCGTTTACCGCCGCCGAAATCGAAAACATGTTCACCAACGAGGGTCGCTATATTTTCGCCCGCTGGAACCGCCCGATTGCCCCCGTAGTGTTTGGCACAGACGATAAATCGCTGGCTGTTTTCAAAGATGCTTTCGCAACAGTGGCCAGCCTTGGTGACATGCATCTGGCGGAAACCGATCCAGAGCTTGGCGCGAATTTTCTGGTGTTCCTGTGCAACGACTGGTCAGAAATCAAAGAGGTTCCCAACCTGAACCGCCTGCTGGCCAACATAGACGATCTGGTGACCGAGCTGGACCGCACTGGTGCCAACCAATATCGTAGCTTCGCGTTTGACCCTGAAGGGGCCATCAAGTTGTGTGTGTTACTGTTGAAGTACGATGACGACATGGCGCAAGTTTCAGCGCAGGCTTTGGCAACGGGGCAAATGGCGCAAGCGATGTTGTTGTGGTCACCTTCCGCGTTCCTTGAAAAAAGCCCGATTGGTATTATCGAGGCGAACAACATGGCGATTGTACGCCCCTCGGTCGCGGCGTTGATACGGGCTGCTTACGACAAAACGATGCCCGATACAGCTGGGGATGCGAGCCATGCCCTAAGACTGGAAACACGAGTTGTACAGTTGATGGGCGATGGTAGTTAGCGCAACTAATGCCTTTGTCGGCACACTTGCACAACGCCGTTCGCCACAACTAGGCTGGAAGCATAACCCATGATTTCATCGGTTCTGGTTGTCTGTGTAGGAAATGTCTGTCGCTCGCCCATCGGGGAACGCCTGTTGGCCCACGCATGCCCGCATTTACGAACGGAATCCGCTGGTACTCAGGCACTGGTTGGGCAAAGTGCCAGCGCGGCCTCAGTCAAAGTTGCGGCGCACAATGGTGTCAGCCTCGAAGGGCATGTGGCGCGCCAGTTCACGGCTGAACTGGCGGCTCAATTCGATCTGGTTTTAGTTATGGAAAAAGCTCACATGAAAAAAACGGCGCCTTTGGCTCCGGATTCAGTTGGGAAAACGATGTTGTTTGGTGAATGGGTAGGTCAATCGGACATTGCCGACCCCTATAAGCTAAGCGATGAGTTCTACGTTGATGCTTTTGACAAGATAAAAGAGGCAAGTACTGGATGGATTGCCCGACTGGAAGATTTTTAACGCTTGCACGGCGAGCAGTCCTTTCGCAAAAACAACTTGATACCTTGGGGTTAACCATGTTGGCTGCACACTGAAGGTTAGGCTGCATAACGGTTTGTGGTGAATTTAATAGAACGAAGGCTAAATGCATGCCCAAGACACAAAATGAACCGCTACAACCCGTGATCCTCGCCGGAGGGTCAGGGACGCGCTTGTGGCCGTTGTCTCGCAAACATTACGCCAAGCAGTACCTCGTACTTGGGGGTGAGCAGACGATGTTGCAAGAAACGGTGGCGCGGTTGGGTGGCCTTAACCATTTGCCACCCCTGCTGATTTGCAACGAGGATACGCGGTTTTTGGCGGCCGAACAAATGCGCCAGATCGGGTGCGCTGATGCCTCGATTTTGCTGGAGCCTGTCGGGCGCAATACGGCCCCCGCCATCGCGCTCGGGGCGCTTGAAGCCGTCTCGCAGGGCGGTGATCCGGTGTTGCTGGTCATGCCGGCGGATCACAAAATTTCGAACATCGCGGAATTCACCGACGTGGTTCAGGTCGCCGTTGATTTGGCGAACGATGGAAAGCTCGTCACCTTTGGCATCACGCCGACACACCCCGAAACCGGCTACGGCTATATCAAAGGCGGGGCGCCGGAAGGTGCAGCACTGCGCGTCGAAGCGTTTGTTGAAAAGCCGGACCAGGCCACCGCAAAAGGGTATCTTGAGGCCGGTGGATACTATTGGAACAGCGGGATTTTCATGTTCCGCGCCAGTCGATATCTCGAAGAGTTGGAAAAGTTCCGCCCTGACATTCTAACCATCTGTCAGGATGCCTTTGCCGACAAACAGGCCGACCTCGATTTTTTGCGGTTCAACAAAGAGGTGTTTTTGAGTTGCCCCGAGGATTCAATCGATTATGCGGTTATGGAAAAAACCAATGCGTCGGTGGTTGTACCCCTTGATGCAGGGTGGAGCGATATTGGATCCTGGGCGGCGTTATGGGCCGCCTCGCCAAAAAATGCAGACGGCAATTGCGAGATTGGCGATGTGGTTAGCCTGAACGGTTCGGGCAACTATATCAACGCCAGCAGCCGTTTGGTAGCGGCTGTCGGGTGTGAAAACATGGTGATTGTCGAGACCAAAGATGCCATATTCGTTGCCCCTAAAGACAAGGTGCAAGATGTTAAGACGCTGGTAGAACGCCTTAAATCCGACGAGCGCTCGGAAGTGGAGTACCACCGCGAAGTCTACCGCCCGTGGGGGAAATACGACAGCGTCGATATGGGCGAGCGCTATCAGGTCAAGCGGATCACGGTTAATCCGGGCGCGAAGCTGTCCGTGCAAAAACACTTCCACCGCGCCGAACATTGGGTCGTGGTGCGCGGCACGGCGAAGGTCACCAAGGGTGATGAGACCATCTTGCTGTCAGAGAACCAGTCAACCTACATCCCGCTTGGCGAAATACATGCACTGGAAAACCCGGGTATCGTGCCGCTGGAACTGATTGAGGTGCAGTCCGGCAGTTACCTCGGGGAGGATGATATTGTAAGGTTCGAGGACAAGTATGGGCGGTCTTGACATTGAGCCGAGGCAACAAATTCGACGAATGTTACACGCTCAAACAATTTGGGCGAAAAGGGCGCGCATATTATGACAACCATATTGGCATTACCGAAAGTCTGAATAGTGATCGAAAAAACAAAACTAACTGGTGTTTTGCAAATTTCCCCGCGGCGGCATGGCGATAATCGCGGGTTTTTTAATGAAATATGGAACGCGTGATTTCTTCGTGACTGCGGCGTCGGCATTGATTTTGTGCACGACAATCAATCCCTTTCTCGCGAGGGTGGCACGGTGCGCGGTTTGCACTTCAATCCCCGCCGCTGCCCAAGATAAGCTGGTGCGTTGTGGGCGTGGGCGATGGCTGGATGTGGCGGTGGATACAAGCACTCACGGTAGTCTTCTAGAGACCGGAAACTTTGTGCGCACACTGGAAAAACGGCTGGGTTTGCAAGCCGGAAGCCCAGCCGAAATCGCCTATGAGCAGGGCTGGATACCACGTGCTGACCTCGTGAAACGTGCGGCGTTGGTTGGGGGAAACGATTACGGCAGAATTTAGCGCTATTGCTTGCTATCAAATTATAACACTTTTTGCATATATTTGCATATACTGGTTTAGGTGTTCGATTACAGATACTAGTTAAAATGAAAATTATTGGATTTATAAATGGATGGCTTCTCTAACTTTGACTTTGTTTTATGGGGATTTCTGGCAACGCTTGTCGTGAGTGCCCTCATCGTCGTGACCAAACCTTACCATAGGAAACTAAGTTTGGACGATATGGACGGGGTGCAAAAATTTCACAGCACCCCGACACCGCGTATCGGCGGCGTTGCCTTGTTGGCCGGTCTTGTCGTTACATGGCTTTCCCAAACCGGCGAAACCAAAGCGTTGTTTGGTTGGGTTTTCCTCGCCGTTTCGCCCGTACTTGCCTTTGGTTTGGCTGAAGACATCACAAACAAGATAAGCGTCAAGGTGCGGCTGGTGGCGACTTTAAGCGCAGGAGTTTTGTTCGTATTATTAACCGGATCGTCGATTGAAAAAGTCTATGTCTGGTGGTTCGATTTTCTGCTGGCCAACCCTGTTTTCTCTATCGCATTTACTGCATTTGCAATTGCTTCGGCAACGAACGCACTCAACATTATTGATGGCTTTCACGGATTGGCGTCAGGCACTGTACTGCTGATGCTAGCCTCTATCTGCATCGTAGCGTGGGGCGCTGATGACGTTGTTTTATTTAACATCACACTATCAATTCTTGCGGTAACGGGCGGGTTTTTTGTCGTTAACTTCCCGTTTGGAAAACTATTTCTTGGCGATGGCGGGGCTTATACTCTCGGGTTTCTTGTGGCGGCATTGACCGTCTTGATTCCTGCCCGAAACCCCGAAATTTCGCCTTGGATAAGCCCGCTAATTCTTAGCTATCCTTTGACCGAACTCGTGGTTTCTATCTCGCGAAAAATCCGACGTAAAGGCCATCATCCGGGGCAGCCCGACAGCTTTCATTTACATATGCTGGTTCACAAATTCTATGCCCATCGTCTACCCGAGAAACTCCAAGCTGAAAGCATTCGCCACGCACTGACCAGCCTCACATTATGGATATTCCCGATAAGTTCTCTGATTTTGGTTTCTCTGTCCGGCTTTACCGCAGATTTTGCTATTCGCAGCATCATTGGGATATTTATAGGATATCTGATTATATACTTTCTCGCGCAAAGGAAAAATTTAGATTAATGTTGCGAACGCGCAAAGCACCAATAAAAACGATTGTGCTAAGCATCCAAAACCTACACCTGAAAGTGCCAAATTGGACAAGATTCTTTTCATAACCACCGTCGAGTTTCGTCGCCCGTACAACGGTGGCACCATGTACTCGAACGCCATTTTTCGATGTCTGGAACAGGCGTTCGATGTGGATGTGGTGGTTCTGAAAGATCATCGTATATTTCAAAATCCCAAACTACACGCACTATCATCACTTATCAAAGGTCTAATCAGTCGCGTTCCACTTAACGTCATATTTCATTCTTCAGGCATTCGCGCCCTCCGGTATAATCCAACTAACTATAAACATATTGTTGTCGATCATATCGAAGCACTTGGTGCAATTAATGCAACCGATCACCCCTACGTGCTGATTGCTCATAACTTGGAGTACAAGCTGGCCACCGACAAGTTGCGGAACAGGTTTACCCAAACATTGTTCCAGCTGTCAGACAGATTGCGCGCATACGAATATAAGGGCTTCGCGAACGCAAAAGGTGTGATTTGCATTTCAGCCAGTGAAGCTGCAGAAATTTCAGAGGTCGCGCATAATGTTGTTCAAGTATTGCCTTCCTTCCCAGACCGTAAATTGCACAATGCCAAGTCAGAAAAAATTCGCTTTGGCTTCATTGGCTCGGCAGACTGGCCGCCAAATGCAAGAACGGTAGGAAAACTCGTTTCCGCCATTCTTCCCACGGCGAACAGGCCGATGGAGTTCGTTCTGGCCGGGTCGGGTTGGGCAGATTTTGGTTTGAATTATTCAGAACAAACACGAATTTTGGGGTTTGTTGACGATACCAAAGAGTTCTGGGAAAACATCGATTACCTTCTGGCGCCAACAGAACAAGGCGCAGGCGTCAACGTCAAGATTTGCGAGGCTTTGCACTTTGGCGTCGGGGTCATTACAAACACTGAAAGCGCAGAGGCGATATTTGGAACTGGTGCCTTGCCGCAGAACGTCTTCATCGCGAATACTAATAAAGAGTTGGAAAAACTGCTGAACCAGATTGAGCCGTTCGAAACGAGAGTCAGCCACGTTGAATTCTCGCAAACTCGCATGAGCGATAAGCTCGTCGCGTTTCTAGCGGCGACTGGAACCGGAAGATCAGAAAGCTAGCCGAATGTGTGAAGTCAGCGTAATCATCCCAATGTACAACTCACAGGATTTCATCGAATCCTGTCTAGCGTCTGTGCTTGATCAAACGTTTCAAGACTTGGAGGTGCTGTTGATTGACGACGGATCCACCGATAGTTCTCTGGATAAGGTGGAAAGGTTTCAAAATGATCAAAGGCTTCGTGTTTTGCCTAAACAGGACAACGCCGGGGTTGCTGCGGCGCGAAACTTTGGAATATCGAAGGCGCGGGGACGCTATATCGCATTTTGCGACAGTGACGACACTTGGCGTTCTGATAAACTGGAAAAACAACTTGCACATATGAAAGCAACGGGGGCGGCGGTTGCACATTCCGCAGTTCTTTATACTACCGAGGCAGATGCAAGGTTGGTTAAAGTCAAAACACCCGTATCCATATCAGACATGAAAACCAGAAACTGGATTCCGAATTCGTCTGGCATTTACGATGCCTCGAAAATTGGGAAAGTTCTCCAAACAGAGCATTCCCATGAAGATTATGAAATGTGGTGCGATATCATTCGGGTTGGCGGGGCCTCTGTGGGAATAGCCGAACCCCTTGTCGAAATCGCAAGACGACAAAATTCACTTTCCGGCAACAAGCTGAAATCTATCATCTGGCATTTCCGAGCCCAAAAACGTATTTTCTCCATGAGGCCTTTGGAAATTGGGGCGCGCGCCATAAAGAACCTTTCCTCGCGGCTCATTGCAAGAATGAGCGGTTAGCTCCTCTAACCAGCGCCAATGCGCCAATACTGCTGCCTCCCAAACACCTTCACACTATTAATCATTGAAGTTCACCGCATTTAACACCAAAGCCAAATATAATCCCTATGAGGTCATGATTTGAGTTCTTCTGAAAAAGAAAAAGGCGAAAACGCGCACAGCACGACAGCAGCCTCTCTCGGTGTAATTAATAATCCGAAGGCAATCAGGGTGGCCACCACGGTTCCCATATATATCCTAATGGTTTTACCCGCAGTTTTAGGCCTCGTTTTCGTCGGATTTGGCGTGCTTTACGCAGGGGGGCTTCGGCCTGTCGTATTCGAACTTTCCTGGCTCACATTTGCGTTTGTGCTGATTGGCACCTCGATAGCTTCAAACGCACCTGTTCTCGAAGAAGCGAAGCATTTATCGCGGGCATATCTGGCGGTTTTTGTCGCATTCGCAAGCATATCAGCTTACACGACCATCGCCGTTGCACCGAGCGTGAAAATGGCGAGTTATGCCACTGGAACGAGTATCGCCGCTATTCTGACCGGACTCGCCGCTTCAGCATTATTGAGGCGGTATGGTGATGGTATCCTCATGCGGGTGAGTTGGGCGTTATTTTTGGCAATGCTACTACAGGCTCCGTTTTGGATATGGTTATACGTCACCGAAGGGCAGAATTCAGAGTTTGACTGGAACAACCGAACGCCAGGATTTCCGAGTGTTAGAATGTACGGTTATTCCGTTGAAGCCGGCCTAGCAGCAGCACTTGGGCTGTTCTATCTGTCCGATAACAAAAGCAAACTAATCCGAACTAGCCTGATCGTGGGCACGATCTCACTGTGGATGCTACTATTTTGGAGTGGTGGCAGAGGCGCGCTCCTCGCATTACTCGCGACGTGCATCGTTGTCGCCATTATCACGCCAAAGTTTGTTACGAAAATGTGGAAGTTCTTGATCGCGACGATAGCGGTTGGTGCAGGCCTGTCCCTGCTATTACCTGTGCCAAGCGGCGCATACGGATTGCTACGCAGGTTTAATGCGACTGCAAACACCGGAACGTTAAATGATATTTCCAGTGATAGAATAACATTGTGGTCCGACGCCTATAGTATTTTTCTGGATAGGCCGATTTTCGGGCATGGAATGTTGCAATACAGCCATGTTACCACCCTAATCAGAGCTGACGCGCCGATACAGGTTCACAACATAATACTCGAGTCCTTAGTCGCATTTGGTCTGGTTGGAACCGTTGCATTAGCATTTCTGTTAGGAAAAATCTGGGTGTCAGCAGCAATTCGGCTGCACCGTGGCGACAACTTATCAACGTTGCCTGTATTTTTGATTGCAACATCGTTGCTCGTCCACGGGCTTGTGTCCGGCACATATTATCACATCCATTCCGTCTTGATTATCGCAATCTCGCTCGGGTTATTGCTATATGATCACGACAACCCATCCGATGTTTCAAAAGGTTCTGACGATGACTCATAATTTCAAACTGCGCGTTTACTATGAGGATACCGACCTTGCAGGTATCGTCTATTACGCCAATTACCTTCGCTACATTGAACGCGCACGAAGCGAGGCTGTTCGCGATGTTGGCCTTGATCAATGGGCTATGAAGCAGGATGGGATGGTGTTTGTGGTGCGCCAAGTCGTAGCGGATTACCTGTTGCCTGCCAAATTCGACGACGTGTTGACGATTGAAACGGAAACAACATCTCTAAAGGGTGCAACCATGCAAATGTTCCAAACGGTCATGCGTGAAGATCAGGTGATTTTCACCGCCGACGTGCGCGTCGCGTTCATGACAACAGAGGGTAAACCAACCCGTTTTCCGGCAATAATCCGCCAGCAATTGCTGAAATTACAGGCCTAACCTTGTACTTTGGCGCATTATTTTGCACCTTCACATAAAAGTGGCTATCGTTATGGCCACCACAGGCATACATGAAACGAAACCAATTCGTTCAGAGAGAGCAGTATTATGGAAGCAGAGACCCTCGCCGCCGCGCAGCATATGGACTTTTCCTTGCTGGCGCAGTTCTTAAGGGCGAGCCTGACCGTTAAAATCGTAATGCTGTCGTTGATCGCAGCCTCGCTTTGGTCTTGGGCTATTATTATCGCAAAATTTATTGCCTATCGCCGCGCGAGCAAAGAAACGGCCATGTTCGAAGATGCTTTCTGGTCTGGGCAACCGCTGGATCAATTGTATGAACGTGTCAGCGCCAATCCCCGCAGCGCCTCGGAGAAAGTTTTTGCGGCTGGCATGTCGGAGTGGCGCAAATCGCATCGCTCCGATGGTGGTATGTTGGCTGGCACGAACGCGCGGATTGAACGGGCGATGAATGTTGCCTTGGATAAATCCGCGGACCAGTTGAATGCCGGCCTAACGTTTTTGGCTACAGTCGGGTCAATCTCGCCTTTCGTCGGGCTGTTTGGCACGGTTTGGGGCATCAAAGGCTCGTTTGAAGAAATCGCCGCGCAACAAAGCACCAATCTGGCCGTTGTGGCCCCGGGCATTGCCGAGGCCTTGCTGGCCACCGCGATGGGGCTTTTGGCCGCTATTCCTGCGGTAATCTTCTATAATAAGCTGTCGGCAGATGCCGATAAAATTTCGGGCGAATGGGAAGCGTTTATGGAYGAGTTTTCCTTGATCCTTTCKCGCCARATTGACGGACCGGACAACTGATATGGGTGCYGGAACCATAGATCGCAGCGGCGGGCGYAGACGGCGCAGGCGCGGYGGCGGGCATCGYCCKATGTCTGAAATYAACGTAACACCTTTCGTTGACGTGATGCTGGTGYTGTTGATCATTTTCATGGTGGCKGCCCCACTTCTGACCACCGGYGTTCCGATCGAGYTGCCMAAAGCYACGGCCAGCGCCYTGCCTGCCGAAGATCAACARCCCTTGACCRTTTCCYTGACGGCAGATGGYCGCGTCATGATTCARGAAACCGARGTYGAGGATATGACCACCCTTATCCCCAAGCTTCGCGCAATCGCAGCGGAGCGGGATARCGACAAGGTTTTCTTGCGTGCTGACGGCTCCATTTCTTACGAGGCTGTGATGCAGGTCATGGGCGCGCTTAATCAAGGCGGGTTCAACAACATTGGGTTGGTGACAGATTCCAGCGGGCTTGCACCCGAAACGGATGGGTAAGCTGGCATGAAAACCGGCGCAATCATATCGGCACTGATACACGGCATTTTTTTACTGCTGATAATCGTGGAACCCATGTGGAAACCCGCACCGCGTTCCACCGAAATTGTCATCAACGAAGTCACGTTGATTTCAGCAGCCGAGTTCGATGCAAACCAGTCTGACTCTCCGGTTGTCCCCGACATCAACATCGCCGCAATGATGCAGCCGGTGGCCGAGGCAGACGATGCACTGCGCCCTGAAAACGCACAAGCACCCGAAGCGACTCAGATGGATATTACCGAAGCCCCAAGCGCACGCGACGTTGACCCTGATTTATCCGCAGTTGAACGTCTGGCACAACCCGAAGTGGCCGTGGAAACAGCACAACCAACCGCGCCAAACGCTTTGCCGCAAGTTTCCCCTGCGATCAGCACGGGGCAAGCGGGAAGTTCCCCCTCGCCGTTATTTTTGTCCGCGCCACAACCTAGATCAGCACCACGTATCGACAGTTTTTCGGCCCCTGCTTTGCCAGACAACGCGCGGGTAAGTGACCGGACGACAGAA
The DNA here is from genome assembly GCA_002746395.1 of Paracoccaceae bacterium. Taxonomy (GTDB): domain Bacteria; phylum Pseudomonadota; class Alphaproteobacteria; order Rhodobacterales; family Rhodobacteraceae; genus NORP23. The sequence continues at coordinate 401,656 of NVXA01000001.1, forward strand.
GCCACAACGCCCGATGAAACCGCGACTGAAGTGGCTGAAGAAACCACCGCCGAGGCCCAGCCAGAGTCGGTAACCGAAATCGTGCCAGAAGCCCAACCCGACGTGCCACCATCTGCCGCCCCACCTCGCGCAACAACGCCACCGCGTCGCTCCGCCAATGTTGCGAAAGCAGCCGAAGCTGCACAAGAAGTTGAACATGCCGCGCGCGCCGCCGAAGAAGCCGCAGACCGTGTCGCCGCTGAAGAGGCCGCAATACGCGAATTACTGGATGCCGCTGTCGCCGAAGCCGTCGTCGAAGCACCCGCTGCGGCTACCCTTACTGGCGGGCAACGTCAGGGGATAATCGAGGCCGTTTCGCGCAACTGGAACAAAAGCATCGTGATCGGCAAAGAGAATTTCGAAGAACTGGTAATCGTGCTAGAAGTCAGCGTCGCCTACAACGGTTTGATCATACCAGGCAGCGTTAAACCGCTTGACCCAGCAAACCCGCAAGGTGATTTCCAAGTGGCCTACGAGGCCGCCCGACGCTCGGTTCTAAGGGCCGAAGTAATCCCGCTTCCGGCGGGCCAATACCCCGAAGGGGTTCGGCTGGAACTGACATTCGATCCGGCACTAAACGAAGCCGGAGTCAACTAATTGGCGCAGATATAAAAATGATGTATATTAAAAGCAAAACGAGGCAAAAAATGGCAGCATTACACCGGATAACTGGCGCAGCTTTGGGGCTGATGCTAGCATTAACTTCATTCGTTGCRCCYGTAARYGCGCAGCAACCCACATTGAAAATYGACGTAACGGGCGGCGTTATYGARCCCGTGCCCTTTGCAATTCCGGTGTTTATCGCCGAAAACYCGGCCTCCACCGCGATTGCCAACAACATCACCCGCGTGATYGCCGAGGATTTGCTMAGYACYGGATTRTTYCGCGAAATYCCGAAGGCCGCGCATATTTCTGGCGTCTCCAACTTCAACGCGCCGGTGCARTTTGCAGATTGGCGGGCGATTAATTCGCAAGCSCTTATTGTCGGSGCCGTAAGCAGYACSGGYGGGCGRCTAACGGTTAAATTYCGCCTKTGGGACGTGTTTGCGCAAGCCCCGATGGGCGATGGYGTRCAGCTTTCCGGCAGCCCCGARAAYTGGCGYMGGATTTCKCACAARGTTGCGGATGCSGTYTATTCRCGCCTGACRGGTGAAACCGGATATTTYGACAGYAAARTCGTTTTCGTTTCSGAAACCGGYCCGAAGAACGATCGCCGTAAACGCTTGGCCATTATGGATTATGATGGCGCAAGTYTATCCTATTTGACCAGCGACGAAAACATCGTTTTGGCCCCAAGGTTTTCTCCAAACAACCGCGATATTCTTTATACCAGCTATGAAACCGGCATTCCGCGTGTGTATCTGATGAACGTCGATACATTACAACGCCGGGTGTTTTCCAACCTTCCGGGGATGGGGTTTGCGCCAAGGTTCTCGCCGGATGGAGGCAAGATTGTGCTTTCCATATCGGAGCGCGGTAATACTGATATCTACACCGTTGATTTAGCGAGCGGACAACGCACCCGCCTGACCTCCGGCCCCGCGATCGACACTGCGCCTAGCTACTCGCCGGACGGGAAACAGATTGTGTTTGAATCGGACCGTGGCGGCTCCCAACAGCTATACGTCATGTCGGCCAATGGCGGAGATGCCAAGCGGATCAGCTTTGGTAATGGACGCTACGCGACACCCGTTTGGTCGCCGCGCGGGGATTTGGTGGCCTTCACCAAGATCGTCGGCGGACGCTTCCATATCGGCGTGATGCGCCTTGATGGCACACAAGAACGCCTGCTAACCGCCAGCTTCATTGACGAAGCGCCGACATGGTCGCCAAATGGCCGCGTGTTGATGTTCTTCCGCGTGTCTTCGGGCGCGAATGGTGCGCCACAAGTTTATTCGGTCGATATAACAGGACGCAACATGCATAAGGTGCCGACGCCCAGTTTCGCGTCTGATCCGGCGTGGTCTGGCCTATTAAAATAGAACCCCGTTCCAACGGGGCGACAAGTGTGATAAATTACAAATATAACCAATATTAAACGAGGTTAAGAGCATGAGATATCTAACAAAAACAGCAGCCGTTCTGACACTTCTGGTAACGGCAGCCTGTACCAGCACCAGCGGCGGCTTTCTTGGCGGTGGCAGCGGTTCAGACATAAGCGGTGCCGGTATCGGTTCCATTGACGAGACATCGCTGCAATATTTTGAGTCGTCCATCGGCAGCACCGTCTTATTCGCAGTCAACGAATCCTCGTTGTCAGGCGAAAACATTGCGATCCTTAACGCGCAAGCCGGATGGTTGGCCACCAACCCAACCGTTGGCGTCCTGATCGAGGGTCACGCAGACGAACAAGGCACACGCGAATACAACATCGCCTTGGGGTCCAGACGCGCCAGTTCGGTTCGCGATTATCTGGTTAGCCAAGGGATTCCAGACAGCCGCATCAGCATCGTCAGTTATGGCAAGGAACGCCCAATTGCGGTCTGTTCCAACGCATCATGCTGGTCACAAAACCGCCGTGCAGTAACAATCGTTAGCGGTGGTATGGGCGTTTAAACCCAGCTGAAAGGTGAAGGTAATGATGACTGAATTACGTGGCGCTTTCGCAGCCGTTTTAATCGCTTGCTTGACTGTTTTGCCTGCGTCGGGCCAGACGCAGGCCCAAACGCTCGAGGATGTTCGCTTGGACATCACCGAGTTAAGCGAGCTGATGCAGGAATTGCGCAGCGAGCTGCTAACAACTGGTAACTCCGGCGTGTCGCAAGAATCCGCGGGGACCATTTTACAGCGCCTGAATGCGCTTGAGGCTGACCTAAGTGCCGCTTTGGGTTTGGTGGAAACACTGGAGTTTCGGGTCGTACAAATCGCCGATGATGCCACGCGACGCATTGGCGATTTGGAGTTTCGCCTAACGGAACTTGAGGGTGGCGACACTGGATCACTTACCACTCCCCCACCACTTGGTGGCGAAGCGGTAAATGGCGACGGTGGACAGGAACTTGCCTCGGATGAACAGCGCAGTTTTGATGCAGGCGTAGCCCTCTATGATGCTGGTGAATTTCAAGCCGCCGCCGATCAGTTCGCAACCTTCACCACAACCTACCCAGGTGGCCCGTTGACCAGCGAGGCACAATACCGTCGTGGTTTGGCATTGGCCGGTTTGCAGGATTGGGGCGGTGCAGCGCGCAGTTACCTCGACAGCTTCAGCGGCGCACCTGATGGGCCGGTGGCTCCCGTTGCGCTTTATGAACTTGCGGCCAGCCTCGGGGCCTTGGGGCAGACAGAACAAGCCTGCTTGACCCTCGATGAAATCGGCGTTCGCTACCAAAATGTAAGCGTTGATCTGGGCGCACAAATTCTTGCCCAGAAACAAACGCTAGCCTGTCCTTGAGCGCTTTAACCAAAGGGCTGGAAACTGCCCTTTCAGATATCCCGAACACCTCGCTTGGCGTTGCCGTCTCTGGCGGTGGCGATTCCGTGGCGTTGCTGCATATGCTGGCCGCGCGCGGCGGCGGCGTGCGGGCGGTTACCGTAGATCACGGCCTCCGCGATGAGAGCGCAGAAGAGGCCGCGCAAGTTGCGGCCCTATGCCAACAGCTTGGCGTTTCGCACGAAGTTTTGAAGTGGCRGGGTTGGGACARGTCCGGCAACCTTCAAGACGAAGCACGACAGGCGCGTTTGCGATTGATTAGTGCTTGGGCCACCGCCGAAAACATCACACATATCGCCTTGGGGCACACCTTGGATGATCAGGCCGAAACCGTTCTGCTGCGCCTTGCCCGCGGATCTGGCGTGGACGGATTATCGGGAATGGCGGCGCGCCGAACTGATGGCTCCCTAACATGGGTGCGCCCTTTGCTGCATGCGACGCGGGATGATCTACGCGCCTACTTAATTGCGAATGACGTCGAGTGGGCCGATGACCCCTCCAACGACGACCCGAAATATGACCGCGTTAAAGCCCGCCAAGCCTTGGCTCTTTTGGCCAATTTAGGTATTACCACAGACGGCTTGGTCGCCACGGCAAACCGGATGCAAGACGCCCGCATCGCACTGGAGGCCGCAACGCTGGCACTTGCCGACACTTGCGTCGAGATCACCGAAGCAGGCGAGGTGCGGCTGGACATAGACACGTTCAACACCGCCCCGGATGAGCTGCGTTTTCGCCTGCTATCCGCCACCTTACGATGGATCAGCGGCGCACAATACCGCCCGCGCTTTGACAGCCTTCGTGGCCTGTTAGCCAGAATTGACAATGCAAACGGGCAAACATTGCACGGATGCGTAATTCGTTCACACTCTGGCAATATTATCGTGCGAAGGGAGGTTGCACGCGTCGCACCTCCTTGCGGCACAAACACCGTATGGGATCATCGTTGGGTGACTTTGAAACAGGGGGTTGAACCGGCTGAAACAATCGCAGCATTGGGCGAAGAAGGCCTGCGCGAATGCCCGAATTGGCGCGAGACAGGGCACGCCCGCGAGGTGCTGCTTGCCAGCCCCGCACTATGGGCAGAAGGGCGATTAGTGGCTGCTCCATTGGCTGGAATGGCTAATGGATGGGCAATTGAGTTAAAATATGGTAAAAAAGGTCTTCACAAGTCCTTAATGACACGTTGAATGTCGCCGTCGAGACCCTATGTTACAAACAACCGCGCGGGCCGAGTCGTCCGCGCTCAGTATTTGAATACTTCTAGGAGAGAACACTGTGGGTAATAATAAAAACATCGCGTTTTGGGTTATTCTATTCCTGTTGATGATCGCCTTGTTCAACATCTTCAACGGTGGGCAATCCTCGACAAACGCGACACAGGTCTCGTTTTCGGAATTCCTCGACAGTGTAGATGCAGGCCAAGTTGATGCGGTAACGCTGGACGGCGAGAAAATTTATATTCGCAGCGGCTCTAACAATTTCACAACGATTCAGCCGCGCGACGCTGAAATCCTGCCAATCCTGCGCGATGCAGATGTAGCAATCGAAGCGGCTGCACAAGAGCAATCCGGTATCATGTCCATGCTTGGCGTGTGGCTACCGTTTATTCTGCTAATCGGTGTCTGGGTGTTCTTTATGAACCGCATGCAGGGCGGTGGCAAAGGTGGCGCGATGAGCTTTGGTAAATCCAAGGCAAAGATGCTGACCGAAAAGCAAGGCAAAGTAACCTTTGACGATGTTGCCGGTATCGACGAAGCCAAAGAAGAGCTTGAAGAAATCGTCGAGTTCTTGAAAGACCCTCAGAAATTCACCCGCCTTGGCGGTAAAATCCCTAAAGGCGCACTGCTTGTTGGCCCTCCGGGTACTGGTAAGACGCTTCTGGCCCGCGCCATTGCGGGCGAAGCGGGCGTGCCATTCTTCGCGATCTCGGGTTCCGATTTCGTTGAGATGTTCGTAGGCGTTGGTGCAAGCCGCGTACGCGATATGTTTGARCAAGCCAAAAAGAACGCCCCGTGTATCGTTTTCATCGACGAGATCGACGCGGTTGGCCGTCATCGTGGCTCAGGTTACGGCGGAGGCAATGACGAACGTGAACAGACATTGAACCAATTGCTGGTTGAAATGGACGGTTTTGAAGCGAACGAGGGCGTAATCCTTCTGGCTGCGACCAACCGCGCCGACGTTCTGGACCCTGCCCTTACACGTCCGGGTCGTTTTGACCGTCAGGTTCACGTTTCCAACCCTGACATCAAGGGCCGTCAGAAAATTCTTAACGTCCACGCCCGCAAGGTGCCGCTTGGCCCTGATGTTGATCTGCGGATCATCGCACGCGGTGCGCCGGGCATGTCGGGTGCTGATCTCGCGAACCTTGTTAACGAAGCCGCCCTAATGGCCGCTCGTACCGGAAAACGCGTGGTAACGATGGAAGATTTCGAGGCCGCCAAAGATAAAATAATGATGGGCACTGAACGTCGTTCGATGGTTATCACGGCTGACCAAAAAGAAAAAACAGCTTACCACGAAGCTGGTCACGCAATCGTCGGGATGGAACTGCCGGAATGCGATCCGGTTTACAAAGCCACTATTATCCCGCGCGGCGGCGCATTGGGTATGGTTGTTTCCTTGCCCGAAGTTGACCGTCTGAACTGGCACAAAATCGAATGTGTGCAGAAGCTGGCAATGACAATGGCCGGTAAAGCCGCCGAGATCATCAAGTATGGCCCTGAACGCGTTAGCAACGGCCCTGCCGGCGATATCCAGCAAGCATCTGCCTTGGCGCGTGCAATGGTTATGCGTTGGGGGATGTCTGATTTGGTCGGAAACATTGATTATTCCGAAGCCCATGAAGGCTATTCCAGCGGCAGCGCTGGTGGATTCTCGTTATCTGCCAAGTCAAAAGAGTTGGTCGAAAACGAAGTGAAACGCTTTATCGACGAAGCCTATGTGACGGCCTACAGCATCCTTGAAGACAAAACCGAAGAATTCGAGCGCTTGGCGCAAGGTTTGCTGGAATACGAAACCCTAACCGGCGAAGAAATCGCACGCGTTGTTAAAGGCGAACCGCCGCACACAGACGACGAAGACGATACGGGTTCTACGGACGGTGGTTCAGCCAGCATCACAGCAATTCCGAAGGTCGGGAAGCCCAAAGACGACGGTGGCATGGAACCCCAACCAAGCTAAATCGAACGAACATATTCAAGAACTTAAGGGCGGCATTTGTCGCCCTTATTTTTTTGCCAACGCCTAAAGTATGCATTTGCACACAATTTATACGATTTTGTCGCACTATCGCTTCGGTGTGTCGAAAAAGGTCTCGCCAACGGGTGCAATGGCTCCTAACAATTGTGGTAATCATCAGCCGTTCGTAAAGGGATCAGTCATGGGTTACAAAACCGACATCGAAATCGCACGTGAAGCCACCAAACTGCCAATCATGGAAATCGGCGCCAAACTGGGCATCCCCAGCGAAGATCTGCTGCCGTTTGGCCACGACAAAGCCAAGGTTTCAGCCGACTTCATCGCCGCGCAAGCGGATAAAAAAGACGGCAAACTTATTCTGGTAACCGCCATCAGCCCAACACCGGCTGGCGAAGGTAAAACGACCACGACGGTTGGTCTGGCTGACGGTTTGAACGGCATCGGCAAAAACGCGATGGTTTGTATCCGCGAGGCGTCCCTTGGCCCATGTTTCGGCATGAAGGGCGGCGCGGCGGGCGGCGGGTATGCTCAGGTCGTTCCGATGGAAGAGATGAACCTGCACTTCACCGGCGATTTTCATGCAATCACCAGCGCGCACAACCTGCTGACCGCGATGATCGACAATCACATTTACTGGGGTAACGCGCTGGATATCGACGAGCGCCGCATCACATGGAAGCGTGTCATGGACATGAACGACCGCGCCCTTCGTGACACGGTTGTCAGCCTCGGCGGTATTGCCAACGGGTTTCCGCGCCAAACGGGGTTTGATATTACCGTGGCCTCCGAAGTTATGGCGATTTTGTGTCTGGCCGATAACCTCGAAGACCTGCAACGCCGCCTCGGTGATATCATCGTGGCTTACACGCGGGATCGTAAACCGATCTATTGTCGCGACATCAAGGCCGACGGCGCGATGACGGTTCTGTTGCAACAAGCGATGCAGCCAAATCTGGTTCAAACGCTCGAAAATAATCCCGCCTTCGTTCACGGTGGCCCGTTCGCAAACATCGCACACGGGTGTAATTCTGTTGTGGCAACTAAAACCGCGCTGAAACTGGCGGATTATGTCGTGACCGAGGCCGGCTTCGGGGCCGATTTAGGTGCCGAAAAGTTCATGAACATCAAATGCCGCAAAGCTGACATCGCGCCAGACGTTGTGGTTCTGGTCGCAACAATCCGCGCGATGAAAATGAACGGCGGAATTGCACGCGCTGATTTGGGGGCTGAAAATGTCGATGCCGTGAACGACGGCGCACCTAATCTTGGCCGCCATATCGAGAACATGAAAGCCTTCGGGGTTCCAGTTGTTGTCGCCATTAACCATTTCGTAACCGATACCGACGCAGAGGTGCAGGCGGTGATCGACTATGTCGCCACGCACGGCTCCGAAGCGATCTTGTGTAAACATTGGGAACATGGCTCCAAAGGGATAGTTGATCTGGCCACACGGGTGGTGGAAATCGCCGATGCCAACGTTGCACAGTTTGCACCGCTCTATCCTGACGACATGTCCTTGTTCGACAAAATCGAAACTGTCGCCAAGCGCATTTACCGCGCAGACGAAGTTATGGCCGACAAGAAAATCCGCGCTCAGTTGCGTACATGGGAAGACGCCGGTTTTGGCCACCTGCCCGTCTGCATGGCGAAAACACAGTACAGTTTTTCCACCGACCCAGACCTTCGGGGTGCGCCGACCGGCCACTCGGTTCCCGTGCGGGAGGTTCGCCTTTCCGCCGGTGCCGGTTTTATCGTCGTCATCTGCGGCGAGATCATGACCATGCCCGGCTTGCCACGCAAACCATCTGCCGAGTCGATCATGTTGAATGACGCTGGACAGATCGAAGGTTTGTTCTAAAACTAAGGGCAGGAGGATTATCATGACAGCAGATATCATCGACGGCAAAGCGTTTGCCGCAACCGTTCGCGAAAAAGTGGCAGTGCATGTTGCCACCCTTAAAGCGCAGGGCATCACACCCGGCCTCGCCGTGGTTCTAGTTGGGGAAGATCCAGCATCCGAAGTGTACGTTCGCAACAAGGGCAAGCAAACGGCTGAATGTGGCATGAACTCGTTCGAGCATAAGCTGCCCGCCGATACGCCCGAAGCTGATCTTCTGGCCCTAATAGACCAGTTAAACAATGACCCCGCCGTGCATGGCATCCTGTGCCAGCTGCCCGTGCCGGACCATATCGACGAGAACCTCGTGATCAATGCCATCATCCCTGAAAAGGACGTAGACGGATTTAACATCCTGAACGTCGGTCGTTTGGCAACGGGGCAACAAAGCATGGTGCCTTGCACGCCGCTTGGTTGTTTGATGATGCTGCGCGATAAACACGGATCCCTTTCCGGCATGAATGCGGTTGTCGTTGGAAGATCGAACATCGTCGGAAAACCCATGGCCCAACTACTGTTGAAAGACAGCTGCACCGTCACCATCGCCCATTCCCGCACCAAAGATATCGAGGCGTTATGCCGTACCGCCGACATTCTGGTCGCCGCTGTTGGCCGCGCTGAAATGGTTAACGCAGACTGGATAAAACCGGGTGCAACTGTGATTGACGTGGGCATCAACCGCATTCCGGCACCTGAACGGGGCGAAGGAAAGATGCGCCTTGTCGGGGACGTTGATTTCGCATCCGCCAGCACGGTCGCGGGGGCAATCACTCCTGTACCCGGTGGCGTTGGTCCAATGACCATCGCGTGCCTTCTGGCCAATACCGTCACCGCCTGTTGCCGCGCAAACGGCCTGCCTGAACCCGAAGGTCTTACCGCTTAGGTCATTCGACCCGCGACATCTCCATCGCGCGATTGGCCACGTGTGGGTTAATCGTGTGAACGGCGTCAAACTGCGTCAGATAAACCCGCCCCGACAAATGTTCTAGGAAATGCGAGCGCTTCAAACGGTCCATAACCGGCCCCTTAACCTCCGATAGATGCAACATCACATCGGAATGGCCAAGCCGCTCGTTAATCGCCTCAAGGCTTTCCAGCGCAGAGGCATCTATAAAGTTCACGGCGGAACACATCAGCACCACATGCTCTATCTGGTTGTTCGAAGCTACGGCGTCGTAGATCGTATCCTCAAGGAAACGCGCATTGGGAAAATAGAGGCTCTCGTCGATACGGATCGTGAAAATCTCGGGCGTCACGATAACCTCGTGGCGATTAACATTTCGGAAATGCTCCGTGCCGGGAACCTGTCCGACAATGGCAGAATGTGGCCGCGATGTGCGGTAAAGATGCAGGAATATCGAAACGCCGACACCCGCCATAATTCCCAGTTCGACGCCGAAAGCCAACGTCAAAATTATCGTCGCGGCCATCGCCGCGAAATCGGTCCGAGAATATTGCCACGTCTGTTTCAGCGTTCCCAAATTCAACAGCGAAACCACCGCCACGATGATAATCGCCGCCAGTGTCGCTTTGGGTAGAAAGTACAAAAGCGGTGTCAAAAAAATCGCCGCCGTTAGAACCCCAATAGCCGTAAACGCGCCCGCCGCTGGTGTCTTGGCACCAGAATCAAAGTTCACCATGGAGCGCGACAACCCGCCTGTCACAGGATACCCACCCGAAAAAGCCGCCGCAATATTGGCCGCACCTAACCCGACCAGTTCCTGATCTGGCGAGATGCGTTGGCGTCGTTTTGCAGCCAGCGTCTGTGCAACAGATATCGACTCAACAAACCCAACGATTGAAATCAGCACCGCAGACCCGAACAATTGCCCCCAAATCTCAATATCGAACGTGGGGGTGGCGAAGGGTGGAAAACCACTCGGTAACGCTCCAACAACGCTGACACCTTTGTCAGCCAAATTTAACGCCCACGTAACCGCAGTTGTCAGCACCACGACAAGTATCGGCCCAGTTTTTGAGAGGATGCCCGCCAACTTTTCATCGACACCAAACTGAACTAGGATCGGCTTCATACCCCTGCGCGCCCAATACAACAAACCAATCGCGGCAACGCCTAATGTTAGTGTAATCAGGTTTATGCTAGCCATGTTTTCAGCCAGCGAACCAACCAGCGCAATCAGATTGCTACCGGATGCGCTAATACCAAAAATATGTTTGACTTGGCTTGTCGCGATTATCAACGTGGCCGCAATCATGAATCCCGAGATCACCGGATGGCTTAGAAAATTCGCCAAAAAACCCAGCCGAAACAACCCCATCACCAACAAAATGACCCCAGATATCATGGCCAGTGCAATCGCCATCGCCGCATATTCTGCCGTGCCTTGCAATGCCATCTCGCCAACGACGGCCGCCGTCATTAATGAAACCACCGCCACTGGCCCCACCGCCAATGTGCGGCTGTTGCCAAACAAAGCATACGCGAGCAGTGGCAATATTGCCGCATACAGCCCCATTTCAGGCGGTAAACCGGCCAGCAAAGCATACGCCAATGATTGTGGGATCAGCATGATCGTCACAATTACCGCCGCAACCAGATCATCCGTTAGGGTAGCGCGATCATACCCCTTCGACCATTCCAAAATCGGAAAATATCGTTTGAGCATGGTCGGGCATCCTATTGATCGCTTTGGGGGTTCGTATCAGTTTTGTGACGCATTCCAAAGCATACCGCACCTGCTTCCTGATCGACAGTAAGCAAAAACCGAGCCGTGGTCGCCATTCACAACATCCCTGAAACCTTCAAGCAATTCGTTGGTAATCGCGGACCTTCCCAAGGGCAGGTAAAAGAATTTCATCTCGTGATCTTCGGCGGCCTTTTTGATGATTGCGGCAGTTGGTTGCCCAAACTCTTCGCCATCGGGGCGGTTGCACATAATTGTTTTGAAACCCGAGGCTTTGATAAGCGGCACATCACTTGCAGAAATCTGCCCACTAATCGTGAATTTTTCTGTGACTTTATGTACTTGCATTGGCATCACCCTAACTGGAAAATCCGCTCCGGTAATAAAACCAGAGCGGCATGTTTATTGCAACTCTAAGAGCTACAGAACATTAATCGGCACCTTCAGATACACTTCTCCATTTTCTTCAGGCTCAGGCATCTGACCGGCCCGCATGTTGATCTGGATTGAGGGAATAATCAGTTTTGGCATCGCCAGTTGCGCATCCCTGTCGGACCGCATTTTGACGAACTCCTCTTCAGGTTTGCCAGCACCAACATGGACGTTCAACGCCTTTTGTTCCGCAACCGTTGTTTCCCATGCAAATTCATCGCGACCCGGTGCTTTATAATCATGGCCCACAAATATGCGGGTGTCATCCGGAAGCGTCAGAATTTTCTGGATGGACGCATAAAGATCCTCGGCAGAGCCACCGGGGAAATCGCAACGCGCTGTGCCAAAATCGGGCATAAACATCGTGTCCCCCACGAACGCCGCATCACCCACCACATAGGTCATACAAGCAGGCGTGTGGCCCGGTGTATGCATAACATCAACCTTCATAGTACCGATGTTGATAGTGTCACCATCAACGAACAACTTGTCGAACTGTGATCCATCACGCTGGAATTCGCTGCCCTCGTTGAAGACCTTACCGAATACGTCCTGCACAATCGTGATATTCGCGCCGATACCGACCTTACCGCCGACCTGTTCCTGAATGTAGGGGGCTGCCGACAGGTGGTCCGCATGAACGTGGGATTCCAAAATCCACTCAACCTTCAAACCATTGGCCTGCACATATGCAATAACTTCGTCAGCAGACGTCGTATCGGTGCGCCCGTTCGAAAAATTGAAATCCAGAACTGAATCCACGATCGCTACACTTGCGCTGTTTGGATCTTTGATTACAAACGAAACCGTGTTGGTTGCGTCGTCGAAAAATGCTTTTACTTCGGGGGTCATCGGCCCTCTCCTATATATCTGTGTTGAGTCAAATATAGTGAATACATTTCACATTGCAATAATTGAATGTGTATTACCTCTTGGTCACAAAAGCACCCATGGCCCAATCAGCAATAACAAGCACGCAATCACCCCACCAACAGGCACCCACATACGGACGGCGTATGCCCCTTCGGGCGCAGGCACCTTGCGAATTTTCAACACCACCAGTGACAAATTAACCAAGGTAAACACCACCAGAATAAACTGGGTCGTCATCTCTGCCAACGTTCCAATGGGAAAAAACAGTGCCAGCCCAAGGATAACRGCTGCAACCAGAACCGTCGAAAACATCGGCGTATGTGTTTTAGGGTGAATGCGGGCGAAAATTGCCGGAATACTGCCCTTTTTGCCCAATCCATACAAAACCCGCGCCGCCATAACGATCTGAATCACAATACCGTTCAACGTTGCCATGATCGCGATCAATGTAATTATTAACGGCGAGCTGCCGGTAAGGCGTTCAAACAACAACCCGATCGGCGCTTGCGATTCGGCCAAGTCCTCTAACGGCACCGTCAGCACTGCAACCGCCGTCACCATGAAATACAACGCTGTTGCAACGACCAAAACAATCAGAATTGCCAGCGGCATAGTACGTGCGGGGTTTTTGGTTTCTTCGACTAAATTAACCATACCATCGAACCCGATAAAGGCAAAAAATGCGATCAGGCTGGTGGTGAAAATTGCGGTTAAGGCTGCGGTATCGCCGATTGGGGGTATAACCTCAGGCAAACGGGCCAACAAATCCGGCTGCGTCCAGAACCCGGCGGCAATGATAACCAGAAGGCCCAGAATTTCCAAAACCGTGAAAACAGCCGCAAATACTACCGATTCCTTAACGCCCCACGCAGCAACACCCCCCATCAGCAGCACGATTGAAATGATAACAACCACGCGTGGAAGGCCCAGAAGTTCAAGCACATATCCCGTCCCGCCCAGCGTAATCGTCGCGGCAGCAACGGTCGCAGACAGCAACACAACGCCGCCAGTCAGCAGGGATAAGCCTTCAGACCTTAACCCTTCCTTAACATAAATCGCCTCTCCCGCGCTTTGGGGGAAACGCACGCTTAGCTCCGCAAAGGTGCCTGCGCTGAAGGCCATCACAATGGCCGCAAAGATAAACGACAGCGGCGCATACATACCCGCCTGCGCGGCTGTTTCGCCCACCAAAACATAAATGCCCGCGCCAATGGTGACCCCAAGGCCATAAAGCACCAGCAGCGGAAGGCTAATGACACGCGAAAGGGTAGCCTCTTTCCCCGCTTCCCTCATTTGCCCTTCTTGGGTAAATTCAACTGGTCTTCGAGACGTTGTTCCAACTCCACCAAATCAAGCGGGACAGGCAGGCCCGAGGCCCGCAACTCCGCTAATTCCTCGCGCAGGGTTTCTTGCAATTCATGCATATCTTCGGGTTGGTGGATCATCTGCTCCAACAACATTGCCATTCGGGCTTTTAGACTTTCAAAAGGCATAACAGCTCCTTTCCAATAGGTTCACGCTGCACATTTCTGACACTTCGGAGTAGCCGGCAACACATCCAGACGTTCCTCGGTGATCTTGTCGCCACAGTCGACGCAATAGCCATACTCGCCATCCGCGATGCGCGCCAATGCGGCCTCGACCATACGAAATTCCAATAATTCCGCATTTCCCAAGCCTTCCAGAACCTCGTCGCTCTCGCGCTCAACTGCGCGTTCTTCGACGTCTTTGTCCGGTGTTTCGTCCAAGGCATCTTCGATAGTGTGCAGGTGTGCATCCAGTTCGGCAAGACGGGCACGTAACTGTAGTTCGCGTTCAGCTATAGTTTTCATTGATTCATCCTTCACGTTCAATTTACATCATTGAACGCCTATAGGGATGCCTACGCCTTGACCTGCATCAACCGTGAAAGTTTTGCCTAAACCTTGCGAAACGTTAAATAATGCGGCGTGCGTCCTTCGCGAATTGCTTTCGCCTCGTACCTTGTGCGGGTCCAGTCCCCCCAAGGCTCGCGCCAGTCTTGCGGGGCATCCGCCAGCCACTCGAAATCATCGCGCGGCATGATACGTTCCAATGTGTGGTGAACGTAATTTTCAATGTCCGTTGCCACACGGAATACAGCACCGGGTTTTAGCACCCGCGAAATCATATCCAGATTTTCCGTATTCACAAACCGGCGCGCATGGTGCCGCGTTTTGTGCCACGGATCAGGGTACAAAAGGAAAACTTTGTCGAGCGAACCTTCCGGCAACACCTCAAGCAAATCCCGCGCATCCCCCCAATGCACCCGCGCATTAGTAAGACTGTGTTCATCAATCAGCGGAACGATCTTGGCGACGCCGTTCAAAAACGCCTCCACCCCCAGCAGGTTCACATCCGGATACGTCTGCGCCATATGCAACAGGTGTTCGCCACCCCCAAACCCGATTTCCAACCAAACAGGCTTGTCATTACCAAACAATGCGCCCAGATTGATGGGGTTACGGTCAGGGTTTTCCTCAAGCGAAACCCCTTTGGGCGAGACCGCCTCCAGCGTCGTATCCAGATGCTTGATCTGGTTTTTACGCAGGGCTTTACCCCGACGGCGGCCATAAAAATTCCGCCGCGGAGCATCCGCCGGTTTGATGTTTGGTTCGTTAGACATTCTGACTTAAACGGTGCGCTTCAGCACATCCACCAGATCGGTTTTTTCCCAGCTAAACCCACCATCAGCCTCGGGCGCGCGCCCGAAGTGGCCATAGGCCGCCGTACGCTGATAGATCGGTCTGTTCAGACCCAGATGCTCGCGAATACCGCGCGGCGTCAGGTCCATCACTTCAGCAATTGCACGCTCGATCTCGGTCTCATGGACCGTGCCGGTGCCGTAAGTGTCCGCATAAATCGACAATGGTTTCGCCACGCCAATCGCATAGGACAGCTGGATAACACAACGCTTCGCCAAACCGGCCGCCACTACGTTCTTGGCCAGATACCGCGCCGCATACGCCGCCGAACGGTCAACCTTGGTGGGGTCTTTACCGGAAAACGCGCCGCCACCATGCGGGGCTGCACCGCCATAAGTATCAACAATAATCTTGCGCCCAGTCAGACCCGCATCACCATCCGGCCCGCCAATCACGAACTTGCCCGTAGGGTTCACATGCCAAGCAGTCTTGGGCGTGATCCAGCTTTCAGGCAGAATATCGCGGATGTAGGGTTCAACCACGTCGCGCACATCTTCCGATGTCATTTTTTCGTCCAGATGCTGCGTCGACAACACAATGGAGGACACCGAAACCGGCTTGCCGTCAACATATTGCAACGAAAGCTGCGTTTTGGCATCCGGCCCAAGCGTTGGCTCCGCCCCGCTTTTGCGCACCTCTGCCAGACGGGACAAAATCGCGTGGGCGTAATGGATCGGGGCTGGCATCAGCTCTTTGGTTTCATCGACGGCATAGCCGAACATGATCCCCTGATCCCCTGCGCCTTCATCCTTGTTACCCGCCGCATCAACGCCTTGCGCAATGTCCGAGGATTGCTCGTGCAAATAGTTATTCATCTTAAGGGTCTTCCAGTGGAATCCCTCTTGCTCATAGCCAATATCGCGCACACATTTACGCGCGATGTCTTCGACGCTGTCAATCACCGATTGGGGGCCACGAACCTCGCCACCCACAACCACACGGTCGGTTGTTGCGAAGGTTTCACAAGCAACACGGGCCTCCGGATCTTCGGCCAGAAAGGCATCGAGAACGGCGTCCGAAATACGGTCGCAAAGTTTGTCTGGGTGACCTTCGGAAACTGATTCCGAGGTAAACATATAATTTTGTCGAGCCAATGTGGCCTCCATCGCAAAAAGCTGGCGGTATGTTTCTCTAAATGAAGCTAAGTCGTGACGTCAATGCCCTGATGCTGCTTAATAGACGTACACAGTGCAGGAATATGGTAAATCCTCAGAGTTTGCGCCTTTTAATGGGTAATAGTTGCAATATTGTTAACAACAACAAAATTCCCCCAATTGGCCAATCACCACTGCGCGAGTAAAATGTTTCGGCCAACGGTGCGGGCAATGCCACGTCAATCACCCCCATATCGCCCAGCGCTATGCTGTCAATCACGCGCCCGAACGGGCCCACCATTACCGAAACCCCTGTGTTCGCGGAGCGCGCCAGCGGCAAACCTTGTTCGATCGCGCGAACCCTTGCTTGCACCAGATGCTGATAAGGCCCGCTGAATTTCCCGAACCACGCATCATTGGTGATCTGCACAATCCATTCCGCCCGTTCGCCATCAACCGACGCATACTGCGGGAAAATCGCCTCATAACAAATCAGCGGCAAAAACGGCGGCGTATCGCCTTTTGCAATCACGCGAGGCCCCGGCCCCGGCGTCCAGCCCGTTCCCGTCAGCGCCTGCAAGCCAGTTTTCGACAGGATACTTTGAAACGGAATATATTCCCCGAACGGCACCAAATGATGTTTGTCATAGTTATCAGCCATCACGCCGTTGCTGTTCAACAAAACCAACCGATTAAACCAATCACCGCTTTCGTCCCGCCGTCTGGCCCCGAATATAACCTCCGCACCACCCGTGGCATAGGAAATATCTTGCAGCAGATCGGCGCGTTCTTCGGGCAAAAACGGCACGGCGGCTTCGGGCCAGATAACCATGTCCGGCGTGCCATCGTTAGCACTTAGATCAAGGAACCTCTGGAAAAACGTTTGTTGGAATTCCGGCAGCCATTTCAGCTTTTGATCAACATTCGGCTGTACGATCCGCACCACATAATCGTCCGCGCGCAAGGCGACGGGCTTGGACAATTGATAAGTACCAAAGCCCCACATCAACGTGAAAATCAAAGCGCCAGAAACAACGGGAAACACCTGCCGACGCAATATCAACGCTACCGCACTCATCGTCAGGAACCCGATGCCATGCACCCCGATTACCGACGCCATCTGCATGATCGGCGTGTCGACCCAACCGTATCCGGTTAACCCCCAAGGGAAGCCTGTGAAAACATAAGACCGCGCCAGCTCGGTCAATGACCATAACACGACMAACAACAACACCCGCCCACGCTGGGCCAACCCGAAGGCGAGCGCCCAGAACAAGGCCAAGCCYGCCGCCATAAAGAACAACGCAAACGGGGCCATCCAGCCGGTGCTGGCGATGTCSACCAAGAACGGCTCGACTATCCAYSCWAGGATCAGRCCRAARTACCCAAGRCCKATGAACCARCCCACAAGGGCSGCRCGRCGTTGRCTTKYSRCRCCSGWATGMAGCCAAAAKATAACAGGAAGGGCRGCAAAAAACGCYAARGGGAAMGACCAAGGSGCCTGCACCAAGNCCAANCGCSGCSCCCRCAACAAAMGCCARCAAMAGTTGMCGCCAGCCYKTCARMGCCCCWACCCGYTCAGCCARACCCACGCGCGTTATTCCGCCGCTTGGCCGAYWGGCCGTTTYGYRTTMAGCCGCACCCGCAAGGTTTTMACSCGGCGYGCRTCGGCRTCAAYCACCTCGAATTCATGCCCATGSCCATCGCGRATRCAYTCSCCMCGCGAAGGCACRCGCCCGAYYAGCATAAAKACCAAACCGCCCARCGTATCRACMTCTTCRTCCAGATCATCGGGCAGCAGGTCCACGCCCGCCGCTTCCTCAAATTCATCAAGCGGCGCACGCGCCTGTGCGATGAAAATCGAGGGTGATTCCTCGCTCCAAAGCTGCGCTTCTTCAATGTCGTGTTCGTCTTCAATCTCACCGACGATCTCTTCGATCAGATCTTCAAGCGTCACAAGCCCCTCAACCCCGCCATATTCGTCAATCACCAACGCCATATGCATCCGTTCGCTCTGCATCTTTTGCAAAAGCGCACCCAGCGGCATTGATGGCGGTACATAAATCAGCGGGCGAATGATCGACTTCAGGTCAAACTTACCGTTGGCCCCAAAACCGTAATTCAACGCGATATCTTTCAGATGCACCAAACCCAAGGGGTTATCCAGCGTTTCAGAATACACGGGTAAACGGCTGTTCGTGGATTTGCGAAATGCCGCAACCACCTCGTCCAGCGAGGCATCATCGGGGATCGAGGCAATATCCGCTGTCGGAATCGCCACATCCTCGACACGCATGTCGTGCATGTTGCGAATGTTCAACAGCATGTTGTTTGTGCCAGCCGCAGAAGCTGCGCGCACATCGTCATCAGTTACAGGAGTGTTAGCGGGTTGCTGCCCGAACAGTCGCCCCCAAAACCCGATATGCGGTGTGGGGGTGTCTAAGTCTGTCTGCGCGCTTTGCGCTGCGATAGAAGACCCTTCTTTTGTGTCGCCCATGGCTCCTTAAAATCCGTCAATAGACAACATGCTGTGCCCGTGGGTTCAATATGGGTCGTCTACCCCCATCCTGGCAAGGGCTTTGACCTCTAATTCCTCCATTAGTGTGGCATCTTTGTCGGTTTCGTGATCATACCCCAGCAAATGGAGGCATCCATGCACGACCAGATGCCGAACATGTGCCTGCATTGTGATGCCTTTTTCGACCGCCTCACGCGCACAAGTCTCGTAGGCTATGGCGAYATCACCCAGACTTTCCGCCGGTGGCGGCGCGCTCGGCTGCCCCCCCTCAACGTCCGGTGACAATTCAAAMGCTGGCCACGACAACACGTTCGTCGCACTCGATTTAYCCCGAAAGTCAGCGTTYAATTCAGCRATWCGKRCRTCATYGCASCCCATWATGCAAATCTCGTARTYSYGYGRAATWYSGGCAACMTCCAAWGCCGCCCGTGCNNCNGCCNNNTCWGCCARCRCMSCCATATCCARCGCTTCCCACCGCGTATCCTCGATCACCAGATCAACGAGGTCAGCCATTCCGCTTCGCMGCCGCATCATAKGCATCAATAACCTTGGCAACCATCGGATGGCGRACCACATCARCGGATGTAAACCGCGTAAACCCGATGCCTTTAACGTCGCGYAAAATCCCTTCGGCCTCAACCAAACCGGATGTCACACCGCGCGGCAAATCAATCTGGCTCATGTCRCCAGTRATAACCATGYGGCTGCCCTCCCCCAGACGGGTCAGGAACATCTTCATCTGCATCGACGTCGAATTTTGCGCCTCGTCCAGAATAACAAACGCGTTTGACAATGTACGCCCCCGCATAAACGCTAGCGGAGCGATTTCAATCTGCTTATCCTCAATCATCCGCTGCACCTGCTTGGCAGGCAAAAACGCGTTCAACGCATCATAAAGCGGCTGCATGTAAGGATCGACCTTCTCCTTCATATCACCGGGCAAGAAACCCAGACGTTCCCCTGCCTCCACAGCCGGACGACTAAGGATAATCCGGTCAACATGGCCGTCAATGTAATGCGAAACGGCTGCCGCCACCGCCAAATATGTCTTGCCGGTTCCCGCAGGCCCAAGCCCGAAAACCAGTTGATAATCGAATAGCGATTTCACATAAGCCTTTTGCGTCGGGGTGCGCGGCTCCACAATCCGTTTACGGGTGCGGATTTCGATCTGGTCGCCTTTGAACATCTCGATTTGGTCAATGTCGCGCGGCGCATCAAACACTTCGCTTGGCATTCTGATCGCGGCATCCACATCGCCCGGTTCAAGTGGTCGCCTCTGTTCAAGCCGCGAATATAGCGCCCGCAAAATGGTTGCTGAATGCTTGCGTTGCTCGTCATCCCCAAACAAAGACAACCGATTGCCACGGTGGGTAATTTCCACCCCCGTAGCCGTTTCGATCTTCTTAAGGTTTGAATCCAGCTCGCCGCATAATTCCAGCAAAAAGCGGTTGTCAGGGAATTCGAGGGTCGTTTCCGCCGAACCGGCCTCGGTCACTATATCAGTCAGCGCGGTTGTCGCCAAAGTTCACCATCCATTACCAAAAGAGATTCTGGTAACTATCGTGCAACAAGCACGCAAATGTCGCAAGCGAAAAGGCTTAAGCCTAAAAGCCCAGAAGCGTGCGCTCGAAATCAATGGTGGAATACGGGACGGCCCCTTCACGGCAAACAGGTTTGCCTTCATCGGTTAGACGCGGGGACATATACCCTTCAAAGCCATCGTCGATGATCCAGTGATCACAACCATTGCCATCAACCCAGATGCCCGCATCACGGTTTTCCAGCAATGCACTATCCATACCGTAATCCCGGTCAGTGGTGCGAGCCGTACAAGCTGCCAATGTAACGGCGCTAACAGTCACCAATGCAATAAGTGAAATTCTACCTGACATGACGCTTCCTATTCGCAAATTATTTCAACGCGGCGATTACGGCGCTTGCCGTCTGCCGTGTCATTTGATGCAATCGGCTGCAACTCGCCAAACGCATCTGTGCGAATGATCGCCCCGGTTTGACGGGCAGCTTCGGCCACAGCTTGCGCACGCGCCCATGCCAGATCGAAATTATCGTAAAGCGATCCATCACTATCCGTGTGTCCAACAACAAGGAATGACGACTGGCCATCAATGATTTGTTGCGTGAAGTACTTCGTAATTGCCGTGCGTGCGTCCAGCGTCAACACCGCTTTATTCACGTCGAACAACATATCTCCCGGGAACTCCATGCAGATATTAGGATTACGATTACAAACCGGATTCCCATCACGATCAAGATGCGGAGACATCATCCCCTCCACACCCAAATCAATAACCCAATGCTCGCATCCATCTGGATCAATCCAGATGGCAGCTTCAAGTTTTCCTGTAATTTCTGCTTGCACAGCAAGTGGATTCAATAGAATCGACAAGCCCACAAGCAACACGCTCATGTAAGATTTCATAATGTTCTGCCTCAAGTTACCGATCATTTACGCCGGTGTTCCCGCCAGCCTAACATACAAAATTCCGTTTGTGAATCTATTACTTGCACGGCAAAGCTTGTGTGACATCGCAGTCACACATCCAGTTTAGACCTTCTCAGCTGAAAGCGAATTTCGCTCCGTCGCGACGACCTTAACATTCACAACCTTGCCGATATCTGCAGCATCGCCCAGAAAATGCGTTGCGTGCAAATAGGGCGATTTACCAATCACCTGCCCCGCCTCACGACCCAGCTTTTCAACCAGAACCGGCAAGGTGCGCCCGATCATACTGTCTTGAAATTCCACCTGATGACTGGTCAACAACGCCTGAAGCCTATGCAGGCGTTCCGTCTTCACGCTTTCATCCACGTGTGACCTATCCGCCGCTGGCGTTCCGGGCCGTGGCGAATACTTGAAGCTATAGGCCTGCCCGTAACGGACCTCCTCGCACAATTCCATCGTAGCCTCGAAATCTGCGTCATCCTCGCCGGGGAAACCAACGATAAAGTCACCAGACAACATAATATCAGGCCGCACCGCGCGCATACGTTCCAGCACCCGCAGATATTCGGCTGCCGTGTGTTTGCGGTTCATCGCCTTCAAAACCTTGTCAGACCCCGACTGAACCGGCAAATGCAAATACGGCATCAGCTTTTCCACATCGCCATGCACCGCGATCAAATCATCGCCCATATCGTTAGGGTGCGAGGTCATATACCTGATCCGCTCCAACCCATCAATCTTCGCCAATTCGCGAATCAACTTGGCCAAGGTCCAGTCGCCAACCTCGTAAGCATTCACATTTTGCCCCAGCAGACTGATTTCAACGACACCACGTTCCACCAAATCCCGTGCCTCGGTCAACAAGCGTTCCGCAGGGCGCGAAACCTCGGCCCCGCGCGTATATGGCACAACGCAGAACGCACAAAACTTGTCACACCCTTCCTGTACCGTCAAAAATGCCGCTGGCGCACGCTTTGCCTTGGTGCCACGCGGCAGAAAATCAAATTTGTCTTCTTCGGGGAATTCCGTGTCCAGAACCTGAACCCCGTTCCCCGCTTTCGCCGCCATAGCAGGCAAACGGTGATAAGCTTGCGGCCCGACAACAAGATCAACCATCGGCTGGCGGATCATAATTTCCTCGCCTTCCGCCTGCGCCACACATCCGGCAACGCCGATTTTCAGGTCAGGGTTAGCGTCCTTCAAGGGGCGATACCGCCCCAGCTCGGAATATATCTTTTCCGCCGCTTTTTCACGAATATGGCAGGTGTTCAGCAAAATCATATCCGCCTGCTCCGGTGAATCGACGGTGGTATAGCCATCGGCCCCCATCGCATCGACCATCCGTTCGCTATCATAGACATTCATCTGACAGCCGTAAGTCTTGATATACAGTTTTTTGGTATTGGACATCATCGCACCTGTTTCACGTTCCAGCCCCCCCTCTACAGGTTCAACTATTCTTGCGCAATGGACGGGTTGTTTGCTAAAACAATTGAAACATCGAAAGTCGCATAATGCCAAACCAAGACCTCGACGAATTCCTGCGCCTCAACGGCGCCAGCCTGCCCGCCCCCATTGCCGTAATTCTGGCCGAGGACGACATAGAGCTGGCCGGAACTATCGCACACCACACTAACATGGGATTCGGCACAATACTGGTAATCGGCGACGTGGCAGAAACTTCCGTTGAGGGCGTCCACCTTTTCCCCGCGCAACTTAACCGACTGGAAGATTCCATCGACGCGCTGAACAAAATCATCAAAGCCTGCGCCGGAAAATGGATTTACTACGCCTTTAACGCCGAATACCTCTATTTCCCGTATTGCGAAACGCGCAGCATCACCGACGCAATAACCTTCATGGAAGAAGAACGCCGCACGGCCGTTTTCACCTATGCCATCGACCTCTATCCCGAAAACCTGTCGCAACACGGCAACGGCGTCGATGTGGCCTCTGCCAACCTTGATCGAAACGGCTACTACGGCCAAGACCGCTTTGTTGACGGCGAAGTCATCCCGCGCCAGCCCGAGATTTTCGGCGGCCTGCGCTGGCGTTACGAGGAACACATCCCGTGGGAAAAACGCCGGATCGACCGTATCAGCCTGTTCAAAGCCACACCCGATCTTGAAATCGGTCCAGACCTGCGCTTGAGTGATGCGGAAATGAACACAATCGCCTGCGAATGGCACAATAACATGACCATCGCCATCATGTCCTTCCGCGTCGCCAAAGCATTAATGCACAACCCTGGATCCGCCGATAATATCAATAGCTTTCATTGGGGCGGCAGCCGGAAATTTGAATGGAACTCCACCCAGCTTATGGAACTGGGCTTCATGGAACCGGGGCAGTGGTTTTGAATAACCTACGCCTAAACCTTTCCGCAGGCGGAGCCTCGGTTCTGGTCGCCATCCTGCTAGTCGCCCTGAAGCTCTGGGCACTGGGGGAAACCGGCTCGCTATCCATCGCCGCCAGTCTAACCGATTCCGCGCTCGATTTGATCGTATCGCTCACCGGCCTGTTGGCAATCGTTTACGCCGCCCGCCCCGCAGATGACGACCACGCCTTCGGGCATTCTTCCGCAGAAGACCTCGCCGCACTTGCGCAAGGTATTCTCGTCACCGTTTCGGCAATCGTCATCGGCTGGTCCGCGATCGAACGCCTACTATCCGATACCCCGCCTCCCCTTGAATCCGAGGGCGCAGGCATGGTCGTCATGGGCATCTCAATTGCGCTAACCCTCGCGCTTGTCTTGTGGCAACGCCGCGTCGTGTTACGCACTGGAAACCGCGTTGTGGCCGCCGACAGCCTGCATTACATCGCCGATCTTTTGCCCAACCTCGGTGCCATAGTCGCGCTTGCTGCCTCATCCGCCTTCGGGTTGGTCGCGGTTGATTCCGTCATCGCACTAGCCGCCGCCGTGCTTTTGTTGTTCGGCGCATGGCGCATCGCCAAAGCCGCGTTCGATGCCCTGATGGACCGCCGCGCCGACCCGGAAAGCATCGCAAAAGTCGAAGCCATCGTCGCCAGTTGGCCCGGCATACTTGGCTATCACGACCTAAAAACCCGTACCGCCGGCAACCGGATTTTCGTGCAAGTCCACATCGAGTTGGACGGCGCGCAAACACTGGAAAAAGCCCACGGTATCGGCGCTGGCCTAAAACACGAAATCCTGCGGGTCATGCCAAACGCAGACGTGCTGATCCACAAAGATCCTGCAGGCGATCCCCTGTCGCCAAACCGCACGACGTAACCACGGCTCCGCTCAGCGATTGACGCATTCCGCAGGGTGGGTGATCAACCGTACCTTCCTTCAATCCAACCCGCGGCCTTTCAACAATGCCTCCACTTTTGGCAAAGATCCGCGAAACGCCGTATATAATTCCGCCGCGTCCCGTGACCCACCTGCCGTATAAATATGCTCCGCCAACCGCGCGGCAACCTCAGGGTCAAACGCATCGCCAGTTTCCTTAAACGCGGCGAAAGCATCTTCGTCCATCACCTCGGACCACATGTAGGAATAGTATCCGCTGGAATACCCGTCCCCGGAAAACACATGCTGAAAATGCGGTGTTGCGTGCCGCATGGTGATCGCGCTCGGCATTCCCAAACGCTCCAACGTCGCCGCTTGCGCTGCCATCGGATCAGCCGAAGTACCGGTGTGAAAATCCAAGTCCACAATGGCCGAGGCCGTATATTCCACCGTCGAAAATCCTTGGTCAAAGTTTTCCGCCGCCTTAAGGCGATCCAGCAAATCCTGCGGCATCGGCTTACCTGTTTCCACATGCAGCGCGTGTTTTGTCAGCACTTCGGGTTCGCTTAACCAATGCTCGTAAAGCTGGCTGGGCAGCTCCACGAAATCGCGCGAAACCGACGTGCCGGAAATAAATGCATAAGTCACATCCGACATCAGTGAGTGCAGCGCGTGGCCAAATTCGTGGAACAATGTCCGCGCGTCATCAAACGTCAACAACGCCGCCTCTCCCGCAGGCGCTTTGGCAAAGTTACACACATTCACCGTAATCGGCCGCACCTCGCCGCCCAGTTTCGACTGCGCCCTGAAGCGTGAACACCACGCCCCCGACCGCTTGCTGGAGCGCGCGAAATAATCGCCAATAAACACACCAATATGCCGGTCGCCCTTGCGCACTTCCCAAGCCCGCGCATCGCCGTGATACAAAGGTACATCCAGCGGCTTGAACGACAGCCCGAACAACCGCCCGGCCACGTCAAATGACGCCTCTATCATCGCATCGAGCTGCAAGTACGGTTTCACCTCCGCCTCATCCAGATCGTACTCGGCCTTTTGCAGAATCCCTGCATAATGCCGCCAGTCCCAAGGGGCCAGATCGCCGTTCACACCATCCGCCCGCATCAATTCCGTCAGCTTCGCCGCGTCCCTTTCAGCCGCCGCCTTCGCAGGTTCCCATACTGCCATTAACAATTCCCTAACGGCTTCGGGTGTCTTAGCCATTTCGTTATCCAGCTTGAACGCCGCAAAATCCTTAAATCCCAACAACGCCGCCCGTTCTGCGCGCAATTTCAACGTCTCGGCTACCGCCGCGATATTGTCCGTCTCACCACCATTTTCGCCCCGCGCCACCCACGCCTTGAACGCGATTTCCCGCAAGTCCCGCCGTGTCGAAAACTGCAAAAACGGCACAATCAATGATCGCGACAAGGTAATTACATACCCCTCACCACCCCGATCCTTCGCAGCCTGCGCCGCCGCCGAAACCAGTGATTCCGGCAAGCCAGCCAGCCCCTCCTCATCCAGCGCCATTTCCCAAGATTTCTCATCCGCCAGCACGTTTTGGGAAAACGCCGTCCCTAAGGATGCCAACCGCTGCATAATCTCCTTCAACCGCGCCCGCGCATCTGGCTCAAGCGCCGCCCCTGCGCGCACAAACATCCGGTTATACAACTCCAACACCCGTGCTTGCTCGGCACTCAGGCCCGCGTCACTAACCGCTGAAACCCGTGCAAATAATGCTTCGTTCATCAAGGTTTCCGCCGAAAATGCCGCGAATTTAGGGGCTAAATCCCGCTGCAAAGCCTCCAATGCATCATTGGTATCGGCCCCCGCTAGGTTGAAAAACACGCCGGCGATACGCTCCAATAAGCCTTCCGCCTGCTCCATAGCTTCAATCGTATTGGCGAACGTCGGGGCATCGGAATCCCCTGCAATCGCATCAATCGCCCCGCGCGCTTGTGCAAAAGCCTCCTCGAAGGCCGGCGCGAAATGTTCGTCCTTGATCAGGTCAAACGGCGGAATTTCGAAAGGTGAAGTCCAATCGCCAAGAAGGGGATTATTGGTCATGTGCTGTCCTGTCCTTTGATTTCTGCCTGCAATGTCAGAGTTTTTCAACAAATGCACAAGATACAAAACTTTTTTCGACGGAATTAGAACGCCTGCACGTATTACAATATGTCTAAGTAAATGCTAACCAACAAAACACAGGATAATACCATGAAATTTACTATCGCAGCGACGGCTCTTACCGCTTTTCTCGCAACTTCTGCTTTCGCTAATGGCACCCCCGGCGCAGGCTTCTTTAACGAATGGGATATAGTCGGCGACGGTCAAGTGACTGTCGAAGATGTAGCATCGCGGCGTTCTGATATTTTCGTGTCCTTCGATGCTGATGATAACGGCATTTTGGACGCTGGAGAATACGCATTTTTCGACGAAGCTCGCGTAACCAGCCACGAAGGTAAGCCAAAACCCGGAGGCGGCAATCGCAAAGCGGCTGTTGGCATGACATTGGCTTTCAATGACGTTAACGGCGACGGTTCTGTCACGCTGGAAGAGTTCGTCGGTCAGTCCGCAGCATGGCTGGCACTTCTTGACCTCAACGGCGACGGTGTGGTTATGGCTGACGACTTTGGCCCCAACCTTTAATACACTTGAATGAGCCGGTGCCGCCCCTTGTGGCACCGGTTTTTGGTGGCAAAAATTCCTCACTTTCGGTCCAAATACCTCTAGCGAACACACGAAACACCCTTCCAAGACACGCAATGTCGTTTTCGCAACGCTCCAAGTCGGCTGTATATAGACGGGCGCGGCCCAACATGGCTAACTACACCCAAATACTGATTCCGGAGGTTGCGCTATGAAAACTCACGTAAAAGCTTGTGTCGTTGGCGGCGGTGTCGTCGGCGCATCCATCGCCTACCATTTGGCCAAAGCCGGATGGGATGACGTGATACTGCTGGAACGCGATGAACTTACATCAGGCTCCACATGGCACGCCGCTGGCCTGCTGCCCCTGTTCAACATGGGCTACGCCACCACGCACATCCACGACTATTCCGTGAAGTTCTACAAAGAACTCGAAGCCGAAACAGGCCTGAACGCTGGCTTCTCCGTCGTTGGCAACCTGCGCATGGCCCAAACCGATGAACGCATGGATGAATACAAACTCTACGCCACCACCGCTGATTCCGTTGGCATCGAGTACGAATTCCTAACCCCCGATCAGGTGAAATCCCGCTGGCCCCTTATCAACACCGAAGACCTGAAAGGTGCGCTTTATCACCCGACAGACGGTTACATAAACCCAGCCGACGTTACCATGGCCATGGCCAAAGGCGCACGCCAGCGCGGCGTTGAGATCATCCGTAAACGCCAAGTTGATTCATATGAATGGACAGGCAGCGAATGGATTGTGCGCGGCGTTATCATGGTCGAAAAAGGCGGCAATCTTGTCCCCTCCGACGAAACCTTCGAAATTCACGCCGAACATGTCGTCACCGCCACAGGCAACCACGCCCAACGCACCGCCAAACAGCTCGGCATCAAAATGCCCGCCGTTCCCGTCGAACACCAGTTCATCGTCACAGACGTTGACCCCGCACTCGTCGAATACCGCAAAACCAACCCCGAGCATCCCGTAATCCGCGACGCCGATGCTCAATCATATGTCCGCGAAGAACGCGGCGGCTGGATTCTCGGTGTATATGAAAAACACGCCCCCGCCCGCTTTGAACATGGCGTTCCTGACAGCTTTCGCGCCGACCTGTTCCCCCTCGCCCTCGACCGGATCGAAGATCAATACATGGCCATGATCCACCGCATGCCATCGTGCGAAGAATCCGGCCTCAAAGACGACTTCAACGGCCCGATCTGCTACACACCGGACGGCAACCCCCTCGTCGGCCCTGCCCCCGGTTTGCAAAACATGTGGCTGGCCGAAGGCTTCAGCTTCGGCATCACCGCCGCTGGCGGCACCGGCTATTACCTCGCGCAAATGATGGTGGATGGCGAGGCCGAAATCGATATGGCCTCCCTTGACCCCAAACGCTACGGCGACTGGATGACAACCGAATATGCCGCTCGCAAAAACGAGGAATGCTACGACCACGTCTATATCCTCCACCACCCCGATGAAGAACGCCAAGCCTGCCGCCCGCTGCGCACCGCCCCCTGCTATGACCGCATGATATCCCACGGCGCACAATTCGGCGTCGTCAATGGTATGGAACGCCCCAACTACTTCGCCCCCAAAGGTTTCGACGACGTTGCGTCCCGCTCCTTCCGCCGCGGTGCATGGTGGCAATACGCCGTATCCGAGGCCAAAGCCATCCGCGAAAACGTCGGCCTGATCGACGCCACCGCCTTTACCAAACACCGTGTCAAAGGCCCGGGTGCCACCGCATTCCTCGACTGGTTCACCACCAACAAATTGCCCAAAATCGGCCGCATCAACCTCACCTACGCCCTGACCGCCACCGGAACCACCCGCACCGAATACACCATCGTGCGCGAGGCGACCGACGAATATTACCTCGTCTCCTCCGGCGCGCTTACCGACTACGACGGCGATTTCCTACGCAAAGCCGCCGCCTCCAAAGCCGCAGAATTCGGCTACATCGAAATCCAGAACGTCACCACGCAATACGGCGTTTTCGCCCTCGCCGGCCCGAAATCCCGCGATGTCCTCAAAAAACTGATCTCCGACCCAGACCCGGACACCGCCCTTTCCAACAAACGCTTCCCGTGGCTTTCCTCCCGMCATATCGAGCTAAAGATGTGCCCCGTCCACGCCATCCGCGTCGCCTACACCGGCGAGCTGGGCTGGGAACTCCACCACCCCATCGAGATGCAAAACTACCTCTTCGACCAGATCATGGCAGCAGGCGAAGAATTCGGCCTGAAACTCGTCGGCGCCCGCGCGCAAAACTGGCTCCGCCAAGAGAAATCCTACCGCGCGTTCGGCACCGAACTAGGCCGCGACGCCACGCCAATCGAGGCCGACCTCCCCCGCTTCATCGACCTCTCCAAAGACTTCCACGGCAAAACCGAAATGGAGGCCACAGGCATCCGCGCCAAATGCGTCACCCTGCTAATCGACGGCCCAACGGGCGCCGACCCATGGGGCCGCGAGGCGCTGTTCCTTGACGGCGTCAAAGTAGGCCGCCTAACCTCCGGCGGCTACTCCGTGCATTTCGAGAAATCCATAGGCATGGGCTACATCCCCCCCGAACTGGCGGTGGTCGGTCAAAAGCTAAAGGTGAAAATGTTTGAAGAGCTGTGGAACGCCGAAGTGGTAGAGGACAGCCCGTATGATCCGAAGAACGCGACGATTAGGGTAGATGGCTAACCCCCTAAACGCTTAGCCACAACACAAGGGCAGCGCCCGATCCGAGGTAGGCGCAAAGCGCCCGCCCGTGGGGGCGGATCGGGCGCTGCCCGGATCGCAAGCGATACGGGCATGTTGATCGTGAGGTGGGCGCGAACGCCCAGCCCCTTATTGTTACTTCTCTTTCCGAACACCCTTAAAAGGTGTCTTGCTAGAAGTCTTAACGTCCATAAAACGCCCAGTCTTAGTGTCGCGTTTCACATAGTTCCCCGATGGGGTTTTAGTTTGTGAACGCCCGCGTACTGCGCCGTTACGGTGACCGTCTCCGGTCGGAGGATTAGTAGCCATTATGTTGACCTTTCGTTAAGTCGTGTGACATGTGTTTGAACAGTAGAAACAGCCGTTGGCCGTTGGATATACTGTTTTCGCTACACGAACTGCACTTTGACAATTGAGGTGATCCCCAAGTTGCCTACGGTTTTGCGGGAGCGGTGGATGAGGGCACCCAGTTGTGTGTACCTCGTGGTCACCGTTATCCTGCGCATGGGTATTTACGTAATATGCGGCCATTGGCTCGCTCCTATACTTTCGATTTCACTTGAAAGGGGCGAGTAAAAGTGCAAAAATCCTCTTGTTGACGGAAGTTTTCTGCGTGGTTTACCAGCCCCAAAGGTTACTATCTATATTAGGGAAGCCAGATCGCTTGCGGTCTGGTTTTCTCTTTTTTGGCCCCTTACCGGTGGATAGTTACATCCGGCGAGGCCTTCTCATCTAACATCGAATACTCTTACCCTCGCAAATTTTCATTACTGGTTTTCATCCTCACTAGAGTGATCAGTGCTACCTATTAAGTCATCTAGATCAGTTCTTTGTGGAGGTGAAACTGGTGGCAAAACAGGTGGTAAACTCAACCCCGCAAAAGGGGGCATTTTCCTTGGTGACAACTTCCAAAGACCAGTGTCATCATCCTGCAATATTTTAGTATCGACCTTTAAGCGCGATAGCTGTGGAGAAAGGCTACTCCTCATTATGTCGACGTCATATGACTTTTCGATCCACCCAATAATTTGATCGGCTGATCCGCCATTCCTGTTAGTACCAAGCACTCCAAGTATCATTTCTTTTATTGTTGGTCGCGAAGATGTGCTTTGTGAACTGCCACCACTATTGACTGCTTCGATAGCATCTTTAGCTGTGCGGATTTCTCGAAGTTCACGCAACAACTCGGCACGAAGATTTTTTATCTCTTTTTCTCTAACATCAAGAAATTCTCGGATCGACGGACTTTCCATACTAGCCTCCTATACCCACCCTATCGCACAAAACTCAACTCAGCGCAAGTCTTAGTCACAAAAAACCTACGCACCCCCCCCCAAAACTCACAGATTCTTTCGTAGACTCCCCTACATGTAGTACTATTAACGCTTAGTAACACTATATGTAGGAATTATACTGAGTTTTTGACACAGGTCGTTCAGGAGACTCTAAACCAAAGAGCACGCCCGTGATTACGACAACAATACTGAGCCCAAATTCAGATAGCCGGAATCGAAAATAACATCGAGCGGGCTCCGACGGACCAACATGCCGCTCAAATCCTTAACGCCCCCACCCACAAAAACGTACATACGTGTTGTGTACGGGTTGTGTACGCTTTGTGTACACGGAATTTCGGCGTTTTGGCTAAAGGTTAACGCGGGTTACAGCCCGCTAAACCAGCCCCTCGCCCGCGAATAAGTCCATCAGATCTGCCTCTGGCCGCGCCCCGATATGGCCGATGATTTCGCCCGCCGCAACGCACCCCATGCGACCGCAGGTCAGCATGTCGCGACCAGCCGTCAGGCCATACAAAAACCCCGCCGCGAACAGGTCGCCAGCGCCCGTGGCATCCTCCACATGAAGGGCGGCGGCGGGGGCGTGAACCTCCTTGTCGTTTTGCACGACATACGCGCCGCGCTCCCCGACTGTGCAGGCCAGAATGTCAACATCCGCCGCGCCCAATGTCATGGCAATCGACAGGTCATCTGTTTGATATAACGACATTAATTCGTGTTCGTTGCAAAACAGTAAATCCACATCAGCACGGATCATTTCAAGGAATGCATCACGGTGACGCTCCACACAAAACGGGTCCGAAAGCGTCAACGAAACCTTCCCGCCAGCCCCCTTGCAAGCCGTAATCGCCTTGGCAAAAGCCGCATGGCTTTCCGGCCCGTCAAAGCGGTAGCCTTCAAGGTAAATCCATTCCGCATCGGCCATGATGCCAACGTCAATATCGTCCGGCGACAGGAATTCCGAAACCCCAAGATATGTATTCATAGACCGTTCCCCATCCGGGGTCACCAACACCATACAACACCCGGTTTCCGCAGGGTGATCAGCCGCCGCCAAAGGCGTATCAAAATCCGCCCCTTGCGCCTTGATATCATGGGAAAAAATCCCACCAAGCTGGTCATTCTTAACCTTGGAAACATACGCCGTTTTCATCCCCAAAGCCGCCAATCCCGCGATAGTATTCGCCGCCGACCCGCCCGAGATTTCCATCGCAGGCCCCATAACACCATACAGCTCCGCCGCACGCTCCGTGTCGATCAACTGCATGATCCCCTTCTCGACGCCATGCGCCACCAGAAAGTCATCCTCCACATGCGCAAGGATATCCACCATCGCATTACCGATGCCAACCACTTGGTACTTTTTCATATTATTTTATCCTCGGAATCGCACAGATCGGCGATGATACAATTGGCACAAACCGGCTTGCGGGCTTTACAAATATAGCGCCCATGCAAGATCATCCAGTGGTGTGCGTGATGCTGGTATTCAGCTGGAATATGGTCCTCGATCGCACGTTCAACGGCCACGACATCCTTGCCGACAGCCACGCCTGTACGATTTCCAAACCGGAATATATGCGTGTCCACAGCC
Organism: Paracoccaceae bacterium; assembly: GCA_002746395.1. Taxonomy (GTDB): domain Bacteria; phylum Pseudomonadota; class Alphaproteobacteria; order Rhodobacterales; family Rhodobacteraceae; genus NORP23. The sequence continues at coordinate 434,485 of NVXA01000001.1, forward strand.
TGCGTGGGTTGATGAAACCACATGTTCAGCACCACATTGGCGGTCTTGCGACCAACCCCAGGCAGGCTTTCCAATGCGGCACGCGACGATGGAACTTCGCTATCGTAAACATCCACCAAACGCTGGCTTAACTTGATGACGTTCTTGGCCTTGTTACGAAACAGGCCGATGGTTTTGATATGCTCGATCAAGCCTTCCTCGCCCAGCGCCAGCATCTTTTCCGGTGTGTCGGCCACCTTGAACAGCTCCGCCGTTGCGCGGTTCACGCCAATATCCGTCGCTTGCGCCGACAAAGCCACAGCCACCACCAAAGTGAACGCATTCACATGGTCCAGCTCGCCTTTCGGCTCAGGCTCACTGGCCTGAAAACGCCGAAAAATCTCGGAGATGGTTTTATAGTCAAGCTGGGTGGTCATAGCGTCCCTGATAAAGCGCAAGATTCGGGTGGAGTTCTACCGTCTTTGCGCTACCTTGGCTATGCATTTCACGAAGGAACCATGATGAACAACCTAAGCGATAAAGACCCTTATCACTATGCCGTAATAGCACGTGCTATCGCGTTCATCGGGGACCGTGTGACTGACCAACCATCGCTTGAAGAGACCGCAACAGCGGTCGGCCTTTCACCCGCACATTTCCAGCGCGTGTTTAGCCAATGGGCCGGTGTCAGCCCCAAACGATACCAGCAATACTTGACGCTGGACCATGCCAAAGGCCTGTTGGACAACCACTTCACAGTGCTGGACACATCCCAAGAAACAGGGCTTTCGGGGTCCAGCCGCCTCCATGATTTATTCGTGAAATGGGAGGCAATGTCGCCCGGCGAATACGCCCGTAAAGGCGAAGGGTTAACCATCAACTACGGTTGGTTCGACAGCCCTTTCGGGGAGGTCCTGACCATGGGTACGACCCGCGGGTTATGCGGCATGGCGTTTTCATCGGAATTTGGCCGCGACGTCGCCATGCAAGACATGCAAAGCCGTTGGCCAAACGCCCAATTCGCCGAAAATCCTGACGCCCTCGCCGCATGGACATCCGCCGCTTTTGGGCAGGGAGGCGAGGCTGCATTGCACCTAATCGGCGCGCCCTTTCAAATAAAAGTATGGGAAGCGTTGCTTTCCATTCCTTCAGGCCACGTCACCACATATTCCGAAATCGCAACCCGGATTGGCAACCCCAAGGCTGTCCGCGCCGTTGGCACTGCCGTTGGTAAAAACCCCGTCAGCTGGCTGATCCCCTGCCACCGTGCTTTGCGCAAATCCGGCGGGCTTGGCGGGTACCACTGGGGCCTCCCAGTGAAGCGCGCAATGCTGGCATACGAGGCCGCCCGCCTAGATGCCACTTAAGCGAGATATTGCCCAAAAATCAGGTGTGGAATAAAACAGGCTTGAATTACCGCCGTTTGAAGCGAAAATAGGGGCAAGCAAATTGTTACCCTCTAATTCAAGGATATTTTCAATGGCCAGATTCAAAACCTTAAGCGTTGTCGCTCTTGTAGGCACAGTTACTTTGGCGGGCTGTGTAAACCCCGACGGAACCGCAAACAACACCGGAACCGGCGCTGGCGTTGGGGCCGTGCTTGGTGGCTTGTTTGGCCGCGCGGTATCCGATGACAAAACAAAAGGCACGCTTATCGGTGGCGTTATCGGCGGCGCGCTCGGCGGTGCTATCGGCGCTGATCTGGACAAACAGGAAGCCGCGCTTCGCTCCCAGATGGGCAACAACGTCAACATCATCAACACCGGTTCGCAACTTATCGTATCGTTGCCCGAAGACATCACGTTTGCCACCAACAGCGCTGTGATCAAATCCAGTCTTATTGGTGACCTTAACACTCTTGCCGCCAGCATGAATACCTACCCGAACACCACAATCGAGGTGGTCGGCCACACAGATAACACCGGCACCTCCGCCTACAATCAGGCATTGTCCGAGCAACGCGCCCGCGCTGTTCGTGGCGTCCTGATCAACACGGTAAATCCAAACCGTGTTGTTGCCTACGGCGTTGGGGAAACTCGTCCGGTTCAATCGAATGCTTCTTTCGCCGGACGTCAAGCAAACCGCAGGGTCGAGATTTTCATCACGCCCAACCGCTAAACACCTGACATAAACTTGAAAGGGTCGGTTCGCCGGCCCTTTTTTGTGACTACACCTTGCCTACGACCCTCGATTGGTAATATCGTCGGACCAATTCCAAAGGGATTGATTTATGCCATTTGTTAAGATTGAACCGGAAAAAGCAGCAAGCGCGATTGTTCATCAAGTCGAACAGTTGATCCTGCGTGGGGTTTTGCGCCCCGGTGAAAGACTGCCTTCCGAACGGGAGCTTGCAACCAGATTCGAGGTTTCTCGCCCAACGGTCCGCGACGCCCTATCCACCTTGGAAGCCAGCGATCTTGTCGTGACTCGCCCCGGCTCTGGCGCATTCGTGGCGCAGGTTCTAGGCTCCGCTTTCGCGCCCGCGCTGGTAAACCTGTTTTCCACACATGACGAAGCATTATTTGACTATCTCTCGTTTCGCCGCGACCTTGAAGGAATGGCTGCTGCCCGCGCAGCCGAGCATGCAAACGAAACCGACCTAGAAGTAATTCGCAGTATTTTCAATCGCATGGAGGTCGCTCACGAAAAGCGCAACCCGACCGAAGAGGCCGCCATCGACGCCGAATTTCACCTGGCGATTGTAGAGGCGGCCCACAACGTGGTGATGTTGCATATGATGCGCTCAATGTTTGAAATGCTTCAAGCCGGCGTTTTTTACAATCGGCAGTTGCTGTTCGGAAAGCGTTCCACACGGTGTCATCTTCTGGAACAGCATCGAGCGATTTTTGACGCTATCATTGCGCAAAACCCCGATGCCGCCCGCGCGGCCGTTGAAGCGCATCTAACCTACATCGAGGGCGCGATGCTTCAACAAAGTCGTGACCATCGAAACGAGAATGTCGCCAAACAACGCCTTGAACACGAAAAAGAGCGTTAACATGAAGACGATTCTGGTTTTCGGATATGGCTACACCGCCCGTGTAATCGGGCAAGAATTGCGGGCCGAGGGTTGGCGCGTGATCGGCACAACCCGCTCACCGGACAAAGCTGCCACGATGAAGGCCGATGGAATCGAGGCCATCCTTTGGCCCGATGCGGACATTACCGAAGCATTAAGTGCCGCGACCCAYATCCTGTTATCCGCCGCCCCATCCGAGGATGGTGACCCGATATTGTCCGCGCTGCGCGATGAAATCCGGCAGCATGCGGCGCAATATGAATGGGTTGGCTATCTTTCTACAACCGCCGTTTACGGGGATCGCGATGGTGGCTGGGTTGATGAGACCTCAACCCTTTCCCCTGCAACACGCCGCGGACAATTGCGCGCGGATGCGGAACAGGCATGGCTTGACCTTGGGGTTGAAACCGGATTGCCCATCCATATCTTTCGCCTTGCAGGGATTTACGGGCCGGGCCGTGGGCCGTTTGCCAAAGTACGCGCCGGAACCGCGCGCCGGATTATCAAAAAAGGTCAGGTTTTCAGCCGCACCCATGTAGAAGACATCGCGCAAGTTTTGCGTGCCTCCATCGCCGCCCCGAACGCTGGTGCGATCTATAATGTTTGCGACAACGACCCGGCCCCACCCCAAGAGGTGATTGCCGAAGCAGCACAAATGTTAAACCTTCCGCTGCCCGAAGCGGTGGATTTCGAGACCGCAGAAATGACTCCTATGGCGCGCAGTTTTTACGCCGAATCGAAGAAAGTTTCGAATCGAAAAATTCTCGAAGAACTGGGCATCACCTTGAAATATCCAGACTATCGCAGCGGCCTTAAAGCTTTGTTAACCATTGAAACAAGCTGAATCGTACTGAACCACTTGTTTCTGACGGAAACGACTCGCATAAGACATATCCCCGTAGTAAAATCGACACTTGCTTGCAGGGATTGTTCTTGCGGCTTTTCTGCAATTACCAGTTGGTTTCAAGTTCATGTCCAAACACCTTTTTCGCCACACTTCCGCAGGCTTGGCACTGCTCGCTGCCAGCACCGCGCAGGCGCAATCGCCCAGCTTTTCGCTTAACGGTACCGCTGGCCTGATCGACATGCCAACCGCGCAAATGCTGCCTGACGGTGAAACCGCCTGGACGTTCTCCAACTCCGGCACGTCTTATGGCGGCACGTTAACGTTTCAGATGTTGCCGAAGCTGGAAACATCCGTGCATTTCATGACGCTTCCGGATTGGACAGCCCCCGGTGTGGACGTTTTTGCGCAAAGTCTGGACCTGAAGTACCAGATTTTTGATGAAACAGACACCATGCCATCGCTTGCCATTGGGTCGCGCGGGTTCCTTTCCAACGGGCCACTTACCAGTGAATACATCGTGGCCAGCAAGAATGTTGGCAATGGATTGACCGTAACCGGCGGGCTTGGCTGGGGTCGTCTTGGCAGCTACCAACCGATCACGTCATTTGGCACACGTCCGGCAGTAGACTTGGCCGTTAATCTTGATCATTTATTTCGCGGCGATGTGGCCATGTTTGGTGGGTTGGAATGGCAGACACCTGTTAAGGGCTTGTCACTAAAGGCTGAATATTCGTCAGACGCTTACTTGCGTGAACCGGCTTTCAGCGCATTCGAACACAAGTCCCCCCTGAATTTCGGCGTCGACTATGAACCTGTTCGTGGTGTTTCTATTGGCGGATACTACAACTACGGATCCGAGATCGGTGTGCGCCTCACCCTGTCCGCAAATCCGAACCGCCCCATTGTTTCGCCAGACTTCGGCATTGGCCCTGTTCCGGTAAACCCGCGCCTCGGTGATTATAACCGCAGTGTGGAGTGGACAAGTAACCCCATGGTTAGCGAACTTCTTATCGGCGCCCTCGCCCCTGTTCTTGAGGCCGAGGGCATTGTGGTTGAAGAGGCCTTGATTGCAGGTGACACCATTGATCTGTACATCACCAACACCAGTATGCCTCAAACCACCAAGGCAATTGGCCGCATTATTCGAACCCTGTCGGTGGCATTACCACCTTCGATCGAGGTATTCCGCATCACGCCAATGGCCGCGGGACTGGCGACAACGACGATCGAAGTCCGCCGCTCCGACGTTGAGGCACAGGTGGATCGCCCGAATGCCGGCCCTGACAGCTTTGCGACCACTCGTTTCACCGATGCGCCAAACCATTTGCCTGAAGGTGCATGGACGCGCGATATTTACCCCGATTTCAGTTGGGCTTTAAGCCCCATCATTCCGATTAATCTTGCCAGCAATGGCGCGGCTGCCAGTATTGATGTTTTGTTGAACGCAAGCGCCAGTTATCGCCTGTCTCGCGGGTTCTCCGTTAATGGGTCGTTAACCCAAAAGCTCGTTGGAAACATTGGCGATGGTGCTGTGCCCTCGACCAGCGCAACACCTGTTCGCAGCAACTTTGCGCTTTATCAAACGGGTGGCCCAACGCTTGACCGTCTGACCCTAGATTATGAATTCAAACTAACGCCCAGTACTTACGCACGCGTATCAGGTGGATACCTTGAACGGATGTTTGCAGGGGTTAGCGGCGAAGTTTTATGGATGCCAACCAATCAAAACTGGGGGCTTGGCGCGGAGGTTAGTGCCGTTCAGCAACGCGGCTACGGCGACATGTTCGGCTTTGAGGATTACAAAACTGTTACCGGTTTTGCATCGCTCTACTGGGATACCGGCTATAAGGGGCTGGAAGCACAGATTGACGTAGGCCGGTATTTGGCAGGCGATGTCGGCTCCACCGTGACGCTAACGCGACGCTTCAAAAACGGTTGGGAGGTGTCGGGCTTCGTAACCTTGACCGACATGCCATTCGCAGATTTCGGTGAAGGGAACTTTGCCAAAGGCGTATCGCTGTCCATTCCGCTACGCTGGACGATGCCGATTGAAACACGTTCATCCACAGGCCTTTCGCTTGGAACGATGGGCGGCGATGGCGGTGCCCGTCTGGAACTGGGTGATCGACTTTACACCACCATCCGCGACTACGACGTGGTTGACTTCAACGAAACATGGGGAGCCTTCTGGCAATGATACGTCCAATTCTGGCCCTCTCGGCCCTATCCATTTTGGCAGCTTGTTCGTCAGGCGGAACAAGTCCGGTCGTCTCGGTCATCAAGGGCGTAATCCTTCCCGGAAAGACGGCGGAACCCCCCGTAAGAAACGCCGGTGCCAAGCTGACCCGCGAAAAAATTGACGCCTTCGGTCTCGCACTGATCCGTGGCGGTATCGAGGGGGAAGACGTCAGCAATCTTCTGACTGGCACGGCAGTGAACGGTCAATACGTCACTTACGTCTCATCCTTCCGGCAGAACATAACGATGTTTGGTGGCTTGGTCACCGGCACACGTGGCATGGGTGGCGACCTGCTGGCGGTACGCGCAGCGGCAAACGATCCTGTCGCTCATACAACCCCGACCGCCAATTGGCCCACCACCCTTACGCGCGACTACCGCTTCCCTGGTGTTGGCCCTGCTGGCAACACGGTTTCCGTCACCTGCAATCTGACCCCTGCGCAAGACACGACCGTTACGATTGTCGAGGTAACCTACGAGGTGACTCCGTTTACAGAGGTTTGCACCGGCGACGGGGCGGCCTTCACCAACACCTATCTAGCGCAACCGGACACCGGACAGATTTGGCAATCGCAGCAATGGATCGGGGATAAGGTCGGTTATGTGAACATCGACATTCTGGAACCGTACACAATTGAATAGCATAAAAAAGGCGTCGTAACACTACGGCGCCTTTTCGAATATCAAATGGTTTGACGGTACACTTATGATACCGAAGTCGTGGCTCTAGACATCGCCCGGAAGCTATTTTACGATCTTTTTGATCGGTTGTGAGTCATTCTGACCAACAAGTAGCACCAAAGCAACCAAGATCAGAGGGATCAGCCACGCGCCTGATCCGCCCATGGAGGTGGCTTCAGCAGCCATAGTTTCTGGTGAAACAGACGACACGTAGGCGACAGAACCAGCAAAAGCTGTAGAGGCCGCTGCGGTCAAGACTGATGTAAGGGCAAGTAGTTTCATTGGAATCATCCTATTGGTTATTAGTTAATAACCACATGTTAACAAAAACTAAATTTGCGTGCAAAACAAATCGCCACAAAAAAAGGGCGCGGCATATGCCGTCGCCCCTTCAAAGCATCACGCGACTAGGTTTTCCCCTAGCGCAAGAATGCGCACCCGTACTTATTAGTTAGGTAGTCAGAGTCATTCCTCATTAATCGGAGCCGTGCCATTTGAACCAAGCAACAACACTATGCCAATCAACAACAGCGGAACTATCCAAAGTTCGGAGCCACCCATGGGACCGGCTTCTTCAATGATCATTCCTGCCGCAGCAGGCGCTTGTTGTGCAAATGCTGTGGAAGCGGCGACAGTCAGCGCGGTTGTAAGAGCAAGTAGTTTCATTGGAATCATCCTTTCGGTTACTAATTAATAACCATATGCTAACAAAAACTACGCTTTCGCGCAAAACAAATCGCCTCAATACAACCATCGCCACAAAAAAGAGGCGCGGCATATGTCGTCGCCTCTTCAAACTATTGCGTCGCTAGACTTGCACCTAAGCGTGCGTACACTAGGTGTCAAAATTAGGCAGGATTTCGATCTGTCAGTATTGTTTCATTTTGAATACTTGGGGTATTTGAACCAAGCAACAACACTATGCCAATCAACAACAGCGGAATTATCCAAAGTTCGGTGCCACCCATGGGACCGGCTTCTTCAATGATCATTCCAGCCGCAGCAGGCGCTTGTTGCGCAAATGCTGTGGAAGCGGCGACAGTCAGAGCAGATGTAAGGGTAAGTAGTTTCATAAGAATCATCCTTTCGGTTACTAATCAATAACCATATGCTAACAAAAACTAAATTTTCGTGCAAAACAAATCGCCAAAAAAAAGGGCGCGGCACTATGCCGTCGCCCTTTTCCAAAGCATCGCACGACTAGGTTTCTCCCTAGCGCAAGAATACGCACCCGTACTTATTAGTTAGGTAGTCAGAGTCATCTATCATTAATCGGAGCCGTGCCATTTGAACCAAGCAACAACACTATGCCAACAAGCAACAGCGGAACTATCCAAAGTTCGGTGCCACCCATGGGACCAGCTTCTTCAATGATCATTCCTGCCGCAGCAGGCGCTTGTTGTGCAAATGCTGTGGAAGCGGCGACAGTCAGAGCAGATGTAAGAGCAAGTAGTTTCATTGAAATCATCCTATATAAGTTTACAAACACAACTTTATTAACACAAAATTAAGTTTTTGGTAAATTTATCAACCGACTCGCGAAATACAGTCGCTCATTCTTTAAACTATATAATCACGCATAAAAAAAACGGCGCCAATCAGGCGCCGTTCTATCCGATATCGCTATCGAAAAATTAGACTGGATGTCTTATTTGTTAACAACCAAAGCAATCAGAGCAATTGCCAACAGTGGGATCAACCACATGCCGGAACCGCCCATGGAGCCGGCTTCTTCGGCAACCATAGTCATTTCAACTGGTGCTACCATAGCAACGGAACCAGCGAATGCTGTGGATGCTGCGGCTGTAATTGCGGCTGTAAGTGCTACGAGTTTCATAGGGATATCCTCCAAAAAGATGACGCTTGCTAAAACTCGCTTATCGAGTCGCGCAAACATAGAAAACTACAAGATTCTTCTAACGGCTCTTTTTTAACATTGCAACTATAGAAGAATCGCCGTGAAAACAGGTTTTTTCTGCGCTATATTAGCAACACTTGCGTGCCAACTTTTGCAAGCGCGAACAGCTCTTCAATCTCGTCGTTATACAGGCCGATGCACCCATTAGAGGATTGCCGCCCAATCTTGCGCGTGTCGTTCGTGCCGTGAATACGGTAGTACTGCCAACTTAGATAAAGCGCGTGGGTTCCAAGCGGATTATCGGGGCCGGGGCCGACATATTTTGGCAAGTCAGGATTGCGCTTCAGCATGCCGGGTGTCGGGCGCCAGTCCGGACCTACACGTTTGCGCACAATGCTTGTACGCCCCAAACGGGTCAGTTCCGGCGACAAAGGCACGCTGACGGGGTAAATCTTCGTGTACGATTCATCCTCCGGCCAGAAATGCAATGTGCGCCCTTCGGTGTTCACAAGAATTGCGCCATTGCGAAGGTTTGGGAAATATCCCTTCCATGTAAAGGTGGAGAAATTATTGGTTCTGATGTCAACCGTGCCTGGCGCGGGTATAGCTTCCTGCGCGCGCAGAATACCAGGGGCGGCGATGCTGAATGCCGTGGCGGATGCTGCGAATTGGCGACGTGTAATCACGGACTTGTTAATCTTTGTCATTTGATCATTTCCTATCTGGATTCCGCCGCACCATATGAGATCATACGAACTTAGGCAATTCACAGTAAGTTCAACATATCTTTCGGCAGAATTTCGCCATCTAGGCAAAAATCCGCTATTTGAATCCCGCTGCCATTCGCGCTAGACAGGGCCGATAAACCTTTCAGGAGTAACCCGATGTTTCGTTTAAGCGCCATTATAGTTTCCCTATCGCTTGTCCTTTCCGCCTGCGCAGAAATAGCAACCGGCGCATACGAGGGCAACGCCCAGTCCGGTGCAATCTCCAGCTTTGGATCGGACGGTATTCGCTTGCGTCACATGGATGCCCTGAACGGCTTGCGCATTGAGAGAGGATTACAACCATTGCAACTGTCCGCCGCCTTGAATGCCGCGGCAGACACCCATGCACAGGATATGTTCAGGCAGCAACGGGCGTGGAACTTCGGGTCTGATCGCACCTCGCCGCAAGAACGGGCGACACGGGCCGGATTTAGCGGCCTTGTTCGCGGGGAAAACGTTGCCGAAACATTCAAGAGCGAACTTCTGGTGCTGCAAACGTGGCTGGATAACCCGGCATCACGCGCCAGCATCCTGGACCCTGAGGTGACACATATGGGCTATGGCTGGTATCAAGAAACCAACGGTAAAATTTGGTGGGTCGAAGTTTTGGGGCAGGCGCTCCCTGAACCCGTCGCTATGACCGAATTGCAATAGGCGTTCCCATCGGAACCATTGCCCAGATTTCTTCGATTTCACGATCGGTGACGGCGATACACCCCGCCGTCCAATCCCGCTTGAAGCGGTCGCGAAAACTGGTCGGGCCACCGTGGATGAAAATATCCCCCCCCGGATCCAGACCTTTGGCACGCGCCTCGGCCATGTCGTTTACATCCGGGTAAGAAATCCCCAAGCTTAAGTGATAGGCGCTGTTCGGGTTCCGGCGATCAATGAAGTACGTCCCCTCTGGCGTGCGTCCATCCCCTTCGCGGCCCTTGTCGCCGCGCGGGGAAAATCCCAGATCAACACCGTAGCTGCGCATCAAAACCGGCTTGCCATCAACCGCGCGGTAAAGCCCAAGCTTACGCGTTGACTTGAACAGGACCAAAAATTCGACCTTGCTCAATGCGCCGCCAGTCGGCGTCGGATCAGCCATGGCCACGTTCGCAATGGCCATGGCCAGCGAGGCCGAAAGAACGGTGCGTCGGTTTAGGTTTGTCATTTTGCCTGCTCTGCCTGTTATTGCCTGTCGTTGGGCTTTGCGCCCATTGTTTTAGCTGTCGTACACGATTTACCCGATAATTTCCACTCGTCGCTTAATGCGCAGTGACCGCATGCGAGGTTTCGCCTAAAGCCCGGCTTCTTCGGCTATCTGCTTGCGGCTTTTACGCGCCCGTTCGGTTTCGGATTTCAACTGCCCGCAGGCGGCCATGATATCCTCGCCGCGTGGTCGCCGCACAGGGCTGGCATACCCGGCTGCATTCACGATATCCCCGAACGCCTCGATCCGCTTCCACTCGGACCGCTCATAGGGGGAGCCGGGCCACGGGTTGAACGGGATCAAGTTAATCTTCGCAGGAATGCCTTCGATCAGCTTAACCAACCGATGCGCGTCGGCATCGCTGTCGTTAATCCCTTTTAGCATCACATATTCAAACGTGATCCGCTCAGAATTCGACAACCGCGGATAAGTCAGCAAAGCGTCCAGCAATGCGGCAATATTCCAGCGCTTGTTGATGGGAACCAACGTGTCGCGCACCTCGTCCGTCGTGGCGTGGAAACTGATCGCCAGCATACAGCCGATTTCATCACCCGTCTTAACGATTTCAGGTACAACACCGGATGTGGACAACGTGATCCGGCGGCGCGAGATCGAGATACCCTCTGGGTCCATCGCAATCTTCATCGCGTCGCGCACGTTGTTAAAGTTATACAAAGGCTCGCCCATGCCCATCAGCACGATGTTGGACAACATGCGTTTATCAAACGGGGTGTTATCCCACTCATTCAGGTCATCCCGCGCCACCAGAATTTGCGCGACAATCTCGCCTGCTGTCAGGTTGCGGACCAGTTTTTGCGTACCMGTRTGGCAGAACGAACACGTCAGCGTGCAGCCAACTTGCGAAGACACACACAGCGTGCCACGGTTCTTTTCGGGGATATAAACCACCTCGACCTCGTGGCCACCCGCAATCCGCAGCAAGTATTTGCGTGTGCCGTCCTTACTGATCTGCTTGGCGACAACTTCTGGCCGTTCCAGCGTGAAAATTTCGGCCAACTCCGCGCGGTAGGTTTTGGACAGGCTAGTCATCAAACCGAAATCGGTCACGCCTTTGAAATACAGCCAGTGCCATATTTGCCCAACACGCATTTTCGCCTGCTTTTCGGGTGTGCCCATTTCAATCAAGGCATCGCGCATGGCCTCGCGGCTCAAACCTATAAGGCTTGGCTTTCCGGCCACTTTCTGACGTGGAACCGTCAGGTTATCAGGGGTAATCGGCGCAGACATGGTTGCTTTCCTTAAAACGCATCACGCCCCCCGCGTAAGGCGAGAGGCGTCAGTAATCCTTAACAGTATAGGCCGATTGGCCTTACTTGCACAGCTGCTTAGCTTTTTCGACAGCCGCCGTAAACCCGCGCAACGAGAACGTATCAATTGTTGTTGTCCCGCGCGCTGAAATGCCCGTTACAACCGCATCGGCACCTTTACGCATCGCGGCGATCAGCCCTGCGTCATCCGCAGGGGCCGTCCATGCATATTCCTGATGAACCGCCGCGTCGGGGTACATCTCAAACTTTGTACCGCCAATTTCCATTTTCACAGCCGCTTCGGGTTTCAGTGGATAGCCGGCCAGAAAGCTCGGCTCCCCTGCGACGCCCTGTCCAGGGATCACAGAAATATGGAACCGAATATCGCCACGGTTAACGCTGACTTCTTGCCCGCCACGCCGTGCAACACTTTTGGTTGGTTGCGATACGATAAAACAAACTTTCGGGTCCTGATCAACGTAAACGCTCCAGTCCGTGATCGCTTCGACCATTGCCAGCTCTTGCGCTTGTGCGCTTGCGCCAACGGTTAACCCGACCAGCATTGTTGCCACAGCAACACCGCGTGAAATATTCCAGCCCATAATTTATAGCCTCCGCTCAAATATAATTGCCGTCCGGTCCGCATTACGTTGCGAATTTCTTCAGACGGCTTGTATTTCAATCACCTGCGGCCCTAATCTAGCCGCAGCACTAGGCGTTTTGCTACCCCAAAAAGCCGCTGAACACACGGATTGGCAGGGTTACGCCGATCTTTTTACAAAATTTACAGACAAAGAGGCCAATTCCCATGTCATCAGCCGAAACATTAGTCGAAATCTGGCGTGCCGATTTTCTGGAATGTGAACACCGTGGTCATGCGGTTATCAGCGATACGACCGGAAATATCATCGCGAGTTGGGGAAACCCTGATCAAGTGATCCTGCCACGATCCTCTTCAAAAATGCTGCAAGCCTTGCCGTTGATCGAAACAGGTGCTGCGGGGGCCTTTGGCCTTGGGACGGAACAGTTAGCGCTGTCGTGCGCCTCTCATAATAGTGCGGCAATTCATACGGACCGTGTGGAAGCATGGCTGGATAACCTTGGCCTGAACGACGATGATTTCCGTTGTGGCGCCCACCAGCCTAAAGACGATGACGCGCGGCACGCGCTTCGCGATAATGGTAAAAAACCGTGCCAAATGCACAACAACTGTTCGGGCAAACATTCCGGCTTTTTGACGGTGAACAAGCACCTTGGCGGCCACGCCGATTACGTCGAAGTCGACCACCCCTTGCAAAAAGCCGTGAAAGAAGCATTCGAGGAAATGACAGGGTTGGACACACCCGGTTATGGCATTGATGGCTGTAACGCCCCGAATTTCGCGACCACCGTCAGCGGCCTGGCCCGTGCGATGGCCCGTATGGCGGACCCGTCCGGTTTGGGAAATGCACGCGAAACGGCGGCCCGCGCGTTGGTATCCGCCATGCGTGAACACCCCCTGCTTGTCGCAGGAGAGGGCCGCGCCTGTTCCGAATTGATGGCCGCGATGGATGGCAAAGTCGCGATCAAAACGGGGGCCGAGGGCGTATTCATCGCCATCCTGCCCGAACAAGGCCTTGGCGTCGCGCTGAAGATTGAAGATGGCGCAACCCGCGCATCCGAAGCAGCAATGGCCGCCATTCTGGTACGCTTGGGGGTACTGTCGCCGGATCACCCATTGGCGAAGAAACGTCTGACCCCACCGATTTTGAATTGTCTCGAGGTTAATACCGGCTTCATCCAGCCAGCCGATTCCTTTTACAAAGGGGGTGTGGCGCTGATTTAGCCCGAAACGGCCCGAATCATTTTGCGTTCCAGCACCACTAATACGGTTTTTAAGTCGCGACCACGCTTCAAAACCTGCCCGTTCATGCCAATCACACAATAAATGCCTTGTTTATTCGCAAGCTTGGGGCGCTTTTCAATGCGATAGACCGGATTCTCGGATGTGTGGCGAAAAATCGAAAAGACCGCGACGTCGCGAAGGCTGGAAATACCATAGTCTCGCCATTCCCCCGCTGCCACCATTCGGCCATATAAAGAAAGGATTATCGCCAATTCTGTGCGGTGATAGCTGACCATGGCGGGCGCTATCTTCTTGGGTTTAGAGCTTGATACGAGCGTTACGACCATATCCCAATTCTGCCCCCAAATTTGACCATTTGGCAAGCATTTCACGCCAATCCTTTCATATGATTCACAATTTCGCCATATTTCTTCTCTTTTTTGTCACAGTTCAGTCAAAACCGCGCCTTGTTCGCTATCTAGACATATCCATGTAGCTACAAAGCTTCACCGGCATCGCGTTTATCAGCCCCACCCCGATACGCGATGCCGGTTTTAATTAGTACTTGCCTACAACCGCCGTATGGCGGGGCCTGAGTTTTTAGTTTACGTGTAGGGCGTCAACAACAACCAGGCCCCCACCATGCGAAACTTCAGCTCCCCCGGTAGATCAACAGTTATTGCCAGCAACGGTATGTGTGCGACCTCGCACCCGTTAGCGGCCAAAATTGCTATTCAAATGTTGGAGCAAGGCGGAAATGCCGTTGATGCGGCCATCGCTGCCGCCATGGTTCTTAATATCGCCGAACCACAAATGACCGGCCTTGGCGGTGACTGCTTCGTGCTGGTCAAACCTGCCGGAGTTGAAGAAATCATCGGGCTGAACGGTTCGGGGCGCGCGCCTGCTGCTTTGAACGGCGATGATATTCGTACACGTCATACCACAATGCCAATACACGGCGCTGAGTCGATAACACTTCCCGGTGCTGTTGATGCCATGGTGACGCTGTCAAAAGATTGGGGGAAGCTTGGCTTGAAAGCCATCCTCGCCCCTGCCATCCATTACGCCCAACAAGGCATTCCCGTAGGTGCGCGCACTGCGTTTGACTGGCAATCCGGTGCTGAATTTCTGCGAGGTGTGGCCAAAGATTACTATCTTATAAACGGCCAAATCCCGATTGAAGGTCAAGTTTTCCGCGCCCCGCAACAAGCCGAAGTTCTGCGCCGCATCGCACTGGAAGGCCGCGCAGGATTTTACGAGGGCGAAGTGGCGCAAGATATGGTGACCTCTCTAAACGCGCTCGGCGGATGCCACACGTTGGAGGATTTCGCCAATACCAGATGCAATTATGTCGAACCAATTTCGGGCACTTACCGCGGCATGGAGTTGGTAGAACTTCCGCCAAACGGCCAAGGTGCGACGGCGATCCTGCTGGGCAATATTTTGGAACAATTCGATCTGTCCGCCCTTGACCCGTTCGGCGCAAAGCGCACCCATATCGAGGCCGAGGCGACCAAGCTTGCTTACGACGCCCGAAACCGTTTTATCGCCGACCCGTCCAATCAAGACGTCCGTCTGGCACATATGTTGTCAGAAGACACCGCCAAACAGTTGGCTGCGCTGATCGACATGGATAAGGCGATGGAGGCCCCCACCGTGCTTTCAGAATCCGTTCATAAAGAAACCGTATATCTAACCGTGGTGGATCGCGACCGCATGGCCGTATCCTTGATCTATTCAATCTTCCACAGCTTCGGGTCTGGCATGGCATCCGACAAATTCGGCCTGTTATTCCAGAACCGCGGCGCCGGATTTACGCTTGAAAAGGGCCACCCGAATGAGGCCGCGGGCGGCAAACGCCCGATGCACACCATCATCCCCGCCATGCTGAAAAAAGACGGTAAGGTTATCATGCCGTTCGGTGTTATGGGCGGGCAATACCAGTCCACCGGACACATGCGAATGGTCTCTAATATCGTGGATTACGGGATGACTCCGCAAGAATCGATGGATACCCCGCGCAGCTTCGCCGAAGCTGGCGAGTTACGGTTGGAGGACGGGTATTCCGAGCAAGTTCGCACTGACCTTACCGCCCTTGGGCATAACGTCAAAATTCTGGATAAACCGCTGGGCGGCGCGCAAGCGATCTGGATTGATAGCGAAAACGATGTTTTGCACGGTGCATCGGATCCGCGCAAAGACGGCTGCGCAATAGGGTATTAACGGGCGTAAGGGGCACGCACAAAAAATAAGACGTCCGAGTCTCCTCGCGCCAAAATCACCAACATTCTCGGAAGGTTCCGCTGGGGAACCGGGTCTGACCAAATCGGGGAGATTGGTCGTAGGTAGCGAGGATATCGCGCCGTTTGCCCGACACCGAACAATGGTGTCGCCTTGTGCCACCAAGACGATCCAAGTCGAGCGGATAGCC
The DNA here is from genome assembly GCA_002746395.1 of Paracoccaceae bacterium. Taxonomy (GTDB): domain Bacteria; phylum Pseudomonadota; class Alphaproteobacteria; order Rhodobacterales; family Rhodobacteraceae; genus NORP23. The sequence continues at coordinate 450,596 of NVXA01000001.1, forward strand.
TATGGTTAAATCTTCAATGCCCGACGCGATATTCCCCGTTTGAACGTTTTAAGTCCTGTCCAGCAAAACCGCTTATACGCAAACTTGGTTAACAAACCCTGAAAATCCCGCAG
>NVXA01000006.1 GCA_002746395.1 Paracoccaceae bacterium
ATGAAAGAAAAGTGGAACCAGTGAGATTGGCAGCCTGAATGAAACCATGATCCATCTTAAATTGGCTACTGACTGGTCGAAAATGTAGGACCACCTCTTAGTTCCACATTTGAAATCAGGAACGAAGGTGACGAACCTTTTAATATCGTGCCAACGGGCCGGATACTCGAAACCTTCAATAAGCTCAGAAAAGGACCCGTTCCAGCGCCAGCGTTAACGCGCAGAAGCGACCATATATTTCGATTGCGCAAACTCGGTGTTCAAATCCAAACCGAAATGCTCGAACAAAATCTGGGAAGTTCTGAACGATACGGAGTGTACCATCTCATTAGCGAAGTATCTAAAGTAGACGGAAGTAGAGAGGTATCAGCATGATGGATGCCGCAATACTCAGGTTACCGCAAAATTCAACTAACCATATGGAAAGCCACGGCGATTATAGCTGGGTTGTTACTAGCTCTCCCCGTTTTCGAGTTGTCATCTGTACGGATGGGTGGCAGTGGATCATCCAACGTCGAAGCGGAACAAGGCGGGGCGGGTCTTACTGGAGATCAGTTAGCTATCATCGTGACCGAGACTCCCTCAAACGCCGCTGGCGCGGCTTTGTGGGCGCTGAAGAAAGCAGCAAAGAACTAGGCAGCCTTCCTGAATATTTTGGAGGGGCGAATATTGGGCCGTAAAACTTTCAAAAGAGGCAGTTCAAGTAAGTTCATTCAGATTGATCACTGGCTTTACGATAGCCCTGCTTGGCAATCATTAAAGCCGGGGCCACGTGCATTGTACTTGGAGTTGAAGCGCAAGTTTAACGGCCACAACAACGGTGCTGTGTTTCTCAGTCAAAGGGATGCAGCCAAAGCGTTAAATGTCGGGCGCGATACGATTGCCGCCTATTATTCAGAATTGGTTTTGAAGGCATTTATCATTCAGACAATGGGGCATTGCCTCGGGCCTCAGGGCGTTGGGCAGGCAACAAAGTGGGCGCTCACTGAATACCCATTTAACGAAGTCCCAGCAACAAAGGAGTTCATGCACTGGAAAAAATAATTTCCCCGCAAGAAAATCCAACATTCTTTGGCAGGAAAATCCAGCACCCTCTGTCGGAAAATCCAACATACGGACAATCAAATGTCGGATAATCCCACCGCTTTTACCTCAAATAACGCGATTACCGTGTTGGATAATCCTGCCATATATACATCTAACCATATACCTAAGGTTCCAGACCTTTCTCTTTACGCAGACCAAGACTTATGCCCTCTTCTAAGCAGGAGCGCAGCATGAACTACCTTCCACCCGATGAAGCGAAACGGATGCTTCTCAAGACCTTGATCGATTTCGCTGAAAAGGACACAGACCAACTGTTCGCGTATTTTGCGCATGTTGGGTTTGATGTTGCCGCAGTGGACAATTCAAAGCAATTACCCGCCGCTTGGCTTGGCCACTACCGTATCGGCCAAGGAACCTATGATACAGACAGGGCAGCGATGGACCTAGCAACATGGCCACCAATATCTCGGCGCATTTTCGAGTTGCAGCAAGAAAAGCAGAGGTTAGCCAAATGATTTGTGAAACCCAGCGTCAGATGCATATCAGAAGCCTACCAAAGGGTGTGGAGGGCTTTGTGCTTGTAGATGGCGCTCAGGTGGCTATCGAGCGGAGAGCCTGCCATTTGGGTGGTTCTAGGGCTTGGTTCTTATGCCCCGCATGCAATCGGCGCTGTGCTATCCTCTACCCCGTAAGGTGCCGTCTATGCCTTCGCTTGCATTACGCCTCTGAACATGAGGGAGAACTCGACCGTCTGTTACGAAAAGCAGTCAATCATCGGTACAAACATGGCCAGCAACAGCGTGGAATTGGTGTGCCGCTCCCCAGCAAACCTAAATGGATGCGCTGGCATACATATATCAAAGCAAGAAAGAAGGCCGAGGTTATTGAAATGCAGATAATTGAGGGTTTCCGTTCCAAATTAGCGCGTAGAGCGCGTGAATCTACACGCGCTCTAACAGTTTAAACTATTCGCCTAGATTATCGGAATTGTATATCACAACTTTTTTGGATACTCGCTTGTTCTATGGCCTCCATTTCGCCTTTCAGTCGAGCAACTTCTGTTGCGTTTCCTTTGTCACCGTCGATGAAGAACATAGCTGGCCAAAATAGGATTAAACTAATTGCAGTCACTCCCGCATCACTACTGGCTTGCTCGTCTTGGACCCCCATCGCTTGCGCTGCTCTAGAAGAAACTCGAGATGCTTCTTCGCCAAGCTGTCTGCAGGAATACGTCTCGTATTGCACGGGCGACACATAGGTTGCCGAAATGTCGGCGCTCTTAGTTGCACATCCTGCAATCAGTGGCACAAGGCTTGTAGCGATTAGAATTTTATTTAGCATTTTCTGTCCCTTAATCTTATTATTTTTCAAATAATTATGTCGCTAGATTCTAGCTAGAGTGGATTCGACTTTAGCATCGCAACTATTAGGTTAACCAAGAGATACTGTCAAATTGCAAATTTTCACCAAACAAAACTATCAATCAGCCGGAAAGAAAACATTGGCAGCCGCCTGCAACCAAGACCGTAAGATAGGCATCTACGATTCATTGCCATGTTAACGTCAAGGTTATAGCAAGGGTAAAGCAATACGCGCGCACGAGGCACGAATAGACCAACACGCGTATTATATCAGCCTGATGAGGGAGTTTTCCCTGATGGGGGAATTATCCTGACAGTTACTAAGCCACAAAGAAGACGGCTTCAATCTCGGTTCTTGGGTAAGAAGACAGAGAGGAAATCGAGCCATCATGTCTTCTGACCGCCTTAAGAGGCTAGAAGCTTTAGGATTTGTTTGGGACACTCGGGAGCATAGAAGAAATGTCCGAAATTATCAGCACGATGTGGGATATTTTGTGGGATAATATAAATTTGATAAAATTATATTTAATAATTTCTGACTGTTAGATGTATAATACGGCGGACTGCCTCTCCGCCATTTCACACTTTCCTATGAAATATCCATCTAACCCCTTGAATGACAAGGTGGTTTTCGGGTTCGAAGCTCTTCATTTCAGTAACTTGTGATACGCTTGGAAATGACCAATCTCGGCACTATTCGCTGAAGAGTTAACGGATCAGGTTTCCTTTCTCTACAAGGGTTTGCAAAGAAACTGGTGGCGAGTTCGAACATTCGTCAAAGCTGCGCATTGTTTCGGCAAGAAAAGCAGTAAAAACGTACCGTGTACCGCAAGCTGTGTTTTGTATTACAAAACGCTTGGCAAGGGGGTGCTATACCCCCGTTGCATCCCCTAGAATGCAGTAAAGGAAAGCTACTTTAAGTTGACCTGCCCTCTATGCCTATGGCACGCTGTAGCGAATTAGGAAAAAGCTATGCGATTAGAACAGATTAAAATTAGTGACTTACAAGTTAATCGGGCAAATGACCGTCATGGAGAACTTGAAAACGAAACAGCCGCTATATCTTGGCTGTTTAATACTCGTGAAACACATATGAAAAACCTCGCAATGGATATTGTCGATGAGGGAAGGATATTTGAGCCGCCACTGGTAACACCCGAAAACGGTGCCTTTTTAGTTTTTGATGGAAATCGACGGGTGACATGTTTGAAGTTGCTTGAGAAGCCGGAAAAGGCTCCAACCGTTCCGTTGCAAGACTATTTTAAGTCGTTGCGAAAAAAATGGAGGGGGGACTTCCCCAACACTATTCTTTGCCAAGTAGAAGAAAATCGAGACGATATAGATAGCATCCTCTATCGCCGACATACAGGAACGCAAAACGGTGTAGGTCAATCCAATTGGGATGATCGAATGAAGGATAATTTCGTAGCTCGGTCGGGAAAAGCCACAGGGTTCAATCTTGCAGATGAAATTGAACAGCGGTTGAAGGCTGCTGAATTTCTTCCAAAAAAGAAAATCCCACGTTCCAATCTTAATCGATTTTTATCTTCCGAAGTTATTCGGAACCGTATTGGTATTAGTGGCAAGAATAAGGAATTTAGCTACACACATAAACCGGAAGTAGTTCTTGAAACCCTCCGAGATATCGCAGACGATTTTGCCAACGGGCGCGTTGTCCTTGGTGATATATGGGATAATACTGGCAAGCTTTCTTACCTTGAAAAGTTAGAGGACGGCGGGAAACTCCCAAGCGATGAGGATATTCTAGATACAGATGACAACAAATCACCTAGCAAACCAAAAGCAAAAGCAAAGCCGAAGGCAAAACCGAAGCCTACAAGGCGTACAACCCTTATCCCACCAAAAGAGTTTGGCATTCTCTGGACAGGTAAGCAGCAAAGGCACCATGCTATTTGGGAAGAACTTCAGTTTCACCTGAATACCGAAAAACATCCAAATGCGGTGTCGGTGTTATTTCGAGTACTTTTAGAACTATCCATTGATTATTATGTGGATGAACACAGCATTCAAGTACATGCAAATGACAAGCTTGCGCGCCGTGTCGAAAAAGTTGGTGCGGCACTTTTTAGCCATGACAAAATCGGTAAAAAACAATTAGATGCAACGAAGAAGTTTTCTCAAAGTTATCAACTTGTGTCAGCCGACACATTGAATCGATATGTCCACTCAAATAGTTTCGCGCCTTCGCCAAAGGACTTGGAGGCTTTGTGGGATACAATGGCCGATCTAATAGTTGCGTGCTTGAAGGGGTAGTTTCGAAGAGGTACGTGGGTTCGAAACCACACCCACTCACCCCGCCATTTTACACTTTCACCTTTCCCATACCATCGCCACACGACATATTGCAAAGTATGGTATTACGGATAAACAATCGCGATGCGCGGCGGCTTATGATGCCATTAAACAACGCATTGCTGCGGAGGGGCCGCTGTCGACCCACGCTTTTGACACCCAAATAGAAGGTGAAAAGAAGATGTGGGCGCGGCCACCACATAAAAAAGCCCTCGATCATATGTGGTATACGGGGGAGTTGGCGACTTCGCATCGGGAGAATTTCACAAAGTTCTATGATCTGGCGGAACGTGTGTTTCCGCCCCTGCTATCCCCACTGACCGAGGCCGCGCAACTAGATTGGTTATGCGTCGAGGCGTTAAAGCGGATGCCGTTTGCCACAGCGCGTGAAATCCAGCAGTTCTGGGGCGTGGTTTCCGGAGCCGAGGTCAAAACATGGGCGCAGAACAACGACGTGCGACAAGTGGAAATTCAAGGGCGCGATGGTTCGTGGACCACAGCACTTGCGCCGCGAGATATTGACACGCAGTTAAACGCCCTTCCCCCGACGACTTCGAGGTTGCGGATTCTTAGCCCCTTTGATCCGGCCATAAGGGACCGCACACGGCTGGAACGTCTATTTGGTTTTGAGTACCGTATTGAGATTTTCGTGCCAAAAGCAAAACGTATCTGGGGGTACTATGTTTATCCCATACTAGAGGGGGATCGTTTTATTGGGCGAATTGAGCTGAAAGCGGACCGAAAGCCCGGTGCCCTACACGTCTTGAACCTCTGGCATGAAGAAGATGTGCAATGGAGTGCTGTGCGCGCCAAAAAGCTGACTGCCGAATTGGCGCGGCTTGCAAAGTTGGCGCAATGTAGTGCTGTCGTTTGGAAATAGCGCCGCCCTTTAGCATAGGCGGCGCATTGGAATATTAGTAACCACCCTTACGGCGGCTCTCGGGTAAGCCGGCGACTTTGCCGCCCTGCTTTGATGGATCACCCGGGAATAATTCGTAGACGTCGCGCTGGCTTAGTTTCTCGCCCCACGCGTCGCTCATTGCTTTAACGATTTTGCGGGTGTTGGGCTGGTTGCCGGCGTTCTCGATGTATTCTTCACGCAAGAAGTTCATCAAGTCCCAGTGTTTGTCGGTCAGCTCGATACCTTCCTGAGCCGCCAGAAGTGCTGCGATGCCTTCATTCCAGTCTTCGACATTTTCCAGATGCCCGTTGGCATTGGTTTCAATCGTATTTCCTTCGTATTCAAATGACATTGTCTTCCCCCTGTTTGATTGCTGTGCATATATACATTCAAACAACAGGATRTGTCAATTTACATGCTATTMARAATTACATCGYAGAGATAACCCGACGGGGTGTTCATATACGTTGGGCAGTGGCTTGCAGTCATAAGCATACTGTCCGCTRTAAGGYTGACCGTAAACGACTCCCCTAGAATCGGTAACYSTCAGAAATTCCGATGTATTCGGCCTCGCGACATGAATTTAGGCRCCTTGGTCTAAAAATAAACTGGCCTAAATGTATGTAAATGCAAATCAACAACGCTTGAATGGTRGTTTATTTATTTAATTACAACASCTTACATTGAGTACGCGATAAAATGCCTAAATTTCNAAGRWTMWAATATTTCTTTCCTTTTTCCGAAATCCGCCCAATTTYYGCCYAATTTGRCCTGCATATACAATATCAATTGGTTCRCAGACTTGTTYYGAGGATCAAATATTACGCTCTGGAKTTCTGGAGTNWWTWAGGCCAAGTRGCCATTCTAGTACCGGTTCATTTAGAGCCAAATTATYAACCNAAACCCTTGGAAGGGGACACATTATGAAACTGTTCACAAAATTCGCAAATGACGAGTCCGGCGCTGTWACTGTAGACTGGGTTGTTTTGACTGCTGCTATCGTTGGTATCGCGATTGCTGTTATCACATTGATTTCCGGCGGCATCGAAARYGCWGCAAACGGCATCAACGACGAGCTARRCRMYGCWKSYRCYSYAACWTTCKRWTWGAWGTTACCTAGYGCTRCAYTCGTGTAGYCACACAAGTTTTAAACCGGRGCGAYSYYGTCGCCCCGGTTTTATTATGCCCATTTTCCCACACCTTTTTACTAAGAGCATAGATTATAGACAAATCAATTGAATATATTGGTCCGGTAGCTTAACGATGCCAATAATATTGCCCACTTTATGTGCTTTAACTCAATAAGTGCGGGGGTGAAAATTTTTCGTAAGGATCCATCATGCGTATTGTTTTTGCTTTTGTTTTGCTCATTGGAATAGGTCTTGCGGGGGCGGCAGCCTATCTCGCCCAGCAAACCTTTGGGGATCTTGAGGCCGACTTGGCGCAAGCACGCAGAAACAATGTGCCTGCCATTGAACTAATAGGCGTTGCTGTTGCTACACGCGAACTGGTTTTTGGACAATTCCTTAGACCAGGCGACGTCAAGTTGATTGCTTGGCCAAAAGCAAATGTGCCTGCTGGCGCATTTACCGATATGGAACGGCTAATGGGCGGCGAAGGTGCTGAACCGCGCGCTATTTTGATTGCTATGGTTAAAGATGAACCGGTCCTACCACATAAAATCACAGCCTTTGGAGAAGATGCCGGTGTACGGTCCCGGCTTGCGCCTGGAATGCGTGCCTTTACGATCAATATTAATGTTTCCACAGGTGTTTCCGGTTTCCTTCAGCCAAATGACCGCGTCGATGTTTACTGGACTGGTGAAGACGGTGGGGCAACCATTACACGCCTGATGCTTGAAAAGGTACGGTTGATTGCAGTCGACCAAGTTGAGAACTCAGACATTTCACGCACAATCATTGCGCGAAATGTTACCGTAGAAGTTTCTCCACAAACCGTTGCACAGTTAACACAGGCCCAGCAAACCGGCCGCCTGACACTGTCCCTTCGCGGTGCCGAGGATGACGCTGAAACGGGTAATTTTCAAGTTGACCAGAGAGACGTTATTGGCAGTGAAATCAAAGCGATAGAGATCAAACCCATCTGCACATTACGCACCCGTAAAGGGTCCGAAGTGATCGTGGTCGAGGTCCCCTGCCCGCAAGAGTGATTACTCGCTAAAATCGAATCGATTCGCGCAATATTGATATGCTGACGAATCGATTCGAAAATGACTGTTGATTCTATTATAGATTTCGCGCATCCTTCCCGCACAGACGCATTCAAATGCGCGACAACTATATGCGATGGTTTTGTGAGGCAGGACCATTTATTCAACTTGGTGATTTTGAGAGGCAGGATCACAATGAAATTTAATGACATGATAAAAGCGGGCCTATTTGGACTCGCATTAACTTTACCGACGGTAACACCAGTATTAGCCCAGTCTGGCCTTTCTGTGTTACGCGGCACAGTATCAAGCAATATCACGGTCGCAACAAACCGCGCTATTGTAGTTCAGAGTGATCAACCGTTCGCGGAAATTTCCGTAGCCAACCCCGCCATAGCCGACATCGCAACATTGTCCGAGAGCACAATTTACGTTCTAGGCAAGGCACCGGGGCGCACAACACTTACGTTGTTTGGTGCAGATGGCACGTTGATTGCTAATGTCGATGTACGGGTTGTACCCGACATTGCAGAATTCAAGGAACGTCTCGCTGAAATACTACCGGGCGAGCCGATCGAAGTTCGCACAGCAGGCGCAGGTATTGTGCTTAGTGGTACAGTTTCAGGCGCGCGCAAGGTTGCACGTGCAATGGAGTTGGCCAGTCGGTATGCAGGTGATCAGGTTACGAACCTGATGATGGTTGGTGGAAGCCAGCAAGTCATGCTGAAAGTCCGCTTTGCAGAGATGTCACGCTCAACAAGTAAGGCGTTAAGCAGTTCAATCGGAATTTCCGGCCTTGTAAGCGGAAGTACTTTCGATAGCGGAGCTGCAGACGGTGCCCTCGGTCTCGACCAAGGTAGCGCCTTGTTTAGCTTTGGCGGCGGCGGCCTTGCCGTTGACGTGCTTATTCAAGCCCTTGAATCCAAAGGTATGGTAAGAACACTGGCAGAACCAAACGTTGTTGCTATTTCAGGCCAAGAAGCCAGCTTTCGGGCCGGCGGCGAAATTCCAGTACCTGGTATAGATGGTTCTACGGAATTCAAACCATATGGGGTTAACCTAACATTCACACCTACAGTTATTGATGGCAACCAGATCAGCCTTCGCCTAACGACCGAAGTTAGTGCGCTGGACAGCACGGTTGAAATCAACGGGATAATCGGCATCAAAACGCGTTCGACAACTACTACTGTCGAAATGCGTGACGGCCAAAGCTTTGCTATCGCTGGCCTATTACAAGATGATTTTGGCGATAATGTTAGCCAAATCCCTTGGTTAGGCGATGTTCCCATCTTGGGCGCACTGTTCCGTAGTTCCGATTTCGCTCGTCGTCAAAGCGAGCTAGTCATTATCATCACACCGCATCTGGTTAAACCGGTTTCCGGCGCGGCACTAAGTATGCCAACCGACCGGATGCGCGTCCCTACCGAAGAAGAGCTGTTCCTGCTAGGAACGACTGAAGGTACTTCTTCCCTTGGTGGCTCTGGTTCTCAGGGTGTTCAAGGTTCCTATGGCTACGTGTTGGAGTAAGGTAATGAAAACCACACTTAAAATAACCGCCGCTGCTTCTGTCCTTCTAACTGCCGGGTGTCTTAACCCAGCGGGAACAATGTTGAACGAAAGCAATTTTGCAGAATCTGCGACAAGCAACCAGTTTGCCCAAACGGCATATCTGGAACCCGGCGCAGCACTGCGAAGCCTGGATGAACAATTCCGCCGGGCAACGCCAACGATGATCAACTTCGAATTCAATCGTTCGGCTCTGGACTCTGAAGCGAAGTCTATCTTGCGTGGGCAAGCTAGCTGGATGAAAAACTTCCCGCACGTACGCTTTACAGTGTATGGGCATACGGATCTGGTTGGTGGAAACAGCTACAACAACCGTCTTGGCCAACGTCGCGCACAAGCGGCCGTCAACTATCTTGTTTCGCAAGGGGTTCCACGTAAGAACCTCATTGCAGTTGTCTCAAAAGGTGAATCCGAGCCTCTGATCAACACACAAGATCGCGAACGCCTAAACCGTCGTACAGTTACGGCAGTATCCGGCTTCGTTAAAGGTTACATTGGCGATGATTTCGACGGCAAAGTAGCGGTTAACGTCTACAATTCGTATGTGACCCCCAAATAATTGGGCTTCAACGAATGCCTCTCATTACAAAAGGTCCCGTGTATTCGGGACCTTTTTTCTGGGGACTAGGCGGAAATCTTCGCAATTGCCAAAAATGTAAACATTTCTGCACGATACGGGATGTTATTCTTGATATTTTCCCGCTATGATTTTGACACATTTGTATCGTAGAATTATTGATTGATTGAATATTTTTAATTAGTCTCACTTCAAACGGTAGCCTGGGGGCATTTATGGCACTACTAAAGTTAAAAGAACGCGTGATAGAGGCGTTTGCTGCAACACGTGATATCAAAAGATTTCCTGAATTATCAGGTGAACTATCAGAACATTTTTCAAARAACTGGGCTGTTGGATCTTATAAGGAGGCGATGGAGTCTCTTGAGCGCGGCTCACTCGATAACCTCGAAGTTGTATTCGTGTGCGTAGATAAAGATGACGAAGGCGACCTGAACGTCGTGACCAGCTTTATTAAAGCAGTAAAAGCACGTCGGTTGAAAGTTATATTGATTGTCAGCGACATTTCTCCGACCAGCTTGCATCAGGTGATGCGCCAGGGCGCTGACGATTTCATCCCCTGCCCCGCACCCAAAGATGCGTTTGGTGATGCCCTAGCACGGCTTCGCGCCGAGGCGATCGAAGTCGAAACGGAACAGAAGAAAACCAAAAAACGTCGCCGCGGCATTGTACTGCCTATCTATGGCGTCGCGGGCGGTGTTGGCACATCGACCTTCGCGGTGAACCTCGCATGGGAAATGGCCACATTCGACAAGAAATCTTCTTTGAAAGTTTGTATTCTTGACCTAAACTTTCAAGCTGGATCTGTTTCCACCTATCTGGATTTGGGTTTCCGTGAAGCTGTGTCCGAAATGCTGACACACATGGACAACCTTGATGCTGACATGTTTGCAGAAAGCCTTACATCGTTCAAATCGCGCATGGCGGTCCTGACAGCTCCCCCAGAAATTTTTCCACTAGACATCATCAGTGGTAATGACATCGAAAACCTCCTGTCCTATGCACGCGAGTCTTACGATTTCGTGATCGTCGACATGCCGACCACACTGGTTGATTGGTCTGCAAACGTGTTGCAAATGGCAGAAACATACTTCGCAGTGATGGAGCTGGACATGCGGTCCGCCCAAAATATGATGCGATTCCTGCGGGTTCTGAAGTCTGAAGAGCTGCCGGAAGATAAGTTGCAGTTTGTTCTTAACTTCGCGCCTGCCTTCACAGATCTAAATGGCAAAGCGCGCGCCAAACGGTTTTCAGAAAGTTTGGGGATCGACATCAACATCCTGCTACCGGATGGCGGTAAGCAGGTACTGGCGGCTAATGATCAAGGACGCCCGCTCGCTGATGCGGCGCCAAAAAACCCTTTGCGAAAAGAAATTCGCAAAATTGCTGCGTCTTTGATCGCGCATGCAGAAGAACAGAAGGCTGCAATAGCCTGAAGGAGCTATAGATGTTCAAACGGTTTAACAAAGATTCTCCTAACGGTGCGCCCGTTGCGGCCCCTTCACTGGTGGCCCCTTCGAAATCAGCGCCCGCTGTTGCTTCAGCACCGGTAGAGGTGGCTCCGAAGCCAGAAAAGATGGCTAAGAGTAAAAAGACTAAGCCGGCTCCGCCGAAATCGGTTGCGGTCGATCCAAAAGAAGCCAAGCGTATGGATCGCCTGCTAGAAATCAGGATGGAACTGCACAAGCGCCTGCTCGAAAGCCTGAACCTAGCTGCCCTGGACAAAGCCTCAGAAGAGGATTTGCGGCATGAAATCGCCCTAATTTCGCGTGAAGGCCTACGTGACATGGATGTTGTGCTTAATTCCGCAGATCAAAAGCAGCTCAACGCTGATCTGTTGGACGAGGTCACCGGCCTCGGGCCGATTGAGGTTTTACTGCGTGATGATACGGTCAACGATATCCTGATCAACGGCAGCCAACAGGTTTTTGTCGAGCGCGGTGGTATTCTGGAACTGACAACCGTTAAATTCAAAGACGAAAAGCACCTGATGCGGATCATCGATAAAATCGTTTCGGCCGTTGGCCGTCGTGTTGATGAAAGCTCGCCCTACGTGGATGCGCGGCTTGCCGATGGGTCACGTTTCAATGCGATGGTCCCGCCCTGTGCTGTTGATGGATCGCTTGTTTCCATTCGTAAATTCACCAAAGAAAAGCTGTCGATTGATCAGTTGATTAAATTTGGCGCTTTTACCGAAGCAATGGCAACTTACCTTCAAGCGGCCGTCGCCACGCGCCTGAATATCATCGTTTCCGGTGGTACGGGTTCAGGTAAAACGACAACTTTGAACGCCCTATCTGGTTTTATCGGTGATGAAGAACGTATCGTTACCATCGAAGACACCGCCGAGCTTCAGTTACAACAGGTCCACATCGGTCGAATGGAAAGCCGCCCCCCCAACGTGGAGGGCAAAGGCGAGGTTAGCCAGCGCGATTTACTGCGCAACGCCCTTCGTATGCGCCCCGACCGCATTATCGTCGGCGAGACCCGTGGCGACGAGGTTATCGACATGTTACAGGCCATGAACACGGGCCACGATGGGTCAATGACAACAATCCACGCCAACTCTGCGCGCGATGCCGTTTCGCGTCTTGAAAACATGATCGCGATGACCGGGGTGGAATTACCACTGGTTGCCAGTCGCGCACAGATTTCCTCGGCTGTTGACCTGATGGTGCAGATCAGCCGCCTGCCCGACGGTTCACGCCGCATGGTTTCCATCACCGAAATAACCGGAATGGAAGGCGAGATCATTTCCATGCAGGAGATATTTAAGTTTCAGCGTACGGGCATGGACGAGGATGGCAAAATTCAGGGTAAATTTGTATCCGGGGGCCTCCGCTCGCACTTCACAGAGCGTTTCCGCCAATGGGGCTACGACTTGCCAAACAGTATTTATACTAACGCCGAAGATTAAAAGGAGTAAATTTTATGAGTTTACAACCACTTATTTATGCCCTGATTTTCGTCGGTGTGTTTTTCATGATCGAAGGCATCTACTTGGCCTTCTTTGGAAAGTCCGTGCGCCTTGAATCCAAGGTTAACCGTCGTTTGCAAATGTTGCAAACAGGTGAAAACCCCCAAGAAGTCATGGAAAACTTGCGGAAAGAACGCGAACAGCACCGTGACGCCAAAAGGATACCGCTCATTGCGCCGTTGTCGGAAAAGGCAGCACAAGCAAATATTGCATTCACGCCTACAGCTTTGATTTTAGTGATGATTTTCGTAGGCATCATGGCCTTTGTCGGGCTAACATTGTTCACAGGTACCGGCCTTCAGTTACGCATCGGCATTTCCGTCGTTATGGGCTACGGCGCGGTTTACACATGGCTTCGCAACAAGGCCAAGAAACGCTTGGACTTGTTTCAAGAACAACTGCCGGATGCGGTTGAACTGATCGTTCGTTCGCTAAAAGTGGGCCACCCCTTTTCCAGTGCAATCGCCAATGTAGCCTCAGAAATGCCGGATCCGCTTGGCACTGAATTTGGCGTCCTTGCGGACGAATCCACCTACGGGATGGATATTACTGAATCACTCGACAAAATGGCTGAACGCATTGATCTTCAGGATTTACGCTTCCTTGCGGTTGCCGTAAAAATTCAGAGTCAGGCAGGTGGTAACCTTGCTGAAATTCTTGCCGGTCTGGCGAAGGTTATCCGCTCACGCTTCAAACTGTTCCGCCGCGTCGATGCGATCACCGCCGAGGCAAAATGGTCTGGTTGGTTCCTGTCCATTTTCCCGATTTTAGCACTTGTAATGATTAATGTATCGCAGCCCGGATATTACGACGGCGTCATGTCGACACCGGTATTTGTACCTGCGGCGATTGTAGTTGGTATCTTCTTGCTCGTTAACATCATATTCATGAAAATCATGGTTGATATTAAAGTTTAAGACATCTGTGGGAGCAGGTTATGGAAATGATTTTTCAAATTTGGGAATTCTTGAGCGCGATGATTGGCCCAAGCGCGCCTTTCTTCGTGATCGGATACTTCGGGATATTCTTTATCCTTGTCGCCATGCCAGTCCTGTTCAAGAAAGAGGTTGATCAATTCGCGCGCCTACCAACACGACGCGGTGCAGTCGCGGCGACGGCAGGTGGATCAGATCAATCCAGCAAACTACGCTTCGAAAACGGCAAAGGGGAGATGCTTGACAGGTTCTCCGAATACTTGGAGCCACAAGGCGAAGGCGAGCTGTCAGCGGCTCGTTTGAAGCTGGTTCAAGCCGGATATCGCTCCGCTTCTGCGGTTCAGACCATGAACTTTGCCAAGATGATGATGGGTGTCGGATTTCTGGCTGTTGGTGTTCTCTACATCATGGTTCAACCGGGTGAACCGAGCATGTCCAGCATGTTGATGACCATTCTGATCCCCGGCGGTATCGGATATATGCTCCCCTCTTACTGGGTTGAGCGACGTCTGCAACAACGTCAGGAAGACGTTACCAACGGCTTCCCCGACGCGCTCGATTTGATGCTGGTTTGTGTTGAGGCGGGGCAGTCCCTCGATCAGGCGATTTTGCGTGTGGCTACAGAAACCAAAGCTTCCTCCCCCACATTGGCCGAGGAATTTGAAGTCGTCGCCAACGAAATGCGCGCCGGTAAAGACCGCGTACTGGTTTTGCGCGATATGGCGGAACGCTGCGGCGTGAACGATATCAGTTCCTTCGTGACGGTGCTGGTGCAATCGGCCAACTTTGGTACGTCCATCTCGGATGCGCTTCGTGTTTATGCCGACGAGATGCGCGACAAACGCGTGCTGCGCGCCGAAGAGAAAGCCAACGTACTGCCAACGAAACTAACAATCGGCACTATGTTGTTCACGGTTCCACCGCTTCTGATCATTATGGTTGGCCCGTCGATTTATGACATTTACGTAAACCTCCTCGGTGAGGGGACCTTCTAATTTCGCGCCTATCGGTTATCGCTATTCTACTTGTGACGCTGGGCCTGGGCGCGTGCCAGTCGACGAATTTTGCGTTAACACCTGATGAACGCTCCGGTCCACGCGCACCGCTTGGAACACAACGCACCCCAAGCGTCGATGGTCTCACGGTTGGCCATCGCCTGATGGAGGCCGAAGAATTCGAGCTTGCCTTATCAGCCTACCAACGTGCTGCCTCCGAAACCGGTGTAAGCGCCGAGGCTCTAAGTGGCATGGGGTCCGCAAACCTACGCCTTGGGCGCTTGCAACAGGCGCGCACACTGCTGGAAAAAGCTGTTGAACAATACGCAGAGTCCGCCTCCGCATGGAACAATTTTGGCGTCGTATTAATTAATCTTGGCGATTACCAACAAGCACGACAAGCTTTTCGCGTGGCTTTTGGCGTCGATAATGGCAATTCCGAGCTGATCCGCCAGAACCTGATCCTTGCAAACCGTCTTATTGGCGAGCAATCCGCGGAAATCGCCCGCGAATACGACTTTTCGCTGGTCCGATACGGAAACGGCAGTTATCTTTTGTTAGGAAACAAATAAAAAGGGGCGAGCAGATGAGCCTTACGATTTTACGAACAATGGGCGCAGGTCTTGCCTTAAGCATTACCCTTGCAGGGTGTGCCGAATTGACCGATGCACAAAAAAATGCAGACCTCGGTTCGGTTAATGCAATCGATGCGACAGGTCTGAATGACATCATGCTAAACCTCGCGGATCCATCCGAGTCCGTTGCGTTTTTCCGCGACTCCCTTGCTGCGGAACCAGATCGCATTGACCTGAAGAAAAGTTATGCGCAGGCGCTTGTTCAAAACAGGCAATACGCCGAAGCCGCCCTGATTTACGAACAATTGATCGAAGACGGGCAAGCTGACAGCAATGACCGCTTGAACTACGCCGATGCGCTGGTTCGCAATGGCGCATGGGAAGAGGCACGAGTTCAACTTGATGCCATCCCACCAACGGTAGAAACATTCGATCGATACTTCCTCGAAGCTTTGGTTGCTGACCATAATAAAGAATGGGAAAAGGCCGATAACTTCTATGATATAGCACGAGGCTTAACCACCCGCCCCGCTCAAGTTTTGAACAACTGGGGTATCTCGAAGCTGGATCGTGGCCAGTATTCAGCCGCCGAAAAGCTGTTCAAACAAGCCATTGCCGCAGATTCTAAAATGTTCACAGCCAAAAACAACCTTGTAATCACCCTTGGCAAACAAGAGGTGTACCGCCTTCCCGTTATTCCAATGAACGATAAAGAACGCGCAATTCTACTATATAATCTTGCGCGCGAAGCTATCCGTAACGGCGATACAGACATCGCACGCGGGCTTCTGTCTGAGTCAATCGACATCCATCCACAGTTCT
The DNA here is from genome assembly GCA_002746395.1 of Paracoccaceae bacterium. Taxonomy (GTDB): domain Bacteria; phylum Pseudomonadota; class Alphaproteobacteria; order Rhodobacterales; family Rhodobacteraceae; genus NORP23. Next base: position 16,243 of record NVXA01000006.1, read on the forward strand.
TCCAACCGGCAGTATCGCTATTGGCTTCACTATGAACCTCGACATTAGTTACACAAATTACATCTTCCTTGCTATAGCCACTCCGTTTGCGCTCTGGTCAGCGTGGAGCGACCTTAAGTTCATGAAAATACCCAATATTTTGGTTCTATTGATGGCGGCTGGGTTTATTATTTCAGGCGTAATTCTCCTACCATTCGACGTCTACTTGTGGCGCCTTCTCGGCGGTTTTATTGTCCTAATCGTCGGATTTTTGATATTCTCCCTTGGTGGAATCGGTGGTGGAGATGCCAAGTTTGCCGCCGCTATGGCCCTGTTCATCGACCACAACCACATCGCCTCCTTCCTACTCGAACTGTCACTATTCGCCCTTATTGGGGTTATATTGCACAAAATAATTGGAAAACTCGATTTCATGAATCCAATAACGGATAACTGGGAATCCTGGCGCGTCGAGAAGACATCCAAAGTGAAAAACTTCCCGCTCGGCTTGGGGATGAGTGCCGCATTAATATTTTATCAACTTACTGTCGTTGGGCTTGTTTAGGTCCAGCACCCCAAAACCCGATGCGCCAATGATACGCTAAAAGACTAGTTTTGGCCGCAATTTGGCGGCAGTATACGTTTGAAATTCTCATCTCTGCATTGCGCCAAAGCGTTAATGCGCGTTAAATCAGTTCAATACCGTTTTCGGTCACGAAGGAGAAAACACTATGGATGGCGTTAAACACGAGGCTTTTAAGCCCCCCGTTCCGTTGAAACTGTCCGAAATTGGCCTTGAGATGACCCTCATGACCGGCATTTTACTTAAAACCATTTTCCGTCGAAACCTGAGCGATATCGTAGACATCGCCGAGGCACTGGCCGTTTCCGTGCCAATCGCACAAGAATTGATTGATGAAATCCGCGCAGGCGGCTTGATCGAAACATTAGGCGCGCGCGGGGCGTCAACAACGTCTTCGTTACGCTACCAGCTTACGGATACCGGGCGGGCGCGTGCGCTTGATGCCCTCCAACAGTCTGAATACTACGGCTGCTTACCCGTACCTTTGGCCGACTTCTGGAAGCAAACCGAACGCCAAAAGGTTAAAGACGTAAATATTCGTCGCGAGGATCTAGAAAGCTCACTGTCGCATCTGGTTATGCCCGAAGGCATGTTGGACCAGCTTGGACCAGCGGTTAATTCAGGCAAATCCGTGCTGCTTTTCGGCCCCCCTGGAAACGGAAAATCGTCTATTTCCAACGGCATACGTGACGCGCTTGGCGATAACATTTTCCTACCGCGCTTCCTTGAGTATGCAGGTCAGGTGATCTCTCTGTACGATCCAATCATCCACACTTTGGCCAAAACCGAAGAGTTTGATGCCAACGCCCTTCGCCGTCTTGGCCCAACCTTCGATCAACGCTATGCGCTGTGCCGTCGCCCGTCCGTTATGACTGGTGGTGAACTGACGCTCTCGATGCTCGACCTTATCTATAACCCTGTGTCGCGCACCTATCAGGCACCGCTACAACTGAAAGCCACCGGTGGTGTGTTTATCGTGGACGACCTTGGCCGTCAGGCCGAACCTCCACAGGCCCTGATCAACCGCTGGATTGTTCCAATGGAGCAGCACTTCGATATTTTGACCCTGCAATCTGGGCAAAAATTCATGGTTCCGTTTGATACCTTGGTGATTTTCTCAACCAACATGGCCCCTACTGAAATGTTCGATGGGGCGGCTTTGCGGCGTATTTATTATAAGATCAAAGTTGATAATCCAAGCCGCGACGACTTCATTAAAATTTTTGTTAAGACCTGTCGCCACTATAAACTTCGCCCTGACGAAGAGGTCTTGAAGTATCTACTCAATACCAAATACCCCTTAGTGGACAACCAGTTCGCCTCCTATCAAGCGCCGTTCCTGATCGACCAAAGCCTCTCGATTTGTGAATACGAGGGGTACGAGCCGCACATGAGTATCGAGTTGATTGATCGCGCGTGGGAGAACCTGTTTGTCGAAGATTGATCGCGTAAGCCTTACGCACAACGGCCCCGTCGCGCATGTAATTTTGAACCGCGCGAACAAACGAAACGCGCTTGATCAGGCAATGCTTGAGGCAATTTCGGACACCATCAACCAGCTGTCAACCGCCCGCGAAACACGCGCGGTTATCCTGTCTGGTGACGGCGAAGCATTTTGCGCGGGCCTAGACTTCATGAGCTTCGCAGCAATGTTGCAAAACCCTGATAGTCTTGATTTCATAACCCGCTCGCACGGCGACGCCAATCTGTTCCAGCACGTATCGACCGGTTGGCGCGATTTACCGATGCCGGTTATCACCGCACTTCACGGCGTGGCATTTGGCGGTGGTTTCCAGATCATGCTTGGCGCGGACATCCGCGTGGCAGCACCGGACACCAAGTTTTCGATCATGGAGGCCAAATGGGGATTGGTGCCAGACATGGGTGGTATGACCTTGATGCCTGCGTTAGCCCGCCAAGATGTGGTGCGCCGCCTGACCTATACCGCCGAAGTATTTGATGCAGCACAGGCGTTGGATTGGGGGTTTGTGAGCGAAGTTTCAGATGCCCCCCTCGTACGCGCATTGGAATTAGCCAATCAGATCGCCGAGCGCAGCCCCGATGGGACACGGGCCGCAAAACGCCTGATTACAGATACTTGGGGCGCAAGCCGCGCGGACACCTTGATGGCAGAATCCATCGCCCAAAAATCTGTACTGGGCGGCGAAAATCAGATGGAAGCGGTGCTGGCCAACTTTGAAAATCGCTCGCCCAAGTTCAAGGTCTAAAGCGTTACTCTTCGTCTTCTTCAATCGCGTATTTGCTGAACACGCCCATCTGGCTGAAGATGAACACGAACGTGGCCACCGGCAGCGCGAATGTTTTGAAGTTCACCCAGATATCCGTGCCAAACCCGCGCCAAACGATTTCGTTAACGATTGCTAAAGCAACGAAAAACAGCGCAAAGCGTTTGGTGAAAATCATCCAGCCTTCGGGCTGTAACGGCATGGAATCCTCCATCACATATTGCAGGTAACTTTGCCCGCGCATCAAGCCAAACCCAAGGATCGCGGCGAACAGGGCGTAAAGGATCGATGGTTTCATCTTGATAAATGTGTCGTCCTTAAGCCACAGTGTCAGCCCGCCCATGACCACGACAACCACCGCCGTCATCACGGCCATTTTTGGCAGGCTACGGGTCAACACCCAGCTGATCACCAGCGAAACCAAGATTACCGGAATGAATATCCCTGTGGCAAACAAAAGCTGCGCTAATTGGCGTTCCTCGTCGCTCGCACCGTCCGGTACAACCGCGAATTTATACGATATGAAGAATATCATGATCGGCCCCATTTCCAGGGCCAGCTTTAGTAACGGGTGTATCTTTTTCTTTTCCATAATGCCTCTTAGCCTCTCTAACCGCCGAATTCCACCACTACCGCGCCTGCCGCGATAATTGCCATCAAACCTGCCCGCACGGGGCCAACCGTTTCTTTCAGGAACAACCAGCCGATCAGGGCGGCGAAGACGGTTGATGTCTCGCGCAGCACAGCGGCCTCGCCTACTTTATCAAGACGCGTTGCCAGCATCACAGAGCCGAAACTGACAAAAGCAAGCAACGCTCCGATGAAACCTTTACGTAATAACGGGCCGGGTGCCGGCGGATTTTCCATCCGCTTCCAGTGAATGTACGAGATGATCGGGAAGGTCCAACCATCGACCACGAAGAACCAGAACAGAAACGTAAACGGGTCAGGCGTTGAGCGCATCCCAAGCGCATCAACCGTCGTATAAATCGCGACGATCACGCCCGTCAAAAATGCAAACCCCAGCGCCGAGATCAAGACGTTCCGCCCCACGTCCGTTTTGTGCAAATTCCACCCTGCCAGCGCAAAAATCCCGCCGGACAGCAGCAAAACACCACCCCATTGCACCGGTGTAAACGTCTCGCCAAAAACAAAGCCTGCCGCAATAACCGTTACCAACGGGCCAGTGCCGCGCACCACGGGGTAGACGACGGTGTAAGCGCCGCGCGAATACGCCATCGCCATAAAGTACTTGTAGGCTACATGGATAACCCAAACGACGGCAAGGATCAGCCACACATGCGGTTCTGGCAGTGGAAACACAAACAACGCAATTGGCAGCGCAATCAGGAAATAGAAAATATCAATTGCACCGCGCATCAACCAAGGATCATAGCGCCCCTTTTGCAACGCCCCGAAAATGGAGTGCGCCACAGCCGACGTCAAAGCCAGTATCATTGCCAGAAACTTACCGTATTCCGTCCCCTCAACCGAGAGGATGAAATCGCTCACAAGGTGGCCCCTGTTAGTGCGCGGGCGAATTCGTCAGGGTCAAAGGCTTGCAGGTCTTCGATGCTTTCACCAACACCGATCGCGTGGATGGGCAGGCYGTATTTGTCTGCCAATGCCACCAACACGCCACCCTTGGCCGTGCCGTCCAGCTTAGTCATTACCAAACCGCTAACATCGGCAATTTCCGTAAACACCTTTACCTGCGACAGGGCGTTTTGACCTGTTGTGGCATCAAGTACTAACAAAGTATTATGCGGTGCATCCGGGTCTTTCTTGCGGATCACTCGAACGATTTTGGCCAATTCTTCCATAAGGTCCGCACGGTTCTGTAAACGTCCGGCCGTATCTATCATCAACAAATCAGCCCCGTCCGCTTCGGCCTGAACCATCGCATCATAGGCAAGGCTGGCCGGATCCGTTCCTTCGGGGGCGGTCAAAACCGGCACGCCAGCGCGTTCCCCCCAAACCTGCAACTGTTCAACAGCCGCCGCGCGGAACGTGTCGCAAGCCGCAATCACGACTGATTTACCGGCCGCTTCAAACTGACTGGCCAACTTGCCAATCGTCGTGGTTTTACCGGAACCATTCACGCCAACAACCAACACCACTTGCGGCTTTTTCGCATAAAGCGGCATCGGGCGGGCGACGGGTCCCAGAATAGCCTTCACCTCGTTCGCCAGCAGCGTTTTAATCTCCTCGACACCCAGCTTTTTGCCAAACCGTCCCTCAGCCATATTGGCGGAAACCTTAAGCGCGGTTTCCACGCCCATGTCGGCAGTGATTAACAATTCCTCAAGACTTTCCAACATCGCATCGTCCAGCACGCGTTTGGGTGCTGTGTCACGACCCAACATACGTCCGACAATTCCGACTTTGGGGGTGTCTTTTGCAACCTCTTTAGGTGTCTCAACCGGCGCCTCGACAACCTCTTCGTCAACGATTGCCTGAAGCCCTTCGTCGATCTTTGACGAGGATTTTGTTAAACGTTCTTTCATCTTTGAGAAAAACGACATGGGTGCTCCGAATACTGTTCCTACTCCACCTAATACGGGTGGGCGCAGGATGGAAGCCTCGGTGCGTGGAAAAGTACACTTGAAATATCGTCACTATAGCTAGAAAGTGCTGCAAAACTGGATTCTAGCAACAAAAGAGACATCACGATGGTATCAAGACGTAGCGTAGTTGGCGGCGCGGTCGCAGGCGTAGCCGTGCTGGCCACAGGTGGATACTACAAATTCAAACCGCAACCACCCGAGGTTGGATTTACGTTAATGGACGCGGAACTGAACCGTGCAATGGCCTTCCTTAAGGCCAATCCGGCGATTGATTCCCACGCCCACCCTGGCCGCACGTTCGTGCGCGAGGGTGCAAACCTTAACTGGAAGTTAAACATATATCGTTTGATGGGAACGTTTGAGAACACGGCAATTGGCGACATGACCAAAGGCGGGATGGCTGGTGCAGTCTTTAACGGCGTGGCCGATTTTCCACTGCTTGAGCTTGGCGAGAACGGCCTAAGCGCCACCCGTGAGTTCGAGGAAGGCGAAAGTTGGGTCGCCTATCGCACGCAAATCGAGAACCTTACAGACCTTGAAGGCGCGCGGATTGTCACGATTGCGCGAAACTCGAACGATATTCGCGCAGCCCATGCACTGGGACGTCAAGCCGCCATTCTGGGGATGGAAGGCGCCGATTTCCTTGAAAAAGACATCACTCGCCTCCAAACCGTTTATGAGGACGGCGTGCGGATGATCACCCTCATCCACTATCACAACAACACCCTTGGCGATATCACCACGGGCGAAGACCTTAACCGCGGGTTAACGGATTTCGGGCACGAGGTTGTCGCGGGCATGAATGGCGCGGGAATTGTGATTGATGCCTCGCATGCATCCGCCAAGACGGCGGCGCAGATCGTGTCGGCTAGCGAACAACCAGTTGTTATTACGCACAGCCATATCAACACGCCCGCATTTGAACACCCACGGTTTATTTCAGTTGATCTGGCGAAGTCGGTCGCGGATTCCGGTGGTTACATCGGCGCGTGGCCCGCAGGCATTGGCATTAACACTTTGGCAGGGTTTATCGACCGGATCGAAGAATTGATCAATCTGGTTGGTGAAGATGCCGTGGCCCTTGGGTCGGATATGGACGCCAACTATCAACCTGTTTTGGAAACCTACCGCAAGATGCCGCTGGTTGTAGGCGCCTTATTCCAACGCGGATATTCAGAAGAATCCGTCGCCAAATTCATCGGCGGCAACTTCATGCGGGTAATGGATCAAGTGCAGGGTGTCTAAACCTCGTCAGGGAAATATTTCAACACGGATAAGATGGGGTTAGGCGCCGCCTGCCCCAATCCGCAAATCGATGCATCCACCATGGTTTCGGACAGCTCGCGCAGCAGTCCACCATCCCATTTGTCATCTTGCATCAAGATCACCGCTTTCTCGCAGCCAACACGGCACGGTGTGCATTGACCGCAACTTTCGGCAGCAAAGAAACGCAACATGTTTGACGCTGCATCACGAATGCTATCGTGATCTGAAAGCACCACGACAGCCGCAGACCCGATGAACGTGCCAAGCGGTTGCAACGTGTCAAAATCCAGTGGTACATCGTTGATACTGGCCGGTAACAGCCCCGAAGACGGCCCACCCGGTTGGTAGGCCTTGAACGCATGACCATCCAGCATGCCGCCAGAAGCGGCAATAACATCGGTGATAGTAGATCCGGCGGGTAACAGTTTCACGCCCGGTTCCTTCACACGACCGGACACAGAATAAGACCGCATACCTTTACGCCCGTTCTTCTCAACCCCGCTTAGAATTTCAGGCCCCTCGCGCAAAATCCGCGTAATCCAGTGGAGCGTTTCAACATTGTGAACCAGCGTTGGCCGTCCGAATATTCCATTCTGCGCCACGTACGGCGGGCGGTGGCGTGGAATGCCGCGCTTACCCTCGATGCTTTCGATCATCGCGCTTTCTTCACCGCAAATATAGGCCCCGGCCCCACGGCGCAGCTCGATATAGCCGACGGGAAGAATGCCGGAATTTTCCAACTTGGCAATTTCGGCTTGCAGAATTTTACGCGCGGCAGGAAATTCATCGCGTAAATATATGTAACACTTTTCGGCATCAATCACTTTTGCAGCGATCATTGTGCCTTCAAGAAACTGAAGCGGCTCTCGCTCCAGATAGTATCGGTCCTTGAAGGTTCCCGGCTCGCCTTCATCGGCGTTGACAGCCAGATAGCGTGGCCCTTCTTCGGCCCGCACGAATCCCCACTTCTTTGCAGTCGGGAAACCCGCGCCGCCAAGCCCGCGTAAACCAGAGGCCGTGATGGTTTCGATCACATCTTCCACCGTTAACTTGCCAGTAACCATCTCGTAATAAATACCGTCACCGTGGAGGCCGAAATATTCCTCGACAGTCTGATAGTGCGGGATTTCAGGATAGAAATTTTCGTTGGTTATCGCAGTTTCAACCTTTGCCACAGTGGCCACGTCAATGTGGTTGTGTCCCAACTCCAACACTGGTGCTGTGTCGCAACGGCCCATGCAGGGCGCGCGCAAGATGCGGACCTCGCCAGCTGAATATTTCTCGCCAAGGTCAGCCAGCAGCTTTTCTGCCCCTGCCAATTCGCAAGACAGGGAATCGCATACACGAATTGTTAACGANNKGGGGGCGNNGTKTCRCCTTCCTTAACAATATCGAAATGGGCATAGAAACTGGCAACCTCGTGAACCTCGGCCATCGACAGTGACATTTCTTCGGCCAATGCGCGCAAATGYGCRGCRGAMAGGTGGCCGTATTSRTCCTGAATRAGRTGTAAATGTTCTATTAACARRTCACGGTTGCGGGGRCGCGCACCAAGYAGTTGTTCAACCTCTTTCCATGCRGTTTCATCCAGTTGGCGGCCYTTGGGCGTACGYCGGCCCTTGCCTTTACCRGATTTCCAAACACCTTTTCGYTGATCCAACGGAGCCATCTTGCCACCTYRATWATTATSYTRGMYCAACATACACCAAGTCRCCACCGCTCCTAGCCTCAAAACGACGAAGTGATGGYKATTTTGGTCGTCAAYGCTTGTGATTAACMWGTGYATCGCCTAAATTTCGCRGGMAYWAGCRCAAGGGAYRCCATGACAATCAARCGACGGATCACACGGTTGTTCTGTGCATTAGGTGTTGCCCTTGCACCGCAACTTTCTGTGGCCGAAACCGCGCTGGTAGCCGTTGCCACGAATTTCGCCGAAGTGATGGACGTCTTGAAGGCGAATTTTGAGGCGGAAACCGACCACCAGATAATTATCGTCACAGGTTCTACTGGCAAACTTTATGCACAAATCGTTAACGGCGCCCCGTTTGATGTGTTTTTGGCGGCCGACCAAGCCCGCCCCGAACGTCTGGCGGCGGATGAGCGAACCCTTAACGCGCCGTTTACCTTTGCCACCGGCCAGTTGGCGCTTTGGAGTGTCGATGCAAACCGCATTGGTGATGACGGATTACAAGCGTTAACGGAACCTTACCGACGCCTCGCAATTGCCAACCCGCAGCTTGCACCCTACGGTGTGGCAGCCAAGGAAGCGTTAAGCGCTCTTGGTTTGTTGGAAAATCTGCAAGACCGGATCGTCATGGGGGAAAACATCGGACAGGCCCACGCCCTTATCGCCAGCGGTAATGCCGAGCTTGGCATCGTGGCGCTGGCCTATGCGATCAGCCCGCGCAATGTGGTGGCGGGTAGCTATTGGGTCATTCCACCGGAACTATACACCCCGATCCACCAAGATGGCGTGCTGACCTTGCACGCCAAAGGCAACGTGGCCGCGTCCGACTTCATTGCATATCTGCAAAGCGACCCAGCCAAAACGATCATCCGCGCTTATGGCTACGAGGTCGAATGATGGTTGACCTCTCCCCACTATGGCTAACCATCCAGTTGGCTGGAGCAACCACGTTCTTTTTGTTATTACTCGGCACACCGCTGGCTTGGTGGCTGGCGAACACAAAATCCAAAGCCCGCCCCATGATCGAGGCGCTGACAGCCCTGCCCATCGTTCTGCCTCCGACCGTTATCGGCTTCTACTTCCTGATTTTGCTTAGCCCAACATCGGCAATCGGACGGTTCTGGGTCGATGTTACCGGCGAAACCTTAACATTTTCTTTCACGGGGCTGGTCATCGCCTCCATGTTCTATTCGCTGCCGTTTATGGTGCAACCGCTGCAAACGGCGTTTCAAACCATAGGTCGCGCCCCGATGGAGGCGGCAGCGACCCTTCGTGCCTCCCCCATTAATGCTTTCTTTACGGTTGCCGTGCCGATGGCGAAGCGCGGATTTTTGACCGCAATTGTGCTTAGTTTTACCCACACCATCGGCGAATTCGGTGTGGTGCTGATGGTTGGTGGCAATATTCCGGGTGAAACCAAGGTGATATCCATCGCCATTTATGAACATGTCGAAACCCTGCGGTATGCCGAGGCGCACCAATTGGCGGGGGGGTTGATGATATTCTCCTTCATCGTGCTGTTGGCCGTATACACCCTTAACCGAAGGGCGGCTGTGCATGTCGGGTAAAACCTTAACGCTTCGCGCGCGCCTTCCGTTCGAGGACCACACGATCGACTTCCACGAGGCTATCTCGTTAAGCGGGATCACTGCCCTTTTCGGCCCAAGTGGTAGCGGAAAAAGCACCCTATTGCGTATTATCGCCGGATTAGAAAACCGTGGTAACCTTCGATTAGTTTACGATAGTACGATTTGGAGTGACACTAATGCAGGCATTTTCTGCCCTCCCCACAAGCGCCCCGTGGGCATGGTTTTTCAAGACGACCGCCTGTTTCCACATCTAAGCGTGGCGGGTAATTTGGCGTTCGCGGACAAGCGCAGCCCAAAGGTTAACAATCCGATAACGATGGATCACGTGGTTAAATCTCTGGATTTGTTAACCTTGCTTAACAAATTCCCTGCAACCCTGTCGGGTGGCGAAAAACAGCGCGTCGCCTTGGGTAGGACTTTGTTAACCCAACCGAAATTGCTGCTGCTGGATGAACCCTTGTCGGCCCTAGACATCCGCCGCAAAGCCGAGCTGCTACCGTTCTTAGAAAAAATCCCACGCGAATTCGGTGTCCCTGCGATATTCGTCAGCCACGCAATAGACGAGGTTGCGCGTTTGGCGGACGAGGTCATCTTGCTTTCCCCAGACGGACACGTCAGCACGCGCGGCCCCGTTCCTGCGATATTCGACACCCAAGAAATGCACGAATTCACGGGGAAGTTCGAGGCTGGCACATTTTTGCAAGCGACGGTTAGCGCGCAAGACACCGCCTTCAAAATCACAACTCTGGATTTCGAGGGCGAGGTGCTGCGCATGCCCATGGTGGCCTCCCTAAATATCGGGGATCGCATCCAATTGCGCATCCGCGCGCGCGACGTAGCAATCGCCACCTCCCGCCCCGAAGGCATCAGCATTCGCAATGCAATTGCTGCTGTGATATCCGAGATCAAAGCCGAAGAAGAAACCGCCTTCGCCGAGATTTTATTCAAAGTCGGCACACAAACCCTACGCGCCCGTATCACGAGGCAGGCGGTTGATGAGTTGGGGCTGGAAGTTGGGCAAGATGCCTTTGCCCTGATCAAAAGTGTCAGCTTTGATCGTAGGGTGATGATTTCTGCGTTGGGTTAGGTGGGTTTCTCGGCTATCTCCACACTTCTTAGGTAAGTCTTACAAAGCACTGTAGCCGTTAATGTCACCGAAAACATTCTTGACGCAAATAAAAAATATGCTGCAATCGTCCCGGCTGAGTCAAATTCACCACTCGCTGAGTACGTGTCAAATGGAATCCCCAGGGTGCTCAATGCAGCCACTAGAATTATTACAACTATTGAAAAAAGTGTTGGCCCAAAAACCAATCTACCGAAAGTGAACAAAAAAAGCCCTTTTGATCTGCGATATGCCGCCGAAAAGGATGTATCAGTTTCAGCTATTGCAGCCGGAAGGGCTGTACCAAAAATCGAAAAAATCACACCAATCAAAGGCAAGCCCACAATGACGAGCATAATGCCAAATAGCCCAGCAAATAGTGTAGTACTATCGCCTTGAAAGTATGGAGTAATAAAGCAGCCGCAATAAGTGCTATTGGTAAGTTGTGGCGAAAGGCATAATAGGCAGATTTATAAATATTAGTATTTAGATAATCAAAGTTCATAATTTTGGTACACTCATCAGTTTTCGGTTTCAACCAGAAATGACAATACCCCCCTGAAACGAACGCAAGTGTTTGGCGAGTGAATCGTATAGCAAATAACTTAGGCGGGAAATTTTGGTAGGCCCGGTAGGACTTGAACCTACGACAAAAGCGTTATGAGCGCTCTGCTCTAACCAACTGAGCTACAGGCCCGCCTGCGGCACTCGATACGCGAATGAATTAGGGGGGTCAAGTGGCTTCCCTTTTGTTTTGGCCTAAGGTAAAGCAGGCGCAAATATTCACATTGCAGGAGCCTGAAATGTCCGATCGTCCTAATGGCCTAACCTATGCCGACGCTGGCGTTGATATTGATGCAGGCAATGCGCTGGTGGAGCGGATAAAACCCGCCGCTGCCAGCACCAAACGTTCCGGTGTTATGGATGGCTTGGGTGGTTTCGGTGCGATGTTTGACCTGAAGGCTGCTGGGTATAATGACCCGGTACTGGTTGCGGCGACGGACGGTGTTGGCACCAAGCTGCGGATCGCGATTGATACGGGTATTCTTTCAACCGTCGGTATTGATCTGGTCGCCATGTGTGTGAATGACCTTGTGTGTCAGGGGGCGGAGCCGCTGTTCTTCCTCGATTATTTCGCAACTGGTAAACTGGATGTTAACGAGGCGGCAATGGTTGTCGAGGGGATCGCCGAAGGGTGTCGTTTGTCAAACTCCGCACTGGTGGGTGGCGAAACCGCCGAGATGCCGGGGATGTATGCCAAAGGCGACTTTGACCTTGCCGGTTTTTCCGTTGGCGCGATGGAGCGCGGGGCGATGTTGCCTGCTGGAGTGGCTGAAGGTGACGTTCTGCTGGGCTTGGCTTCAAGCGGAGTACATTCGAACGGCTATTCGCTGGTGCGCAAGATTGTTGAAAACTCCGGCCTTGGCTGGGATGCGCCCTGCCCGTTTGGCGATGGCACTTTGGGGGAGGCTTTACTGGCCCCGACGAAGCTTTATGTGCGTTCCGGTTTGGCGGCTTATCGTGCGGGTGGGTTGCATGCGTTGGCCCATATCACGGGCGGTGGTTTAACGGAAAACCTGCCACGCGCGTTGCCTGAAGGGCTTGGGGCTGACATTGATTTGACGGCGTGGAACTTGCCGCCGGTTATCAAATGGCTGGTGGATCAAGCGGGGCTATCGCAGGCGGAGTTGCTGAAAACCTTCAACTGTGGTGTCGGTATGATTGCGGTGGTTGCGCCTGAACGTGCGGAGGCGTTGCAAGCGATATTCGAGGAAAACGGCGAGACGGTGTTTACGCTCGGCACAGTTCTCAAAGGCGATGGCGTTACATACGCGGGAACGCTGGCATGAAGAAACGGGTCGCCATTCTAATATCGGGTGGCGGCTCTAACATGGTGGCCTTGGCGCGCAGTATGGATGCGGGGCATCCGGCGGAAGCTGTGCTGGTGTTGTCGAATAATCCGGATGCGGGTGGGCTTGCCAAGGCCGCTGACATGGGCATCCAGACAAGCATGCTTGACCATCGTCCTTTTAAGGGAAATCGCGCGGCGTTCGAGTCTGAATTACATGCAGCGCTGTTGGCCGCGAATCCTGACATTATCTGCTTAGCCGGCTTCATGCGCATCTTGACGCCCGAGTTTATCGCCAAATGGGAAGGGAAGATGTTGAACATTCACCCTTCAATTTTGCCGCTTTTCACAGGCTTACACACCCACCAACGCGCGCTTGATGCAGGCATGGCAGTGCATGGCTGCACTGTGCACCGCGTCACAGCGGAGCTGGATGGTGGGCCGATTTTGGGTCAGGCGGTGATCCCTGTTGAAGGTGGCGATACAGCCGATGATCTGGCCGTGCGATTATTGCCGATGGAGCATAGACTCTACCCCGCTGTGTTGCGTAAGTTTGCGGATAACGACGACACGAAGGTCGTATTGTTTTCCTAAGGACACACCATGAAATTCATCCTCCGAGACGAAGCCCGCGCAACCGAGCGGCGCACGCCTGTTACCCCGAATGATGCGAAAACCTTGCTGGGTGCTGGGTTTGAAATTTCGGTGGAGCGTAGTGGTAAGCGGATATTCACAGATGCCGAATACGCCGCCGTAGGGTGTAATCTGGTTGATGCGGGTGCTTGGTTGACGGCCACGGATGCGACGATATTGGGGCTTAAGGAATTGCCAGAGGAACCCGCTGAACTTAAGGTTCCGTTCATACATTTCGCGCATATCTATAAAAAGCAAACTGGCTGGGAGGCCGAGATTGAGCGGTTCCGTCGCGGTGGTGGTCAGCTTTACGATATTGAGTATTTGGTGAAAGAAAGAAGGCGCGTTGCGGCCTTTGGGTATTGGGCTGGTTGGATGGGGGCGGCGCTGGCCGCTTGGCGATTGTTGGCGCGTTGGAACGGCGTTGTCGGACCGGAGGATGGCGTTGGTAGTTTTGAATCGCGCGCGGAGGTTGAGGGTATTTTGCGGGAGTTGTCCGCGGAATGTGTGAAACCCCGCCGCGCTGTTGTGATCGGGGCGAAAGGGCGTTCTGGTACTGGTGCGACCGAGGCGTTGAAATTGGCAGGCTTTGAAGTGACAGAATGGGATATGGACGAGACCCGCGATTTGGACAAACCCGCGCTGATGGGCCACGACCTATTGGTTAACTGTGTGTTAATGACAGGACCGGGATTGCAGTTGTTGGCGCGCGGCGACATTTCCAATCCGTTAAACTTTATCCAGATGGTTTCCGATGTTTCGTGTGACCCGTTTAGCGATTTCAATCCGTTGCCAATTTATGAGGCACCTACGGGTTGGGATGCGCCGTTTATATCGCTGGGGCAAAACGGTATTCGCGAAGAAATGGAGCTGACGGCGATTGACAACCTCCCTTCCCTGTTACCACGCGAGGCGAGCGAGGATTTTTCCTCGCAAATGGTTAAGGCGTTGTTAACCTACCCGAATGGCGAAGAATGGGTGGCGGCAAAGGCCACATTTGAAGCCACGGTTGCGCGCGCTGGCGATGTCTGATCCTGTTTCCTCTATTCGCAACCTTGGGCCAGCGGTTGAGGCGATGTTCGCGCGGGTCGGTGTGACCACGGCGGAACAATTGCGGGAACTTGGAGCGGATGAAGGCTACCGGATGGTTTTGGAAAACGGCGTTCGTCCGCATTTCATCGGGTATTATGCGCTGGTGATGGGGTTGCAGGGGCGGCCTTGGAGCGATTGCCAAGGGGTCGAGAAAACGAACCTGCGCAAGGCGTTCGACCAGCTTGTGGCAGAAACGCGTGATGCAAAGAAAAAGGGCCGCTCCGATATCGAAACAGCCCTTGATAAGCTTGGCGTTAGGTCGCCGGATTAGCCAACCAGTTCAAGACCGGAGAAGAAGAATGCGATTTCTTCAGCGGCTGTTTCTGGAGCGTCAGAACCGTGAACCGAGTTTTCGCCGATGGATAGTGCGAATTCTTTACGAATTGTGCCATCGGCAGCGTCGGCGGGGTTTGTTGCGCCCATGACTTCGCGGTTTTTCGCGATTGCGTCTTCACCTTCCAGAACCTGAACCACGATTGGCTCGGAGATCATGAATTCGCAAAGTTCGCCGAAGAACGGACGCTCGGAGTGAACGCCGTAGAATGTTTCGGCTTGTGCCAAAGTCATCTGGATGCGTTTGGAAGCAACGATGCGTAGGCCGGCAGCCTCGAATTTAGCCGCGATTGCGCCGGTTAGGTTGCGTTTGGTTGCATCTGGTTTGATGATCGAAAAAGTACGTTGGATAGCCATGGTGATGGTCCTTTTGAGCGGGCCACGCGGCCCCGTTAATTATGGCGCGCGTCTAGCACGGGAATTTGTCTATGGAAAGGCCTAGAGCGAAATCGCCCCTGTTGCTACGTCGTAAATCAGCTTTACGTTCAACACGATCACAATAATCGCAATCAACCACGCCGTAAGCGTCATCCATCGCGGAGCGTGCAGGCCGTTCATGCGTTTTTTATCCGCAGTGAACATCACCAAAGGTACGACGGCAAACGGCAGTTGCAGACTAAGCATCACCTGACTTAGCACCAATAGTTTTGCGGTACCGCTATCGCCATATATGTAGACAGCAACGACTGCCGGAATTACGGCAATGCCGCGCGTGACCAGCCGTCTTGCCCATGCCGGCATCTTGAAATGAATAAAGCCTTCCATGATTATTTGCCCCGCCAAGGTGGCGGTTACCGTGGAATTCAAGCCGGATGCCAAAAGGGCAACGGCGAATAAGGTGGAGGCGATTGATAATCCCAGAATGGGTGACAGCAGTTCGTAAGCGTCTTGAATTTCGGCAACCTCGGTACGCCCTGTGGCGTTGAACGTCGCTGCCGCCAGCACCAGAATGGCGCCGTTGATAAACAGTGCGAACATCAAAGCAACTGTGGAATCGATAGTACCCATGCGGATAGCATCACGTTTTTCGGCATTACTAGGGCCATAGCTACGAGTTTGAATAATAGCGGAGTGCAAATAAAGATTATGTGGCATCACGGTTGCGCCGATAATTCCCAGCGCCAGATACAGCATCATTGGACTTTCAAGGATGTCGCGTTGTGGAACAAGGCCAGACAACAGGTCCCCCATCACGGGGTCAGCATAGGCAATCTGGATGATGAAACAAACGGCGATAACCAAAGTCAGGGCAACGATAACGGCCTCGACTTTGCGAAACCCCTTCCCTTGCAGCCAAAAAATCAGCGCAACATCAGCGAGGGTTATTAGCACACCTATTTCCATCGGAATGCCGAACAATAAGTTCAGGGCAATAGCGGTGCCAATCACCTCTGCCAGATCAGTGGCGATGATTGCAGCCTCGGCCATGAGCCACAAGAACCAGCGCGCCTTTTTGCCGTAAGCATCATAGCACGCCTGTGCGAGATCTTGACCACTGGCTATACCAAGGCGCAGTGACAGTGCCTGCAAAATGATCGCCATGAA
Source organism: Paracoccaceae bacterium (assembly GCA_002746395.1). Taxonomy (GTDB): domain Bacteria; phylum Pseudomonadota; class Alphaproteobacteria; order Rhodobacterales; family Rhodobacteraceae; genus NORP23. Next base: position 32,717 of record NVXA01000006.1, read on the forward strand.
ATTTGACAGAAGCACGATGGACAACAGCGTATACCCAAAGGCCGAACCACCGGCGATGGATGTGGCCCAGTTGCCCGGATCCATATAGCCAACGGCAACCAGATAGCCCGGCCCGAGAAAACCACTTAGGCGGCGCCAAAATTTCCCTGAATGCACGGGGATAGAGCGGTGAACCTCGGATAGAGAAGGCATAAGGCCTTTTTCGTTGCGGGTATCCATTTTATTTCCTGTGCCATTTTCACCCTGATATTGCTTTTGCAAGTCATTCGCAAGTTAATTCTTTACAACGTCACATTCGATTGACAGCCCCATGTCGCTAAGGCAAAAGCCCCCCATGCTAGCTATTAGAAACATAACATTCACCCTTGAGGGTCGCAAACTGATCGACAGTTCGACCGTCACGATTCCCTCTGGTCATAAGGTGGGAATTGTCGGGCGCAACGGCGCCGGCAAGACCACCCTATTCAAGCTGATCCGCGGCGAATGGGTGCTTGACGAGGGCGAGATTGAAATCCCGCGTGGCGCACGCATTGGCGGCATCGCGCAAGAAGTTCCCTCGGGGCCGGAAAGCCTAATTTCAGTGGTTTTGGCCGCAGATGTTGAGCGCACGGATTTGTTGGCCGAGGCTGAAACCGCCACGGACCCAACCCGAATTTCAGACATATACATGCGCCTTGCGGATATCGAGGCGCATTCTGCCGAGGCCCGCGCTGCCAGTATTTTGCACGGCCTTGGGTTTGATAATGACGCGCAGCAACAGCCCTGTTCAGACTTCTCCGGTGGTTGGCGTATGCGGGTGGCTTTGGCCGCAGTACTGTTCTCGCAGCCTGATTTCTTGTTGCTCGACGAGCCGACAAACTATCTGGACCTTGAAGGGTCGATCTGGTTGGAGCAATATCTGACCAGATATCCGCACACAGTATTGATTATCAGCCATGACAAAGCGCTGCTGAACCGTTCTGTGACGCAAATCCTGCATTTGGATCAGCAGAAGTTGACGCTTTACACGGGCAATTACGACACGTTCGAAAACACCCGCCGTGCGAAGCTGGAACAGCTTGTTGCCCAGAAGAAAAAGCAGGATGCGCAGCGCGAGCATATGGAATCCTATATCAACCGTTTCCGCGCGCAGGCYAGCAAGGCCAAACAGGCGCAAAGCCGGATCAAGGCWTTGGCSCGSATGGGCACGCTGGCCCCGATTGTTGGYGAYCACGTCACCCCGTTCAACTTCCCTGAACCMGAAGAACTTAGCCCSCCRATTATYCGCCTTGAAAACGCCAGTGTCGGSTATGACGGMAARACSATWTTGCGCAATCTGGACYTRCGRATYGACCAAGACGACCGCATCGCGYTGCTTGGCGCMAACGGGCAGGGAAAATCKACRTTTGCGAAGYTGTTGGCGGATCGMYTGACKGTTATGKSGGGGGATAAATAYACCTCMTCCAARCTACGGGTCGGGTTTTTCGCACAGCATCAGGTTGATGAACTTGAACTGGACGAGACCCCTATCCAGCAYATCCATCGCTTGCGCCCGAWGGAATTAGCGGGGCGAATTCGATCGCGGCTGGCCGCTGGTGGCATGGGCGCGGATATTGTCGATACCAAAGTTGGCAATCTTTCGGGTGGGCAAAAAGCGCGCCTCTCGTTGTTGATTGCCACGATTGATGCACCGCACTTGATTATCTTGGATGAGCCGACAAACCACCTTGATATTCAATCCCGCGAAGCCTTGGTGGCTGCGTTGACGGAATATACTGGCGCCGTAATTCTGGTTAGCCACGACCAGTCCTTGGTGGAACTGGTGGCAGATCGTTTGTGGTTGGTTAAAGGCGGCAATGTAACGCCTTACACCGAAGATATGGATGCGTATCGCAAGATGCTTTTGTCCGAACGTGGTGGTTTGCCAAAATCCGAGAAGAAGAAACAAAAAGGTAAAAAGCCCAAGAAGGTTCCAAAAGAAAAACTGCGTGAAGAGGTTGCCAGTTGCGAAGAACGTGTGACAAAGTTGCAGCAGATGCGCGACAAGCTGGACCAAAAAATGGCCGAACCGGGTTTTTATGACGGAGAAGCCGCCGCGATCAGCATGTGGCAGAAAAAACACGTCGAAGTGACGGATGGGTTGGAACGCGCCGAAGCCTTGTGGATGGATGCGTTAGAAAAACTGGAGGCGCGTGGGTAATGGAACTGGAACTTGCAACCGCTGCGTTCGTGAGCCTGTTTGTGATCATTGACCCTATCGGCTTAACACCGCTGTTTGTAAGCCTAACCAGCGGTATGACGCCACGCCAACGCCGTGGCGTGGCAGTTCGTGCCGTTGTTACTGGTGCAGCGATTCTAGCTGTTTTCGGTATTGGTGGCGAGTTTGTCTTAAGCAAAATAGGCATCGGCATGCCCGCCTTCCGTGTCTCTGGCGGTATTTTGCTGTTTATGACTGCCATCGATATGCTGTTTGAACGCCGCACCCCACGCCGCGAAAAAACCGCCGAAAACGATGAGGGGCCAGACCCAGCCGTCTTCCCCCTTGCCATGCCGCTGATTGCCGGACCGGGCGCAATGACGACGATGATCTTGCTTGTCGGGCAGAATTCTGGCGATTTGACCAGCCAACTGGTCGTTTACGGCGTGATGCTGGCGGTATTAACAATCGCATTTCTGCTGTTTATGACCAGCGGATTAATGGAGCGCGCGCTTGGCCATACGGGTATTAACCTTGTAACGCGCCTGATGGGCATGTTCCTTGCCGCATTATCTGTGCAGTTCGTACTGGACGGGTTGCGTGATTACGGCATGTTTGGCCTCTAAGTGCCGGGTGATATTGCATATTTCGTTTATATGGCCATTTTCGGGTTGGTCATCGGAGCGTACATTTTAAGGGCGTATCGTGGGCGCATGGGAACGATGGTTCAGCAGGCGCTGATCTGGATTTTGATATTTCTTGCTGCGGTCATCATTTATGGTTTCAAAGAACAACTTCAACGCCAGTTGTATCCATCCCAAGGCGTGATGATATCTGACAATACGATAAGCCTGACGCGCGCGCGCGACGGGCATTTCTATGCTGATCTATTGGTTAATGGTGTGTCAGTCGAGTTTGTGATCGACACTGGCGCAAGCGAGATTGTTTTGGCCACGCAAGACGCTGAAAAGATTGGGATGCCTCTTGATCAACTTATGTATTTAGGTATCGCCGAAACGGCAAATGGCGAAGTGCGAACGGCGCAGGTTATTCTTGATACGTTGGAGTTTTCCGGTATGCGCACCCGTAATGTGCGCGCGTTTGTGTCCGAGGGGCAAATGAGCGTATCGCTTCTTGGTATGGCTTACCTTCGCCGTTTTTCGCGCATTGAAATCATTGATGATACACTTTTGCTGCACAGATAATCAGGGGTTGTTTTCGGCCTTTTGCGTCCAGCGGCCATCTTTTTGCGCCCAGTATTTAGCAGGCAGTCTCGCAGCGACCGTGGCCTTCCAGTCTTCCCGTGCGGCATTCAGCGCATCTGCGTCATTGCCATCAAACAGCACGCAAACACGGTCAAACTTGTTCATCTTATCGAAAGGATAAGCTGCGCCATCCACCAAGAACAATATGGTCGCTTGATTTGGTTCCTCGTCCCCTATCGTCAAATACACGGGTTGGCGTTCAGCACCCTCCCCCGCCACACCGTGCGGCAGGAAAGAGTCGTCTTTATAAGTCCACAAACTATCGTCCAGAAATGCCAAGCGATCAGCGTTGCCGCCCTTTACCAACACCCGCCAACCGCGCTGCAACGACTTTTCCAGAAGCTCCGGCAAAGTGCGCTCTAACGGTATTTGGGTCAGGTGGTAAAAGAGGATTTCTGCCAATTTCAGCCCTCGAACTTATCGCGGACAAGGCGGTCGAGTGCGCGAACACCCCAGCCTGTCGCGCCCTTCGGGGCCAGCTCGCTGTCATCAGATAGCAGTGCAACACCCGCGATATCGAGGTGAATCCACGGCATATCCTCCTTAACAAATCGTTGCAGGAACTGCGCAGCGGTGGAGGCTCCCGCAGGGCGACCACAGGAATTCTTCATATCGGCAGTGCGCGATTTCAACAGCTTGTCATAAGCAGGGGAAAACGGCATGCGCCACGCGCCCTCGTCTTCCGTCTCTGCGGCTTTCAAGAAATCGTTGCAAAGCGCGTCATTGTTGGAAAATACGCCGGCCTTATCGTGGCCAAGACCGATGATAATTGCGCCTGTCAGGGTAGCAAGGTCAATCATCCCAACGGGCGTGAACCGTTCTTGTGTATACCAAAGGATATCGGCAAGAACCAAACGTCCTTCGGCATCGGTGTTGTTAATTTCAATCGTGTCACCCTTCATGGAGCGCACGACATCGCCGGGCCGCATCGCATCGCCGTCTGGCATGTTTTCAACCAGTCCGACAACGCCAACCACGTTCGCCTTCGCACCGCGCAGTGCCAGTGCGCGCATCACGCCGGAAACAACACCCGCACCGCCCATGTCCATGGTCATGTCTTCCATGCCAGCCGACGGTTTAATCGAAATACCACCCGTGTCGAACACAACGCCCTTGCCAACCAGCGCGAATGGCGCTTCGTCGCCGCCACCGTTCCAACGCATCACGACAACCTTTGAGGGGCTGGTAGACCCCTGCCCGACAGCCAGAAGTGTACGCATGCCCAGCTTGGCCAACTCGTCTTCTTCGAGAATTTCAACTTCCAGCCCAAGTTCTTGCATTGCGGCCAGCCGCGCGGCGAAATCGTTGGTGGTCAGGATGTTTGACGGCTCGTTAACCAAATCGCGGGTGAAGAACACGCCTTCAGCAAGTGCGGCCATCGGCCCAGCCTCCGCTGCTACTTTTTCGGGGTTGTTAACCATCATGGTTGCACCCTGAATTTCGTCTGTCTCCGCGGTTTTATGCGCGATAAATGCGTATGCGCGTAGGGCAAGGCCATAGGAAATATCGGCGGCCTTCGGGCTGCCGGCCGCCAGAACGCTCAACACGCCGGTGCCTTTATAAACGGCCATCGTCGCGCCAGCTTTGCGGGCCTCAACAACCGAGGGGCGCTTGGGCAGCTTCACAACCATCACGCCTTCGCACGCCATTCCCGCTGGATACGCCAGCGCAACACCTGCGCCGTTGTCCAATTTGGCGAACGCCTCGCTTTCAGCGAACCGTGCAATTGCACCTTTGGATAGGCGGTTAACGCGCCGTGCCAAGGTGTCTATTTTACCGTCCGGGCTAACCAGAACGGCGAGCTTGCCAGTAAGGGTTGCGATAGTGTCGATATCGGCTTCGACGAAATTAATGCTAATCGGAGTGGTCATTTTATGTTCCTCAAAAACTGGCAGAATCTTGCTGTCTATAGTCCTATCGCGATAACATCGCCTTGACCAGTTGGGGGTGACGAAATAGGCCGGATTAGGTAAACTGCTCCAAACTTTAAGGATAAACCGAATCCGTGAACCGGCTTGATAGATATTTGTTTGTTACTCAACTTGGGCCGTTCGGATTTTTCGCGCTGGCCCTGACAGGTATCATCTGGCTGGCACAAACGTTGCCACTGATGGAAATCATCATAGACAACGGGCAGTCCGGATTTATCTTTCTGGAATTCGCGACCTTGATCTTACCCAATGTGTTAATCGTTGTGGTGCCTGTCGCGGTGTTCGCGTCAACCCTGTTCACAATCAACCGCCTGTTTGGTGAATCGGAAATGGTTGTGATTTTATCCTCCGGCCTCTCGCCCACCCGCGTTATCCGCGCCACCGTTGCTGTCGGAATTTTGGCGATGCTTGCGATGGTCGTGTTACTGGCCGTGTTGCAGCCCCGTTCTACCACGCGCCTTGCCGATAGAATTGCCGAGGTTCGCCAAAGTTTTGTCGGGACCTTATTACGCGAAAAACAGTTCAGCCACCCGACATCAGGCGTAACAATCTACATCAAAGAATCCAGTAAAGCCGGAGAGATCGACGGGTTGTTTTTGAATGACCAACGCGATGCGGTCAATCCGGTGACCTATTCGGCCAAGCAGGCGTTGCTGCTTCAAGACGAAGACGAGCTTCGGCTGGTAATGTACCAAGGCGTGATGCAGCGCTATTCGATGATTGAAAAAAATCTGAACACAATAGAATTTGAACAGTTCGTCTTCGATCTCAGCGGAATCATAGGCGAGGCACAAGTCCGGAACCCCAAACCAACGGAATATTTCATATCGGAACTGCTTAATCCTAATCAAATTATTGCCAACGGCGGAATCTACAGTGCGTCAACATATTTGGCGGAAGCACACATGAAGCTAGCATTCCCATTGCTTTCGCTGGCCTTGCCGATTTATGCTTTCGCGATGCTGATGACTGCAAGTTACAAACGTACCGGCCTTGGACTTCGCATCGCCGTGACGGGTGCGTCTGGTATGTTCATTGTGGGAACAACCTTGATACTAAAAACCTGGATTGCCGCCAATCCAGGTATGCACCTGCTTTCTTACGCCCCAGCCCTTGTTTGCCTGTTTATCGCGCTTCTGGTTTTAACCAAAAACCGCGTCAAACGCACCCTTTATAAACTTCCGGTAAGAGCATGATATGACGCTATATTATTACATTGCGCGGAAGTTTTTCTATAACGTTGCACGGGTGCAGATTGCGATGCTTGCGATGTTGCTACTTATCGTGACCACCGATGTGATGCGGTTTTTATCCGAGCGCGGAGTTGAGACCAAAGTATATATCCAGCTGATTTTAGTAACGTTACCGGAGTCTATAACGACGGTCTTTCCCCTTGTTGTGTTACTTGGCAGCATGTTTACGTTTCTTGGCATGTCCCGATCAAGCGAACTGGTAATTGTGCGTGCTTCGGGTGTATCTGCGTTGAAAATGTTGCTGTCTCCGACAATCGTGACAGTACTGATTGGCGTGATCATGATATCAGCGTGGAACCCGATCCTTGCTGCCACTATTCGCAAAACGGCTGATATTCGGGCCGAGTACACTGGTAAGGGCGGCAATCAGATGTCGGTTTCACGCGAGGGTCTATGGCTTCGTCAAACTGGTGAAAATAGCAATTTCATTATTCAGGCACGAAATTCTAGTCGTAGTGGTGACATTCTATACGGCGTCCGTTTTCACGAATTTTCGACCGAAGGAAATGTTGTTCGCAGAATCGAGGCCTCGCGTGCAGAATTGCAACCGGGGGCCTGGAAGTTGTTCAACGCGACGCAATGGCGGTTCTTGGACAAAAACCTGTTTGAAACCGCAGATGTCCGCCCCTATCCCGAAATCGTAATACCAACAGATTTGACCAGTGACCGAATCCTTAGCAGCTTCGCGGCCCCAAGAACCATTTCTGTGTGGAACCTTCCGGCCTTCATCGAACAGCTGAATGCCTCCGGCTTTTCAGCAGTCCGTCACGAAGTGTTTTTACAATCGCAATACGCAACTCCGCTAATTCTGGTTGCAATGATGCTAATCGGGGCGGCTTTTTCCTTAAGGCATATACGCTTTGGCAGTGTCGGGGTCATGGCGCTGCTGGCTATTCTGTCAGGTTTTTTGCTGTTTGCCATCAAGAACGTTGCCGAATCTCTAGGACAGGCGCAAGAAGTTCCGATATTGTTGGCAACTTGGGCACCTCCGTTGGCGGCCGCCCTTTTTGCGTTGGCGTTTGTGCTGCATCTGGAGGATGGCTAGAGTTTTATGCGAAGATGTATCAGACATTCCCAGATATCGACACAGCGCCGCTTGATTGCGCTGGTGATGCTTGTCGCGTCACTGCTAACACCGCAGCTGGCGTTCGCACAATCCGATAATCCCATCAGCTTGCTGGCGGACTCCATCAATTTGGACCAGTCCAACGGGTTACTAAGCGCCACAGGCAATGTGCAGATATTCTTCGGTGACACAGTCCTTTCGGCCAGCAGCATCGTCTACGATTCACGCAGCGGTCTGATTACCGCGCAAGGCCCTCTGGTAATTACGGACGCGAYCGGCACAGTCATATTGGCCGATTTTGCGGAACTTTCCAACGATCTGAAAAGTGGTCTAATCCAAGGCGCSAAARTTTTGYTRGCAGAYCAATTRCAACTGGCCGCRACAGAATATGMACGTACSGAGGGGCGRTTTGAYACCCTKAACAAYGTYGTCGCCAGTGCMTGTAAAATATGTGSTGCCMGACCAACCCCTGCTTGGCAAATACGGGCACGCCAAGTGATCCGCGATAATGAACGTAAACAAATCCACTTTCGCAGCGCKACATTCGAGATATTCGGCMTGCCAGTYTTCTACCTGCCMTATATGCGCATACCSGACCCGTCKGTGCGCCGTGCWACKGGGCTGCTAAGCCCTGTAATYTTATCRTCYGARTACTTCGGRGATGGCATAAARCTRCCTTACTATATTGCACTGGGCGAGCATGCAGATGCCACAATAACGCCAACCCTTAACTTCACCGGTGCAATAGTTATCGACGCAGAGTATCGCCAACGCTTTGCCAACGGCGACTTCAGTGCTTTCGGGGCAATCGCGCTTAACGACGAAGTTGGCGATTTCGGACGTGGTTTCCTGACCGTAGATGGTAGTTTTGAAGTATTTGATAGCGTGCAACTAGAGTTTAGTGGAACGACAGTAAGCGACAACGGTTTTATGCGCCAATATAACTACGATGATACGGACAGGGTCGTTAGCGAATTGAAGTTCAGCCGGTACCGAAACCGTAACTACTTTTCGCTGGCCGCCGCCGTTATGAGTAGCTTACGTGATGATGAAGACAACGACACGATTCCGATTGTGTTCCCCGAATTCAGCTATCGGGGGTATCGTACCGATCCACTGTTGGGGGGGAAGTTCGGTTATGAATTCAACACAGTCGGGCTGGCGCGTAACGTCGGCGAGGACTATTTGCGCATCGGTGCCGGAATCGATTATCGCGTTCCGATTGAACTGCCGCTTGGGTTAAGGGCGTCAGGTTTCGTTAATCTTGATGCGGATGTTTATCGCGTTTGGAACAGTACGGATTTTCCGAACACACCGCTGGTTAGCGTGCATCCCTCGCTCGGGGCAGATATTCGCTGGCCGCTATCAAAAACAACGCCAAAGGCGCGTCATATTCTTGAACCGGTAGTACAGCTTCTGTTTACGGCTGACCCGAGCTTTAACGATCCGGTCCCGAATGAAGATAGCCAACAAGCAGAGTTCGACGAAACCAACCTGTTCGAGTTGAACAGGTTTCCTGGCCGTGATGTTACAGAGACCGGCTTTCGCGCCAACATCGGGGCCACCTATACGATTTATGATAACGACGGCTGGTCGCTTGGCCTTGCGGGTGGGTTGGTTGTTCGTTCCGAACCATCGAATTTGTTCGGCGGCTCCACCCTACTTGGAGGGTCACGATCCGATATCTTAGGGGCTGTCAGCTTTGAATTTGCCCCGAACTTCAACGTAATCGGACGGTTTTTGTTTGACGATAAATTCGATTTCAAACGCAGCGAGACACAATTTGAAACCTCGTTCGACAAATGGGATGTTAATGGAACTTTCGTCTACCTAGCTGCGGACACGTTGGCATTAGCATCAGATGAACGTAGCGAGGGAACGATTGATGCACGGTACCGGTTCGCTAATAATTGGGCTATGGATATCGACTGGAAGCGGGATTTGTTGGAAAATAAAGATGTTTCAGCCGGATTTGGTATATCATATGAAAATGATTGTATTGAAATCGGGCTTTCCCTCTCGCGCAACTTCACATCTTCGAATAACGTAGTGCCATCGACGGATATCAATTTGAAGGTTCAGCTGGCTGGATTCGGTGGAACTTCAAGCGATAGCCGGCCTGCCGCACAATGTGCATACTAAGTATATTACGAGGTTTAATAATGGGTAAGTTTTTGAATTGGGTCCTGACATTAGCACTGGTAACCGTTGCTTGGGCACCGATTGCACATGCGGCAAACCCCTATTCTGCGGCCTATGCGGTCAACGACTCGATCATCACCAACTTCGACATCAGCGAGCGCGTCAAGCTTTTACGGGCATTGGGGGCGCAGTCTCGCAATATACAACAAGATGCAATCGACCAGCTGATTGACGACCGCCTGAAAGTTCGTGCAGCGGGCACATTTGGCTTGGTAATCAGTGATGCATCGCTGGCCAGCGGATTGGCCCGTTTCGCCGTATCGCAAGGCACTACTGCCGATGCGTTATGGGCCAAAGCCCGCGCGCGAGGCATATCACGCCAAGCGTTTGATGATTACTATACGGCACAACTGCTTTGGCGTGATCTGGTGCAGCGCCGATTCCGACAGACCGCCGATCCAACAAGCGTTGAGCTGGATAACGCAATCAACGTCGCAGCCGCTGTGACACAGCGGTCCATACTGCTGGCCGAAATAGCCCTACCCTTCGCAGAGCGTGGCGAAGCAGCAACAATTGCATTCGCCGAAAGACTTGCGCGTGACCTGAACAACGGCGCCAGCTTCGAGGCGGCTGTTCAAAACTTCAGTCGCTCCGGCACCGCAGCAAATGGCGGGCAAATCGGGTGGCTTTCCCCTGAACGCCTACCTGCTGCGATTGCGGCTAAAGTTTTAGGCCTATCATCCGGGCAAGTATCGGATCCCGTTCGGGTTTCAAGCGGCATTATACTTTTGAAAGTTGTTGCCTCGCGCACCTTGTCCAGCGCGTTACAAAAAACTGTTTCGCTTGAATACGCCGTGCTGGATTTCAGTGATCGAACCGACGCGGTTGCCAGTGCTACGAACATGCAGCGTGGTCTTGATCAATGCAGCGCCGCGCGCTCCTCTGCCGATAACTTCGGCCCACTTAGCGGCTTGTTTGGCCCAACCTCGGTTAACGATGTGCCTACAGATATCGCCTTGTCCCTCGCCCGCTTGATGCCCGGCAAAAGCGAGGTTATCACCAACGGTGACAGCGTTCTTTTAGTTCAGCTTTGCAACCGGACAACGGATTTGAGCGAACCAATAAAGGCACAACTTAGCAACAATCTGTTTGGCCAAAAACTAAGTAAACTAGCTGATGGATACTTGCTGGAACTGCGTCGCACCGCGATTATCGAACAACGATGACCCAGAAGCCTGTCGCCTTAACTCTTGGCGAACCAGCGGGAATTGGCGGTGAGATATCACTGAAAGCGTGGGAAACCCTGCGCGCGGAACTGCCGTTTTTCCTAATTGCAGATGCTAAGCATATGCAAACGCTGGCGAAACAAACCGGCGTCCCCATCAAGGTTATTGCCGCCCCGCGCGAGGCGGCGTCGGCGATGGAACATGCTCTGCCAGTTCTCGACCACCCCTTGCCCGCACCAGTAGTTTCTGGCGCACCCAATGCACAAAATGCGATGGAAGTTGTGGCCATGATCAAGCGTGCGGTTGATCTTACACAATCGGGTCAGGCTTGCGCCCTTACAACCAACCCAATTCACAAGAAAGCGCTGCAAGACGGGGCAGGTTTTGCCTTTCCGGGGCACACCGAATACCTCGCAAGTCTTGCGAATGTTGAGCGCCCTATCATGATGCTAAGCGCCCCGGAACTGCGTGTAGTGCCTGTGACAATTCACATTGCCATCAGCAAGGTTCCCCAAATTTTGAATGCAAAGCTGCTGGAGCAAACAATACGGGTGACGCACAAAGCCATGATCGCGGATCTTGGCATTAGCTCCCCGCGAATTGCGGTCGCTGGTCTTAATCCGCACGCGGGTGAAGAAGGTGCGATGGGGGGGGAGGAAATTGATTTTATCACACCGACACTGAATAAACTTCGCGCTGAGGGCATGAATTTGGCCGGACCAATGTCCGCTGATACCATGTTCCACGCGGCGGCCCGCGAACACTATGATTTGGCGATGTGCATGTATCACGATCAGGCGTTGATCCCCATTAAAACACTGAATTTTTCTGCGGGCGTTAACACGACTTTGGGGTTACCCTTCATCAGAACCTCGCCAGATCACGGAACCGCCTTTGATATTGTGGGGCAAAACATCGCCGACCCACAGTCTTTGATAGAAGCATTACGAACGGCTAATGAGATGGCCAAGCATCGAGGAACGCTATGAATATTGCCCAAGACGGCCTGCCGCCGCTTCGTGACGTAATCGCAGATCACGGGTTAAGTGCGCGCAAAGGGTTGGGGCAAAATTTCCTGTTCGACCTGAACTTGACATCAAAAATTGCCCGTCGTGCAGGGGATTTAACCAAATGCGATGTGTTGGAAATCGGCCCCGGCCCCGGTGGTTTGACACGTGCGTTGTTGATGGAAGGGGCGCGAAAAGTCGTAGCCATCGAAATGGACAACCGCTGCCTTCCAATATTAGATCAGGTCAGTGCCGCCTACCCCGACCGCCTTGACGTGATCGAAGGAAACGCGCTGGACGTGAACCCGTTACCGCATTTAACGACCCCGATCCGCGTGGTTGCGAACCTGCCCTACAATGTGGGAACGGAACTGTTAATTCGTTGGCTAACCCCCCCGACGTGGCCACCCTACTGGCAAAGCCTTACCTTGATGTTTCAAAAAGAGGTCGCGCAGCGCATCGTGGCGGCACCCGGGTCCAAAGCCTATGGCCGCTTGTCGGTGCTGGCGCAATGGCGCACGGATGCAAAGCTGGCATTCGAGATTTCGCCACAAGCCTTCACGCCACCACCAAAGGTAACTTCCGCCGTCGTACATTTGGAAAGATTGGAAGAACCGCGTTTTCCTGCGGATGCCAAAGACCTGTCGCGAACCGTATCACTGGCCTTCGGGCAGCGGCGCAAAATGCTACGATCAAGCTTGAAATCGCTAGGGAAAGACGTGGAAAACCGCATCAGCGAGGCTGGCATTGATCCAACCACGCGCGCAGAACAAGTCTCCATCGAGGGGTTTTGCCGCCTCAGTCAGATATTGTTTCCAAAATAATCAGGTAGGCTGGGGTTGATCCTCGGCGGCCTGATTAACCTCGTTTGAGGCGTCTTTCGCAGGTTTACGACGTGGTCCACGGTTGCGCGGTTTATTCTCGGGCGTTGCAACCATATGTTCGACAACGTGGGGCTGTTCACCAACGTCCGGAATAAATTCTTCTGCAACATCCGGCTGAGAATTTTCAACCTTCGTCTGTTCTTTTTGCTGTTGCGCTTGACGCGCCTGCTGTTCAGCTTGGCGTTCAGCTTGCTGGGCCTGTTGTTCGGCTTGGCGTTCAGCGGCCTGACGTTGCGCCACCTGCAAAATACGGCTGTAATGCTCTGCGTGTTGCTGAAAGCTTTCGGCCGCCACACGATCGTCAGCCATCAACGCATCATGCGCCAATCCGCGGTATTTTTCGATGATCTGCTGCGGAGTCCCGCGCACACGCCCATCGGGACCGGCGCTATCAAACACACGATTTACAACATTGCCGGATGTGTTGTTATTCCGACGGTTATTATTCTTATTTCTCGAACGGGATTTGTTTGAAGGTCTCATGCTCACATTTTCTGAAGTGTGGGATTTAAGGATATGCACAACGATGCGCAGATAGTCTCGCGTAAAAATCCCAATATGGGGTTAACGTCTCCACTCTCAACGAGAGTGCCATTACGGCTCAATCTCGGGTGGATGGTGTAATTTACACCCTCCTACCGGATGATAACAAGGGGAAAAAGGTCACAGTTGGAGCAAATAAGCAGAAAACACGTGTTTCTCTACTTTTTCACTGCCACAACGCGATCCTTCCCACCCAAATCTTGTGAAACCGTTACATTTGCGAATCCTGCGGTCTTAAAAATTTCAACTACATCAGTGCCTTGCGTATGCCCAATTTCGAACAAAGCCAAACCATCATCCGCAAGAAATTCATTCAGCATCGGAGCAATAATCCGATAGGTTTCCAGCCCGTCACCACCCGGTGTCAGCGCAAGGAACGGTTCCCAGTTGCGTACATCCGGGGAAAGTTCCGCCATTTCGGCAGCCGCGATATAGGGAGGGTTTGACACGATCAGGTCAAACTGCCCGGCGACGGCGTCAAACCAATTGGAAACAATAAGGTTCACGCGGTCCGAGACATCATGCGCGACTGCGTTTTTTGTCGCAATCGCAATCGCTTCGCTGCTGATATCAATGGCAATCGCGCGGGCATCGGCCCACTCGGCGGCCAAAGTCACGGCCAAAATGCCGCTGCCGGTACCAAGGTCAAGGATGCGCTGGAACGGGCCGTGCTGCAATGCTGTTTCGATCAGGGATTCTGTTTCGGGACGTGGGTCTAACACGTCAGGTGTAATAACAAACCAGCGCCCCCAGAATTCGCGGCCACCAATGATTTGGCTGACCGGTTGGAATTTTTCACGCGCGGCTAAGTATCCGTCAAATGTGCGGAACACTTCTGGGTGAACCTCCTCATCGCCTATCAACATCAGGCGGGACGGTTCGCAATCCATCGCGTGTGCCAGCAGAATGCGTGCATCAACATCCGCGTTTGGTATCCCCGCATCCGCTAACCACTTCGTAGCGGTCGTTAACGCTTCATTAACAGCAACACTCATGGGTCCAGCTCCGCTAGTTTTTCGGCTTGATCTGCGGCGGTTAACGCCTCGATCAGCTCGTCGAGATCACCTTGCATGATTTGATCAAGCTTATACAAAGTCAGGTTAATACGGTGGTCCGTCACCCTGCCCTGCGGGTAATTATAAGTGCGAATACGTTCCGATCGATCCCCGGATCCGATCTGCCCTTTACGCGCAGCGGAGCGTTCATCGTCAACTTTTTGGCGTTCAAGATCATAAAGGCGTGTGCGCAACACCTGCATCGCTTTCACCCGATTAACGTGCTGGGATTTTTCGGATGAGGTCACCATGAGCCCCGTGGGGAGGTGCGTAATACGTACCGCGGAGTCTGTCGTGTTCACGTGCTGCCCGCCAGAACCTGATGCGCGCATCGTGTCGATGCGGATGTCGGTGGCGGGGATGTCGATGTCCACGTCCTCAGCCTCGGGTAGCACGGCCACTGTTGCCGCCGATGTGTGAATGCGCCCGCCCGATTCCGTGGCTGGTACGCGCTGCACACGATGTACGCCGGATTCATACTTCATCACCGCGAACACGCTGTCGCCTTTGACGTTCACGATGACTTCCTTAAATCCGCCAACGTCAGAGGATGCCTCTTCGACAATCTCAAATTTCCAACCACGATTTTCGCAGAACTTTTGGTACATGCGCAGCAGGTCACCCGCAAACAGCGCGGCTTCATCGCCACCGGTTCCAGCACGAATTTCAAGGATTGCGGGGCGGTGGTCTGCGTCGTCTTTTGGAATAAGTGCCAGCGTGATCGCCCGTTCAGCGTCTGGTAACTTATCCTTAATCTCTTGTAGTTCCTCTTGCGCCAGCTCCCGCATTTCGGGATCATCCAGCATTGCTGTGGCCTCGATCTGCGCTTCCAGATACCCTTGGTAGGCATCGATCTGTTCCACAACAGGTTTAAGTTCGGAATACTCCCGACCAAGGGAAGCCAATTCGCTGGCATCCGCGCCGCCAGACAATTTCGCCTCGATAAACGCGAAGCGTTGCCGGATCATTTCCAGTTTGTCAGGTGCAATCATTTTAAGGCCGATTACTGTTCGAACGACTGAAGCGTGTTTACCCACGCCAACACTCGTTTTTCGTTCACGCCACGATCATCATAGCCGAACCGAGACTGTGAATAGATGGCAATTGTCGAATTTCCACCGTTCAGGTCGATGAATTTCACGGAAATGTAATCCGGCAAATTCAAACCTTGGCTGCGTTGAACATATGTCATCCAGCCTTCTTCCGGCGAACCGGCAATTCGGGCCGTTTTCGATTGGCTTAAGACGTAATCATCAAACGCCTTGGCCATTAATGTCGGATTAGCCGTATAAACGGGCGATGGAACATCAACGAATTCTTCGGTCAATGCAGGTGGCGCCATGCGGAAACTGTGGGGTTGAACTGATTGAGGAACAGTTAGGGGATCCACATGCCAAACCGCAGGATCGTGTTCCACGGTGCTAACATAATAAAACAGACCACCAGCCGCGCCGATGGTCAGAAAAATCAAAAAAATCGCCATACGGACCATAATAATTATGCTGCGTTATCCGCAGCCTCCTGCTCAGCTTCAAGTTCTTTTGCTTTGGCTTCGACCATTTCTACAATGTGGTCAACCATATATGCATTATCCCGTTTATGGTCCTGTTTACCAGCCAAATATACCATGCCTGCTCCGGCACCACCGCCGGTGAAACCAACGTCGGTCATCAATGCCTCTCCGGGGCCGTTTACTACGCAACCGATAATCGACAGGCTAACGGGGGTGCGGATGTGCGCAAGGCGGTTTTCTAGCTCGGCAACGACCTTGATCACGTCGAACCCTTGGCGCGCACAGGATGGACACGAGATGATATTAACACCGCGGTGCCGCAACCCCAAGGATTTCAAAATTTCAAAACCGGCCTTAACTTCTTCGACCGGGTCAGCAGAAAGGGAGACCCGTATCGTGTCCCCAATCCCCATCCAAAGTAGGTTGCCAAGGCCAATGGCCGATTTGACAGTGCCGGAAACCAGCCCCCCTGCCTCGGTTATACCAAGGTGAATCGGCGCGTCCGTCTGCTCCGCCAAGCCTTGGTAGGCAGCCGCAGTCATGAATATATCGGATGCTTTCAGGGAGATTTTGTAGTTCTGAAAATCATTGTCCTCAAGAATACGGATGTGATCCATACCACTTTCGATCATCGCATCGGGGCACGGTTCGCCGTATTTATCCAACAGATGCTTTTCTAAAGAGCCCGCGTTCACACCAATACGAATGGCACACCCGTGGTCTTTCGCCGCTTTGATAACTTCGCGCACACGATCGGGCGAACCGATATTGCCAGGATTAATCCGCAAACAGGCGACGCCCGCCTCGGCAGCCTCGATCGCACGTTTGTAGTGAAAATGGATATCCGCCACGATTGGCACGGGGCTGGCCTTAACGATTTCGGCCATAGCATCGGTTGAGGGCACATCAGGACAAGATACACGAATAATGTCGGCCCCCGCCTCCGCACATTCCTGAATTTGCGCGATCGTTGCTTTGGCATCCGACGTCAACGTATTGGTCATGGTTTGCACTGTAATCGGGGAATCCCCACCGACAGGCACGTTGCCCACATGAATAACGCGGCTTTTACGACGATCAATATCGCGCCATGGACGAATAGGGTTATGCGACATACGCGAATTCCAATTTATGCAATGTTTCTTGGGGAATTGATAAAGCCGATGGCAGCCATTGTCACCCCGTCCAATTCAAGGGACTATTGGTTCAAGCGCGCCACGTTCTGATTTCGCCATGCCTCGGCGGCGACCTGCAATGCAACAGACGGGTCGGCAACCTCAGCCATCGAACCAGAAACGGATGTCGGTAAAAGTGCGATATCCCGCACAACGGCATCAGAATTGCTTATCGGGCCGTAAGCCTCGTCGTCGATCATCACGTATACTGCGGTGGCATTTCCTGCCCGTAAATACGCCGTGGGGGCATCGATTGGCAGCGAGTATTGTTCACCTGCTGCAAGAGTTTTTTCAAAAATGATCGTGCCATTTTCTTGATAAACCCGCACCCATGCCTCTTGCACTGCAACGATGCTTACACTTGGTACATATGGTGTTTCACTAACGCGCGGTGAACCCTCAGTAACCGCGGCAACTTCAGTTTCAGGCTGGTCGGCTTCAGTGACTGGTGTAATAACCGTATCATTCGCATCCGGATTAATCGCGAAAATGGGGCCGTCACGCGGTTGAACCACCGGCACATCCAGTTCGCGGCGCGAATAAAGGATCGACGGGTCGGCAGCCAGTTCAATACTTGATGCCAGAAAGCCGYCAGAGCTATTAAGACTTGCGCCACCCAGATTATCAGGCTCGAAAGCAACCATCGGATTATCTTCGATTGGTGCAAATTCGACCCGCTGAATGTCTTGTAAAACGAACCACGCGCCGTAACCCAGAACCCCAATCACGGCAGCCAATACGACCGCAGGTCCAGCCGCAGCAACCGTTGCACCGGTTGTGCCTATTCGCCCGTCAACGCCATTACCCGGCATATTCGGCGTCCAGGACTGTGGGTCTGTTATGGGTTGCAGGTCAGTTTTTTTCTTTTTCGCAGGTGTCCCGCCCAATTCAACGCTGGCGCTTTGGAACCGCGCCTCGACGCAAAACCTTGCAAACGTAACCTCGGGATCCAACTCAAGATAACGCGCGTAGGATCGCACATAGCCAGCCACAAAACTGGCGTTAGGAAAGACGGAAACATCACAGTTTTCAATGGCTGAAATATACGCCGCCTTGATCCGTAGTTCTCGTTGAACATCCAGCAAAGACTTGCCAAGCGTGGCACGCTCGCCACGCAGCTCATCGCCAAGTTTCCGCTCGAAGGAGTCGAAACCGCCAAGGTTTATATCTGTGGGCGTGTTGCTCATTAGCCTGCTTGTATCATTGTAGCCTCGGTGCGTATTTATCCCAACGCCACGAAATCACAAGGGTTCCATGGCGTTAGTAACTAATTTGTATCACCTTTTTGTGAGTTTGTGCAGGAAAAATTAACCTGCATGCCGAGGTCAGGCTTACATCCATTAGAAAGTGGCAGTTTTACGCCTACGCGCTTAGCTCTGTACGGTTCAGTTCACAATGCTGCCAAAGGGAATCGAGCGCCCGCACGAGGTGGTCCGTCATCTGTGAGTTATGCACCGGGGACGGCGTAAACCGAAGCCGCTCGGTACCGCGCGGAACCGTTGGGTAGTTGATCGGCTGCACATAAATTCCGAAGTCTTCCAACAAACGATCCGACAGGCTTTTGCATTTCACAGGATCAGCGACCAGCACCGGTACAATGTGACTGTTATTTTCCATAACAGGCAAACCAAGTGCTTTCAGACGCATTTTCAATACCTTGGCGGCATCTTGCTGCGCATCGCGTAGTTCTTGATGTTCCTTCAGATACCGAACCGAGGCTGCGGCCCCAGCCGCAATGGCTGGTGGAAGTGACGTCGTAAAGATAAATCCTGGCGCATAAGAACGCACTGCGTCCGCCATTTTTGTCGATGTCGCGATATACCCGCCCATTACGCCATAAGCCTTCGCCAATGTGCCATTGATGATATCAATCCGGTCCATCAGGCCATCACGTTCAGCAACGCCACCACCGCGCGGGCCATACATACCAACAGCATGGACTTCGTCGATATAGGTTAGCGCGTTAAACTCGTCCGCTAGATCACAAACTGCTTCAATCGGGCCAAAATCACCATCCATCGAATAGATCGACTCAAATGCGATCAATTTGGGGCGGTCCTTATCGACTGATTCCAAAAGCTCGCGCAGATGATCCAGATCGTTGTGGCGCCATATATGTTTTTCACACCGTCCATGACGCACCCCTTCAATCATCGAGGCGTGGTTTAGCTCGTCCGAAAAAATTACAAGATCGGGAAACAGTTTTGGCAGAACCGACAACGTTGCCTCGTTGGCGATATAGGCGGATGTGAAAATCAACGCCGTCTCTTTTTGATGCAAGTCGGCCAGTTCGCGTTCAAGTTCTTTGTGATATATCGTTGTGCCCGAGATGTTGCGTGTTCCGCCAGAACCAGCCCCCGCGATCCGAAGCACTTTTTCCATCGCGTCTATAATAACCGGATTTTGCCCCATGCCCAAATAGTCGTTGCCACACCAGACGGTGATGTCTTGCTTCGTGCCATCGGGCCGCGTCCAGACAGCATGCGGGAACGCCCCCCGCTCACGACAGATATCTGTAAACACACGATAGCGTCCCTCGTCATGAAGGGCGTTTAACGCTGTATCCAGTTGGGCTTCGTAGTTCATTGCTACACTCCAAACACATTCATAATGTGGTATATTTGAAGTTGTTGCAACTCCTTACACTACAAATCGACGCAGGGATGGAGGATTACGTCTAACCTTGCAAGCCAATTCTGCGCGAGCTTTCCGCTTTTCTTAGTATATATATCGAATTTGGTCGGCCCAATACCGTTCAACAATACGCAGATGCACATTCATAGCATTTAGCGAATCTTCACTTAATGTCGCCCCCGTGATCAATCCATCCGCTTGGCGTGCGAACATTTCAGACAAGGCTTCGCGAATCTTGCGGCCTTTTTCCGTCAACCGCACGCGCACCGAACGTCGGTCCACAGCGCATTTTTCGTGGTGCATGTACCCCGATTCAACGAGTTTTTTAAGGTTATAAGATACGTTTGACCCCTGATAATACCCGCGAGATTTCAGCTCACCAGCCGTGACTTCCTGTTCGCCGATGTTAAACAGCAACAGGCCTTGCACAGAATTGATGTCAATCAGGCCCAGTCGTTCGAACTCGTCCTTCACGACATCCAGCAACAAGCGGTGCAGGCGTTCCAACCGCCCAAGCGTATCAAGATAAGTTGACAGGTTATCCGGCGTATCCTGCTCATTAACA
This sequence comes from Paracoccaceae bacterium, assembly GCA_002746395.1. Classification (GTDB taxonomy): domain Bacteria; phylum Pseudomonadota; class Alphaproteobacteria; order Rhodobacterales; family Rhodobacteraceae; genus NORP23. The sequence continues at coordinate 53,152 of NVXA01000006.1, forward strand.
GCCGTCTGCATATTCATTTTTGGCCTCCAATACATTTCACTGCATTAGTTTTGCCACTACGAATCGCAACAAGAGGTTAAATATTCGAAATTTTGTGGAATAATTTTAGACAATTTTATGAAAACTTTGAATTACCTCTATAATTTCCACATGCTCTACAGGTGGCACAGACTGGCGCGACATCCATACATAAAGGTCCTGATCGTTTTCGTTCAGCAAGGCTTCGTACAACTCAAGTGCCTCGACTGACAGTTTCATGATTTCTGTGTCCGAATAGGGACCAAGGATCATGTCCATCTCTTTTGTCCCACGCCGCCAGCTTCGCATTTGCAGGCGTTTGATACGGTGCTCATAGGTCTCGGTCATGGGGTTCTCCTTCGATTTACGGTTTGCACCCAATCCTTGATATGTGCAACCTTGTTGGAGCCTTAATTTCGGAGTCCCCCATGCCCTTCATTGCCGACGCCCTTTCCCGCGTAAAACCGTCACCAACCGTAGCGGTATCCACTAAAGCTCGCGAATTAAAAGCCGCGGGCGTGGATGTCATCGGGCTTGGCGCAGGCGAGCCTGATTTCGACACGCCAGACAACATCAAATCCGCCGCTATTGACGCAATTAATCGTGGTGAGACCAAATACACGGCACCCGATGGAATACCGGAACTGAAGTCTGCGATTTGTGATAAGTTTAAACGCGAAAACGGACTGGAATATACGCCTAATCAAGTCATGGTATCCACCGGCGGAAAACAAGTTTTATTCAACGGCTTAATGGCAACTCTTAATTCACAAGATGAAGTTATAATTCCAGCCCCCTACTGGGTCAGCTACCCCGATATGGTGCGGCTTTGTGGCGGCGAACCCGTGATAGTTGAAGCCCCGATTGAAGCCGGTTTCAAGATCACCCCCGCGCAACTAGAGGCAGCGATCACACCCAGAACCAAGTGGTTTATTTTCAATTCACCATCCAACCCAACTGGGGCTGGATATTCATGGGCTGAATTAAAGGCGTTAACCGATGTATTGCTGCGCCACCCACATGTCTGGGTGATGACGGACGACATGTACGAACACATCGTTTATGCTCCGTTTGAGTTTAGCACGCCCGCACAAGTGGAACCCGCACTTTATGATCGCACTTTGACGGTCAACGGGGTTTCCAAAGCCTATGCAATGACAGGCTGGCGAATCGGATATGCGGCAGGGCCAGAAACTTTAATCAAGGCCATGACCAAAGTGCAGGGGCAATCAACAACCAATCCGTCGTCCATCAGCCAATGGGCGGCAGTAGAGGCCTTGAACGGTCCGCAGGACTACATCGCGACCAGTCGTGTTGCGTTCGAGCGTCGGCGGGATTTGGTGGTGGGCCTGCTAAACAAAATCAACGGCATGGAATGCCCCACTCCCGAAGGGGCGTTTTACGTTTACCCCTCTATTAAAGGCTTGATAGGCAAAGTACCCCCCTCCGGCACTGCAATTACCAACGACGAGGATTTCGCCACACAACTGCTGGAAGCCGAAGGTGTCGCCGTCGTATTCGGGGCAGCCTTTGGGTTGTCCCCTAACTTTCGTGTAAGTTATGCTACGTCTGATGATGTGCTGGTCGAAGCTTGCACCCGTATTACCCGTTTTTGCGAAAGCTTAACCTGAAACTTAACCACCCTACGTACTATTTCCACCTACTATAGGAGAACACATGTCCGAGTCGCCTAACAGCAAATCTGATCCTGCAAAACCTAACAAAAAGAATACCCTCATCTGGGCCGCAGTGGTCGGTCTGGGTACGTCTGTCCTTGTTTTCTGGATATTGAGCAGCCAAAGCTTTACGGCTCGACTAATTGCAGGCATCGTTGCAGGGGTGGCGGTTGCTATATCGTCTTATCGAAAATCAGTCGCTGCGAGCGCACGATCAAGCAATAACCCTGACGTCAAATCACCATAACAGCTAACTCTGTCACAGATTTGATAGACATTCACCTGCGCAGAAAAAAGAAGCCGGTTTACCCTAACACCAAACCATTGCATAACCTGCCAAGAACATATTCAACCAACGAGTGAAGCCATGCATGACATCCGTATGATCCGCGAAAACCCTGAAAGCTTTGATGCGGGCCTTGCCCGTCGGGGCTTACCTGCGATGTCCGCTGAAATTCTGGAAATTGACAGTGCACGGCGGGCCAAAATCCGCGCCGCAGAAGAAGCCTTAGCTGAACGCAATACGGCAAGCAAACTGGTCGGCGCAGCAAAGGCCAAGGGTGATGAGGCCGAATTTGAGCGCCTGCGCGCACTTGTCGGTGACAAAAAGGCCGAGATTGCCAAGCTGGAAGAGGAATCCAAAGCTGAAGATGCGCGGCTTAACGAATTGCTCATGGGTATCCCCAACATTCCTGCGGAGACCACGCCAGATGGGGCAACCGAAGATGACAATGTCGAAGTGAAAAAACACGGCGCGCCGCGTAACTTTGCGTTCCACCCCAAGGAACATTATGAAATTTCCGGTGCGGCTGCGGGGATCGACTTCGAACTGGCGGCTAAACTGTCGGGATCGCGATTCATGGTTCTTAGCGGCGCAATGGTTCGCCTGCACCGCGCGTTGGCGCAATTCATGCTGGATACGCACATCGACAAAAACGGCCTTACCGAAATGTGGGTGCCGGTTCTGGTGCGCGACGAAGCGATGTATGGCACAGGACAATTACCCAAGTTTGCCGAAGACAGCTATCGCACCGAAAACGGCTGGTGGTTGATCCCAACCGCTGAAGTGCCGCTAACCAACGTGGTCGCAGGCGAGGTCGTGGACGAAGCAACCCTGCCCCGCCGGATGATGGCCCACACGCAGTGTTTCCGTTCTGAAGCCGGATCAGCTGGGCGCGATACAGCAGGGATTTTGCGCCAACATCAATTTGAGAAGGTCGAGATGGTTTCGATCACCAAACCCGAAGACAGTGCCGCCGAGCTGGACCGAATGGTTGGCTGCGCCGAGGGCATTCTTGAGGCCCTAAATATCCCCTACCGCACGCTGGTTCTATGCACTGGCGACACAGGGTTTGGCATGCGTCAAACTTTCGACATCGAGGCATGGCTGCCGGGGCAAAACGCCTACCGCGAGATTTCATCTTGTTCTGTGGCCGGTGATTTTCAGGCGCGACGGATGAATGCGCGCTATCGCCCTGAAGGTGGCAAACCCGAATTTGTCCATACGTTGAACGGCTCTGGTCTCGCGATCGGGCGGACGTTGATTGCGGTCGTGGAAAACTACCAACAAGCAGATGGCTCGATCACTATTCCTGACGTTTTACAGGGGTACATGGGTGGAAATACGGTGATTACTGCAGATGGAATGCTGGCATAATCAACATTCTCAACGGCTGAATGTATTACTGCGTATGGGCGCTAAAACTCTGTGTTGACGACTAATTACACACGAATACYCCCATAACCCGAGGCTGCGGAAATACATTCCGGCTATGGACAAGGGCACAGGCAGCGCACTGGCCCCTACTTATCCTAGCACAAACGGTTTTACTTGTCGGAGCCGCCTCCTGCGATTAGAACAAGCACAAAATCGAAATGAAAGACCACTTATGCGTATATTGATCACGAACGATGACGGCATCACCGCCCCGGGCTTAGAAGTACTGGAGGTCATCGCCGCCGATCTGGCAGGCCCTGATGGCGAAGTCTGGGTCGTGGCCCCCGCATTCGAGCAATCCGGAGTTTCGCACTGCATTTCCTACATCCGTCCAATGATGTTGCAGAAGATGGGCGAGAGACGCTATGCCGTTGAGGGTTCCCCCGCCGATTGCGTACTGGCTGGCCTATGCGAGGTACTAAAAGACAACCCACCGGATTTGATCTTGTCCGGGGTTAATCGCGGCCATAACGTTGCCGAAGATACGCTCTATTCCGGCACGATCGGCGGCGCTATGGAGGCGGCATTGCATGGCTTCAAAGCCATTGCCATGTCGCAATATTACAGCCGTGCCAACGCGCTGCTGGACGACCCATTCGAAGTCGCCCGTGTGCATGGCGCGGATATTTGTCGCCGCTTGCTGACCGATGCGAAGTGGCACGACCAGCCTTACGGCGTGTTCTACAATATCAATTTCCCCGCTGTTCCGGCCAACCAAGCCAAAGGTATAAAAGCAACAGTTCAGGGACATAGGACCGCGGGATCTTTCGGCGTTGAACCCCATATGGCCCCCAACGGGCGTCGGTATTTGTGGATATCGGCAAATCCCGAAAACACAAGCGCTCCCAAAGGGTCAGACGCGCGGGAAGCCGCCGAAAACTGGATTACCGTCACTCCACTTCGGGCTGATTTAACCGCGCATGACGTGCTTTCTGATTTGACGGAGCTGTTCTAGGCCATGAATCTGACCGAACAACGTATGCAGTTTATCTTGACGCTTCGCAGCAAAGGCGTTTCCGATCCGGCTGTTCTAGCCGCTATGGAAGCCACGCCGCGCGATGCGTTTTTGGAAGGCATTTTCAAGGAACGCGCTTACGAGGATCGTCCACTACCGATCGGGCGCGGGCAGACAATCAGTCAACCATCCGTCGTGGCTAAAATGACTGAAGAGCTGGAATTAAATAGTCGTTGCAAGGTGTTAGAGGTTGGTACAGGGTCTGGATATCAGGCTGCTATCTTGTCCAAACTCGTGCGCCGCGTCTATACAGTAGAACGGCACCGCCCCTTGGCGCGGGCAGCAAGGGCATTATTTCAGGAACTCGATCTAAGCAATATCACCGTTGTTACGGGCGATGGCTCGCTCGGATTGCCCGAACAAGCACCGTTTGATCGCATCCTTCTGACGGCCGCGGCCGAAGACCCACCAGCGAATTTACTGGCGCAGCTAAAACCCGGTGGAATCATGGTTTTACCCGTCGGGCAGACGGACACTGTGCAAGCGATGATAAAGGTGGTAAAAACCGATAATGGCTTGGAATATACCGAGCTTGGAGAGGTCCGGTTCGTCCCGTTACTTGAAGGGGTGGCAAAGGACACAGAGCATTGAGTAACGCCCAACTTTAAGGGTAACGAGCATAGGTACTGTTATGAAATATACTATAAAACGCACCCGCATTGCCGCACTGTTGTTGGCAACGGGTTTTCTTTCAGCTTGCGGATCATTCGATATCCCCCAGTTCCGTGCCCCTGATTTGGGTTTTAACGCCCCCGTCGCCCCCGTGATAGACCGCCCGCTGCCTGACCGCCGCGGCGTGATTACATATGAGACTTATCAGGTCATGGTTGCCAGCACGAATGATACTGTTGCCACAATGGCGCAACGTATTGGCATGGCACCTGAAGATTTGGCGCGCCATAATGGCCTTACGGTAAACTATGCCCCGCGTGTCGGCGAAGTTCTGGCACTACCGCGTAATGTCGGTGGCTCCGTCGTTGGAAGCCCGTCCGGCTGGACTCCCGATTTGGCGATCACCGCGATTGATAGCGCGACTGGTGGCTCTATTCAGGTAACGCAGCCGTCGCTTGGCCGCCCTAATGAACCGCTTCGCCATCGTGTTGAATCTGGCGATTCCGCCTATTCTATTGCGCGCCTTTACAATGTTTCAGTAACCGCTTTGGCATCATGGAACGGGCTTGGCCCCGACCTAGGTGTTCGCATTGGGCAAGAGCTGATCATCCCCGTGCCGGATACTTCACGCACAACGGCCGCGCCTGTTGCCCCTGCAGCAACTCCAATTGCGGCACCAACTCCGACACCGACGCCTCCACCCGTGGCACCGGCCTCTTCGACTGCCGCGTTTGTAAAGCCAGTCGATGGCACCGTTTCGCGCCCATATAATCAGCAAGCTGGCCGTAACAAGAACGACGGTATCGATTACGCCGTGGCCGCCGGATCAGACGTGCGTGTAGCCGCCGACGGCGTTGTGGCACTTGTGTCCACCTCCACCGGCGGGCTGGGTACGATTGTGTTGGTGCGCCATGCGAACGACATCCTGACAATTTATGGCCGCGTGGATAAGGTTACCGTTGCCAAAGGCGACACCGTTCGCCGCTCTCAGGTTATCGGTGTGGTTGCCGCAGGTGATCCTGCAACGATGCACTTCGAGGTTCGCAAAGGTACCGACAGCGTCGATCCAATGCCTTACTTACGTTAAGTCTACAATCCCGCCTATCACCTTGGTGACGGCGGGATTGGTTCCCACCCCGATTAATGATAGCTGAGCGTCCTTGCACGATTCGTGCTTTGCATTCAGGAGGGTTCCCGATGGGTATCGCACGCAGCAATGTATTGGCCATCGACTTTGGAACCTCCAATTCTGCCGTCGCCATATTGGATAACGACGCGATCAAGCAGTTGCAAATGGAGGATGGCTCCGACACGCTTCCAACTGCAATATTTTTCGACTTTGCGACTGGGGAAACCAAAATAGGAACGCCCGCAAACGACCTTCTGATCAGCGGTGTGGAGGGGCGTTATATGCGCTCTCTCAAACGCGTGTTAGGGACATCGATAATGCGTGAAAAACGTCTGATTATGGGAAAGTATCTAAACTTTTTCGACATCATCGGCGGGTTCCTGTCAGAATTAAAAACACGAGCAGAACATATTGAGGGGCGAAAGTTCCCCTACGCCTTATCGGGCCGCCCCGTTCGGTTTCACAGTGACCCCGAAAAAGATCGCCAAGCCGAGTCAGACCTTCGGGAATGCTATCGCCGCGCCGGATTTCACGAGGTGGAATTCATRTTCGAACCGGAGGCCGCCGCGCTGGCGAACAATGTCCTTGATAAGAACCACTCRTTGGGATTGATCGTTGATATTGGGGGCGGCACGTCGGATTTTTCGGTTTTCCGCTCGAACCAAGAAGCGGAGCAACCCGTGGAAAYCCTYGCRTCTTWYGGCGAACGTTTCGGYGGGACGGATTTYGACAAAACACTGAACGTYCGRCAYTTCATGCCRYTGCTTGGCARGGGCGCGCCRTTGCGTCGKGTRYTYGGRTCGGGCACRGCCAGCACGCCAGCCGCCCTCTATAATGATYTAGCAACGTGGGARAAAATCCCMTTTATGTAYACRCCAGAAACGTTGCGGACAGCGCGTGATCTGGAACGTCACGCCCTTGATCGTGCRCCCTTCAAGCGGTTAGTMGATGTGTTGGAATACGAACTGGCGCATGARYTGGCGATGTTGGCCGAGAAATCCAARATTGCGACAAATCAGGCCRCTGGTAATTATATCGCTGATCTTGGGATGCTAGAAAAAGGYACAGAAGTCAGCATAGCTTCCGATGATTTGGCCGCGATGATGTCAAGCCATCATTCACACATCATTGACGCCGTTAACCAGACATTAAGCTTGGCTACTTGCAAACCGAATGAAATTACCGATGTGATTTTCGTCGGCGGGTCCAGTTTAATGAGTTTTGTTGTTGATGCATTGAAAGCAACTTTCCCGAATGCCGAGTTCCACACCTCCGCGGTTTTTACTGCKGTTGTGGATGGTCTGGCTCTCGCTACAGCTAAATCTTAACGCCGCGCCGCCCCGCCAGATCGGTCACATATTGCCACGCAACACGGCCCGAACGACTGCCACGGGTTTGCTGCCACTCGATGGCTTCTGCCCGCAAATCATCATCCGAAATCTTAATCCCCAACGCGTCACAATAGCCCCGGATCATCATCAAATATTCATCTTGGTCACACGGATGGAACCCCAGCCACAGACCAAAACGGTCCGAAAGCGAGACTTTTTCCTCCACCGCCTCGGACGGGCTGATCGCGGTGGAACGCTCGTTCTCGATCATGTCACGGGGCATCAGGTGTCGGCGATTGGATGTGGCATAGAACAACACATTGTCCGGTCGCCCCTCGATCCCGCCATCAAGAACGGCTTTCAAGGATTTATAGTGGCTGTCATCATGATCGAACGAAAGGTCATCGCAAAACAATAAAAAGCGGGCAGCCTGCCCGCGCAGCAAGTTCAACAATCGCCCGATGGAAGGTAAATCCTCGCGCTGGATTTCGATCAGTATCAAACCTTGCGCCTGTTTGGAAACCTCGGCGTGGGCGGCCTTGATCAGGGAAGATTTCCCCATACCGCGCGCACCCCAAAGCAAGACGTTATTGGCAGGCAGGCCCTTTGCGAATTGCAAAGTATTGGCCAGAAGCGTGTCACGCGAACGATCTATACCGACCAGAAGGTCGATATTAATACGGTTGATATTGGGCACGACCTCCAAACGATCGGGGGCGGTGTGCCATACATAGGCCTCAACACCTTTGAAGTCCGGGGGCGAGGTTGGTGCGGGGGTCATGCGTTCTAGCGCATCAGCAATACGTTCCAATGCCTCGGCCTTCCGGCCCATTAATCGTCGTCCTTGTCGAACTCGGCAATCAGAGGATCAACATCTTCTTTTGCCGCGTCGTCTTCGTCGTCGTAATAACCCTCTTCGCGGCGACGTTCCTCGCGTTTTTTCTCAACCATTCTGACCAGGATAATCGAAATTTCATATAGGCCGTAAACCACAACAAACAGAATGCCCTGCGTGATGACATCCGGCGGCGTCACCACAGCGGCCAGCACAAGAATGGCAATCACGGCGTATTTACGCATTTGGCCCAGCCCCTTGGCCGAAACAAGCCCCGCCTTGCCCATCAATGTCAGCAGTACAGGAAGTTGGAAGCAGATGCCGAAAGCGACGATAAACTTAAGCGACAGTGCTAGATATTCTTTGATCGACCCAAAGTAGAAAATACGCAAACCGCTATCGGCGACCTCCACCGTTTCAGGCGTGGCTTCCCCCCCTATTCCAAGCATGGAGGAAAGCATAGGGATCACACTACCAAATCCCAAGAAGAAGTTCATAGCCAGTGGCATTACCACATAATAGGCGAACGCGCCGCCCGCGATGAATAACACCGGAGACGCGATAAGGAATGGCAGAAACGCCCCGCGCTCTTCCTTGTAAAGGCCGGGCGCAACAAAACGCCACATCTGTACGCCAATGTAGGGCGATGACAGAGCAAAGCCGAACAAAACGGCAATTTTGACGTAGGCAAAAAACGCATCTTGCGGGGCGTCGAAGAACAATTGTGCATCTTCGCCGCGCGCGCGCATAATATCAGCCATAGGTTCAGCCAAAATGGAAAGAACCTGTTCCGCGAACGGAAATACAATGATCATACCGACAAGGAATGCAATAACGGATCGAATGATCCGCGTCCGCAGCTCCGTCAGGTGTTCGATCAGCGGGGCTGTGGAATCGTCAACGTCCGAGTCGCTCATGTCGTGGCACCCTCATCGGTTTTAGGCTTGGCTTTAGGTTTAGGCTTGGCCTTTGGTTTTATTTTTGGCTTGGCAGCAGCTTTCGGCGCATTTTTTGTCTTGGGATTACTGGCTGCCTTGGCTTTTGGTTTGGCAGCGGCCTTCGCCTTGGGCTTTGGCGCATCCTCTACGATCTCGACAATCGGCTCGGGGGCTGGATCGTCGTCCACCAAATCGGCGGCGAATTCTTTATCCGCCGCGACTTCGGGATCTTCATCTTCAAGCGGAACACCGGTATCTTTGGCGTCGAGAATTTTGTTAAACTGCTCTTTAACCTTCTTGGTGCCCGCCCCGACCGGATTCATGATGTCTTTCACATCATCCAGCCCACTCGCCATGTTTTTGAAATCTTTCGTCACGTCCGACAAACCAGATGCGTCAGCCGCATCTTCCATCGATCGCTGGAATTCCCGCGCCATACCTTTGGCTTTGCCCACGTAACGGCCAACCGTCCGGAACATGCCGGGTAAATCTTTGGGGCCAACAACAATCAGCGAAATAACGCCGATCACCATAAGCTCCGAAAAGCCAATATCAAACATGGGGCCGCCTTCGTGGTTTAGGCTTTGTCTTTTTCAGCGGTCGGTGTCACGTCAACAGCCTCTTCGGCAGCGGCTTGTTCGAGCTCGTCTTTGCCCTCTGAAACACCGCGCTTAAAGCTGGTAATACCTTTGCCAACTTCACCCATCAAGGACGAGATTTTTCCACGCCCAAAAAGTACCAACACCACAACGGCGATTAGAAGAAGACCTGGTAGGCCAATGTTATTCAGCATTTCAATGCTCCTTTAAGCTTCGCCAACTATTTATGGCAGTTTTCTATTTGCACTACGTCTATTGATTAACGCACAAGTATTCAAACCCAAATAAGCAATCTGGTGGGGAATTTTAAGATGTCGCAGGGTATTTGGCGGAATTCCGCTAAATAGATGGAAACACAAAACAGCGATCACGGCGCATCGAAAGCCACAATGGTGTACCCTCTTTTGGTAAAAACACTCCGGGAACCGATGCGGTAAGGATGGATTCATCGTAGTCCATCCGCAACTCAACAAGGCTTTCGTTACCTAGAAAACGCACACGTTTCACGACGCCACGAGCCGGAACTCCGTCTGTCGAGGTGGCATTGGGGCCTTTTCCTGCCCGATCAAAGTCGATTTTCAGGTGTTGTGGGCGGATCACAATTTCCACATCAGTTCTATTGTGCAAGGCTGGTGTGAAGAACTTACCGAACGGGGTGTCTGTCTGAAAATCTTCGGCCACACCTTTAATAACATTCACATCCGAGAAAAAAGCAGCCGCGGCGCGATCTTTTGGGTTGTTGTAAATATTGTAAGGCGCGCCGATCTGAACGACTTTCCCGCCGCGCATCAACGCGATTTCGTCGGCCATGCGCATCGCCTCTTCGGGTTCGTGCGTAACCAACAGAACAGACGTACCTTCTTCTTTAAGAATGCTTAACGTTTCATCCCTAATTCCATCCCGCAGGCGATTGTCTAGGCCACTAAACGGTTCATCCATCAACATGACACTGGGCTTGGGCGCAAGGGCACGGGCCAAAGCGACACGCTGCTGCTCCCCCCCCGACAGCATGTGCGGGTATTTATCGCAATAATCCGATAGGCCGACACGTTCCAGCATGGCCGTCACTGCCGTCTTTTCGGAACCTTTCAAGCCAAACGCCACATTCTGGGCAACCGTAAGATGCGGGAACAGGGCGAAATCCTGAAACATCAACCCGACCGAGCGTTTTTCCGGCGGCAAATGGTGTTGGGCATCCGAAATCACCCGCCCATCCAGCAAAACCCGCCCACTGTCTTGTCGGTCCACCCCAGCAGCGATTCGCAACGTTGTGGATTTCCCGCAACCAGACGGGCCGAGCAAGCAAGTCACCTGCCCTGGTGCAAGACTCAAGGATAACCCATCGACAACCGTTTGGCCGTCGAATTTTCGGGTAATCCCCTCCAGAACCAGTTTAGGTATTTCGCTCAAGCGGTGGCTCCTGCCATGTATCCGATAATTTTAATCGGGTATTAGCAACAGGATCACACTTCGGCAACCCTGCGACGCAATGCAATGCCAATCAATCCGGCGGAAAAACCGATAAACAGGACTGCCAAGCAGATGAAAAGCAGGCGTTCGTATTTGTGACCGTTACCAAAAAGGCTAATCACAAGGTCAGAACTTTGATAAAAATACCCCACGGCTCCCATCACAGCGGCCACAAAAGACACAAGATACGACCAAAGCGGCATCCGTTGGCCAAACCCCAAACCCAGCACCAAAACGGGGGCGAGGAACATTGACGCTGTGCCAGAAACAGCCACGGCGGCGAAAAGGTCTTTGGTTTCAGCCAGCAAGAACAAAACTCCGCCCAGCATAAACACCGCCATTGCAATCCGGCCATTCACAACGCTACGCGCGCCGAGTTTCATTTCGTCAATCGCAAGACGCGCGGCAGACGACAGGGCAGAATCAAGCGTACTCATCGCGGAAATCAACAGCGAGGCGACGATCAGAAAGTAGACGAACGGCCCAAACATTGCTTGCCATGTGCCAAGCAGTTGGCCATTAACCAGTTCAGCCCCAACAACGCTGGCTTGTACGCCAAACAGCGCAAAACCGAAAATGGAGAGCGCTGACAACCAAAATGCATGCAAGAAGGCGCGTTTAGTGGTGGCCTCGTCGGCCAAAAACCCACGGTCCATCATCACCGGATCATGAGCGGGGTAGGATGTGATTTGCAACAAAGCAACCGCAAACAGTACCCAACCGTTAAACCCACCGGAGATACCGCCAGCCGTTAGAACGCGGCCAAACGAGAAGTCGCTTGACGAAACCATCACCGCAAACGCGATCAGGAACACTACCAAGAACAAAGCCATTTGCGCCACATCGGTGCGAAGCGATGCACGCAATCCACCTAACGCGGAATAGGCCAATGCGACCAATGCCAGCGCAATCATGGCAACCTGTCCGGCTTGCTCGGACCCACCATATGCCGCTGTGAAAACCAACCCAACGACGATCAGGTTGGCGAAGACTTCTGACATTAAGCGAAGGGCAATTACTGCATTATAACAAAGCACTCCGACACGACCATAATCTTGGCGAAGCCAGTCTTGTAAGCTGCGCGCCCCACGTTTACGAAGGCGCGATACGATAACCATGCCAGTCAGAAAGCTCATGTAATAGGCGGTATAGGCTAACGCACCTGCGACACCGTAATAGTAGCCCAAAATTGCGGCTGTCAGCAGGGAGCGCGCAAAAATCCATGTCGTGACTTGGCTGAAAACCAAAGTCAAAAGCCCGGGGGCGTTACCGTTCGCATCCGCACCTGCGAAGAACGCCTCCGTTGCGCGCGCGCGAGGCGACAGGAATATGCTGCCTCCGGCAACAAGAACGACAAGGGCCACGAGGGCCTCTGGGCTGGCGAAGAAATTCATGGGCTACTCCTGTTTGGTTTGCAATCTGATAGCTTGCGAACCGAACAATTCATAGCCCTTGAAATACCCACCAACGAAGATGTGAGCAGCCTGTGACCTTAGTTGGAGGTTATCAATTTACATCGTCGAGTTCACGGCCCCACCATCCAGCAGAATGTTTTGCCCAACGATATACCCAGCATGTTGCGAGCACAAAAACGCGCACATTGCGCCGAACTCGGCACTGGTGCCGTAGCGCCTTGCAGGAATGGTTTCCATGCGTTGCGCGGCAGCCTCATCCATCGAAATGCCTTGTGCGGCAGACACGCCTTGATCAAGGCTTACAGCCCGATCCGTTGCGTGGATACCCGGTAACAGGTTGTTAATGTTCACACCGTGCTGGGCAACTTGGCGGCTTGTTCCACCAACATACCCCGTCAAACCCGCGCGCGCCGAATTGGACAGCCCAAGTACCGCGATCGGCGATTTAACGGATTGCGAGGTGATGTTAACCACCCTGCCCCAACCCTTTTCAATCATGCTTGGCAACACCGCTTTCATTAACGCAATCGGTGCCAACATATTAGCATCGAGTGCCTTGATAAAATCGTCACGATCCCAGTCCGACCACATACCTGGTGGCGGGCCACCAGCGTTATTAATCAAAATGTCAGGATCTGGACAGGCCGCAAGAACCTTCGCTTGCCCTTCCGCCGTGGAAATATCGCAAGCGACCGGCGTGACAGATACACCGTATTTCGCGGCGATCGCCTCAGCGGTCTCAACCAGCGTGCTTTCAGTGCGCGCATTAAGAACGAGGTTAACACCCGCTTCGGCCAGTGCTTCTGCACACCCGTGACCTAACCCTTTAGAGGCGCCACAAACAATTGCTGTTTTGCCCTTAATACCTAAGTCCATTCCAATATTCCTTTATTTATCCGCAGGTTACACGCGCAATGCGGCCTGCTGTATCCAGATAGAAGTTTGTACGCGTCGGGTTTTGATCCATACTTACAGTCTGATTATATGCAATAATACGGACTGGACCACCAACCTGAACCCCGCCAATCACGCCTTCGGGTTGACCGATCATCCACTGCAACGACCCCGAATTACACGCCGATGCAGCGGCTGTTTGAGCGGTAGCACGTTGGGTGGCCACGACATCAACTTCCTGAAAATACGCGGGAACCGATGGCTGGCATGCCTGCAATAGAAATGCTGTTGCGATTACCGCCATACCAAGATTAGGTTTTATAATTGCGATCATAATATGCTCCTGAATTTTGCCTGTTATGGCCCAACCCTAACGATATAGCATCAGCCCGCCAACACAAATCTTGCCCTTTGCCGCAGCCTGCCCTATATCGCGGACATGTTAGATAACGCCCAAACCCATCCCGAAATCGCCCGCCGCCGAACCTTTGCGATCATCTCGCATCCGGACGCCGGCAAAACGACCCTAACGGAAAAATTCCTGCTGTTTGGCGGGGCTATCCAGATGGCGGGGCAAGTGCGCGCCAAAGGCGATGCACGGCGCTCGCGTTCTGACTTTATGCAGATGGAAAAGGAYCGTGGMATYTCGGTYTCSGCYTCKGCCATGTCGTTCGARTTTCGSGAATTCTGGTTCAATCTRGTCGACACRCCGGGCCACTCGGATTTTTCCGARGAYACCTAYCGCACATTAACGGCTGTTGACGCTGCAATCATGGTGATTGAYGGCGCGAAGGGCGTGGAAAGCCAGACSCAAAARCTGTTCGARGTTTGCCGYCTGCGCGACCTTCCYATCGTGACSTTYTGYAAYAARATGGACCGYGAAAGYCGCGAYATYTTTGAAATYATTGATGAAATTCAGGAAAAYCTSGCGATTGATGTKTGYCCKGCTTCTTGGCCGATTGGCATTGGGCGGGAATTYATCGGCACYTATGATATTTTCAACGAYCGCATMATYYTGATGGAYCGYGCTGAYCGYAATATCAAAGCCGARAGYATCCAGATTGAYGGYCTYGACGACCCWATGATTGAAGAACACGTGCCTGCSGAWTTGCTGGAAACGTTGCGCGAAGAGGTCGARATGGTGCGCGAACTGCTGCCRAARTTYGACCARCAAGCWTTTCTRGATGGTACAATGACRCCGATCTGGTTTGGCTCTGCGATCAATTCCTTCGGGGTGCAAGAACTGATGGACGGCATCGCCACCTATGGCCCGCCACCGCAAGTTCGCCCCGGCACTCCGCGMGAAGTTGACCCGGATGAGAAGAAAGTCACCGGMTTTGTTTTYAARGTKCAAGCCAACATGGACCCGAAACACCGCGACCGCATYGCATTTGTGCGCCTGTGTTCYGGCCACTTCAAACGCGGCATGAARYTGAAACATGTGCGWTCCGGCAARCAAATGGCAATTTCCAACCCTATGATGTTTTTGGCGAATGATCGTGCGGTAACCGAAGACGCMTGGGCTGGCGATATCATYGGCATYCCMAAYCACGGGCARTTACGMATYGGRGATTCGYTGACYGARGGCGAAGATATTCGTTTCACCGGCATCCCATCCTTCGCGCCRGAACTRTTGCAAAATGTCCGCGCYGGYGACCCGATGAAAGCYAARCAYCTTGAAAAGGCGYTGAACCAGTTTGCCGAAGAAGGSGCYGCGAARYTSTTCAAGCCYTCRATCGGKTCKGGSTTYATCGTCGGKGTKGTYGGSCCRTTRCARTTCGAGGTTCTMGCCWSSCGRATWGARYTGGAATAYGGCCTGCCAGTGMGGTTCGAGCCWACGCARTTCACCTCYGCCCGCTGGGTTTCWGGYGMACGSGAKGCKGTWGAAGCCTTCGTCAAAGCCAACATGGGMCATATGGCYGARGACCACGACGGCGATCCGGTWTATCTRACMCGCCTGCAATGGGATATTGATCGGGTRGARCGSGATTATCCKGATRTKACGTTGACRGCSACMAARGAAATGCAGGTTTAGGGGTTGTTCCAACATTAACCGCATGGCGAACCCGTAGGGTGTGCGGTCCCYGCGCACCGTAGCAAAATGTCCACAAAACGCTCCCGCCTGCCGAAATGTCATAACGGTGCGCGGGGACCGCACACCCTACATCATCGCCTGAGATAAGAATACAAGTTCGCCCCTACCCCAACAACTCGTGGCACAGCTCCAGCGCGTCGATCAATACGTCGACTTCTTCAACCGTGTTATACATCCCGAAGGACGCACGAACCGTCGCCGTTACCCCAAGATGCTGCATAAGTGGCTGGGCGCAGTGATGCCCTGCCCTTATTGCCACGCCTTTGCGGTCAACGATGGTGGAAATGTCGTGCGCGTGTGCCGCTCCGTTCATGGTTAGCGAAAAGATCGCGCCTTTGCCCGGCGCGTTACCTTGGATGTTAATGTAATTCAGGCCACGCAGACGTTCATTCGCATAAGCAAACAACGTCGCCTCGTGCGCGGCGATGTTTTCCATGCCGATGTCCATCATATATTCCAACGCCACACCCATGCCGATGATTTGGACAATACCGGGGGTTCCTGCCTCGAATTTATGAGGGGGGGTGTTGTAAGTGACATTATCCTTAGTGACTTCGCCAATCATATCGCCGCCGCCCATGAAGGGGATCATCTCGGCTTGGCGCTCGGATTTGATATAAATCGCGCCGGACGCAGATGGGCCGTAAAGCTTGTGGCCAGTGATAACATAAAAGTCGGCGTCCAGATCGGCGACATTAACCGGCATATGGACTGTGGATTGGGAGCCATCAACGCAAACCACAACGCCTTGATCATGGGCCGCCTTGATGATCGATTTGACATCAACAACAGTGCCCAGCACGTTGGACATATGCGTAATCGCGATCATCTTGGTCTTGGGGGTAATCGCGTCAATCACGGCTTGAGGATCAAGCGAGCCATCCTCCGCCACGTCCACCCATTTCAGCACGACGCCCATGCGTTCACGCAAGAAGTGCCATGGAACGATGTTGGCGTGATGCTCCATCACCGAAAGGATAATCTCATCCCCCGCCTTAAGATTGGGAACGCCCCAACCGTAAGAAACAAGGTTCAACCCTTCGGTAGCACCCGACGTGAACAGAATTTCTTCTTCACGCGCCGCGCCCAGAAACTTCTGCACAATCCCGCGAACAGCCTCGTATTTATCCGTCGCTAAGTTCGACAGGTAATGCAACCCGCGATGCACGTTGGCGTATTCGTCAGCGTAGCCACGGGTCACGGCATCAATCACCACCTGCGGTTTTTGGGCCGAGGCACCGTTATCCAAATAAACCAACGGCTTGCCATGCACCTTGCGTGACAGAATCGGGAAGTCTTTGCGTAATTCGTTTACATCATACATTCGGGACAAGCTCCATCACCGGCAGGCCAAGGATGCTTGCGAGAACAACCGATATGGCACTTGCGATCAGAAAGGCCACGACGGCGACGACAAACCCCAAAAACAGGTTTTTCGTGCCCAGTAAGTGGGACCAAAAGACTGCCAAGGTGTATGGCGCCCAAACGATTGTGAACAGAACCACGAACATTCCGAATGCGCCGAACAACGCAGATGTCAAAATCATCACGGCCAGCAGAACCACCAACAGGAAGTTGAACCACAGGTAAATGGCCATCGCGTCCGAGAAGGCCACACTCACGCGGATTCCACGGGCTAACAGAACTACAATTTGGCTAACTATAAAGGCATTAACAAATTGCACTGCCACATCAATCAGCGGCACAGAAAACTTGACCGTCCATGCCTCCGTCGCTTGTGTTTGTATGAAGGTGTATAGCAGAAATTGCGACAAAATCGTGAGAACCGCCAAAAGCAAGGCAGCCTCGATCAGTACGTTTCTGGATAGGTTTAACCCTATCAAATGTGGCGCAGCGGTACGTGGCCGGAAGAAACTCTCCCTCGCCAGTTCCAGCAAGGGAATGGGCATTTAGATAACTCCGTTTGCCCTTAGATATAGTGCCCAGAACATACCTACAATACATAGTAGCGAAAGTGTCGCAAATAGTGGGTAAAATTTCTTAAAACCGTGTGCTGCGGTCGCCCCGGCGGAAACAAACCAGATATATGGAAGCAAGCCGAGCCATAATGGCGCCAATGACAGTGTCTCGCCAGATAAAAACGGCAGCGTATTCTCCATCGAAGCCATGCTGACGGTCAGGATTGCGGCAAGAACTTCAAATGGGGCTGACACAAATGATCCCCAAAATACGCCTGCGCGGGTATCTTTCAGCGTTCCTGTACCACCAAAGGCGCGAAGGACGAGGCCAAGAATAAACGAAAATGCATAGATAGCCCCTGTCCGAAGCATCAACGCCACAACCAGCAGCAACGCAACGTCGTCGGGCAATGCGCTTTGCGCAATAGATGTAGGGCTTACGACAGTTTTGATAGAGAAAGACAGGAAGAAGATCAAATCGGAAAGAAGGACAAAAAACAACAAGCGCGCTTCCGACGGACGTTCCGCGATTAAACGACGAGTTGATGCGGGCATATCTTTCCATGCGTCGGTAATGCGTGCAAAAAAACCTGTATTATTTTGACGGTACCTGCGGTATCCGACGTTAAAATCTGTATCCGTTGGTTCGATATCAATAGTCATTGAAGCCCCCTTACTTATCTTGATTAACTCGGTCCGTGTTTACGATTAATGCCATCTTTAGAAAAAGTAGTTGCAGTTGAATTTTAGGTCACAGCCAGATAGCCTAACCCCGTATTGGTTTAACTTACATCGCCATGTAGCGAACACCGGCCACCAAGATTACCGCCAACACTGCGATCGTTCCGAAAATAGGAACCGCGTTGTCGATTCGGTTTGCAGCCGCAGCACCCTTGGAAACGAACCATACGAATGGAACCATACCAAGCCAGTAAGGTGCCATCTGGACACCTTGATTTTGAAGAAATGTAAAGCTTCCGCCAAACTGGTTGATGATGACAGAAAACTCGGCGATAATCAATCCGATCGGCGCAGCGACGAAGACACCCCAAATTACACCAACACGTGTTTCAAACAGGGTCGCTTTACCACCAAACATTTTAACGACTACGCCAACAACAAGTGCCAGCGCATAAATGGCAGTTGTGCGCAACATCAATGCAACCATTAACCAAAGAACAACATCGGATCCCATTGAAGCAGTTGCCGCTTCTGTCGGCGCGATTAGCGTTTTTAGCGCCCATGACAGTGTGAAAATCATGTCGGACAGAAGTACCAGCATCAAAAGTCGGGCTTCGGACGGGCGTTCACTTAGCAACTCTTCAGTTGTGGCGCGCATATCGAAGAATGACCGTGCCAGGCGAACCGTAACGCTCGGCCGAAGGTTCTCTACATCGTTACTAATGTCTGAAATGTTGACGCTAACCATTATACTGTCCTTTTTTGAGTTAGGACCAACATCGTTTACAAGTTTGACGGAATTAGGGCAGGACTAGGGCCATTGTGCCGCAAGGTTAACAATTAGTAAAATTCCAACTGTAATTACTAAAATAACTCCGGAAACACGCCATGCACTGCTAAAATTTTTGGCTTCTGCCAACATTGCACCCCAAATTCGCAAGATTGCGAAGGCCAAAATGATGTTCAAGGCGTTCAGCATGTTTTGCCCGAAATCGCCACCAATCTGGATAAAAGCACTGGATAGCATCGCCTTGAGGATCAGCATCGGACTAAGGACGGCAAGCCCCCAAAACAACGCGTGTCGAGCTTGTTTATTGCTGTTTGTCGCCCCAAAGGCTTTGGCGACGAAGTGGGATATCCACGCGACCCCGTACATCAATAGCGGCAAAAAGAACATCACTACGAAGAACCACATGATGATCCCAGCCACGATACTTTGATCTGGCGATTGCGACAAGTCTGTGGCAAACAAACGGGGTAAAAAACTTAGGAAAACCACAAAACAGCCGAAAACGAGCAGTGCGAGCAACCCCTCCTCGCCCGGATTTCTATCCAGCTGTTTGCGCATGGAAGCCCGAAGGCCCCCATACGCTCTTACTATTTCGGGTAAGAACCCACTGCCCAAAAAGCTCATGTTAATCTCTATGCCGCTCCATCCAGCCGCCGAGGCGTTCGCGAATGATGTTCCCCATCGCTTCGTCTTCGATTTCCTGAATGCTTTCGTCCATGAATGCCAGAACCAGCATATCTTGCGCCTGATCCTTGGGAACCCCGCGCGAGGTCAGATAGAACAGTGCCGTCTCATCGACCGCGCCACACGTCGATCCGTGCGAACAAATCACATCGTCGGCGTATATCTCAAGCTCAGGTTTGGCGAGGAACGTGCAGTCATCATCCAACAACAAACCTTGGGCAATTTGGTACCCGTCTGTTTTTTGTGCATGTGCCGGCACAAGGATCTTACCTTGGAATACGCCAGTCGCACCGTTACGTAGAACTTTTTTGAAAACCTGACGGCTTTCGCAATTCAACGCGTCGTGCGTCACAAACACTGTGTCATCGTGATGATAGGCCCCGTCACCCGCGCTCGCACCCGAAACGGTTGCAAAAGCATCGTCGCCGGTGAACTCGATCACCGCTTCGTTGCGGGTTAACGCGCCGTTTACCGTCAGCGTGAAGCTTTTGAAACGGCTTTCCTTGCCAAGACGCGCAAACATATGTGTCGCCGCCAAGCGTTCATGATCCCGCCCTTGCGCCCGCACATGGTGGAAGGCCGCGCCGTCAGCAATCTCGACTTCAAGGCTGCTGTTGAAGCGCGCCGCCGCCGGACCGTTTTCAAGAAGCGTGAAATCAGCCCCTGCTTCCAGTTTGATCACTGTGTGAACCATAACGTCCGCATCCGCGCCGGAACGCACATACCGCAACGCGATTGGTTTGGAGGCTTTGCCCGAAACCCGAATGGCCAGCCCTTCAATAGCAACAGCCGTATTCAGTGCCGCCATAGGGCGCGCCACCGGGTTCTGGCCGTTGGCTTCCAGAACACCATAAACATCGCTCGCCCAGTGGATGTCTTTGGACATAGCGGAGGCCAGCGTTTCAATTTCGACCCCTTCCATTTCCAGATCGTCCGACAGATCAGCGCGCAGAACTCCGTCCACGAACACCACCAAAAGTTTGTCGATCTCGTCAAACATTGGCGCTTCGTCCGTCTCGATGATCGCGGCAGGTTTAGCAGGTTCCAACAGTCGCGCCGGATTGGTGAATTTCCAATACTCGTCACGCCGAACCGGCGCCCCGTTTTCACGCAAGGTTGTCAGCGCGCGCGAACGCGCATCTGATGCCCACTTCCCCTCGCCCGAAGGCGCGGGATAAGCGGCGATCAACGCCTCGGTTGCGTCAACTTTATTAGCAGCAAGCGCCATTACGCCACCTCGTTCAGCAAAGCTTCATAGCCGTTGTTTTCAACTTCCAACGCCAACTCTGGCCCACCGCTTTTGATGATTTTTCCGTTTGCCATAATATGTACAACATCAGGCTTGATGTGATCCAGCAGGCGTTGGTAATGGGTAATGACAAGGAAAGACCGTTTCCCGTCGCGCATCGCATTAACGCCTTCGGCCACAAGTTTCATCGCATCGACGTCCAGACCGGAATCCGTTTCATCCAGAATACACATCTTTGGTGCAAGCATTGCCATCTGCAAAATCTCGTTACGTTTCTTCTCGCCACCCGAGAAACCAACGTTGACGGGGCGTTTCAGCATATCTGCATCAATCTTCAGGCTTTTCGCTTCGGCCCGAACGAGTTTGAGGAACTCGGCCGCATTCAATTCTTCCTCGCCGCGCGCTTTGCGTTGGGAATTAACCGCCGTACGCAGGAAGGTCATGTTACCAACACCGGGAATTTCCACAGGATACTGGAACGCTAAAAACAGGCCTGCCGCGGCGCGTTCTTCTGGCGCCATGTCCAGCAGATCCACACCGTCGAGCGTTGCAGTGCCACCGTCCACAACATACCCGCCCTTGCCCGAAAGCACATAGGACAGTGTCGACTTACCAGAACCATTCGGCCCCATAATCGCATGCACCTCGCCGGCACCGATATTCAGATCAATACCTTTAAGAATTTGTTTATCTTCGTCCTCAAGCGAGGCCTTCAGGTTCTTAATATTCAACATTTTCATTTCCTTAGTATGCGGCGCTCGGCCGTCTAAATTCATTGACGAGCCTTAGCCCACCGACCCCTCAAGCGAGATCGCCACAAGTTTTTGTGCTTCCATTGCGAATTCCATTGGCAAGGATTGCAACACTTCCTTAACGAAACCGTTAACGATCAAGGCTACGGCCTCTTCCTCGCCGACGCCGCGTTGTAGGCAGTAGAACAACTGTTCGTCGTCGACCTTCGATGTCGTCGCTTCGTGCTCCACGCGCGAGGAATTGTTCTTCACTTCAATATACGGCACCGTATGGGCGCCACATTTGTTACCAATCAAAAGGCTGTCGCACTGCGTATAGTTGCGCGAGTTCTTCGCCTTCGGGTGCATCGACACCAGCCCGCGATAGGTGTTTTGCGCATGGCCGGCCGAAATCCCTTTGGACACAATCCGTGACTTGGTGCGTTTGCCCAGATGAATCATCTTGGTGCCCGTGTCGGCCTGCTGGTAATTGTTCGCAATGGCAATGGAATAAAACTCACCTTGCGAGTCATCCCCACGCAAAATGCATGACGGGTACTTCCACGTTACTGCGGACCCGGTTTCAACCTGTGTCCACATAACCTTGGCGCGATCACCACGGCAGTCAGCGCGTTTGGTTACGAAATTGTAAATGCCACCAAGGCCGTTTTCATCGCCCGGATACCAGTTCTGCACGGTCGAATATTTAACGTCTGCGTCTTCCTGAATGATGATTTCCACCACCGCCGCGTGCAGTTGGTTTTCGTCCCGTTGCGGGGCTGTACAGCCTTCAAGATACGAAACCTTCGAACCTTTTTCGGCGATAATCAACGTGCGCTCAAACTGGCCAGTATTTTCCGCGTTAATACGGAAATAGGTCGACAGCTCCATCGGGCATTTCACGCCTTCGGGGATATAAACGAACGAGCCGTCCGAGAATACAGCACTGTTCAGTGTCGCATAGTAATTGTCGGTCGCCGGAACCACGGTGCCAAGATAYTTGCGCACCARATCAGGGTGATCCTTAACCGCCTCRGAAAACGAACAGAAGATCACRCCSGCGCGGCCAAGTTCTTCYTTGAACGTMGTSCCMACRGAAACGGAATCRAAAACCGCATCCACGGCRACCCTGCGTTCGCCTTCSGGCATTTCAACACCAGCCAGYAAYGCYTGTTCCYKMARCGGAATRCCWARCTTSGCRTARGTTTCMARMARCTTCGGGTCSACCTCGTCYAACGACTTCGGYTTTTCCTTCATGCTSGCAGGYTGYGCRTAATAGTARATWTCCTGAAAGTTRATCTTYGGATAATCSACCATCGCCCAGTCGGGTTCATCCAACTTCAACCAACGACGAAACGCGTCAAGACGCCATTCCAGMAGCCATTCCGGCTCGTCGTTCTTRCCCGAGATCAAGCGCACGATRTCCTCGTTCAGGCCRAGCGGSGCATATTCCGTYTCAATCTCGGTTTCAAAGCCGTACTTGTACTTTTCGGCAACACCTTGAACCGCCTCAACGGTCTCGGCGTCTACGCCTTCCTTAACTACATCTTCTAAAGCAGCCATTTGGCTTTCCCCTTTATTCAAGCCGCGCGTTGTTTGTAACGGCGGTAGTGTTCAATCCATGTATCAGCGAAATGTTCTACATCGCTGCGTGTTGTCTCTAATCCCATTGAAATGCGTATTGCACTGCTGGCGGTGTCATCACCGTACCCCATCGCCTTTAATACCTTGCTGCCCACAACCTTGCCGCTGGAACAAGCCGATCCTGCGGATACCGCGAAGCCGGCCAAATCCATCTGCATAACCTGCGTCTCACCCTTCCAGCCGCTTACTGCGAAATATGACGTGTTGGGCAAACGATCAACGTGTTGAGCGAATATCTGAATATCATCGGCCGCATCCGCCAGATAGCTTTCCAGCCAGTCGCGCATATCTGCCACGCGTTCCCACAGGCCTGCGTCCACATCCCGCGCAGCCGCAGCCGCAGCCGCGCCCATGCCTGCTATACCCACAACGTTTTCCGTACCGGAACGGCGACCCATTTCTTGACCACCGCCTTTAAGGCGCGCGTCCACTTCGATACCTTTACGAATGATTAACGCGCCAACACCCTTCGGTGCGCCAAATTTGTGGCCCGAGATCATCGCGCGCTCTGCACCACTCCACGAAAACGCATAGGGGATTTTGCCAAAGGCTTGCACTACGTCTGACAGCGCGATGCCTTCGGGCAAGTTGTGGATCACGCCGGTTTCACTGTTTACCTGCTGCAAGGTGGTGTTCTTGGGGTCTTCCGCCCGCACATAGCCGTTTTTGTCAGCGTGCAACGCCTCCGCTGCCCAAGCGGTGACACAGTCATGTTCCACCGCCGCGCATAAATACCCTTGCCCAGCCAGCGCCAAGGCCGCAGCCTCCGTCGCACTGGAGGTGAAAATGATGTCCGCACCGGACGCGCCAGTGGCATCCGAAATCTGGCGGCGGGCTGTTTCRACAATCGCTTTTGCTTTGCGMCCCTCGGCGTGWACRGAYGACGGGTTKCCAAGMACRTCCATCGCYGACARC
The DNA here is from genome assembly GCA_002746395.1 of Paracoccaceae bacterium. GTDB lineage: Bacteria > Pseudomonadota > Alphaproteobacteria > Rhodobacterales > Rhodobacteraceae > NORP23. The sequence goes on from NVXA01000006.1 coordinate 77,509, forward strand.
ATYGCCGCCTTCGCCTCAACCCKAAGCGGGGTTGTCGCRTTGTAATCTAGGTAAACCCTGCTCATTCGTCGTCCACCACGGCCACGAATGCCGGAACRGCCGGACAAGGGGCAAGTTCATCGCCCGTGATGTCGCTAAGRCGYGTYTGGTGCARGAAAACGTAWACRTGSGCYGACAGGCGYTCCCACARTTTATCRGTTAATTGYTGCGCKTCKGTATCYTGATCGCCACCGCTCGCGCCCGCCCCACGTGACATGGCATCCATKGTTTCATCAACTGCRCATAAAATCTCRGAAATKCGAATCTCGGTCACCGGAGCMGCAAGWCGATAYCCGCCYCCCGGACCACGCACTGATTCTACRATCTCGGCGCGGCGMAGCTTAACRAACAGTTGTTCKAGATAAGCCAAWGAAATYCCTTGGCGTTCGGAWATTTCSGACAGGGAAATCARMCGATCCTTGCCCTCATGCGCCATATCGACCAGCGCAATCATCGCATAACGTCCTTTGGTGCTGAGCTTCATGGCCTATTCCGATCTACGAGAGGTTGACGCAAGCCCCTTCAAGGCTTACTTCCATACCGAGTAATCAAGGGGTTTCCCCCTGATTTAGAATGTTTCTAGGTTGGTTGACTGATTAAGTCAAGCATTCGGTCAACCCCTTAAGTCGCAGGAGCGATATTGTATGCCTGAGGTAATTTTCGCTGGACCTGACGGTCGGCTAGAAGGTCGTTATCACCCCCAAAAAGCCAAGGACGCGCCAATTGCAATCATTCTGCATCCGCATCCTGAACACGGCGGGACAATGAACAACAAGGTAACGCACAACCTGCATTACACCTTCCACAAAATGGGCTTCACCGTTCTACGGTTCAATTTCCGTGGCATCGGCCGCAGCCAAGGCGAATACGATCAAGGTATTGGTGAGCTGTCAGACGCCGCTGCCGCACTGAACTACCTGCAAGGCATGAACCCGAACGCCAAGCATTGCTGGGTTGCCGGTTTCCAGTTTGGCGCGTGGATTGGCATGCAATTGCTGATGCGTCGGCCCGAAGTGTCCGGTTTCATCTCGGTAGCACCACCTGCAAACATGTATGATTTCAGCTTCTTGGCACCCTGCCCTGCATCTGGCCTTATTATTAACGGGTCCGAAGACAAAGTCGTGCCCCCCGAACCTGTCGAAGAACTGGTCGAAAAGCTACACCAGCAAAAGGGGATCACCATCACCCACGAAGTTATCGAGGGGGCTGGTCACTTCTTTGATCCGGGCATGACCGAAATGCTGGACATGACGGACGCCTACGTACGCCGCCGGATGACGGAAACTACGCGCTAAAGCCGCCTGAGGTGGCAGCTTTCATGCGGTTGATCAGTCTTCACACCTGTTGACTTGTTTAGGCTTCGCGAATACTTAGATGTTAATGGTATTAACTTTAAGTATTGTGGAGCCTGCAATGGACAATGAAACAACAGAACGCCCTTCGCGCTGGGGCCGTTTAATCCCGATGATCGTGTTGCTAATCTGCTTTGGGTTGGCAGAGGCCGCCCTCTATATCATCGCCCTGATTCAGTTCATCTGGACCTTGGTTAACGATGAACCTAATGAACAGTTAATCGATTTCGGCGCGTCGTTATCAAAATGGGTAGCACAGGACACCAGATATCTTACCTACGTCACCGAGGAAAAACCGTTTCCTTGGGCTAGCTGGCCGAATGCGAAAGACTAGGGCTTGCTGGCCATCCCTGCCACATAGGTTTCCACAACAGAACGGTCATCACCAAGCGTTTGAAGAACGAACAGTTCTTCGGCCAAGGTTGTGACCGTTTCCATCCGCAAGGCCATCGCAGGCGTGGCGGATGCATCAAGCACCACAATATCTGCCTCGCTTCCCGCACCCAGCGTTCCAATTTTAGCCTCAAGCCCCAACGCCTTCGCATTGCCAAGCGTCATCAGGTAAAACGCGTAAAGCGGTGGTAGGTTCTGGTTTTGCAACTGGCAAACTTTATACGCCTCGTCCATTGTTCTGAACATCGAATAGCTGGTACCACCACCAATATCCGTCGCAACCGCAATGCGGACACCATCGGCGCGCGTGCGTTCCTCGTTGAACAGGCCAGACCCGATAAACAAGTTCGAAGTCGGGCAGAAAACCGCCACGGAATCTGTGTCCGCCATYACCGATCGCTCGCGATCATTSARGTGAATACAATGKCCRAGAAGSGCRCGGGGRCCWAGCAARYCATAGTGTTCATAWATGCCCAGATAATCSGGATGYTCKGGRTAAAGCGACATCGTATARGCKATTTCGTCGTGGTTCTCCGACAGGTGYGTYTGCATATARCACGTCGGRTTTTCMGCCACCAAGGYTTKCGCSACYTCCAAYTGCTCRGGKGTCGAGGTGATCGCRAASCGTGGACTGATCGCATAGAGCGCCCTGCCCTTGCCGTGCCATTTCTCGATTAATGCYTTGGTRTCATCATATGCACTTTGCGGTGTATCCAGCAGCCCGTCAGGCGCGTTGCGGTCCATCAGAACCTTACCACCAAGGGCGCGRATATTGCGRCGCTCGGCTTCYKCGAAATACGCCTCSGCSGAGGTTTTATGRACCGAACAGTARGCCACAGGCGTRGTCGTGCCGTTACGCAACATCTCGTCAAAATACTTTACGGCGATRCGTTCYGCATGRSCRGYRTCCGCAAACCGSGTTTCGGCGGGGAACGTGTAGTTGTTCAGCCAATCCAGCAATTGYGCRCCATAAGACCCGATAACTTGCATCTGCGGGAAATGGTTATGCGTGTCGATGAACCCTGCCATCAGCAAGTTCGGGCGGTGRTCGAKCACCTCAACAYCTTCCGGCATATCSGCRAAKTYMCCMACRSWTTTGATCATGCCATYSRAYACCARWATYSCACCRTCTTCGATGTARKTRTAARMGGYGTGGTCRTTWGCGYCTTCGGGYTSGCGTGTGAAYGACAACACCCGWCCGCGYAGWATTYTKKTCATGATTTAYCCGCTACCGCATCTTCRTACCACTTAACRATMATGCGGCGCTCTTCTTCTTCCATGAAGGAAACATTGGCTGGCGGCATTGCACTGCTGCGACCGGCCTGCAGGTAAATCTGGCGTGCAAACGCTATAATCTGATGATCTTCTTCAAGCACTACGTCTTTAGGCGCCGTGCGAATTCCTTCCCAAAACGGTTCTGCCGTGTGGCACATTGCACAACGCCCAGCGATGGTGTTTCGGACATCCTCAAAGTTTTCAGCCATTATCAAGCGTTCTTCACGAGGGTTGTAATCGAACGTTAACTCCTCCGCATTATCGCCAAGGATTTTTGGCGTCGTTGACAACCACATGATCACGATGAATATCACCGCTGTCGCCAACCATGTCCACGTTGGGTCACCCGAGCGCGCGTGTTTGGAATTGAAGTAATGCCGGATTGTAACGCCCATCAGGAATATCAGGCTGGCGATAATCCAGTTGTACTGCGTCCCGAAAGCCAACGGCAGGTGGTTCGACAACATCAAAAACAGAACCGGCAACGTCAAATAGTTGTTATGCGTCGAGCGCTGCTTGGCAATTTTGCCATATTTCGGGTCAGGTTTGCGCCCTGCGATAAGGTCTGCCACTACGATTTTCTGGTTGGGGATGATGGTGATAAAAACGTTCGCGCTCATGATTGTCGCGGTGATCGCGCCAAGGTGCAGAAATGCCGCGCGGCCAGTAAATACCTTGGTGAAGCCCCATGCCAACGCAACCAGCAGAATATATAGCAAAATCATCAGGCGGGTGTTATTGTCGCCAAACTTTGATTTACAAATCCAGTCATATGCGAACCAGCCACCAAATATGGATGCCAGTGAAATCAGGATTGCAATGGGGGCCGATATGTCCAGCACGTTCCGATCGATAAGGTAAATATCCGCCCCGCCATAATAAACGAACGTCAGCAACGTAAAGCCGGACAACCACGTGGCGTAACTTTCCCATTTGAACCACGTCAGATGTTCAGGCATCGCTGCGGGCGCCACGAGGTATTTCTGGATGTGGTAAAAACCACCGCCGTGAACCTGCCACTCCTCGCCGTGCGCACCTTCGGGCAGGGCATCATGCTTACGCAGCCCTAAATCGAGCGCGATGAAGTAGAACGATGACCCGATCCATGCGATGGCAGTAATGACATGCACCCAACGCGTTCCAAACGACAACCATTCCCAGATTATTGCGAACTCATACATCTCACTCTCCCGAAGTTTTCTTGAAGATGCCAGAAAGCAGCGCCCAGTGTAAGCCAATTCCTTACACCACACTTTCAAAAATATATAGATAATGGTATCGTGTTAGGCGCAGTAATCAGGTGGGTGTCATGTCCTATATCAATAACATAAAAATGTTCGTCCGCGTGGTGGAACTCGGCAGCTTGTCGGCAGCAGGTCGTGATTTGCGTGCCTCCCCCGCAGTAGCAAGCAATCGGATTAAGGAGCTGGAAAAGCACCTTGGCGTTCGCTTGTTCAATCGCACAACGCGGAAGTTAACGACCACGGAACATGGGCGGATATTCTATAGTGGTGCGCTAAAAATGCTGGAGGCATTGAACGATGCCGAAGCCGCAATTGCCGAGGTTTCGCGCAAYCCYAAAGGMTCCATYCACGTAACGGCCCCGCTTGGGATTGGCCGCAGATTAATCGCCCCRCTTGTGCCGATATTTCACGCCGAGTACCCRGAAATCGAGGTCCGYCTCCGCTTGTCCGACCGCATGGTCGAYATCACAACCGAAGCCTTGGAYGTSGCSTTCAAGMTGGGKCAAATACCGGATTCAAAYTTTMGRRTTCGTGGAATTATTGATTGYMGGCGSGTKCTGGCAGCRGCCCCCTCGTATCTGRCRGCAMATGGSACRCCRAARAARCCGAACGACCTTTTGTCRGATGAACACGCCTGCYTRTTGCTGCGGTTTCCGGGKTCAACRCARTACAAYTGGGAACTGCAAACRCCYTCCGGCATYCGYAAGCTGGGGGTGCATGGGCCGTTTGAATCGGACGATGGCGATGTGCTRACCGATTGGGCGCTTACAGGCCACGGGATCGTTAACAAACCTTGGTTCGAAATCGCGCATCACCTGCAAAGCGGTGATCTGGTGGAAGTGCTGCCCGAAACACCGCCAGGCACCACTAATCTTGCAATAATTTACCCGCATAAACGGCTTCAAGACCCGAAAGTCCGACTGTTTATCGACTTTATGACCGAAAATATCCGTAAACTAATAACTGAAGTAATGGAGGCATAATGCCCACTCTGCTGTTAAAAAACGCCGATGTATTAGTGACAATGGACGGCACGCGCCGCGAAATTTTCGGCGGTGGGTTGTTCGCCCGTGACGGCGTGATCGAGGCCGTCGGCACTAACCTGCCCGAAACCGCCGACGTTGTTATTGATGCCAAAGGTTGCGTTGTGACGCCGGGGTTGGTGAATACACACCACCACCTCTACCAGACGATGACCCGCGTGGTTCCCGGCGGGCAAGACGCGCTTTTGTTTGGCTGGTTGCAAAGACTTTACCCGATATGGTCCCGCATGGGGCCAGAGGAAATGTTCGTATCCGCGCAAGTGGGGCTGGCCGAACTGGCGCTTTCCGGCTGCACGATGTCTTCGGATCACCTTTACCTTTATCCCAACGGCGTGCGGCTGGAAGACACCATTGATGCGGCAAGCAGTATTGGCCTTCGCTTCCATCCCACGCGCGGCTCCATGTCCATTGGTGAAAGCGATGGGGGCTTGCCACCGGACTCACTGGTCGAGGTTGAGGTTGCAATTTTGGAAGATTCCATCCGCGTGGTCGATGCTTTTCACAACCCAAATGCTGGCGCAATGGTCCGCGTGGGTTTGGCTCCCTGCTCGCCATTCTCGGTATCGCGCGAACTGATGCGTGACACGGCCCTTTTGGCGCGGGACAAAGGCGTAATGCTGCATACCCATCTGGCCGAAAACGACGAAGATATTGCCTACAGCCTTGAAAAATTCGGCGTGCGCCCCGGCCAATACGCCGAAGATCTGGGCTGGACAGGCCATGACGTATGGCACGCCCATTGCGTAAAACTGGACAGTTCGGAAATTGACTTGTTCGCGCGCACTGGCACTGGTGTGGCGCACTGCCCCTGTTCCAATTGCCGCCTTGGTTCTGGCATTGCACCGGTTCGGGCGATGCGGGATGCAGGGGTGAATGTGGCGCTTGGTGTTGACGGTTCCGCCAGTAACGACGCCGGACATTTACTGAATGAGGCGCGTCAATTGCTGCTGCTACAACGGGTCAAAAACGGCGCTGATGCCATGTCTGCGCGCGAAACACTTGAGATCGCCACGCTCGGCGGTGCGGCAGTGCTTGGCCGTGATGATCTGGGATCACTGGAGGTCGGAAAACGTGCCGATTTCGCGGTATGGGATGTGTCAGGACTAGAGGCCGCAGGTTCATGGGACCCTGTCGCGGCGCTAATTCTATGCGGCCCGTTCACCGTGCGGGATTTGTTCGTCGAGGGCCGCGCCATCGTGCGCGAAGGCCACCTTGCCAATCTGGAGCTTGGCACGATTGTCGAGCAACAAAACCGGCTAGCGCAACGGTTGATGGAAAAATAGGTGTAACCTTTAAGGCAACGTCAGTTCATATCCGTTATTATTTTGCACGCGCAAAATATAGGGTGTGCCGTTGCCTACCCCGTCAACCGAGACACAGCGTATATCCCGAAAACCGTTGGTAAAACTATTCAGCGGCGTAAACTCGCCACCACAATCGAATGCCCCAAACGGGGTTAGATCACCGTTTCGGTCACGCGAAATCACATAGATCGTTTGATCTGCCCGCCCCTGCGGAACGATTGCATGGATAAGGAATTCGGCACCTGCTTGATATTCCTCGTCCAGATCAGGCCAGTCGATGAACAGCCGATCATCGGACCCTTGAAATTGTGCGAACACGGGTGTTGCGCCCAAAAGGGCAAGAGCAAAAATCATACGGATCATTCGAGGGCCTCCTGAGTTGGTTTTTTACACTCTATCCGTTTTATTTCAAAAGGATAGACGCAATTAACACCAACTGGCCGCATCGCCGTTCTGTTCCCTGAAAAGTTCTTCGACGTTCGCCGCAATCAACTTATAGCCGACGTTCCCAAACAGCGCTTGCCGCCCCTCGTTCATCACAAAGGTTGGGCTGCCTTTGACGCCTAGCGTCTCCGCCAACTTAAGGTCTGCATCCAGCGCCGCTGCCGCCTCGGATGAATGGATTTTGGCTTTGATCGCGTCAACATTCAGCCCCAGTTCTTCGGCAATTTCGCCTTGTACACGCCAGTCCGAAATATCGCGTGCCTCGGCAAAAAACGCTGTGCGAAACTGGCGTATTGCCTTGGTAGATGCCAGATCGTTGAACGCCCCGTCCTCGTTCAACAACTGAATTGCCTTCAAGAATAAATGGGCCGAGCTGGACGTGCGAGGTTGAGTTTCCGTCCAGACATTCTCGTGAACTGAAATATGTGGGAACTTTTTGGTGAGCTTCTGAAAGTTTTGATTCATAGCACCGTACCCACCCTTGTCTTTCCATGCAGTGGCCGTTTTAGTGCGGGCATCCGGGAAAACACTGCAAAACCTTTCCTCAATCGTGATGCGATCGCCATATTCGGCAGCCAACTGGTCAAGGCGGACTTGCGATACATATGCCCAGATACACAGGACATCGGTAAAGTAGGTTACGGTCGGGCGCATGATGCAGCCTCCTGTTAAATTAAGTTGCTGGCCTTTTATTCTGAGTAAATTAGTCGATCTTTGTTCTAAATCAAGTGGTCGTGAATTTCCAATAGCCCCCTCACGAGAGGTGACCTGCGCCCCAAGTCTCCTCCACTTATATCACCCCTTAAACGAAAAACGGCGCCCCGTGGGACGCCGCTTAAATCAATATAACTGAAAAACTTAGGAGTTTTCAGTGATGAACTTTACTGCGTCGCCAAAGGACTGGATAGTCTCTGCTGCGTCGTCAGGAATTTCGATGCCGAACTCTTCTTCAAAAGCCATAACCAGCTCAACTGTGTCAAGGCTGTCTGCGCCCAAATCGTCAATGAACGAAGCTGTTTCGGTTACTTTTGCTTCGTCTACGCTCAGGTGCTCGACAACAATTTTCTTAACGCGTGTTGCGATATCGCTCATGTTTTTATCCTCGGTTCCATATCGGCCATTGTTGGCCATAACTTAATTTATTCTGCAGCCCTATCAAGGCGGCGCTTCGGGTTGCCGTAACGGCAAGAGCGCCGCAGGCAAAGCCTTCGGTGATCACTCGAAGCGCGCTATAGCACAATCAAAGACTTTGGCAAATGATTTCCTAATATGTTTTTCAACAGTTTCGAGTTGTGTGTTGGGTAGAGAGGGCAATTTGAACACGTCTTTCTACATTGACAACAATAAAAAATGCCCCTTAACATACCGAACAGTTTCTTTTGGTCCTGACTTGGAAATATGATTCTTCGTCAGGTTAAACGGGAAGTCGGTGCGAGTATTCAAAGCCGACACTGCCCCCGCAACGGTAAATGTGTTGCGACGGACCATATGTCACTGCGCCCAAGCGCGGGAAGGCGGTTCGTCAGGCCAAGTGGCCACGCATAAGTCCGGAGACCGGCCAAAAGCAACCGTGAGTATGCCGGAAAAACTACCGGTTCACATATCAACTTTCGTAAGCACGGGGTTAGTGCAGCGAATAAGAGAGGATAAAACATGCATATCGAACCAGGTGTCGTGAATGGCGCAAAAATACTGCTTGGCACAGTTACTGCTGCAGGATCTTTTACTTTAGCGGCAAAAATGGCATTCAGCGATGCCCGCTTGTCCGGCCTATCGGCACTGGCGCTTCGCAGTCTGATTGCAACTGGCATGGTTTTATTTTTCTTCCAGATTCTACCACATCATCCGGTTGGCGTTTCTGAAGTGCATCTAATCATGGGGTCTACAATATTTCTGTTATTTGGCGCCCCGGCTGCAATGATCGCCCTGGCTGCCGGACTGGCACTGCAAGGGCTGTTCTTTGCACCACTGGATTTGCCTCAATACGGCATGAATGTCACAAGCCTGCTGGTTCCGCTTTATATCATGAGCCGGCTGGCCAAACGCATTATTCCCGCCGGAACCCCCTATAAGGATATAAGTTATAAACAGGCTCTGGTCCTGTCCACTACTTTTCAGGGCGGCATTGTTTCATGGGTGGCATTCTGGGCTTTTTACGGTCAGGGTTTTGGTGCCGAGAACCTGATGCTGGTTTCCAGCTTCGGGCTGGCCTATATGAGCGTGATTATCATAGAACCACTAGCCGATCTGGCTGTGCTTGCACTAGCTAAAAACATGGGTCGTTTCAGGGGCATGTTCGACAAGCGCGTATACAACCCAGCCTAGAGGCAATAACCACAAAAGCCGCTCATGCAAAAATGAGCGGCTTTTTCTTTGGGGCATCCAGAATGCCTAGAACATCGCCATACCACCATTGACATGCAACGTTTGGCCCGTGACGTAACCACCCTCCTTCGAAGCGAGATAAACCGCCGCTGCTGCGATTTCTTCCGAAGTCCCCATGCGCCCCATTGGAACACCGGTTAGCAGGCTAGTCTTTTGCTCATCGGTTAGCTTGTCAGTCATGGCGGTTGTGATGAACCCGGGCGCAATGGCGTTAACCGTGATGCCACGGCTGGCAACCTCGTGCGCGACAGATTTACCCATGCCGATCACCCCCGCCTTGGAGGCCGCGTAATTCGCCTGCCCCGGATTGCCCGTAACCCCGACGATGGAACTAATGTTGATAATCCGTCCCCAACGCGCTTTCATCATGCCGCGCATCACAGCCCGCATCAGGATCATGGTTGAGGTAAGATTGATATCCAGCACCGTATCCCATTCGTCATCTTTCATACGCATGAACAAGTTGTCTTTGGTGACACCGGCGTTGTTCACCAAGATATCCAAACCGCCCATCTCGGCGCTGGCGGCCTTTGGCAGGTCTGCCACAGCCCCGCGATCAGAAAGGTTACATGCCACGACATGGGCGCGCTCGCCCAGTTCCGCCGCCAATTGGTTTAGTGGATCAATCCGCGTGCCCGAAAGTGTCACGGTCGCGCCTTGGGCGTAAAGGCTGCGCGCGATTGCCCCGCCGATACCACCCGATGCGCCGGTTACCAACGCGGTTTTTCCTGTTAAATCGAACATTCTTATTCTCCTGCTGCTTTTGCCCCGGCGGGATCGTTCACTGCTTTACATGTTATTTCGCGATCAATTCGGCGGATCATGCCACCAAGGGCCTTGCCAGCACCGATTTCCCAGATTTCGTCTACGCCTTGCGCGGCCATAAACAACACGCTTTCACGCCAACGTACGGAACCCGTGACCTGCGTCACGAGATGTGCACGTAGCTCGCTGGGGTTCGAACACGCCTCGGCCAGAACATTAACGACAACCGGAACGCTTGGGGTGTTGAAGGTCACGTCCTTAAGGGCGGCCTCCATCACGCGGGCGGCTGGTTCCATCAACGAACAATGGAACGGCGCACTTACGGGCAGAATTACGGCACGTTTGGCGCCAGCCTCTTTGGCCAGAACACATGCGCGTTCAACGGCGGCCTTATCGCCGGATACAACCACCTGCCCCGGATCATTATCGTTGGCCGCCTGACAAACATCGCCTTGCGCCGCCGCTTCGGCCACGGCCTTTGCTGCCGCGAAATCAAGTCCCAACAATGCCGCCATCGCACCAACACCAACAGGAACTGCTTCTTGCATCGCCTGACCGCGCGTTTTCAACAAGCGTGCCGTATCAGACAGCGAAAGCACGCCCGCAGCGCACAACGCCGAGTATTCACCAAGCGAATGTCCGGCCACATATGCCGCATCCGTCACCTGCACGCCTTCAGCATTCAGGGCTGCCATTGCAGCCATAGACGTTGCCATCAACGCAGGTTGCGCGTTTTCGGTCAAGGTAAGGTCAGCGATATCGCCTTCCCAGATCAGAGCTGAAAGGTTTTGACCCAAGGCGTCGTTCACCTCGTCAAATATGGCTTTAGCGGCGGGGTATGCGTCGGCGAAGGCTTTGCCCATCCCGATGGATTGCGCCCCTTGGCCCGGAAATACGAATGCTTTTGTCATGTGACCCTCGTTTTGTTCAATCCCCGAACTATAGCTTGACCGGAAATCGAATTACAGACCGGATTTCACCACATCCGGTGTTTTACCAACTTTAACTTTTGAAACAGAAGTGCCACAAACCCGTATGACTATGAATCCAGATACACCCCATGGTTCCATATGGGAAGAAACCGCGACACGGATGCCCACGGATTGCTTGCGCGAAGATGCGTCATCCGAGGTGGTTGTTATTGGCGGCGGCCTAACTGGGCTAAGCGCCGCGCTGCACCTTGCTAAGCGTGGGAAAGCCGTGACCGTGATCGAGGCCAAAACCATCGGCTTTGGCGGTTCAGGGCGCAACAATGGGCAGGTGATCCCGACCCTTGCAGCGGTTGAGCCCGACGCGATGATCGCGCGACACGGCGAAGTTGGSGMGCGGTTTRTWRRWCTGGTCAARGATAGYGCCAACGATCTGTTTGATCTGGTTCGCAARCACAARATTGAKTGCGATGCGGAACAAACRGGGTGGTTCCARCCCAGCCATTCGGTTGATTAYCTTCGATTRAGCGAGGCACGGGTKARCGCATGGCAACGCCTYGGTGCGCCWGCRCAGATGYTGGATGCCGCGCAATCGGAAGCCTTGCTGGGGTCKAAACATTGGTTTGGCGGCATGTTGAACCCRACAGGCGGYCACGTGAAYCCGTTAAAACTGGTGCARGGATTGGCGCARGYTTGCGARRCRGCTGGCGTTAAGATTTATGAAAACACTCCGGCSAAATCGGTGRTCCGCGCYGGGGACGGCTGGCAGATAAAGACACCSCATGGYRTCCTGTCCGCCGACGCAATYCTTCTGGCCACCAATGCTTATACTGACGATGTAGCACCGCTAATCAAGCAATCCATCGTTCCCATCACGGCTTGGCAATTGGCCACCCCGCCCCTGTCGGATCAACAGCGCGAAACGGTGATTCCCGACCGACAAGCCGTATCGGATACGCGCGGTGACCTGTGGTATTTCCGCTATGACGCGCAGAACCGACTGGTCACAGGCAGCTCGCTTCTGGTCCGCGTGAATGCCAAGCCACGTCTAAGTCACTCGGTTGCAAAACGCCTCGAAACTGCCTTTCCGCAACTTGGCAAGGTGGCCTTCACCCATATCTGGTCTGGCAATGTTGGCATCACGCAAGACTTCTATCCGCGCTTCCACCAGTTCGGCCCAAACTATTGGGGCTTTACCGGTTATAATGGGCGTGGATTAGCACTTACCATTCCGGTGGGCCGCGAGATGGCCGGTTTGATCTGCGGCGAGCCTTGCGCCCTGCCCATGACAGAACCGCAGCTAATACCTGCCCACGGCGTTACACGCCACATCGCCCGCGCCGCCCTGCTCCGCAGCCGTTGGCGCGACCGCCACCCCCCGAAACTATAGGAGGCATCCATGCCCAACACACGCTCCATGCTGGAAAAACGTCGTATAGAGGCCGAAATGGTTCGAGATTTTTACGAGGTGCTGTGCAAACGCTTCACCAAATCCGAAGCACAGGATATCGTGCGCGAGGCTGTCGCCGGTTCCGCCATCAAGCAAGGGGCCGAATACCGCGCCGCCGTGGGCCATGAACCAGACCTTGAGGATTTCGCCAAACATTCTGGCGCATGGGATGCGGATAACGCCCTAGACCGCGAGGTTCTGCATGCCGCCCCGGACCGATTGGAGTACAACATCACACGGTGTGAATACGCCCGAATGTACAAGGAAATGGGCTTGGGCGAGATCGGACACCTGCTTTCTTGCAACCGAGACGCCGCATTTTGCACGGGGTATTCCGAGAACATGGAACTGACGCGCACGCAAACTATTATGGAAGGCGCGGACTATTGCGATTTCCGCTACAAGATGAAGGAATAGCGACATGCAAACGCCCCCTTACCCAGACACCCCTTACTGGCGGCAGCACAACGGACGACACAAGGGCATATTGCGCTGGCCGGATTTGGATACACTATGGTCGAACCTTGAATCTTCGACCGAAGCATGGTTCGTTTTTGATCCCACGGGAACCGCACCTGATGTCCCGCTGGACAAGGCAGGGTTAATCGCAGCCGTTCAGGCCGCCCGTGATCTCGTAAATACAGGCCACGACAAAGAGTGCAGCGGCGCGGTATATGTCGATGATCTGGACGCACCAACATTTATCAAAGTATTCGATCCCCGAAACATGGGTTCAGCATGTAGGTGGGGCGGTGCAGCTATTATGCCAATCTGGATAATAAGCCTCTCGAAACCTGATACATTACCGCTCGCACCCCCGCTCGAAAAACCGGGTTTTTGGGCGCGCATTTGGAGCAAGGAATAATCTGTAATTCCCTTGCAATCGGAGCTCGTGCGCGTATAAGACCCCATTCCTCCGAGAACCATTCACACGTGGCCTCTCGTATGCGGGTCGGAGGGTTATCTCCCGCATTTTGAAGCACGTCTAAATATAGGTGACTAATATGGCGCTCTACGAGCACGTATTTATTTCGCGTCAGGATTTATCCAACGCGCAAGCCGAAGGTCTTATTGAACACTTCGGCGCTATCCTTTCCGACAACGGCGGCAAAGTCGTTGATACGGAATACTGGGGCCTTAAAACTATGGCCTACAAAGTTAACAAAAACCGCAAGGGCCACTATGCCTTCGTAAAATCCGACGCGCCAACCGAGGCCGTTCAGGAAATGGAACGCCTTATGCGTCTGCACGAAGATGTAATGCGCGTCATGACTATCAAAGTCGACGCACATGAAGAAGGCCCATCGGCAGTCGTTATCGCCAAAAACAGCCGCGACGAGCGTCCTCGCCGTCCGCGCCGCGATTAAGAAAGGATCATAACCAATGGCAAATAAACCATTTTTCCGCCGTCGTAAGACATGTCCTTTCTCGGGCGACAATGCACCGAAAATCGACTATAAAGACGTGAAACTGCTTCAGCGTTATATCTCTGAGCGCGGCAAGATCGTTCCATCTCGTATCACCGCAGTGTCGGCGAAAAAGCAGCGTGAACTGGCTAAAGCCATCAAACGCGCTCGCTTCCTCGCGCTTCTGCCATACGCTGTTAAGTAAGGAGAAAGACCATGGAAGTAGTTCTTCTTGAACGCGTGGCCAAACTCGGCCAAATGGGCGATGTTGTTTCCGTTAAAAACGGTTTCGCACGTAACTTCTTGATGCCACAAGGCAAGGCGCTTCGTGCGACTAAAGCCAACTTGGCATCCTTTGAAGCACAACGTGTGCAGCTGGAAGCAAACAACCTTGAATCCAAAGCTGAAGCCGAAACAATGGCTGCGAAAATTGACGGGCAAGTGTTCGTCGTGATTCGTTCCGCCTCCGATGCTGGTTCGCTTTATGGTTCCGTTACGGGCCGTGATGCATCCGACGCGGCAACAGTCGACGGTTTCACAATCGACAAAAAACAGATCGTTCTGGCCAAGCCTATCAAAGATTTGGGCCTACACGAGATGACTGTAGTTCTTCACCCAGAAGTTTCCGCAACAATCACTGTTAACGTTGCACGCTCTGTTGAAGAAGCTGAACTTCAGGCAACAGGTGAATCCATTGCGGATCTTGCTGCTGCTGCTGAAGCCGAAGCTGAATTCGAGATCGCTGAATTGTTCGACGATATCGGCGCTGCTGCGGCAGACGACGATGGCCTTGTTGAAACAAAAGACGCGCCTGCTGAAGAAGCAAACGAAGAAGACCAGCCGGAAGCCTAAAACCTCCGACGGACTTGCAAATCATAAGGGTCGCGTGCAAATTGTACGCGGCCTTTTTTCTGGGATTACGCATGAAACATTTATCTAAATCACGTTTGGCAGCCTACGCAGCCCTTGGATTTTCACTGTCACTCCTAAGTTTTTTCCTGCTGGATGAGCGCATATATCATCTGACCCGTGTCACGGACAAAGACGCCCGCGATATCTGGCTTGTTATCACTGATCTGGGCAGCTCCGGCTGGATGGCGATTGTATTGATCAGCCTGTGGGTGACCGCATCCATCCTTGCGTGGCTTCGCCCCGAAAACCCACGGTGGAAACTTTTGTCACGGCAAAGCGTGTTTGTCTTTGCCGCCGTTGCCCTTACCGGTATTTTCACAATGATTGTTAAAGGCATCGTTGGTCGCGCGCGCCCCTACCTGTTTGATACAGAAGGTCCGTTCGGTTTTGACCCGTTTGTATTTCAGTCGAGCTATGCTAGCTGGCCATCAGGCCACACAACCACGGCTTTTGCCTTCGCAGTGGCGGTTGTCTTACTGGTACCGCGCCTGAAATACATCCTGATCCCCCTTGCCATAGTTGCTGGATACAGCCGTATGGCGGTTAATGCACATTATCTGGCGGATGTTATTATGGGAACGACAATAGGTATAATTGGGGTTATACTGGTCTACCAATGGTTAGCACCCAAGCTGAAAATATAAAGTTATCCCCAATGTTCACAGCCTGTGAGTAGTTAAAACTGGTGTATAAACACATCAGCAAGGAGAGAATCGTGGCAGATGGTGGATTGAACGTGGATGCAGAGGCCCAAGCCCTCCCCCACAATATCGAAGCAGAACAGGCATTACTCGGCGCGTTGTTGGTGAACAACGATGTTTATGACCGCGTGACCGCAATCGTGAACGAGGGGCATTTTTATGACCCCGTGCATGGCCGAATTTTCGAGATTGCCGCGCGCCGCATCCAGAAGAACGCACTCGCCTCCCCCGTGACGCTGAAAGCCTTTATGGAAGACGACGAGGGCCTAAAGGAACTCGGTGGTCCGGCGTATCTGGTGCGACTTGCGGGCGCTTCGATTTCACTGTTCGCGGCCAAGGACTATGCACAACTGATTTATGATCTAGCGATCCGTCGTGATCTGATGGCGATTGGCGATCAAATTTCTGCCACGGCGGCCTCGGTTGATGTGGAAAGCGAGCCGAAAGACCAGATCGTTGATGCAGAACAGATGCTTTATAAGTTGGGTGAATCCGGCAATGTAGATAGTGGATTTCAAAGCTTTCTGCGCGCGTTAACATCAGCCGTGGATGTTNCTAATGCCGCCTATCTTCGGGATGGCGGCATGTCGGGTATTTCCACAGGTCTGATCGACATGGACAAAAAGCTGGGCGGMTTGCACCCYTCGGATTTGYTGATYYTKGCRGGGCGCCCTTCAATGGGTAAAACCTCGCTTGCCACCAAYATCGCGTTCAATATCGCTAARTCRTACAAAAARGGCATCAAGCCSGAYGGMTCYGAAGGSGCGGTTGAGGGCGGCGTTGTCGGGTTCTACTCGCTSGARATGTCATCWGARCARYTGGCGGCGCGTATCCTRTCYGARGCRGCAGAAATYCCGTCGGAACAAATCCGRCGCGGYGACATGACCGAAGATGAATTCCGSCGCTTTCTAGAGGCCGCCAAGGATTTGGARACWTGYCCGYTGTTYATCGACGACACYCCYGCCCTGCCGATTTCATCKCTKGCRGCWCGYGCGCGRCGRYTGAAACGCCARCATGGKCTGGATGTGCTGATCGTGGACTATTTGCAACTGGTCCGCCCCGCCACTGCCAAAGACAGTCGTGTGAACGAGGTTTCCGAAATCACGCAGGGCCTGAAAGCCATCGCGAAGGAATTGAACATTCCAGTGATCGCCCTTTCCCAGCTTTCCCGTCAGGTTGAAAGCCGCGACGATAAACGTCCGATGCTGTCAGATTTGCGCGAATCCGGCTCGATCGAGCAAGACGCCGATGTTGTGATGTTTGTGTTTCGCGAAGAATACTACAAAGAACGCGAGAAACCTGGCGAGCATGACATCGAAAAAATGATGACATGGCAACAAGAGATGGAACAATTGATGGGCAAAGCCGAGGTGATTATCGGCAAACAACGCCACGGTCCAATCGGCTCTATTGATCTGTCGTTTGAGGGGCAGTTCACGCGTTTTGGCAACCTTGTAAAATCTTATCAACAAGGCGGCGGGGACTTCGGGTAATGCCGGGTGGGCTGCTTACAATTGATCTGGCCGCAATTGTTTCTAATTGGCGAGCGCTGGATGCGAAAACTGCAGATACCGTCGAAACTGGGGCTGTAATAAAGGCGGATTCCTACGGTTTGGACGTTGGACCTGTTGGGCAAGCTTTGCAAAATGCTGGTGCAAAAACATTTTTCGCAGCCCTCGCTGACGAGGGCGTAGCCCTACGCCAAGCCATTGGCCCAACCGCGCGAATATTTGTTTTTTCGGGTTACATGCAAGGCGATGAAAGCGCGTTTGGCGAGTTCGCCCTAACGCCGTTGCTTAACAGCACGGATCAAGCCGCACGTTTTTTGACGGACCGGAAAGGTGCGGCATGTGGTTTACAGCTCGATTCAGGTATGAACAGATTGGGGATGGAGAGCGCGGAACTGGCATCCATCGCCGCTCAAATCCCTGCCCTTAATCCCATACTAATCATGAGCCATCTGGCCTGCGCGGACGAACCCAAACACCCGCAAAACACCGCACAGCTGGCCGCTTTCACTGAAATGGTGACCAAGTTACCGGACTGCAATCGCAGCCTTTCAGCCACCGGCGGGATACTATTGGGGTCGGATTACCACATGGATATGACCCGCCCGGGCATCGGCCTTTATGGCGGCGCCCCGTTCATAGATGCGCGCCCAGTTGTCACGTTATCATTACCCGTCATCCAAACCAGACCCGTCGCGGTTGGCGAAAGCGTCGGATACGGCGCCGCGTGGATCGCGAAGCGCCCATCGGTTATTGCAACAGTTGCGGCGGGTTATGCCGACGGTTTAATCCGCGCGATGGGGCCAAACGCCAGCCTTTACACAGGTGATACCCGCTGCCCGATTGTCGGGCGGGTTTCGATGGATCTTATCACAGTCGATGTAACGGATTTGGCGAAAGTTCCCGCATCGTTGGACATCCTGAATGCCACGCAAACTGTCGATGTTCTGGCGAAGGCCGCAGGAACGATCGGATACGAAATCCTGACCAGCCTTG
Source organism: Paracoccaceae bacterium (assembly GCA_002746395.1). Taxonomy (GTDB): domain Bacteria; phylum Pseudomonadota; class Alphaproteobacteria; order Rhodobacterales; family Rhodobacteraceae; genus NORP23. The sequence goes on from NVXA01000006.1 coordinate 95,655, forward strand.
GCAACAGATACAAGCGCGTCTACAAAGACTAACATGATTGTACTGAACTTTTTTTACGGCTTCCTCGCGTCCATCGGACGCTCCACCTTGGCGTTGCTGGTCTCCATCGGGCGACTAACGATCTTCACGGGGGCAACGCTGTCTCATATTGTGCGTGGGCCGTTTTATTTCCGCGAGTTAGGGCTGCAATTCCTGCGCATCGGATATTTCTCGTTGCCCGTGGTTGGCCTTACCACCCTGTTCACCGGCGGCGCACTGGCCTTGCAAATTTACGCAGGTGGCGCGCGCTTTAACGCCGAAAGCGTGGTGCCATCCATCGTTGCCATCGGAATGGTGCGCGAGCTGGGGCCGGTTTTGGCAGGCCTGATGGTCGCAGGGCGCGTTGCATCCTCCATTGCCGCTGAACTTGGCACAATGCGCGTGACCGAACAAATCGACGCCCTGACCACCCTTTCAACGAACCCTATGAAATATCTGGTGGTGCCGCGCGTAGTTGCCGCCACGCTGGTCATGCCATTACTGGTTCTAGTGGGTAACATTATCGGCATCATGGGGGGGTATCTTGTCGGGGTGACACGGTTAGGTTTCAATGCTGCCACCTACATCCAGAACACGGTGGATTTTCTGGTGATCGGCGATGTCACATCCGGCCTAATCAAAGCCGGTGTTTTCGGATTTATCCTTGGGCTTATGGGCTGTTACAGCGGCTATTATTCGGGGCGCGGGGCGCAAGGTGTGGGGCAAGCAACAACAAACGCGGTGGTTTCAGCCTCCATCCTGATCCTGTCGGTTAACTATCTGCTAACAGAATTGTTGTTTCCCGCATGAATCAAGTTCCAAAAATATCCCTTAAGGGTGTCGAAAAATCCTTTGGTGACAAGCATGTTCTGGCGGGCGTTGACCTTGATATGGCGGCTGGTGAAAGCATGGTGATTATCGGAGGTTCAGGTACCGGAAAATCGGTGCTGTTGAAATGTATCCTTGGATTGATGAAGTCGGACGCAGGCGATATCCTGATTGACGGTAAGCCAGCGAACACAGGTAATCGCGATGCATTTTTGGCGCGCTTCGGAATGCTGTTTCAAGGCGGTGCGCTGTTCGACAGCCTGCCCGTCTGGCACAATGTTGCGTTCCGTTTGCGTCAAGGAAGCGACCGCCTGTCTAAGACAGACGCTCGCGACCTCGCCATCCTGAAACTGCGTCGCGTAGGATTGAAACCTGACGTAGCTGATCTGTTCCCTGCCGAACTGTCAGGCGGCATGCAAAAACGCGTCGGACTGGCCCGCGCCATCGCCGCTGACCCCGAGATTATATTTTTTGACGAACCCACCACGGGCCTGGACCCGATCATGTCCGGTGTAATTAACGAGCTGATCCGCGAGATCGTGGTGGAAATGGGCGCAACCGCCATGACCATCACCCACGACATGTCGAGCGTGCGTGCGATTGCCGATAAAGTCGCGATGATCCACGATGGACGCGTGCAATGGACGGGCGCGATTCGCGATATTGATAACAGCGGTGATCCATATCTAGACCAGTTTATTAACGCGCGGGCCGAGGGTCCGATCGAGAGTGTGAGGTGATGACCCGCGAGATAACCATTGCAATCATCTTTGCGTTGGGTGCGCCGATATTGGTGGGTAATTTCGGGCGTTTTTTCGCATTCTCCATACTTTCATCGCCAAAGGCTAACGGAACATTACTCGCCAGCCTGTTTGCCAGCTTCATATTGATTCTGCTTTCGATGGGGGTCACCTTAGGCAGCCCATATCAACAGAGCAACGCCCTAAGCTTTCAGGTGATCGCAGGCGCGCTACTTTTCCTAATTGCTATTGGTTTTTGGATAAAGTCTTTACAGTTTGCTAAAAAGCGATGGTTGTTGATAGAGAGCGGAGTTCTTTTGCTCCTTATTTTCGTAGCGGGTATTATTACGTATATTGAGGGTAATGGAGAGGATTATTACTACGGCGAACCTCTGTCGGACCCCTCTTGAGAGATTGATACAATGGTAAAACTCGCCAACCTTTCCCTGCTCATCCTGTTCCCCATCGCGTGGTTCGCTCCCCTGCTTCGCGCGGGTCTACTGCCGGTGTTTTCGCTTGATGAAATCTCGACGCTCACCGCCGTGCAAGCCTTATGGGAGGCCGATATATTCCTCGCCCTGCTCGTCACATTTCTCGCGATTTTCACCCCTATCCTCAAGGTTTCGGCTACCGTATTGATCCACTTCAACCTTTTGTCCAATCGAGCCATTCCAACCCTCGAAATCCTCGGGAAACTAGCAATGGCAGACGTGTTTCTAATCGCGATCTATATCGTCGGGGCAAAAGGCGTCGGCATTGGCCGGGTCGAGACCGCATGGGGGTTATACTTGTTCACCGCTTGCGTCCTCGGCTCTATGGTAATCACGCATCTAACCAAGCGACAGTTCCGATGATTTTTGAACTTATGGGCGGAATTTCTGTCGCTGCGGGGGTGTTCGCGGCCCTGCTATGGTCGCTTTATCAAAGCATCCTGAAACGCGGGTCACTGCAATACGCCCATATTGCCACCGCCGTGTTAACCATATTAGGGATGGCATCCATTTCTGCGCTATCTTCTTTCTTTGCTCAAATACTCGGAATCCTGCTGCTGGCCACAGCCACAACGGCAGCCATTCTTGAGGTGCGCTGGAACCGCGTTCTGCCCATCTTCCAGATTATCTTCGCAATCGTTCTAATCCTCGGCTTGCCCTTCGTGGCGCAATAAGGCTAACAATCTATATGGCAAAATCATCGACCTATACATGCTCCGCTTGCGGGGCTTCGCATAAAAAATGGGCTGGACGTTGCGAGGCGTGCGGTGAATGGAATTCCATCATCGAGGAAGCAGCGCTATCCGCCGGACCCAAAGGCAAAACCTTGGGGGCCTCCAAAGGGCAACGGGTGGAACTTTCGGACCTGACCTCACAAGACGCGCCGCTGGTGCGCAGTCATTTCGGTATTGACGAACTTGACCGCGTTTTGGGCGGCGGCCTTGTGCCCGCCTCGGCCATTCTGGTGGGGGGAGACCCCGGCATCGGCAAATCCACGTTGTTGTTGCAGGCCGCTGGGGCCTTTGCGCGCAAAGGCAAAAAGGTGCTGTATGTTTCTGGCGAAGAAGCCGCGAGCCAAATCAGAATGCGCGCCGAACGCTTGAACCTAACGGATGCGCCGGTAAAGCTGGCCGCCGAAACCAACCTTCGCGACATCCTGACAACATTGGATACGGAACGCCCCGATCTGGTGATTATAGATTCCATCCAGACCATGTGGGCCGATCATGTCGGGTCTGCACCCGGTTCGGTTTCACAAGTTCGCGCCGCCGCGCACGAACTGACAAGCTTCGCCAAACGGCGTGGAATTTCGGTAGTTCTGGTCGGTCACGTCACCAAAGACGGGCAGATCGCAGGGCCGCGTGTGATTGAACACATGGTCGACACCGTCCTTTATTTTGAAGGCGAACGCGGCCACCAGTTCCGCATCCTTCGTGCCGTCAAAAACCGTTTTGGCCCCGCAGACGAGATCGGCGTGTTCGAGATGACAAGCGGCGGGCTGCAACAGGTTACCAACCCTTCCGCCCTATTCCTAAGCGAACGGGACAAGCCTACGTCCGGTTCCGTCGTCTTTGCGGGAATCGAGGGAACACGGCCAGTGTTGGTCGAAATTCAAGCCTTGGTGGCCAAATCGCCACTCGCCACGCCACGCCGCACGGTTGTCGGTTGGGATTCTGGGCGCTTGGCGATGATCCTTGCGGTGCTTGAGGCGCGTTGCGGTATCAGTTTTGGCGGTATGGATGTCTACCTGAATATCGCTGGTGGCATCAAAATCAGCGAGCCAGCCGCAGACCTTGCCGTCGCGGCGGCGCTTATCTCGGCACGACAGGATCATGCATTACCCGCTGATTCGGTGGTTTTCGGAGAAATCAGCCTTTCAGGCGCCCTCCGGCCAATCTCGCAGCCGGAAAATCGGCTGAAAGAAGCCGAAAAACTGGGGTTTTCCAGTGCTTATGCACCATCAAGGATGAAAACTATCGCCAAATCTGGCATAGACGTGCATAAAGTCGGCGACCTTGCAGAGTTTATTGAAAACTGTTTTGGACAGCTCGACGATTAAAAGGGACGGATTAATGGAAGATTTCACACTTTTTGACGGCGGCGTTGCCGCCATTCTGTTCATCTCGGCAGTTTTGGCATTTTCGCGCGGATTCGTTCGCGAAATTCTTAGCATCGCAGGTTGGGTCGGCGCGGGCATTGTTGCCTTCTACTTCTCGCCACAAGTTGTACCGTTAGTACAAGAAATTCCCATCCTGACCGATATTATCGGTGACAATTGTGAACTTGGTATACTGACCGCCTTCGCGGGCGTGTTTGCAATCGCCCTTGTGGTGATCGCACTGTTTACGCCGCTGATCTCGGGTGCTGTTCAAAAATCGGCGCTGGGGTCGCTTGACGGTGGTTTAGGGTTCCTGTTCGGCATAGCACGCGGTGTGTTGTTAATTGTGGTCGCCTTGGTGGCATACGATTTCTTCATTGCTGGCGGCGAAGGCTTCCCGGTGGTTGAAGATTCCAAAACGCGCGTGATACTTGCCGAACAGCAATTGCGCCTACAGGAATACATCCCAACCGAAATTCCTCAGTGGTTGATCGAGCCATACGAACAGCTAACAGCAAGCTGCACAGGCGATGCGATTACCGGCGAAGAAGCAACAACTAACGGCTGATAAAGTGCCACAAGCGCGTAAGGTGGGGTGACTCCGTTAGCGGTGACGCCTATAAGGCAGGCAGTTGCAACAAGCCAAGCGAGCCCTTGCCAATATGTACAACGATTCGACCCTACCCGCCTTTCCTTTTGACGATGATAAATTGCACGAAGAATGTGGCGTTTTCGGTGTTTGGGGGATGGCTGAGGCGGCAAACTTCGTAGCCCTCGGCCTACATGCCTTGCAACACCGCGGGCAAGAAGCCGGCGGGATTGTCGCATATGACGACGACATCGGTTTCACCTCCGCACGGCGCTTTGGCTATGTCCGCGATAACTTCACAAAATCCAGCCTGATGAAAACCTTGCCGGGCAATCTTTCGATTGGCCACGTGCGGTACTCCACATCCGGTTCCAAGGGCGAAACCCAGATCCGTGACGTGCAACCATTGTTTGCCGAATTCGCCATGGGCGGTAGCGCGATTGCACATAACGGCAATCTGACCAATGCAGATGCCTTGCGCCGCGAATTGATCGAGCGTGGCTCAATATTTCAATCCTCATCCGATTCCGAATGCATCGTTCACCTTATGGCGCGGTCCTTTCAAAAGAACATCCCCGAACGCCTGAAAGACGCGCTTCGCCGTGTTGAAGGGGCATTTTCGATTGTGGCCATGACCCGCACAAAACTGATCGGTGTACGGGACGCTTTGGGTGTCCGTCCGCTGGTATTGGGCAAGTTGGGGGATGGCTGGATCCTGTCGTCCGAAACCTGTGCTCTCGATATTATCGGGGCAGATTTCATTCGTGAAATTGACCCCGGCGAAATGGTGGTTATCACAGATGATGGCGTTGAAAGTTTTTTCCCGTTCCATAAGGCAGACCCCAAACCTTGCATTTTTGAGCACGTCTACTTCAGCCGCCCAGACAGCATTTTTACCGGGCAGTCGGTTTATGAAGCCCGCCGCGCAATCGGCGTGGAACTGGCGCGTGAGGCCCCCGTGGAGGCCGACCTCGTTTGCCCCGTTCCAGACGGCGGTGTGCCCGCGGCCATTGGATACAGTCAAGAAAGCGGCATTCCTTACGCCATGGGCATCAGCCGCAACCAATATATGGGCCGCACTTTCATCGAACCAACCGAGCAAATTCGCAACATGGGCGTGCTACTGAAACTGAACGTCAACCGTGCGCTGATCCGTGGTAAACGGGTGATTTTGGTCGATGATTCAGTCGTGCGCGGTACCACCAGTCGCAAAATCAGGGACATGATACTGGATGCCGGTGCAAAGGAAGTGCACTTCCGTATCGCCTCCCCTCCTACGCAATGGCCGTGCTTTTATGGCGTGGACACACCGGATCGCGACAAACTACTGGCCAGCACCATGACCGAAGATCAGATGCGCGAGCATCTGGGCGTAGACAGCCTGCGGTTCGTCTCGCTGGATGGGCTTTACAACGCTGTTGGTCAATCTGGTGGTCGGAATAACAAATGCCCACAATATTGCGATGCATGCTTTAGCGGCGACTATCCCGTGCGCCCGACAGACAAGGTCGAGGCGGGTTTTGAACTAAAGGACACCGAATGAACATTGGTCCAGACACTGTTGCACTGGTAACGGGTGCATCCCGCGGATTGGGTTATGCCACGGCACTGGAGCTGGCCCGCCAAGGCGCCCACGTCATCGCACTCGCTAAAACTGTTGGTGGTCTGGAAGATTTAGCCGACGAGATCGAGGCGGTTGGGGGGTCAAGCACCCTCGTGCCCCTCGACATCACCGACGAGGGCGGGTTGCAACGTATGTGTCTGGCTATTCATGAACGCTGGGGGCATCTGGATTTGTTGGTGCATTGCGCCGCGCATGCAGTGTTATTGTCACCCGTTGCACATGTTGCGGAAAAGGATTTCGACCGTATGTGGGCCGTAAATGCGCGCGCTACACAACGCATCATCGCCATGACAGAACCGTTGTTAAAGGCCGCCGAGGAAGGCACCGCCGTGTTCATGAATGACCCGCGCAGTGGCGAAAAATTTTTCGCAGGCTACGGTGCCACCAAAGCGGCGGCACAGGCGATTGTTGATAGCTGGGCGGCAGAAACCGTCACCATTGGCCCGCGTGTTCTGACGTTTTTGCCGAACCCGATGCCAACAGGCATTCGCGCGCGCTTCTTTCCGGGTGAAGATCGTGAAAAACTTACTTCCACCACAGATGAAGCAAAACGAATGCTGGCTGATATTTCTTAAATAGAGCCATACCTCGCGACCTTTAGTGTTAGAATTTTCCTGCAACAAATTGAACTAATTCCCGCCCTATTGCCGCCTTTTTTCACCTGCATATTGATACGCATCAAGATTTCAGATCACTGCAGTCATAGTAGGGAAGCCATCAGTATGAACTATCTAACAGAATTTAAGAAAAACGAGTCCGGCGCGGTTACCGTTGACTGGGTGGTATTGACGGCTGCGATTGTTGGCATTGCGCTGGCTGTCATTGCGCTAATATCAGGAGGGGTCCAGGATGCCTCCACTGGAGTTAACGATGAGCTTCAAACCGCATCGGCGGTTACATTTGGCGCAAGCGCTGCTACAGCCGCGCCAACTCTAGCCGACTACACAGCTAACAATCCGGATTATGGCTCCATTATCACAGCGATTAATAATGATGCACCAACTGGGTACACGTATGTAGGGGCTATTGACGATGCAACAGATACACCTATCTATCAAGACACTACTGGCGCGACCAACAACGTGAGCGTCAACGGAGAAATTATTGATACTATCGTATATCAAACTAGTGGCGCTACTTGGAGTGGCTACTAGTCGGTTTCATTTCCAGTTAGTATGAATATCACGCCCTATATGATACCCTCATATAGGGCATTTTTTCCGAACGAGAAACTACCTTAGAAACCTTTCGGGTTCTCATCTTGCAAATTAACAAACAGCTTATCTAAGATCCCGACTACCTCCGACCAATCCGCCACGTTCGACTTAAACAACGTCGCTTGCGATTTCAAAATCAACCCATCCGGCAATATTTTCAAGTGGTTTGCAACCAACGTATCCCCTGACGATGTTATGTCGGCAACGGCCTCGGCTGTTAGGTTCTTGACTGTCCCTTCAGTCGCGCCTTGACTGTCCACAAGCTGGTAATCTGCCACCCCGTGGCCACGCAAAAATTCGCGCACCAAGTTGTGGTACTTCGTGGCAATCCGCAGACGAAAGCCATGCTTGGCCCTGAAAGCCGCCGCTACCGCATCAAAATCGTCGATGCTTTCAACGTCGAGCCAGCTGGAAGGTACAGCAAGGATCAGGTCCGCGTGGCCAAAGCCCATCTCGGTCAGCTCGGTGATTTTATCCTGCCAGCCTGGGATTTTTTCATGCACCAAATCTTGGCCTGTTACACCAAGGTGAATGCGCCCTACGGCTAATTCTTTGGGGATTTCGCCAGCAGACAAAAGCACCAGTTCTATATCGTCAAACCCGACAACACGGCCAGCGTATTCCCGCCCTGATCCCGTGCGTTCAATTTTGATGCCCCGTTGCGCGAACCAGTCGATGGTCAATTCTTGCAGGCGGCCCTTTGATGGCAATCCCAGCTTCAAAACGCTCATGCAGCACCGCCTTTCAGGGCCAAGACCGCCTCTGGCCGAATGATGCCGCCAACGGCAGGTACAGCTTCGCCATCGCCAAGCACACGGGTTAGCGCATCGTACCGCCCGCCTTGGGCGATTTGCGGCAAATCGGGGCGATCAGGGGCATGGAACCCAAAGACGAACCCGTCGTAATATTCCAGCGTTGTGCGGCCATAAGATGCTTCGAACGGTAAGGCCGACACATCAACGCCTGCATCTGACAAGGCTTGCGCGCGGGCTTCCAACTGATCAGCGGCCGCATTCAACATTGGTGCAACCTTGCGTAATTCTTGCGCCGCCTGCCCCATCGTTGATTTCAATTCCAGCACACCAGACACGAGCGCAACATCCGCTTCGCTTAATGAGGCCGCCTCTTTTTCATGTAATAATATTTCTGCACGCGCAGCGATTTCGTCAACAGAACGCACGCCGAGGGCAGGGCCAGAGGCCTTGATCAACGCTTGCACCGAACCATCCTTAACCGCTTGCAACAGGCCTTCCCGATCAGCGCTTACCGTGGCCTTCGTGGAATACCGCTCCAACAGGCGTTTGAAACGGTGTGGACGCCAAACGTGACGGCGCAACGCCCCTTTGCGCCTCTCGTTCGTGTCAAGCGCATCAATTGCCGCGAATATCAGGCCCAGATCGCCAGTCACCGGCATCACAGGCAAATCGCCTAGGGCTGTGGCCAGCACCGCGAAAACTTCGGCATCGTCAGCGGCGGGATCAGTGCCACCAAACACCTCAAAACCAGCTTGCAGATATTCCGTTGGGCGATTGCTGCCGACCTCTTGGCGTCGCCAGACGGACCCCGCATAGGCGTAACGTGCCGCACTTACCCCGTTTGCCATGTGGATTTGCACGACGGGTACAGTGAAGTCAGGGCGCAACATCAATTCGCCTTTCACGGGGTCATGGGTCGTGAAGGCGCGCGCGCGCAAATCTTCGCCGTAGAGGTCAATCAGAACATCGGCGGATAACAGTGCTGCTGGTTCAACCGGCGCTGCACCGTTGGCGATGAAACCGGCCATTAGCCGCCCGACCTCGGTGCGTACATCGGCCAAGCCCTGCCCTAGTCGCCCATTTTCCAGATATGCCCGCGAGGTAACCATCACCCGTCCGCCCGTGCGATCATTTTGCGAACCTCGGCCACCAGATCGCCGCGCGCGATTTCCATCTGCGCTGGCTGGGCTTTCCATTCCTCGTTCGTGGTGATGTTGGCCGCCAAAGCCGCACCAAGCGCCAAATCCTTGATCTGCACGACGCCTGCCTCGAATTCATTGCCACCCTCGATCACCGCAACTGGCGAATTTCGCGCATCTGCGTACTTCAACTGATTGCCGAAGTTTTTCGGGTTGCCGAGGTACACCTCGGCCCGGATGCCGGCATTGCGCAGCTCGGCCACCATGGTTTGATAATCCCCCATGCGGTCGCGGTCCATGACGGTCACGATCACAGGGCCATTTGCATGGCTATCCATACGGCCCTTTTCGCGCAGCGCCGCCAATAGGCGATCAACGCCAATGGAAACACCCGTTGCCGGAACCTCCTGCCCCGTAAAGCGTTTGACGAGATTATCATAACGACCACCGCCAGCGACAGAGCCAAACTGGCGCTTGCGGCCTTTATCGTCGAGGATTTCGAAGGTTAGTTCGGCCTCGTAAACTGGGCCGGTGTAATAGCCAAGACCACGTACAACAGAGGGGTCGATCAGCAGGCGGTCAGCCCCATAACCCTGCACATCCGTCAGTTCCGCGATGGTTTCCAGCTCCTGCACACCAACAAGCCCGATATCAGAACCGCTAACCAATTCTCGCAGCCGCGCGCATGTCGCGCCGCCGTTGTCACGGCGCGCATCCATGAAATTCATGATGACATCAGCTTGTTCATCCGACAGCTTCGCGCCACCTGTGAAGTCGCCGCTTTCGTCTTTGCGGCCCTCCCCCAACAGCGCGCGAACGCCGCTTTGACCAAGGCGATCAAGCTTGTCGATGGCGCGTAACACGATACCACGCTCGGCCTCATATTTACTTGGGTCAGACGGGTCTAGAACACCGGCAACCTCCATAACCCCGTTCAAAACCTTGCGGTTATTTACACGAACGATGTAGTCACCGCGCGGAATGCCAACGGCCTCCAATGTGTCGGAAAGCATCCCGCAAATTTCGGCATCGGCGGCAACGGTAGGTGTGCCAACCGTATCCGCATCACACTGATAGAACTGGCGATACCGCCCCGGTCCGGCTTTTTCATTGCGCCAAACAGGGCCAACGGCATAGCGGCGGTATGGTGTCGGCAAATCATTACGGAACTGTGCGTAAACCCGTGCCAGCGGCGCCGTTAGATCATAGCGCAATGCCATCCATGCGTCGTCTTCGTCTTGCCAAGCAAAAATACCGGCATTTGGACGATCAACATCTGGCAGAAAACTACCAAGCGCCTCCACCGTTTCAATCGCTGACGTTTCCAAAGGGTCAAAACCATAGTGCTGATAGACCTCGGTGATTTTGCGCAGCATTGCATTACGTTCAACCACTTCCGTGCCGAAATAATCGCGAAACCCGCGCGGCGGCAACGCCTTGGGGCGTTTGACCTTTTGCTTCTTGTTCTTAGCCATGTTCAGACCCTGATTAGGTGTTTTTCAATCGTCTACCCCAAGGGTCCGTTGGTCGCAAGGTCACGGCGTCATATGAGGGCGCGGATATACGGGTAAAATACGAGAATTCCGATAATTGCGGCCGCGATGGCGGCGATAAGCACGGCCCCTGCGGCGACATCTTTGGCCCGCTTAACGCTTTGTGAATACTGCGACGAGACGACATCGCAAAGGTGTTCAATGGCGGTATTCATAGCCTCAAACACCCAAACAAGCGTTATGGCGAGGACCAGCCACAGCCAATCCTGACGGGTAACATCAAGGGCAATGGCCGCGATTATCACCAGCGTTGTGGCCAGCATATGAATGCGCGCGTGGGGTTCGGATTTCAGTAAAAACAACAGCCCTGCCGCTGCGTACCCGAAACTTTTGATGCGAAGGTGAAGATATTTCAGCATCAGCCAAAACCTGTGAATTTACCGCGATAAAACAATAACGACGGCTTATCACACGCCGAAATTCGCAAAACCTCGCCCACAACAATCAAGTGATCGCCGCCATCATAGCCCGCGGCATGGCTGCACTCGAACCGCGAGGTGCAGCCGTCTAGCAATGGCACATCGCCTATCCCGTGGGTATATTCCAGCTTATCAAACGCTTCGATGCCGGATTTCGAAAATATGTCGGCCAAGCCACGTTGATCTTGCGAAAGCACATGTACTGCGAAATGGCTTGCAGCCTCGAACGCAGGGAACCGTGCCGATTTACGGGCTGGCGACCACAAAACCAGTGGTGGCTCCAACGAAACCGAGGCGAAACTGTTCACGGTCATGCCAAGCGGGCCGCGATCTGTCATCGTGGTTACAATCGTGACACCAGTGGCAAAACTACCCATCGCATCACGCAATTCGCGTTGTGAAAATTCAGCCAATTCCGGCTCCCCTATTTGTTAGGGTATTCTTAATCCTTGATTGCGCGCCTGTCGATGGATGGATTGCCAAATCGCGCTGTTGAACGTATTTGAGGGGGATGAAACCCGTCTTATACACATTCCGCCGCTGCCCCTATGCCATGCGCGCCCGTTTGGCCATCGCTGCCAGCGGTATTGAGGTGGAGTTGCGCGAGGTTCTGCTGCGTGACAAAGCACCCGAATTGCTTGAAGCCTCGCCCAAGGCGACGGTTCCGGTTGTGGTTAATGGCAACGGTATTATTGACGAGAGTTACGATATAATGTTGTGGGCGCTGAAACAGAACGACCCTGACGCGTGGTTGGAGCTGCATAACCCCGCATTGATCAAAGAGTGCGACGGGGCGTTTAAGTCTGCCCTCGACAAATACAAGTACGGGAACCGTCATGAAGGTACAGATGCAATCGAGCAGCGTACTGTCGCGTCCCAATTCTTGACAAAGCTTGATACCATGCTTGCAAGTCAACCGTACTTGTCCGGCGACAAAGCAGGCATGACCGATATGTCTATCGTTACCTTCGTGCGCCAGTTCGCCAATGTAGATCGCGCATGGTTTGATGCCGAACCTTGGCCGAACCTCATTCGCTGGCTGGAAGAATTCCTGTCCTCGGACGCGTTCGCATCTATAATGTTCAAATATCCCAAGTGGCAGGCAGGCGACCCCGTCACCCTATTCCCGGAGCTACCATGACCGAAGATCGCATCACCCGCCTTGAAGAGGCATTGGCCCATCAAAGCGCCCTGCTTGAAGAACTGAATGACGTCATCACCAGCCAAGCGAGCGAGATTGACTTGCTAAACCGTCGTGTCGCCATGCTGATGCAACGCGCGGCTGAGCAAGAGGCCGATAACCTGTCCGGCGCGCCCCTCGCCGATCAAAGGCCACCGCATTGGTAAGTTAACTTTACCATTGGCAGAATCCTGTTCACATTGTAGCCTCCCCGAGTCACCAAAATTGAGTTCTCGGGAGGAACCACATGAAACACAAAATTCTTAAGACTGCGACCATCGCGGCTATTACTATGGCGTTCGGTGCAGAGGCTATGGCCGTCGAATGGAATGTATCCGTTTGGGGTAAGCGTCGCGCGTTTACGGAACACATCGAGCGTCTGGCAGAGCTGGTTAGCGAAAAGACTGATGGCGAGTTCACAATGAACATCTCCTACGGTGGTCTTTCGAAGAACAAAGAAAACCTTGACGGGATTTCGATTGGCGCATTTGAAATGGCRCAGTTCTGTGCTGGCTATCACGCYGACAAAAACCCATCAATTACGGTGCTGGAACTACCATTCCTTGGCGTTCAGGATCTGCGTCAAGAAATTAARGTTTCGCAAGCTGTTTATGCGCATCCAGCKGTTGCYGCTGATCTRGCRCGYTGGAATGCAACATTGYTGATGCCATCYCCGYTRCCGCAGTACAACATCGTTGGTAAAGGCGAMGCMCCRCGYACATTGGCMGAYTTTGAAGGYATGACTGTGCGCGCMACSGGCGGCGTTGGCCGTGCAATGGSYGCWGTTGGKGCYGTTCCGACATCCATGTCCGCAACCGAGGTTCGCCAAGCGATGGACAGYGGTGTTGTGAAAACYGTGGCATTCGCGCCGCACGCGCATATGTCTTATGGCACGATTGAAAACGCCACATGGTGGACTACCAACCTTAACCCAGGCACCGTGAATTGCCCTGTTGTAGTTAACACTGATGCGTTGAACGACCTGTCTGACAGCGAACGCGAAGCGCTTCTTGGTTCGGTTGACGAAGCACTCGATTACTATGTCGAGTACTACGAAGATAAAACCATGTCTGCTTGGGGTCCTGCCCTTGACGAGCGTGGCATCGAGCGGATCACCTACAGCGACGAAGATCTCGCTGCCTTTCGTGATGCTGTTGCCGGTCCTGCTGCCGCCGCGTGGATCGAAGACATGAACGGTCGCGGTCTACCAGCACAAGATCTGTACGATCTGGTTCTCGATACGCTGGCCAACTAATTCGGCCCGTAGATTAAAAACAGCCTCGCCCTTCATGTAAGGGCGGGGTTTTCTTAAGTTGGAGATACCGACGTGTCAGCTCACTCCCCCGTTCTGGAAGACGATAGTCTTTTAAGCAAACTWGATCGCRCCCTYTAYAAACTGGAAACWCAACTGGCCYTRATTGGCGGKYTGGCMGCGTTTTCRTTRATGWTRYTGGCWGTKGTCAGYGTWAGYGGSCGYAAYCTGTTTAACCAACCCCTGCCCGGYTAYGTYGAYTGGATCGAACAAGCGATGCCGTTGCTGGCYTTCGTYGGYGTATCCTAYACGCAACGRCTTGGCGGKCATATTCGTATGGATATTCTGGTTGGGCGYYTWCGKGGKCGATGGTTATGGGCYGCTGAACTGGCCTCKACCKTCGTRATGYTRATYYTRATGCTRCTGYTGGTTTGGGGRACTTGGGCACATTTYCAGCGCTCYTTCGATTTTGSTTCRCCSAATTGGAGCCGYGATTCATCCCTTGATATYGGMCTKCCSCTTTGGCCCGCYAAACTGCTRGTAACATTCTCTTTTGCYGTTCTCAGCCTGCGACTGGTGTTGCAGGTATGGGGCTATGGCCGCGCCTTGCGYACAGGCACGCGAAGCCCGATTGCRGTTCCGTTGATCGAAGATKCCGCCACCGCYGCCGCYAACGAGGCKGCCACCGTTTCAGGTTTTGACGAGGAAACCAACTAATGACTTCTATCGACATCGGCCTGATCGTTTCCGGCTTCATGCTATTCATGGTTCTKATCGGYGTGCGCGTWGCWTTYGCGGCYGCYCTGACAGGTTTAACCGGTCTAATTTGGATTTTCTGGGCCAAAAAAGGCTATGATCCTAGCGAATTCATGTGGGCGCTGACCGTGGGGGTGAAAACCGCGGGGCAAGTGCCGCACTCGAAAATCGCCTCGCAAGCCTTATCACTGATACCGACGTTTATCCTGATCGGGTACCTCGCATACTACGCAGGCCTAACCAAAGCCTTGTTCGAGGCTGCCAAACGCTGGGTGGGTTGGCTGCCCGGTGGATTGGCCGTTTCTACGGTTTTTGCCACGGCAGGGTTTGCAGCTGTTTCGGGAGCGTCSGTCGCCACATCAGCAGTTTTCGCGCGCATCGCSATTCCTGAAATGCTGGCCGAAGGRTACGACAAACGKTTCGCYGCMGGYGTKGTNNNTGCCGCMGSWRSANCNNTGGCATCRTTAATTCCGCCCTCMGCSATCTTGGTGATTTAYGCSATCATCGTGGAACAAGAYGTRGGYCGCCTGTTGTTRGCYGGWTTYATCCCCGGYGCATTYTCRGCYGTRATTTATGGYGGWTTRGTYRTCRKKYTAGCAYTGGTGTTCAARGATTTCGGCCCACCYGTTGGCGGGTTCACATGGAAACAACGCTTCCAATCCCTGCCCGGTGCATTCCCGATWTTCTTCGTCGTYGCGATCATCATTTTCTTTATCTACAACCCGTTTGGCGGCGATGCATGGGGCACCCCGACSGAGGGTGGCGCGCTSGGCGCTTTCGTCGTGCTGCTTATYGCRCTTTACAAAGGCATGCGCTGGGCGCAGTTGAAAGAAGCTCTATTGGAAACAGCCAAGCTGACAGTGATGATTTTCACCATCATCTGGGGCGTGTTGATTTATGTTCGCTTCTTAGGTTTCGCCGATCTTCCAGGGGTGTTCGCTGACTGGATCACCTCGCTTGACCAAAGCCCGATGCTGACGCTGGTTTTCATCCTGTTGGCCTATGCGGTTTTGGGTATGTTCATGGATGCCATTGGAATGCTGCTGCTGACACTTCCCGTCGTCTACCCCGCCGTAATGGCGCTGAACGGGGGTGAATATGTTAGCGCCGCCGACAGTGCGTTCGGCATGTCAGGAACGGCTTGTGCAATCTGGTTCGGAATTTTGGTGGTCAAAATGGCGGAGCTGTGTCTGATCACGCCCCCCATCGGCCTCAATTGTTTCGTGGTCGCGGGCGTGCGCAAAGACATAACCGTTCAAGAAGTATTCTGGGGGGTATCACCATTCTTCGTGGCAGACGCGCTGACAATTGCAGGCTTGGTCGCGTTCCCCGGCATTGTACTTTATCTACCGGGGTTATTGCTTGGGATTTAACCCGTGCTCCACGCGCGGGGTTGTTTCATGCCGGCCATTTTTACGGCCTGCTTGACGTAACCATAAGGGAATAGTTCGAACAGCAGGCGGCGACCGTCGTGCTTGCTGATGCCGTTCTTTTCACCCAGAAACTTGTTCACGTGGCGCACATCGACCGCAACGCCGTGGTCGGCATAAGATTGGCGCATGTATTCGATCACATCCCAGTGGTCTTGGGTCAGCGTGATATCCTCGGCCTTTGCCACTGCGCGGGCGAACTCAGGCGTCCACAGCTCAGGATCGACGAGGTATCCGTGCCCGTCCAGCGTGACCTTGCCAGATGGCAATTCCATTTCAGTGGTTTCGTCCGGTCTTGTCCGCATAATCAGTTGTTTCCCGCTTTTCCAAGCTTATATATAGAGGAACCTGAATGTAAGACATGACATAAATCAAAGTCAGATGAAATTAGTTCAGTTAAGCCCATGCGAAACACCCAACAATGATCGGGCCTCCAATGCTAACCACATCAGAACGTCGTCGTGCCTATAAAGGCCCCATCCTATTCAGTCATGGTTATCGGATATTCTTCCTGCTGGCTGGCATCTGGGCGGCACTGGCCATGACACTATGGGTGGTATTTCTGGCGATAGGAACCCAAATTCCCAGCCGCCTGATCGGTGCGGACTGGCATATGCATGAAATGGTTTTTGGATATTCCAGCGTTGTAATTGCCGGCTTCTTGTTAACCGCCGTGCCAAACTGGACAGGCCGCCTGCCCGTTCTAGGCTGGCCGGTTGTGGCCTTATCGGGCATCTGGGTCGCTGGCCGCATCGCGATATTTATATCGGAGTGGTTACCAACACTTATCGCGCCATTGATTGATTCAGYCTTTTTGGTCGTCCTCGCCGCTGTGCTGGCACGCGAGATAATCGCRGGYAAAAACTGGCGKAAYCTTAAGGTKTTAGGTRTCGTWGCYCTRCTGGCAATATCYAATGGSATATTCCAYTACGARGCCCTTAACGGGCAGGCCTTTGGCGGKTACGGCATTCGAATGGGYGTTGGAACGATCGTYTTCCTKATCATTCTGATCGGTGGCCGTGTCATCCCCAGCTTCACSCGCAACTGGCTRGCACGCCWWGGCCCGGGSCACYTWCCYACSCCYATTAACCGTTTCGACACGTTTGCAATARSYATCRSSATCGCRRCCCTKCTAACATGGGTGATCGYGCCMGARTTYATYGGYGTTCGYATCCTTAGYGCMCTTGCCGCCGTGACYCATGTTGCGCGCTTCGCCAGRTGGGCTGGGTGGCGTACAATGGCRGAACCGCTGGTMGCKATCCTYCAYATTGGATACGCATTYGTTCCGCTGGGTTTCTTGCTGTTRGCCACWGGTGACAGTATGCAAATACCRCACGCATGGATGGTMGGKGTGATYGGCGTGGTGACGTTGGCCATGATGACGCGTGTAAGCCTTGGGCATTCCGGTCGCCCGCTTGTATCCACCAAAGCAGTTGCAGCCCTTTATTGGGCAATCGTGCTGGCCGCAATCCTGCGGATCGCATCCGCGTTTTTTCCGGACCAATCCTATCTACTATATACCTCGGCAACCCTCTGGATCGCCGCCTTTGCGGGCTTCGTAATCGTATACTACCCGATACTGGCAAAACCGCGCGTTTAATCTTTTAATTCTCAAAACCTAAAAAAGGACTTGGCATCATTCGCAACGCTGTTCATATTCGGTGACGAGATAAAAACACCGTTCGATTCTCTACTTGGAAAAAGAGATGTGCCATGCCTACAAGTTTCTTCTCCGCTCCCGGAAAGTTCCATCGTGGGAACTTACATACACACTCCACCCAATCAGATGGCGTTCTTTCGCCACAGGAAGTTTGCCGCAGGTATCAGGCTGAAGGCTATGATTTCATTTCGCTAACGGATCACTTCGTTGGGCTATTTGATTATCCGATCACGGACACAACGGCCTTCCGCAATGAACATTTCACAACCCTCTTTGGGGCTGAATTACATACCGGCATCATGGAAAATGGCCATTTATGGCATATCGTGGCCACCGGTTTACCGCGTGACTTCACGCCGCCCAATGCCCCGCATTTTAGCCCGRTAGAAGGGTCGGAATCCGCCGCCAGTATTGCAAAGCGCGCCCGCGATGCCGGAGCGTTTGTCGCCATCGCCCACCCCCATTGGTCCGGTATGAGCGACGCGGACGCCCGCACCATTACCGCCGCCCACGCCGTGGAGATTTATAACCACGGCTGTGTCGTCGACAATGATCGCGGCGAGGGGTTCCTGACGCTGGAACACCTGTTGAACGGGGGGCGCAAGTTGAACATGATCGCCACCGATGATGCGCACTTCAATACCCCTGATTTCTTTGGTGGCTGGGTCATGGTCAAAGCGACGGAAAACTCCCCCGAGGCATTATTAGCCGCCCTTAAAGCAGGCACCTATTACTCTAGCACTGGCCCGCAAATCAACGACATCCGGATTGGTGCAGATTCTGTCGAGGTGGATTGTTCTTCGGCAGCAACGATAATCGTACAGGGCCAAGGAACGTCCATGGCAACGCTGCACGGGCAATCCATGACCACCGGACGGCTTTCGCTGGAACGTCTAGCAGACTCGCCATGGATTCGCGCAACCGTGATTGATCGCGCGGGCAAGCGAGCGTGGTCGAACCCGATTTGGCGTGAAACCTGAAAATTCGCGAAACGTCCGCCTAAAACGCAGCCGAGAGCGAAATGGATAAAGGCTGTATAATGTCGTCTGGCTGATACTAAAAAACGTCGCTGCAAGCTTCCTGACGGGCAATCTACTGGCCCAAAACCCATGCGGGCAGGCAAGCCATCCCGCACCAAAAAAACCGTGCTGTGTCAAACCGCGAATTTTTAACGGATTAGAATTAGTCAATCTAAATGCGAAGGGGTGCTAAAATAGTGGTTGAAGCCCATTTATAATGGTTAGTTGTTGGTTTTCATGCATAATCAAGGGTTGGGTGGCGGACAGACAGGGATTCGAACCCTGGAGACGGTTCCCCGCCTACACACTTTCCAGGCGTGCGCCTTCGACCACTCGGCCACCTGTCCGTTGGGGGTCTATATACTGCCCTTTGATGCCAGATCAAGAGGATAAGCGCAGATCGGGAATAAGATTTTTAGATCATCGTATTGAACACTGCTTCTAGGTAATAAACTGCATCAGGCATTATTTACTACCCGACCCAATTTCCTTAATCGCGTCACTTACCGCTGCCCCTATTTGATCGACATTTTTCAACGTTATGTCGTGCTGATCGAACGGAACTTCGATACCTTCTTGCTCAAACCGGCGGGCAATTTCGAAGTTAATATCGGAATGCACCGTCAAGATTTGGTTCACATCACGAATAAATACGCGCATTTCAAAGTCCAGAGAACTCGCGCCGAAATTTTTGAATATAACCGTAGGCGCTGGATATTTCAGCGCGACCGGATGATCCGCGGCGATGGATAGTAACACCTCTTTAACTTTGTCAGGGTCGGTGCCGTAAGCCACCCCTATTGGAACTTTCACGCGGCCCGATAAGTCTGGCGAGGTCCAATTCAACACACTGCCAGCGATCAAGTCCGAGTTCGGAATAACGACCGCACATCGATCAAAGGTATCCACCAACGTCGCACGCACCGAGATTTTACGCACGATTCCCTCGTGTCCTCCTGCGATAATCCAGTCACCTTCCTTGATCGGGCGTTCCACCAGCAAGATGATACCGGACACAAAATTCGAAACAACGGCCTGAAGGCCAAAACCGATACCAACGGACAGTGCGCCGGCAACGATTGCAAGGCTCGATAAATCAAGCCCTGTGGCGGATATCGCCGCCAACGCGGCAATGGTTACACCGGCATAACCAACGCCCGTTAAAACGGCCGACTTGCCGCCTATGTCCATTTTCGTACGTGGCAGTACCGTGTTGCGTATCGTCTTTTGCAACAATCGTGTAATCGTATAGCCAATTCCGAAAACCAGAATAAAAACCAACAGATCTGTTAGTGAAAAGCGGCTTTCACCGATCGTTACACCGTCGCTTAGCCAACCCCAAATTTCCAACAAATCGCTTGTGCGTGCGCCCCAGATCAGTGCCAGCAATGGCAGCGCACCAAGCGACAACAGGAAGCCGACGAACACAGGGATTAAGCGGGTTTGGTCACGGCGAAGTTCGTGTCCCTCGCCTTCGATCCAATAGTCCAGAAATGTACGGATCAGGTTGAACATCACCAAAAGTGTGGCCAATAACCCAAGTGTTACGATTGTGGGAAACACTACGAAACGTGCAGCCGCGAAGTACCCAATCGCGGCGAGTATCGGTGCAACAATCGCAAAAATAAACAGCAGTCGTGACAGTATGGCCGAGAATATAAATTCCGATTTCTCGACCTCGTCGTTTGAATTCAGGTCTGTATGCCACCCGTCCTTAAGGATTTTTGACAGTCGGAAAAATACGAATGCGGCGATAATAACTAGCGGGAAATTCAATACGGCTTGTGTTCCGGTTGAAAACTCCCCTTGAACAGAGACCGCTGACAGCAATACGGATGCCGCATACAAAATCCCTAACAAAACACTCATACGGTAGCCGGATCGCGCAATTGCATCGCCTTCGCCCTTTTGCGTCGTTCCAAATACGCTATGACCCAGCCACGGTGCAGCTATCAGAGCTACCGCGATTTGAGGTAACACATCAACAATCGCCAACCCCCAGACACCCGCCAATTCAGAACTGCGAATAGCAAAGATCACCGCGACAGCGCCCACACTTGGAACCAGCAGGCGCGCCAGATCAGCTAACGAGGATTGCCACATCGTAACATCGCCACCGGCCGCTAAACCACGCTTAACCAAGTCGGCAAACCCGCGCCGCACCCCGAGCAACATCCAAAGACCCAAGCCTGCGAACAACAAAGCCAATGGGGCTTTTTTTGCCAGCGAAGTCCGGCTGGCATCTTGCGCGAATGTATCGCTCACTTCACCAATCAACCGTGTGGTGTAATGCGAAACATCCCCAATGGCTTCAGGCCAAAGCGTCGGGTCAAGCGGGGATGGTCCCAGTTCGACCAAGGTGTCGGAGAACCGTGTTCGAATAACGGCGTTTATATCACGTATCAGTCCATCCGCACGCCTATAGGCGGCTTGCGCCAATAATAATGGCACTGTTTCGCGAACGATCTCTGCCTCCAGCACGGCTCTGCGTGCCGCAATTTCCGTGGCCTCCGCGATTCCATCTTCTGGTGGTGGTCCAAGCACATCCAGTTCGGTGCGAAGCGGGACGATGTTACTTTGCGAAACCACTTCTAGCCCCAAAGCCTCGCTTCGTTGTTCCACCAACTCTGCGCGCAATGCTTCCAGTGCGGAGGTAGATGCCAGATTGGTATCCAGAACTTCTTCAGCACGCGTTGCTGTCGCAATCCATGCATTAACCATTTCAGTGTTGTCGCTTTGCGCGAACCCAACACTCGCCATAAACATCGCGATGAGCGCGGTCTGAATGGCGACAATCATAAGCTTCATTGCGTTAACCCTTTATTCACTAACGTCCGGCATGGCGGCGGCCTCGGCGTTCAGCCATGCCGGCACGGGCAGATTTTTTTCGCGCAGGAACGACGGGTTAAACAGTTTCGACTGATAACGTGTACCATAATCCGCCAGCACCGTCACAATCGTCTTGCCCGGCCCCATATCCTTGGCCATCCGCATAGCACCCGCGACATTGATGCCGGATGATCCACCAAGGCAAAGCCCCTCTTCTGCCAACATATCGAAAACTACGGGCAATGCCTCGCTATCGGGAATGTTATACGAGAAATCGACAGCCAACCCTTCGAGGTTTGCCGTGATACGTCCCTGCCCTATCCCTTCCATTATGGAGGAACCATCACCCTTTAACACACCATTAGTATAAAAGTTATGAAGTGCCGCGCCGTCTGGATCCGCTAACCCGATTTTGATATCCTTGTTGCGTTCATGCAAACCAATAGCCACGCCCGCAAGCGTCCCACCGGACCCGACCGCACATATAAACCCGTCAATCTTGCCGTCTGTTTGTTCGTAAATTTCCGGTGCTGTTGTATCGATATGCGCCTGCCGGTTGGCAACATTGTCAAACTGGTTGGCCCAAATAACACCGTTGGGGTTGCTGGATGCCAAGGCTTTTGCCAACCGTTCGGAATAGCGCACAAAGTTGTTGGGATTGGAATATGGCGCCGCTGGAACTTCAACCAGTTGCGCCCCGGCCAACCGGATCATGTCCTTCTTTTCCTGACTTTGCGTCTCAGGGATAACAATAACCGTCTTGAAACCCATTGCCGCACCAACAAGCGCCAAGCCAATGCCGGTGTTTCCGGCCGTCCCCTCGACGATCGTGCCGCCGGGGTTCAGGTCGCCCTTGGCTATGGCATCTTGAATAATACTTAACGCCGCGCGATCCTTGACCGACTGTCCAGGGTTCATGAATTCCGCTTTGCCATAAATTTCGCACCCCGTCAGCGCCGAGGCTTTGGTAAGGCGTATCAGCGGTGTGTTGCCAATCGTATGGGGGAAATCTGCGTAGCGGTTCATGGTCGATCCTTCGATATACTCTGCCTGACAGATTTATTTACCAAGCCGGACYGAAACAAGRCCTAGCYCRGCGAAACYTGYYTCARYTCCARCGKGWATCYGCRGTTTTAGTCACTTTCCCGGAAATGGCGGCTAAGACCACCATCGTACCAATAAGCGGAACATTTAAGGCCATCTGCCCRTATTTAATCATACCGGCGGGAATAACCAGCAGTGCCGTCATTGGTTGGTAATACAAGTTATCCTTGATGCCCCCRATCATRTTTTCCARYGCRWAWAGGAAKATCAYCCAKAYAAACATCAAAACGCCRGCYTTCARGCCAGAATTYATACCGGAACCCTCGTCTTCRCTRAYCYTYTTGCCCAARCTACGCCASCCAATAATCARCCCKGYAAGCACCGCRRYRGTKGTCAWRCCRACAGAWCGCCGWGCSGMRTCRGGRTAAACATTCACCACAACGATCACCACGATGAACCCAGATATGGCCAGCATTATTGATGCAACCAGTTTAGCAGCTGTTGGCATGATGTCGCTCCCGTTTTATGCGTTTTCGCTAGGGTAGACTTGGCGCGACAGGAATCAAGTGAAAATGTTAACCATCCCTTAATAAGCCCGCACAATTTACAGGGTTTGATCCAACGCTTTCATCAGTTTATCCACTTCTTGCGCGTTTGTATAATGCACAAAACTAAGGCGTAAAACGCCGTGGGCCGGATCAATTCCAAGGCCTTCCAGTAAGCGCACAGCATAGAAATCACCGCCACCAGCCATAATTCCGTGTTTTGCCAAATCTCGGGCAACACCTTCGCCGGGCTGTTTAAGACCAATGGCTACGGTGGAAACACGCGCCTCTACCTTGTCAGCTCCGATCAAGCGCACGTCATTGCGGGCCCGCAGGTATTCCAGCAACGGTGCCAGCAGTTCAGCCTCGTGGTCCGCTTGTAACTTCAACGTCGCACGCGCCTTTTGCGCCAGCGACCCGCCCGTATCAAAATGGTGATCGTGAACCGCCTCGATATAATCCACCATGCCAGCCGATGCCGCAATTTGCGCATGATCCGGCCCAGCAGGGGTAAAGCGTTTGTAGGGCGAATCCGCGTTGAAATAATGCCCTTGATTAGGCAGGCGCATCGCCAAATCAGCCTCGACGTACATAATCCCCTGATGCGGGCCATAGGTTTTATAGGCCGAAAACAAATAGATATCCGCGCCCAACGCCTTGATATCAGGCAACCCGTGCGGCGCAAAACTGACGCCATCGACGCAAGCCACAGCCCCTACGGCCTTCGCCATCGCGCAAATCTCGGCTACCGGATTGATCTGCCCGACGATGTTGGAAACATGCGGGAAAACCACCAGTTTCACCTTATCGTCCAGCAGGTTCGCCAAATTCGCCAGATCAAGGAACCCCGTGTCCTTGTCCACTTCCCATTCACGCACTTCGATACCGCTGTCAGCCAAGCACCGCCAAGGGCCAGAATTTGCTTCGTGGTCCTGATTGGTAACAATAATCGCATCACCCGGTGCCAACATCTGCCGGAACGCTTGCGCCAGCACGTATGTATTTTGCGTGGTTGATGGCCCGAAACTAAGATCGTTCGCCGGAATATTCAAAACACCCGCCAACCGTACCCGTGCTTCATCCATTTCTTCACCCGCTAAACGCGAGGCCTCGTAAGGCGCATAAGGCTGCACCTTACGTTGCGTGTAATAACGGTTCAGGCGGTCAATCACAAATTTGCTGGTATAAGACCCACCCGCATTTTCAAAAAACGCCTGCCCTTGCAAAGACGGCTCCTTGAAGGCCGGAAACTGTGCGCGGACAAAATCAATATCAAGCTTGCTCATCTAAACCATGCCTTCTCTTTTTCAAAAATACTCGAAAACCACCTACGCGTTAACATCCACGACAACACGGCCCTTAACCTGCCCTTTAAGGATATCTTTACCAAGGGCAGGCAAATCCTCCAAAGTCGCGGGCTGTATCATGCTTTCAAGCTTGTCCATCGGCAGATCTGTTGCGATCCGCTGCCACGCGCGAACACGATTATCATAAGGCTGCATTACACTGTCGATTCCCAGCAGGTTCACCGCCCGCAAAAGGAACGGAATAACCGTCGCAGGCAATCCCATACCACCGGCCAAGCCAACCGCGGCAACCGATGTGCCATACTTCATCTGCCCCAAAACCCGCGCCAGCATATCGCCACCAACGGCATCAACACAGCCAGCCCAGTTTTCGCTTTCCAACGGGCGTTTCGTAGTTTCGTTAATCTCTTCGCGTGCCACGATCTGCGTCGCCCCCAAAGATTTCAGATACTCCGCCGCCTCTGGTCGACCAGTTACAGCCGCAACTTCGTAGCCAAGATTAGCCAAAATCGCTGTCGCAACAGAACCAACACCACCAGCAGCACCAGTCACCAACACCGGACCATGGTTTTTCTCAAGTCCGTGATCCTCAAGCGCCATAACTGCCAGCATCGCCGTGAAACCAGCCGTACCAACAGCCATCGCCTGACGTGTTGTCAGACCATCCGGCAACGGCACAAGCCAATCTGCCTTAACCGAAGCCTTCTGGGAATACCCACCCCAATGCGCTTCGCCCACGCGCCATCCCGTTAGTACAACCTTGTCGCCAGCCTTATATCGCGGGTCTTCGGAACTCTCGACCGTTCCGGCAAAATCAATCCCCGGCACATGGGGATAGTTGCGAACCAAGCCGCCACCCGGACCAATGCACAACCCGTCTTTGTAATTCACACAGGAATACTCGACCGCGACGATCACATCGCCGTGCGGCAAATCACTGATTTCCAATTGCTGTACCGAGGCGGAGGTTTTACCCTCTTCGTTCTTCTCAACTACTAAAGCATTAAACCCCATCTTACTTCTCCCCATAACCTTTTGGCACCGGAATATCCGGCAGCCCCTCGGCGCGTTTTTGCAAAGCTCGCCCTATGACTACACGGCTGATCTCCGTCGTGCCATCCACAATTCGCAGCATCTGCGACAACCGGCTAAGACGGTCCATTCCATAGGATTGCAACAACCCCATGCCACCCATCACTTGCGTACAGGTGTTGGCAGCTTTCACCGCCGCATCCGGCACAAAGCGTTTGGCGTGGGCGGCCATCAATGGCCCCTCAGGTGTGCCAAGCGCATTCGCTGCTGCTTTATATAACAAACGCGAGGTCACCAAGTCCGTTGCCACATCGCCAAGCATCCACTGGATACCGTCAAGATCAAGGTTAACACCCTTGAACATCTTGCGGTTCTTGGAATACGCCAGCGCCGTATCCAGCGCGCTTTCGATCAACCCGCAACATCCCGAAGCAATCGAAACGCGCGCGATATCAATCGCCATAAGCGACCCTTGCAAGCCCGTGCCAACACCCATGATGATATTGTCTTCAGACACCACCACATTGTCGAAATACATCTCGCCCAGCGGCAGGAATTCGTAAGACGGTGTATCATAGCGCGGCCCGAAACTAACGCCCTTGGCATCCGCAGGAATGGCAATCATCGCCATATCCTTATGGCCCGGCTCGTTACTGGTTTTCACGACGGTAAAATAGATATCCGCTTCACCGGCCAGCGAAACCCACGCCTTCGCGCCGTTGATTGTCCATGTACCATCATCATTGATAACTGCACGCGTATACATGTTTGCCGCATCCGAACCCGATTGCGGTTCCGTCAGCGCAAAATTCGCCAGTTTCTTGCCAGAAGTCAGTACCCGCGCCCATTTATCTTTGAACGCATCGGCTCCAAAACCACAGGTCGCATAGGTGCAAATGTTGTGCATCGACAGCGTGAAGGCATAGGCCCCGTCACCTTTGCCAAGCTCTTCATATACCTGAATGCCATCGCCTAGCGACAAACCCTGCCCGCCCCATTCCGTTGGTGCGTAAAGCCCCGTCAGCCCCAAAGCCCCCGCCTTGTCAGATGCATCACGCGGCCAAACGCCCGCTTCGTTCCATGCGTTTACGTTTGGCTTGATAACGTCGTCTGTGTGACGGCGCGCCGCTTCCAGAATGCTTTCGATATTGGAGGCCATGTTCGCCCCTCCCTATTGCTGATGGTCAGAATATTGTCCCGAGCAACCTTATCGCAGCGTTACAGCAGGTCAATTATCTGAACACTCGTTCACTGATTTTGACGCAGCGTAAATGTTGTTCCCGGAAATTTTCAACAAATTTTACTATTTTTTAACCAATTTCCACAAACCTGAACGGGCGTTAACCATTTTGAGGGTCCCCGTGAGAGAATTAACAAGGATAACCGCCATCGGCTCTTGCCGGATCAGCACCCCGTTCAAAGCGGCCCCCTTAACGCACCCAGTGGTTAACAACACAGCCCGCATCTATGGCTACACCCACACCAGCGCCGAGGCTTTGCAGCAGATCAGGTTCCTTCAGGGCGAATTCACTCCACCCGCTGAAATCCTGCCACTCCTAACACCAAACGTCGATATCGAAGCCCTTTCAGATGCGGAACATCCAACCTCCGACATATATTTTATCGAGCTGTCTTCGGCCAAAGAACTGCGTATTGCTGGCACACAAGTGCAGCTTAACTATGCCACCCGCCACTTCGCCGATTTCTTCGCAGACAAGCACCGTGCGCGCGATTTCTGGCGCTTGGCGGATGGGCGGCAGGACAAGGCAAAGTTAACATTCCTTAACGAACAAGAAAGTTACCAAACCCTTAACACGAGTGATCAACAGCTGCTGCAACAGCTAACCCGCACCCTCGCGACACCGGAAAGTTTGTCTCGTGACCTGACCGAAATTCGTGATCGGTTGCCTAATGTCGTCTTTATCACCCATTGCAATGCTTTGGCCAAAAACCACGAGCCGATCGCCAGCCGCGCCGCCTATATCGCGATGGTCGAAGACACAGTAAAAGCCCTAAACCTGCCCTTGTTCAACCCAACGGCATCCATGCAAGCATTCGGGCAACATGCGGCCATGTCAGACGCCGAAACCAGCCTTTCGCATTATTCCGAAGATTTCGGGAAATTTCTTTTCGACGGGCTGTTCGAAACATTCATCGCCCCCGATCACTCCCGCGTTCTGGCTCCATCGACAGCCCTGTCACTGGCGCTGGCCCATTTCCAGAACCGCTCGCCCATAGCGTCAATCTCGCCGCATATCGGTGGGGTTGCCTTCATTACCGGATCGCTTGGCGCAGGGGGCGCAGAACGCCAAATGACCCGCTTGGCCGTTGAAATGAAACGTAGCCAGACGATCAGTGATCCCGACCAAATCGGCATCACTGGCCCTGTCGAGGTCTTCGTATCCACCCTGTCCCCCGCACGTGGGCGTGATTTCTTCCTACCACAACTGCAAAACGCCGACATCCCCGTATCCGTGATCAGCAAACTTCCGGCAGGCCCGTCAACTGTACCCGAAAACCTGTTCCGTTTCCTACCCCCACAAGCAGCCGAGGCTGTTCGTCGTCTTACCCCCCACCTAGCCGCCATGCGTCCTGAGGTCGCCTATATCTGGCAAGATGGTGCGGTACTGGCCACGGCACTGGCAGCCCTTAATGCCAACATCCCACACATCGTCATTTCCCTGCGCGGCATGCCGCCAGACCTACGTCCAGAAATGATGAAAGACGARTATTTYGACATGTACTGCRCCTTGKCRAAAATCCCCRGTGTGACGTTTTCYGCMAACACCCACGCGGGGGCTGATGCYTAYGCCCGCTGGCTGRACCTRCCCSYMGATRCCATCCGCGTWGTCCAYAAYGCMGCSGAAACGATCRCSWCSRACGGAACCRATCTKGAACACAARMRGTGGGAAGCCTTCGCGRAKTCCACGCCCGAYGCMGAYTTCACCTTCGGSGCKGTCTTYCGYTTTGAYCAAAAYAAACGYCCSCACATGTGGCTGGAATTNKSYNGCCGCCGCGATGGTYGCCCACCCRTGCAGCCGYTTCGTGYTGGTYGGYGACGGMWCMTTAYTGYCMRCCRYMCAAWCCTACGCCGAGGARYTAGGCATCGCGCAYCGCTGCYTRTTYGTCGGSAAATCCCGYAACGTCGGGTATTGGCTGTCCAAAATGGATGCCCTTGGCTTAACCTCTCGGCTGGAAGGTCTKCCCAACGTACTGATCGAGGCGCAACTCTCTGGCATCCCCGTCATATCAACCCCTGCAGGTGGCGCTGCCGAGGCGTTCATCCCCAACCAAACAGGTTTCTTGCTCGGGTCGACCGAACAACCGCAACTGGCGCAGTTTCTTGGGTATTTCTTGACGCTGGCCACCAACAAGGCGCAACGCGAAACGATGGGAAAAGCCGCCACCAGCTATGCCTCCGAAACATTCGCGATGGACAGCATACTACCCAAAACCTTGCAATTACTCTCGGGCACATCCGCCCCCGAAACCCCGCATAAAACGGCTGCTCGCGCATGACATATCTGATCAACGGCGCGTGGAACTGGGCCAACACCATCCACACCATTATGCTGCGCGAGGTGCGCTGCCGTTTCGCGGGTGATCCGCTTGGCTATGCGTGGACATTCCTTGTACCACTTTTGTGGATCGGGACTTTGATGTTTTTCTTCACGTTGCTTGGCCGCACCCCTGCAATCCCTGTCGACACACCCGCCTTCATCGCCACCGGCGTCGTGCCATACGTGCTGTTTCGCTACACCATAACATCCATGAGCCGCGTCGCCAGCACCCACCGCCATTTGGTGCATTTCGGGGGCGTGCGTGTATCCGACCTACTGTTCGCCGCGGCATTGCTGGAACTTCTGAACGCCGTCATCATATTCGCCATGATCTGGTTGCTAATGTCGGTAATCTTCGATCCTACCCCCATCCACAACCCGCTGGAATTCGTCAACGGTCTGTTGCTTACCGCCGTGTTCGGGGCCTCCGTCGGGCGGTTTACTGCCATCCTCGGTATGGTCTCCGAAACAGCTAAACGCATGATCCCCGTCGTACTGCGCCCGATGTTCTGGATATCCGGCATCTTCTTCACCGCGCCCGAACTACCCTCAAACCTGATCCCCTATCTGCAATGGAACCCGCTGCTTCACACGATCGAGATCACGCGGTCCGCCGTCTTCCTCGATTACACTTCCACCTTCGCCAATATGGCCGTGCCGCTGGGCGTGTCTGCCATTTTCTTAATGGCCTCCTACCTAATGCAATCCGCGTTCCGAAGAAGCCGCGACGGGTTGGAGCTAACATGATTTCCCTTTTCAACATCACGCGATTTCATCCTAATAAGGTCGAACCGAACATTATCCTGAACAATGTTTCCACGCAGTTTCCGCGCAAAGAAAGTATTGGCATTTTGGCCTTGGGTGGAGCAGGAAAAACCACATTGGCGCGGATATTATCAGGTGTGGAGCGCCCCGATACCGGCCATATTCAACGCCACAATAGTCTTTCCCACCCGCTTGGCAGTACCGCTGGGTTTCACGCAGGCCTTTCCGGAGCCGAGAACGTCCGGTTTCTTGCTCGCCTGTTGCGCCGCAACGTCAAAGAAACCACCGATTACTGCGAAAGTTTTGCCGACATTGGTGCATACTTCCACCGGCCCGTCGGCCAATACGCCCCCGTCATGCGCGCACGCCTCGGCTTCGCGTTTTCTATGTCTGTTGAGTTTGACACATACCTAAGCGACGGCGTTACCAGCGCAGGTGACCACAGTTTTCGCGACAAATGCGAGGCGGCGTTGATGGAGCGACTGACCCGTTCCGGCCTGATCTTGCTGTCGCGCCATGCCCGCACCCTCAATCGTTTCTGCACCAAATTTTATGCCCTCCACGCAGGACAGTTATTGCCCTGTTCCTCTGCTGAAGAAGCGCAAGATATACTTGATTACGCAGGCGGATACGGCAATACCTATTGGAACGAGGCCGCCCGCCATGCCAGATAACGCCCCTGCCCAATCCCCGACATTGGCGCAAGAGCAAGAACGCCTTCGCAAGTGGCGCGAGGTTCGCCGGCAAGCCGCCGCTGACCCCAACACCGAGCGCTTACGCCAAGCAGACACAGATCGCAAAACCCGTCTGGATCGTTTTGAGACTGAAAAGGCGGACCGTATCCGCACCGCCGAAAATCGTCGCCGCGAGGAAGCCGAAGCGATCGAGGCGCGGCGCATGGACAAGGCCCGCGCGCACCTAGAGGCATTGGACGACATCGAAACCGCCCGCGCAAGTTTGATAGCGGCACGGCGGAAATCTCGCCGTCTAACAGGGGTATTACTGGCTATATTCGTCGGCCTCCCAACTCTGCTCACGGCGGTATTATATCTATTTATCGCCGTTCCTGTTTTTCAATCCACCAGCATCTTCGCCGTTGAAGGCGCAATGCCCGCCACCCCGCGCAACCCGTTATTCAACACCGTTTCAGCCGAGCAATCGACCATGGCCACCGCCTTCCAGCTTCGCACCCAATTGCAAGCACAAGGCGAGCCATCACACAAAATGGCCATCGACACCACGCAAGGCCTGTTAACGATCACCACATCCGCCCCGACCCCGACGGAAGCCTACACACAAATCACAGACTTACTCAAAACAGCAGACGCTCTCGTCTTCCCCGCGCAGGTGAAAATCCTCGCCCAACCCGTTGCGCCGGAACGCGCCACAACACGCGTGTTGCCCAACACCCTGCTTGCGTTCCTCATCAGCCTATCGCTGTTTTCCATCAGCGGCATCTTTTTTCAAAGCTTTCGGCACTACGTCCGAAATTGAACAGGAGTTCCCAAAATGAATGTTACCACCCCCCTAAAACTTGTTGATGCCCTTCCGGTTATCCCGTTTCGCACAGACGAAACCATCGCCGTCATCGGCCTCGGATACGTTGGCCTACCCGTCGCCGTCGGCTTTGCGCGCCATTTCGCAGATGTCATAGGGTTCGACATA
The DNA here is from genome assembly GCA_002746395.1 of Paracoccaceae bacterium. GTDB lineage: Bacteria > Pseudomonadota > Alphaproteobacteria > Rhodobacterales > Rhodobacteraceae > NORP23. Next base: position 127,170 of record NVXA01000006.1, read on the forward strand.
AACCCTACGCGCATCCGCGAATTGAACGAGGGYTTCGACAACACATTGGAAATCGGTCGCGCGGAAATCGAGGAYTCCCGCCTTGTAGTYACCCAATCAACCGACACYCTATCAAAAACCAGTTTCTTCATCGTCACGGTTCCAACCCCCATCGACAAGGGCAACAGGCCGGACCTCGCACCATTGCGGGCAGCTTGCGAAACCATCGCACCGCACTTGTCCAAAGACGCAATCGTGGTGTTTGAATCGACCGTTTACCCCGGCGTCACCGAAGATATCTGCGGCCCGATCCTTTCGGAAATTTCGGGGCTTCGCTGCGGGGTAGATTTCAAACTTGGGTACAGCCCCGAACGCATCAACCCCGGCGATACAGAGCACCGTCTGGAAACCATCATCAAGGTCGTCGCCGCCCAAGACGCGAAATCGCTGCAACGCATGGCCGATGTCTATGGCACGCTTGTTCACGCAGGCGTCCACCGCGCCCCGACTATTCGCGTGGCCGAGGCCGCCAAGGTGATCGAAAACACCCAACGCGACGTTAACATCGCCTTAATGAACGAGATCGCGATCATCTGCGACCACCTTGGTGTGCCCACCAGCGACGTGATCGAGGCCGCATCCACCAAGTGGAACTTCCTGCCCTTCACGCCCGGTTTGGTCGGCGGCCATTGCATCGGTGTGGACCCGTATTACCTGACCGCCAAAGCCGAAGAAGTCGGGTATCATTCCGAGGTTATCCTGTCTGGCAGGCGCGTCAACGATGGCATGGGCGCGTTTATCGCCGCTAAAGCCATCAAGATGCTCGCCGCCCTAAACGTGCCTTTGTCGTGCGCCAAGGTTGGTGTTCTCGGCCTGACTTTCAAGGAAAATGTGCCGGATTTGCGAAACTCCAAAACCTTCGACGTGCTGGACACCTTGGCTGAGTTCGGCGTTCGCCCAATGGTTCATGATCCAATGGCAACTCGTGCGGAAATCCCCAAGGGCGCTTTTGACTGGGTCGAAGCGAGTGATATGTCTCAGCTCGATTTGCTTATTCTGGCCGTGCCGCATGATGAATACATGACCGGAAATATGGCTGATCTGGTGCGCGAAGGCGGGGCCGTCATTGATATACGGTCTGCCTTAAACCGCGCCTACATACCTGAAAAAATCAGGTATTGGAGCCTCTAATTCAAGTACTCCGCCCCCAACACAGGCCCGAAATCTTTCGCCTGAACTAACACAACATACTTGCTACCACTGTCAATTGGCGTGGTCACCATAACATCGGACCGGCCATTCCATTTACCAACCCATGTCATTTCCTGAACGACATTAACGTAGCTTATCGTCTTGCCGGCGTTCTCTCCACGCCGAATGTTGGTTGTTGCTTCGGGTATGATGCGCACAAGGAAAATATCCGAGGCAGGTAATCTGGAGGCCAGCGCCGAAACCGTTATGTCAGCGGTATTGCCTGACGCACTTACCACAATTTCCAGCTTTGGTTTTTCGGCTTGGTACTGGTCAACATACATGCTGATTTTCAGCTGATTACTTCCGACAATCTGCGCCTGCCCGTTGATGACAGCCTGCGGCGTATAGAGCGTGCGCAAGTTCCAACGGTCCCGGTACCCCTTCTGGCGGTCCGTGTTTTCCGAACGCGAAAATTCGTCTTTCCAGCCGAGGTAATCCCAATAATCCACGTGCCAACCAAGCACTATCACCCCGTCTTGCGAGGAAAAGTCGCGCAAGATATCATCCGCAGGTGGGCAAGAACTACACCCTTGCGAAGTGAACAGTTCCACAACAATATTCTGCGCAACAACGGCGGAGGGCAGCCATAAACCAAGGGCTACTACAAGGACTTTTATCAAACGCATCGGAACTCCGAAAGTTAAGGGTTACCCACTTGATACGGGCAAACCCCTCAACATTCCAGTCAAGCCTTCGCGAGCAATAGTTTACCGCGAAGTACCGCCTGCATAGCCCAAAGTTTTCAAGGCCTCCGTGATTTCATCCAGAATGACCGGATCATCAATCGTTGCAGGCATTTTCCAAGGCGTTTGGTCGGCGATATTAACCATAGTTCCGCGCAAAATCTTGCCAGAGCGCGTTTTGGGCAATCGGTCCACCACCAGCGCCAGCTTAAAGGCGGCCACCGGCCCGATCTTCTCGCGTACCAGTTTTACAATCTCGCCAATAACCTCCGCGTCGGGGCGGTTCACGCCCTTGTTTAGGCACAAAAAGCCAAGCGGCAATTGCCCCTTCAACTGATCCCCTACCCCGATCACCGCACATTCGGCAACGTCGGGATGGGCGGCCAAAACCTCCTCCATCGCGCCGGTTGAAAGGCGATGGCCAGCGACATTAATCACATCGTCCGTCCGCGCCATTATATAAAGGTATCCATCCTCGTCTATAATTCCGGCATCCCCCGTTTCGTAGTATCCAGGGAAGGTATCAAGATAGGATTTGATGAACCGTTCTTCGGCATTCCAAAGCGTTGGCAAAGTTCCGGGAGGCAGTGGAAGTTTAATCGCAATTGCGCCCAATTCACCGGCAGGTAACTGGTGGCCATCGTCACCCAAAACCTGCACGTCAAACCCCGGCATTGCAACGGTCGGCGACCCCAGTTTCGTTGGCAACTCTTCCAACCCCAACGGATTAGCTGCGATAGAATACCCCGTTTCGGTTTGCCACCAGTGGTCCACAACCGGAATTTCAAGCTGGTCTTGCGCCCAGATTATCGTGTCGGGGTCAGCCCGTTCGCCTGCTAGATAAAGGGCTTTGAGGCTACTCAAATCATACTTCTTAACGAATTCCCCTGTGGGGTCTTCGCGCTTGATCGCCCGAAACGCAGTTGGGGCCGTGAAGAATGACACGACCTTATGTTCTTCGATCACGCGCCAGAACGTGCCGGCATCAGGCGTGCCAACCGGCTTACCCTCGAATACCACGGCAGTAGCCCCGTAAATCAGCGGCCCGTAGCAAATGTAGGAATGCCCGACAACCCAACCCACATCGGAGGCGGCCCAGAATACCTCTCCCGGTTCCACGTTATAGATGTTTTTCATGGTCCAGTTCAGCGCCACCATATGCCCGCCGCTTGGCCGCACCACGCCTTTGGGTTGGCCTGTCGTACCGGAAGTATAAAGAATATACAGCGGATCGGCGCCGCCAATTGGCACACATTCGGCAGGYTCAACACCGTTTTGCACATCAAACCAGTCGAAATCGCGCCCYTCGAYCATATCGGCMYRCGCCTGTTCRCGYTGAAGGATKATCGTGAATTCSGGYTTRTGCGYCGCCAGWTCAATCGCSCCRTCCAGAAGCGGYTTATAGGCAATCACCCGCCCCGGTTCGATCCCGCAAGAYGCGGCGATAATCGCCTTTGGTGTTGCATCATCAATCCGCACRGCCARCTCGTTCGCGGCAAACCCGCCAAASACAACGGAATGYACCGCGCCGATGCGCGCACAGGCCAACATRGCATTYASTGCCTCGGGYACCATCGGCATATARATCAACACGCGGTCGCCYYTRCCAATYCCCTTGGCTTTCAGCGCACCMGCCARCATSGCGACYTGATCRGTCATCTCYGCATARGAAAYYTTGCGTTTMGCRCCCGTGATYGGGCTGTCGTAAATGACCGCSGTTTGATCACCACGYCCKGCCTCRACGTGCCGGTCCAGCGCGTTGTAACAGGTGTTGGCCTCYCCGTCCGTGAACCACTCAAACAGCGGTGCATTACTGGAATCCAAAGCGCGTGYTGGCTTTTTTGTCCAGCTTATCGCCTCGGCAGCTTCCATCCAGAAGGCYTCGGGGTCGGCTTTCCAGCCGTCATATACAGATTTATAGCTCATTTTATGCTCCTATGATCAGAGGCCCTCCAGCCCCGGCGTTTTCATCGACGCCCCCTCGGAGTGATCGTTTCTTATTATTCATATACATTGACCGGTGTCCCCGCGAGCGCCGAAATATTCAGCAAACCCCGCGCGGTGATCGACGGCGTCACGATGTGTGCCCTGTTCCCCATCCCCATCAAAATCGGTCCAACTTCTAAACCGTTAGCTGACATTTTCAGGATGTTTCGCACCGCACTTGCCGCATCGGAATTGGCGAAAACCAAGACATTAGCCGCCCCGTCATAGCGCGAGTTCGGATAAATCTTGCGACGCAGCTTTTCATCAAGCGCAGCATCGGTATGCATCTCTCCCTCGTAAACGAAATCGAGGTCCATGCTATCCAGCATGCTAATCGCTTCACGCATACGACAGGCAGATTCCGTTGGCAGGTTCCCGAATTGCGAGTGCGAACACAACGCCACTTTCGGCTCTAGCCCAAAACGATGCACGTGCCGCGCAGCCGCCACAACTGTGTCCGCCATCTGTTGCGCCGTTGGTTCAGGGTTCACATGCGTGTCGGCAATAAACAACGGGCCATCTTCCAAAATCATCAACGACAACGCGCCAACGGGGCGCATCCGTTCCGTCCCCAGAATTTGCTGGATATATTTCAGATGCCACAGGTATTGCCCGAACGTTCCGCAAATCAGGCTATCCGCATCGCCGCGATGCACCATCACGGCACCAATCGCCGTGGTGTTAGTCCGCATAATCGCTTTGGCCAGTTCCGGCGTCACACCGCGCCGCTGCATAATATCGTGGTAACTGCCCCAATAGTCGCGAAACCGTGGGTCGTTCTGCGGGTTAACCAATTCGAAATCGCGGCCTTCTTTGATGGGCAGACCAAACTTCTCGCAGCGCGCCTCGATCACATCGGGGCGGCCAATCAGGATCGGCTTGTCGGTCATTTCTTCGACCATGGCGTGGGCGGCGCGAAGCACGCGTTCACTTTCGCCCTCGGCAAATACAATTTTTCGCACCGCGTTGTTGGCTGCTGCAAAGACCGGACGCATAATAAGCGCGGATTTGAAGACCGAGCCGTCGAGTTTTTGCTTATACGCAACCATATCCGTAATGGGTCGGCTGGCCACGCCGCTTTCCATCGCCGCCTTAACAACCGCACAAGACACAATGGCCAGAAGGCGAGGATCAAACGGTTTCGGGATCAGGTATTCAGGGCCAAACTTCAGGCTTTCATCCTTGTAAACCGCCGCCGCCTCGGCACTGGTGGAGGCGCGCGCAAGCTCCGCAATCCCCTCAACACAGGCAATTTCCATTGCGTCATTGATCGTGGTTGCCCCCACATCCAACGCGCCCCTGAAGATGAACGGAAAGCATAACACGTTGTTAACCTGATTTGGAAAATCCGACCGCCCCGTGGCGATGATTGCATCGGGCGCAACAGCACGAACCGCGTCTGGCATAATTTCAGGTGTTGGGTTGGCCAGCGCAAAAACGATCGGTTGCGTGGTCATTTTCGCCACCATTTCAGGCTTCAACACACCCGGACCGGATAAGCCCAGAAACAAATCCGCGCCATCAATCACATCATCAAGCGTGCGCTTGTCGCTGGCTTGCGCAAAGTCGGCTTTCTGCGGTGTCATCTCTTCGGTTCGGCCCTCGTAAACCAGCCCTGCGATGTCACACAGCCAGACGTTTTCACGTTTAACACCCAGCTTTAACAGCATGTTCAGGCAGGCAATTCCGGCCGCGCCGCCACCCGTGGACACCACCTTGATGTCGGCAAATTCCTTACCCGCAACCAGCAACGCATTCGTGGCCGCAGCCCCAACAACAATCGCCGTTCCATGTTGGTCGTCATGAAATACCGGAATACCCATGCGTTCGCGGCACAGTTTTTCGACGATAAAACACTCTGGCGCTTTGATGTCTTCAAGGTTGATCGCCCCGAACGTCGGCTCCAACGCTGTAACGATATCCGCCAGCTTTTCAGGGTCGCTTTCATTAATCTCGATATCAAAACAATCAATGTTGGCGAATTTCTTAAACAGAACCGCCTTGCCTTCCATGATCGGCTTGGAGGCCAGCGCCCCAATATTCCCCAACCCCAGCGCTGCCGAGCCATTGGTAACCACCGCCACCAGATTTCCCCGTGCCGTATACTTCGCAGCGGTCGCCGGGTCTTTGCTGATCTCGATACACGCCTCCGCCACACCGGGGGAATAGGCSCGTGAYAARTCYCGMCCATTMGCCAAGGGTTTCGTSGCGCGRATYTCCAAYTTMCCCGGYTTNGGGAAWNTCATGRTAATCAAGCGCAGCTTGGCGGGCGGATTTCTGGCGTTCTTCGGTCAATTCAAGGCTCCTATGCTAACCATGAGGCACAGTAGTTACGTGCGACAAAATTGTCAGCCCGAAAATGCTGGAACTGTTTCAATAATTCGCCCTACGGATAAGGCGCAAAACCTTGTCTGCGGCATCTGGAATATTCGTCCCCGGCCCGAAAATCGCTTTGATTCCGTGTTCATATAGGAAATCATAGTCTTGCTGCGGAATAACCCCGCCACAAATCACAATGATTTCGCCACCACCGGCGGCCTTCAACGCCTCCACCAGTTGCGGTGCAAGGGTTTTATGCCCCGCCGCTTGGGATGAAATCCCGATCACATGCACGCCCTTATCAACCGCATCTTGCGCCGCTTCCTCAGGGGTTTGAAACAGCGGACCAACACTGACATCGAACCCAAGGTCGGCAAATGCGGTCGCAATAACCTTGGCGCCGCGGTCATGTCCATCCTGCCCCATTTTAACGACAAGCATACGGGGATGTTTCCCCTCAATTTCCGCGAAATCCTTGATGTCTTGCTGAATTTTCGCAAATCCGGCATCGCCTTCATAGGCCGCACCGTAAACGCCCGAAAGGGTTTTGACCTCGGCGCTGTGCCGCCCGAAAACCTTTTCCATAGCCGCAGAAATCTCGCCAACAGTTGCCCTTGCCCGCGCAGCATCAACCGCCAATTCCAGCAGATTGCCGTCAGAACGTGCGCCCGCTTCAAGCGCCACAAGGGCGTTTTCACAAGCCACTGCATCGCGCGTTTCGCGAATACGCGTCAGACGTTCAATCTGGCTATCGCGCACCTGAGAGTTGTCGATTTCCCGAATATCGAGATGATCTTCCTGCTCAAGGCGGAACTTGTTAACTCCGACAATCACATCATCGCCCTTATCGACCGCCGCCTGTTTGCGCGCCGCCGCTTCTTCAATCCGCAACTTAGGCATACCGCTGGCCACGGCCTTGGTCATGCCACCCAAGGCATCAACTTCCTCGATCAGCTTCCACGCCTCGTCCGCCAATTCCTTGGTCAGGCTTTCGACATAATACGACCCCGCTAACGGGTCGACAACGTTGGTCACCCCCGTCTCGTTTTGCAAAATCAGCTGCGTGTTTCGCGCAATTCGTGCTGAAAATTCCGTAGGCAGCGCGATYGCCTCGTCAAAWGAATTYGTGTGCAACGATTGCGTGCCACCCAATGCTGCGGACATCGCCTCGTAAGCAGTGCGGATAATGTTGTTATNAGGGNTCCTGYTCCTGAAGGCTAACGCCCGARGTYTGGCAATGCGTCCGCAACATCGAGGATTGCGGTTTCTTCGGYTCAAACTCCGCCATGATTTTTGACCATAACAGGCGGGCGGCACGCAATTTTGCGGCCTCCATGAARAARTTCATGCCAATYGCRAAGAARAACGACARYCKTCCKGCAAACGCATCCACATCCATCCCCGACGCAATCGCCGCCTTCACGTATTCCTTGCCGTCCGCCAACGTAAACGCCAGYTCTTGCACCAAATTCGCACCAGCTTCTTGCATGTGGTAACCGCTGATGCTGATCGAATTAAATTTCGGCATTTCWYGCGAAGTAAATTTTATTATGTCCGACACTATCCGCATYGASGGTTCMGGYGGGTAAATATAGGTRTTRCGRACCATRAATTCCTTCAAMACATCGTTTTGAATGGTTCCSGTCAASGCYGCRCGATCAACGCCTTGTTCCTCCCCAGCCACAATGAAACTGGCCAAAATCGGRATCACAGCGCCGTTCATCGTCATGGAAACCGACATTTTATCCAGCGGAATGCCGTCGAACAAAATYTTCATGTCTTCGACACTRTCAATCGCRACRCCGGCCTTGCCTACGTCGCCAACCACACGCGGATGATCACTRTCRTAGCCCCGATGYGTCGCCAGATCGAAGGCCACRGAMACACCTTTTTGCCCCGCYGCCAGCCCTTTRCGGTAAAACGCRTTGCTTTCTTCTGCYGTCGAAAAYCCYGCRTATTGCCGAATTGTCCAAGGCCKRCCKGCATACATCGTGCCACGYGGCCCGCGYGTGTAAGGTGCAATTCCGGGCATGCCGCCAAGGTGYTCAAYCCCGTCCAGATCAYCYGCRGTATAAACCGGYTTAACGGYRATCCCTTCGGGYGTKTCCCAMGTYAAATCRTCGAGCGSGCGRCCACGCAGYTCCTTTTCAGCAAGGGYTTTCCAATCRTCGGAATTATTGCTCATGGCGTGTCTCACTATCGTTTTTTTGGTATAAATCAGGAGAAATTMGGGRTAACGCTGCGGAATATCGGAAAGTTGTGGCGTTGCTAGTAGATTTTACTGCGCAAGTGCTTATGTCTTGGGAAACCGGAGGAATTATGCGTAAATTCAGCTTACTAACATTGGTACTGTCACTTTTTGCAGGTATTGCCATTGCCCAGGAATCAGGCGATCCGCTTGCACAGTACAAGTGGGTCTCGCGCCCATTGGTGATTTTTGCGGAATCCCCGTTTGATCCGCGCTTTGTGCTGCAAATGGAGATGCTCGCCGAAGACCCGGATGTATTGCTGGAACGCGATGTAGTTATCCTGACTGATACCGAAGTTGACGCATACGGGCCGCTGCGCGAGCGTCTCAGACCATATGAATTCACTTTGGTACTTCTGGACAAAGAGGGCAACGTTGTGCTGCGAAAATCCAGTCCATGGACCCCGCGCGAGCTGTCACGAACGATTGACAAGCTTCCCATGCGGAAGGACGAGATAGACCGTTCATAAGACCATCCCGATCTAGTGCAATTTTTCCGTAGAGTATTTTGAGACGCAAACATCGGCCTATTCGAACTCCATAATCACGTCATCAACCGCCAGACTATCACCAGCCGTCGCGTTGATTTTGGTTACCATGGATTTCTTTTCGGCCCGTAAGACGTTTTCCATTTTCATCGCCTCGACCGTGCAAAGGGCTTGCCCTTCCTGCACCTGGTCACCGACTTCGACGTTCATTGAAACGATCAAACCCGGCATTGGGCAAAGCAACAGTTTCGACGTATCCGGTGGCATTTTTTCGATCATATGTTTGGATAGCTCGAACAAACGCGGTGTGCGAACAACGACATCCAGATCGGCCCCGCGATGGCGCATACGAAAGCCGCTGGAAATCTGGCCAACCTTGGCAATCACTGCCTCGCCTGAAATATCGAGATGCACCAAGCCTTCGCCCGGCTTCCAATCCGACACAACGCGGTGGCTTGTTCCATCGGCGAAATTGACGGTGGACCCATCACGATCMGCCWCTACCTTYACTGCAAGATCAAYSCCRCCAAGCGAGATCACAAAATCTGTGCCCACCTCRCGTTCATGGTTGTCCATSCGGCCAGAAACCCGCGCMGCGCGAATTTCAGACACGCGGTGCATGGCGGAGGCCCCTGCCGCMAGTTGTTTCAAAATGTCTTCAGACAACACCGCCCCCTCGAAACCTTCGGGATAYTCTTCTTCGATAAACGCSGTCGAAATGTTGCCAGTAATAAAGCGTTCATGATCCATCACGGCGGACARGAACGGCARGTTGTGRCCAATGCCTTCAAGYTCGAAYTCRTCCAGCGCGTGCCGCATTTCKRCAATCGCRGTGGCRCGATCAGGYGCCCAAGTRCAMAGYTTGGCWATCATGGGGTCGTAGTACATCGAAATCTCGCCACCCTCGAAAACGCCAGTGTCATTTCGCACGGCGCGSGTGTCATCCGCCATTTCGGCAGGYGGGCGATAGCGKSWMAGCCGCCCGATGGAGGGNMAGAAANTTGCGATARGGATCCTCGGCRTAAAGRCGGCTTTCAATSGMCCAACCGTTGATGCCTATATCGGATTGCTGCATTGAAAGTTTTTCGCCGTAGGCCACGCGGATCATCTGTTCTACAAGATCAATTCCGGTGATCAATTCGGTCACGGGATGTTCGACCTGAAGGCGGGTGTTCATCTCTAGGAAGTAGAAGTTGGATTCAGAATCCACGATGAATTCCACTGTTCCAGCAGAACAATAATCAACCGCCTGCGCTAACGCGACGGATTGAGCACCCATCGCCGCACGGGTAGCCTCATCCAGAAACGGTGACGGAGCCTCCTCGATCACCTTTTGCTGACGACGCTGAATGGAACATTCACGCTCGTTCAAATAAATACAATTGCCGTGTTTGTCGCCCAACACCTGAATTTCGATATGACGAGGTTGGGTGATGAACTTTTCAATGAAAATCCGGTCATCGCCAAAAGATGCCGCCGCCTCGTTCTTGGAAGACTGAAAACCTTCGCGCGCCTCCTCGTCATTCCACGCGATCCGCATGCCCTTACCGCCACCGCCAGCCGAGGCCTTGATCATCACGGGATAGCCGACCTGATTGGAAATCTTAACCGCTTCTTCGGCGTCCTCAATCAACCCCATATAGCCCGGAACTGTGGTAACCCCCGCCTCCTGCGCCAGTTTTTTCGAGGTGATCTTGTCGCCCATCGCCTTGATCGCACCAACGGGTGGCCCGATGAATGCCACACCTGCAGCTTCCAACGCTTCGGCGAACTTGGGGTTCTCGGACAAGAATCCGTAACCGGGATGTACCGCCTCGGCCCCTGTTTGTTTAATCGCATCCATGATCTTGTCGATCACGATATAGGATTGGTTCGCCGCGGGTGGACCGATATGCACCGCCTCGTCCGCCATGCTTACATGCAGGGCATTTTTGTCAGCGTCGGAATATACGGCCACCGTTTTGATGCCCATCAGTTTGGCGGTTTTGATAACACGACAGGCGATTTCGCCACGGTTTGCGATCAGGATTTTCTTGAACATGGTTTTCCCCGTCTATGCTTTAGGCAAACAAAAAGGGACGCAGCGCACAGGCTGCATCCCTTTGAAATTTTCAGAACTGCGCCTTGGCGCAGAAAGTGGTCTGCTAGTTACAAATCCAGCCGGTATCACAAGCGTAACCAAGGCCCCCGCCAATGATCGCACCTGTGACGGGATCACCGCCAACCAGCGCAGACCCTGCTGCGCCGACGCCAGCGCCGAGACCAATAGATTCACCAACCGTAGCACATCCTGCAAGCACAAAGGCCGCCAATGCGAGAACAACGAATTTCTTTTGCATTTTATTTCTCCTGTATAATGTGACCGACGGTGTCCCCCGCCCGATACTAAGGCATCGTAACTACAAACACCGTGCTTCGCTACAGTAAGTTTCGCACAAGCGGTTTTCCACCGATTCAAAATCATCACAGATCCGCCTCTAGATCGATCTGCGGAAAGTTTCGGCGAACAGCATCTAGATCAAGCTTCAGCATCGCCTCGTAATTCGCGTTATCAAACGGGTCTTCGCCAGCGATAATTTCACGCCCGAACAGCCAGTTGATACGACCCGCATCAAGATTTCCGCGCTCAAACGGTTCTGCCCCGAAATGCTGCCAAATCGCTGCCAAAAACAGCTCGTCGGCCTTGCGATCAACCGCACGACGATCGCGATACCGCTCGCGTGGCTTAAGCGGCGTCACCCCTTTGGTAGCCGGTCGACGAATGGTAAATTGCGCGTCGGAACCCGGCATACGCCCTGGAAACCCGCGATGTTTAAGCATGTAAAGTTGAGCCATTATATCCCCCTGAAGGCGGGGGAGGCAGCTAGTCCTCGTCCTCGCCCAAATGCATCACGGCGATGCCCATAGACACGGCCCCAAAGGTGAACGAGGTCTGGAAGAACAGCAAAAACGTCCCCAGCCCGCTGCTGTCGGTTTTCAGAATCGTTCCGATTCCCATAAAATCCGTCCAGATCAACACCAGTACAAACACCGCCCCGATCACTAGACCGTTTAGAATATGTCGCAGCATAAAGCGGACGAGTTTGGGAGGGGAGGGCAGTTGCATGAGGTATCTCTGGGTTAACAATGTTTCCCCCAAGATAGTCCATCCCCGCTCCTTCGCAAGACGTATGAATTGTCGCGGCTTTCATGCGATCCTCACAACGGAATATTATCATGTTTTTTCCACGGATTTGTCAGTTGTTTATTTCGCAAGCTGGCAAACGCGCGGGCAACCCGTACACGGGTGTTGCGCGGCATGATCACCTCGTCGATAAACCCGCGTTCAGCGGCGACGAAGGGGTTGGCGAAACGGTCCTCGTAATCCTTGGTGTGGGCCGCAATTTTATCTGCATCGCCCAAATCCGAACGGTGGATAATTTCCGTCGCGCCCTTCGCGCCCATCACCGCGATTTCCGCCGTGGGCCACGCATAGTTAAAATCGCCGCGCAGGTGCTTGGAGGCCATCACATCATACGCCCCGCCATACGCCTTGCGCGTAATCACGGTAACCTTGGGAACGGTCGCCTCGCCATAAGCGAACAGCAACTTGGCCCCATGTTTGATAACACCGCCATACTCCTGCGTGGTTCCGGGCAAGAACCCCGGCACATCAACCAGCGTCAGAATTGGAATTTCAAAGGCATCACAGAACCGCACAAACCGCGCGGCCTTGCGGCTCGCATCAATATCCAGACACCCCGCCAGCACCATCGGTTGGTTGGCAACAACCCCAACGGTAGAACCCTCAAGCCGGATAAACCCTGTTAGAATGTTCTTGGCAAAATCCTTTTGGATTTCAAAGAAATCGCCTTCGTCCGCCAATTTTCGCACCAGTTCATGCATGTCATAAGGCGCGTTGGTATTGTCAGGGATCAGCGTATCGAGACTGCTTTCAACCCTTGAGTGGCTGTCGAAATATGGTCGTACAGGTGGTTTTTCGCGGTTATTCAACGGCAACATATCAACCAGACGACGGACCTCGAACAAGGCCTCCATATCGTTTTCATATGCACCATCCGCGACGGAGGATTTCGAGGTATGCGTGCGCGCCCCGCCCAATTCCTCAGCCGTGACAATCTCGTTGGTTACGGTTTTCACTACATCGGGGCCGGTCACAAACATGTAAGAACTGTCCTTCACCATAAAGATGAAATCTGTCATCGCAGGCGAATACACCGCCCCGCCCGCGCAAGGCCCCATGATCAGGCTGATCTGCGGCACCACGCCCGAAGCCATGATGTTTTTCTGAAACACGTCGGCATATCCACCAAGAGCGGCAACACCTTCCTGAATACGCGCCCCACCGGAATCGTTTATGCCGATCACAGGCGCGCCATTTCTGATGGCCATATCCATAATTTTGCAAATTTTCGCCGCGTGCGTTTCGGACAATGAACCACCCAGCACGGTAAAGTCCTGACTATAGACATAGACCATCCGGCCATTGATCGTCCCCCAGCCCGTAACCACGCCGTCACCCGGATATTTCTGCTTTTCCATTCCGAAATCAACGCAACGGTGGGCGACGAACATGTCGAATTCCTCGAAACTCCCCTCGTCCAGCAGCACCTCGATCCGTTCGCGCGCCGTCAGCTTCCCCTTTGAATGCTGCACATCAATGCGCCGCTGGCCGCCACCAAGGCGCGCAGAATCGCGCCGCGCTTCGAGCTGTTCGAGAATGTTTTGCATACGTCCGTCTCCCAAATGTTTGCAATGCACCATAAGGAAGTTGTTAAGGAATGAGAACCAAACAATCGCGAATTTGCAAAACTTGTTGCAAATTATGCCTGCAAATTGCAAACTTGCAAAGTCATGGCAATGCAAAAGAAACTATACGCCGGCGCAATCCTGCGCGAGACGCGATTGAAAATCGGCCTCACCCAGAAGGATTTCTCAAAATCGTTGGGTGTATCCGTGTCCTATCTGAACCAGATGGAGAACAACCACCGTCCGATATCGGCAACCGTGGTACTGGCTTTGGCGCAGGAATACGGCTTTGATGTAACGCAATTATCCGTCAACGATAGCGAACGCATTGTTGCAGACATGCGCGAAGCACTGGCCGATCCCGTATTTGGCAAAGACACACCGCCACTGGCAGACTTGCAACTGACCGCCTCCAACGCGCCAGCCTTGGCCCGTGCATTCCTGACCCTGCACCGCGCGCACCGCCAAAACCAAGACCGCCTCGCCACCTTGAACGAGGCATTGGGCCGCGAAGACATCGGCATCGCCCCCCTCCCATGGGAAGAGGTTCGCGATTTCTTTCATTACTGCGACAACTACATCGACGCTATCGACCGCGCAGCGGAGAATTTCCATGCGGCTGCGGGGCTGAACACACCCGACAAAATCGACGCCTTGCGGGAATGGCTAAACACTCGGCATCGGGTGGAACTGATYATCTCGGCGGATGCGAAAGTGCGTCAGTACGACAGCGGAACACGCCGTTTAACGGTTTCCACACAAGCGCCAATGGCCACGCAAACCTTCCAGATCGCGCACCAAATTGCACTGCTGGAATATAACGAGTTACTCGAAGCCACCCTAGATTTCGCCCGCTTCGGCACAGCAGAGGCCCGCGCGATTTGCAAAATCGGCCTTGCGAACTATTTCGCCGGGGCGGCGATGCTCCCTTATGAAGATTTTCTTAACGCCGCCAAAGAATGCCGCCACGATCTGGAAATGTTGGCCCACCGGTTTTCCGCCAGCATCGAACAAGTGGCTCATCGCCTTTCAACCATGCAACGCGTCGGCGCGAAGGGCATTCCGTTCTTCTTTGTGCGCGTCGATCAGGCCGGAACCATCACCAAACGACACTCAGCCACGCAATTGCAGTTCGCCCGCTTCGGCGGCGCCTGCCCGCTTTGGAATGTACATCGCGCGTTTGAAACCCCCGGCCAAATACTACGCCAACTAGCCGAAACCCCTGACGGCATCAAATACCTGTGCCTTGCGCGCGATATATCCAAAAGCGGTGGCTCTTTCCGCGCACCCAAACAGCGTTTCGCCATTGGCCTTGGCTGCGAGGTCACCCACGCCAACGCGCTGGTTTACGCGGATGATCTGGACATCAAAAACACCGCCTCGTTCGAGCCGATCGGCATATCCTGTCGTATCTGCTCACGTGAAAACTGTCACCAACGCGCTGTCCCCCCCTTGGAGCGTTCACTATCTGTTAACCATAATACACGCGGGATTTTGCCTTATACCATTGAATAATGGCGCTTCTCTTTTTCATAAATACTCAAAAATTTACCATTTGATAAAATTTACAACCTATGCCATCCTGTAAAAAAATAAACACAGCAGGAGGGCAAAATGCCAAACGACATGCAAACATCAGGGATCGCGGATCACCGCTTAACCCCCTCAGATTATGCGGATAACTTCCGTGACCTACACGCACCACTTACAGACCACGAAGCATTGGTCGCGGCTGACCGTTGTTATTTCTGTCACGACGCGCCCTGCATGGACGCCTGTCCAACCACCATCGACATCCCGCTTTTCATCCGGCAAATATCCACGGGAACGGCAGATGCGGCGGCCAATACGATCTTTTCGCAAAACATCCTCGGCGGCATGTGCGCGCGCGTTTGCCCCACCGAAACCCTGTGCGAGGAAGTCTGCGTTCGCGAAACAGCCGAAGGCAAACCCGTTCTGATCGGCCAGTTGCAACGCTATGCCACTGACGGAATGATGGCCAAAGCCCATCCGTTCACCCGCGCGCCAGACAGCGGTAAGAAGATCGCTGTTGTTGGGGCCGGCCCCGCCGGTCTGGCCTGTGCGCACCGCTTGTCGATGAACGGCCACGCGGTTACGATTTTCGATGCGCGTGCCAAAGGTGGCGGCCTGAATGAATTCGGAATTGCGGCTTAYAAGTCCGTTGATGGTTTTGCCCAGARCGAAGTGGAATGGCTTTTGTCTATTGGCGGGATTGAGGTGAAATACGATTCACCGCTTGGCAARAACCTGTCGATTGATACSCTGAAAGCGGATTACGACGCTGTATTTCTTGGCATTGGTCTTGGCGGYGTRAAYGCGYTGCGGRCCGAGGGKGAGGMCAAAGATAATGTCGTTGATGCCGTAGATTTCATCGAAGGTTTGCGCCAAGCCTCCGATATGGGCACWGTCGCRGTTGGCCGCCACGTCGTGGTTATTGGCGGCGGTATGACGGCSGTKGAYGCCGCGGTGCAATCCAAACTRCTGGGCGCGGACGAGGTYACGATGGTCTATCGCCGTGGCAAAGACCGCATGAGCGCMTCYGWMTTYGAACAGGARYTGGCAACCAGCAAGGGCGTGCGGATTATCTATAACGCCGCCCCGCTACGCGTCACCGGAAATGGTGCCGCGCAAGCGGTGGAGTTTGCGTATACCAAAGACGTTAACGGTAAATTAACCAACACTAACGACGTCTTTACGATAGCCGCCGATCAGGTGTTCAAGGCCATTGGCCAAACACTGGACGGCGCGCCTGATGGATTGGAACTCGAAGCTGGTAAAATCAAGGTTAACGAACTTGGGCAAACATCCGATCCGGCCATCTGGGCGGGTGGTGATTGCGCTACAGGCGGTGATGACCTGACCGTAACGGCCGTTGCTGAAGGGCGTGACGCAGCTGAATCTATTAACAACTATCTAACGGCGGAGGGCTAAATCATGGCTGATCTGACAAGCAATTTCATTGGCATTAAATCCCCGAACCCGTTCTGGCTGGCCTCGGCCCCGCCAACGGACAAGGAATACAACGTCCGGCGCGCTTTTGAGGCGGGCTGGGGCGGTGTAGTGTGGAAAACACTGGGCGAGGAAGGCCCCCCCATCGTCAACGTAAACGGCCCACGCTACGGCGGCATTTACAGCGGTGATCGCCGCCTGATCGGGATTAACAACATCGAGCTGATCACAGATCGCCCGTTGCAACAGAACCTTCGCGAAATCAAAGCCGTCAAACGGGATTATCCCGACCGCGCGATGATCGTTTCCCTTATGGTGCCGTGCGAAGAAGACGCATGGAAAACCATCCTGCCCGTCGTTGAAGAAACCGGTGCTGACGGGATCGAGCTGAATTTCGGCTGCCCGCACGGCATGGCCGAACGCGGCATGGGGGCAGCTGTGGGCCAAGTGCCCGAATACATCGAAATGGTGACACGTTGGTGCAAGCAATACACCCGCATGCCGGTTATCGTAAAACTGACCCCGAACATCACCGACATCCGCATGCCAGCCGAGGCCGCGAAGCGCGGCGGTGCTGATGCGGTTAGTCTGATCAACACGATTAATTCGATCACTTCCGTGAATTTGGACACCTTTGCACCGGAACCCACGATTGACGGTTGGGGTGCGCATGGCGGCTATTGTGGCCCTGCGGTGAAACCGATTGCCTTGAACATGGTGGCCGAAATTGCGCGCAGTGCGGAAACTGCCGGCCTGCCGATTTCAGGCATTGGCGGCGTTAGCAATTGGCGCGATGCGGCAGAATTCATGGCGCTTGGGGCTGGCAACGTGCAGGTTTGTACGGCGGCTATGACCTACGGCTTCAAAATCGTGCAAGAGATGATCTCGGGGCTGTCGCAGTATATGGATGAACGGGGCATGACCTCGACCTCCGAAATCATTGGGCGTGCGGTTCCTAATGCTAAAGATTGGCAGGACTTGAACCTGAACTACATCGCCAAGGCCAAGATCGACCAAGATCTGTGCATCGCCTGTGGTCGCTGTTTTGCCGCGTGCGAAGACACATCGCATCAGGCGATCACCATGTCCGATGATCGGGTGTTCGAGGTCCAAAACGACGAATGCGTCGCCTGTAACCTTTGCGTTCTAGTCTGCCCTGTGGCGGATTGCATTTCGATGGAACAGCAAGCCGCTGGCACTGTGGACGAACGTACCGGAAAGGTGGTCGAGGCAGAATACGCCAACTGGACAACTCACCCCAATAACCCGTCAGGCACGATGTGCAACGTGATGCCGGACGAAGGTTAAGACGTTGCAATAGTAGAGTATTGGGAAGATATTGAAAAATAAGAGCCAGCCGTTGAACAAGAACTGATGTGCTTTTGCGGTTGGCTCCATTCAAATTAGTGCATTCAGCTTAAGGATATACAATGAAAACCTTCCTGTACTCGATCATCCTAACGCTAATGTCTGCAATTTCTGCAAATGCAGAATATTGTTATTTTGAAACAGGTGGAAAAATTTACATTCAAGGCGAGTGTTACTTTAACCCACTGGGTGGAGGAGACTTTTTCATCGCCGACAATCAACTCAAACCTGATTATTTTGTGTACTTCTATCTAAATCAAGGCGTTGGTGAAGCATACTGGAATGAAGAACGGAGAGCAGCCCGTGCGCATACCCCGATTGATGGAGTTTTGAGGCGCGTTGGTGGATGTTGGGTGAATAATTCCACCCGTATATGTGCCTGGAAATAGTTACGTGGAAAAGGCCTCCCAAGCCATGCGCGGTCACGGCGCGATGTTGCTTTTCTCCGTTCTCGTGGCCGGATCGTTTTCGCTTGGCAGCATTGCGGCCCCTTTGATTGAACCAGCAGCGCTGAATGCAACGCGCTTTCTGGTTGCCAGTRYSATCATCGGWACGTTGGTRTTTTTYGGCCCTGGMATTRARCGMRAACACCTWGAGGCCCCTTGGCGGTATCTGCTGATGGGCGGGTTGTTYGCCATTTATTTTGTGCTGATGTTCGAAGGGTTGAAACGCGCMCCGGCGATTTCAACCAGTGCRGTTTTCACGCTRACCCCWGTTATGTCCGCAGGCTTYGGCTGGTTGYTGCTGCGCCARATCACAACCCCGCGMATGGCGGTTGCYTTRRCRCTKGCSGCSRYRGGCGCGGTATGGGTGATCTTTCGCGGCGACTTCGACGCCATCCTTGCCTTTAACATCGGYACRGGGGAGACGRTTTTCTTCTTTGGTTGCATCGCACACGCGATTTACACCCCGCTTGTTCGAAAACTAAGYCGCGGGGAGCCAACGCTGGTTTTCACGCTCGGAACSCTGCTTGCGGGGCTGTTGGTGCTGTCGATTTACGGCGCCAAAGACATCATCACAACGGACTGG
The DNA here is from genome assembly GCA_002746395.1 of Paracoccaceae bacterium. Classification (GTDB taxonomy): domain Bacteria; phylum Pseudomonadota; class Alphaproteobacteria; order Rhodobacterales; family Rhodobacteraceae; genus NORP23. Next base: position 146,243 of record NVXA01000006.1, read on the forward strand.
GCCGCCCTGCCCGACATCGTCTGGATTACCATTCTTTATGTGTCTGTATTTGCCAGCGCCACGACGTTCTTCTTGTTGCAATATGCCACCCTGCGCCTGCCAAGCGCCAAGGTTATGGCCTATACATATCTGGTTCCGGCATGGGTAATCGTGTGGGAATTCGCGATGGGAAACGGGTTCGTAGCACTGCCGGTTCTGGCCGGCATTGGCCTGACCGTTGTGGCGTTGTTAATGTTATTGAAAGATTAACGAATATCCAGCGCTTCTAGATCGGCGATGAAATCACGTGCATCAACGCTTGCTTCGCGGATCAGCCAGTCGAAATGGTCGGTCATCGCATGAACCCGCGTTGAATCGCGAAAAACGATGTAGTGGCGTCCAAGGTATATCATCGCGATCAGTGGCCCGAAAACAGTTAATGGCGCACTGAAAACCTGATGGGCGTCAAACTGAAAGATCCTTAACGAAGGGTAAAGATGATCGTAGTTCTTGATCCAGTTTGCAATTTGATCTTTGCGAATTTGCACCGATAGCCCGGCGTAATACCCTGTGCCTGCTGCAAAACTTTCCAGCTCGTGGCGCGGCATCGCGATTTCGTAATCCGTATGGCGCGAGCGCAGCCACGTCAGGCTTTCCTCCATCGCGCTGATGGCTTGATCCGGAGTTTTACCGAGGTGTTGCCGGTATTCCCAATGCAGCATATCCGGTGTTTTCAGGAAATCGGGCAAGGTTGCAGGTACATGGCGGATTTTGTACCCCGTCGCTTCTTGATGCCATGCGAATAGCTGTTCATCGACAGATGATCGCGCCGCTTCGGGCATGCTGAGGGCCACATCCAGCAGGTCATTTGCACGTTCGGGTCGCGCGCTTAAACCCAACAACCAATCCGCGGAAACACCCAGCGTGTACGCGCATTCGCCAATCACCTGCGCGTTTGGCAGGCGCGCGTGTTTATCCGACAAAAGTTGCGATATGGTAGAGCGGTCCACCCCGATCGCCGCCGACAAAGTGCTTTTGTTTAGCCCCGCCCGAACCATCGCATCTTGCAAACGCTGACGAAATATCGCGGAGCGTTCGCGTTTGTCCATACTTATCTCCATTGGTGATAATATCCCATAATGTGGAGTTTATATTGAGCATATCCACAATACTCACCGCCAAAAGTCAAGCGTATGTTGGGTTAACAACCCTACTCATATTACTGGAATACAAATGGAAACGGGCAAAAGAACCCTTGTGAAAACGATAATCTGGCAAATCGTCGGGCTAATAACGATGAGCGCCGTGGGCTTCGCCATCACCGGATCAATAATTAGCGGCGGCGTATTGGCGCTGGCAAATACGGGTGTCGGAATTATCACTTACATAACTTATGAACGCATCTGGTCGCGAATTAACTGGGGGCGTCGCGCTTAACACCGATGCCCTTGAGGATAATGTTCGTGACACACTCCGTCGCTTGCGCCCATTGCGCGTCGTTGAATGGAACGCCGTTATTCAGCGTCGCTATTTGGTGTGAAAAATCGGCGTAATGCTGCGTTGTTGACCAGATCATATACAGCAAATGGCGTGGGTTAACGGGGTCGATTAGGCCCTCGGAAGCCCATCTGGCAATAACCTCGATTCGCGAATCCGTCCATTCCGTCAGCGTGGTTTCCAGATAGTCGTGAATGATCGGCGCACCGTGGATCACCTCGTTAGCCCAGACCTTCGATCCGTATGGGTGAGAGCGGCTGATCTCCATCTTCTTGCGAATATACGTTCCTAATGCTTGTTCAGGATTGGCTTGGGTGTCGAAGCTTTCGGCGGCGTCCAGCCAGATGTTAAAGATACGCTCAACCACTTGGCGGTAAAGATCTTGTTTTGTTGGGAAATAATAGTGCAGGTTCGCTTTGGGCAGGTTTGCACCATCCGCGATCGCCTGCATCGTCGCCCCCTTAAAGCCGTGATCGGCGAAAATCCGTTCCGCCGTGGCAAGGATTAACGCCAAGGTTTCGCGGCGCAATCCCTCGCGTTTTGACTGTGGTTTTTCAACTGGTACGAGCACCGAACAGGCTTCCAAACAAATTCTTGACTAGTAAGTCAGCTATGCTAGCGTCAACCTGACCAATTGGTCAAAAGAATTCTTTTCGAGGGAGGCAGGCATGTCTGATCGCACAAATATCGCGCCCAATGATCTAAGCGCATTCTGGATGCCGTTTACGGCTAATCGTCAATTYAAAAAGAACCCGCGCATGTTCGTCGCGGCGGACGGGATGTATTAYACCACSGCTGATGGCCGTCAGGTTCTGGATGGCACMTCGGGCCTTTGGTGTTGTAACGCRGGCCACAACCAGCCCCGCATTGTCGAAGCGATTGCMAARCAAGCYGGCGAGCTGGAYTATGCCCCCGCCTTTCAGATGGGYCACCCCAAAGCGTTCGAGTTAGCCAACCGTCTGGTCGATATGACGCCTGACGGTATGAACCATGTGTTCTAYACCAACTCCGGTTCTGAATCYGTYGARACCGCCCTGAAAATCGCGATCGCCTACCACCGTGCACGCGGCGAAGGKACRCGMACCCGTCTKATCGGGCGCGAGCGTGGCTATCACGGTGTGAACTTCGGCGGCATTTCTGTTGGCGGCATCGGGCCAAACCGCAAAACCTTCGGCACGTTACTGAACGGCGTAGATCACATGCCGCACACGCATATCCCTGAAAACGTATTCACCCGCGGCCAACCCGAACATGGCGCCGAGATCGCGGACGAGTTGGAAAAGATCGTCGCCCTTGGGGATGCATCCAACATTGCCGCCGTGATTGTCGAGCCTATGGCGGGTTCCACGGGCGTTCTATTGCCGCCAAAAGGCTATCTGGATCGCTTGCGTGCTATCACCAAGAAACACGGCATTCTGCTGATATTTGATGAAGTTATCACGGGGTTTGGTCGTCTTGGCTCGGCTTTTGGCGCGGACCATTACGGAGTAACGCCTGACATCATGACCACGGCCAAAGGCCTGACAAATGGCGTCATTCCGATGGGCGCTGTTATCACCAGCTCCGAAATCCACGATGCGTTCATGGACGGGCCGGAGAATATGATCGAGCTGTTCCACGGATATACCTACTCCGGTAACCCGATTGCCTCGGCTGCTGGCTTGGCGACATTGGAAACCTACAAAGAAGACGGATTGTTCGAAAACGCCCGCGATCTGGCGGGATATTGGGAAGACGCGCTGCACGGCCTGCGCGGCCTGCCCCACGTGATCGACATCCGAAACGAGGGGCTGATCGGCGCGGTTGAGTTGTCACCAATCGAGGGCGCGCCAACCAAACGTGCCTTCCAAGCCTTCCTAGATGCCTACGACGCAGGCATCCTGATCCGCACGACGGGCGATATCATCGCCCTGTCACCGCCGTTAATCATGAACAAATCCCATATCGACGAGCTGATCGGCAAACTGGCCGACGTTCTGAAAAACCTAGACTAAGGAGAAGCCCCATGCCTGCACCCGGTGAGAATATGAAAATCAATGGCGAGCGCCTGTGGGACTCGTTGATGGAAATGGCCAAAATCGGGCCGGGTGTTGCGGGTGGTAATAACCGTCAAACCGTGACCGATGAAGACGGTGAAGGCCGGCATTTATTTCAGGACTGGTGCGTTGCCGCTGGCCTGACCATGGGTGTTGATCAGATGGGCAACATGTTTGCGCGGCGCGAGGGAACGGACCCTGACGCCCTGCCCGTCTATGTGGGTTCGCATCTGGATACGCAGCCGACGGGTGGTAAGTATGACGGGGTGCTGGGGGTTCTTGGTGGATTGGAAATTATCCGCACGCTGAACGACTTGGACATCAAAACCAAGCACCCGATTGTGGTGACTAACTGGACGAACGAGGAAGGCACACGGTATGCACCAGCGATGCTGGCCTCGGGCGTTTTTGCGGGGGTGCATACGCAAGACTGGGCTTATGAGATCGAGGATGCCGAGGGCAAAAAGTTCGGTGACGAACTGAAACGTATTGGTTGGCGCGGCAACGAGGAAGTCGGCGCGCGCAAGATGCATGCGTTCTTTGAATTGCACATCGAACAAGGGCCAATTCTGGAAGCCGAGGGCAAAGAAATCGGCGTTGTAACCCACGGTCAGGGGCTTTCATGGACGCAAGTTACGGTGACGGGCAAGGACTCGCACACAGGGTCAACGCCGATGCCGATGCGTAAGAACGCTGGGCTGGGAATGGCGCGGATGTTGGAGCTGGTGGACAAGATCGCATGGTCTCACGCACCGGATGCGGTGGGGGCAGCAGGGCATATTGATGTGTTCCCGAACTCGCGCAATGTGATCCCGGGTAAGGTGGTGTTTACCGTCGATTTCCGCTCGCCTGATTTGGCGACGATTGGAGATATGGAAACGCAGTTTGCCGAGGGTGCCAAGCGGATTGCCGAGGAAATGGGGCTGGGGATTGAGCTGGAAAAAGTCGGGGGGTTTGACCCTGTGACCTTTGACGAGGGTTGTGTAAGCGCGGTTCGCAATGCGGCTGAACGGCTGGGGTATTCTCATCGCAACCTAATCTCCGGCGCGGGGCATGACGCCTGCTGGATCAACAAAACAACGCCAACCGCAATGGTCATGTGCCCTTGTGTGGATGGATTGTCGCACAACGAGGCCGAGGATATTTCGAGGGAGTGGGCCACGGCGGGCGCTGATGTTTTGCTTCACGCGGTTGTTGAAACTGCGGGGGTTGCTGAGTGAAGGAGAACTTGAACGACGATATTGACTGGGTTGAAAGAACTTGCGACTTTATTGCGTTGGCCGCAGGTCTGATCGGATTTTTTTCAGTTCTGGTCCAGTCCGTAGTTGAGGGTTATTATTGGCTGCGATACGGGAACTTTGCAAACTATAGCTTGCTACATGTTCTAACAGACGAACAAGCCAACTCAATGTTGAATACGGGCTTTCTAGGCCTCAATAGAATTATTATTTGGGGCTTTAATCTGTGGATTTCGCTGATTTTTCTAGCAGTGGGTTTGTTACTGGCTTGGTTTTTTTCATGGCTSSCYRSKKTYRRSGMYWAKGTKCRMKCGMWRRTAWMMAKCGACAKARAMAMAWYSSRMRMYWYYYYKRKKRSRYRAAKWTKAGGGAGAAANYAYCATGACCAAAGTTATCAAAGGCGGCACKGTCGTCACGGCGGATCGSACKTGGAAAGCGGATGTTCTGRTYGAGGGYGAGACCATCAAGCAGATCGGGGAGGATTTGAAGGGYGACGAGTATATTGATGCCTCGGGGGCTTATGTKATCCCCGGCGGGATTGAYCCGCATACGCATYTGGAAATGCCGTTTATGGGTACKACYGCSGCSGARACTTTCGAGAGTGGGACGTTYGCKGCMGCSGCTGGTGGCACGACGATGTTGGTRGATTTTTGTYTGCCGGGTGAGGATGGATCRYTGGTTAATGCGATCAATGAGTGGCAYCGGAAATCGGCCCCRCAGATTTGTGGYGATATYGGCTATCACATGGCGATAACCGGYTGGAAYGARGGYATTTTYGACGAGATGGCCGAGGTTGTGAAGATGGGGGTTAACACCTTCAAACACTTCATGGCCTACAAGGGCGCGTTGATGGTTGAAGATGACGAAATGTATGCGAGYTTTCAGCGTTGYGCCGCGCTCGGCGCGTTRCCGTTGGTGCATGCGGAAAACGGCGATATCGTTGATATCTTGCAGAAAAAATACATGGCGGAGGGGATTACGGGGCCAGARGGYCAYGCCTATTCCCGCCCRCCRGAAGTTGARGGCGAGGCCGCMAACCGTGCGATTATGATCGCCGATGCGGCGGGTGTTCCGCTGTATATTGTGCATGTTTCTTGCGAGCAGGCGCATGAGGCCATTCGTCGTGCGCGCCAAAAAGGCATGCGGGTTTATGGGGAGCCTTTGATCCAGCATTTGACGTTGGATGAGAGCGAATATTTCAATAAAGATTGGGAATATGCGGCGCGGCGGGTGATGTCTCCGCCATTCCGCAACAAGGAACATCAGGCCAGCCTTTGGGCGGGTTTGCAGTCGGGATCGTTGCAGGTTGTGGCCACGGATCATGCGGCGTTTACGACCGAGCAAAAGCATATGGGGGACGCGGGATTTCCGTTGATACCGAACGGGACTGGTGGGCTGGAAGAACGGCTTGCGGTGCTTTGGACGGAAGGGGTTGAAACGGGGCGATTGACGATGAACGAGTTTGTCGCTGTGACCTCGACCAATATAGCGAAAATCCTGAATATCTACCCCAAGAAGGGGGCGATTGTTGAAGGGGGTGACGCGGATATTGTGGTTTGGGATCCTACGATCAGCAAGACAGTTTCAGCGGCGACGCAAAAATCTATCATTGATTACAATGTGTTCGAGGGTTTCGAGGTTAAGGCGCAGGCGCGGTATACGCTTAGCCGTGGCGATGTGATCTGGGCTTATGGGCAGAACAGCCAGCCGCAACCGGGGCGTGGAAAATTTGTGCCTCGGCCAGCGTTTCCGGCAGTTAATCAAGCGTTAAGCAAGTGGAAAGATTTGAACTCTCCGCGCATGATTAAGCGCGATCCTATGAACATTCCGGCGGGGGTTTGAAGTGAACCAAGAGGTTGTAATTGAAGCTAAAAAGCTGAGCCTGACGTTTGAAACGAACGACGGGCCGGTGCATGCGCTGAAGGATGTTGATCTGACGATTAACAAGGGGGAGTTCGTCTCGTTCATCGGGCCTTCGGGCTGTGGCAAGACGACATTTTTGCGCGTTATGGCGGATTTGGAGCAGCCTACGGGGGGCGAAATTTTCGTCAACGGGATGACGCCGGAGCAGGCGCGACTGAAGCGAGCTTATGGGTATGTTTTTCAAGCGGCGGGATTGTACCCTTGGCGCACGATTGGCGGCAACATCCGCTTACCCCTTGAAATCATGGGGTATTCCAAGGACGAACAAACCAAGCGTGTTAAAGAAGTGTTGGAGTTGGTGCATCTGGACGGGTTCGAAAACAAGTTCCCTTGGCAACTTTCTGGCGGCATGCAGCAGCGGGCGAGCATCGCGCGGGCGCTTAGTTTTGATGCGGATCTGATGTTGATGGACGAGCCTTTCGGGGCGCTGGATGAAATCGTTCGAGACCATCTGAACGAGCAGTTATTGGAGCTGTGGGCCGAGACAAACAAGACGATTTGCTTCGTTACGCACTCGATTCCAGAGGCGGTTTATCTGTCCACCAAGATCGTGGTTATGTCGCCGCGACCGGGGCGTGTCACGGATGTGATTGAAAGCACTTTGCCGCGTGAGAGGCCGCTGGATATTCGCGAAAGTCAGGAGTTTCTGGACATCGCGCATCGGGTGCGTGAAGGGCTGCGCGCGGGGCATGGGGATGATTAACTATTTGCCAAAACCCGTGTGCACAACACGTACACAACACGTACACAACACGTATGCACAATTTGGCGTTAACCTTTTGGTGGGCGCATGAAGCGGATGTGGGCGAAGTTTGGGCCAGTGGTGACCGTTGTGATCGCCATTTTTGCGCTTTGGTATGTGATGGCCGTGGTTATGAACGCCAACTGGGCGTATGACAAAGCCGCGCGTGCGGATGTGGATCTGGGGTTCAACGAACTGGTTGTGGATACGTGGAGCCAGAAGAAACCCCGCCTGCCCGCCCCGCATCAGGTGGCGGTGGAGTTGTGGAACACGACGGTGATGAAATCCATCACCTCGAAACGTAGCCTCGTTTTTCATGCGTGGATTACGTTGTCGTCGACGCTGCTGGGATTCGCGATGGGGGCGGTTTTGGGGATATTGCTGGCCGTTGGGATTGTGCATAACAAGGCGATGAACCTGTCGGTGATGCCTTGGGTGATTGCCAGCCAGACCATCCCGATTTTGGCGATTGCGCCGATGATTATCGTGGTGCTGAATGCTGTTGGAATTTCGGGGTTAGTGCCTAAGGCGGTGATCTCGATGTATCTAAGTTTCTTCCCTGTGGTCGTTGGTATGGTCAAGGGTTTGCGCGCGCCGGATGCGATGCAGATGGACCAGATGCGAACTTGGAATGCGAGTAAATGGACGACGTTCTGGGCGCTCAGATGGCCGTCATCGGTTCCGTATCTTTTCCCGTCTTTGAAGATCGGTGTGGCGGCGGCGTTGGTTGGGGCGATTGTCGCCGAATTGCCAACGGGGGCCGTTCGTGGCCTTGGGGCGCGATTGCTGGCTGGTAGTTATTACGGGCAGACGATCCAGATTTGGTCGGCGTTGTTGATGGCGGCGGCCTTGGCGGCAGGATTGGTGATGATCATTGGGCAGATTGAGAAAGTCACGCTGCGGAAAATGGGGATGAACCGATGAATATGTACCTTATCGGAGCTTTGGTTTTCTGGTTGGCGGCGTGGGCATTGAACGTGTGGTTGTCGAACCTGAAGCCAACGCGCCTTACCAAGTTGTTGGTGCCGGTGATCTTCGGCATTACGCTGTTGGTGATCTGGGAATGGGTCGTGCGCGGGTTGGAGGTTAAGGCGGTATTACTGCCTCCCCCCTCCATGATCGGTACGGCGTTTGTTAACAACATTCCGACGTTGTGGGCGGATTTCGTACAGACGTTTATCAAGGGCGCGCTTAGTGGCTATTTCATTGGATGCGGGGCGGCGTTTATCACCGCGATTGCGATTGATCGCTCGCCATTTTTGCAAAAGGGTTTGTTGCCGGTCGGTAACTTTGTGGCCGCTTTGCCAATCATCGGGATGGCCCCGATTTTGGTGATGTGGTTCGGGTTTGGTTGGCAATCGAAGGCGGCCGTGGTCGTGATCATGGTGTTCTTCCCGATGCTGGTGAACACGGTGCAGGGGATGCAGGCGCAAACCGCGATGCAGCGGGATTTGATGCGGACGTATGCGGCGAGTTATCCGCAAAAGCTGTTGAAACTGCGGCTGCCTGCGGCCGCGCCTTTTATTTTTAACGGGTTGAAAATTTCGACCACATTGGCGCTGATCGGTGCTATTGTGGCGGAGTTCTTTGGCTCCCCCACGGTGGGAATGGGTTTTCGTATTTCCACCGAAGTCGGGCGTTTGGCGCTTGATATGGTGTGGGCAGAGATTGTGGTGGCGGCGATTGCCGGTTCCGCATTTTATGGTGTGGTAGCGCTTCTTGAGAAAGCGACCACGTTTTGGCATCCTTCCCAGCGCGGGCAGGACTAACTAGGAGAGTATGATGAATAAACTATTAACGGGTGCAATGACCGGCGCAATGATGTTTGGCGGTTTTGCAGCACAAGCGGCGGAAGATGTGGTTCTTCAGCTTAAATGGGTAACACAGGCGCAGTTCGCCGGTTACTATGTGGCGCTGGACAACGGGTTTTATGCCGATGAAGGTCTGAACGTGACGATCAAGCCGGGTGGCCCTGATATCGCGCCAGCACAGGTAATCGCCGGTGGCGGTGCTGACGTGGTTCTGGACTGGATGCCAAGCGCGCTTGCGTCGCGTGAAAAAGGCCTGAACGTGGTGAACATCGCGCAGCCTTTCGCAAGCTCTGGCATGATGCTGACGTGTCGTCGTGATAGCGGCATTGAGACCCCTGCCGATTTCGCCGGTAAAACACTGGGCGTTTGGTTCTTTGGCAACGAGTATCCGTTCCTTAGCTGGATGTCACAGCTTGGTCTTTCCACCGATGGTGGGCCAGACGGCGTGACGGTTCTAAAGCAGGGCTTTAACGTTGATCCGATCCTTCAGGGTCAGGCTGATTGTGTGTCTACTATGACATATAACGAGTACTGGCAGATCATTGATGCGGGTCTTACAGAAGACGATCTGATCGTGTTCAAGTATGAAGATCAGGGTGTTGCAACGCTTGAGGATGGCATGTACGTGCTGGAAGAAAACCTGAACGATGCAGCGTTTGTTGACAAGATGGTTCGCTTTGTTCGCGCCTCCATGAAGGGCTGGAAATGGGCGGAAGCCAATCCAACCGAGGCAGCTATGATCGTTCTTGAGAACGACGCATCGGGTGCGCAAACTGAAGAGCATCAGATCCGTATGATGAACGAGATCGCCAAGCTGACTGCCGGTTCAAACGGGGCGTTGGATATTGCCGCGTATGAACGCACAGTGGCATCCTTGATGTCCGGTGGTTCCGATCCGGTTATCACAATGGAACCAAGCGGTGCTTGGACCCACGCGATCACGGATGCCGCTTTGAAGTAGGTTTCTGAAGGATTGGAATATTAAGCGCCCGCGGGAAACCGTGGGCGCTTTTTTTGTTGCCCAGCAAAGGGTTTCTACACGTGTTGATCAAGCGAGATCGGGGTTCCGTCGGGGTCGGTTATGCCAAGTTCCATTTCAGTCACCTTATGTTTCTATATGGTATTATAGCACAAAAAATCGCCACATAGGAGGGAAGATGTTGAGAGCGGCTGGTGAGGGGCCTACGCCTTCGCCAAATTCCATAAGCGCAGTGCAAAACACTGCCTATACCAATGTTAGTCAGCACGAGTAGTTAAAGAAACTTCGTTCATAATCCTAGTTCGCTTACTTGTTGTATCTGCTTCGACTAGTCCACCAATTAAAAATACATCAATCAGCAACCATATAAAAAACGCAACAACCATTGGAATTCCAATGAACACTGCGCTTAATAGAACGCCTCCCCACAACAGTCCAAGTTGCGCTGCCGCAGTTCCGGGCTGCCCCAGATAAAATCGATGCGCAGAGAATCCACCTAAGAAAAACCACAAGAGATACGCCACACCAGACGATTTTTTCTCGTTTGCCAATCGTTGCTCGACCAGCATCTGTTGTTGAGTAGTCATTTCCATTCTTGCCTCGACAATAAGTAAAAAACGATCACAACTTAAAAGTTATCGATAGCAACCGTAGCGGTCGCGGGTATAGTCCGCAACCGCTTTATCATAATGCCAATTTAGCTTTTCGCCAAGTTCCGTAGGACGTAGTGCAGGACGCCACCGTTTTCGACGTATTCGATCTCAATTTGAGTGTCGATACGGCATTTCAGGGTGATCTCTTTTACCGTTCCGTCGGCGTAGGTGATCGTTGCTGGAACGTTTGACAAGGGAACCAAGTCGCCCTCTAGGCCGGTGATTGAGATTGTCTCGCTGCCGGTGATCCCAAGGGATTTGCGGTCGTCGTCACCAGTGAATTCAAACGGGATGACGCCCATGCCTACTAGGTTGGAGCGGTGGATGCGCTCGAACGTTTTGGCGATTACGGCGGATACGCCCAGTAGGCTGGTGCCTTTGGCGGCCCAATCGCGCGATGATCCGGCGCCGTATTGATCGCCTGCGATAATCACTAGCGGGGTTCCGGCAGCCTTATAGGCCATCGCCGCGTCGTAGATCGAGGTTTGTTCGCCGTCTGGGCCGGTGGTGTAGCCACCTTCAACGCCGTCTAACATCTCGTTTTTGATGCGAATGTTGGCGAAGGTGCCGCGCATCATGACTTGGTGGTTGCCGCGTCGCGAGCCGTAGGAATTGAATTCGCGCACACCGACTTGGCGGTCAATCAGGTATTTACCAGCGGGGCTGTCTTTGGTGAATGATCCGGCGGGGGAGATGTGGTCGGTCGTGACCATATCGCCAAGCACGGCCAGCAAGCGCGCGTCTTTAACGTCGGTGATGACGCCAGCGTCCTTGGACATGCCTTGGAAATATGGCGGGTTCTGGATGTAGGTTGATGCGGCCGGCCAGTCGTATGTCAGGCTATCGGTAGTTTCCACGCCCTGCCATTTTTCGTCGCCTGCGAATACGTCGGCGTATTTGGAAAGGAAGGCCTCGCGGGTGACGGTTTTGTCTACCAGCTCCGCGATTTCCTGTGTGGTTGGCCAGATGTCTTTGAGCATGATTTCGGTGCCATCTGGGCAAACGCCTAGTGGATCGTTTTGCAAGTCGATATCCATCGTACCGGCGATGGCATAAGCGACGACCAGTGGCGGAGAGGCCAGATAGTTGGCGCGCACATCGGGGGAAATCCGGCCCTCGAAGTTGCGGTTACCGGATAGGACGGAGGTTGCGACCAGATCGCCTTCAGCGATTGCAGCGGAGAGTTCGGGCTGGATCGGGCCGGAGTTGCCGATGCAGGTTGTGCAGCCGTAACCGACAAGGTTGAAGCCCACCGCGTCGAGGTCTTTTTGCAAATCGGCGGCTTCCAGATAGGCGGAAACCACTTGGCTGCCGGGCGCGAGGGAGGTTTTGACCCATGGTTTACGGTTCAGGCCAAGGGCGGCCGCTTTGCGCGCCACCAGCCCTGCCCCGATCATCACGTAGGGGTTCGAGGTGTTGGTGCAAGATGTGATCGAAGCGATGACAATCTTGCCGGATTCCATTGTGTAATCTTCACCCTCAACGGCAACTTCTTTGCCCATTGGGCGTTTGAAGGTCTCTTCCATTTCTTTGCGGAAGGCTTCTTTGGCGTTCGTAAGTGCAACATAATCCTGCGGGCGTTTCGGGCCGGAGATGGCCGGAACGATGGTGCCCATATCAAGGGATAGCGTGGCAGTGTAGATCGGGTTGTAATCCGCGCCGCGCCAGAAACCGTTTTCTTTGGCGTAGGCTTCGACCAAAGCGATGCGGTCTTCGTCGCGACCAGAAACGCGCAGGTAGCGCAATGTTTCGTTATCGATTGGGAAGAAGCCACAGGTGGCACCGTATTCGGGGGCCATGTTGGCGATTGTAGCACGATCGGCGAGTGGCAGGTTGTCTAGACCGTCACCGTAGAATTCGACGAATTTGCCAACCACGCCTTGAGCGCGCAGCAATTCCACGACTTTTAAGACGAGGTCGGTGGCGGTTGTGCCTTCGACCATTGCGCCGGTTAGTTTGAAGCCTACGACCTCAGGGATCAGCATGGAGATGGGCTGGCCCAGCATGGCGGCCTCGGCCTCGATGCCGCCAACGCCCCAACCCAGAACGGCGAGGCCGTTAACCATGGTGGTGTGGGAATCCGTGCCAACGAGGGTATCGGGATACGCCACATCAACGCCGTTTTGGTCTTTGTCAGTCCAGACGGTTTGGGAGAGGTATTCAAGGTTTACCTGGTGGCAAATACCTGTGCCCGGAGGGACAACGCGGAAATTGTTAAAGGCGGATTGGCCCCATTTCAGGAAGGTGTAGCGTTCCATATTGCGTTCATATTCGCGTTCCACGTTGGTGGCGAAGGCGCGCGGTGTGCCAAACGCGTCGATCATAACGGAGTGGTCGATGACCAGATCAACAGGGTTCAGCGGGTTGATCTTTTCAGGATCACCACCAAGTGCCACAAGACCGTCGCGCATGGCAGCGAGGTCAACCACGGCAGGCACACCGGTGAAATCCTGCATCAGCACGCGAGCTGGACGATAGGCGATTTCACGCGGATTCTTACCGCCATTCGCGCCCCATTCGGCGAAGGCTTTGATGTCGTCAACGGAAACGGTTTTGCCATCCTCGAACCGCAGCATGTTTTCCAGAACCACCTTTAGGGCAGCTGGCAGGCGGGAGAAATCGCCAAGGCCAGCGGCTTGCGCGGCGGGGATGGAGTAATACGAAACCGTTTGTGAACCGACTTTTAGTTCGCGGCGGGTTTTTGCGGTGTCTGTGCCGACTTGAATGGTCATGAGGAGGCCTCCCGTTTAGTGGTGTTTTATGCGTTGTGCCCTGAATACAGGTTATCTGCAATGGGGCTTAACGTCTTTGTGTGCAATTGTATACCGTAATGTGATGCAAAGGTCAAGAAACCGCGCAATATGGTGTGGTGGCAGCTTGCCCCTTTCACCCGCAATCACAATAGGCTAGAGAAAATACATGACTTTGACTGTTTCCAATCTGGCTTGTTTTCGCACGGGGCGTCTGATTTTTTCGGACCAGAGTTTCACCATTGATGCGGGCGAGGCTGTTATGCTGCGCGGGCCGAACGGGTCTGGTAAATCAACGATGTTGCGGGCCCTGGCGGGGATGTTGCCCTTTGAGGGGGATGTCGTTTTGAACGGTGTGCCTTTGGGAAAAGACCATGACGGGGTGCAGGAACAAATCGCTTATGCGGGGCATCTGGATGCGATCAAGCCACAGTTGACGGTCGGGGAAAACCTGACGTTCTGGGCGCGGTTGTTCGAGGGTGGATCTATCGACGATGCGGTGGAACAATTCGCTTTGGCGGAAATATGGGATCGCCCTGCACATGCCTGTTCTGCGGGGCAAAAGCGGCGGTTAGGGCTGGCGCGGTTGGTGGTTTCAGGGCGAGTGTTGTGGTTGTTGGATGAACCGACGGTATCGCTGGACGTGGAAACCACGGCGCGGTTTGCCGGAATTATCAAGGCGCATTGTGCTGGCGGTGGCATGGCGTTGATTGCCACGCATATTGATTTGGGGCTGGATACCCCGCGCGAGATTATGCTGGACCCGAACGTCGTGCGCAAATCCATACCATCAAACGATCCGTTCTTGTCGGAGGCGTGGGAATGAGCGCGACACTCGCCGTTTTAACCCGCGAGCTGCGCCTTGCGTTGCGTTCCGGCGGCGGCGCGGGCCTTGGGTTGGCGTTCTTTTTGATCGTGGTGATGCTGATCCCTTTCGGGGTTGGTCCGGTGCCAAGCCTGTTGGCGCAGATTGCGCCCGGCACGTTGTGGATTGCGGCGTTGCTGGCGTGTCTATTATCGCTAGATCGGTTGTTTCAGGCGGATTTTGAGGATGGCACGCTGGATATTCTGGCCCTTTCCCCCATGCCGCTTGAGGGGTTGGTTGCCATCAAAGCCTTCGCGCATTGGATAACGACGGGGCTGCCGTTGGTGGTTGCCGCGCCGATATTAGGGGTCACGTTGAACCTGCCCGAAAGTGCGTATTGGTGGCTGGTTATCAGCCTTGCGGTCGGCACTCCTGCCCTAAGTTTTCTGGGTGCAATCGGGGCGGCTTTGACCGTAGGCATCCGGCGCGGGGGGTTGTTGTTATCGCTGTTGGTATTGCCGCTTTACATCCCCACCCTGATTTTTGGCGCAAAGTGTGTGACTGCCGCATCCGAAGGAGTGGAGGTAATGCCGGCCTTCCTGCTGTTGGCTGGCGTTACGCTGCTAACGCTTGCCTTAACGCCCTTCGCGGCGGCCGCCGCCCTTCGGATGCACATGCGATAGCGGATATGTGACCAAAAGCCCGTTGCAACACGCCCCTGCACCACTTAGAAATCAGCCAACAACAAAAGGACAACAAACATGTCTATCTGGGAGTTCGCGAATCCGGTTCGCTTCATGCGCCTTACTGGCAAGGTTTTGCCGTGGATTACAGCGCTAGCTATTGCCTGTCTGGCCATTGGCCTGATCTGGGGGTTCTTCTTCACTCCAGAAGCTATAAATTTCGGGTCTACCGTAAAAATCATCTATATCCATGTGCCAGCGGCGACCTTTGCGATTAACGCTTGGGCGCTGATGTTTGTGGCCTCTATGATCTGGCTGGTTCGGCGCCACCATGTGTCTGCACTGGTGGCCCGTGCGGCTGCACCTGTGGGAATGGTCATGACACTGATCGCCCTGATTACCGGCGCGATTTGGGGGGAACCTATGTGGGGAACCTATTGGGAATGGGACCCGCGGTTGACCTCGTTCCTTGTGCTATTCGTGTTTTATCTGGGCTATATGGCGCTGTGGGAAGCGATTGACGAGCCTGATAAAGCGGCAGATCTAACATCCGTTCTGGCGATGGTGGGGACGGTTTTCGCGGTGATTTCGCGTTATGCCGTGAACTTCTGGAATCAGGGCCTGCATCAGGGCGCGTCGCTTTCGCTGGATAAAGAGGAACATGTTGCAGATGTGTATTACATACCGTTGTTGTTCGCACTGGCTGGTTTCTTCCTTTTGTTCTTGGCGCTGGTATTCCTGCGCACCCGTACCGAAATCCGCGCGCGGCGCATTAAAGCGCTACAATTGCAGGAGGCGAACTGATGCCTGATCTGGGGAAATACGGCGAGACAATTCTGACGGCCTACGCCGCGACGATCATTCTGGTGGCGGCGATTGTTATCGTATCGCTTGTTCGCTCACGTAAAATCAAACGGCAATTGGCCGAATTGGAGGCACGCCGCAATGGCTAAAATCAATCCTTATGTTGCAATTCCACCGATCATTTTTTTGGGGCTGGCAGGGTTGTTCTATTTCGGCCTGACGCGACCCGATTCCAGCTTCCTACCCAGCATGATGATCGGGCGCGATGCGCCTGCGCTGATCAAGGTCGAGCAGTTGCGCGAAGACCCTGCCCCGACAGACGCCGATCTGCGCGTGGACGGGGTGAAACTGGTGAACTTCTGGGCCAGTTGGTGTGCGCCTTGTCGCGCGGAGCATCCGATTTTGATGGGCATGGCCGAGGACGGCGTGAACATCATCGGGCTAAATTATAAGGATCAGAAAGACAACGCTTTGGCGTTTCTGGAAGAACTGGACGACCCTTTTAGAAAAATCGGCACGGACGCCGCGGGGCGCACCGGATTGGAGTGGGGCGTTTACGGCATACCGGAAACCTTCGTAATTGATGGCAACGGCAAGGTTTTGTACCGCCACCCCGGCCCGCTGACACAGCGCGTGCTTGAAGAGCAGATTTATCCGGCCATGGCTGCGGCATTGGAAACCGCACCCGCGTCGGAGTAATCCCATGACCCGGTCCGTCCTGTTCGTGTGCCTTGGCAACATCTGCCGATCGCCCACTGCGGAGGCGGTGTTTCGCACGTTGGCGGATGGGCGCGGATTGCGTATCGACAGTGCGGGAACATCCGGTTGGCATGACGGCGGGCGGTCTGACCCGCGTGCCAGTGCGGAGGCGCGGGCGCGTGGGTATGACATGTCTGCGATCCGCTCGCGCAAGGTGACATTGGCGGATTTTGACGACTTTGATCTGATTATCGCGATGGATTTCGAGAATTTGGCCGATTTACGGGCCATTCAGCCTGAAGGCTCCAAAGCGCAGGTGGAGTTATTTCTGCCCTATGCGCCGGAACTGAAAAGGGACGAGGTTCCCGACCCGTATTATGAGGATAACTTTCCGGCGGTGTTCGATATGATCGAGGCGGCGAGTCGGGCGTTGTTGGATGGGCTGTAGGGTGGGTGATTTACCCACCTAGTGACATTATCCATGCCACTATTTTCCCAAGTGCCGCAAGTATTCTAGAAACTCTGTAGCCTAAACTACCTTCAATCCTCTTAATCATAGCCGCAGATGCAGAACGTAGCTTCAAACTCAATTGGGCTACGCGACCAAATAGTCGCTGTGCTGCACGCGTTTGCGCGTCACTTTCGGTTTCCTGCGCTAGCATTCTGGTATCCAAATCCATTTCTGCTTTCAGCCGCACACCTTCAACAGCTTTAATGAATTCTAGTTTTTCAACGATTTTTAACTTCACATCAGACTTAGCCAAGCGAAGTTTGTGCGCAATTCTCACCCTGTCGGCTTTCTTAACTTCAGAATGATTGGCCAACAGGTTCAAAATTTCATGTTCTAAAACACTGTCGAGCGCAGATAGTTTTGCATCTTCTGTGTAGTCACCATTTGCCAGCCCATTGCGAATATCATCCAAGGCAATGCTATAATTCTGCATGATCGCATTAGGATCATTTCGACAGTTTTGAAATGTCTGGTCTAGAAACAAATACGCTACTGAATTGGAATTCAGGCCACAATTGCTTTGCATCGCAATCTTCAACGCAAACTCGACTTGCCTTAAAGACGTTTCGACAATTTTCTCATCGGTCGATTGGATTGGCGTGATTTCGACCAATCCCGTTTCCTCATCAATCTCGATAATATCTGCTTGAGGCAGGTCTTCAGCAAGATACCGCGCCTGAATACTCGCAATCAGCCCGTTCACATGCGCCGTTCCCTTGTCCCAATCTTCGGGATCAATCAGGGCGACTTCTTCCAGCATTTCCCAGTTTTGCGGGCGGCCATCGAGGAAGCGTTGATACCAGTCGATCCAGAACGACCAGTTTTCAGGGCGCTCATCTAGAAATGTTTGTTTGGCCTGCCATAATTCTTCAAACGGATTGGCGGATTGCCACAAGGGCGTGCCTAAAACTGCGGATACATCCGTTCCCTCTTCGAATGCCGTTAAATCCTTCGAAACCTCTTTCCAGAAGGAGGCGGAGGCGGCGTCGGCGGCGAAGGAGGCGGCGAAGGAGGCGTCGGCGGCGGCGGAGGAGGCGGCGAAGGAGGCGTCGGCGGCGAAGGAGGCGTCGGAGGCGAAGGCGGAGGAGGCGGCGGAGGAGGCGGAGGCGGCCCTTCTTATTTCTGCGGTAGGTGAATAAGCCGCTACCGCAGAAATAAGAAGGGCGCGTCCTGCGATAATTGTCAAATCAATTTTTCGAGACTTGCGTTCAAATATGCCCACCATTGCATAGGGGTAAACCCGCAAGGCACTGCGCGCAGCAATTGTATCAAGCACATCGCGCGGCTTGCCTTCCAGCCAGTTTTGTAAACTTTCGCGATCTGTTACGTTAACCAATGTAATGCTCCTTTAATGTCGGTATCATGCGAAACCGTATGATACATAGCAACCCCCTTGACCCTCCACAAAAAGCCCCGCATANCCCCGTTCCATGACAGACTTAAGCAAAATCCGTAATTTCTCCATTGTGGCGCATATTGACCACGGTAAATCGACGCTGGCTGATCGCTTGATCCAGTCCACCAATACGGTGGCGGATCGCGATATGAAGGCGCAATTGCTGGACAGTATGGATATTGAACGCGAGCGCGGGATTACCATCAAGGCCAACACCGTGCGGATTGATTACCGCGCGAATGACGGCGAGGATTACGTTCTGAACCTGATCGACACGCCGGGGCATGTGGATTTCGCCTATGAAGTCAGCCGCTCCATGCGGGCGGTCGAGGGGTCTTTGCTGGTGGTGGATGCCGCGCAGGGCGTCGAAGCGCAGACCTTGGCGAATGTGTATCAGGCGATTGAGGCCGATCACGAGATTATTCCGGTGTTGAACAAGATTGATTTGCCTGCGGCGGAGCCTGAGCGGGTTTGTGAACAGATTGAAGATGTGATCGGGATTGATGCCTCCGAGGCGGTGATGATCTCGGCCAAGACCGGCGTTGGTATTCCTGAAGTGCTGGAGGCCATCGTCACCCGTTTGCCTGCGCCGGAAGGTATTGAGGATGCGCCGCTGCGCGCGATGCTGGTGGACAGTTGGTATGACGCGTATTTGGGCGTGGTTGTGCTGGTGCGAGTGATCGACGGGCGGCTTAAGCGTGGGGATCGTATTCGCATGATCGACACGAACGCCGTTTATCCGGTGGACCGTGTTGGCGTGTTCAAGCCGGAGATGGAAAATGTCGACAGTCTTGGGCCGGGGGAAATTGGGTTCCTTACCGCCAGTATCAAGCAGGTTCGCGATACGCGGGTTGGTGATACGATTACACACGAGAAAAAGGGGACGACCAATCCCCTGCCCGGCTTTAAGCCTGCGCAACCTGTGGTGTTTTGTGGGTTGTTCCCTGTGGACGCCGCCGAGTTTGAAGACCTGCGCGAAAGCATTGAAAAGCTGGCGTTGAACGATGCGTCTTTCAGTTTTGAGACGGAGAGTTCCGCCGCCCTTGGCTTTGGCTTCCGCTGCGGGTTCCTTGGCTTGTTGCACCTTGAGGTGATCCGTGACCGCATCCAGCGCGAATATGATATTGAATTGATCACCACCGCGCCGAGCGTGATTTATCAGGTCCATATGCGCGATGGCTCCATGATAGAGCTGCACAATCCTGCCGATATGCCCGATATGACCCTCGTGGATCATATTGAAGAACCGCGCATCAAAGCCACCATCCTTGTGCCAGACGAATATCTGGGCGATGTGCTGAAACTTTGCCAAGATCGCCGTGGCATCCAGAAAGACCTGACGTATGTGGGTGCGCGGGCGATGGTCGTTTACGATCTACCGTTGAACGAGGTGGTGTTCGATTTCCACGACCGCCTGAAATCCGTGACCAAAGGTTACGCCAGTTTCGACTATGAAATGGACGGGTATCGCGAGGACCAGTTGGTCAAGATGCAGATTTTGGTGAACGATGAACCAGTTGATGCACTTTCAACCATGGTCCACCGCGCCCGCGCCGAAGCCCGTGGCCGCGCCATGTGCGCCAAGCTCAAAGAACTGATCCCGCAGCATATGTTCAAGATACCCATTCAAGCCGGTATCGGCGGGCGAATCATTGCACGCGAAACCATTTCTGCACTTCGCAAAGATGTGACAGCGAAATGTTACGGCGGCGACATGACCCGTAAGCGCAAGCTGCTGGACAAGCAGAAAAAGGGTAAGAAGAAAATGCGCGAATTTGGGCGTGTGGCAATACCGCAGCAGGCGTTTATTAATGCGCTGAAGATGGATGATTAAATCACCGACGGCACCTGCAGAAATAAAATATTGAAACGCATTACCCGTATGGATATTTTTGCGAAGGATGGCCTCTCTCGTGATAATTCACAAACTTGTTTGTTTATTAGCGAATTGTAATGTAAAAGACAGAAAACAGGTCCACACCCCTCGGGAGAGCTATATGAACAAGTTGACTTCTACAACGATTGCACTGGTTTTGAGCGCGGCTTCCTTTGCCAGCAGCGTGAGTGCCGAAATTATCGGGGTTTACCTTCGTAATAGCGAGGAATTTATTCTAATTCGCACCACGGATGAGGGTATGATGTATTGTACCCGCGTCGGGGATGGTTTCGAGATGTGCGACGGGGTTGTGGAGCAAGACGACGGCTCGTGGTCGGGGACGCAGATGAAGCACCCTGATATGCCAAGTTTCATGACTTTCCGCGGCAAAGTTACATTCAGCGAAACCGAAGTGTCGCTTGAGGGTTGCACAACTGGAAACACGCAATGTGAGTCCGAGGTTTGGCCTAAACAGTAGCGGTAAGCGATGTTTCGCTCGCGCTAAGTTCCACATATTGAATGCCCGTTAGTTATTCGCTAATAACTTAATGTGATATATAATCCATTGAGGCAGAACTTATGAATAAACTAACAGTTTTGGCGCTGGTTACCGGCGTCTCGTTTGGCACTATGGCACAGGCTGAAGTGATCGGTACTTACTTGCGTAACGGTGAGGAGCCGATCTCGGCTCGAGTCGAAGATGGTCTTTTGTATTGCACACGTATCAGCGATGGTTTCGAGATGTGCAACGGGATGGTCAAGCGCGAGGATGGTTCGTGGAACGGTGACAAGATGAAGAACCCCGACATGCCCCGATTTATGAGCTTTAACGGCACGATCAACTTTGCCGAGGGGGAAATGCAGCTACAAGGATGTCTGGCAGGCAAATCCATGTGCAAATCGTTAAGCTGGCCGGCGGAGTAATATGACTGGCGCAGTCTTTTGGATTGGTTAATGGATATTGCGGCGSSGGACCTCTATATACGGGTTAGCAATTCGTAACGGAGGCTGRAATGCCGTTTACCTTTGACAACAGCTATGCGCGCTTGCCCAAGCGGTTCTATTCRAACCAAGCGCCRACASCKGTRGCMGMACCTKYCGTRGTGAARATMAACCGTGATCTGGCAGTGCAGATCGGTGTGGATGCGGACAAGTTAACTGCCGAAATTCTTGCGGGAAATGTGATGCCAGAGGGGGCCGARCCRATYGCGACGGCTTATGCAGGGCACCAGTTTGGCGGCTGGAACCCGCAGCTTGGCGATGGTCGGGCRATATTGCTGGGCGAGGTTGTCGGRCCRGACGGTATTCGRCGYGACATCCAGCTTAAGGGTTCYGGWCAAACGATGTTTTCGCGAAACGGTGACGGRCGCGCGACGCTRGGCGCGGTGTTGCGCGAATATCTGGTGAGCGAGGCRATGGCGGCCTTGGGGMTACCGACCACGCGGGCTTTGGCSGYTGTGACSACSGGCGAGCAGATWWTGCGSGATGGSTATGAACCRGGTGCGGTGCTGACRCGGGTGGCGCAAAGCCATATTCGTGTGGGGACTTTTCAGTTTYACTATGCGCGCAAAGATCACGARGCGTTACAGGCCTTGGCSGAYCATGTAATTGCGCGGCATTATCCCGATGCAGCAAAGGCCGATAATCCGGTGCGTGCCATGCTGGAYGCGATTGTCGTGCGACAGGCCGAATTGGTGGCGCGCTGGATGTTGGTCGGGTTTATYCACGGGGTGATGAACACGGATAAYAGYGCRRTTTCGGGTGAAACGATTGATTATGGGCCGTGTGCGTTYATGGATGTTTTCCAYCCTGAAACGGTGTTCAGTTCCATTGATMGSCARGGGCGCTATGCGTGGAAYAACCARCCGGAAATGGCGCATTGGAATATGGCRCAGCTTGCGCAGGCTTTRGGGCCGGTACTGGGYGAGGATGCRGATACCGARGCACAARSCGCGTTGGCATTGTTCGCACCGGCATTTTCCAAGGCGTTTTATCGCRGGTTTGCCGCCAAGATCGGCATGGATGCGGATACGGCGGAGTTGCGAGAACTGGTAACGGAATTGATGRGCGTCATGGCGCAGGGCGATGCGGATTTCACGTTRTTTTTCCGGCATCTGACCTCTGGCGTTCMAACAGGGGATTTCGACAACGTTAAGGCAATGTTTACCAATCCYGAACAAATTATCACTTGGTTGGCGCGCTGGGAYGCTACACGCGCTGATGCGGCGTTGATGCAACGGGTTAACCCTGTGTTTATCCCGCGGAACCATCGGATCGAGGCGGTTATCAGTGCGGCCAATAAGGGAGATCTGGAACCGTTCGAGCGGTTGCATGCTGTGCTGGCACGCCCCTACGACGAGCAGCCGGAAAATGCGGAGTTTGAAAATGCCCCGAAGCCCGAGGAAATCGTGCAGGCGACTTTCTGCGGCACCTAGGATTTCGTTTGCATTTATAAGGGTTTTATCGAAGACTAAACGCTTCTGAAACCAACGTCCGAGGCCAATATGAGCAGCCCAACTTTCCCCCCGATATTTGATGGCCATAACGATGTCCTATCTTTGCAAATGAAGGCGGGTTCCGAGGCGCGCAAGGGTTTCACCAACGGGTATGACGCGCATATTGATTTGCCGAAATCTCGTATTGGCGGCTTTGGTGGTGGGTTTTTCGCGATCTATATCCCTTCCCCGGGAAACTTTGATCATTATTACGAAATGATGCGGCAGCCGGAATATGACCTGCCGTTGCCTGCGCCAGTGCCGCAAGCCGAAGCGGAACCGATTATGTTGGCGCAAGTCGAAATCTTGCGGTCGTTGGAGGCTGACGGGGCGCTTAAGGTTTGCACCACGACGGCTGAAATTCGCGAATGTCTTAACACAGGGTTAATGGCCGCGATCATGCATATTGAAGGGGCTGAGGGGATCGACACCGACCTTGATATGTTGGGCAAAATGTATGATTTGGGCCTGCGATCGTTGGGGCCGGTCTGGAGTCGCCCTACGGCGTTCGGGCATGGTGTGCCGTTCCGTTATCCCTCTGATGGGGAGATTGGCGAGGGGTTAACGAATGCCGGTAAGGATCTGGTGCGCGAATGCAACCGTTTGGGAATTATGCTGGATCTGTCGCATCTGAACGCGGCCGGTGTGCGCGATGTTGCCAAGATTAGTGACGCGCCCTTGGTGGCGACGCATTCGAATTGCTATGCGATCTGCCCACATGCGCGTAATTTGACGGGTGACCAGTTGGCGATGATCAAAGATAGCAACGGAATGGTTGGTTTGAACTTCGCGGTCGCGTTTTTGCGCCCTGACGGGCAGATGAAAACGGATGTCGGGCTGGATGTGATGATGCGGCATCTCGATCACCTTATAACGCATCTGGGGGAGGACCGCGTTGGGTTAGGATCGGATTTTGATGGGGCGGAAATACCGGATGACATCAAGGATATTGCCGGATTGCCGAACTTGCGCGAGGCCATGCGACAACATGGAATTAACGACGTACTGATGGAAAAGCTTTGCAATAAGAACTGGTTAGATCTTCTTGACCGGACATGGAAAGATTAGTTCGCACACGCCCCTTGACCTTCCCCCTACTGGAAGCTCTATTTGATTATAAACAGTAACCTAGGAGCATTATAATGACCGCTTTCACCCGCCGGAATTTCCTGAAATCAACAGCCGCAAGTGCTGTTGTTCTAGGCGGGGTTGCCGTTTACTGGCCACGCTCCAGTTTTGCACAACCGACGGGGGGCATGACGAATGTTCTAAAAATCCCGCCGCTGGAAACTGGTCGCGATCAGGATGGTATGCAGGTTTACGACCTAACCATGCAAAACAGCACAACCGAGTTTTTTGAAGGTTATCAAACCCCGACAAGCGGRATTAATGGCAGTTACTTAGGGCCGACATTGAAAGTGCGGGATGGTTCGGCGATCCGGTTTAATATCACGAATGACCTAGAGGAGCCATCAACCCTGCATTGGCACGGCATGCATTTGCCCGCTCGCATGGATGGTGGTCCGCATCAAGTGGTGGCGGTCGGGGAAACCTGGGCCTCGGAATTCACGATCAAACAGAAGGCGGCCAGTCTTTGGTATCACCCACATTTGATGCACAAAACCGCGGAACACGTCTGGCGCGGCATGGCGGGGATGATCATCGTTGAAGATGCTGAATCAGACGCCCTGCCCTTGCCCAACAACTATGGCATCGACGATGTGCCGCTGGTGCTGCAAGATCGCACATTCACCCGCGACGGGCGGATGGATTACAATCTTTCGATGCATTCGCGCATGATGGGGATGGTTGGCAGCATCCCGTTTGCCAATGGCACTTATGCGCCGTATTTCGAAGCTACCACAACCAAACTGCGCCTGCGGATTTTGAACGGCGCGAACGCTAGCACCTATAATCTTGCACTGGATAATGGCGCAAGCTTTATGCAGGTCGCTACGGATGGTGGATTCCTTGAAGCACCTGTCGAGATGAAGTTGTTACAACTGGCCCCTGCCGAACGTGCGGAGATCATCGTTGATCTTACCGCTGGCGAAAATATTACGCTGGTGAATGTCGCAATTGGTGGCGCTGGCCGAGGAATGATGGGTGGTGAAAACAACAATGCCGTCGCCAACCCGTTCCTTGAAATACGCCCCGCTGCAAGTTTGACAGCCTCCGCTGAGCTGCCGGCTCAATTGACGACAATGGAATGGTTGGACGAAGCCGACGCCGTTAAAACCCGTGTGTTTAGTTTGGAAATGCGCATGGGTATGGGGGCCATGATGGGCGGTGGGAATTCCCATAGCATCAACGGTAAGGTCATGGATATGGCCCACATCGACGAGGTCGTGAACCTTGGCGATACCGAAGTGTGGGAGTTGAAAAACGTTTCAATGATGCCGCATCCGTTCCATATGCATGACGTGCAATTCCAGATACTGGACCGTAACGGCAAGCCCCCTGCACCAAACGAGCAAGGCCGCAAAGACGTGGTTATGGTGAATGCTGGCGAGACAGTACGGATCATCATGCGCTTCGAGGATTATGCAGACCCGGATTCGCCGTTCATGTATCACTGCCACATTCTGGAACATGAGGATGCCGGAATGATGGGGCAGTTCGTGGTCGTATAAGGCAGCGAAATCCGTTGCGGTAATGCCCGACCAGCTTCACGAAGTTATTTAGGTTTAGATCAGCGGTTTGTTCCGCTTACGGTACGCCAATGCCTCGAGGATAATCCCGTTGGTGTTGACGTCGCTGTAATTATCGGTGGCTAATCCTGTGGCAGTGTAGATGCCGGAGGCAAAACCGAGGTCTTCGAAACGGGCATTTTTACGGACATAGTTAATCAACAGTTGCGAATATGCCTGCGGGCGCACAGCCGACCATAGAAAAGCAGACTTGGTGCTGACCATTGTGACCGCACGCTTGAAACCTGCGGTTTGGTATCGGGCTGTGCTGTTGATAATGTTGACCTTCCACGGGTCGTCAGCCCCGATTTTATACCCTTGATATGAAAACCACGGTTCGCGGTCCAATGGTCCTTCGGAGGCACACACAAGATTGCCGGAGGCCTCAAACGCCTTTATTTGCTGCGTATAAAGAACATCGGCAAGGGTGCGAGTGGGGGCGGAATACCCCATTTCGACCGCCTCAAGGACATGGGGTTCGGTGCTGAGCAACGCACTGTTTTCCATAACGCCAAGGACGCGCATCGCAGCATCCATTTCAGTGTCTTCGGTATGTTCGGGGAACGGGCTGTCTACGTTCATCCCCCAAAGTGCGAAGCCGCGCGAAACATAATGTGTATAGCCGGAATCCAGATTCGAGGTGAACCGTTCGTTGCGGATACTGCGGATTTGGCCGTTCTTGATAGTTTCTTGAAGTTCCCATCCAGCAACGATTTCGGGGATACCCATACCGCCGCCGACGTGATCCTCAAGCGCTTTCAGGCTGATCAGCAAGCGGCCTGCGTCGGCAGCGTCAAACCCCGCCTCTCCGGGTTGGCGGCCTGTAACAGAAACCGCGGTTTGCGGCAAAAGCAATCCGTTTGCCCGCGATGTAGTCGGCAGATGTGCCAGCAAACGTGTTGTGCGGTCTGTGAATTCAGCGTCGCCAATTACACCTAGAATATTGGCGCTGACCAATGCCATGATCTGCGTGCCTATATCCCACATGGTGGCAAACGGATAGGAGCTGCGACCTTCCCCTTCCATCCAAACCGTACCGGGAACGAGGCCGGTTTCGGGGTCTGTGAACAACTCAAAGAAGCGCCACGCGGTGGCGGCATCCTTGTCCAGCTCCGCCTGATTTTCGGTCAAGGTTTCCTGACTTGCCAGTGCGCGCTGGTGGTTCATTGCGGTTAACAGGTGGTACTTTTCACCCATTGGGGCGGCAAACTTGCGAAATCCAGCCAGTGAAACAACCTTACCGATGCCTGCGGTTTCGAACGTCGAAAAGGCGGATACGATTGCTTGCATGGCGACTGGGTCTTGCACTGCGGCGGGGGTAATTCTTATGGCGGCATCATTTCGGGAACCGATCGCGGTCAGTAAATCGTCGCGAACATCGTCGGCAGTGCGAATTTTGCGGCTGCCATCAAATGTATAGGCAATCGGCAGATGGAACAGCCCGTAACCATCCAGCCCACTGAAATCGTTGGTTGGGCTTGTGTCGGATAGTGTCTCGACACCCGCGCTGGCAAACTCCGGTAATGTGGCCGGATCAACTGCCGTGACGGACAGGCAGTTTGTATTCGTCGCATCCATCTGGGTTGATATATCCAGCGCAACCCCCGCGCCGGTATAGCGCAAGCAGTCGTCTGTTTTTGCGCCCCCCGTCAGGCTGTGCGGGGTGTTAGCCGCGCCAAGTGCAGTAATGAATGCCAGTGTGGCGGGGGTATCATCGCGCTCCACGCTTAGGCCGATCAGGCGGTCGTATGTGCCGCGCGATTGCAGGTGAACCTCGGACGGAAGGGTTGAAAACACGTCGCCAGCGGCGTTCTTGACGACAAGCGCATCCCCAATGCTGGCCCCCATCAAAAAGGCATCGGCATCATTCGTCGCGTGTTCTTTTAACGACACATAGACGATCAGGGTGTCCAGTGCGGTTTCGGTGTTGTTAATCGCAGTCTCGATCATTCTGGCGGGGCCGATTGCAACTGGATTGCCGCCGTAAAACTGCAAAATGCCACCGCTAGTTTCCCAGTATCCGGCAGTGCGTGGCTGACCGGGTAACAGCAGCAGGTTACGAAACCCGCCAGCACGAATTTCGTTGATTTCAAAGACATCACCCGCAGGCATGTCGCTGGCCAAAGACAGGCATGCAGCATCGCGCCCCAGAACCTGCCGGCAAATCGTGCGGGCCTGACTGGCACGGCGCATACGAAAATACGGGGTGTCTTTGGCGAGGTCTGGAACATACGCAATCAGTTCCACCAAGCCAGAATAGTTTGTCACGAGGTCGCGCAGTAAGATGGCCAAATCGCTTTTGGGTGGCAGGGTATTGCCATCATCATCGGTAAATTTAATCACACAACCCACCGGCACATTTTGCGACACAATGGGGTCGAGCGCTGAAAATAACTGCGAGGCCGAGGTGGACGGATCAATGCCGCCAAGCAAGAAAAGCGACGGTTTGTAGCTGGCAGCCAGTGCCAAGCGAACACCACCCGCCGCAAGCAACGGCCCACCGAGTAACACCGTTTGCAGCATCTGGCGTCGAGTGAAGTTCATGGCAGCGCCCTCCTGATACCTTGATTGTAGCGCGCAAATGCGCGTATCTAWTTGACATGCATCAAKATAATYTTAACCGGMATTGGTTAGAATTAGACRGTCCAAACCTTATYGGTAGGTATTGTAACAAGTGCCATCAAGATTAAAACATCGCCAAAAACCTGCCCCGGGGTTTCGTGCAATTTTTGCGGACCCCACAAAGCACCGYAGRYTTTTYATGCGAGTGYTGGGGTAYGGCTTCATCATRCTGGTWKTCRCGTGGYTSRYCGCRTTTKTGGSWAGCYTTTATTATRACGATACGRAATCTGCCACACGWCTGGATGATCCWGCATATTTTTTGGCACCACATCTGCGGGATACGCCGGRAANTTCCGGRNCCCGAGRTTTTATTRYCMCCCCCCTCMWYGACMGCCAACCGCGCACCAATACCGCAGCARGTTTATGCATTTGTGCGTAAATGGCCGCCAAGCGCCACGACATCTATGCAAGAAAACATAGGGCTAATCGATGTGCTGCTGCCTGAATGGTACRACGTAGACTGGAATACCGCGACACTGGGGGCATTGGATRAGAACTGGCAARGGTCGATTGAAAGTTACCTTGAGWACAAAGCTCCCGATACAGCCGTGCTGCCTGTCATCAAAGGGTTTGACAAGAATGTAACRTTTRCSYCYYCCTATACRRTTRRARAKCTTGTTGAAAATCTTGCGGTGCTTAGTGRCGATATGAACGTTGACGGGCTTTGCCTGGACTTTCAGTGGCCAGAGCTGGACGCGCTTAACGATTTAATCGAAGTRCTTGCAGGTGCAGGCAAAATGCTGGCYGMAMAAGGCAAGCAAAGCTGTGTGGTGTTGCGYCTTGRYACCGATTACTGGCCRCTRRCCGARGTSGARGCSKTGGTAGATACMATCGTGTTTACCAGCTTTCGGGAGCCAGATGCCGGTAGCTTTCCAAGGCCGATCGCCCCGCACAACACATTYGTGGAACTAGTCGACGATACCCTTAGTCAAATCCATGCCTCGACGGCGGTGTTTGCCTTAGGGAATGTAGGATACGACTGGGCTACGGGCGCGGCCCCTGAACCAATCGTTTTCAACGAAATTATGCGGCTTTCAGGGCTTCACAAGGTTCCGGCGTCCTTTGATGCGGTGTCGCGAAATTCCTCGCTCGCATATGTGGACGGCCAAGGGCGGCGGCATCAGATGTGGTTTACAGATTCGGTAAGTACCCACAACCTATTGCAAGTACTGGCCCCCTTGCCCATCGGTGGCGTTGCTATTTGGCCATTGGGCGGAGAGGACGCCGGTATATGGCGACTGCTTGATCCGCAGATGGCTACTGTGCCGCTCGGGACGTTGTTGCGCAAAGTTTCGGTGCAGGCCTATGTCGGTTATGAAGGGGAAGGTGATTTTCTGACGGCCTTTGGGGAACCCAAGGCAGGAATTCGCACGTTGGAAGTGGATGCCGAAACGGGCTTTATCACCAATCAAACACACATAGCCCTGCCTTACACCATCACAATCGCACGTTGGGGCGTTGGCGAGCGTAATAGCATTGCGTTAACGTTTGACGATGGGCCTGACGATGTTTTGACACCAAAAATCCTTGATATTTTGAAAGAGTACGACGTTCCGGCTGCCTTTTTCATCATCGGGGAAAATGCCCTGAAGCACCCAGAAATTGTTAGCCGGACGCTGAATGAGGGGCATCTTCTGGGCGTCCACACCTTCACGCACCCAAACATTCGGATGATCAGTGAACCAAGGTTATTGATTGAGGCTAACAGTACCCAGCGGTTGCTGGCCTCGATCACCGGCTACAGCACAATCCTGTTTCGCGCGCCTTTCGCCGAGGATTCCGAGCCACAAAACCGGGACGAAGCYGCCCCCCTCGTAGAGTTAAGTGCCGCAGGATATATTACCGCCGGCACACCGATTGATCCCCGCGACTGGGAAGGCAACGGTGTCGATCAAATCGTTGAACGCATACGTCTGGCCGCATTGACGGGCGCAGGAAACATCATTTTGCTGCATGACGCTGGCGGGGACCGCTCGGATACGCTGAAAGCCCTGCCCCGCATCATCGAAACGCTGCAAAACGAGGGATTCAACTTTGTATCGCTGGATGCGTTAATGGATAACGACGCCATTAATTTGATGTCAGTGGCAGATGACCAACTGGCAAAAGTGGATGCGGTATCGTTTTCTTTGATAGCCTTTGTCGGTAACGCACTGGTCTGGATGTTCGCGGTTGCTATTACGTTGGGGATCGCGCGGTCGGCCATTATTGTGGTTCTCGCTTACTTTCGGCGCCAACCCAAGTGGCTGGATGATACGACAAACCCGCCTGTCACGGTAATTGTTCCGGGCTACAATGAAGAACCCGTGATTTTACGAACCGTGGAGTCGGTTCTTGCGTCGAATTATGCGAACCTGAAAGTTATGGTGATTGATGACGGTTCCACCGACAAGACATTTGATGTGGTCGAGGCCGCATATGGCAAAGACCCGCGGGTGCAGTTGGTTTCGCAGAAAAATCAAGGAAAAGCGCAGGCGTTGAACCATGGTTACAAACTAGCCCAAAGCGAGATCATCGTTGCCATTGATGCGGATACCATCATCTTGCCCGATGCAGTTTCCCGTCTTGTGCGCCACTTTTCCAACGCAAAAGTCGGGGCCGTCGCGGGCAACACCAAAGTCGGCAACCGGATGAACATTCTGACACGGCTTCAAGCGGTGGAATATATCACTTCGCAAAATCTGGATCGTAGGGCGTTTGAACGCTTTAACGCTATTCTGGTGGTTCCCGGCGCGATTGGCGCGTGGCGCAAGTCTGTGGTTGATGCAGTCGGCGGCTATTCTTCTGAAACGCTGGCGGAGGATGCCGACCTGACCGTTGCCATCATCCGCGCCGGTTATCGCGTAACGTACGAGGCAGGTGCAATCGCCATGACAGAGGCCCCTGAAACTTTAGCGCAACTGCTGCGCCAACGACTGCGTTGGTCTTTAGGGATCATGCAAACAGGATGGAAACACAAACGCGCAATACTTGAGGGCCGCGGGATTGGCCTTGTCGCGATCCCGAACATCTTGGTGTTCGGGGTGGTCCTATCATTATTTGCGCCCATCGCCGACATCGTGTTTATCACGGCGCTATTCCGGCTGGGGCGCGATTTTATACACCACCCGACGATGATACCCGGGCTGTCTTCGCCTGCGATCTTTATCGCCTATGCCGCATATTTTTTATCGGATGTGTTTTTATCGGCACTGGCCCTATTTCTGGAACCTAAAGAGGATAAACGGTTGTTACTCTGGGTGCCGTTCCAACGCTTCTACTATCGCCAATTACTTTACATCGCAACACTAAGGTCCGTCGGGCGGGCTTTAACAGGCCGCCTGACGGGATGGCAGAAACTTACGCGAACGGCAGATGTCAGTGTCACGACCCCCACCGCACGATATGCGCATCGGGATGTCGCGTTGCAGCACATTAAATCCGCGCCAAAGCCTAGCCAGAAAAGACCTGGCAACCTGTTTCTGTTAACGCGCCCGATACCACGGGATAATCGCGATCCGGATTCATAATGATCTGTTGAACCGCGGTAATCTGGCGGGCGCACTGTGTAGCATCACCAGAACGGGAACCGGATCCGTCTACATAAATATCTAACCACGGAAGACCATTGTAACCTGTATGGCACGGGCCATCCTGCGGATTTCGCCCGTCACCGCAGACATCCTCGACGATCACGTATTTACGCAAATTGGGAATATAAAACCGCGTACCGGCTTCGAAATCAAGCGTTTGCCTATTACCGATGATAGTATGACCAACAGCGATAGTAATGGGATCACGGTAGGTTCCCTTACCACCGGCCTTACGGTGGATAACGGGTTTGGATATTTCAGCTGATCCCGGCGGTGTGTTGTCCCAGTAACTATACCCTGTCAGGTAAATATCAAACGTCGTCTCCCCATTACGCGGTGACGACGTGGACAGCACCACAGAAGCGGGACTGGAGGTTAGGGATTTACTACTGGCGGACTGGGTTGTAGCACTGCTACAGGCACTGGTTACAAGGACGACCACTGAAAGGCCGATTAACATCCTTGAAAATCGCATATTGAACTACCTTCTGAATTGCATATATCTCTTTCGAAGTGTCCCGAATATCTGTTTTTGCCGCCCTCTTTATGTTGGCGGGGCGATGTTTGATTCCGGCAACATATACGTGATCGCGCATTTTGTAACCTGTTTTGTTGGAAACGGCACGTACTCGCTTACCGCCTACGACGACAAGATCCTATCCAAATTGGCCACATAAGCGAGGTTGACCGTTTTTAACTAGCGAAATAACCGATTAGTTTACATCAGACTTGGCATAAACATCACGATTTGCGGGAACGCGATAATCAAGCCAACAGCCGCCAGTAGTAGCAAGAAAAACGGCAGGGCGGAACGGGCGATGGACAGGATATTAATGCCAGTTAACCCTTGGATTACGAACAGATTAAAGCCCACGGGCGGAGTGATCTGGGACATTTCGACCACGATCACGAGATAAATTCCGAACCATAACGGGTCAATCCCTGCGCCGTCTATCATGGGCATAATGATTGATGTTGTCAGGACTACTACGGAGATTCCATCGAGGAAACAGCCTAACAAAATGAAGAAGATCGTCAGTACACCAAGCAATGCGAGCGGTGACAGGTCGAACGCACCGATCCATGCCGCAAGGTTGCGCGGGATGCCGGTGAAGCCCATGGAAACGGTCAGGAAGGCCGCGCCGCCAAGTATAAAGGCGATCATAGCGGAGGTGATTGTGGCCCCCATCAGGCTTTCTTTCAGCATTTTCCAGCTTAGGGTTCCTGAGAAAAACGACAAGATAATTGCGAAAATCACGCCCAAGGCGGCGGCGTCTGTAGGGGAGGCGATACCTGCGTAAATCGAACCTATAACGCCGATGATAAGGATCAGAACCGGTATCAAACGACGGGAGGATTTGACCTTTTCCATGAACGTGTATTTGGCATTCTCGGACGGAATGCTGGATGGGTTCATAAGCGCGCGAACGATGACATAGCCGCCAAACATTGCCACCAGCATGATGCCCGGAATGATACCTGCCACAAACAAACGCGCGATAGATTGGTCGGTGGCGACGCCGTAAACGATCAGGATTATTGAGGGCGGGATTAACAGGCCAAGCGTGGCGGAACCGGCGAGCGTGCCAATAACGAGGCGTTCGGGATAGCCGCGATCCATCAATTCAGGAACCGACATTTTACCGATGGTGGCGGCAGTCGCGGCTGATGAACCGGACACCGCGGCGAAAATCGCACAACCGATAATGTTGACGTGTAACAACCGCCCCGGAAGGCCGCCAAGCCATGGGGAGAGGCCTTTGAACATGTCTTCTGACAGGCGGGATCGCAGCAATATTTCCCCCATCAGAATAAATAACGGCAGCGCGGCCAACGCCCATGAGTGGCTTGCTCCCCACATGGTCGTGGCAAGGACTTGACCAACGGGAGCGTTGGAAAAGAACACCAGTGCGACGCTACCAACGGACAAAAGCGCAATGGCAACCCAGACGCCAAGGCTGAGAAGGCCGAGCAATACGCCCAGCAGGACGAGCATGATAATAGGATCGGACATCTATTCTTGTTCCATATTTTCGAGGACGGGCTCGCGGGCGATTAAGGTCGCAACGAATAAGTCGATGAAGGCGATTGTTAGCATTACTAACCCCGCCGAGGTCGCTAGTTGCGGGATCCAGAGCGGGATGGCGATGATGCCGTTGGAGAGATCACCGTAATCGTAGGACTCGTAATTCAAGCGGATCATGTAGTAGGCCGCGTAGCCAGACAGCATCGTGCCAAGCCCAAGGCTGAACAGTTCAGCCCCTAGGCGCGGGATATGCCCGAAGGTTTGCAACAACAGTGTGACACGGATGTGGCCTCCTTGTTTTAACGTATATGCCAGCGCCAGAAAGGATGCGGCGGCCAGCGAAAAACCCGCGAAATCAGCGTAGGACGGGATGGTCATGCTGTAGGCCGACCCGAATATCTTGGTGATCAGGTTCAGGACCACTTGGGCGGACACGACCAAACAGATCAAAACGATGAACCCTGCTGCCGCAAAGCCGCTGGCATTATAAAGGGTATCGAGAAATTTACGCATTGTCGCCTCCCGCATAAAATTAGGGCCGGACATTTGCCCGGCCCGTGTCTTGGTGCGTTTAGTTGCCTTGGTACTCGGCAATAACGGCTTTGGCCTCGTCGCTGGCGGTTGCCTGAAGATCAGCCAACATGGTCGCGCCGATAGCTTTCAAACCGTCCATCAAAGCAGCACTTGGCTCAACAATGATCATGCCGTTGTCTGCCATGACTTGGGTTTTGGCAGCAGCCTCAGCCGCGCTCATTTCCCAACCACGAGTTTCGGCGGTTGCAGCAGCGGCAAGAACAGCTGCCTGAACATCAGCGTCTAGCTTGTCAAACATCTGCTTGTTCACAACTACGATGTTTTTAGGAACCCATGCGTTGATTGGCGTGTAGTGTGTAACGAAATCCCAAGCCTTGGAGCTGGCACCCGTGGAAGGCGATGTGATCATCGCTTCAACCTGACCCGTTGCGAAAGCTTGTGGAATGTCTGGCGAGGCAACCTGCGTTGGGGCCGCCCCTGCGAGGGCTGCGAAGGATTCTAATGCCGCGTTATAGGCACGGAATTTCAGGCCAGACAGGTCTTCAACTGTGGCGATTTCGCCGTTGGTATAAAGGCCTTGTGCGGGCCAAGGAACCGCAAACAGTGGCATCAGGTTTTGTTCAGCCAGCAGTGCAGTAACGGCTGGTTTCTGGGCTGCCCAAAGGCGCGCTGCATCTTCGTAAGATGTGGCCAAGAACGGTTGGCTGTCCAGACCGTAGGCTGCGTCCTCGTTCGAGAGGCGCGACAAGAAGAACTCGCCAATCGGAACTTGGCGGCTGCGAACAGCGCCTTTGATGTCTGCGTGTTTGAACAGCGAACCGGCGGAATGCACAGTGATGTCCAGCGCGCCGTCTGTGGCTTCTTTTACGTCAGCCGCAAATTCGATGATGTTTGCTGTGTGGAAAATTGCGTCGGAATACGGCGTTGGCATATCCCAGTTTTGGGCCTGCGCCGAGACGCCAAACGTGAATGCAACGGCTGCACCCCCGATAAATCCAGTTAGTTTATTCATGATAGACTTCCTCCCGAAATCAAAATTTTATCTGCAACAGACCATTGTTTCCGATGCAGCATTTTTATCGTGAGATAATACTCACACTTTGTCGATAAATTGTCAACGTGTTCGAAAAGCCGCAAGCTATTCACCGACAAAGACCCGCCCACCAAGTTGTCGAGTTACTTCGCGGGCAAAGTCGCTGACGATTTCACCGATTTCGCCCGTTGCGTTTTTGGGGATGCGAAAGGTTGGGCCGGAAATGGAAAGCCCTGCGATCGGCTCGCCGTATGCATCGAAAATCGGGGCGGCGATGCAGCGCATACCCTCGGTACGCTCTTCACCATCCACGGCGTAACCTTTGTGTTTGATGGTTTCTAGTTCTTTGAACAGATGGTCAGGGTCAGTGATGGTGCTATCGGTGAACCGCTCTAACCCTTGTTCTGCGATGATTTTTTGCACACGATCGTGCGGAAAATTCGCCAGCAATGTCTTGCCAATGCCAGAGGCATGCATCGGATTGCGTGTACCGGGTGGGAAAAAAGCGCGGATGGTCTGGCTGCTTTCGACTTGGGAGACAAATAGCACCCAGTCGTCGCGTTCGATCCCAAGGTTGGCAGTTTCACCGATTAGGCGCATCAATTTTTGCATCACGGGGCGGCTGCGTTGCAGGATGTTGGTGCGGTTCAAAAATACACTACCGATGCGAAACGCCCCTGCCCCGATRTACCAAAGCTGYGTGTGGTCTTCAAACTCAACGATCTCGCGCGATTGTAGCGTGATTAAGGCGCGGTAGGTGGTGGCGGAGGATTGGTTTGAGCGTTCGGATAATTCAGACAGGGATATCCCGTCACCCTCCGCCAAAGCGCCCAATATCAGCATTCCGCGATCAAGCGAGCGCACGATTGTGTTGTCGGTCTGGTCGTTGAACGACTTGGGGCGACCACGGGATCTTTTGGTTGGGGATTGCATGAATTTCGACCTTTCCGAGAAACATATATTTCTTCGAAAAAATAGTTCGAAGAATGAAAAAACATAACTTACGGAAATAATGAACAATTTAGTCAATTTATCAATAATGAAAAACTATTTCGAAAAAATTGTGAAATACATGTGTCATCCATATATTGGGGGAAACCCACAACCACGAGAGTGAACCCATGTTCAATCAAAACCCTGTATTCATCCCCGGCCCGACTAACATCCCCGAGGTTATCCGTAACGCTTGCAACATCCCTACACTCGACCACCGCTCCGGTGCGTTTGAAGGGATCATCCAGCCAGCGTTGGCAGGTGTGAAGAAGGTTCTGAAAACCGAAACGGGCGAAGTTGTTATTTTCCCCGGTTCTGGCACCCTTGGATGGGAGGCCGCGATCAGCAATTGCCTCTCGGCAGGTGACAAGGTTCTGGCCGCCGCGCAGGGCATGTTCTCGGAAAAATGGATCGAGATGTGCAACCGTCATGGCCTTGATATGCAGGTTCACTCGGTTGAATGGGGCGAGGCTTGTCCGGTTGATCAATATGCTGAAACGCTTAAGGCCGACACCAACCACGAGATCAAAGCCGTGTTGGTTACGCATAACGAAACTGCGACGGGCGTTCTTAGTGATGTTGCCGCCGTACGCCGTGCGATGGATGCCGCTGGGCACCCTGCACTTTTGTTTGTGGACGGGGTTAGTTCTATCGGTTCAATGGATTTCCGTATGGACGAATGGGGCGTTGATATTGCCATCACCGGTTCGCAAAAGGGTTTCATGCTGCCAACAGGTTTGGCAATTGTCGGTGTTAGCCAAAAAGCGGTTTCGGTGATGGATGATGCTGACCTGCCGCGGTTTTACTACGACATCCGCGAAATGATCGCGGCGCTGAAGGTTAGCGGTTACCCATATACGCCAGTTGTTGGCCTGCTTGCTGGACTAGCCAAATCTACCGATGTTCTGCTGGAGGAAGGGTTGGACAACGTTTTCGCCCGCCATCACCGCATTGCCGAGGGTGTTCGCACTGCCGTGCGTGCTTGGGGCTTGGAAATCTGCGCGGTGAACGAGGGGATATATTCCAACTCCGTCACGGCTATTCTGGTACCTGAAGGGTTCAATGCCACGGATGTGGTGAACCACGCATCCAAGAAATACAACGTATCGTTTGGCGGCGGTCTGGGCAAAGTTGCCGGTAAAGTGTTCCGCATCGGCCACCTTGGTAGTATCACTGATGTTATGGCGCTTTCGGGTATCGCGACCGCAGAGATGGCAATGGTTGATCTTGGTCTACCAGTTACGCTAGGGTCTGGCGTTGCGGCGGCRCAAGAATACTATCGYAAYACCGCCTGAATAAAGGATACCACATGTACATACCCACATTTGACGATGTGAAAGTCGCCCGCGAACGGATCACACCTTACATCCATAAAACACCGGTTCTGACCAGCACGTTTATGAATGATCTGACAGGGGCCGAGCTGTTCTTTAAGTGCGAGAACTTCCAGAAGGCAGGGGCCTTTAAGGTTCGTGGTGCCTCCAACGCGGTATTCGGGTTAAGCGATGAATTGGCTTTGAGGGGTGTGGCAACGCATTCCTCCGGCAACCATGCTTTGTCGCTGTCTTATGCGGCTGGTCGGCGTGGAATTCCGTGCCATGTGGTTATGCCTCGTACAGCCCCGCAAGCCAAAAAGGACGCGGTTATCGGGTACGGCGGGATTATTACGGAGTGTGARCCYTCWACAACMTCGCGCGAGGCGGTTTTTGCCGAGGTGCAAGCCGCGACWGGTGCSGATTTCGTACATCCTTAYAACGACCCGCGSGTGATTGCAGGCCAAGCGACGTGTTCKCTGGAACTGTTGGAACAAACAGGTGGTCTGGATGCAGTTGTTGCCCCKRTTGGSGGYGGCGGTATGATTTCAGGTACATGTYTGGCRYTGTCSAACGTCGCACCMGAYACCAARRTTTATGCGGCAGAACCGAAGAATGCGGATGATGCCTATCGRTCTTTCAAAGCGGGGCATATTATTGCRGATGAYGCGCCGGATACGGTGGCCGATGGCCTTAAGGTTCCGCTAAAGGATCTGACATGGCATTTTGTATCGAACCACGTGACCGACATTTTGATTGCCACCGAGGATGAAATCGTAGATGCGATGAAGCTGATTTGGCAGCGCATGAAAATCGTGATGGAGCCGTCAAGCGCCGTGCCGCTGGCGACCATACTCAAGAATAAAGACCTGTTTGCGGGAAAACGCGTCGGGGTGATTATAACGGGTGGCAACGTCGATATGGACAAGCTACCGTGGATGAAAAACTAGGAGAGAGATTATGAACGCACCAGTAAATTTTGACGACCTCGAAGTCGGCTATGATGTTCCCGCCATTCCCGGCATGGACGAAAAAGACATTCAGACACCTTGTTTGATTCTCGATCTCGATGCGCTTGAGCGTAACGTGAAAAAGATGGGCGACATCTGTAAAGATATGGGCGTTCGCCATCGTGCGCACGGCAAAATGCATAAATCCGTCGATGTGTTGAGATTGCAGCAATCCATGGGTGCTGCTGTCGGCGTTTGCTGTCAGAAAGTTTCCGAAGCCGAGGTTTTCGTTCGCGGCGGTATCAAAGATGTGATGGTTTCCAATCAGGTTCGTGACCCTGCCAAAATTGACCGTTTGGCACGTATGCCAAAACTTGGCGCGCGTATTCTAGTGTGTGTGGATGATCCCGCGAACGTCGCGGATCTGGCTGCCGCTGCGCAAAAGCATGGCACCGAACTTGAATGTCTCGTTGAAATCGACGTGGGTGCGGGCCGTTGTGGTGTGACCACCAGCCAAGATGTAGTGAACATCGCCAAGCTGATCGATTCTGCCGAAGGTCTGAAGTTTGCGGGCATCCAGGCCTATCAAGGTGCTATGCAGCACATGGATTTGTATGCGGACCGTAAAGCCAAAGTTGATATCGCCATTGATATGGTACGCGACGCGATGACTGCGCTGACGGCCCAAGGGCTGGAATGCGACATCGTTGGTGGCGCTGGCACTGGTTCGTATTACTTTGAGGGCAACTCCGGCGTTTTCAACGAAATGCAATGTGGTTCTTACGCATTCATGGATGCGGATTATGGCCGTATTCTGGATAAAGAAGGCAAACGGATTGATGATGGTGAATGGGAGAACTCCTTGTTCCTGCTGACATCTGTAATGAGCCATTCCAAAGCCGACAAAGCCATTGTCGATGCGGGCCTAAAAGCCCAATCCGTCGATAGTGGTTTGCCAACGGTTTATGGTCGCAACGATGCGGTTGAATACGTTAAATGTTCGGACGAACACGGCGTTGTTGCCGACCCTGACGGTGTTCTAAGCATCAACGAAAAGCTGCGCCTTGTGCCTGGTCACTGTGATCCGACCTGCAACGTGCATGACTGGTATGTTGGTGTACGTAACGGCAAGGTTGAAACACTTTGGCCCGTTTCCGCACGCGGCAAGGCGTACTGATATGATCATTGTTCCTGAGGGCGTAATCCCGAACCTGATCGACCGCACCACATCCTATAACGCTGTCGAGGCCGTGTTCGGCGCGATGGCACGCGGTGATGCGTACAACTTTCCGGTGATCCGCGAAAACATCGGCTACGCCGACGCAATTTATGGTTTCAAGTCGGGGTTTGATAAGGCGGGCCTATCGCTTGGTTTGAAATCCGGTGGTTACTGGCCGGGAAACGAGGCAAAAGGGTTAACAAACCATCAATCCTCGATCTTCCTGTTCAATCCTGACACTGGCCAGCTTAAAGCCATCGTTGGCGGCAACTACCTGACGGCTGTTCGCACGGCGGCAGCCTCAAGCGTTTCGATCCAGCACTTGGCCCGCAAGGAYTCCAAGGTTCTGGGCATGATCGGCGCTGGTCACCAGTNCKSCTTTCNAAATGCGYGCRGCAGTRGAACARCGYGATTTYGAAAARGTYATCGGCTGGAACTACCATCCTGAAATGCTGTCRCGTTTGGCKGATGTKGCCGAAGARCTTGGCTTGCCRTTYGAGGCYGTWAGCCTTGATGAACTTGGYGCRCAGGCGGATGTGATCATYTCSATCACSTCCAGTTTCGCACCGATCTTGATGGCCGCGCAGGTGAAACCCGGAACGCATATCGCGTGYATGGGGACSGAYACCAARGGCAAGCAAGAAGTCGAATCCGCRYTGGTTGCCAAGGCKACYGTGTTCACSGAYGAGRTCGCRCAATCGATCACRATYGGCGAATGCCARCATGCGGTTGCYGAAGGRTTGATCASCGCWGAYCAGATCGCTGAAATCGGYGCTGTTATTAATGGCRCGCACAACGGCAGAACCTCGGAYGACGARATCACGTTGTTTGAYGGCACAGGCGTTGGCTTGCAGGATTTGGCYGTSGCGACMGCCGCYGTTGAACTGGCRATTGCRTCRGGCGACGCGATTGAAGTCGACGTATAAATATTTGTCGGAGCGCGAAACGCGCTCCGACACTTTTCCGGCTCTAGACTGTCAACTCGTCCAGCGTCTTTGTTAACTTATCAATCATTTCATCAATATGGGATTTCTCGGCGACAAACATCGGTGCAAGAATGCCCGTGTCTCCGGTGAATTTCACATGCATCCCGTTCCAGAACAAATCGCTTTGCGCCCTGCCCCCACGTTGCCCCGGTTTRCCRTTTGATTTCAGCTCCACCCCSGCCATCATGCCGATCCCGC
The DNA here is from genome assembly GCA_002746395.1 of Paracoccaceae bacterium. Taxonomy (GTDB): domain Bacteria; phylum Pseudomonadota; class Alphaproteobacteria; order Rhodobacterales; family Rhodobacteraceae; genus NORP23. The sequence goes on from NVXA01000006.1 coordinate 187,256, forward strand.
GAATGTCTTTGACCATAGRATGGTCTTTCAAGGTATAGACCGCGTCGAGGAAATACGGCGTCATTTCTGCGGCGCGSKMAAACAASCCTTCCTCCTCGAATATCGCGAGTGTCGCCAGCCCCGCCGCGCAGGCTGCTGGGTGACCTGAATAGGTGTACCCGTGGAAAAACTCGATYGCMCCCGGCGCTGCYTGATCGGAKATTACRTCGTAAACCCGATCMGTCACCGCCACCGCRCCCATCGGAATGGASCCGTTGGTTAGYGCCTTGGCCATRGTCATRATGTCYGGYGTSACSCCAAAMACATCARYYGCRAACTTGTCACCNAAGNCGKCCAAATCCRGTRATAACCTCGTCGAACACCAGCAAAATTCCGTTTTCGTCACAAATCTGACGCAGGCGTTCCAAATACCCTTTTGGCGGCGCGAGGATGCCGGTGGACCCCGCAACGGGTTCCACAAAGCAGGCTGCAATCGTGTTGCCACCGTAATTATCGACCATGCGTTGCAGATCATTCGCCAATTCTACACCGCGTTCAGGTTGGCCGCGCACGAACAGCTCGTTTTCATCCCAAGTGTGACGCATCATCACCACGTTTGGCATTACGGACGGGAACGTCTTGCGGTTATTAACCATGCCGGACAGGGAAACGCCGCCGATGTTAACGCCGTGATAGGCGCGCTCGCGGCTAACAAAACGGCTGCGATCACAGCCCAATGCGGAATGATAGGCCATCACCATTTTCAAGGCCGTGTCGATTGCTTCGGAGCCAGAGTTCACGAAAAACACATGGTTGAAATCTTCGGCAAGCAACCGCGCAACACGTTCGGCCAGCGCAAAGCTTAGGGGATGACCCGACCCAAACGGAGAAACATAGGTGAAGGTTTGCATGGCCTCATGCACCGCCTCGATAATCTTGGGGTGGGAGTGTCCCGCAGGGCTACAAAACAAACCGCTCGACCCATCAATGACGGTTCCGCCTTTGTGATCCGTCATATAAACGCCGCTGGCGCTGGTGATCAGGCGCGGGTCTTTTTTGAACGCTTTGTTGTCCGTAAACGGAATCCAGAATTCTTCCATCGAATTTGATTGCACGTCGAAAGCCATCTTCATTTCTCCAGTATTAAGTTGTCCGAGTGAAACTTTGTTTGACACTAGGAGGGCTTTCAGGCTTCTAATACATCCAGATGATACCCAAGATTAAGTCCAGTTAGGAACCCGATGGCCCTTGTCGAAGATGCGTTTTTCCTTGATCCAAATTTCCAAGGTAGTTTGCAAAAGCAAATACAGCAGATCGTTGCCTCGGCTATATTGGCAGGGCGGCTGCATCCGGGGGAAAAGCTACCCTCGTCCAGAAAGCTGGCCAAGCATCTCGGAATTTCGCGCATAACGGTGACGCTGGCGTATAATGAACTGGTCTCGGATGATTATATAACCTCGGCTGACCGCTCCGGTTTTTACGTTTCTCAAACAGCGCCGAGCGCACCATTGCAACCCATTCGCGGGGCGATGGTGGCAGATAAAGTGGATTGGGCGCAGGCCGTGCAACAAGATTTCACGGGTGGTAAGCACGTTCACAAACCTGAAAACTGGCGCAGTTACCCTTATCCATTTATCTATGGCCAACCGGATGCCACATTGTTCAATCAAGCAAGTTGGCGGCTTTGCGCGCTGCAAGCTTTGGGGAAGAAAGAATTCGACAGTCTGACATCGGATTACGCTGAACGCGACGACCCCGAATTGATTAACTTTATCGCAAGGAATTCCCTGCCAAGGCGCGGAATTTTGGCCAAGCCCGAGCAAATTTTGGTGACCGTGGGGGCACAAAACGCCTTGTGGATGGTTGCGCAGATATTGCTGAACCAGAACCGTGCTGCGGCTTATGAGGACCCGGGATATTACAGCCTTCGCGAAATTTTGCGCTACACCGGATGCACGCAATACCCTATAAAGATTGACGAAGATGGCCTTCCGCCAGACAGCCTACCCAACGATTTCGACGTGCTGTTCACCACGCCCAGCCACCAATGCCCGACCACGACAACCATGCCGATGGCGCGCCGTCATGAACTTTTGCGCTTGGCACGTGAGAAGAATTTCATCATTGTCGAGGATGATTACGAATTCGAGATGAGCTTTCTAAAATCCCCATCCCCTGCCCTTAAATCCTTGGATAAAGACGGGCGGGTGATTTATACGGGCAGCTTTTCCAAATCCTTGTTTCCGGGGTTGCGGCTTGGATATATGGTCGCCTCGGAACCGCTTATCCGGCAAGCCCGTGCGCTGCGTTCCGCCGTGCTTCGCCATCCTCCGGGGCATATTCAACGCACCACGGCGTATTTTTTGGGCTTGGGGCATTACGACGCCATGATCAAACGCATGCGGGGCGTGTTTCAGAAACGTCGCACCGTGATGGACGAAGCCTTGAAAGGAACCAGCATGGTGATTGCTGGCAGTGCGTCGTTCGGGGCCTCAAGTTTCTGGGTGGAAGCACCAGCGGCTATTGACACCGAGTTGCTGGCCGAGAAACTAAAAGTCCAAGGCGTGTTAATCGAAGCCGGTGCGCCGTTTTTCGAGAATACAGACGCCCCGAAGAACTTTTTTCGCCTCGCCTATTCCTCGATCTCCTCGGAAAAAATACCCGAGGGGATACGGCGCATTGAACAGACTATCCTTGAAATGCAAACTGGCTATAATTCCACTTAACTTCTGGCCCTATCACCCGCCCGTCCGCTCGCTCATATTCGGTTCCAGCGCCACACACATCATCACAAGGACATCGCCATGAAAATGACTACAGAAGAAGCCTTTGTTAAGGTTCTACAAATGCACGGAATCGACAATGCGTTCGGCATTATCGGCTCGGCTTTCATGCCTATTTCAGATTATTTTCCGGCGGCGGGGATAACGTTCTGGGATTGTGCGCATGAATATAGCGGCGGCATGATGGCGGATGGTTTTTCGCGCGCGTCAGGTAAGATGACCATGGCGATTGCCCAGAACGGGCCCGGGATTGCGAATTTCGTTACCCCGATCAAGACGGCGTACTGGAACCACACGCCGATGCTGTTGGTGACACCGCAGGCCGCCAACAAAACCATCGGTCAGGGTGGCTTTCAGGAAGTTGAACAAATGCGCATGTTCGCCGATTGCGTGGCTTATCAAGAAGAGGTCCGTGACCCATCCCGCATAGCAGAGGTTCTGAACCGTGTGATCATGAAGGCCAAACGCCTGTCTGCACCGGCGCAGATTAACATTCCGCGCGATATGTGGACACAAGTTATTGACATCGCCATGCCCGCCATCGTCGATTTCGAGCGCCCCGCTGGTGGCGTTAACGCGATTGCCGAGGCCTCCAAACTGCTGTCTGAGGCCAAATTCCCAGTTGTTCTAAACGGTGCTGGTGTGGTTATTGGCGGTGCGATTGAAGCGTCCAAAGACCTCGCCGAACGTCTATCCTCGCCCGTTTGTTGTGGATATCAACATAACGATGCCTTCCCCGGATCACATCCATTATTCGCTGGGCCGTTGGGATATAACGGGTCGAAAGCGGCGATGGAATTGATTTCAAAGGCCGACGTTGTGCTGGCATTGGGGACACGGTTGAACCCGTTTTCCACCCTTCCCGGATACGGCATTGATTACTGGCCAGTTGACGCGAAAATCATTCAGGTAGACATTAACGCCGATCGCATCGGCCTGACCAAACCCGTCAGCGTTGGCATCGTTGGTGACGCCAAGCAGGTGGCCGAGCAAATATTGGAACAGCTTTCCGACACAGCGGGCGATGCGGGCCGCGCGGAACGTCGTGATCTGATTGCAACCACCAAATCCGCGTGGGCGCAAACATTAACATCTATGGATCACGAGGATGACGATGAAGGCACTTCGTGGAACCAACGCGCTCGTGCGGATAAACCGGAACACATGTCACCACGCAAAGCATGGCGCGCCATTCAGGCCGCGCTGCCAAGGGAAGCGATCATCAGTTCCGACATCGGTAATGCCTGTGCCATTGGCAACGCATATCCGACATTTGAGGATGGGCGCAAGTACCTTGCTCCCGGTCTATTTGGTCCGTGTGGGTACAGCTTTCCGGCGATCCTTGGGGCTAAAATCGGCCAGCCCGATACGCCGGTTGTCGGCTTTGCAGGGGATGGAGCCTTTGGGATTTCGATGAACGAAATGACAGCATGTGGCCGCGATGAATGGCCGGCCATCACCATGGTGATTTTCCGAAATTATCAATGGGGTGCAGAAAAACGCAACACCACGCTTTGGTATAAAGACAATTTTGTCGGAACCGAGCTTGATTACAACGTGTCCTATGCCGGCATCGCCCAAGCGTGCGGCGTGACGGGAATTGTCGCCACCACGATGGAAGGATTGACGGACGCGTTGAATACAGCCGTGAATGCGCAAATGAATGATGGCGTGACGACATTTATCGAAGTCATGTTGAACCAAGAACTGGGGGAACCCTTCCGGCGTGATGCGATGACAACGCCTGTTGCCGTTGCGGGGATCAACGCTGCTGACATGCGCCCGCAGAAAGTTTAAAGCATGGCTGGCGACCCTTGGATTTTAACACTGAATGCAGGRTCGTCCAGCCTGAAGTTTGCGGCTTTCACGCCGGATTGCAAGAAGATCACCAGTGGGCAAGTGGTATCCGGTGTTCAAGGAGCCGTGGCGCAATTGAACATGCCACACCCTCCGCAGGCCATCGGCCACCGTGTCGTGCATGGTGGTTCTCGAAATGCGCCCGCGCTGATTACAGCAGAGATCAGAGCCGAGATAGAGGCGAATTCCACCCTCGCCCCGCTCCACAATCCACCTGCGTTGAAGGTGATGGGCGCGATCGAATTGCTTTACCCCAATGTGCCGCAATATGCCTGCTTTGACACAGCGTTTCACGCCAATAACCCACCCGAAGCAACGACCATCCCTATCCCGCGCGCCTTGCGTGACCAAGGGATCAGGCGATACGGGTTTCACGGGCTTAGTTACGCGTCTTTAGTGCGGCGGTTCGAACAGATAACAACCGCCACGCTGCCGCATCGCGTATTAGCGTTTCACCTTGGGGCCGGAGCCAGCCTCGCGGCGATTGTTGATGGTGTAGGCGTGGCCACGACCATGGGCTTTTCACCGATGGACGGGCTGGTTATGGCCACCCGTGCCGGTGCGACGGACACAGGCGTAGTGCTACACCTGATGCGTAAACACGGCCTGAGCGCGGATGCAATTGACAAGATGCTAAACCATGAAAGCGGGCTGGTGGCGATGGCAGGCACGGCTGACATGAAAGCAATATTGAATTCGAATGACACGAGTGCCAGTTTCGCGGTCTCGCATTATTGCTATTGGGTCAGCCGTCACGCAGGTTCGATAATTGCGGCGATGCAAGGCGTAGACGGGTTTATTTTTACAGGCGGTATCGGCGAAAACGCTGTGCAAATACGGGGCCGAATTCTTGATCACCTGAGCTGGACAGGCGATTTGCCCCATTGGGTAATTCCTGCCGATGAAGAGGGCGAGATCGCCCACGCAGCGCAATCACTGTTGAACTGAACTACGCCTTCACACGGACCATTTCAGGGGCGTAAAGTGGCGCAAGATGTACATCGCATTTGACATTGTTTCCTATATCTCGAAGCTCAATGGCCAATGCGGCATGCGCACTACCTAATTCTTGCAATCTCGCCGCATAATCCCGGATTATGTGGAACATCCAAAAAAATCAGAACAGGGCTCATAATTGGCTTGGAATGTCCCTGTGACACGACTGCAGCAGTAGCACGATTTTCTCTAGATTATGGGGTACGCGAACGTCAGAAGACGTAAAGGTTTTGTTTTTTACAAACTCCAACACCGTCAGGCCACCTTGTGCGTGGATTACAGCTGGCGACAGGCCCGCGGCGTGGGCTGCACGGCTCGCAGCAAGTTCGTTGAAGCGAAGAACGTGATGCTCGACTATATCCTCCCCAAGGCGTGCAACGTATTTCCGGCGTTATCCTCCACCGTATAATTGAGGTTGGTTCGCCCACCCCCAAGCGGCAAAATTATAGTTTAGCCATCCCAAATCGGAAGTCTGCGAATACGCTCTATGTCGGAATTCTGCACCTATTTACCCTGCTCACCATTAGCCGAATTTGATGCTAGTTTTTAGCTAATGTCAATTTTGCATCCAAACCAAACCTCGAGTATTGATCGGTATTTCAGATGCAAATGTTTCACATATTTAATGCGAAAGAGTTTAACGCACCACGAACCTTAGCCCGTAACTAGCGCAATCACGACCGTCAGGCTAACGATGCTAATCACCGTGGAAATTAGTATGGTCGAGGACACCCGAAGCGGTGCAATCCCGTAATGCTGCGCCAAAATATAAACGTTGCCCGCCGTTGGCATGGCTGCGGCTGCAATCATGACCGAGGCCGTGAATGGTGGTACGTCAAACAACACCAGACTAGCGAATGCAACGGCCAAAGGGTGAAGTGCCAGCTTGACCGTTGAAAGCCAGATAGCAATGGATTTACGTTCGGCTGATTTCGTGGCCAGTGATGCGCCGATGGCGAATAATGCACCGGGTGTGGCGGCAGCCCCAAGAAGGGTAAGGAATTCATCGAACGGGTCTGGAACAGGTATGCCAAAGCCTGCCCATATTAGTCCTGCGGTGATCGCCAAGAGGTGGTCCTACATTTTCGACCAGTCAGTAGCCAATTTAAGATGGATCATGGTTTCATTCAGGCTGCCAATCTCACTGGTTCCACTTTTCTTTCAT
>NVXA01000013.1 GCA_002746395.1 Paracoccaceae bacterium
TGCCATTGCCGCCGTTACCGTTGCCGCCATTGCCACCGTTACCATTGCCGCCATTACCGTTACCGCCATCGCCGCCGTTACCATTGCCGCCATCGCCGCCGTTACCATTGCCGCCGTTACCGTTGCTGCCATTGCCGCCGTTACCGTTGCCGCCATCGCCGCCGTTACCGTTGCCGCCATCGCCGTTGCCGCCGCCGTCATCGTCGTCATTCACAATTTGTATTCCCAGCACCTCGGGTTTCGGAACACATGCCAGATCATCAGTTATCGAGAAATCATCATTGGTGTGGACTGTCGGGGCTGGTTCGTCGCTACAGTAAGCAACAAACATCCCGTTCTCGTCGTAGTATCCGCCTACGCCAGCATCAATTCCATTGAAAATACTGGCGCACGCACTCAGTGCGAGCAAACCGCACGTCGAAAAAACAGACGGGTCATCTTACATACTCCTAATACTAGTTACTCAATACAACACTTACAAATCAGCACCCACACAACAATAACGACTCATTTGTCGCACAATTATTACGAATTGTCGAATCCTCTCAGACCAAAATCTGATACCGTAGGTGCTTGTAATCGAAGAAAATCTTGCGGTGACCTCCAAACCACGAAATACTGTCACATGCATTCTGAAAAAGGACCTAGTCTTGATTGATCCCGCTAAACTTACCGCCGATTTGATTCAATGCCCGTCTGTGACACCCGTTGAAGGGGGCGCGTTGCAACTTTTGGATGCGTTACTGACCAAAGCGGGGTTCGTGACCACGCGCGTTGACCGAGGTGACACTGCCAACCTTTTCGCACGCTGGGGTGGACAAGCTAACGGGCGGACTTTCGGGTTTAACGGGCATACGGATGTGGTGCCTGTGGGCGATATTGATGCGTGGAGCGTTGATCCGTTTGGGGCCGAGGTTAAGGACGGGTTTATGTATGGTCGCGGCTCAACCGACATGAAATCCGGTGTTGCGGCTTTTGCAGCGGCCGCGATTGATTTTGTTGCGGCGACCCCGCCGAATGGGTCAATCGTGCTGGCAATTACGGGTGACGAAGAAGGCGATGCAACCGACGGAACCGTCGCCCTTCTCGACTGGATGGAAGAGAGCGGCGAAAAGATTGACCATTGTTTGGTGGGGGAACCTACCTGCCCTGACACTATGGGCGAGATGATGAAGATCGGGCGGCGTGGGTCTATGACTGCGTATTTTACGGTGACGGGCGTGCAGGGCCATTCGGCCTATCCGCACCGTGCAAACAATCCGTTGCCTGCGATGGCGCGGCTGGTGGATCGTCTGGCCAGTCATGAACTGGACGCTGGAACGGAGCATTTTGATGCCTCGACGCTGGCGGTTACAACGATTGATACGGGCAATACGGCGAACAATGTCATTCCGTCGAATTGCCGTGCGACGATGAACATACGATTTAACGATGACCACACATCGGAACGTCTGACAACGTGGTTGCGCGGCGTGGCTGACGAAATTGCCGCTGCAAACGATGTAGATATAGCAATGCGCGTGCAAGTTTCCGGCGAGAGTTTCATTACGGCCCCCGGGGAATTGTCGACGCTGATTGCGGCGGCGGTAGAGGCGGAAACGGGCGTTGCGCCCGAGATGTCCACGTCTGGCGGCACGTCCGATGCGCGGTTCGTTAAGGATCATTGTCCGGTCGTTGAATTCGGGTTGGTTGGCAAAACCATGCATCAAGTTGATGAACGAGTGGAGATTGCGCAAATCCATCAGTTAAAGGCGATATACACCCGAATATTGCARGATTATTTCGCCTGAACCCGTTATTCCCACTTATGGATTAAGCCMGAYACGCCCTCAAACGCACCGTCGGTTAATGCCTTGGCMAGCARTCGGTCGGGGTTYGTRGGGGGCGGAAATTYYARSYYTTCCGCYTGTTYACGRCGRAASCCRTRGCGGCGATAGTAGGGCTCGTCCCCGATCAAAATGACCCGCGACCACCCCGTGTTGACTGCGCGCTCCAACGATTCAGATATCAACAAACYGCCCAACCCTTCGCCTTGGCGCGTGGGGTGGATGGCAACGGGRCCAAGCAACARGGCSGMATGCCCCGCYTGCCCGACCCGTACGGGCCAAAACCGTATGGCRCCKGCGAGGATGTCGTATTGATCCCGCGCGACSAGTGACAGRTCACCAATCTGGTCAACGCCATCTCGCAAACGGTAGGAACTTAACGCCGTGCGACCRGGTGCRAARGCGAGATCATAGAGGTATTCCACCTCGTCCAGATCATCGGGAATTTCAGGRRATATGCGAAACATAGGAGGCTACCGGCACAAAGAATAGNGRAAAACGTCGCCCRAAACGGGGTMTGRATCAGCTTCGTCGGTTAATCTGCRTATACATYGTGSYGTTTCCCTAAATGTCTCTCGACACTTGCCTAACATGCCCCTAGCTTTTCGGCAAATAGACAAAAGGACTTCGCGCATGTTTTATCGCCCGAATATTGACGACCACGGCCTGCCGCATAACCCGTTCAAGGCAATTGTTTCGCCGCGCCCGATCGGCTGGATTTCAACGGTGGATGCGGAGGGGCGCGCCAACCTCGCACCTTACAGCTTTTTCAATGCGGTGACGGACAACCCGCCGATGGTGATGTTTGCCAGTACGGGGACTAAACCGGATCAGGCTTATGCGAAGGACTCGGTTGCCAATATTCGTGCAACGGGCGAATTTGTGGTGAATATCGTATCGACGGAATTGAAAGACGTGATGAACAAGTCGTCAGCCGCGTTAGCGGCAGGGGCGGATGAATTTGAGCATGCGGGCATTGCCAAAGCGGATTGCAATATCGTTAAAGCGCCGCGCGTGGCGGCCTCGCCTGCGGCGCTTGAATGCAAGTTGTTCAAAATTATCGACCTTCCTGGTGAAAACAATGTGATGGTTTTGGGCGAGGTGGTGGGCGTGCATCTGGACGATACCGTCATTGTGAGCGGGATTTTCGATGTCACCCGCTATAGCCCGCTGGCGCGGCTCGGGTATAAGGATTACACATCGGTGACGGATATTTTTGCGCTTAATCGGCCAGAATAGGAAACGACTATGGATACTATGATCGGGATTATCGGCGGCAGTGGCCTTTACGATGTTGAAGGGCTTGAGGACGCCAAATGGGGGACGGTTCAGACCCCTTGGGGGGACCCTTCAGATCAGATACTTACCGGCACACTTGACGGTGTGAAGATGGCGTTTTTGCCAAGGCACGGGCGTGGGCATGTACAAACACCGTCTTCGATCAATTACCGTGCCAATATTGATGCATTAAAGCGGATCGGGGTGACGGATGTGATATCGGTTTCGGCCTGCGGGTCGTTTCGCGAAGATATGGCCCCGGGGGATTTCGTGGTTGTGGACCAGTTCATTGACCGCACGTTTGCACGCGAAAAGTCGTTCTTTGGGCCAGGTTGTGTTGGCCATGTTTCCGTGGCGCACCCCACCTGCCCGCGCCTGTCTGACGCGTGTTTCAAGGCCGCAAAGGCCGAAGGCATCACCGTACATATGGGTGGCACGTATCTGGCGATGGAAGGCCCGCAGTTTTCGACCCTTGCCGAAAGCAAGATGTACCGCGAGGTTTGGGGCTGTGATGTAATCGGCATGACCAACATGCCCGAAGCCAAACTGGCACGAGAGGCGGAACTCGATTACGCCTCCGTCGCGATGATTACTGATTATGACAGCTGGCACCCTGACCACGGCGAGGTTGATATCAACGAGATCATCAAGACGTTATTCGGCAACGCGGACAAAGCGCGCGGCATGGTTAAACGCCTGCCTGCCCTGCTTGGGGCCACGCGGGATGTTTGCGAACACGGCTGTGACCGCGCGTTGGAATTTGCGATCATAACCACCCCTGAGGCTCGCGACCCTGCGATGGTGGCCAAACTGGATGCCGTTGCTGGACGCGTCCTTTAGGATAATTTTCACCTGCCATTCCGCGCAACAACCCGCTACAAAGCGTTTGATTGAGAGAGGCTGCTATGACAACCACCGGCGTTATCCTTGGTAAATTCATGCCCCCGCACGAAGGGCACGTGGCGTTGGTGCGCACTGCCTCTTATCTGGTGGATCGGCTGACGATTATTCTATCGGCATCAGACAAAGACCCGATCAGCCCGTCTGTGCGTAAAAACTGGATGGAGAGCCTGTTTCCCGAAGCGGTGGTGATTGTGGCGAATAACGGTACGGAACCGTTGCCCGCCGACAGCCCTGACTGGGGGCCGATTATTCGTGGATTTCACCCCGAAGCGATCGACCGCGTGATCGGTTCGGAAGGGTATATCGTTGATCTTGCCCGCGCGCTGAACGCGCAGCATTTCATCCTCGACCCGATGTGGATGGCTTTTCCGGCTAACTCGGACGAGGTGCGCGAAGACCCGTTTGGTCACTGGAAGTCTATCCCCGATTATGTCCGCCCGTACTTTCAAAAGCGCCTGACGCTGATCGGGCCGGAAAGCACAGGGAAATCTTACATGGCAGATGTTTTGGCAGCCAAGTTCGGCGGGCCATACGTGCCGGAATATGGCCGCCCCTATGAAAAATACCGCACCACCGGCGATTATCGCGCCGAGGAGTTGCACTTCATTGTCGACGGGCACGTCGCCCACCGTAAAACCCTGTCGCTGAAGGCTGGACCGATCTTGTTCGAGGACACCGACCCCTTACTAACCGCCGTCTGGGCGGAGATGTTGCTGGGCCGATCCCTGCCTGATCTTGAAGCGCGGATCGAGTTGCCGGACCACTATTTGTTGCTGGACGCAAACGCCCCTTGGGAAGAAGACCCCCTGCGGTATTACGGCACGCAAGAGCAGCGACAAAAGTTTTTCACCAAGATCAAAACCAAGCTGGATGCATTTGGCGCCAGCTATACCCTAATTTCAGGCAACTGGGCAGAGCGCGAAGCGCAAGCCATCGCCGTTGTTAAAGAAATGCTAAAAACACCCAAAATGCACGGAGGGGCAGATGCCCAGAAATAAGACGGTCAAAGACTATATTCGCACTATTCCCGACTTCCCGCACGAAGGGATTATGTTTCGCGATGTGACAACGCTGTTCGGCGACCCACGTGGTTTTCGCATGGCGATAGACCAAATGCTGCACCCCTATGCTGGTGAAGAAATTGACAAGGTTGTCGGGCTGGAAGCGCGTGGATTTATCCTTGGCGGTGCCATTGCGCACCAACTGTCAAAGGGGTTCGTACCGATCCGCAAGAAGGGCAAGTTGCCCGGTAAAACCATCGAACAGGAATATTCGCTGGAATATGGGCAAGCCGTGATGGAAGTGCATGATGACGCCATTCAACCGGGTGAGAAAATCCTAATGGTTGATGATTTGCTGGCCACTGGCGGTACTGCCGAAGCGGGCATAAAATTGATCGAGCGTATGGGCGGCATCGTCCTAAGCAGCGCATTTATCATTGATTTACCAGAACTCGGCGGACGTAAAAAGCTGGAAAACATGGGTATGGATGTGCACATTCTTTGCGATTTTGAAGGGGCGTAAGGGTCCGCTAACCTCTTGTTAACCATTCTGTGGCAAAACACTCAAACCCCACGAGAATTGGGTGCTGCTTGCATCAGTTTCGACTGGTATAAATGCTCCGTCGGTCCCCTCCGGCGGGGCATTTTAAATTACAGCACCGGGGTTCATTATGCCGTTCGGGTCCAATGCGTGTTTAATCGCGCGCATTGCCGACAATTTGGCCGGATCGCTGTATTTCAACAAATCCGCCTTTTTCATGCGCCCGACCCCGTGTTCAGCACTGAACGAGCCGCCAAAGCTATCAACAAGCTCGTAAACATCATTGGCTAACGCCGCGCGAATATCATCGTATTGCGACCGGTTCTCGCCCTTGGGCGGGTAAATGTTGTAGTGCAGATTACCATCCCCTAGATGACCAAAGCAGTTTATCCGAAGCTGTGGATTGATAGCCTTAATCATTTTCGCCGCGCGTGCGATGAAGTCAGGCACCTGACTGACCGGCACCGATATATCATGCGAGGAAATTACGCCGATCCGTCGGTTTGCCTCCGGTATACTTTCACGGATATTCCAGAATGCGTGGCGTTGCGCCTCGTTCTGGGCCAAAACAGCGTCGGTAATCAGGCCCGCGTCAAATGCATCGGCCAGTATGCCCTCCAAATTATCTTTCAGACCGGAATTACCACCCGTTCCGCATTCAAGCAACACCATCCATTCGGTGTTGGAGGAAAGTGGTTTGGTGAAAGCAATGCCTGTTTCGTTCAGAAAATCTAACCCTTGGCGGTGGATCAACTCAAACGCAGAGACCACCTCGCCGAGTTTTGTTGAGAGCTGATTTAATATTTCCACGCTCGCTTGCGGGTTAGGGATGGCCAAGAAAGCGGTTTCAACATCGACGGGTTTGGGCATAAGGCGCAGGGTTGCGGCGGTGATGATGCCCAGCGTGCCCTCCGCGCCAATCAAAAGGTTCCGAAGGTTGTATCCGGTGTTGTCTTTACGCAACCGTTTTAGCCCACCAAAAATGCTACCATCAGGCAATACCGCCTCGATCCCTAAACACAAATCGCGAGTATTTCCGTAGCGCAGCACATTCACGCCACCGGCGTTGGTGGCAAGATTGCCCCCGATCTGGCAGGAGCCTTCAGAAGCCAGCGACAGAGGAAACAGACGGCGCACATCGTTTGCTGCATTCTGGATATCGGCCAAAATCACACCAGATTCGGTTGTTAAAATGTTATCGGCAGGGTCAACGTCACGGATGGAGTTCATCCATTCCAGCGACAGGATTACAGGTTTTGGCCCAGTGACCAAAGTTTGCCCGCCAACCAGCCCCGTACCACCACCAAAAGGAACGACACCGATTTTATGCGTGTTACACAGCCGCATAATTTCCGAAACCTCGCGCACCGAGCGTGGCCGCACAACGACGGCCCCTTGCCCAACATATCGCCCGCGTGGTTCTTCTAGATACCGCGCAGTGGGTGTGTCGCAATCTGTGATGCGCGCCAGTTTCAAAAGGAATTCGGATGTTGGTTCGTTCAGGGGCATGCATCCCTCCGACAAAATTCAGGAAGATTTAATCTGTACGACCACGTCGGTCGCGCCGCAGATTGGCATATAAAACATGGTTGCGCCAGCGACCAGCGATTTGCAAATAGCTTTGCGCGACGCCTTCGTATTTGAAACCAGATTTTTCCAGCAACGCACGCGAGGGAGCATTTTCCGGCAAGCATCCAGCCTGAATACGGCTGATATCCAGCACAGTGAAAGCGTGCTGCACGGATGCATTCAGCGCCTCCGCCATATACCCTTGCCGTGTGAAACTTTCACCCATCCAGTAACCAACCGTGCAGGATTTGGACACACCACCTTGAATGTTATCGAGGGTAATACCGCCAATCAGGCAACCATCGTCGCGGCGGAAAATCAGCATGTTTAAGGCACGACGATCTTTAGCTGAACGCTTAGCCCAAATTATCCGGTTCTGGAAAGAGCGGCGCGTCAAGTATGCACCGTCACGCACGGGCTCCCATGGTGCCAAAAATTCAGCGGAGTCCCGGCGTAGGTCGGCCCATTCAGTGAAGTCGGTCGCTTCAGGTAAGCGCAGAGTCAACCTTTCGGTTTGCGCTATCTGTGTTTTGCGCCGGCGAAACATTGTTAAGCCACAAGCTTATCAGCAAGTGCTGCTAGTGCCGGTGCGTCATCCACCGGCCCATAAAGCGCCATTGCGGGTTTGCCGGTCAGGCATAGTTTTTGTGCAAAATCTCGAACTTTTGGCGTGCTAACTGCCTCGATTTTGGCGATAGTTTCTTCAAGATCAGGCACACGATTCCACACCGAAACCATGCGGGCAAGGCGTTCGCAGCGCGCGGACGGGCTTTCCAGCCCCATCAACATTCCGGCCTTCATTTGCTGGCGCGCGCGTTCGACCTCTACGTCGTTCATGTCTTGGGTTGCACGGCGCAGTTCCGTGATAGTCAGGTCTGCCAATTCAGCGACTTTATCACCGCTGGTGCCTGCATAAACGGTGAACATTCCGGTGTCTTCGTGCGCACTTGCCGAGGCAAAGATAGAATAGCACAGGCCACGTTTTTCACGGGCTTCTTGGAACAGTCGCGAGGACATTCCACCACCAAATGCGGTGGAGAATATCTGGCCGGTGTAGACGTCTTCATCGCGAAAACCGGGGGCTTCAATCGCGAAGGTAAAGTGGGCTTGTTCAAGGTCTTTGATTTCGCGTTTTTCACCACCGATAAAGTTCGCTTTCGGGGCGATTGTTGCTGCGCGGCGCGGCAGATGGCTGAATAGTTTTTCGGCTTCGCGCACGATGGCGTCATGGTCAACGGCACCTGCCGCGGCCAAAATCATTTGTTCGGGACCGTAGTATTCCTGCACAAACCCCGCCAGATTTTCACGACTAAACGCTCTCACACGTTCCGCAGGGCCAAGGATCGGGCGGCCCATCGGTTGGTCGGGAAAGGCAGTTTCTTGCAGCCAATCAAAGATAATATCGTCGGGTGTGTCGAAGGACTGGCCTATTTCGGATAATATTACACCGCGCTCCACCTCTAATTCACGAGGGTCGAACGCTGGTTCCAGCAAGATGTCCGAGATCACATCAAGCGCAAGCGGTACATGTTCTTGCAGAACGCGCGCGTAATAGGCCGTGGTTTCGCGGCTAGTATAAGCGTTGATGAAACCGCCAACATTTTCAATGGCCTCCGCGATATCCAGCGACGAACGCCGTTTCGTGCCCTTGAAGGCCATATGTTCAAGGAAGTGCGCGATACCGTTTTGATCAAGGCGTTCGTGGCGCGCACCTGCATCCACCCAGATACCAATCGTGGCAGATTTCAGACTGGGCATATTTTCTGTTACTATGCGAAAACCGTTCGCCAAAGTGTGCATTTGAACGCTCAATGAGAAGCCCCTTCACGGATGATTTTCTGAATAGCCGTAAGGTCATTGGCAACGCGGGTTACGCGCTCCGGCCGCTCGAATAGGTCAGCCATATGCGGTGGTAAATCCGGGCGAACGCCGCAGGCGGCCTCAACCGCATCGGGGAATTTGGCCGCGTGTGCTGTGGACAAAATAACCATAGGCGTGGCCGGATTACCGCGCACATCGCCAGCCGCTTTGATTGCAACAGCAGTGTGGGGGCAAACGATTTCGCCATAATGATCTTGCGCAAAGCGTATCGTGGCCGAGGTTTCTTCCTCGGAACAATTAGCGCTGTCGAATTCATCCCGCAAGCGATCCAATGCGCCTTGCGAAAGCTCAAACGAACCCTTTGAATTTAGGTCATCCATCAATTGCGAAATGGCAGATCCCTCGCGATCATAGAGATCAAAAAGCAGGCGTTCAAAATTGGAGGACACTTGAATGTCCATCGAAGGGCTGATCGACGGCGTCACACCTGTTTTGGAGTGATCGCCGCTGGCAAGTGTGCGATGCAGGATATCGTTTTGATTGGTGGCAATCACCAAGCGTTCGATGGGAAGGCCCATGCGTTTGGCAACGTAGCCTGCGAAAATATCCCCGAAATTACCGGTTGGAACAGTGAACGAAACCTTGCGGTGTGGTGCGCCCAGTGAAACAGCGGACGTGAAAAAATATACCACCTGCGCCATAACCCTCGCCCAGTTGATGGAATTGACGCCCGCCAATTTCACACCGTCACGAAATTCGAAATCGTTGAACATATTTTTGAGCTGCGCTTGGCAGTCATCGAAATCTCCGTCCACAGCCAGCGCGTGGATATTCGCGGCATCTGGCGTGGTCATTTGGCGACGTTGCACATCAGATACGCGGCCATGCGGGTACATGATGAAAACATCCACAGCGTCCAGTCCGGCAAACGCTTCAATCGCGGCGGACCCCGTGTCGCCGGATGTAGCACCTACAATGGTTACACGTTCCCCGCGCCGCTTTAGGGCAACATCGAACATCTGGCCAATTAGCTGCATCGCCACATCTTTGAACGCCAATGTCGGGCCATGGTGCAATTCCAACAAAAAGTCGTTTGGGCCAAGTTGCACCAGCGGACAACGCGCATCGTGCTGGAAGCTGGAATATGCCTTGGACAGGATTTCGCGGAACTCATCATCAGTGAACGTGTCCCCGATGAACGGTTTGATCACGCGAAAGGCGACCTCTTCATACGACAGGCCGGCAAGGGCAGCAATGTCAGCGTGGCCCATCTGTGGCCAGCTTTCAGGGACATAAAGTCCACCATCGCGGGCCAAACCGGTTAACATTGCTTCTTCAAAACTAAGCGAGGGCGCTTGGCCCCTTGTAGAAATATACCGCATTTACCCAATCCGTTTCATGATGCTTTCGGTTTGATACGCGAAAGCGCGTACCCTGTCATCCCGATCCATATAGCGGCCAGTGAAAACCATGTCATCACGTATTCCAAGTGCTTGTTGGATATGTTGACCGAAACCAACTGCGGTGTAATCCCATCGTTGTTGGTGCTACGCGAAATGGCCAACATAACCTGATCTGTTTTCAAGACTTGTGCCATCAATTCCACATCACGGGCGAACCAGATATTTTTCTCAAGATTGGGGTCGGGGATGAAACTGTCCGTTTCCTGGGGCCAAACCAAAGAACCCATGGCGGTAACGGCCCCGCCGCTGCGCTGCGTTATCTTTTCCGTCTCCGGCACAAAACCACGATCCACCAAAATCCGGCGCCCATCTTCTAAAACCATCGGGGCAATCACGCGAAATCCCGGACCACTGTCACCAAAGGTCAGAACGTGAAGCTCGCCCTCGGCAATCATGCCAGTCACCTCGACTTGCAAATATTTGTCGGCAACCGGATTAAGAGTAGCGGGTAGTGCAACAGGTGCTTGGGCCAAGCGCGCATCTATTTCCGCCAAAATATTGTTTTTCCATGTCATGCGCTGAAATTGCCAAACACCCAGCGATATCAGAATCGCAGTGCCAACCAGCCCAAAGATTATCAGGGGTATGCGTCGGTTCATCAGGACCTCGGTTCAAACAAAAGCGCGAGCCCCGGGATGAAGACTCGCGCGAAATTTATTAAGAAGGTTCGGCGCCGATGGACCCCTTACAGGCACCGCCCCTTCCGGCAGGGCTCAGCCACCCCAAATGTAGATTGACGCAAACAAGAACAACCATACAACGTCAACAAAGTGCCAGTACCACGCCGCCGCCTCAAAGCCGATGTGGCTTTCAGGCGTGAAGTCGCCTCTTTGGGCGCGTACAAGACACACAGCCAAGAAGATCGTACCAACGATAACATGGAAACCGTGAAAACCTGTGGCCATATAGAATGTAGCACCGTAAACGTTGCCCCCAAAGCTGAACGTCGCGTGGGTGTATTCGTAGACTTGGAAGAACGTGAACAGCATACCCAACAAGATCGCGAGGATAAGGCCGTTTTTCAGGCCTTTGCGATCATTTTCATGTGCAAGCGCGTGGTGCGCCCAAGTTGCAGCCGCACCGGAACACAGCAGGATCAACGTGTTGATCAGCGGCAAGTGCCAAGCGTCCAGCGTCTCGATCCCCTGAGGGGGCCAAACACCGCCCGCATAATCAGCAAGCGGAAAGAGCGAGGCACGGAAAAACGCCCAGAACCATGCAACAAAAAACATCACTTCGGAAGCGATGAACAAAATGACGCCGTAGCGCAGGCCGATTTTAACGACAGGCGTGTGATCGCCAGTATTGCCTTCGACAACAACCTCAGCCCACCAAACATACATTGTGTAAAGCACACCGACAAAGCCGATAAGCGCCATCCATGGGCCGGAGTCGTTCATCCAAAGAACCGAGCCGTAGAACATGACAAATGCGCTGACAGCGCCGAGCAATGGCCAAGGGCTGGGTTTTAGAATGTGATAGTCGTGATTCTTTTCATGCGCCATGTTGGGTCCCTCATATTTTTTTGACGTAGTCGCGGTCAGTTTACCGCAGAAGTGGTAGCATCGTCTACCGGTTGATCAAGCATCGCTTGATCGCTCGGCAAGTCAGTTTCGTAGAAAGTGTAAGAAAGCGTAATTGAATTAACGAGTTTTCCGTCGCGGTCATTTACGATTTCGGGATCGACATAAAACGTGACCGGCATCTGAACAGTTTGACCGGGCTGCAAAATTTGCTCGGTAAAGCAAAAGCAATCAATCTTGGTGAAAAATTCACCAATTGTGAACGGGGCAACATTATAGCTGGCTGTGCCTGCGATCACACGGTCGGTTGGATTGTGGGCCTCGTAGAAAGCCAAACCAACTTCGCCGATACGAATTTTCATTTGGCGTTGAACCGGCTTAAAGGTCCACGGCATGTCACGTTCTTTGGAGGCATCGAAGCGGATAATCATAGTTTGATCAAGTATCTCGGCCGTTTCCCCCGAGGTGGCCACAGCCGTTGTGCCACCATACCCGGTGACAGCGCAAAACCAGTTGTAAAACGGAACCGCAGCAAAGCCCATGGCCCCCATGAACGTCACAATCGCGACAAGGCTTACAACAACACGTTTATTAGAAGATGTTTTCATTCGCTCACCACCGCATCCAGACTAAAGTTAGGCGCCTTGGTATTCACACCCTGTGGCTGGCTAAGCTTCACCATCGTTACGGCGAAAATCAAACCAACGAACAGCATAAGCGCAATTCCTAGCGAGATATTACGACCTTTACGACGTGAGAGAAGTTCGTGTTCGTTGTGAATACCGGACATGATTAGAACCACATTGGCCAGTTCGCGAACCCAAGGTCAAAACCGCGCAAGGCGGCCTCGGCTAACAGGGCTACGAAGTGGACGAAAAGATAAAGGATGGAAAACATGAAGAAGCGCTTTTCGGCGCGGTAAGTATCGGCCTCTGCGACTTCGTCATTGCGTTGCCACAGGCGGAAAGCACCGAACAGAAACACCGCGTTGAAAGCAACGGCCACGGCGAAATACAGCGGCCCGCCGATCTGCGTGAAGGCCGGTGCGATTGCGATCGGGACCAGTAGAACAGAATATGCCAGAATGTGGCGGCGCGTTACGCGTGTGCCGCTGGTAACCGGCAACATTGGAATGCCCGCGGCTTTGTAATCTTCATTACGGAAAAGGGCCAGCGCCCAGAAGTGCGGCGGCGTCCAGACGAAAATAAGCGCAAACATCAAGATGCTCTCAACGCTGATTCCACCCGTTGCAACGGCCCAGCCGATCATCGGAGGGAACGCACCAGCAGCACCGCCAATAACGATGTTGTGCGGCGTGCTGCGTTTTAGCCACATGGAATACACCACGGCGTAGAAGAATATTGTGAAGGCCAGCAGGCCAGCGGCAAAAATATTGCCGAACAGGCCCAGCATCATTACAGCCAAGCCCGAAAGCGTTACGCCAATTGCCAACGCTTCGCTTCGCTTAACACGGCCAGACGGGATCGGACGCGCAGCTGTACGTTTCATGATCGCGTCAATATCAGCATCCCACCACATATTTAGCGCACCCGAAGCCCCTGCCCCGATGGCAATACACAAAATTGTGGCAAACGCGATAACCGGATGCACTGCAACGGGGGCTGTAAACAGGCCCACCGCCGCTGTGAAAATAACCAAGCGCATGACACGTGGCTTCAGTAGCTCGACATAATCGCCAAACTCTGCGTCATATTCTTGCGTTTCAGCCATATAGGTTGCGTCAGTCATATTTTCGCCCATTGAGGGTCGGGGCAGCGGGCCACCCCGATGGAAGCTTAGTCAGTAGATGCGACAGTGATCGAAGTTGGCAGGCTTGCAAACTCGTTAGCTGCACGAACCAGCCATGCGTCATACACATCTTGCGAAACCACTTTTACAGTGATCGGCATGTATGTGTGATCCTTGCCGCAAAGCTCGGAACATTGGCCGAAGTAAACACCTTCGATTTCGGCTGCGAACCATGTTTCGTTCAAGCGGCCCGGAATACCGTCCATTTTCACACCAAATGCAGGGATAGCCCATGAATGGATAACATCGCTAGCCGTAACCTGAAGGCGAACAACTGCGTTAACCGGAACAACAACAGCGTTATCAGTGGCCAGCAGATATTCATCTTCAGCATACCCGTAGTCAGTCAATTCAGCTTTAACGGCGTCCGTCAAACCGGCCTCGCCCGTACCAATCATATAGGAATCGAATTCAAATTCGAAATCTGGGTATTCATACGACCAGTACCACTGGTTACCCGTGACTTTGATGGTCAGATCGGATTCAGGTATCTCAAGCTGCTTGAAAAGAATTGGCAGCGAGAAGGAGCCGATTCCGATCAGGATCAGGATCGGGGCAACAGTCCAGATAACCTCGATAGTCGAGTGATGCGTAAAGCGTGCAGCTTCTTTGTTCGCACGGCGATTGTAGAATACGATTACCCATATCAACAGCACCGTCACGAACAGGGAGATAATCCCGATAATCCAGTTGATCATGCCATCTAGCCACTGAAGGTCACGCGCCAGCTCGGTTGCGGCGGTTTGAAAGCCCATGCCACCTGCTGTGGGTTTACCAACAGCCTCGAGGCCCGTAATACCGTCTTGCGCCCAAGCCGCGCCGGAAATCATTGTAGCAACAATAAAGGTTGCAACTTTTGTGAAGAAATCACCAATCCGCATCGTTTGTTCCCCGTTATTCGTGCTTTTTGCACTCTATTAAACCCTGCTCACGATAATTTGCAGAATCTCCGTTTATTGATCTATATCAAAGATCATATTAGACGATAGATAACAAGTCAGTCATTTGCGGCATTCAGCCGCTTCCACGTATTTCATCGCATGAGGGACCATATATGTCGCCAACTACACCGCGTTTTCGCCCATTCGAGACGAATTTGGACCTCGACCAAGCCCTCACAACCCTGCGCGAAGCCACGCACGGGGCCGATGACGGTGAGCTTTTCCTTGAGCGTCGTCGTTCTGAAACGTTGGTTCTGGATGACGGGCGGATCAAAACCGCCAGTTATGATGCTTCCGAAGGGTTCGGCTTGCGGGCCATTCGCGGGGAAACGGCGGGATATGCCCATTCCTCCGATATTTCGCAAATCGCGTTAAAACGTGCCGCCGAAACTGCACGTTTGGCCGTAGGCGACGGTGGCGGCACTATGGCCCCACCGCCCACGGCGACAAACCAACGCTTATATACAGACCTTGATCCGTTCGATGACGCCACGTTTGGCGTGAAGATCGAAACGTTGCGCGAGATCGACGCTTTTGCCCGTGCGCTGGACCCCAAAGTTGTGCAGGTGTCGGCCAGTCTATCGGCGAGCATGCAAGAAATCGAAATCCTGCGCCCTGACGGTGTGCATTTGTCTGAATCGCGCCCCCTGACGGGGATTAGCGTCTCGGTCATCGTTGAAAAGGACGGGCGGCGAGAAAGCGGGCATTCGGCCAGCGGCGGGCGACACGGTTTGGCGATGCTTATGACGGACGATCATTGGAAGGCCGCCGCGGTCGAGGCTTTGCGGATTGCCATGGTTAACCTAAACGCCGAACCAGCGCCTGCGGGTGTCATGGACGTGGTTCTTCGCAACGGTTGGCCCGGAATTCTACTGCACGAGGCGATCGGCCACGGGCTTGAAGGGGATTTCAACCGCAAGAAAACCAGCGCCTTCGCCGGACTTATGGGCAAACGCATCGCAGCCAAGGGTGTAACGGTGGTGGATGACGGAACGATCCCGAACCGCCGCGGCTCCATTTCCTTTGATGACGAAGGCACACCGTCCCAGCGCAATGTTCTGATCGAGGACGGCATTCTGGTCAACTTCATGCAAGACCGCCAAAACGCCCGCCTCATGGGTGTACCAGCAACAGGTAACGGGCGGCGGCAAAGCTATGCCCACGCGCCRATGCCGCGGATGACCAATACSGTCATGYTRGGCGGGGATGTTGAACCGGGGGATATYGTGTCGGACGTGAARGACGGYATTTATGCMGTCGGGTTYGGYGGYGGRCARGTSGACATYACSAACGGYAAGTTCGTGTTYAGYTGCACCGARGCMTAYCGYGTSAAAAACGGTGTTGTYGGTAATCCYGTTAAAGGGGCCACACTGATTGGTGACGGGGCAACCGCATTGAACAAAATCCGCCTGATTGGCAACGATATGGCRATGGACCCSGGRATCGGMACWTGYGGCAAGGCCGGACAATCCGTTCCSGTCGGRGTWGGRCARCCMACAYTRTTGATCGGTGATTTRACCGTSGGMGGCAGYGYSACTTAAACGGCGAGCGTATCGCCGCTTTCGGTCAGGATAAATTCCAAAAACGAGCGCGCCGCCAGCGATAACCGTTTCCCGCGCAGATGAACCGCATACCAGCGGCGCACCAGCGGGAAGCCTTGCACATCAAGAACGGCAATGTGGCCGCTGGCTAATTCCAACCCGATGTTGCGGCGCGACAGAACAGACACGCCAAGCCCTGCCAATACCCCCTGCTTGATCGCCTCGGCACTACCAAGTTCCATGAACGGCGTGATCGCAATGTCTTGCTTGGCAAACAGGCGATCGACAGTCAGCCTTGTACCCGACCCCGGTTCTCGCACCAGAAACCGTTCCTGAGCCAAGCGTTGCAGCGAAATGTTTTTCTGCACCAATAGCGGATGACCAGGCGGTGCGACAACGACCATTTCATTGTCAATAAACGGGTGCGCCTCGACCGCAATTTCTTGTGGCACCTGCCCCATAATCAGCAAATCGTCCTGATTGGATTTAAGGCGCTCCAACACATTCGCACGGTTGGTAATCGTCAAACGCGGGCGCAAATCTGGATGACGGTTGATAAATGCGCCAAGCAAATGGGGCATAAAATACGTCGCACTTGTGATCACGGCGAGGCTAAGATCCCCCCGCACGACGCCCTTATGTTCAGACGTCAGATCATCAAGTGCCAAAACGCCAGACAAAATCTCGCGCGCAGTGTCATACACATCGCGGCCCGCAGATGTAGGGCTGACGGAGCGGCCGACTTGTTCCAATAACGGCAGACCCAATGTGTCGGATAACTTCTTGATCTGCATCGACACGGTTGGTTGTGACAGATGCAGGGCGTCGGCGGCTTTGGTATAGCCGCCATGGCGAACCACGGCCTCGAATATCTGCAATTGCCGCAGTGTCAGGCTTTGCACGATGTTACTTTTGCTCAAATTCGTCATATCAAATAACTATAGATAATATCTATAACGTCAATAGAAACAATTGATTTTACTCTATGTAACTCCTGGCCTAGGTTTATATTAGAGCTAACGCATTTAAACGACTCGGCATTGTTAAGGGAGAGAAACATGCTAGACCAAACATCACGCTACAGCGACTTATCGCTGAAAGAGGAAGACCTGATTGCCGCCGGCAAGCACGTTCTTGGCGCCTATAAAATGAAACCTGCCCCCGGTTTCTTTGACTACATCGGCACCGCAGCCCACTTCTGCGCCGAAAGTTCGACTGGTACAAACGTACAAACCGTCACCACCGACGATTTCGCGAAAGGTCTGGATGCGATTTGCTACGAAATCGACGAAGAAAAAGAGTTGATGAAAATCGCTTACCCGATAGATCTGTTTGATCGCAACATCACCGATGGCCGCGCCATGGTTGTATCGCTAATGACATGTATGGTTGGTAACAACCAGGCCATGGGCGACGTAGAATATGCCAAGCTGCTAGATTTCTATGTGCCCCCCAACTTTATGCGCTTGTTCGATGGCCCTTCTAAAGGAATTATTGACATGTGGCGTATTCTAGGCCGCGACCTAGATAACGGCGGCATGGTTGTTGGTACAATCATCAAACCCAAACTGGGTCTTCGTCCAAAGCCATTCGCCGATGCGTGCTACCAGTTTTGGCTCGGTGGTGACTTCATCAAAAATGACGAGCCACAGGGCAACCAAGTATATGCCCCGATGCGTGAATCTATCCCGCTGATCGTAGACGCGATGAAACGCGCGATGGATGATACAGGTGAAGCCAAAATTTTCTCGGCCAACATCACGGCTGACAGTCACGACGAGATGATTGCACGTGGCGAGTTTGTTCTGGAGCAATTCGGCCATGACGCTGAAAATGTAGCCCTGCTGGTTGACGGTTTTGTTGGCGGCACAGGTATGGTAACAACTGCACGACGTCACTTTGCAGGTCAGTTCATCCACTATCACCGTGCTGGTCACGGCATGGTCACAGGCGAAGAATCCAACCGTGGATATACAGCGCTTGTACACATGAAATGGGCACGTATGGCCGGTTCTTCGGGCATCCACACAGGCACCATGGGCTTTGGCAAGATGGAAGGTTACAATTCTGACACCGTCCTTGCCGACGCGCTAATGGATGATGTTTCGGTGGGTACACACTACACCCAGCCATGGGAACGCATGAAGCCTACATCCCCGATCATCTCCGGCGGCATGAACGCACTGCGTTTACCGGGCTTCTTTGATAACCTTGGCCATTGTAACGTGATCCAGACTTCCGGTGGCGGGGCTCTTGGGCACAAAGACGGCATTGCTTCGGGCGCTAAATCACTGCGTCAAGCATATGAAGCTTGGCAAGAAGGTGTTGATCTGGTGGAATACGCCAAAGATCACCCCGAAACCAAGGGCGCGTTCGAAAGCTTCCCGGCGGATGCCGATGCTAGCTATCCCGGTTGGCGCGAAAAACTGGGTGTGCATAAATAAGCACACCGACCACCCACCTGTTCCGCCGTTTGGCGGGGCAGGACACATCTTTATCAATGAGCCAATCACGGTTGGCTTTTTCATAAAGACCAAAGGATCAAAAACATGGTTGATGCCCAGCAATTTCAAATTCACACCGAACCGTTTTACCACGCCACGGGCGAAGAAATCGCGCTTTACGAGGCCGCCTATGCCTGCCGTCTTCCGGTAATGGTCAAAGGCCCCACGGGCTGCGGAAAATCCCGTTTCGTCGAATACATGGCGTGGAAACTTGGCAAACCATTGATCACCGTGGCCTGTAATGAAGACATGACCGCCGCTGATCTGGTTGGCCGGTTCCTTCTGGATGAAAACGGCACACATTGGCAAGATGGACCGCTAACCGTGGCCACCCGTATCGGTGCAATTTGTTACCTCGACGAAGTAGTCGAGGCCCGCCAAGACACCACAGTCGTTATCCACCCGCTGACCGATCACCGCCGCGTGCTGCCGCTGGATAAAAAGGGGGAACTACTGGAGGCGCATCCCGACTTCCAGTTGGTTATCTCGTATAACCCCGGCTACCAAAGCCTGATGAAAGACCTGAAACAGTCCACCAAACAACGCTTCACTGCGCTTGATTTCGACTATCCCGAGGCCGAAGACGAGGCCGCGATTGTGGTCCGTGAAGGTGGTGTGGATACCAAAATGGCCCTAAAACTGGTCGAAATCGCCCATAAAGCGCGGAACCTGAAAGGGCATGGCATTGACGAAGGTATCTCTACCCGCCTGCTGGTTTATGGCGCAATGATGATCAATCAAGGCATTGCCCCTGTTGAGGCCTGTAAAATGGCCATGGTGCGCCCGTTGTCAGATGACGCAGACATCCGCGCAACGCTGGACGCAGCCGTTGAAATGATCCTCGGCTAGGCCGATGGAACCCGAAGCCCAAATCTGGCGCGATCGCCTGAATTGCACCGTCAAAAAAGTGGAYRACATCTTTGARSCKGCRCTGGCGCGYGCACAAGAYGTKMTSGAYGACGMKGGYCTRACCGCATGGYTKGCRGGGGCMGATAAAGTYTGCGCTCTTGGGCGYGGGACSGAACTGGTTTTACTGTTCCTYGATGAYATCCCCGAAGTGGTAAAGTATTCCGACGYTRAAATCATYCCAGAGGTYGCCGATCTAGCCGCCCATCTGTCAGCCGAGGCCGTGCGYGGTTCCATCGCGCCGTTCCTTGGCACATTGGCCGCCGTTGCGAAACGTCTGGATAATGCCGACCTTCTGCGSATATGGCTCCGCCTGATCCGCAAGATGGTGGCGGAGGCTAAAGACGGCACAGCGCCCCTGCTGGCCCGCGCSCCCTATCTTTTCGCACARCTTTCCCTTCCCGGCGTCCAAAACTGGGTTGAATACGGCATGCGCGTTTAYCGYGAYCAYCCRCACCGCCTGCCCGATTATTTCAGCCTGCAAAGTGCGGATGCCAAAGCCATGCTGGTCAAGGAACGYGCCGGMACGCTRTTCATGGAYGTTGARCGYCARTTGCACATGTTYCARYGCGCCTTTTGGGAAACCGRCATGGATTTCCAYCCCTAYTCCGAAGCCGTAGAGACMGCSCGCAAACCACGYCCGCATATGGACCAGCTTGGCMTCCACATTCCTGACGTYTACGAGGATAAATAYCGTRTYTCGGGGTTGCAGCGRTATTGGGCAATYATTTCCCAYATGTTGGCCCATAAAAAATGGACCAAACCGCTGCTTGCGGACAATTTCAGCGTCTTCCAGCATATYGCCGTCGAGGTGTTCGARGATGCSCGYATTGAACATTTRGCCATGCARCAATACCCYGGCCTTCGCGACCTGTGGCTTAAGATGCATCCAATCCCTGTTCCCGGCACCTGCCCTGATGGCTGGGCGTGCATTCGGCACAAACTGGCAATGCTGTCTTATGCACTCCTAAACCCCAAGCACAGGTATACCGATCCGGACTTGTTAGAATACGTTCAAAAATTCCGCGAACGCGTTACCGCTGACCCGCATGACCCAAAACTCGCGACAGAACTTGGGGTTTTTTGGTTGCGCGACAACTTTGAGCATAATTTTCGCCAGCCAAACGTCTGGTTCGAGGATACCGAGGTTCCCTACCGCGACGATAACCGCTACTTGTGGATGTTCCTTGAAGAAGCTGAGGAGCAGGATGATTTTCACTCTGATCACGGCGCTCAAGATCGGCTGTCTGACGCCGAAGATAACGGGCTGCTGCCACCACGGTTCTACCCCGAATGGGATTACCAATTGCAAAGCTACCGCCCTGATTGGGTGACGGTGTATGAATCGTTTCAAGAAATGGGCAGCGCCAGCGATATCGACCAACTTCTGGACAAACACCAGCGTTTRCTTAAGCAACTGAAGGCAATTGTGGACCTWCTRAAACCYCAGCAACGCCGCCGGATACGCTATCAGAACGARGGSGAYGATCTGGACATCGACGTCGCCATCCGCGCCGCGATTGATTAYCGGATCGGCTCCACGCCCGACACSCGCATCATGCARAGCCACGTCAAAGACGGGCGCGAYATCGCRGTGCTAYTRTTGTTGGATTTRTCKGAATCGGTTAAYGAAGTACCTGCGGGTGCAGAAAGCACCATTTTGCAACTMTCGCAAGAAGCCGCSGCCCTTCTGGCAACATCTGTGGAGGCYTTGGGCGACCCCCTCGYCATCGCCGGATTTTCATCCAATACACGGCACGARGTGTCCTAYTCCCACTTCAAATCYTTCAAAGAACCTTGGGGSGATGCCCCRAAATCCCGCCTYGCYGCCATGCAGGCCGGATATTCCACYCGCATGGGRGCCGCCCTGCGCCATGCCGGAAGTTACCTTGRAGAYCGYGCYGAGGAAAARCGYNYKSTNGTTGGTTTTGACCGATGGCCARCCYCACGACATYGACGTCACAGACCCRAAATAYYTGSMMGAYGACACCCATCTGGCCGTGGGCGAATTGGCGGGCAAAGGCATCACCACCTATTGCATCAGCCTTGACCCCAACGCCGATGATTACGTTGCCGACATATTTGGCCGTAACAATTTCACCGTGATTGACCGCGTCGAAAGCCTGCCCGAAAAGCTGCCGAAACTGTTTATGTCTCTGACGAAGTAACGCGCTTTACAGGTTCCCAAACAGCATCGGCCCAAGGGTCATCGCCAAAACCACCACGACCAGAATTGCGATAACATCCAGTATCGCACCTGCCTTTAGCATGTCGGAAACCTTCAGCATCCCGCTACCAAACACGATGGCATTTGGAGGTGTGGCCACAGGCAGCATAAATCCGATGGTTGCGGCGAGCGCGACAGACATCACCAGAAGGCTCGGGTCCATACCCAGACCCACCGCGCTCGCCCCTGCAACGGGTAAAAAGATAGCGGCAACGGCGGTGTTGCTTGCCAATTCCCCCAGCAGAACAATTACAACGAACATCCCCAGCAAAAACAGGAAAAGCGGCAAGAATGCCAACAGGCTTATCGCCCCCCCAATCCAGCTAGCCAACCCTGTATCATTAATCGCACCCGCCAGTGCCAAACCACCGCCAAACAAAAGCAACACATCCCAGCGAATGCCCTTTGCATCGTCCCACGACAAAAGCCGCGCACGGTTTGGCCGCGATGCTGGCAAGATGAACAACAACAGTGCCGCCGCAATCGCAATCCCTGCATCGCTAAGCAGTAAGGATGGGAACAGGTCCGAAATTACACCACGGAAAACCCAGAAAAAAGCCGCGCCCCCCAGAATTACAGCCACGAAGAATTCCGCACGGCTGAACGGCCCAAGCTGGCGGGCCTCTTTTTCGATGAACCCACCCTTCAGCAAATCCCGCGAAACCGAGAACCTGAATGAGACTTTCGTTAACAAAACCCACGCGATTGGAAGCAGGATAATTACGGCTGGCACGCCAATCATCATCCAACGCCAAAACTCGATCTCGATCCCGTAGGTCGAACTCATGAACCCCGCAAACAGTGCATTCGGCGGGGTGCCGATCAATGTCCCCATCCCACCAATCGTGGCCGAATAGGCAATCGCCAGCATCAACGCCGTGGCAAATTTGGCGGTTTCCGGCCTTTCGGCCTCGGTTGCGCGCTGGTTCACGGCAAGGATTATGGATTGCCCGATCGGTAGCATCATCATCGTCGTCGCCGTATTGCTGACCCACATGCTTAGAAACGCCGTGGCAACCATCATGCTCGCGATTATGCCCGGCAAACTCAAGCTGCCCTTTTGCAATAAACCATAGGCCACACGTTGGCTAAGATGCTGCTTTTCCATCGCGCGGGCCATCAAGAACCCACCCAAAAACAAAAAGATCAACGGATTTGCATAGGAAACCGCCGTTACATCCAACGGGGCTATCCCCAGTGCGGGAAACAACACCAAGGGCAACAACGCTGTTGCAGCCAAAGGGATCGCTTCGGTCATCCACCAAAGCCCCATCAACAAGGCAACAGCGGCGACGGCCCAGCCTTCTCGTGTTAACCCTTCAGGCGTGGGCAGAACCAGCATCAAAATGACGATCAGCGGCCCGAAAACCAACATTGCCCGCTTCAAGCCCGAGTCTGCCTCCGCCGCATCGCTCATCAAATCGTCTCTGGATAATCGCGGGTGAACACCATGCGGTCCTCTTCGGACAGATCCGCCCTAAAGCCGTATCCGCCAAGGTCGAACCCCTTCAGGTCATCCGCATTCGTCAGCCGATTCTGCATCACATATCGGGCCATAGCCCCGCGCGCCCGTTTGGCAAAGAAGCTTACAATCTTACTGTTACCCTCGCGATCCTCCATAAACACAGGTGTTATCACCCGCAGTTTCAGCGTAGCAGGGTCAACAGCCGTGAAATACTCGACCGAGGCACAATTGAGCAACGTATCAGCCCCCGTCACCTCAGCCTGCTCGTTCAAGGCAATCGACAGGCGGTCGTCCCAATACTGATACAAGGTCTTCCCGCGCCGCGTGGCCAACCGACTGCCCATTTCAAGACGATATGGTTGGATCAAATCCATCGGGCGCAGCAATCCGTAAAGCCCTGACAAAATCCGCAAATGATCCTGCGCATATGCCAACTCATCCACATCAAGCGTTCCCGCTTCCAGCCCCAAATAGGTATCCCCTGCAAAGGCCAGCGCCGCCGGTTTCATATCCTCGCCCAAGGGGGTTTCCGCAAACGTCTTAAACCGATCCTGATTGAGTTTCGCCAAAGGCTCGCTAATCTTCATCAATTTTCGTAAATCCGCAACACTAAGCCGGCGCGCGGTACGGCTAAGGCTGTAGGCATCAGCCTGAAAATCAGGAAAACTCGTCGCGACTTTCGGCGCGCCCCCTTCAAAGTCCAGCTTCTTGGCCGGAGAAATAACAGTCAGCATCTAGCGCCCCGCTTGCTCGTAATGTTTAGCCCTGATTTACAGGTTTAAACCAAATGTAATGCATGAGCGCACGAGGGTCCATCGCCATGTGGCGTGTTAACCGGATACCTTTTGACAAGGTTCAGGAAGACATAACGCTTGAGGTGGAAGGGCAATCTGGACCTGTCCCGCTTTAGTGCCGCTCCAAGTACTCGTTTAGGCAACAGCTTTGGAGAATATCGGCGGGGGGGGCAGAGAGCCATTTCCACCCAAACCGCCAGAAAGGCACTCAACAGCCCACCACCTAACCTTTGAAAGCAGCAAGAAAATTCAAGGTCAGCCACAAGCGGAGAGCGGGTTCTCGGGGGATGGTGCAGCAGGGAGCGAACGTTCTCTGGATCTCAGAGGTGGTTCATACGGGCCGCGGTAGTTGTGGCTTGCCCCAAGGCAATACCACCATCATTCGCTGGGTAATCAATCGGAGCAAGGACAATTGCGCCCTTGTCTTGCAACAGCTTTTGAATCGCAAAAAAGAGCAACCGATTCTGCATTACACCACCGCTCAGAACAATGGTTTCAAGGCGTCTGTTTTCTGCAATTGACAGGGCCGTTTGCGTCACAACCTGCGCCAGCGTATTATGAAACCGGCATGCAATCCGGTTCTTCGCTACCCCCTCTGACATATCATATAAAATACCGGTCCAGAGATTTTCCCATGCCAGCGCCCTGTCCGTTTCAACCGGATAGGTGCCGGTTTCTGTCGGGCAGGTTTCTGCCAGAGCCTGAAGTTGCATCGCGGCTTCGCCTTCATAGGTTTGGCGCTCGAAACAAAGCCCGAGCGCGGCAGCGACGGCATCAAACAGGCGTCCGGCGGACGAGGCCAGAGGGCTGTTTAGGCTATTGTCGATCATTTGCCCCATCATGTTCAGGGGTTTGGCCTCGAGCGCCTCCAAAAAGGGCAGCGGCCCGAAGCGGGCGCGCAGGTCTGCCTCGGGGCCAAAGGCTGCGCGCAGATGGGCAAACAGGTTGCGCCATGGCTGCTGGTTGGCTTTATCGCCGCCGGGCAGGGCGATGGCGGGGAAATGGGCGAGGCGTTTGTAGCCCCTGAAATCCGCCTGCAAAAATTCGCCGCCCCAGATGGTGCCATCATCGCCATAACCGAGGCCGTCCAGCACCACGCCGAGCACGGGGGGCGCATCGGGGGGCATACCGTGTTCGGCCATTACGGCGGCAATATGGGCGTGGTGGTGCTGCACATGCGTGACCTCGCCCAGCCCCTCGCCAAGGCGGGTAGAGAAATATCCGGGGTGCATATCCACCGCAATATGATCGGGGCTGAAGTCGTAAATCTTTTGATAAAGCGCCAGATTATGGCGCACATCGCGCTGGGTGGCTGGGCTTTGCATATCGCCCATATGCTGGCTGAGCGTGGCGCGGCCACCCGCCAGCAGGCAGAAGGTGTTTTTCAGATCCGCCCCCATGGCCAGCACATTGGGCAGGTCGGCAAAGCCTTTGTGCAGCTGCAARGGCGCRGGGGCATARCCTCGGGCGCGGCGCAGGRTTTGCGGKGTGTCGCCAATCAYTTGCACCACRCTGTCATCCATCCGGTTGGCRATATCGCGGTTATGCAGCAGGAAATAATCGGCAATGCCRCCRAGYTTTTGCAAGGCYTCGCYATTGTCRGTRATTTGCGGATCRCCGCTGATATTGCCCGAGGTCAGCACCATRGGMYGGTYRAGCGCYYGCATCAGGATATGRTGCAGCGGCGTGTTGGGCAGCATCACCCCGAGGCGGGSCTGRTYRGGGGCCACGCTCGGRGCSACCTCGCCRMKGCGCTCCAGCAGCACAA
Organism: Paracoccaceae bacterium; assembly: GCA_002746395.1. Taxonomy (GTDB): domain Bacteria; phylum Pseudomonadota; class Alphaproteobacteria; order Rhodobacterales; family Rhodobacteraceae; genus NORP23. The sequence continues at coordinate 25,881 of NVXA01000013.1, forward strand.
TCGGGGCCTGCCAGCTTTGCARCAGGGCGYGGGCGGGGGSATTYAGCACRAYYATTTGCGCCGCCATATCCATATCGCGCAGCATCAGGGCCAGCGGYTTGCCCGGGCGGYGCTTGCGGGCGCGCAGGCGGGCAAYRGCGGCCTCRTTACAAGCATCCACCGCCAGCTGAAAGCCRCCAAGCCCYTTGATGGCCACRATTTTTCCGGYYTTCARCARSGCCGCCACCYGATCCAGCGGATCACCGGMWASCGGCTGGCCCGTGGCATCGACCAGYKCCAGCTGCGGCCCGCAATCKGGGCAGGCATTGGGCTGGGCRTGATAGCGGCGATTGGCRGGGTCGTCATATTCGGCTTGGCARGCGGGGCACATGGGRAAATCGGCCATGGTGGTRTRGGCRCGRTCATAGGGAATRGCGCGGGTRATGCTCAGGCGCGGGCCGCAATTGGTGCAATTGRTAAACGCATARCGGTRGCGGCGGTTTTCAGGGTCCAGCACCTCGGCGAGGCAATCGGGGCARGTSGCGGCATCGGGGGTGATGCCGGTGCGCGYCRCSCCSCCCGCGCTGGCRRTRATATGRAAGCCGSTTTCGKGYAGCGGGCCGGTGTAATCGCGCARYTCCAGCSCATCWRTYCGCGCCAGYGGCGGCGGKTTTTYSCGCAGGGCCGCCATCAGCCCCTCACCGCCTGATTGCAGCCGGATCAACACCCCGCCGCCATCGTTCAGCACCTCGCCCACCAGCCCTGCCTGCTGCGCTAAATGCCACACAAAGGGCCGGAACCCGACCCCCTGCACCAACCCGCGCACCCGTATTTCCTGCCCGCCGCTCAATGCACCGTGCAGACCATACAAGGGTCGAACGAGCGCACAATATGCTGCACCGACACGGGGTCGGTCTCGCCCTTTTGCACCGGCGCGCCCACCAATGCTTGTTCCAGCGGGCCGGGCTGGCCGCTGGCATCGCGCGGGGAAAAGTTCCATGTGGTCGGGGCGATGATCTGGTAATTGGCTATTTTGCCATTCTCAACCCGCAGCCAATGGCCAAGCGCGCCGCGCGCCGCCTCGACCAGCCCCGCGCCCTCGGCACGATCGGGCATGTCGGCATGGGTGATAAAGGCATCGGCAGGGCGAATTTCGGCCAGCCAGCGCTCCATTTGTGGCACCAACAGGGCGATTTCCAGAAACCGCGCCACGATCCGCGCCTGCACATTGCCGTCATTGGCCACCATCTCTAGCGCCAGCGGGTGGCGCGCCACCACCTGCCGCGCCAGCGCCCCCACCTCGGCGGGCAGCCCCTCCAGCCGCGGGGCTTTGCACCATGTATAGCCGCTTTCCATATCCCCATCGGGCAGGGTTTGCCCCTCGAACGGGTGGCGCGCGGGGCCGCTGCCCTGCATCCATGCGTTGGAAATATCTTCGGAAATCAGGCCGGTATTGAGCTTTTGCGGGCTGTCCCCGAGGCTGAGGCCCCGGGCAAACAGATGGCCGGTTTCATTGGCATAAGCGCCAAAACTCAGGAACCTGTCCCCCGCATGGCCCATTTTCTCAAGGCCAAGGTCACGGCTGATTTGCAAGAAGGCGGAAAGATCACCCGCCKTGYKTTCSGCCCATSCCGCCAGCCCCGCAAGGGTGTTGATTTCGGCAAAACCCTCCAGCGGCCCGCCAAACACAAACCGCTCCAGATAGCGGCGAAAACTGCCAAGCAGGGCGCGCAAATGCTGGACCTCATGCGGGGCAACCACACGGGTCACGCCGCCCGGTTGCAGGCTCATGGTATGGGGCCATTTGCCCGCCAACAGGCCGACGATATGCATAAATTCGGCGCGGGCGGGCAGCATATCTTGTGCGGCGCTGCCTTTCATGGCTGCAAAACGGCTGGCCGTGGCCTTGTGCCACGGCTTGCCTGCATAAATCTCGCGGGTAAAATCGGGCATGAAAAACATGTAAAAATGGGTCAGGTGGTCGGATACATTCTCGCAGGCATGCACAAGATTGGTAACCAACTGCCCGTTGGGCAACGGCTTTATGCCCTGCGCCGCCGCCAGTGCCTCGGCGGCAGCAATGGATTGGCTGACCGAGCAGATCCCGCAAATGCGCGGCGAGATCACCAAGGCATCGTGCGGGTCTTTGCCCTGCAACATGCCCTCAAAGCCACGGTAAAGCGGCGATACCACCTGCGCTGACTGCACATGGTCGCCCGAAACCTCAAGGCGCACCTCAAGGTCGCCCTCCACCCGATTGAACGGGCCAACCACCAAGCGGCTCATCTGTGCCTGCCTTTCTTTTTGCGCTGGGGAAACACCACGACCCTGTCGGAAATTGCGTTTTCCCGCAGGCGTTTGGGCGTGGCGGCTTTGGACAGCGAAGACAGCGCCACAAACCACGCTTTGGGCATGTCGGTGGGCAGGCCCACGGGAATGCCGGCAATTTTGGGGGTTTGCACAAAGGGGTGGCCCGGTTCCTCGAAGCCCGGCTCGGTGCAGGCAATGCAGGGGTAGCCGCCCGAGATGCACGAACCCGAGCCGTTCCACGCCCGTTTGTTGCAATCCCCTGCCGCCTGCGTGCCTTTGCAGCCGAGGTTTTCCATCATACAGCCGATTTCGCACAGCTTGGTGGCGCTGGCTTTGTATTCATAAAATTCGTTGCGCGAACAACCATGATGCACCAGCGTGCCCGAAATCGCGTGCGGGCGGCCAAATTCATCCAGATCATCGGGCTGCATCTCGCCCGCACTGAGCTGCGAAAGCGTTTGGGTGACCCAGTCAGGATGCACAGGGCAGCCGGGAATATTCACCACCGGCAAGCCGCTTTCATCCGCAAAACCCGCCCCCAGCAGCCCGCCCTTCAACTCGCCGTCAAAGCCAAGGCCACAAGCCTCGACCGCGTTGTCGCCGGTGGTGGTGATGCCGCCAAACGCGGCGCAACTGCCCACGCCGACCACATGGCGGGCCTTTGTGGCCAAGCGCGCGATGATGTCCTTCATCGGCTCGCCACTGCCCGCCATCATATGAAACCGCCCCGAGCCATTCGGCCCCATCATCACCGAGCCTTCAAGGCACAGGATATCCAGCACGGTGCGGCCAGATAGGATGTCGTCAATTATGGCGCTGGCCTCGCGGCCGGTTTCAAGGCTAAGCGCGGGATGCCACAGGATGTTGATTCCAGCCGCATCAAACGCGGTGAGGAAATCGGGGCTTTCGGCGCAGAGCAGCGAGAGCGTGCAGCCACCACAGCCCCCCGATTGCAGCCAGAGCAGGTTTTTGCGGTTGCCGCTCATGGCACGGCCCTCGGCGGGGTGTCGGGCACAAAAAGCACAAAGCGCGCGCCGGTTTTCACCGGTTCAGCCCGCAGGCTGCCGCCCAGCTCGTCGGCTAGCCGATAGCTGACATAAAGCCCCAGCCCCGTGCCCTTGCCCACCGGCTTGGTGGTGAAAAACGGCTCGAATATCTGGCCTTGGTGGGCCACCGGAATGCCCGGGCCGTTATCCTCGACGGATATCTCGACACCGCCATCCACCGCCCCCGCGCCAAGGCTGATTTTGGCGTGCGGGGTCGCGGTCAGCGCATCAACCGCGTTTTGCACGAGGTTCACAAGTATTTGGTGTATATGGCCTTTTTTGCTGTCTATCTCCAGTGTGGCACCGCAGGCAATAATGGTTTTTGGCGGTTTGCGCGCGCCACGCATCACCCAGTTCATCGCTGTGTGCATGGCGCCTGCTAGCAAAAAATGCTCTTGCGACTCGCTCTGGTTGCCGGAAAACCGCCGCAGGTCCTGCACGATATCGCTTACCCGCTCGGCCCCTTCCAGCGTGCCCTCTACCAGCGACCCAATATCCGCCGCGATCCGGTCCAGCCCCAGCTCGGCCCGCAAATTCTGCAAGCTTTCGGGGCTTTCATCCATCGCGTTCAAAAACCGCGTGATCTTTTCGCCATAGGTTTTCATCGCGTGCATATTGCCAAAAACAAAGCTGATCGGGTTGTTCAGCTCATGGGCCACCCCCGCCACCAGCCGCCCGAGCGCAGCCATTTTTTCCGAGGCCACAAGGTGTTGCTGGGCCTGTTCGAAATTCTGCAACGCCTCATCCAGCTCCTTATAGGCCTGCTGCAATTCGCCAATGGGCCGTCCGATCAGCACCATACCCACCGAGCGGTTGCGGTGGTCCTGGCGCGGGGCGCAATTCACCGAGATCGGCCGCATTGTGCCCTCGGCATCGGCCAGCCCGACCTCGCAATCGCTAAAGGCGATACCCGCTTGCAAATGGCGGGCAAATTTGGCCTGCGTGTCTTCCAATGGGGATTTCAGCACCGCCGAAATCGGCTGGCCGACAAAGCTGGCGGCGGGGCGGCCGCTCAGCCGCTCCAGCGCGGCGTTTACCTGCTGGATATTGCCATCGGTATCACAGACAATCAACAAATCGCTCATCGCGCCCATCACGCTGGAAATAAACTCCTGCGCTGCTTCCAGCTCGGCGTTTTTATCTTCAAGCGCGGTTTGGCTTTCCACCAATTCGCCATAAACACGGTCCATCTGCCGGATGACCTCGATCCAGGCATCCTCCCCCGCAGCGGCGGCAAAATCAGGCGAGAGCGCGTGGCTCATGGCAATGCCCTAGGCGGTTTTGGCCAGCAATGTGTCATTTTCCGGCGTATCCTCCCGCTCCAGCCCGTAGCGTTCCAGCTTACCACGCAAACCCACGCGCGAAAGCCCCAATTCTTTGGCGGCTTTGGTTTTGTTCCAGCGGTGCCGGATCAGGCTTTCGCGCAGGATTTTGGCCTCGATCGCCTCGATACGTTCTTTCAGGGTGCCGGTGGTGCCGCTTAATATCGACAGATCATCGGCCAGATCGGGCGAGGTGGCCATTAAAACCTTGGGCGACAGCAGCTCGGCACCCAGAATATCATCTTCCGGTCCCATCACCAGCATGCGCTCGATCTCGTTTTGCAGCTCGCGCACATTGCCCGGCCAAGCATAGCGCTTCATGCAGGAAATCGCCTCGGCGCTAAAGCCTGCCGCCAGTTTGCCGATTTTATCAATCGCCTGTTTGAGCAGAAAACTGGCCAGAATGGGAATATCCTCGCGCCGCTCGCGCAGGGGCGGGATTTGAATGGTGACACCGGCAAGATGGAAATAGAGATCCTTGCGCAGACGTCCACTTGCTACCTCTTCCTCAAGGCTTTTCTGACTGCTGGCGATGATGCGCACATCGACCTTGCGGGTCTGGTTGCTGCCCACGGGGCGCAGCTCGCCCTCTTGCAAAACCTTGAGCAGGCGCACCTGAAACGCGGCTGGAATATCCCCGATTTCATCTAGAAAAATCGTGCCCCCCGCCGCGCGTTCGAACATGCCGGTGAAATCCTGCACCGCATGGCTGAGCGCGCCTTTTTTATAGCCAAACAGCTCGGCCTCCAGCAATTCCGGCGGCATGGAGCCACAGGCCTGCACCACAAAAGGCTTATTCCAACGCAGGGAATTATAGTGAATGGYGCGCGCCACCAGCTCCTTACCCACGCCGCTTTCACCGGTGATCAGCACCGGCAGRTCAAAGGGCGCRATCTGGCTAAGGGTGCTGCAAATTCCGTTCATCGGGCTGGTTTTGCAGCGRATRATRCCATCGTCGAAATTATACTGTTTTTGCARWCCCTTGCGCCGGTCATCCACCCGTTTTTGCGCCACATTGCCCGAAAGMCGCAGCTCGATCGCCAGCAGCTCGTTTTGCCGTTGCARRTCAAACAGTTTCACCGCRTTKCGCAGCACCATCACCAGCTTTTCSGGCTGCCATGGCTTGGTGATATAATGGTAAATGCCCGCCGTGTTCAGCCCCGARATAATATCCTCGGCCTCGGTATAGCCCGAAATAATAATGCGGATCACATCGGGCCATTTTTCCCGCACTTCGGTCAGAAATTCAACGCCGCTCATATCGGGCATACGTTGGTCACACAGGATGATCTGCACCCAGTTATCGGCCAAAAGCTGCTCGGCATCTTTGGCGTTCAAGGCGGTCAGCACATCGAATTCATCCGCCAAATTGCGCTCCAGCGCCTCGACAGAGCGGGGTTCGTCATCGACAATCAGAATGGTGGGTTTATTCATGAGGCTTTCCTCTCGAAACGTTTGTCGCGGTGGCGGGCGAGGGTCACCGGCGTGCGGGATTTGCAGACCTTATGCACAAAATTATAGCGGGCCACATGGTAGCTCGGGTCAAAGCCAAAGAAATTGCGGTGCATTTTTTTCAGTTCCTCGTCGCGGTATTGGGCCAGCGGCTTTGTGGCTTCATCCGCCGCGCGGCGGGCCGCTTTGGCGGCAATCAGCGCGGGGAAATCAGTGGCCAGTGCTTGGGCGCAGATCCCGGTTTCATGGTCAAAAGCAGCGCGATTGTGGCCATAAGCCGCATCGGCCAACCCGAGCGACACCGCCTCGGCGGCACCCATTGGCAGGCGCTGCGCGGCTATGCGCGCCGCATTGGCCTGCCCGCAATAGCGCGGCAGCAAATAGGTCCAGAATTCCGAACCGTAAAGATTGCCCATATCCTTGTAATGGGGGTTGAGCGTGATGGAATTAATCAGCCAGACCCGATCACAGGCCCGCGCCAGAAACACCCCGCCCGCGCCGGCATTGGCCCCCATCGCGGCCACGGTCAGGTGGCTTTGGGTGCAGATAATCGCCTCGGACAGATCATCCATCGCATTGATATTGCGCCAGGATTCATCGGCCGCCGAAGCCGCCGCCTCGATGGTGTTGAGGTGAATACCGTTGGACCAAAAATCATCGCCCCCTTCCAGCACAATCACCTTGGTTGGGCGCGCGCAGGCCTCTTTATAGGCCTTGAGCAGGCGCTCTATCTGTGCGGTGGACATGGCCCCATTATAGAAATTGAAGCGCAGATAGCCCACATCTCCCGCTTCGCGATAGCTGATTTCATGGTAGCCCGCTGCGCTGTCGAGCGCAATTTCCGGCACATCGGGCTGCACCAGCATGGTGGCGGGCAGCTTGAACCCAGCACCAACTGCGCGCATATGCCCGATCCAGACGGCCCCATCCGCAGTGGCGCGGCAAATGGCAGGGCCGGAGGTGGCAATAACCGCACCCGCCTCGCCCTGCAAATCGGCTTTATGTGCATCATAAAGGTAGAAATCCCCGTCCCGCAGCCCGGGCACACCATCGGCAGCGCGGATCTTGCGCAGCACGGTTTCGGTGTCATCCGCCGCCCAGTCTATTGCGCGCTCACCCTGCTTTAGGGCGGGCCGCATCGGGCGCAGGGGCACAGCATTGCCCTCCACCTTTTCCAGCGCCTCGAAAATCGCTGCCAGCGCGCCGTCTGCCACTTCGCGCCGGTAAAGACTGGATTTGGTGGCCGCGCGCATATCAAATGCCCGCGTTGCCCAAATCGGCCCTGCATCCATATCCGCCACCGCTTGCAGCACGGTCACGCCCCAGCGGGCCTCGCCGCGCAAAATCGCCCTGTCCAGCGCCGCTGGCCCACGGTCGCCCACCACGCCCGGATGCACGATCAGGCACAGATGGTTTTGCCAAATATCCGCCGGAATTGCGCGTTTAAGATAGGGGCACAGGATGATATCAGGGGCAAATAGCGCCACCGCCTCGCGGGTTAAATCATCATTTATGTCAAACTCGATGCTCACCTCGTGGCCCGCCGCTTGCAGCTCCACAAACACCCGCTGCGAGAGCGCGTTAAACCCGTGGATCAGCAGCAGGATGCGCATTTACGCCGCCCCCCAAATCACCGGCGCGGCCACAACCATAACCATAACGCCAACCGTAACGGCCGCCACGCCCGTGGCCATTTGCACGGTTTTCAGCAGCTTTGACGCGGTTTTTTCAGCCAGCCGCAAGGGCCAGCTGGCAGCATAGGTGAGTGCCGCCATGCCCAAAATAGAGCCAACGCCAAACACCATAATATAAACCAGCGCCGTCACCGCATTTTGCGTGGCCGCCGCAGCCAGCGCTACCAAGCCCGCCGAGCCAGCCGCCCCGTGCGCCAGCCCCACCGCATAGGCGCGAATGGAAAAGGCGCGGTGCTGGTGATGATGCGGGTTTTCGCTATGGGGCATGGTTTCGCCGGCATGGGAATGGGCATGAAAATGCCGCTTGCCGCCGTGCTCGTGCAGGTGCAAATGCACCCGCGCTTTCCACAGCTTATAAAACACCTGCGCCCCCAGCCCGACCAGCATGATGCCAATGGCAAATTCCATGCCCGCCGCAAAACGCTCGGTCAGGATTACGCCAAACAGGATAACAGGCAGGGCAATGATAAACAGAGTGGTGGTGTGCCCCATGCCCCAGCTTGCGCCTAAAAAGGCCAGCCGCTTGGGCGTGGCCTTGCCGCTGGAGGCCAGCGCGCCGATGGCGGCCATATGGTCGGCCTCGAAAGCATGGGCCATGCCCACCAAAAGCCCGAGGAGCAGAAATTCCATCTAACAAATCCTCGGCAGTTGTTCGCCCGCCAGCCAATCCACGATCCGTGTGCCGCCAAAGCCGGTCTCCATAGTGACAAAACCCATATCATCCTCCAGCACCTCGCCGATAATGGCGCTGTCGGCTCCCAGCGGATGGGCGCGCATCACCGCCAGCAGCTTTTCGGCCTGCGCGGCGGGGCAAAACGCCACCAGCTTGCCCTCATTGGCCACATAAAGCGGGTCCAGCCCGAGGAATTCACACGCCGCATCCACCTCGCCGCGCAGGGGGATGTTTTCCTCAAACAGCTTCATGCCAACTTCACCCTGATAGGCGATTTCATTCAGCGTCGCCGCCAGCCCGCCGCGCGTGGGGTCGCGCAGGGCGTGAATTTCGGGCACCGCGGCCACCATATCGGCCACCAGCCCGTGCAGGGCGGCGCTATCAGAGATGATTTGCGTTTCAAAAGCAAGGTTTTCACGGCTCGACATGATCGCCACGCCGTGATCACCAATATGGCCGGAAATCAAAATAGCGTCTCCGGCGCGCACATTGGTGCCGGAAATATCAAGGCCATCGGGCACCACGCCAATGCCGGTGGTGGTGATAAACACCCCGTCGCCCTTGCCGCGCTCCACCACTTTGGTATCTCCCGTCACCACCGGCACACCAGCGTCTTTGGCCGCCTTGGCCATGGAAATCACAATCTTTTCGAGGTCGGCCAGCGGGTAGCCTTCTTCCAGAATGAACCCTGCCGACAGGTAAAGCGGCACCGCGCCGGACATCGCTACATCGTTGATCGTGCCATGCACGCTAAGCGAGCCGATATCACCGCCTGGGAAAAACAGCGGGCTGACCACATGGCCGTCCACGCTCATCACCATGCGGCCTTTGGGGGCGTCAAACATGGCCTGGTCGTTGCCCTGCGCCAGCAGCTCATTGTCAAAATGTTTGGCGAAAAGTTCTTCTATAAGTTGCGCCATCGCCCGCCCGCCGGAACCGTGGGTCATGTCGACCTTGCCACGGCGCATGTTGATTTTTGTCGGGAAGCGTTTTTCCATACGGCTCATTCGGCGGCCTCCTTTGCGCGGTCCAGCCGGAAGCGGCCATAAGACCAATAGGCGGCGCAGGAGCCTTCCGAGGACACCATGCAAGACCCCATCGGATTATCCGGTGTGCAGACCGTGCCAAACAGCTTGCAATCGGTGGGTTTTTTCACCCCGCGCAGAATGGCGGGGCATTCGCAGCCCTTTACGTCCCTGCCCTTGCTTTCGGAGACCGTAAARCGGCGCTCGGCRTCATATTCGGCGAAYTCTTCYTTGATCTTCAAGGCACTATACGGSACCTCGCCCAGCCCGCGCCATTCAAARCTGCGGCGGAGTTCAAACACTTCGGACACAATATCCTGCGCTTTTTCATTRCCCTCAGGCGTCACCACRCGGGTATATTCGTTTTCCACTTCAAARCGGCCTTCGTTGATCTGSCGGATCAGCATCAGGGTGGATTGCATCACRTCCAGCGGCTCGAAACCGGCGATCACCACCGGCTTTTGAAACTCCTCGGCGAAGTAATCATARGGCGCSGAWCCGATGATSGARGACACATGGCTTGGCCCGTAAAACCCGTCAATATGCACCTGACCCAGCTCGCGCACTTCRGGCGATTGCAGGATGTGCTGAATGGCSGCAGGGGTCAACACATGGTTGCAAAACACGCTGAARTTCTYCAGCCCTTCCGCYGCYGCCACCTTGATCGCCACCGCYGTSGGCGGCGTGGTGGTTTCAAAMCCGATSGCAAAGAAAACCACCTCGCGSTCRGGATTATCSCGCGCGATTTTCAGSGCRTCCATGGTSGAATAGACCATGCGGATATCRCTGCCCGCCGCYTTGGCCTTGATCAGCGAGTTTTTCCCGCTSGCGGGCACSCGCATCATATCRCCRTAAGTGCAGAYAATYGCGCCCTGTKCGGCCAGCTCRATSGCGTTATCAATGCGCGGAATCGGCAGCACACATACGGGGCAGCCCGGGCCATGCACAAAATGCACATTGTCSGGCATCAGGTCCTGCACGCCATAGCGGAAAATCGCGTGGGTRTGGCCGCCGCAAAAYTCCATCAGGTTATAYTGGCGGGACGGGTCGRCCTCCTCGGCGATCTGYTTGGCCARYTTTTTGGCAATCGTCTTRTCGCGAAATTCGTCYACATATTTCACTGGGCGGCCTCATACGTGCCGGTATCSGTGCCGATCATCGACATTTCYGCCATAAGCCKCAGGGTTTCCTCGGCCTCCTCGGGCGAGATGGTGTTGAGCGCGTAGCCCACATGCACCAGCACATAATCCCCGATTTTGGCATCGGCCACCAAGGCCAGCGAGATTTCTTTTTTGACACCTTCAAGCGACACAATCGCGTTGTCGCCGGTGGTCATTTCGACAATTTTGGCCGGTAGTGCAAGACACATGGCTTAGCTCCCTATTTTGTTCAGCATACGGCTGGCTTTTATCCAGTCATACCATTCACCTAGCCCCTCGCCAGACTTGGCCGAGAGCTGCAGGATTTTGATTTTCGGATTGACCCTGCGCGCATAGTCCATGCATTTTTCTACATCAAAATCCAGATAAGGCAGCAGGTCGGTTTTGGTCAGCAGCATCAGGTCGGCGGCAAAGAACATATCGGGGTATTTGATCGGCTTGTCCTCGCCCTCGGTGACGCTGAGAATCACCACTTTATGGGCCTCGCCAAGGTCAAAACCGGCGGGGCAAACCAGATTGCCGACGTTTTCGATAAACAGCACGCCATCCGCGATTTCAAGGTGCTCCATTGCGTGGCCTACCATATGGCCATCCAGATGGCAGCCCTTGCCGGTATTCACCTGTATGGCCGGCACGCCGGTTTCGCGGATACGCTCTGCATCATTGGCGGTTTGCTGGTCGCCCTCGATTACGGCAATTTTGGTCTCGGCCTTCATGTCGTCAATCGAGCGGGTCAGCAGGGTGGTTTTGCCCGAGCCGGGGGAGGACACAAGATTAAGCGCCAGCACCCCGCGCTTGGCAAATTCGGCGCGGTTGGCCGTGGCATATTCGTTGTTTTTGGCCAGAATATCGGTTTCGATCTGCACCATGCGCGCCTGGCTTAGCCCCGGCGCGTGGGCATGGGCGGGGCCATTGCCATAGTGGTGATCATGATGGTGCTCATGCCCGCCTTCGATTTTCACTTCACCTTCAGAGCATCCGCATACAGTGCACATCAGTCCACCTCCATTTCCTTGATTCTAAGTTCATCACCGCCGGTGATCTGCACCTGAAAGCTGCCACAGGTCGGGCAGGTGTCAAAGCGCTGTTTTATCGGCACCGACATGGCGCAAGGCACGCACCAGCCGTCGAGCGGCAATTCTATCACTTCCAGTTTTGCGCCGTCGGCGATGCTGCCTCTGGTCACCACGTCAAAGCTGAAGTGTAGCGCCTCGATCTCCACGCCCGCCAGCGGGCCGATTTCGAGGCGCACCATATTCACCTTTTTAAACGACTGCGCCACGGCTTGCTGCTCAATCACACCCACAATGCTTTCGCAAATTGACAGCTCGTGCATCAGCTTGCTCTCGCCTGAAAACCCGCAGACAGGGCCAACGGTAAAATGCCGATTTTATGGGCTGATATGTTCTTTCTTGTGATCAAAACACCCTCCCAAGTGCTTTTGTCATTTCCAATCCGGATGGCTTATTTAAGYCTTTGTATTTACWRWATTAAATAGMTKYTTGGTCAARTAAGGAAGCCAACCTGCCAAAATYRTCAAAAACCGGATAGAAACATTGCYTTTCCTGAGGAGAGCATATTCCCCCCCTACATGCAAGTGCCGCTTGGTATGCAGGCCYTGCTRCCCRCTTGAACCGCAGGCGCAAATCAATGCCRRTSATTTACCYTRAGCAYCGGCTGCAARCATWACGRYTTGCGATYGCYGGYAAGTATCCTTCCGATTTAGCGTGCTGGTCGCAAAAAAGCTTTTCACCTTTTYCTCRATCGCTTGCTGTATCTGGACAGATATTACACCACCCAAAAGGCAGTATKYCAGCACCCCATTAGATAATAYTTACTTTTAAAACAACGGTATAGATTGGATACCGCATCAAATCCCGTTTGAYTTTCTCACCTTGAAAGGGCGRTTTTRCCAATGTAAATACAGAATGCTTGTATATATTCTMYGGAGCAATARCCTGACGAAAGCGTTCTTTCAGGGTTTCTCTYTAAAGAACAGGGAGACCGGTAAAAGCCGCCAATAAGGCAGCAAGGCCGGAAATTTAGATACGAGGGAAAGATGGACCAGAAACTCAACGGCATTCTACTCCAGAACAACTCTGATAAAACACGCCTTATCAATATATTATGGGATATACAGCGGCAATACGGCCATATCTCGCAAGAGGCTGTTGCTCAGTTGTCCGAGGCATTGAGCCTGTCGCCGATGGACATTGTAGAAACCATTTCATTTTATCATTTCTACCGCACCAAGCCGTTTGGCGAGCATACGATATATCTTTGTGATTCTGCGATTGGCCGGATGAATGGTTACCAGGCTGTGCGCGACGCCCTCGAACAGGAAGCGGCCACAACCTTTGGCTCCATGAGCGCTGATGAGCGTTTTGGCTTGGCCGACACCAACTGCATTGGCCTGAGCGATCAGGAGCCGGCGATGATGGTCGGGGATGTGGTGTTTACCCGACTGACACCGGCCAAGGTTGCCTCGATTATGGCCGACCTCAAGGCGGGCAAGGCCCCCGCAGATATCGCCAATCCGCAGAGGCATGACAGCCATACGCTGGCATATGTTGAATCCATCGTTGAARCCGGCATCCAGAACGAGGGTCCGGTCCTGTTCCAGCCGGGGCGCGATTACAAGGCGCTGCTGAAATCCGGCCTTGGCCTGCACCCTGACGAGATCATTGATGATGTGACGGTTTCCAATATTCGGGGCCGTGGTGGTGCCGGCTTTCCGACCGGGCTGAAATGGCGGCTCGGGCGCGAGGCCGAAGGGGCTGACAAATATATAATCTGCAATGCAGACGAGGGCGAGCCGGGCACGTTCAAGGATCGGGTTTTGCTGACCCGCTCGCCAAAAGATGTGTTGCTTGGCATGATCTTTGGCGGCTATGCGATTGATTCTCGCTTTGGCATTATCTATCTGCGCGCCGAATACTGGTATCTCAAGGATTATCTGGAGCGCCAGATACAGGATTTCCGCAATGATGGCCTGCTTGGCACCGATATTCTGGGCAGCGGGTTYGASTTTKATATCCGCATCCAGATGGGSGCGGGGGCTTATATTTGCGGCGATGAAACCTCGCTGATTGAAAGCTGCGAAGGCAAGCGCGGCACCCCKCGGATCAAGCCGCCATACCCGATTCAGGCTGGCTATCTGGGCATGCCGACCATTGTTAACAATGTCGAAACCTATGCYTGCATCAGCCARATCATAGARAAARGCGGGCGCTGGTTTGCCGATATRGGCACCGAAGATTCCACCGGCACSCGSCTGCTGAGTGTTTCRGGCGATTGCGACCGCCCCGGCRTTTAYGAAATTGAATGGGGCRTGACCCTGAACGAAGTGCTGGACATGGTCGGGGCGCAAAAGCCCATGGCGGTGCAGATCAGCGGCCCGTCGGGGGAATGYGTTTCGGTGGCCAAGGACGGGGATCGCGAGATTTGYTAYAGTGATYTGTCSTGCAACGGCTCGTTCATGATCTTTGACGAGAGCCGCGATTTGCTCGATATYGTCCGGCAGTTCATGCATTTTTTCGTCGAGGAATCCTGTGGTATCTGCACYCCTTGCMGSGCGGGCGGCGTGGATATGCGCACCAAGATTGAGCGCGTGATTGATGGCCGCGCCTGCCAGCAGGATCTGGATGAATGTGTTGAGTGGGGGGCTTTGATGCGCGCCACCAGCCGCTGCGGCCTTGGCACCACCGCTGCCAAGCCGATTTTGACCACGCTGGATAAATTCCCCGAGCTTTATCAGGCAAAACTGAACGAGGCGAAACATGCCCTATTGGCCTCGTTTGATCTGGAACAAGCGGTTGGCGAATATGATCACGCCTTCAAGGCTTTGGTAGAGGAGGCCTCAAAATGAGCATTTCCATTACAATAGACGGTAAAGAGATTGAAACCGAAGATGGCAAAACCCTGATCGATGTGGCGGCCGATAACGGCATTTACATCCCGTCGCTTTGCTATATGCGCGGCAAGCCCTGTCTGGGGACCTGCCGGGTCTGTTCGGTCAAGGTCAATGGCAATGTCATGGCGTCCTGCACCGTGCCGGTAGCGGATGGTATGGAGGTGAGCGTGGCCGACCCCGAAGTGGCCGACATGCGCAAGGCGCTGGTCGAGATCAACTTTTCCGAAGGCAATCACAATTGCCCGAGCTGCGAGAAAAGCGGGCGTTGTGAATTGCAGGCGGTTGGCTATGAGGTCGAAATGATGGTCTCGCGCTTCCCTTATCGTTTTCCCGTCCGGACGCGTGACCATGCCTCGGAGCATATTTTTCTGGAGCGGGACCGCTGCATTTTCTGCCAGCGCTGTGTCGAGTTTATCCGCGACAAGGAAACCGGCCAGAAAATATTTACCATCAGCGAGCGCGGCACCGGCGCGCAGATTGATATTGATGAAGACCTCGCCGACAAGATGACGCCAGAGCAGGTCACCGAGGCTGCCGAGATGTGCCCCGTTGGCTGTATCATTGAAAAAGGGCTTGGATATAACGATGCCATGGGCAAGCGGAAATTCGACATAAAATCGCTGCGCCAGCGCACTCTGGAGGGGGAAGAAGTATGAATAAACCTGTAAAAGAAGACGAAACACTGGCGCATCATCTGCCGACAACACCGATGGACCCC
Source organism: Paracoccaceae bacterium (assembly GCA_002746395.1). GTDB lineage: Bacteria > Pseudomonadota > Alphaproteobacteria > Rhodobacterales > Rhodobacteraceae > NORP23. The sequence goes on from NVXA01000013.1 coordinate 41,173, forward strand.
GATGTGATGGCGGCGCGCAACGCCAAAATTCAGGTGGCGATGATCGGGCTGTGCGGCTGTTGGGGGTGCAATCTTTCCTTTCTGGATATGGACGAAAACCTGTTGAAATTGCTGGAAAAGGTTAATATCAACCGCTCGTCTTTCACCGATATCAAGGAAATTCCGGTGCGCAGTGCTATCGGCTTTGTCGAGGGCGGCATTGCCAACGAGGAAAACATCGAAACGCTCGAGCATTTCCGCGAAAACTGCGACATCCTGATCTCGGTCGGGGCTTGCGCTGTGTGGGGGGGCGTGCCCGCGATGCGCAATGTCGAAACCCTAGAGGACTGCCTGCGTGAGGCCTATATCGACAGCCCGACCCGCCCGCTTCAGCAACCGCCGACCATCCCCTATCATCCGGATATTCCACGGATTACCAAAAAGGTCTATCCGCTGCACGAGGTGGTAAAGATCGACTATTTCATCCCCGGATGCCCGCCGGACGGGCAGGTGATTTACAAGGTGCTGGATGATCTGGTCCATGGCCGCCCTTTCAGCATTCCCGCTGAAATCAACCGTTACGACTAGGAGAATACCATGAGCCGCAAGCTAGTTATTGACCCCGTTACGCGGATTGAAGGCCACGGAAAAGTGACCGTGCATCTGGATGACAACAACAAGGTCATCGGTGCMCGTCTGCACGTTGTCGAATTTCGCGGATTTGAGAAGTTCATTCAGGGCCACCCCTATTGGGAAGCCCCGATGCTGCTGCAACGCATTTGCGGYATCTGTTTTGTCAGCCACCACCTGTGCGGKGCCAAAGCGCTGGATGAYAWGATCGGSGTTGGTTATTCCACAGGCAACAGCGTGACCGTTGCGGCGGAAAAAATCCGCCGGTTGGGCCATTATGGCCAGCAGYTGCAATCSCATGTCACCGCCTATTTTTAYCTGATCGCGCCGGAAATGCTGTTTGGCATTGATGCGCCGCCCGAACARCGCAATGTGCTCGGGCTGGTCGAGGCSAACCCTGATCTGGTCAAGCGYGTGGTGGCCCTGCGCAAATGGGGGCAGGAAGTGATCGTTGCGGTGCTGGGCAAGCGCATGCACGGCATTTCGTCGATCCCCGGCGGGGTGAACAACAACCTGAGCATCGAAGCCCGCGACCGGCTGCTGAATGGCGAGGACGGGTTGATCGGCGTGGATACGGTGATCGAATATGCGCAGGATGCGCTGGCGGTTTTCCATGATTTCCACGAGAAAAACCGCGAGATGGTGGACAGCTTTGGCGATGTGCCGGCGCTGAACATGTGTCTGGTCGGGGATGATGACAATGTTGATTATTACCACGGCAAAATGCGCATCGTCGACAAGGAYAAAAACATCGTTCAGGAGCTGGATTACCACGATTAYCTYGATCATTTYKMYGAGGCGACCGAGGAATGGAGCTATATGAAGTTCCCYTATCTCAAGGCTTTGGGSCGCGAGGAAGGCTCGGTGCGGGTTGGCCCGCTGGCGCGGCTGAATGTRACCAAATCCTACGRKGAYRRCACCCCGCTGGCCAAAGCGGCGCTGGARCGGTTYCATGATTACACCAAGGGCAAGGCCAATAAYATGACCCTGCACACCAACTGGGCRCGGGCGATCGARATTCTGCAYTCAGCCGAGCAGATCAARAACCTGCTGAATGAYSCGGACCTGCAAAAGACAGACCTGCTGCTGACCCCGCCCAAATCCGACTGGACAGGCGAAGGCGTGGGTGTGGTCGARGCACCGCGCGGCACCTTGCTGCACCATTATCGCGCCGATCAGGAAGGCAATATGACCTTTTGCAATCTGGTGGTGGCGACCACGCAAAACAACACGGTGATGAACCGCACGGTCAAATCGGTTGCCGAAGAATTTCTGAATGGCAACGAGCTGATTACCGAAGGCATGATGAACGCCATCGAGGTCGGCATCCGCGCCTATGACCCGTGCCTAAGCTGCGCCACCCACGCCATGGGGCAAATGCCGTTGGTTGTTTCGGTATTTGATGCAGACGGAAAGCTGGTCGATGAACGTGTGCGCTGACATACTCAAGGCGCAGCTGGCCGATTATAACCACGAATCCTGCCTGATCTATGGCATTGGCAATGTCGGGCGGCAGGATGACGGCTTGGGCTGGGCCTTTATTGATTGGCTGGAGGACAACAATATTTGCCCCAAGGCTGATATTGCGCGGCACTATCAGCTGCAGCTTGAGCACGCAGACCTGATCAGCCACAAACAGCGCGTGTTGTTTGTGGACGCTACCAAAGCTCCGGATGTGAACGATATCCGGCTGGAAGATGTCGCACCTAAAATGGATTTCAGCTTTAGCTCGCATGCGGTTTCCATTCCGGCAATCATTGCCACATGCCACAGATGCTTTGACAAATACCCGAAGGTGCAGCTGCTGACCATGAAGGGCTATGAGTGGGAATTGCATATTGGCCTGACAAAAAACGCCACCCGAAACCTGAACACTGCAATAGATTTTTTTCGCAAGGAAGGACTGTAAAATGACACAGAACCCCGAGACCCAAGCCAGAAAACCCAACGTAGATCAAGTCAGAAAACTGATAGAAGATGCGCCCATCGGCGGCTATATCGGCGCAGAAGGCGCGCAGATAATGGCCGAGCGCGCTTGCAACGAGCTGGTATTGGCCAAAAACGATTTTCTGTTCCGTGGTGGCGAAAAGACCACCAGTTTCTATCTGATCACCAGCGGCAGCCTTGCCCGGATCAAAGATAGCAAAAAGGGCGGAAAGCCCCGCATTCTGCACACATTGCACAAGGGCGATCTGGTGGGTGAATTAAGCTTTATTGATGAAACAGACCATGTGCGATCGGTTATCGCCTTGGAGGATTCAACCGTATTGCAATTCAGGAAAGAGGATATCGACCCTCTGATCACCGAACACCCGAGGTTGATGTTCAATTTCATGCGCGCGGTTATCAAGCGGGTGCATCATACCGTAAACGACATCAGCAAACAGCAAATGGCGCTATCCGATTATATCGGTTCGGGTGGTAAAGGCCGCATGTAGCAGGCCTGACAGCGGGGGCGCAACAAAACCAAAGGCGACAACCCATTTTTTTCAGTAGCTCGCCTGTTCCCGCATGACCGCATAATCGCTCAGCATTTCGCTGAGTGCCGTCCCTTCCGGCAGCGCTTTCACTTCCTCGGTCGCCCTTGCTTGGAACCCCGCGCCATGCTCCACCACCGGCGGCACACACCTGCAACCGGCTCAGAAATCACCGTCGCGCAGGCACAGAGCAAGCTCGTTACGATCATGAGGGCGGCGAGACGCGGCCTCGAGCATTGGGCGCTGGATTTCATTGGCTTTCTCCGTGTTTTCAATGCGTTCCGCCAGCCGTCCAGCACGCTCGCCGGAGCGGCACAATTCCGCGACAAGTCCAAACGACCTTAGGTGTTATATCTTCAATTGGTAAGTCGCCTTGATGCTTGATAAAATTTTCAACCCATAGTTAGAGGTGGTCCTACATTTTCGACCAGTCAGTAGCCAATTTAAGATGGATCATGGTTTCATTCAGGCTGCCAATCTCACTGGTTCCACTTTTCTTTCAT
>NVXA01000023.1 GCA_002746395.1 Paracoccaceae bacterium
AAATCGGGCGAATGGTTCTTTCGTTTTGTCATTTTGAATCGTCTTTCTCATAAGTCGATCCATCTTAACTACTGGTCCGAAATCTTGCGACCACCTCTGGCTTGGCGGTGCGATGACGATATTCGCTTCACTGGTGCAGGATTACCTGCATGCGAAGGGGTGGAACGAGCGTCCCAAAGGGCGGATGATCTCGATCTTGGGCGATGCGGAGCTTGACGAGGGCAACCTTTACGAGGCCCTGCTGGAGGGCAAGAAACACGATCTGCGGAATTGCTGGTGGTTTATCGATTACAACCGTCAGAGCTTAGATGCGGTGACGCCGGATGCGCAAAATATTCTGTTTGGCAACCTGTTTCGCTCCATGGGTTGGGAGGTCGTCGAGCTGAAATATGGTCGCCTGCTGGAGGCCGCTTTCAGCGAGCAGGGTGGCGCGCGTCTGCGGGGCTGGATTGATACCTGTTCGAACCAGATTTACTCGGCCCTGACGTTTCAGGGCGGGGCGGCATGGCGCGCGCGCCTGATGGATGATCTTGGCGATCAGGGGGAGGTCACCGCCCTTCTTGACGCACGCGATGACGCGGCTTTGGCGCGTTTGATGACGAATTTGGGCGGCCATGACCAGACCTGTCTGATCGAGGCAATGGAAGCGGTAGATCACGACCGGCCGGTGTGTTTTATCATCTATACCGTAAAGGGGCACGGGTTGCCGCTGGCGGGGCATAAGGACAACCACTCGGGGCAGATGAACCCGACGCAGGTGGCGGCGATGCAGCGTGTGCATGCGGTTGAACAGGGGCAGGAATGGGCGCGTTTTGCCGGCTTGCCAAGGGATGAGGAAACCTATCGCGCCTTCCTTGACAGCGTTCCGTTCATCGCAAAAGGGCGGCGGCGGTTCTCGGCCCCGGTCATTCCTGTGCCAGAAAATCCCGTTCCGCAAATCAGGGGCGAGACGTCAACACAGGAAGGTTTTGGCAAGCTGCTGGACCAGATATCGAAAGACAACGGCCCGCTGGCCCAGCGCATCCTGACCACTGCGCCGGATGTGGCGACCTCGACAAGCCTCGGGGCGTGGGTCAATCGCTGCGGGGTCTTTGCCAAACAGCCGGTGGCCGATGTGTTTCGTGACAGCRGCATTGCCTCGATGCAGAAATGGGCGGCATCCCCCGAGGGGCGGCATCTGGAGCTTGGCATTGCCGAGATGAATCTGTTCACCCTGCTGGCCGCCGCGGGCCTGTCGCATTCGCTGTTCGGCGAGCGGATAATCCCGATTGGCACGCTGTATGACCCGTTTATCGAGAGGGGCAAGGATGCGCTGAACTATGCCTGCTATCAAGACGCGCGGTTCATTGTTGTCGCCACCCCCTCGGGGGTTACACTGGCGCCGGAAGGCGGTGCGCATCAATCCATCGGAACGCCGTTGATCGGTATTTCACAGGATGGTCTGGCAAGTTTCGAGCCTGCTTTCGTTGATGAGTTGGCTGCAATCCTCGATTGGTCGTTTGACTATTTGCAGCGGGACGGCGAGGCCGAGGCGGATCCGGCGAGATGGTTGCGCGATGAAACCGGTGGTTCGGTCTATCTGCGCCTGACCACCCGCAAGATCGAACAGATCAGCCGGACATTGGATGCGCCCCGCAAAGCTGAGATTATTGACGGGGCCTATTGGCTGCGTCCACCTGAGAAATCTTGCCGCTTGGTCATTGCCTATACCGGCGTTGTTGCGCCCGAGGCTATCGCAGCCGCCGGGCAGATCGCACAGGATGTGCGGGACGTTGCGGTGCTGGCTGTTACCTCGGCGGACCGGCTGAATGCGGGCTGGCATGCGGCAGATCGTGCCCGTGCCCTTGGTCATAACCATGCAACCTCGCACATCGAGACCCTGTTGGGCGAGGTTGCCGCTGACGCCGCCATTGTCACGGTCACCGACGGGCACCCTTTGGCGCTTAGCTGGCTGGGGTCGGTAATGGGGCATCGGGTAAAACCGCTCGGGGTCGAGCATTTTGGCCAGACCGGCACTATCGACGATGTCTACCGCGCCCACCGGATTGATGTGGATGCCATTGTGCGCGCCGCCGAGCTTGCTCTTGGCGGGCGGCCTTTTAGAATGTCCCGAATTGCCTGAATACGACTTCCAACCCCCGAAGCCTGCACGCGTAGGCCTGACACAAACCGAAAGACAGTAAAATGAAAACAGCGATAGCTTTTGGCCGTGGTGCGGCCGCTCAAACCCTTCGAATTGAGGATCGTCCAGATGAAACACCCGGCGCGGGGGAAGTACGAGTGCGCATCCATGCCAGCGGGGCAAACCCATCGGACGTCAAGGCGCGCTCCGGTGCGCAAGGGCCGATGCCTGTCGAGACACTGGTGCCTCACAATGATGGCGCTGGCGTTATCGAGGCGGTCGGGACAGGCGTTCCCGCCCACCGTGTTGGCGAGCATGTCTGGCTGTTCAACGTGAACCGCACGGACGATGGTTTGGGCCAAGGGCTGCGCGGCACTGCCGCCGAAACGCTTGTGGTGGATGCACAATATGCAGCCCCCTTGCCGCACGGTATATCCTTCGAGGCCGGCGCTTGTCTGGGCGTTCCTGCAATGACGGCGCACCGTGCGCTTTACGCGGATGGTCCGGTTGCGGGGCAATGGGTGYTSGWCRCMGKCGRGKCNGGNGCGKYYGKYTTGTCGGCGATCCAGTTGGCACTCCATGGTGGTGCGCGGGTGATTACCACCGTTAGCGGTGCCGAAAAAGCGGCCGTGGCAAAAGCCGCAGGGGCCGAGGCGGTGATTAATTACCGCGAGGAAGATATTGCTGCACGGGTGCTGGAAATCACCGGCGGCCAAAAAATCGACCGTATTGTYGATGTGGCGCTCAGCGATCATATGACCGACGCGCATAAATACCTCAAAAGCGGCGGCACCATTGCCCATTACGCAACCAACGATCCGCAAGCGCCGCTGCCCTACCGCGAACTGTTGATGATGAATGCGGTGATCCGGTTTGTCTTTGTCTATGCGATTGACCTTGCTGCCCGCCAACAGGCAATAACCGATATCAACGCCGCCCTTCGGGATGGWGTGCTAAGTCCGCTGGTTTACGAAACCTTCCCGCTGGATCAAATCATCGCGGCGCATGAGCTGATYGAGGCGGGCGGGGCTGTCGGGAATGTCATCCTGTCCGTTTAACACTACGATATAATTGAGTTGCAGATAGGGCCATTCTTTGCCACAAACGAAGAATGGCCTTTGATTTCAAAACCCTCAACCTTTTTGTCCGCATCGCAAATCTGGGCGCCCTTGGGCGTGCGGGGGTAGAATTCGGCCTGTCGCCAACCACGACAACACAGCGCATTCAGGCGCTGGAACTTGAGGTTGGCACTAAACTGCTGAACCGGACGACGCGCGCGGTTTCCTTAACCGCAGATGGCGAGGTGTTTCTGGCCCACGCCAAAAAGATACTCGACGATATCGAGGACGCACGCGGTGCGATGTCACGGGGGTCCGATACTGTATCGGGCGAGTTGCGGGTGACGGCCTCGGCCTCGTTCGGGCGCAGCTATATCGTGCCGCATGTGCGAGAATTTCTACGCCTTTACCCCAACATCAATTTGCGCCTGAATCTGTCGGATACAATTGTCGATATTGTCGAGCAAGGGTTCGATCTGGCCATTCGAGTTGGCGCGCTGGNCCCCCTCCACCCTCATGGCGCGCAAACTTGCCGATAGCCCGCGGCTATTGGTTGCCTCGCCCGATTACCTGAAAGAACATGGCACCCCTTCGAGCCCGGCAGCGCTCGGTCATCATAATTGCATCACACTTGGTGAAACTCGCAACTGGTCGCTTGTCGGGCCTGATGCTCAGGTGCGGGAGGTTCGGGTTTCAGGCAGTTTTTCGACCAACTTCGGGGAGGCGATTACCGAAGCGGTTCTTGGCGGACTGGGCATCGGTCTTAAATCTGAATGGGATGTGCAGGATCACCTTCGATCCGGCCGTCTGGTTACGGTTCTGTCTGATTATCGAATTGATCCCGCCTGGAACATCTGGGCGGTAAGACCACCGGGGCGACTGACCCCCGCGCGGGTCAGCGCATTTACCGAGTTCATGGAGCAGAAGTTTGGCCAATATGATAATTGAGCTCATAAGAGTAAACGACCGCTTTGAGGTGCCACATTGTAAGGTCGGCTCCACCCACGAAGGTCGGGTTCGGGCCGACAGCACCAGTTTATTCTGATCGAGAAATGGCTGGTCTGGGCGGTGCAGGCGTTGGGACGATAAAGTTGAATTGTAGGTTTTTGGCTGCCGGATAAGCCCTTGTTAACAACCTGCAGCTTAAGATCGTATGATCACTATTAATCGCGTTACCTCAACGCCACCTCAACCCACATACGTCGTATTCGTGCAGTCTGCGTCGGTTAAATCCGGTGAATGTCGGTCAGTGTAAGAATGGAAATCTTGCAATATCAAACGCTTATGCTGTAAGCGATTGATTTCTTTAACTTATTGGAATCATTGCTATTTCGGCTCATAACCTGAAGGTCGTAGGTTCAAATCCTACCCCCGCAACCAAATTACCTAAATAATTCAAATACTTACATTCCGACTTAAACACTCGTGTATTGTAAGCGCCCATCCACATCAACGCCACCTCAACGTTTGACGAGTCGACTGGAAAAACCGCGCGAAATCAACGACGTAGGATTTTGATCTGAGGTCGAAAATCGGTGCTCAGGTTATCAATCATCTGGTATGAAGTGTAAGCACATGCCCGCTTCCGGCCTATTCTGTTGAAAAACTCCACTTGATTTGGGTGCGTTTGGCTGATTCAATCTCCTTATTGATATAGGAGATTGCTAACGATGTTGGGACCGAAGCAGGAAGCGCAAGGCGCATTGTTTTATGAATTTTCGATAGAGGATCATGTCCCTCTCGATCACGTCTTGCGAGCAATTGATGGCGTAATCGACTTATCTGGTGTTCGCCAACATCTGTCTGAGTTTTATAGCACGACTGGCCGCCCTTCGGTTGATCCGGAACTAATGATGCGCATGTTGTTGGTCGGATATATCATGGGCATCCGGTCCGAACGGCGGCTGTGTGATGAGGTTCATCTCAATCTTGCATATCGCTGGTTTTGCAAGCTGGACCTGACGGACCCTATCCCCGATCATTCAACCTTTTCAAAGAACCGTCATGGTCGTTTTCGTGACAGTGATATGTTGCGGTATGTATTTGAAACAGTGGTCGCACAATGCATCGAGGCAGGGTTGGCGAGCGGCCAGCGTTATGCTGCTGATGCAAGCATCATCGCCGCTGACGCCAATCGCCAGAACTCCACACCGAAGGCTGATTGGAACCCCGAGGCAATTGACCCCGGCGATGCACCACGTGCCGTTCGGGAATATTGGACCTGTCACGGAATTGTGCCGCTCCTTTAACCGCGTATTATACGCAAAAGGAGAATGACTATGGGAACGAAACAAACAGCAGAATTTCGACAAGAG
>NVXA01000014.1 GCA_002746395.1 Paracoccaceae bacterium
ATGAAAGAAAAGTGGAACCAGTGAGATTGGCAGCCTGAATGAAACCATGATCCATCTTAAATTGGCTACTGACTGGTCGAAAATGTAGGACCACCTCTATCAAACTAAATAATGTTTCTACGCTTCTCAACGCGTTGATCGACTTAACTGCGTTTTTCCAGGTTGAATAATCCGTACTTGAAATTTCCACACTGAATCCATTTAAGAATGGCTCTATTAAATAAAATGTTTCATTATTGGTGTTCAAAATATATTCCTAAATAACCCGCCCCCACAAATCATACTCACTAGCCTCGTCTACCTCAACTGTCACGATCTCCCCTACAGACAGCCCCTCGAAACCCTCGTCTATAAACAGGTTGCCGTCGATTTCGGGGGCGTCGGATTTGGTGCGGCAGGTGGCGCCCTCGGCGTCTATTTCGTCGATTATTACGTCTAGGGTTTGGCCGACTTTGGCGGCGAGTTTGCCCTCGGATATCGTTTGCGATTTTTCCATGAAGCGGTTCCAGCGGTCTTGTTTCACCTCGTCCGGAACGTGGTCTGGTGCATCGTTTGAGCGCGCGCCCGCGACGTTTTCGTATTGGAAGCAACCGACGCGGTCCAGTTGCGCCTCGTCCAGCCAATCTAGCAGGTGTTGGAATTCGGCTTCGGTCTCGCCGGGGTAGCCGACGATGAAGGTGGATCGTAGCGTGATGTCGGGGCAGATGTCGCGCCAGCGTGCGATCTCGTCCAGCGTTTTGGCGCTGGCGGCGGGGCGGGCCATGCGTTTGAGGACATCGGGGTGCGAGTGTTGGAACGGAATGTCGAGGTAGGGCAGGATCAGGCCGTCGGCCATTAGCGGGATCAGGTCGCGCACGAACGGGTAGGGGTAAACGTAGTGGAGGCGGACCCATGCGCCGAGTTGGCCGAGATCACGCGCGAGGTCGATGATGTGGCTGCGGTGGCCTTTTTCGGTCGCGTGTTTGCGGTCCAGTCCGTAGGCGGAGGTGTCTTGGGAGATGACCAGCAGTTCTTTGACGCCTGCGTCGACCAGTTTGCCAGCTTCGCGCAGGATGGCGTGGGCAGGGCGGGAGGCGAGGCGGCCGCGCATGTCAGGAATGATGCAGAATTTGCACTTGTGGTTGCAACCCTCGGATATCTTTAGATAGCTGTAGTGGCGCGGTGTCAGGGAAACGCCGGTTGCCGGTAGTAGGTCGATGAACGGGTCGGGGTCTGGTGGGACAGCGGCGTGGACGGCGTCAAGCACCTGTTCGTATTGGTGCGGGCCGGTGACGGCCATGACCGATGGGTGTGTGCCACGGATGTATTCTTCTTCGGCGCCAAGGCAGCCGGTTACGATGACTTTGCCGTTTTCGCGCAAGGCTTCGCCGATGGCCTCAAGGCTTTCGGCTTTGGCGCTATCGAGGAACCCGCAGGTGTTGACGATCACGGCGCTGGCGTCTTTGTAGTCGGGCGAAATCGCATAGCCTTCGGCGCGCAGGCGCGTGAGGATGCGTTCGCTGTCAACCAGTGCTTTGGGGCAGCCGAGGCTGACCATGCCGATTTTCGGCTGGCCTTCACGGGCGGTTGCGTCAATCCGCGCTTTAGGCGCGAGGTCGGGGCGGAGGTTTGGCGGGTTTTGGGTCATGTGGGCCGTATAGGATATACGGGCGGTTAAGGGAAACAGAGAATGTTACAGAGGCTTTCAGGCGGCTTTGGCGAAGTAGCTGACGCGGTTTCGGCCTGTGGCTTTGGATTCGTATAGCGCGGTGTCTGCTTGCTGGATTAAGATGCTGGGGGTTTTGTCGTCGGGGCCGCCAAAGGCGACGCCGATGCTGACGGTGATGGGGATGCTTTGGTCGTCGCCAATTTCGAAATCCATTCGGTCGACGGCGTTCCTTAGGCGTTCAGCGGCGAATTCAACTTCCGTTGGGCCGGTGTCTGGTAGAACGACGAGAAATTCCTCGCCGCCGAGGCGGGCAACCAAGTCAATGCCGCGCAGGTTTTCTTGCAGGCGGCGGGCGAATTCTTTCAAGACACAGTCGCCTGCGTCATGGCCGTGGGTGTCGTTGACGGATTTGAAGCGGTCYAAATCCATCATRATCACGGCGTATGGCAAGCCGGATTCGCCGGAKYGYTCAATAATKCGTTGCATRTGYTGYGTSGCGTARCGGCGGTTATATARCCCTGTCAGCGGGTCAATCACGGCCATTTTYARSCCGTCGCGCACGTTTGAACGCAGCCTGTCGGAATACTTTTTCCGCCGCATTTGKGAYCGCAAYCGCGCSACCATTTCATTTGGGTCGAACGGCGCGTGGATATAGTCGCTTGCGCCGAGTTCGAGGCCTTTGGTGGCGGTTTCCATTTTTCCATCCTCGACARCCAGAATTATCGCCGATTGCCGGGTGTCCAGATTGGCCCGTAAATTRGAGACRAGGCGCAAGCCGTCGCCGCCATCTGCAAGGTTTTGGCAAACGATAAACACATCGGGTGTGTCGTGTTGTGCGATGCGTGTGGCTTCTTCTTCGCTGTTGGCCGCGATGGTGCTGACGGGCAGGCGCGATTGGATGCAGTTTGCCCAAGCATTTGCTTGGATAGGGGTATTGGCGGCGACCAGAACGCTGCCTTGTTCATCTTTGTCAAAACTGTGACCTTCCAGAAAATCGCTTAACCCCAGTTCTTGCGAGGTGGTTTCCCGCAGTTTCAGTTCGTCGAACATCATTTTTACGCGCATCAGGTTTCGCACACGGGCGAACAGGGTAACGTCGTTAATGGGCTTACTAAGAAAATCGTCAGCGCCAGCATCCAGCCCACGAATTTTTTCTTCTGTGCTGTTGTGGGCGGTGACCATAATGACGGGAATATGGGCGGTTTCTGGGCGGGATTTCAGGATCCGGCACACCTCGTACCCGTCCATGTCGGGCATCATTACGTCCAATAAGATCATGTCTGGTAGCTCGGCCATAGTGATTGCCAATGCTTGATCACCACTTTCGGCCAGCAGTACGTCGAAATACGCTGATGATAACTTTGCCTGCAAAATCAACCTGTTGGTTGCTAYGTCGTCTACAACCAGAATTCTCCCTGACATTCATCCTCCAACAAATTTACTATTTATATAAATCGCAGAGAACACCAAARCCGTTAACCRAAAGTTAACGYSSSCATAAAWGTGYAAACAATTGTAAATACCTGAAGCTGTGTCAGGGYTTGGGAAKYGGTGCGAGMGATTTCAGGTATGTCGCGATGGCGAGGCGGTCTTCGTCACTTAATTGTGCCGTATTTTCAACAAYAYCGACCATCACGCCACTGGCGGAATCATAGTCAGGGGTGAAGCCACTTTCAAGATATTCGGTAATGTCGCCGATGCTCCACTGTGCAAGGCCGTCTGCRTGAGGGGTGATGTTGGGAACGCGRCCTTTGCCTTCAGGAAGGGGCGCGCCGGACATCCATTGTGTGGGTTTTAAGCCCCCTAAAACGGTCCGCGAGGTATGGCATTGCGCGCAGTGGGCCAGCCCTTCGACCAGATATTGGCCGCGTGAAGGCTCGCCCGAAATTGGGTCGTCGTTAAGGTATAAAAGCTTCCATAAACCAAGTGCGCGGCGAAAGCGGAAGGGTAACGGCAGGTCGTGCGCCTGATTGGCTTGGCTTGAGGCTGGCAGCGTAGCAAGGAAGGCGCGTAGATCGACGATATCTTCCAGTTTCACGCGCGAATAAGACGTGTAGGGGAACGCCGGATAATAGTGCTGCCTGTCAGGTGAAACGCCTTTCAACATCGCATTGGCCAAATCACGTGCGGACCAATCACCGATGCCGAAATCAACGTCAGACGATATGTTTGGCGCATAGAATGTGCCAAAGCCGGAAGGGAATTCGCGGCCACCCGTTAGCACCAATTTGTCGGTGCCCTGCGCTTTGGGCGCGGCATGGCAAGAGGCGCAACCGCCGGCATAGAAAACGTCGCGACCCTTTTGAACATCGCCGGTTTGTGTAAACACCGCGTTGTCAGGCAGGGTTGCAGGGGCGGAGAATATCCACAAAGCACCCGCGACAAGTGCCGCGAATGCGAGAGTTAATTTCAGTAATCTATGCATTTATGCCTTCAGCGTTTAATCCGATAGCTTTTGTGGCAAGCTTTACAATTGCCGGCAAGCTCGGTGAAAACGGCTTCGAACTCATCTATTGTGCCGGGTGCGGCGGCCTTGGCAGCGCTGGAATCTGCGATGAACTTTGCCATCGCTGTGTTAAACCCTGCTGTATCAGACCAGATTGCGGGGCCAGCGGTACTGCGCATGTTTTCGGCGGCACCGGCAGGGAATAACCCGGCCAATGCAAGGGCACCGGTGTTGATTGTCGCCAAGGCGGTTTGTGCGGTTATGGGGTCAAACGGGACTTCCCATTTCAACATGCCGGCGGACAAACCTGTGGCAGCACCGATGTTTTGCATGATATTGATGCGAAGCGTTACCGGATCGTTAACATCTGCCGTCACCAGATTATGGCTTCCGGCGTTGGCCGAAACGGCGAGGGTCGCTGCGGTGGCGACTGCCAGTATACGCATGGAATATTTCATAATGTGTCTCCCGTCGATGATAATTATTGGAGCGCAGGTGAATTGCTTCCTGACTCAACGATTAAACTACCCCAAATTTTAAGAATTAACTAACAATTTACTGTGATTGCCTGTGGCGCAGAATTCGGCGATGTATAAGATTGTTCTGGAATGGAGACCGGTGATGAAACATATATTTGCAACTATAGCACTGTCATTTTGGGCGGCAGGCGCGGCGTCTGCGTTGTCTTACCCATGAAGGATAGTATATTAAATCGCGCGCAGGCGGAGCATGTCGGCATTCAGGTGTTGGGCTGGTTGGCGGGGCATGACGATATGCTGACGCAGTTTTTAGGCATGACCGGGATCGCGGCGGATGATTTGCGCGTTCGGGCGCAGGAGCCGGAGTTTCTGGGCTTCGTGCTGGACTTTTTGCTAAGTGATGACGCGATGGTTCTGGCATTTTGCGAAGAGGCTGGTCTAGCGAGTGAAACCCCGATGTTCGCGCGGGCCGCTTTGCCCGGCGGTGATGTGCCTAACTGGACATAAAAATGCCACGCTGAAGGTTGTTCGGCGTGGCATCGCAAGTTTGACCCAAGGTCGATAGTTTAGTAGGACGAATCCGTTTCTGTAGCACCCTCAACAACGCTGTTGATTGCATCGGAAACAGCGTTTGCGGCGGCTTCTGCGGCGGCCTGTGCCGCAGCCTCGGCTTCGGCGGCCAAGTCGGCAGCAGCTTTCTCGGCGGCTTCCTGTGCGGCTTTAAGGGCGGCAGCGGCAGCTTCTTCGGCGGCCTCGGCGGCGGCTTTTGCAGCAGCTTCGGCTTCGGCAACCGCTTTGGCGGCAGCTTCTGCGGCGGCGGTTTCGGCAGCCTCTGTTGCGGCGGCTTCAGCGGCAGCGGCCTCTGCGGCGGCTTGCGCAGCAGCTTCGGCTTCAGCTTGTGCGGTAGCCATGGCTACGGCTTCGGCGGCTTTGTTTTGGGAATACATATAGTATCCAGTACCGGCGGCGGCGAGGATAACGATAATGGCAATAATCTTTTTCATGGCGCGTGGCCTCCGTAATAAAATATAACCGTGTGCGAGCATCACGTTAACCAATTCTCGCAATAACTGCCCATTACCCGCAAAATTGCCGTTTGGCCATGATTATATGATCGTGACCCCATCTCGGCAGAAAGCCGCTTGGCGGCGGCGCTCACGGCGCGTCACCCAGAAGTGACCGGGTGTGAGCGCTAAACTACGTGTTTCCCGCACAACTTGTGCTAACAGTTCAGACACTTACCCAATTTCACAACATGAAGGTGTTAAAATGATCAAAACAATAGTTGTAGTACTTGGGCTTAGCCCGCTGCTGGCCTGTGTGCCAATGGAAGATAACATGACCACAGAAGCGATGATGGACGACGGTGCCGCAATGCACGCTGATGCGGCGATGGATGGCGACACGATGATGGATAGTGGCGATACAATGTAGTAACGGCTTTATCCGTTTAACTGACAACCAGTTGTTGCAGGGAAACCCGCAGCCCCTCCGGTAACGGAACGGGGCGGCGGGTTTTTGCGTTTACATAGACGTGGGTGAAGCGGGCCTCGGCGGCGGCGCGCTGGTCTTTCAGATTAAACAGCCCGATTTCGAACGTGACCGAGGTAGTACCGATGCGCGAAACCTTCAGCCCGACATCAAGCGGTTCTGGAAACCCCAGCGGGCCGTGAAACGTGCAGGCGGTGTCCACGACCAGTCCGACAATCTCGCCGCCCGGAATATCCAAACCGGCGTTTTCGATCAGCCACATGTTCACGGCTGTGTCTACATATTCGTAAAAAACCACGTTGTTCATATGGCCGTACATGTCATTGTCACGCCAACGGGTGGTCATTTGTTTGAACTGTGCATAGTCTGCACGACTGGATATTTCGCGTGCCATCTGGCCCCCTTTATTGTCGGGGGTAGGCTAGCAACATTAAAGGGGTGAGCAAGTGGCAAAAATCAAAGGCTTGTTGTTTGACAAGGACGGAACATTATTCGATTTTCACGCAACGTGGGGCGTGTGGTGCGCCGGATTTATTGCCGATGTGTCAAAGGGCGACGGTGCGGTGGCCTCGGCTTTGGCCAAGGCAATGGATTACGATCTTGAAAACAGTGTGTTTCTGCCCTCAAGCGTGATGATTGCAGATTCTATGGATGGGATTATGGATGCGGTGCATTCTGCGTTGCCTCATTGGGAACGTGACGCGTTGATGGAATATGTGGAGGAGACCGCCTCCAACGCCCCGCAAGCACCGGTTACGGATTTGGGTCCGCTTTTGGCGCGGTTTCGCAGCAATGGTTTGAAAATCGGTTTGGCCACGAACGATAACGAGGCCCCGGCGCGCGCGCACCTAGCCAGCGTAAGCGTGCTGGAGCATTTTGATTTCATCAGTGGCTGTGACACTGGGTTTGGTGCGAAACCTGAACCGGGGATGCTGTTGGGGTTCACAGATGCGATGGGATTGCACCCCTCAAAGGTGGCAATGATCGGTGACAGTACGCATGACTTGAAGGCGGGGCGCGCCGCAGGGATGGTTAACATCGGCGTTTTGACGGGGCCAGCCGTGGCTAGTGACCTCGCCCCCTTCGCTGATGTGGTGCTGCGCGATATCGGTGAAATACCGGAATGGCTTGGGTTGGATTAACGGGCTATAAGGGCTGGATGACACACGAACCTGACAAAGTATTAAGACGCGGTTGGACCACGGGCGCTTGCGCGGCGGCGGCGGCCAAGTCCGCGTGCGCGGCGTTGTTGGGGCGCGGGTTTCGTGACCCTGTGTCGATCATCCTGCCTAAAGGCGAAGAACCGTCGTTCGCGCTTGAAGTCACCGCACAAGGCGAGGGTTGGGCCGAGGTCGGGATTATCAAAGATGCGGGCGATGACCCCGACGTAACCCACGGCGCGTTGATCAAGGCGAAGATATCGAAGGGGGAAGCAGGCCAAGGCTTGCGGTTTTATGCAGGCGAGGGTGTCGGGACGATCACCAAACCGGGGTTGCCGTTGCCAGTTGGTGAACCGGCGATCAATCCAGTGCCGCGTTTGATGATAGATCAGGCTATCACGGATGTTTTGGACGGGGCGGAACCGGATTTCGATGTCACCATTTCCATTCGCAACGGCGAGGCATTGGCGCTAAAAACATGGAACGGTCGGTTGGGAATTGTCGGTGGCTTGTCTGTTCTGGGAACGACGGGCATCGTGCGCCCCTTCAGTTGTTCATCGTGGATTGCCTCAATTCATCGCGGGATTGATGTGGCTGTTGCGACAGGGCGCGAACATGTGATTGCCGCGACAGGGTCAACATCGGAACATGTGGCGCGGCAGATTTATGGCATGAGCGAGGAAGATTGCCTCGATATGGGCGATTTTGCGGGGGGCGTGTTGAAGTATCTACGCAAACACCCGATCGCCAAGTTGACGATCGCTGGCGGTATCGGAAAGATGACCAAACTGGCGCAAGGGGCAATTGATTTGCATTCGGGGCGTAGTCAGGTCGACTTTGAGGCGCTGGCAGAAATGTCCGGTTGCGCGGAGGTTTTGAACGCGACTACGGCATTGGATGCTTATAACATTTGCGGCGAACCGCTGGCGGCACAGGTCGCGAAACACGCGCGGGAAACGGCGTTGGGCGTTCTAAAAGGCGCGCCAGTTGCCGTTGAAACGATTGTGATTGACCGCTCCGGCAATATTATCGCACGGGCAGATTTCGAATGATCCTGATTTTGGGCGGAACCCGCGACGCACATAAAATTGCGTTAGGTTTGGAAAATGCGGGAGCTGAATTCATAGTTTCACTGGCGGGTGCCACGCGCAATCCGGTGGAACGGTCGTACGCAACGCGCACAGGTGGGTTCGGTGGGGCTGATGGATTAGCCGAGTATTTAGGAAAAAGAGAAATCACGGGGTTAATTGATGCAACGCATCCGTTCGCGGCAAATATCAGCGGATCGGCGGCTGAAGCTGCCAGCATTTTAGGTGTGCCGCTGGTGCGATACGTCCGCCCTGCGTGGGATGTTAGCGGTTTTCACAGTGTTGGTGATCTGAACGCTGCTGCCCACGCGCTGCCTGCTGGCGCGCGGGCTTTCTTGACCGTTGGCGGCAAAAGCCTTCAACCGTTCATCCAGCGCGCCGATGTGTGGTTTTTGTTTCGCGGGGTCGATCCGATGGAAAATCCGTTTCAGCGAGGTCAGAGCCTGATTCAACGCCCGCCATTCACGTTGGAAGCCGAGGTTGCGTTGTTGAAAGCGCACCGGATCACGCATCTGGTCACCAAGAATTCAGGCGGCGGGCAGACTCGTGCCAAGCTCGACGCTGCGACACAATTGGGGGTATCTGTGATTATGGTTGAACGGCCCGTTTTGCCGGTGGTAGATAGCGCCTCGACGGTTTCGGACATTTTACGATGGGCCGCGGCGATATAAGTATGCCCAAGGGGAAAAGTATGACGACAATTATTGTGTGCGATACCTGCGACTATTCCATGCTGGAAAAACTGCACGATGGCAAAACCGGCGGTGAAATTCTGGCCGAACATGTGGAACGCTTGGCCGCTGACACGGACCTGACGGTAAAACGCCAGTCCTGCCTGATGGGCTGCGAGCGGCATTGCAACGTCGCCATTCAGGGTGCGGGCAAGCTGACATATGTTCTGGGCAAGTTCGAGCCCAATACTCATTCCGCCGAGGCCGTGGTGGAATACGCACAGCGCCACGCCGAAAGCGAAACCGGCCAAGTGCCGTTCAAGCAATGGCCGCAAGGCGTAAAAGGGCATTTCGTGGCCCGCATTCCATCGTTAGGTTAGGGGATAAACATGGCAGGCAAGATTCCGGCAACGGTCATTACTGGGTTCCTCGGCGCGGGGAAAACCACCTTGGTGCAGCATATGTTGAAGAACGCCAACGGCAAGCGCATCGCGTTGATTATCAACGAGTTTGGTGATCTTGGCATTGACGGTGACTTGCTGAAAGGTTGCGGAATCGAGGGATGTAGCGACGACGATGTCGTCGAGCTGTCGAACGGCTGTATCTGCTGCACTGTGGCCGAAGATTTCATTCCAGCTATTGAAAAGCTGCTGGGCCGCGAAAATCCACCCGATCATATCGTAATTGAAACCTCTGGTTTGGCACTGCCACAACCCTTAGTGCGCGCCTTCAACTGGCCCGAAATCCGCAGTCGTGTGACCGTGGATGGCGTGGTAACCGTGGTTGACAGCGAGGCGTTGCATGCAGGCCGTTTCGCCCAGAACGAGGCCGCGATTGATGCGCAGCGCAGTGCGGATGACATGCTGGATCACGAAACGCCACTGTCGGAATTATTCGAAGACCAGCTCGCCTGTGCGGATATGATTATCCTTAACAAAGCGGACCTTCTAAGTGCAGATCAATTAGGCGATCTGGAAGCCAACCTGCGGGCAGGCGTGCGCGATGGCGTTCAGTTTGTCCGTGCCGAAATGGGGGCAGTAAGCCCGCAAACATTGTTGGGCATGGGGATTGGCGCAGAAGATGACCTGTCAGCGCGCCACGAAGTGCATCACCACCACCACGATCACGACGATGATGATCACGACCACCATCACCACGAACACGGCCATGACGAGTTCGAGACTTTTCAGGTGACACTACCCGAAATTTCGGATGTTGAGGCGTTTACCCAAACCGTTGTTCAGACAATTCGCGATCATAATATCTTGCGGCTCAAAGGTTTCGCGCAAGTTGGCGATAAACCTATGCGCTTGGTTATTCAGGCTGTTGGCCCGCGCATTGATACCTATTTTGACCGTTCGTTAACGGCAGACGAAAAGGGAAAAACCAACCTTGTGGTGATCGGTCAAGCAGGTCTTGATCGCGAACGTATCCTCGTGGCACTGGCGGGCTGATGCATCTGCTTCAGGTTCAGCCCGGCGAGATTTCGGATGGATCCGAACCCGTTGATCTGGGCCAAACCCCTGCCGATGTGTTGGTAATCACGGCGGCGGATACGGAAATCGCGGGGCTGTCTGCGGCTTTTAGTGAAATGTCCGACGGGCCGAAAAGCCTGCGTTTGGCGAATATTGGCAACCTAGGCCATCCGTTTACCGTTGATAAATACCTTGACGACACAGCCACCAAATCGCGCCTTGTGATCGTGCGCATTCTGGGCGGGCAAGCGTACTGGCCCTATGGGCTGGAACAATTTGCCATTCGTCTGGGCGCTGCTGGCGTGCCATTTGTGGCCCTTCCCGGTGATGATAAACCCGAAGAAGGCTTGCGGCGGCTTTCAACCATCGCGGACGAGGATTACGACGCTCTTTGGTCCTACCTGATCGAAGGCGGGCCAGAAAATTCGGCGAATTTCCTGCGCTATACACGGGCGATGCTGGAGGATAGCGAAAAGCCAACAGCAGCCAAATTGCTGCTTCGCGCAGGCATATATTGGCCGGGGGAGGCGGATACCTCCATCGAGGATTTGCGCGAAAATCACTGGATAGACGGGCAACCCGTCGCGGCTTTGGTTTTCTATCGGGCCTTGGTTCAGGGTGCCGGATTGCACCCCATTAACCGTTTGGTGCGCCAATTATTGCGCCAAGGGCTGAACCCGTTGCCGATATTTGTGGCCTCCCTCAAAGATGCAGTTTCTGCCGCGACGGTCGGGCAGTTGTTCGCACAAGCCGCCCCCGCGGTGGTATTGAACGGTACAAGTTTCGCAGTGTCTTCGCCGCAATCAGGGGCCGAAGGGCATCAACCCACCCCGCTCGATTCAACCGGTGCGCCGGTGTTCCAAATCGTGTTCGCAGGCGGAACCGAGGCGGCGTGGGAAGAAAGCCTAAGCGGATTTTCCTCCCGTGATATCGCAATGAACGTCAGCCTGCCGGAAATCGACGGTCGCATCCTGACCCGCGCCGTTAGCTTCAAAGGCGAGGCGTATTTCGACGAGACGACCGAGTGTCTGATCTCCAGCTATCGCGCCCACGGTGGGCGGATTTCGTTTGTGGCGGAACTGGCGGCGAATTGGGCAAAGCTGTCTTCCACTCCCGATGCAGACCGCAAAGTGGCGTTGGTGTTGGCGAACTATCCCAACAAAGACGGGCGRCTGGCGAACGGCGTTGGRCTGGATACGCCAGCGGCGACGATGGATGTGTTGCRCGCRCTCAACAGCGCTGGATACAYYACRCGAGAYCTGCCCAAAGACAGCGCCGATCTGATGGCKAAAATCATGGCRGGGCCRACRAACTGGYTRACKGMYCGCGCGMTAAARCAGGGTGGCGAGCGSCTTTCAATGGCCGATTACCAGATYGATTAYGGYCARCTGCCAACCGAYACCCGCCGCCGSATCGAAGAACGYTGGGGYAAGCCGGARACCGATCCGTTTTWCACGGCRGGYGCGGTGGATTGCGGGTATTTCACCCTCTCYATCCTGTCTTTYGGCAATGTCGTYGTCGGYGTGCAACCCGCRCGGGGYTATAAYATMGACCCCAAGGAAACCTACCATTCGCCGGACCTCGTGCCGCCGCAYAAYTACCTCGCGTTTTACTTCTGGATGCGGCACCAATTCCGTGCCAATGCCATYGTYCACATGGGYAARCAYGGCAATATGGARTGGYTRCCGGGCAAGGCRCTGGCCCTGTCGGATGAATGCTTTCCTGAGGTCGCCTTCGGCCCAACCCCGCATTTTTACCCCTTCATCGTCAATGATCCGGGCGAAGGCACACAGGCCAAGCGCCGCGCGCAGGCCGTAATTATCGACCACCTGACACCGCCCTTAACACGGGCGGAAACCTACGGTCCGTTGAAGGACTTGGAGGCATTGGTTGACGAGTACTACGAGGCCGCAGGGGTGGACCCGCGCCGTCTTGAGTATTTGAAAAGAGAGATATTATCTTTAAGCCAAGCCACCCGCATTGACGAGGATGCTGGCGTGGATTGGCAAGCGGATGAACAAAGTCAGCTTAACAGTCTTGATAATTACCTGTGCGATTTGAAAGAAAGCCAGATCAGGGATGGGCTGCATATCTTTGGCACCTCGCCAACGGGCCGTTTGGAGCGTGACCTCGTGGCCGCGTTGGTGAGGGTTCCGCGCGGGCAGGGCAAGGGGGGCGATGCCTCGATCATCCGCGCCTTGGCAGAGGATATGGCGATGGGGTTTGATCCTCTCGATTGTGCAATGGCGGACGCTTACGAGGGGCCACGGCACAAAGCGTTAC
This sequence comes from Paracoccaceae bacterium, assembly GCA_002746395.1. Classification (GTDB taxonomy): domain Bacteria; phylum Pseudomonadota; class Alphaproteobacteria; order Rhodobacterales; family Rhodobacteraceae; genus NORP23. The sequence continues at coordinate 12,742 of NVXA01000014.1, forward strand.
AGGCCGCATCAGGTGACACTTGGCGCAGCCTTGGCGATAGTGTTGAACGCCTTGAATGGATGGTAGGCCGCCTTGTTGAGGGGCTAGAGCCGGACCCGATGTGGAAACGCACCTGTGCCGTTGTTGAAGAAATCCACGCCCGTGTTTTACCAATTGTCAGAGCTTGCGGAGGGGCCGAAATGGATGCCCTCCTTTCCGGTCTTTCAGGCCGCTTTGTTCCACCCGGCCCATCCGGCGCCCCAACGCGCGGAAGGTTGGATACGCTACCAACAGGGCGAAATTTCTATTCCATCGACAGCCGCACCTTGCCAACCCCTGCGGCATGGCAACTGGGCTGGAAATCGGCCTATGCCTTGATTGAACGGCACTTACAGGACGAAGGCGACTGGCCGCGCAGCATGGTTTTAACCGCGTGGGGTACATCAAATATGCGCACCGGTGGTGATGACATCGCGCAAATGCTGGCGTTGATGGGCGTCAAGCCGCAATGGGATAACGCCAGCCGCCGCGTGACCGGATTCGAGATCATCCCGCTCAGCGTGCTGGACCGCCCGCGCGTCGATGTAACCTTGCGAATTTCCGGCTTCTTTCGCGATGCATTCCCCGCGCAAATCGACCTGCTGGACAGTGCTGTGCGTGCGGTTATGGCGCTGGATGAACCCGAAGATATGAACCCGCTTGCGGCGCGATATAATGCCGAAGTGGGTGATCTGGGCGAAGCCGCAGGCTATCGAATATTCGGCTCCAAACCCGGTGCATATGGTGCGGGGCTTCAGGCATTGATCGATGAACGTATCTGGAATGATACTGCCGATCTGGCAGACGCATACCTTACATGGGGCGGTTACGCCTACGGTAGCGGGGCCGAGGGGCAGGGCGCACGCGCACAGCTTGAAACCCGCCTAAGCACCGTCGAGGCCGTCGTGCAAAATCAGGACAACCGCGAGCATGATATTCTGGACAGTGACGATTATTACCAGTTCGAGGGTGGCGTTTCAGCAGCCATCCAACATCTGCAAGGCGATGCGCCGAAGATCTATCACAACGACCATTCCAGACCCGAACGCCCGATTATCCGCACGCTGGACGAGGAAATGTCCCGCGTTATCCGCGCCCGCGTCGTAAATCCTAAATGGATCGAAGGGGTCAAACGTCACGGCTATAAAGGTGCGTTCGAGATGGGCGCCACGGTCGACTACATGTTCGCCTTCGCCGCCACCACCAAGGCCGTTAAAAACCACCACTTCGATCTCGTCCACGCCGCGTTCATCGAAGACGATGCCACCCGCGAGTTTATCGAAGATGCCAACCCCGCTGCGCTTCGTGAAATGGCGGCGAAGTTTCAAGAAGCGATAGATCGCGGGTTGTGGCAGCCACGCAGTAATTCAGCCAAATCACTGCTGGCGAAGTTGCTTGGATAAGGCGCTAGGACTGAAGCGTGTATCGTTTTAGTTAGAGCACAGATAGCTCACGAGAACTCTGCCTATCGAAAATGCGTTGTAATTACGGGGAAGTGGTGTATTTTAATACGGCTTCTATATTTACAGGCAGGCAAAAATACATATCCCTTAGCTTTTTGGAGTTAGTAATGCCAACAACGTATACAGACCAGTTTTATATAATGGATCCAGCCAATCCACCGCCGGTTGGAACCGTACTGACTGTAAATCTATTCGACATTGTAGATCAGGACGATAACCTCTTGATAGAAACCGGTGATGGCAGCACTATTAATGGTATTGATGTGACCGCGATTTGGCCTGACGACACAATCACAGTTACTATCGGCGGGGTGGACGTTACGTTTGTCGGCACCACTTTTTACCTCGCAAATGGCACAGCAGTATTTACGCCCACTGATGGTGGCGTTCTTGAAACGGGCGTATTTGTCAGCTCCACTTTTGTTGTTATTCAGGATGATTTCCCAGTGGGCAATTTGGGCCCGCCCTGCTTTACGCCCGGCACAATGTTAGAAACTGCCAACGGCATCAAGGCAGTTGAGGCACTGGAAGTAGGTGATCTGATTTTGACCGCCGATAAAGGTTTGGTTCCGGTTCTCTTTTGCAATAAACGCCAGTTATCTTCGGCGCACTTGTCGAAAAACCCGAAGCATCGCCCGATTCGTATTGAAAAAGGCGCGCTCGGCGATGGTGTTCCCTCGCAAGATCTAACGGTTTCGCCCCAGCATCGCATCATGCTGCGCTCCAAAATTGCATTGCGGATGTTTGGCGTTACCGAAGTCCTCGTGCATGCCGTACACCTACAAGAATTGCCAGGGGTTTATCGCCTCGAAGATGCAACGGAGGCCACATATATTCACGTCCTTGTTGACCACCATGCAATCATTTTCGCGCATGATACGCCAACCGAAACCTTGTATTTGGGGGCGCTGGCGCACGAAGAATTTTCGCGCACTGAAATAGCCGAAATTTTGTCAAACCTGCCGCCTAATGCTGTGTTGGATATGGCGGCTGCACGAAAGCTGTTGCGCGGCAARGAAACCAAGAAACTCGTTCTTCGCCATTTGAAAAATGACAAATTGGTGATCGCCGAGCCAACAGAAGCACGCCTGTTAGCACAAGTGGTTAATGCCTAGGACAGATTTGAATGTAGTCTGGTGCGGGGCTGTCTAAGCGGCGCTAAAAATCCAGACCCAAATCAAGTGTCGGGGCTGAGTGCGTCAGCGCTCCGGAAGAGATGAAATCAACCCCAGAAATAGCCACCTCCTTGATGCGGTCAAGGCGCATGTTGCCCGAAGCCTCGGTTATCACCGCTCCGTTCACCATATTCACCGCGCGTATCAGGGTCGCGGTGTCCATGTTGTCTAGCAAGACGGCATCGGCGATATCTTCGGCCAAAACCTGCGCCAACTGTTCCAGATTATCCACCTCGATTTCAATGCGGACCATATGCGAGGCAACGGCTTTGGCCCGCGATAGAACTGCTGATATCCCGCCCGCTGCTGCGATATGATTGTCCTTAATCAGGATTGCATCGCTTAGACCAAAGCGATGGTTGAAACCCCCGCCATGCAAAACGGCCTGCTTTTCAAGCGTTCGCAACCCGGGCGTTGTTTTGCGCGTGCAGGTGATGCGCGTCGTTGTGCCGTGCGTGCGCGCGACAAATGCAGCCGTCATTGTCGCGATGCCAGATAGCCGCCCCGCAAAGTTAAGCGCCACTCGTTCCCCCATCAGGATCGAGGCAGCATCCCCTTTGACCGTCATCAGCGTGTCGCCAACCTTACAAGGCTGTCCGTCAGCGATAAGCGTCTCGATCACAAGCGTCGGGTCGATCAGCCGGAAGGTAATCGCGGCAATCTGCATGCCCGAAACCACCCCGTTTTCACGGGCGTTCAGGCGGGCGTTATAGGTCGTACCGGCAGAAATAACCGCGCGGGTGGTGATGTCGCCGTATTGGCCCAGATCCTCGGTTATTGCGTTGCGTATCACGGGTTCCAGAATGATGTCGGGCAGGGGTGTATGAACAATGCTCATGAGATTTCCTTTAGCGCCTAAATCTTCAGCGATTTGCTAAGGTCGATCATGCGTTCAACCGCCAACCGTGCCTTCGCCGCAATTTCCGGCTCCACCACCACTTCGGTGCCCATTGTGTGCAAGGACCAGAGGATTTTCTCCAATGTGATCTTCTTCATATAGGGGCACATGTTGCAAGGTTTTGCGAACTCGACCTCGGGCAGCTCATCCGAAATGTTGGTCGCCATTGAGCACTCGGTCACCAACATCACCTTTGACGGTTTATGCTCATGCACCCAATCCACGATCCCGCGGGTCGATCCAGTGTAATCCGCCTCCGCCACCACATCGGGGGTGCATTCGGGGTGCGCAATGATCTTGATATCCGGTTCTGCCTCGCGGTAAGCGCGCAGGTCTTCGGCTTGGTAAAGCTCATGCACGATGCAGCTTCCGTCCCACCAAACCACGTTCTTCTTGCTTTCATTGGCGACATTCTGGGCTAGAAACTTGTCCGGCGTCATAATCACGGTGTCGCCTTCCATTGCATCCACGATTTGCAGCGCATTGGCCGAAGTGCAACATATGTCCGAGGCCGCTTTGACTTCCGCCGTCGTGTTCACATACGAAACCACCGACGCACCGGGGTACTTGGCTCGCATTTCTGCAACCCCTTCGGCCGTGATAGATTCTGCCAACGAACACCCCGCCGCCATATCGGGCATCAACACGGTTTTCGCAGGGTTCAGGATTTTCGAGGTTTCTGCCATGAAATGCACGCCGCATTGCACGATCACGGCTTCTTCAACCTCTGTGGCCTTGATTGCCAGTTGCAGGCTGTCACCGACATGGTCCGCGATCCCGTGATAAATTTCCGGCGTCATATAGTTATGCGCCAGAATGACGGCGTTACGCTCTTTCTTCAGGCGGTTAATCTCGATCACATAGGGGGCATAGGTGGCCCATTCCGCCAGTGGAATAACCCGATCCGTTCTCGCATAAATATCCCGCGTTGCCTCGGCTTTCTCAAGCGAGGGGGGCAGGTCGTAATGCTCCGCTAGAAGCGCTTTTATTTCATTGGTCGCCAGCATAATTAACCCTTTGGTTTGCAAGTTTGGGTGATTTTACACGGAAGTTTTGGCAGTTCCCACATTAAAGAGTGCGACAAAAGGTTAAGCGAGGTGCGCGGTACTTTTCGTATTGCCTCGGTCGTTCACACCCGTCATCCTGTCCGCCAACCAAAGGGGAACACCATGACCGAATCCGCAGATACCGAACGTCACAACATGAAGATGGCCAAGAAGAAGGCGGCGCGTGATAAAATCATGGCCTCCAAAACCGAGGAACGCGGTCTGGTCATCGTCCACACCGGCAAGGGCAAAGGCAAATCCTCCGCCGCGTTTGGCATGATCTTCCGCCACATCGCATGGGGCATGCCCTGCGCCGTCGTGCAATTCATCAAAGGCGGGATGGACAGCGGCGAGAAGAAACTSATCACCGAGAAATTCGCYGAYGARTGCCCGTTTTAYGCGATGGGSGAGGGGTTCACATGGGAAACCCAAGACAAATCCCGCGACATCGAAATGGCCCAAGCCGCATGGGAAAAAGCCAAGGAACTGATACGGGACGAACGYAATTCCATGGTGCTGCTWGACGAAATCAACATCGCGATACGGTATGACTATGTGGACGTGRMCGAGGTCGTGCGCTTCCTGAAAGACGAAAAACCCCCGATGACSCATGTGGTCCTGACGGGCCGRAACGCCAAGCCGGARCTGCTGGARATMGCRGATTTGGCAACCGAGATGGAACTACTGGCGCATCCGTTCMGGTCTGGCGTTAAGGCGCAAAGGGGCGTGGAGTWTTAGGGGAAGATATGCTCTCAATTATTGGAAATAGTTTATGAGTAGTTATGACATAGCTACGTTACTATCGGTTATTGCAGCAGCATTAGCAGTGCTGTCTTTTTGCGGAGCTGTTTGGCGCATTTGGAGAGATCGCCCACGATTAATATTTTATGTCGTGCCTATCACTTTTACCAATTTGCCAAAGGGCAACTCTATGGAAATGCTCCGCGTTATGGCTTGCAATGTCGGTTACCGACCTGTCGTGTTGACCAAGTTTGTTGCTCTAGGTGAGACCTCCATGATGACAATGGGCATAAATGATGAACCGGCGGCGACATTCGGAATCGAAGATCAATGCTTCCCTTCTATATTGAATCCAGGAGACTCATTAAAGGTTCATCCAATCGCGATTGCTGCATTGAAGCGAAATGCAATGGACCCGAAGGATGATAAAACTCACTTTGATCCATATAGATATTTTGCGTTTGTCGACAGCTTTGAGGGCCTTCATGTGATGGATGCAGACGACGTAATGTTTCATGCAAGAATAGATCGTGCGCGAAAAAGGGTTAAGGGTTGGCGCAAACTCCAGTCTTGGGTAGCAAAAAAGATATTTTTGCGCAGTGCTAAACGGCGGATTCGAAAAAGGTTTTGAATATAGCTAGTAGCCGTAGGGTGTGCGGTCCCCGCGCACCGTTCAACATCTCGAGCCTCGCAATGGTGCGCGGGGACCGCACACCCTACATTTCGCCCGACTTAATCGGCATTAACCTTTTGTTAACCACGCATAAAATTGTGCATACGTGTTGTGTACGCGTTGTGTACGGGTTGTGTACCGCGAAATCGGGCTAAAATCCGTCGCAAACGGGCTTGCGCGCGGTGGCTGCGACCCCTACAAATACCCCCATAGACGGTGCCCCTCGGGGCTGAAAGCGCGTCTGGTGTAGGTCGACCCAAATAGGGGGCCAAAGCCGGAACTGTCAGGTGCCCGAAAGGGCGACATTATGCGTTTTCTTCCATGGTGGACCGATGAAACCGGAAGGAAAAACAATGCGAATTCTTATTGCTCTTGCAACCCTCACAGCCACGCCAGCCTTTGCCCACTCGGCTGCTGGTTCGATTCACGTACCGCACGTGGCGTATCTGATCGCCGTTTTGGTTGGCGTGGTTTCGTTGGCCACTTATAACGCCGTAAAGCGCTGAAATTATGACTAAATATGGTGTAATGGTCTGCGGGCACGGTTCCCGCAGTCAAGCTGCTGTCGATGAATTCGCGCAGGTGGCAGAGGGCCTGAAACCCCATTTCCCCGACTGGGATGTGGATTATGGCTACCTCGAATTTGCCAACCCCGTCATGCGCGATGGCCTCGATAATTTGCGCAATGCAGGTTGCGATCACATCCTCGCCGTGCCCGGCATGTTGTTCGCCGCGATGCACGCCAAGAACGATATCCCGACGGTGCTGAACACCTACGCCGCTAAACATGGAATCACCGTGGAATACGGGCGCGAACTGGGCGTTGATTCCAAGATGCTAGAGGCCGCCTCGGACCGCATCCAACAGGCCGTTGATGCGGCAAACGCGGAGCATGGCGAACTGCCTTTGCACCAGACCTGCTTGGTTGTTATTGGTCGCGGTGCGTCTGATCCGGATGCAAATGGTAACGTCTCAAAGGTGGCGCGCATGCTGCAAGAAGGCATGGGTTTTGGTTGGGCCGAGGTCGGCTATTCCGGCGTGACTTTCCCGCTGGTTGAACCCTGCCTCGATCACGTTGCGCGCCTTGGCTATAAGCGCGTTATCGTCTTTCCGTACTTCCTGTTCGCAGGCGTTTTGATCGACCGTATTTATGGTTTTACGGATGAGGCCGCGGCCAAATATCCCGATATTGATTTCATCAAAGCCGGCTATCTGAACGACCACCCCAAGGTGATCGAAACCTTCGCTGAGCGGGTGCGCGAAATCCTCGATGGCTCCAACAATATGAACTGCGGCATGTGCAAATACCGCGAACAAATTTTGGGTTTCGAGGCAGAGCAAGGCATGGCCCAAGAAAGCCATCACCACCATGTTGAGGGCCAAGGCGCTAACGCCCCGGGGGCCACCGTGGATACCTGCGATCTGTGCGATGATTTCTGCACCGGCGCGTGTCGRTTGGATATGGAYCACCACCAYGAACACACCCACACGCATTCGCAYARTCATGATCACGACCACGATCATGCGCACCCCGATTACCCGCAAGCGGATCATCCGCACGGGCCGGAATCTGTGCGCAAACGRTTRAAAGACTGATGATGGAGTACGAGAARWCSCCCTCGGCGATCTACGCYCAATCCTTYGCGACRGTGCGCGCAGAGGCGGATTTCTCAAGTCTTCCCAACGATTTACATCCTGCCGCCATTCGRTTGRTYCACGCGTGCGGGATGGTGGATATCGTCGRTRATCTGGCRTTTTCRGCGGATGTTCATATCGCGACCAGCGCGGCAATTTCTGCTGGCGCGCCGATATTGTGTGACGTTGAAATGGTCGGAGCGGGTGTGATCCGGCGGTATCTTTCGGGCAACGAGGTTATCGTTACGCTGAACGATCCTCGCACGGCGGGCTTGGCTAAATCGCTTGGGACCACCCGTTCTGCTGCCGCTGTGGAATTGTGGCGGGATCACATTGAAGGGGCCGTGGTGGCCATTGGAAACGCGCCGACAACACTTTTTCACCTACTGGAAAAGCTTGATGAAGGTTGGCCAAAACCGGCGGCGGTCCTTGGATTTCCGGTCGGGTTCGTGGGGGCTGCGGAAAGCAAGGCTGAGTTGGCCGCCAACCCGCGCGGCGTACCGTTTTTGTCGCTGCAAGGGCGGCGCGGCGGGTCGGCCATGGCCTCGGCTGCGGTGAATGCAATGGCGGCAGGAYTGCCGGAGGAAAACAYATGACCCCTTGGTTACACATTGTTGGAATTGGCGAGGACGGRCTGGACGGCCTGACGCCCGCCACTCGCACGGTCGTTGAAGCCGCAGAGGTTATYGTYGGCGGTTCGCGSCACCATGGTTTGTCGGCGAACGAGGGGGCTGAAATGCTGGCATGGCCYTCRCCYTTCGATGCRCTGATTGGYGAGYTGGAATCGCGMCGYGGYAARCGGGTTGTRGTGCTRGCRACGGGGGAYCCKTTGTGGTTNNCYSKSKSRGCGCGNNGATCGGGCGKAGCATTCCGGCGRACGAAATAACRTAYCAYCCRCAGGTSTCGGCSTTCCAGCTGGCYTCGGCCCGMATGGGGTGGAGCATGGCGGATTTGGAAACCTTGACGGTGCATGGTCGCCCCGTCGAACAAATGATTGCATTCATTCAGCCGGACGTTCGGTTGTTGATATTGACGACAGGCGAAGACACGCCCGCGCAGATTGCTGCGTTCTTGACGGCGCGTGGTTTTGGTCAAAGCCGCATGACGGTTTTGGCGGCGATGGGCGGCGATGCCGAACAACGGTTTGACGGAATCGCCGCGGATTGGAACCATGAAGTTCCGGCGTTCAACACATTGGCCGTGGAATGCATTGCGGCCCCCGATGCGGCGTTGCTTCCGCGTGTTCCGGGCATGTCGGACGAGGTGTTTATCCACGACGGCACCATGACCAAACGCGAGGTTCGGGCTGCGACATTGGCGAAGTTGATGCCAATGCGCGGCGCGCTTTTGTGGGATGTTGGCACGGGGTGTGGGTCCGTTGCGGTGGAATGGATGCGGTCCGCGCGTTATGCAAGTGCGATTGGCATTGAACCCCGCGCGGATCGCCGGACCATGGCGGCTGGCAACGCGCAGGCGCTGGGTGTTCCGGCGTTGAAACTGGTCGATGGGTATGTACCAGCGGCCCTTGACGGACTGGCTTCGCCAGACGCCATTTTTATTGGTGGTGGCCTTTCACGTGATACATTTACCGCCTGTTGGGCGGCGCTACGGCCTTTGGGGCGGTTGGTGGCGAATGCTGTGACGCTGGAATCCGAGGGCTTGTTGGTGGAACTTTACAAAGAATTTGGTGGTGATCTGGTGCAGATATCGGTGAGCCGAGTGGAACCGCTCGGCGCGTTAACGTCGTGGAAACCTTTGCGTCCCGTCACCCAGTGGAGTTTGATTAAAAGATGAGCGGAACTTTGTATGGTATTGGCCTTGGCCCCGGTGATCCGGAGCTGATGACGCTGAAGGCTTATCGCCTGATTTCGGGGGCTGAAGTGGTGGCTTATCCGGCGCTGGAAAATGGTGAAAGTTTTGCACGCGCGATTGCAGCGGATGTTATCCCCGAGGATGCGGTCGAGGTTACAATTCACATCCCGATGACGGTTGAGCGCGGCCCTGCACAGGCGGCCTATGATCAAGGTGCCGCGGATATTGCTGAACATCTGGACGCTGGGCGTGACGTGGTTGTGCTGTGCGAGGGGGATCCGTTCTTCTATGGTTCGTTCATGTATTTGTTCGCACGACTTTCTGGAACCTACGAAACCGAAGTTGTGCCGGGGGTGACCTCGGTGACTGCCTGTGCAGCTGTTTCCGGGCGTCCGCTAACGGCCCGTAATGAAGTGCTAACTATAATTCCGGGACCATTGGATGCGGCATTGATGCAAGACCGCATCGCTGCCGCCGAGGCTGTGGTGATTATGAAAGTTGGCCGCCATCTGGCCAAAATTCGCAAAGTTCTGGACGCCTTGAACCTTAGCGCAAACGCAATCTATGTGGAACGCGCCAGTCTGCCATCGCAAAAAGTATTGCCGTTGAAAGATGCGCCTTGCGATGCACCCTATTTCTCAATGATCCTTGTTACGAAAGGCCAAGATCCGTGGCTGAACTAAATCCTGTTGTTGTATGTCTTTCCCGTTCCGGTCAGGCGACCGCCTTTTGTATTGCGGCGGCGCTTAATGCGCCGGTGCATGGTCGAGAAGGACGTTGTGACCGCGCCGATGCCTATTTTCCTAACGCGCTGGATCATGTGCGAATGCTGTTTCAGGCGGGGCATCCGGTGATTGGCGTTTGTGCGGCGGGCATTTTGGTGCGCGCCGTGGCGCCTGTGTTGGCTGACAAACGAACCGAGCCGCCGGTGATTGCGGTGCCTGACGATGGTTCTGCCGTTGTTCCGCTGCTGGGGGGGCATCATGGGGCTAATCGCTTGGCCAAGCAGATAGCCGAGGTTCTTGGGCGGCAAGCCGCGATCACAACCGCTGGTGATGTTGCGCTGGGGGTGGCGTTGGATGAACCTCCTGCGGGGTGGCGATTGGAAAACCCCGAGGATGCGAAATCTGTGATGATGGCAATGCTGTCGGGAGAAAAACCGATCATTGAGGGTGAGAATATCTGGGGTCTGGAAGCAGGTGACGGACCTGTGCGTCTGGTAACCTCGGAGGCACCTGTTGATATGGGCGAGGGTGCGCTCGTTTACCATCCCCAGCGGTTTGTCTTGGGGCTTGGGTGTGCGCGTGGCTGTGATGTTTCCGAAATGTGGGATCTGGTGCAGCGTTGTTTGGCGGAGGCAAAGATCGCTGCGGGTGCCGTGGCCTGCGTGACGTCACTGGATTTGAAGGGCGACGAGCCAGCGATGATCGAGACTGCGCGCCGTTTGGGTGTGCCTTACCGCCTGTTTGATGCACAGGCATTGGAAGCCGAGGTCGCGCGACTGGCGAACCCGTCGGATGTGGTTTTTGCCGAAGTTGGTTGCCACGGTGTATCGGAGGGCGCTGCCTTGGCGGCTGCTGGTCCGGACGCGGTGTTGGTGGTCGAGAAGATCAAGACTGCAAATGCTACTTGTGCGATTGCGCGTGCGCCTGAGGTTATTACGGAAATGGCAGGTCGTTCGCGCGGCAAGCTGTCGATTGTCGGTATCGGGCCGGGGCAACATACATGGCGTACGCCAGAGGCTAGCCAGTTAATTGCGCAGGCTGAAGAACTGGTCGGCTATGGTTTATACATCGACATTCTAGGGCCGTTAGCCGTGGGTAAAACCCGTTCCGACTTCCCGCTGGGTGGCGAGGAAGATCGTTGCCGTTATGCGCTGGAACAAGCGGGTAAGGGCAAGAATGTGGCATTGATTTGTTCTGGTGATGCAGGAATTTATGCAATGGGCGCGCTGGTGTTCGAACTGCTTGATCGTGGTGCCGATGCACTGGGCGTTTCGGACGCTGCCAAGCGGGTCGAGGTGGTTTCGACACCGGGCGTTTCGGCCCTTCAGGGGGCCGCAGCACGGGCCGGTGCGCCGTTAGGGCATGACTTTTGCGCGATTTCACTGTCGGATCTTTTGACCCCGCGTGAGGATATTATCAAACGTCTGCACGCCGCGGCACAGGGGGATTTTGTGATCGCCTTCTATAATCCGGTTTCCATGCGTCGTCGCACTTTGTTGGCTGAGGCGCGGGATATTTTGTTGCAACATCGCCCTGCCGATACGCCTGTAATGTTAGCCTCTAGCCTTGGTCGGCCAGAGGAATTCGTGCGCTATCGTAAGCTAAGTGAGCTTGAAGTAGACGAAGTTGATATGTTGACGGTGGTGTTGGTTGGGTCATCCAACTCGAAACTGGCAGAATTGGGCGAAGGGCCGCGGATGTATACGCCACGGGGGTATGCGCGTAAAATAGACGGGGACTTGGCGAAGTGAGTATTTGGAAAAGCGAGAAGTCAGTATGACAGTTCATTTTATTGGCGCAGGTCCAGGGGATCCGGATTTGATCACTATTAAGGGCCGGCGTTTAATCGAGAGTTGCCCAGTTTGTTTGTATGCAGGATCGCTGGTTCCCGAGGCCGTTGTGGCGTTTACGCCGGAAGGGGCGCGGGTGCTGGATACGGCACCGATGACGCTGGATGATACCCACGCAGAGATCGTAGCGGCGCATAAGCGGGGCGAAGATGTGGCGCGGGTGCATTCTGGCGACCCTGCGCTTTACGGTGCGATTGCAGAACAAATCCGGCGGTTGAAGGCGGACGGAATTCCCTACGATATAACGCCCGGGGTTTCGGCCTATTCTGCGGCGGCTGCGGCGATGGGGCAGGAATTGACCATACCGGAAATTGCGCAATCGATTGTGTTGACGCGGATGTCGATGAAATCCACAGATATGCCTTCGGGCGAGACGCTGGAGAATTTCGGGCGCACAGGGGCCACCTTGGTTATTCATCTGGGTATTCGAGCTTTGCGGGAAATTCGCCGGCAGCTTGCACCGTTTTACGGAGATGATTGCGCTGTTGTGGTGGCGTACCGTGTTGGCTGGCCGGATGAGCTGATTATTCGCGGTAGCTTGGCGGATATTCACAGCAAAGTGCGGGATGCAAAAATCACGCGCACGGCGTTGATATTTATCGGTCCCGCACTTGATGGTAGTCAGGACTTTAAGGATTCGGCGCTATATGATCCTGCAATCCCGCATGTTTTGCGCCCGAAAGTGAAAGTATGAAGGGTTTACCGACATTCCCCACTGGCGAGGTTTGGCTGGTTGGCGCGGGCCCCGGCGACGCGGGGCTATTGACATTGCATGCCGTGAACGCGCTAGAGCAGGCCGATGTAGTTGTGCATGACGCGCTGGTAAGTGCTGATGTATTGGCGATGGCGCGAGACGGGGCGGAGATGGTGTTCTTGGGTAAACGGGGAGGCAAACCCTCGCCCAAGCAGCCKGARATTWCYGCGCGGTTGATCAATGATGCACGTGCGGGCAAACGGGTTTTGCGGCTTAAGGGCGGTGATCCGTTTATGTTTGGCCGTGGCGCGGAAGAAGCTCTTGAATTAGTCGCGGCGAATATCCCGTTTCGGGTAATTTCGGGAATTACGGCGGGGATCGGCGGGCTGGCATATGCAGGGGTGCCTGTTACATCGCGTGAGGTGAACTCCTCGGTTATATTTCTGACGGGGCATGACAAACGCGGGCTTTCACCGGATAATGTGGATTGGGCGGCGACGGCCAAGGCGGGTATGATTGTCCTTTATATGGCGATGCGGAATATGGGTGAAACTGCCGTAAAGTTGATCGCGGCTGGGCGGCCAGCAGATGATCCGGTGATGGTGGTATCGAATGCGACGTTGCCTGATATGCAGGTGATTGAGACGACGCTGGAACGGGCAGCGGATGATATCGCGGCCAGCGGCATTGGGGCACCTGCGATTGTCAGTATTGGGCGCGGAAATTTGCTGCGTGAACAGCTGAATTGGCAWGGCATTTGAAGGGGTTTGTCATAGCGGCGCCCCATTCCGGTGCGGGCAAGACGATGATAACTTTGGGCTTGTTGCGGGCTTTTCAAAAACGTGGTGTGCGTGTGACATCGGCTAAAAGCGGGCCGGACTATATTGACCCTCAATTCCACAATGCAGCAAGCGGTGCAGCTTGCGTGAATCTTGATGCGTGGGCGATGCCACCCGCACAATTGCGCAGGCTTGCGGGCGAGCAAGATGGTGAACTTTTGATTGTTGAGGGCGCTATGGGCCTGTTTGATGGTGCGCCTGATGCAGGTGATCCGATGGGCCGCGGAAGCGTTGCGGATTTGGCGGAAGTACTGGATTTGCCAGTGGTGCTGGTGCTGGATGCTGCGAAGCAATCGCAGACGGCGGCGGCGATTGTGCATGGGCTGGCAAGCCTGCGCCCTTCGGTGAAAATTGCTGGTGTTATCCTTAATCAAATAGGCTCGTCACGCCACGGCGAGATCATCAAAAAAGCTATAAGTGCAATCGGTATTCCGGTGTTGGGGGTAGTGCCCAGGGCATCAGCGTTGCGAGCGCCGTCGCGGCATTTGGGGTTGGTTCAGGCGCAGGAACACGCTGATATTGAGGAATTTATTGAGGTGGCCGCTGGGCTGCTGAAGTCCAACGTTGATCTTGATGCGCTCCACGCATTGGCGACGCCCATTGATACAGCAACCCGCGCAGCTGGGTTGCTGCCGATCGGGTCGAGGATTGCTGTCGCACGTGACGTGGCGTTTGCCTTCGCTTACCCGCATATGTTGGAGGATTGGCGGCTGGCGGGAGCTGAAATTTCGACCTTTTCACCTTTGAATAACGAGGGGCCAGCAGCGGATGCCAACGCGGTGTTTTTACCGGGGGGGTACCCAGAGTTACATGCAGGTGCATTGGCACAGAACGCGAGTTTTGCTTCTGCGATGCTGGTCGCAAAAAAACGTGGAGCGCTGATATATGGCGAGTGCGGTGGGTATATGACTTTGGGCGAAAGTCTGACGGATGCGAATGGCATGGCGCATAGGATGCTGGGTTTTTTACCTGTTAGCACCAGCTTTGCCGCCCGTAAGTTGCATCTTGGGTATCGGTGTTTGGCCCCGATGGGCAACACGCCATGGCAGGGGGGGCTGATGGGGCACGAGTTTCACTATGCCTCGGTGATTGAGGAAAGCGGTGAGGACAGGCTGTTTACAGCGAAGAACTCTATGGGTGAGGCGCTGGCGGATATGGGACATATTCGCGGAAATGTTTGTGGGTCTTTCGCGCATGTAATTTGCGGCGCTGGCACAAGCTGACGAGAGGCCAAAAAAAAGGCCGAGACAATGCTCGGCCCAAGTCCAACAGGGAGGTATGAAACCGACTGAACATGTCAGCCGCTTCAAGAAGTGATATAGGTAGAGGTGCGCACGCGTTCAAGAAAAACTTTCTTAAAATTATGCATACCCGCCATCACCTGAGTGCATAGCTAAATCATAATAGTGGCAAAAGTATGCAATTAAGGGGTTTCGCGCATCGCAGTACGATACTCTTTTATTTCTTCTAACACAAAATCCCTGAAGGCAGCGACGCGTTTGGAGTGTCGAAGCTCTTCGGGGTAGGCCAAATAAACCGGAATCGGGCGGCTGCTGTCGTTTGGTAGAACCCGCACAAGTTCAGGGGAATCAACGGTGACATAGTCGGGTAAGGCGCCAATACCAAGGCCGTGCAGCACCGCCTGCAAGATGCCGAAGTAGTTGTTTACTGTCAGAACGGACTTTGCATTTGCTTGCAAAAATGGCGCCATCCACTCGGCTCCTGCGCTAACTTGGGGCGAGGAAGAGTTGTGAGAGATCAGGCGGTGATTAACCAAATCTGCTGGCGTTTCCGGTGTGCCATGTGCCTCAAGATAATCGCGCGAGGCGTAAAGCTTCATGTCCACATCCATAAGACGACGGCGGATCAGGTCGGCTTGGCTGGGTTCCTTCATGCGGATGGCAACATCGGCTTCGCGCATGGGCAAGTCTAGGACACGTTCTTCGAGCATCAAGTCGATTTTCAGCTCTGGGTACTTTTCGTACAAATGCCCAAGGCGAGGGGCCAGCCATAATGTGCCAAAGCCCGTCGTCGTCGTAACACGCAAATTGCCAAAGATTTCGTCTTTGCTGTCACGAATATGGGCGGTGGCAGTTTCCAGTCTCTTGGACATGGAACGCGTTGCATCCAACAGCAATTCACCCTGTTCAGTCAAAATCAGGCCGCGCGCATGGCGGTGGAAAAGCATGACGTTCAGGTTTTCTTCTAGCGCACTGACCTGTCGGCTGACGGCGGATTGGGATAGGTGCAAAACCTCGCCCGCGTGGGTCAAGCTACCGGCTTCGGCGACCGCGTGAAAAATTCGTAACTTGTCCCAGTCCATTTTATTCCCCGTGACTTTCTTTCAAGTACTTGTTTTTAATGGTTTTGTATATTTCACGCACTATAGCCGCAATTTGTGTGATACTAAAGCACAGGTTTCACGCGACGTCGCGAAAAATTGCATTGTTTGGGTCAAGCTTTCTGACCTATACTATTGCAAATGCTGTGAGGAGGCCCACCATGACCCTACAATCTGTATCTTTGAATGACCGATATGACCTGTCGAAACGCTTCGTGTTGCTGAACGGCACGCAAGCATTGGTTCGCTTGACGATGATGCAAAAGGCACGGGACACAGTGGCGGGATTGAACACGGCGGGGTATGTGACGGGGTATCGCGGATCGCCCGTCGGGGCCGTCGATATGCAGATGCAACGGGCCGAAAAGCAACTTAAGGCCGCGGATGTAAAATTCTCGCCCGGGTTAAACGAGGATCTAGCCGCTACCGCACTTTGGGGGTCACAGCAGGCGAATTTGCGCGGCGAGGGGACGTTCGATGGCGTATTCGGGTTCTGGTACGGCAAAGGGCCGGGTGTTGATCGCACGGGTGATGTTTTCCGGCATGCGAACATGGCGGGCACCGCGGAACATGGCGGCGTACTGGCGATTATGGGGGATGACCATACGGGTGAAAGCTCCACTGTTCTGCACCAGTCCGAATTTGCGCTGGTCGATGCACTTATGCCGATTCTGTCGCCTGCGGGTGTGCAGGAGCTGTTGGATTATGGCGTTTTGGGCTGGGGGCTAAGCCGCTATTCTGGTTGCTGGGTCGGGTTGAAAAGCGTGAAAGACACGATTGAAGTAACTGAGGTCGTGGATGGCGACCCGCATCGCGTGAAGATCGTCACCCCTACTGATTTCGAAATGCCCGAAGGTGGCGTGAACATCAAACTGGTGGATGACCGCACCGAACAGGAAGCCCGCCTTCACGACTATAAACGCTTTGCTGCGGAAGCGTTCGCGCGGGCTAACAAGATTGATCATCGGGTGTTGGGGAGCGCAAAAGCAAGGATCGGGATCGTGTCGGCAGGCAAAAGCTGGCTGGATACGGTGCATGCGCTGGACCTGTTAGGAATTGACGAAGCTGAGGCAGAACGGCTGGGCATCACCACCTATAAAATCGGGATGGTCTGGCCGCTGGACATGACGAGTTTTCGCGAATGGTCCGAAGGATTGGACCTGATTATTGTCGTTGAAGAAAAACGTAAATTGATCGAAGTGCAAATTAAGGAAGCGATTTTCGATGATCGCCGGGGTCGTCGCGTGATCGGCTGGAAGAAAGAAAACGGCGATGTATTGTTCACCGTCAAAGGCGCGCTGGACCCTGTCGGGGTGGCGCGTAAATTGGGCGGCGTTCTTATTGAGGAAGGTTTGGATAGCGCAACATTAATCAAGTCTAAATCGGTACTGGATGATGCGGCAAAGGCGGATAATGCGGAAGAAATCGCCTCGCGTCTACCGTGGTTCTGTTCTGGCTGCCCGCATAATTCATCAACCAAAGTGCCGGAAGGCTCGCGTGCTTATGCCGGTATTGGTTGCCATTATATGGTGCAATGGATGGACCGTGATACGCTTGGCTTTACGCATATGGGCGGTGAGGGGGCGAACTGGATTGGCGAGGCGCCGTTCTCAAAAACCGGGCATGTGTTCCAGAATATTGGGGATGGAACATACAACCATTCTGGCATTCAGGCCATCCGCGCAGCGATTGCGGCGGGAGATGTGAATATCACCTACAAGGTGCTGTATAACGATGCGGTTGCCATGACGGGCGGCCAGCAAAACGAGGGTGATTTGAGCGCCGCGCAAATTGCGCATGAATTGGTGGCGATGCAGGTGAAAAAACTTGTTGTCGTGTATGACGAAAAAGAAGATGTGGACTTTGCCGCGCTGCCCAAGGGTGTTGAAACGGCTGAACGTCGCGATTTGATGGAAGTGCAGAAGCGCCTGCGCGAAATAGAAGGTGTGACTGCAATCGTTTATATCCAGACCTGTGCGGCCGAAAAACGCCGCCGTCGTAAACGTGGATTGTTCCCTGACCCCGACAAACGGGTGTTCATTAACCCCGATGTTTGTGAAGGCTGCGGGGATTGCGGGGTCCAGTCGAACTGTGTCTCCATTCTGCCTTTGGAAGCCGAGTTGGGCCGCAAGCGCAAGATTGACCAATCGTCATGCAACAAGGATTTTTCTTGCCTGAACGGGTTCTGCCCAAGTTTTGTTACCTTGGAAGGCGCACAAGTGAAGAAGCCTGCGAAAGCGGAACTGACGTTGCCAACGCTGCCTGAACCGACGTTGCCTGTCATTGATGGCACACATAACATCGTGATTACGGGCGTTGGTGGTACGGGCGTTGTGACTGTCGGTGCACTACTGGGCATGGCCGCGCATCTTGAGGGTAAGGGCGTTGGCATGATGGAAATGGCGGGGCTGGCCCAGAAGGGCGGCGCGGTGCATATCCATTGTCGTGTGGCTAACAAGCCCGAGGACATCTCGGCAATCCGTGTTGCTGTGGGCGAGGCAGATGCGGTAATTGGCGGTGATTTGGTCACGACATCGGGCGCGAAAACCTTGGGTTTGATGACGCGTGGGCGGACGCAGGCGGTTTGCAATTCGCATCAGATTATCACGGGCGAGTTCACGAAGAATACCGACTTTAACCTGCCGATTGACCGTATGAGTATCGCGCTGAAAGCACGAGTTGGCGAGGATGCGCTGGCGATGTTGGATGCCACCAAGCTGGCGGAAAAGTTCCTTGGCGATGCTATTTATTCCAATGTTCTAATGTTGGGTGCAGCGTGGCAAGCAGGCTTAATTCCATTGTCGATGGATGCGTTGGAGCGTGCAATTGAGCTGAACGGTGCGGGCGTTGAGGGCAACCTTTTAGCGATCAAATTCGGCCGTTGGGCTGTGGCGTTTCCAGCGGATGCGGCAGCGGCATTGGCTGGTGGTAAGCCGATTGAAAGCGTTGACGGTATCGAATTTCGCGCGGCACATTTGCGCAAGTATCAGAATGGCCGTTTAGCGAAACGGTACTTGAAAAAGGTCGCGGCGGCCAAAACTGTGGATGAAGAATTTGGCGAAGCCCTATCAAAGGGCTACCACAAACTGCTGTCTTACAAGGATGAGTACGAGGTTGCCCGCCTGCACCGCGAAACATTGGAGGCGGCGATTGCCGAACATTTTACCGATGTGTCTGCAATTCGTTTCCACATGGCCCCGCCAATTTTTGGCAAAAAGGACAAACAGGGGCGGGCGGTGAAATCGGAATTTGGCCCGTGGATGATGAAAGCGTTTGGGGTTTTGGCCGCGCTGAAATCACTGCGTGGCACACCACTTGACATTTTTGGCTACTCTGCGGAGCGGAGAATGGAACGTGCGTTGATCAAGGAATATCAAAAGACGATGACCGAAATCTCAAAAGGCCTCAGCGACGATACCCGTGATCTGGCGATTGCTTTGGCTGAACTGCCGCTTGATATTCGTGGATTTGGTCATGTAAAAGCAGCTAATGCGGCGGTGGCAGCGAAGAAGCGTGAGGAACTGTTAGCGGTATTTCGGGCTGGCGGCAATTCACAAGCGCAAGCGGCGGAATAGTTAACCCTTGCGGATAAGATAAACGTGTTCGGGGGCATCAGTGTTGGCAGAAACCAGCTGGTGCCCTTGCTCATTACAAAAATGCGGCACATCAATAACGGCGGCTGGATCGTCTGTAATAAGGCGCAAAACTTGCCCTGATTGCAACGCTTGCAACCGTTTGCGCGCTTTCAATATCGGCAGCGGGCAAAGCAAACCGACGGCGTCTAATTCATGATCCCAATCCATGTTTACAGGCGTAACGCCGACTGTAACAATTGTCCACGCGATTGTGACAAATCAGGGCATGGAGGTTTCCCTGAGAAACCCTTAAGTAGATACTAACAGAGAGGTTCGCCATGTTCGGAATTGATATCATAGACGCATCAATGGGGCTGTCCCTGATGATTGCCACCTTCGCCGGGATCCTGTCGTTCCTTTCGCCATGCGTACTGCCAATCGTGCCGCCATACTTGGCCTTTATCGGTGGAACCTCAATTGATGATATGTCTGAAGGGCGCGATAATGGCGTGATTATCAAGGCGTTGTTCTTCGTCATGGGATTGTCGACTGTGTTCATTTTCCTTGGCCTTGCTGTCTCGGCCTTTGGGCAAATTTTTCTGCAATATCAATCACAGATGGGAATTGTTGCGGGCGTAGTTATCATTCTGTTCGGTATTCATTTCCTCGGTATATTGAAAATCCCGTTCCTTTATCGCGAAGCCCGCTTTGACGCTGGCAATCGTGGCGGCAGCATGTTCGGGGCCTACATCCTTGGCCTAGCGTTCGCGTTTGGTTGGACACCTTGTATCGGCCCGATTTTGGGGACGATCCTGTCACTGGCAGCACAAGAGGCGTCCGTTCAGCGCGGAGTGGTCATGATGGCATTTTACGCAGGCGGCTTGGGCATCCCGTTCATTTTGGCGGCCGTATTCATGAAGCGATTTGTGAAGGCAATGGACAAGTTCAAGAAGCACATGGGATTGATCGAAAAAATTATGGGCGTGATGCTTGTGATCGTCGGAATACTACTGGTAACTGGCTTGTTCTCGGAGATGTCTTTCTGGCTTCTGGAAAATATACCGGCTCTTGGCGCTATCGGCTAGAATAAACCATGTTCGTGACGTAGAATACTTCAGAATTATCTGGTATTTTTGAAAATTGTGACCAAACTTCTTAACCCTACTGTTCGCCGCAGGCATGTTTTTTATGTCCCTGGCTATGATCCGATGCCGCCACGCCGCTATCGGGAGCTTTACCGAGTCGAGGGTAAAAAACAGGCGGAAATCTCGGGCTACGAGTTGTCGATCAAAGGCTCAACCGGCCAGAACGAACGCTACCACTGGATGGTGAGTACGCAGATTGACGGGGCTAAAACGGATACTCGCATCGAGTTTTTGCGGTGGAACGATATCGTGTTCGATTCCATGCGAAATTCGATACCCCAAACATATTGGCTGCTGTTGAAAACACTGTGGCTTTACGTCTCTAGCGGCACTTTGGGGGCGCTGGGACGTTTGCGGCGTGCGCCGATCTTGGCGGCGATGTATCCGGTTGTGGTTTTAGTGGGGCAGGTTGCCTTTTCTGTTTTTCTCGGAAAGGTTTTGGCTGAATATATCGGAGGCGTTGTTGGACTTTCGTTGGGTGTGGGGCTTTTTTACTTGATGTTGGTGCTTTTTCGCCGCTTTGATAAGCACTTTTTTGCCTATTACTTGCTGCATGATTTTGCATTTTGGGCGCAAGACGAAGGGGCAATGCCGGAGGTTCTTGGAAATCGGGTGAGCAAATTTTGTGACCGCATATGCGAGGCGCTTGATTCTGATGTTGACGAGGTTCTAATTATTGGCCACTCATCGGGCGCGCATCTGGCTGTGGTTTTGGCAGCAGAGGTTTTACGTCGGAGGGATGATGCCCCCACGTTGGCGCTGTTGACACTGGGGCAGGCGATTCCTGTTACATCTTTCCTGCCCGCCGCGTGGGATTTGCGCCGCGATTTGCAGCAAATTTCGATGCGGGAGGATATTAAATGGCTGGACGTATCGGCCCCGGGCGACGGGGCTTGCTTTGCGCTTTCGGATCCGGTTTCGGTTAGCGGCGTTGCGCTGTCGGCACGAAAATATGGGCCTACCGTTATTTCGGCTGCATTCAGCCAAACATTGTCGGCCGAGAGCCGAAGTGGAACTAGATGGAGGTTTTTGCGCCGTCATATCCAGTATTTATGTGCCTTCGATTACCCCGTTGAATATGATTATTTCAAAATCACGGCAGGCCCTGTCAGCCTTAAAGCACGTTTCGCGCATCGGTCCTCAACGGCATCTGTTATTGAAAAGGTCTACTCGCCACATACTTCTGTAGAGGTGACTGATGGCTAAGTTGGCCCCCAAACCCGCCTCTCGCCCCGACGGGATTGGGGTGATCAAGCGCATTGGGCTATTCCGGCGCGACATGTTTTCTTCTCAGCCCGCGCGGTTGTATCGGGCGTGGATGGCGCAAACGCGTATCCCGTTTTATCGTTCATTTCTGGTGAACCAACCCGAATTGGTGCGCCGTGTGTTGGTTGACGAGGCAGAGAATTTCCCTAAATCGGAGGTGCTGTCCGAGACCCTGCGCCCTTTGTTGGGGGATTCGATTTTCGCGACGAATGCCGCCCAGTGGCGCGCGCAGCGTGATATTATTGACCCCGCGTTCAAGGGGTGCCCGCGCCAAGCGTTTTCCTGCATGCGGGCCGCTGGGGAAGATGCGGTAAAGCGTTTGGCTAAACAGGCTAATGGCCAATCCGTCGAGATGGAATTTGTGATGTCGTTTCTGGCCGCTGACATCATATTTCGCACGCTTTTTTCGGCTCCCTTGCCGGCAAAGGTGGCAGAAAAAGTCTTTACTTCCTTTCGAGAATACCAAAAAACCCAACCTCTTTGGAGCATTCCGGCATTGCTGAGATTACCCAAATGGGTGCCAAGGTTTCGCTCAAAAGCGGCGGTTAAGCATGCGGATGTTATCCGCGCGTTGCTGGTCGAAATGGTGGATGCGCGGCAGGTCGAGATTGATGCCGGCACCGCACCAGATGATCTGGCGACCAGTTTGATGACCACCGTGGACCCAAACACTGGGCACCGGTTTTCGAAGGCCGAGATGGTTGATCAGGTCGCTATTTTCTTTTTGGCAGGGCATGAAACATCCGCGAGCGCGCTGTCTTGGGCGCTCTATTTACTAGCAATGGATACGGGCGTTCAAGAGGGTGTCGCAGCTGAGGCACAGTTGCTTAGCAACCCACCGAAGCCTGCGGACCTGTCGAAAATGCGCTTTACCAAAGACGTGTTTAACGAAACCTTGCGCCTGTATCCCCCCGTTCCGATGTACCTTCGCGACGCAGCTGAAACCACCGAGTTTCGGGGGTGTACAGTGCCCGCAAAATCAATGGTTATTGTGTCGCCTTGGCACTTGCAGCGACATGAACGGTTGTGGAACAACCCCGATGAATTCGACCCTTATCGCTGGCAAACGGACAACGGAAAAGCACATAAACGGGATGCGTTTATTCCGTTTTCCGCAGGTCCACGTGTGTGCCCCGGTGCCGGTTTTGGGCGGATCGAAGGGGTGTTGATGTTGGGGATGCTCTTGAAGGCGTTTCGTTTTGAAACTGTGGAGGATGTGCCGGTGCCGGTTGCGCATCTGACAGTGCGGTCAAAAGACGGAATTTACTTGCGAGTTATTCGGCGTGACGATCCTGATACCATTTCAGGACAAAATCACGGATAGCGGTGGCAAGGCCGGTTTCAGGCGCACGGGCTTCGTCGATATCAGCGGCGAGGCCGTTAATCGTCTTACCCTCACGCGCCGCGATTTCCAGAAATGCCTTCCAGAACCGTGTTTCCAGGGAAACGCTCGTGCGGTGGCCACGCAGGGTTAGGGAGTGTTTTTCGGGGCGCATCTAAATGTCATCTTCACGTTTGTGGCCATCAAGGGCGCGCTCGGACAGGTTGTTTTGCTTGGCTACTCGATCACGCTCGCGCGCTTTGACACCAGCGCTTTTGGCGGTGTGCGCTTTTTGTACGCGTATAGTTTCGCGGATTTTTTGCTTACGCGCTGTACGAAGGTTTATGACGTTTCCCATGGCGGAAACCTGCCACGCTGGGCGGCAGGTTTCAAGTTACTTGGGACCGATCATATCTTTTGGCTGTACGACACGATCGAATGTTTCGCCGTCAACAAGGCCAAGTTTGATTGCTTCTTCGCGCAGGGTGGTGCGGTTTTTGTGGGCGGTTTTGGCAACCTTGGTGGCATTGTCGTAGCCGATTTCAGGGGCCAGCGCCGTTACCAACATGAGGCTTTCCCACATTAGTTTGCTGATGCGGTCCTCGTCGGCTTCGATTCCTACTACGCAATTGTCGGTGAATGCTACGGAGCTGTCGCCCAAAAGTTGCATTGATTGCAAGACGTTATAGGCCATCATGGGCTTGTAAACGTTCAGCTCGAAGTGGCCTTGGGAGCCGGCGAATCCTACGGCAGCGTCGTTGCCCATTACTTGGGCGCAGACTTGGGTGATTGCCTCGACTTGAGTGGGGTTTACTTTGCCGGGCATGATGGAGGAACCGGGTTCGTTTTCGGGGAGCATTAGCTCGCCCAATCCGCAGCGGGGGCCGGAGCCTAGGAGGCGGATGTCGTTGGCGATTTTGAAGACCGAAGCGGCGACGGTTTTTAGGGCGCCGGACATCTCGACCAAGGCGTCGTGGGCGGCCAAAGCCTCGAATTTATTGGGGGCTGTTATGAAGGGTAGACCGGTGATTTCGGCCATGTTTGCCGCGACTAATTCGCCCCAACCTTTGGTCGTGTTCAGGCCTGTGCCGACGGCTGTTCCGCCTTGGGCGAGAGGGTAGATGTTGATTAAGGCGTGGCGTACGCGTTTGATGCCTTGTTCGACTTGGAAGGCGTAACCGCCGAATTCCTGGCCCAAGGTTAACGGCGTTGCGTCTTGGGTGTGGGTGCGGCCAATCTTGATTATGTCTTTGAACTCGTTGGACTTTGCAGTGAGGGCAGCGTGCAGTTTTTCCAAGCCGGGCAGCAATACATCGTGCGCGGTGGTCGCGATTGCGATGTGCATGGCGGTGGGGAATGTGTCGTTGGAGGACTGGCCCATGTTGCAGTGATCGTTGGGATGCACTGGGGATTTGGAGCCGATGGTGCCGCCGGAAAGTTCGATCGCGCGGTTGGCGATTACCTCGTTGGCGTTCATGTTGGATTGGGTGCCGGAGCCGGTCTGCCAGACGACGAGGGGGAAGTGATCGTCGAGGGTTCCGTCGATGACCTCATCGGCGGCTTGGATGATTTTGTCGCCGACCTCTGGGGCCAATTTTTTAAGGGAAATGTTGGCCTGCGCGCAGCCTTTTTTGATGACGCCGAGGGCGCGGATTATGGCGATTGGTTGCTTCTCCCAACCTATCGGAAAGTTCATTAAGGAGCGTTGGGTTTGGGCGCCCCAGTACTTGTCGGAGGGGACCTCTAGGGGGCCAAAGCTGTCGGTTTCGGTGCGGGTATTTGTCATCGGAATGCTCCTGATTTGTGCGCTGCAACCGTTGTAACGGACGGGGCCGAAAGATCAATAAAAGAGTGAAAAACGACGTACACAACCCGTACACAACACGTGCACAACACGTATGCACAATTTTGCGTGGT
Source organism: Paracoccaceae bacterium (assembly GCA_002746395.1). Taxonomy (GTDB): domain Bacteria; phylum Pseudomonadota; class Alphaproteobacteria; order Rhodobacterales; family Rhodobacteraceae; genus NORP23. Next base: position 37,876 of record NVXA01000014.1, read on the forward strand.
TAACGAGGGGTTAATTTGTTGCAGTGCGGTGGTTTGCGTATGTTTTGGCGGAGCGGGTGTCACATTTACGGTGCATCGTTGATGCACAGGGGCGATCCCCTTTGGGGGGATCGGGACCGCTCCTTTTGGGTGGTTTTGGTTTGGTAGAACGCCTAACTAAAAAATCTCAAAAACATTCAATAGTAGTGTTTCAATATGCGCGGCGGATTGGTTTACGCTAACTTTCAATGAGTTCGGGTGGCCACAACCGTTTCTTCTATCAAGACATGCTTTTAGGTCAGTTTTCACATTCTTTCCAATTATTGACAGAGTGTTGATTCGATCAAGGAAACTGGATTCGTTCATCGCGCCTAAATCGTCAGTTGTTACCGCTGCCTTCCACTTTTTAGAAACTCTTGACGCTTCCACATTGAAAGCTGCGAGGTGGTTAGCATGGACGTGTTTATGTAGCACATCCATTGCTCCAAGCCACGACATTACAATCGCAGATCGATAAAGCTCGGCCTCGTGGCACTTAATTGCTTCCTCAACAAAATCACGTGTTTGGGCGTCTGATATAGTTGCCAGATGCAATCGTAGATCTGCCGCCACTTGCATCGCAGCTGGGCTAATTTTTGAAACACCTAGATTTCTTAAGTGCATTTTCCCTGAATCAGTAATTTCCCAACCGCTGGTAGCCCGTATTGCCAATCCTTTGCTGGCACCCAGTATTTGTGATTCATTCCACTTAGAAGGAATCCGAAATCCCGCCTCATTTGCGCGCACTCTTAGATTGGCCAGCGTTTGAGCTTCTTCAAACGTTGCGAGTACGAGTAGAAGTTTTTCCAATCGCGGTAGGTCTTTATGTAACCAAGTTTTCAGTTCATCCGATTTTAGCAATTGTTCCCTCAGCGGACTTTCGTTCGTCAGCGCTTAACGAATAGATATTAGTGCTAACGTTGTTGACGCGCTTTGATTTAACCAAACTTGAAAGAGACGCAGACAGGTTTTTGCCTTTGCTCTCCGTATAGTAACTGGTTGCGGTTTTCATTTCCGCAAATATCTCACTTCGGCTGCAGCTTTGTTTGCCCTTTATGATTTGAAGATGGGCCATAGCACTAATTGCTAGTTCTACACCTGTTTTGCCACCTAAGTGCGAAGCTACAGTTTCAGTTGATACGTTCAGGTTCATGGATTGTGCTGAATTTGTTGAAACTGGAGCTGAAGAAGAGGTTGGAGTTCCAGCTAAACCAGAACTAATAGGGCTAACAGGGATATTAGTAGACAATTCACTCATTGATTCTAATAGGCCTTCGAGTCCTCCTTCGAGAAACTCAGAACCACCTTCGTATTCCAATTCCAACAAGCCAATCTTAATTTTAATTTTTACGGCTGAAGATTCCATTCGATATGCTCCTTTATAGATATTCTACCCGTCAATCGCCCCCATCAACTCCCGCCATTCGCCCTTGCTCATGCCGGAAGTCTCCTGCGTCACCTTCTCACCTTTAAGTAGACGACGCAAGACCTCCATACCCTTACCGGAGAACTGCTCGCCGCCTAGACGGTAGTCCTCAAACGCGCCATAAGCCGCTGGAACCCAATCCGCCACGATCTTGCAAATCACGTCGGCGTAGACGCGGATTTCGTATTGGGCGTGGGAGTCTGCCCGCAGGCGCAGGAAGTGGAAGAGGTTGTGGAGGTCAACTTTCCAGTACCATTGCGTGTAGATATTGCTGGGCAGGTTCATGCGGGCGAGTTCGCGGGCGAGGCCGTCTTGGCCCTCGTTCGAGATCATCGCCTCGTAGTTATCATAGGCGCGGTTGGAGTCGGTTTTAAGGATGTCGAGGACGCGGGCGGCCTCGGCCCCTTGCAGGACTTCGCCGCGGCCTTGGTTGTTGATGACGGACTGCGCGTTGATG
>NVXA01000015.1 GCA_002746395.1 Paracoccaceae bacterium
TCGTCGCCAGGGTAATCGTAAGAGCTAAGAAGCTCACGGATTTCCATTTCAACAAGCTCAAGAAGCTCGTCGTCGTCGACCTGATCAACTTTGTTCATGTAGACAACCATGTACGGAATGCCAACCTGACGACCGAGCAGAATGTGCTCGCGTGTCTGAGGCATAGGGCCGTCGGCTGCGTTCACAACCAGAATGGCGCCATCCATCTGCGCCGCGCCAGTGATCATGTTTTTCACATAATCGGCGTGGCCCGGGCAATCGACGTGGGCGTAGTGACGGTTTTCAGTCTCATACTCAACGTGAGCAGTCGAGATGGTGATCCCGCGTGCTTTTTCTTCCGGTGCGGAATCAATGCTGTCATATGACTGAAATTCACCAAACTGTTTGGTGATCGCYGCYGTCARCGTCGTTTTACCGTGGTCAACGTGGCCGATTGTGCCAACGTTAACGTGTGGTTTCGTGCGYTCAAACTTTTCCTTACCCATGATAGGCCTCCATATAATATTGGTCAGGGTGCTGACCTGTGGTTTTCAGATCAGGCAAACTTTTCCTGAATTTCTTTCGAGATTGCAGCYGGGACCGCGTCGTAGTGGTCAAACTGCATWSTAAAGTTCGCACGACCAGAGGACATGGAACGCAGGTTGTTAATGTACCCGAACATGTTCGCCAGAGGCACAAAAGCKTCGATWACAATCGCGTTGCCGCGTGTATCTTGGCCYWGAACCATCCCGCGACGGGAWGTCAGATCGCCGATGATGCCGCCTGTATATTCTTCAGGTGTMAGCACTTCGACYTTCATGATTGGCTCWAGCAAYTTAGCGCCAGCCAAACGCATRCCTTCGCGCATACACATACGGCCAGCGATTTCGAATGCAAGGATCGAGGAATCTACATCGTGGAATTTGCCGTCGATAAGCTGCACTTTGAAATCGATAACCGGGAAACCAGCCAGAGGGCCGCTGTCCATCACCGAAAGAATGCCTTTTTCAACGCCCGGGATATATTCCTTAGGAATAGACCCACCAACGATTTTGGATTCGAACGAATACCCTTCGCCCGGCTCTGTCGGCGAAATGATCATTTTCACTTCGGCGAACTGACCCGAACCACCCGACTGTTTCTTGTGGGTGTAAGAGTGTTCAACTTCGTGACCAATAGTTTCGCGATAAGCCACCTGAGGCGCACCAATGTTCGCTTCAACTTTGAATTCGCGCTTCAGACGATCAACAAGGATGTCGAGGTGAAGCTCGCCCATGCCCTTCATGATTGTTTGACCGGACTCAAAATCTGTTTCAACGCGGAAGGACGGATCCTCGGCAGCAAGACGGGCTAGACCAGTGGACATACGTTCTTGGTCGGCTTTGGTTTTAGGCTCAACAGCAATCTCGATCACAGGATCGGGGAAAGTCATTGTTTCCAGAACCACCGGATCACTAAACGAACAAAGTGTATCACCAGTTGTTGTATCTTTCAAACCAGCAAGCGCGATAATGTCGCCAGCGAATGCTTCCGTGATTTCTTCACGATCATTCGAGTGCATCATCATCATACGGCCAACACGTTCTTTTTTCTCTTTAGTAGAGTTGTAGATACCGTCGCCTTTATTCAAAACGCCAGAATAGATACGCGTGAAGGTTAGTGTACCAACAAACGGGTCATTCATGATTTTGAACGCTAGGCCAGAGAATGGCATGTTGTCGTCTGCACGACGCGGGATGTCACGTGTTTCTGTTTCATCACCAGGTTTGAAGCCCATGTAATCAACAACGTCCATAGGGCTGGGCAAGAAGTCGATCACGGCGTTTAACAGCGGCTGAACACCTTTGTTTTTGAACGCAGAACCACAGAGGATAGGAACGAAAGTCATAGAAATCGTACCAGCGCGGATCAGCTTGCGAAGGGTGTCAACGTCTGGTTCGTCACCCTCAAGGTAAGCCTCCATTACGTCGTCGTCCATTTCGACAGCTTTTTCGATCATCTCGCCGCGCATCTCGACAGCTTTGTCTTTCAGGCTATCGCGAATTTCGCGGATTTCCCAAGAAGCGCCAAGATCTTCGCCTTCCCAAACCCATTCTTTCATGGTGATCAGGTCAACCAAGCCTTCAAGCTCGGTTTCTGCACCAATCGGGAACTGAACTGGCAGAGGGTTACCACCAACGCGTGTTTCAATCTGCTCTACGCAGTTGAAGAAGTCAGCGCCGATTTTGTCCATCTTGTTAACGAAAACAATACGCGGAACCTTATACCGGTCAGCCTGACGCCAAACAGTTTCAGTCTGCGGCTCAACACCGGCATTCGCATCCAGCAGTGCAATCGCGCCATCGAGAACAGCCAAGGAGCGTTCAACTTCAATAGTGAAGTCAACGTGACCCGGCGTGTCGATGATGTTCATGCGGTGCTTGTTCGACTGATCGTTTTCACCGTCATCGGTACGCGCCCAGAATGTAGTCGTAGCAGCGGAAGTGATGGTTATGCCACGTTCCTGCTCCTGCTCCATCCAGTCCATAGTCGCGGCGCCATCATGCACCTCGCCAATGTTGTGGGACTTGCCTGTGTAATACAGGATACGCTCCGTACAGGTAGTTTTACCCGCATCGATGTGCGCCATAATACCAAAATTACGGTATTCAGTGAGTGGATATTCGCGAGCCATTGTTTCTCGTCCTAAACCTAAGTTACCAGCGGTAATGGCTGAATGCTTTGTTCGCATCGGCCATTTTATGAGTGTCTTCACGCTTCTTAACAGCGGAACCACGGGAGGAGGACGCATCAAGCAATTCGCCTGCTAGACGTTCTTCCATTGTGTTTTCGTTGCGTGTGCGCGCGGCTTTGATCAACCAGCGGATCGCAAGTGCTTCGCGGCGTTCAGGGCGAACTTCCACGGGGATCTGGTATGTAGCACCACCAACACGACGAGAACGAACCTCGACGGATGGTTTGATGTTTTCCAGGGCTTCGTGGAACACCTCAACAGGCGCACGCTTCAGCTTGCCTTCAACACGCTCTAGCGCACCGTAAACGATACGCTCTGCAACGGACTTTTTCCCGTCGAGCATCAAGTTATTCATGAACTTCGTCAGAATGCGGTCACCATACTTGGCGTCCGGCAAAACTTGACGTTTCTCGGCGGCATGACGTCTGGACATACTGCTCTCTCCTTATTTAGGACGCTTAGCGCCGTATTTCGAACGACGCTGGCGACGATCTTTAACACCCTGGGTATCCAGCACACCGCGCAGAACGTGGTAACGGACACCGGGCAAATCTTTCACACGACCGCCACGGATAAGCACAACGGAGTGCTCCTGAAGGTTGTGTTTTTCACCAGGGATGTAGCAAATTACTTCGAAACCGTTGGTTAGGCGCACTTTGGCAACCTTACGCATAGCCGAGTTCGGCTTTTTCGGTGTCGTTGTATATACGCGCGTGCAAACGCCGCGTTTCTGCGGGCAAGCCTGCAGATGCTGTGATTTCTGTCGCTTCACGCGCGGCTTGCGCGGCTTGCGGATAAGCTGTTGTATCGTTGGCATTCGGCATAGACCCCGTGCAACCAGTTTCAACTGCGCCAAGCACCGAATGTGCAAAACGCCAATAGTGCCGCCCACGGGGCCTTACGGACCCAGAGCAGCGAAATTCCAGAGGATCGAGGTTTGAACCTAGATCATGACCGCCAGATTGTGGCTTGTATCGGTTTTCGGCAGTTGCCTATCCCGAGTGGCGGATAAATAGAAGGAGTCGGGGGGGAAGTCAACACCCTTTCAGCTACGTCGTCGGCAGATGAGGGTTAATGGCCCTGCCCCTTTATTTATTGGGCATTCGGGCAAATGAACAGTCTGAAAACCTGTGCCATTGTGTCGATTCAAGCTTACAACACCAACTTCCCGGATAACGGAAGCAATATAATGGCAGGCGCCCCACCTAATATACAATTTATCGGGCTAATTTCTGTGAAAGGCCGAATCCCCTGCCCCATAGCGTGAACTTTGGTCAGAGATGGAAGCAAAAAACCCCTACGTTTCCAGCGGAACCTACCTAGAAGTACCAAAGCCTTAAGCTTCTCGTAGTTATGCTAGATCATTCCTACCTATAGAAGGCCTCTAGCTTTTACGTCTTGCCAAAGCCTCAACCCGCGCCATAGCTTTTATTTCGTCCCGATTGCTAGTGTCCATGCCGCCTAACACCAACAGCGCCTTCAACCGCATTCCACAAAACCGAATACGCGTTGTATTCCAAATACGACGCATAGCACGAGAGACACCGGACAAGTGATAAATCAACGCAGGCGTTCCAGTTGTCATAACTATGTAAACCTCCTTACCCTCCAGCAAGCCAACAGGACGTCGTTTTGCATAGGTAAAGGCAAACCCTTTGCTAAACACCAGATCGAACCAATTTCGCATGTTTGACGGGCAGTCCCCCCACCAACAAGGAAAAATGAAGAATATTTCATCGGCACGACTGACTTGATGCTGATAGTTTTGGATGGCGTCATTAGTAACTATGTCGTCTTTGCTTTCAAACGTTAGAAAAGATAGTGGTTCTTCAGAATATAAATCAACCACCTCGACCGAACCTCCTGCAGCCTCCTTGATTGCCTTTACCCGCGCTACTGCCTGATGTGTAAAACCAATGGTGCTTGGATGCGCCGATACAATAAGTGTAGTTTTCATTTGTTGCCCTCAAGGTTAGTGATTATTTGTCTCAACACATTCTGAGCATTTCTAAGCTCAGCCAGCTCAACCCCTCGCGTGGCCTGAGCAATAATTTCGTTCGCCAACGGCACTGATTTCGCGAATACGGCAATGCCCTTAGGGGTTAGTTTAATTATAATTTCGCGGCGGTCTGTTGGAGAGGCACTGCCTGTAATGCAGTCCTTTTTTTTCAGGTAGTCGATTAGGCTGCCAACTGATGCTTTATTCTTCAACAAGGCCCCAGCAAGTTCTGTCTGGTTGCGCCCGTTCGATGCTGTGAGCTCCGCAAGTAAGCTCCACTGTTGAGACGTTAAACCTAAGTCCCGCAGCTTTACGTCAAATGCGTTTGACAATAGCCGCGAAGATTTTCCTAGCAGGCCTCCTAAATTTTCTTCGGCTTTCATAGSATTCCTTTCGTKTGAATTCAAACTGTATGAATTCAYACTAYAATGCAAGCGCATTTTTCTGTATGTTTAGTGGGGTGACGTAAAGRTCACCCCACAACAAAAAAGCCCCGCCGTTTCCAGCGGGGCTTTTTCAAATTTAGWTMWGCNTNGTGCTTAGTTGAATARGCCCGAAGCATCATCCGATGGTTGCTCGCTYGTGGATTTATCCTCAAGYGCTGCAACGGCGACCGCTTCGGCCTGACGCTGTGCRATGATCTTGGMGTCGCGCAATGTTGCGACGCGTTTGATGTCAWRCGTAGCRGAACCCGTRCCRGCCGGGATCAGGCGACCAACGATCACGTTCTCTTTCAGACCGATCAGCTTGTCACGCTTACCTTGCGTAGACGCCTCCGTTAGAACCCGTGTGGTTTCCTGGAAGGACGCCGCCGAGATGAACGAGCGTGTCTGCAAGCTGGCCTTGGTGATACCAAGCAGGATCGGCGCGCCGGTTGCTGGTTCGCGACCGTTTGCAACGGCTTCCTCGTTCGCTTCTTTGAACTCGGCAAAATCAACATGCTCGCCTTTCAGCAAGGTTGTGCCACCAGTTGATGCGATTTCCCATTTCTGGAGCATCTGGCGAACAATAACCTCGATGTGCTTGTCGTTGATTTTCACACCTTGCAAACGATACACGGCTTGAACTTCGTCGATCATATAGTCGGCCAAAGCCTCCACGCCCATAACATGCAAAATGTCATGCGGTGCAGGGTTACCATCCATCAGGTATTCACCCTTCTGGATGAAATCACCTTCCTGAACAGGAATGTGCTTACCTTTTGGCACCATATATTCGACGGTTTCCAGCGTGTCATCCACAGGAACAATCGAAACGCGACGTTTGTTCTTGTAGTCCTTGCCAAAGTTCACGTGGCCATCAATTTCAGCGATGATCGCGTGGTCTTTGGGACGGCGGGCTTCGAACAATTCGGCAACACGCGGCAGACCACCGGTGATGTCTTTTGTCTTGGCACCTTCGCGTGGAATACGCGCGATAACGTCACCGGCTTTGATCTCTTGACCGTCTTCAACGGACAAAATCGCATCAACCGACATGGTGTGAACTTCGGGGTGGCCATTTGCCAAACGAACAGGTTCGCCGGTTTCAGGATCCATCACGATGAGTTCAGGCTTCAAGTCGCTGCCTTTAGGGGCCGTGCGCCAATCCATAACGATACGCTGGGTCATACCCGTCGCATCATCGGTTTCTTCACGAATTGAAAGGCCCGGCGTCAAATCAACGAACTTCGCCACACCGGCTTGTTCCGCAATGATCGGAAGCGCGTATGGGTCCCATTCAAACAGCTTGTCGCCGCGCTTAACTTTCTTGCCTTTCTTGACGTGTACCTTCGAACCGTAATCAAGCTTGTGCGAAGCACGCTCAACGCCATTTTCGTCGATAATCGCAAGTTCCATGTTACGCCCCATTACGATCTGCTCTTTATCAGCATTCACGATGATAGCCGCATTGCGGAATTCGACTTTACCGTCGTTGTTGGCTTCTTGGAACGACTGCTGACCACCCTGCGCAATACCGCCAATGTGGAAGGTACGCATGGTAAGCTGTGTGCCCGGCTCGCCGATCGACTGCGCGGCAATAATACCGACAGCTTCGCCCGGATTAACGCGGGTACCACGGGCCAAGTCGCGGCCATAACAGGTAGCACAGATGCCATCTTCAGCTTCGCAAGTTAGCGGGCTGCGGATTAGCATCGAAGGAACACCGGCTTCTTCAACCGCGTCAGCAGCACGTTCGTCCATCAACTCATCACGACGAACAAGGATTTCACCAGTTGCCGGATGCAGAACATCTTCGGCAGATGTACGGCCCAAGATACGTTCGGACATGGAGCTGATGATCTCACCGTCGCTAACCGCAGCTTGCGCTGTGATCGACTTGTCGGTGCCACAATCGTCAACTTTAACGATACAATCCTGCGCAACATCCACCAGACGACGTGTCAGGTAACCGGAGTTCGCTGTTTTCAACGCCGTATCCGCAAGGCCCTTACGCGCCCCGTGGGTGGAGTTGAAGTATTCCAGAACCGTCAGGCCTTCTTTAAAGTTGGAGATAATCGGTGTTTCGATAATCTCGCCGGAAGGCTTGGCCATCAGACCACGCATACCGCCCAACTGCTTCATCTGCGCAGGGGAGCCACGCGCACCGGAATGCGACATCATGTAAACCGAGTTCGGTTCCATTTCAGAACCGTCATCGTCCGTGCGCAATTTGGAAATCTCGCCCATCATCGCTTCCGCAACAACGTCCGAACATTTCGACCAAGCATCGACAACTTTGTTATACTTCTCGCCCTGAGTAATCAGGCCGTCCATATACTGCTGTTCGAATTCCTTAACCTGATCGCGTGTGCCGTTTACCAAATCCCATTTGGTGTCAGGAATGATCATGTCATCCTTACCAAACGAAATACCGGCTTTGAACGCTTCTTGGAAACCAAGTGTCATAATCTGGTCACAGAAAATAACGGATTCTTTCTGGCCACAGTGACGGTAAACGATGTCAATCACGTCGCCGACTTCCTTCTTACGAAGCAAGCGGTTCAGGATCGAGAACGGTGCCTTGTGGTTTTTCGGTAGCAACTGACCAAGACGCAAGCGGCCCGGTGTGGTTTCTACGCGTTCCATATAGGAATTACCCTCGGCGTCGATTTGCTCGATCCGCGCGGTGATGTGGGCGTGCAGATGCACGGTGCCATTATCAAGCGCGTGGTCGACCTCTTCCATGGAAGCGAAGGCCATGCCTTCACCTTTCATACCTTTACGCGCGAGCGTAATATAGTAGAGGCCCAAAATCATATCCTGCGAAGGAACGATGATCGGTTTACCGTTTGAAGGCGACAGAACGTTGTTTGTCGACATCATCAGAACACGGGTTTCCAGCTGCGCTTCAAGCGACAATGGAACGTGAACCGCCATTTGGTCGCCGTCGAAATCGGCGTTGAACGCGGAACAAACCAGCGGGTGAAGCTGGATGGCTTTACCCTCGATCAGAACAGGTTCAAACGCCTGGATGCCGAGGCGGTGCAATGTTGGCGCACGGTTCAGCATGACCGGATGCTCGCGGATAACCTCATCCAAGATATCCCAAACTTCTGGACGTTCTTTTTCAACCAGCTTTTTCGCCTGTTTCACAGTTGTGGACAGACCTTTGGCCTCTAGGCGGGAATAGATGAACGGTTTGAACAGCTCCAACGCCATCTTCTTGGGAAGACCACATTGATGCAGTTTAAGCTCAGGGCCGGTCACAATCACGGAACGACCGGAGAAGTCGACGCGTTTACCCAAAAGGTTCTGGCGGAAACGACCCTGTTTACCTTTCAGCATGTCGGAAAGCGATTTCAACGGGCGCTTGTTAGCACCTGTGATAACGCGACCACGACGGCCATTGTCGAACAACGCATCCACGGATTCCTGCAACATACGTTTTTCGTTACGGATGATGATATCCGGCGCACGCAGTTCAATCAGGCGTTTCAGGCGGTTGTTACGGTTAATAACGCGGCGGTACAGATCGTTCAGATCCGATGTTGCGAAACGACCACCGTCTAGGGGAACCAATGGGCGAAGTTCTGGCGGGATCACAGGGATCACGGTCATAACCATCCATTCAGGACGGTTGCCAGAACCACGGAAGTTTTCAACCAGTTTCAGACGTTTGATGATCTTCTTTGGTTTCAGCTCGCCMGTTGCGACGGCCAGATCRGCGCGMAGCTGTTCGGCTTCGGCATCAAGGTCRATCGCGGCCARCATTTCGCGGATRGCTTCAGCRCCGATACCGGCAGTRAAGCTGTCATCRCCGAACTGGTCTTGCGCGTCCATGTATTCTTCTTCGGTCATMAGCTGACCGTGGTTCAGGTCKGTMARRCCCGGCTCGATCACMACRTACTGTTCGAAGTAGAGGATGCGTTCCAGATCGCGCAACGTCATGTCCAGCATCAAACCGATRCGGGATGGAAGCGATTTCAGGAACCAGATGTGSGCMACRGGYGCRGCAAGGTCGATGTGACCCATRCGCTCGCGGCGAACCTTCTGGAGGGTAACCTCAACACCACATTTCTCGCAGGTAACGCCGCGATACTTCATGCGTTTATATTTTCCGCACAGGCATTCGTAGTCTTTGATCGGGCCAAAAATACGCGCACAGAAAAGACCGTCGCGCTCAGGCTTGAACGTACGGTAGTTGATGGTTTCAGGCTTCTTGATTTCGCCAAACGACCAAGACAAAATACGCTCTGGCGAGGCCAAAGAGATTTTGATCTCGTCGAATGTCTTCATCGGTGTAACCGGATTAAACGGGTTGTTTGTAATTTCCTGGTTCATTTTTCATCCTCCGAATCAAGCAGCTCGATGTTCATACCGAGTGAGCGGATTTCTTTGACCAATACGTTGAACGATTCTGGCACGCCAGCCTCGAAGTTGTCTTCGCCTTTGACGATGCTTTCGTACACTTTGGTACGACCCGCAACATCATCCGACTTGACTGTGAGCATCTCCTGCAAGGTGTATGCAGCGCCGTAAGCCTCCAAGGCCCAGACCTCCATCTCACCGAAGCGCTGGCCACCGAACTGTGCCTTACCACCCAGCGGCTGCTGGGTCACAAGGGAATACGGACCAGTGGAACGCGCGTGGATTTTGTCATCCACAAGGTGATGCAGTTTCAGCACATACTTCATGCCGACAGTAACAGGGCGCGTAAATTGTTCGCCTGTACGACCGTCAAACAAAACCGACTGACCGGATGTATCGAGACCGGCACGAACCAGTGCATCGTTCACATCTGCCTCTTTGGCACCGTCAAATACTGGCGTCGCAATTGGCACACCGTTGGTGACGTTACCGGCAGCTTCCAGAAGTTCGCCCTGATCCATTTTGCCAAGCACCTCGTCATAGAGGTCAGGGCCGTATGCGACCTTCATCGCATCCTGAACAGGGGTCATATCACCGGAGCGTTGGTATTCTTTCAACGACAAGTCGATGGATTTACCAAGACCGCGCGCGGCCCAGCCCATGTGTGTTTCCAGAATTTGCCCAACGTTCATGCGCGATGGCACACCCAGCGGGTTCAAACAGAAATCAACCGGCGTACCGTCCGCAAGGAACGGCATGTCTTCTTCGGGAACAACACGGGAAATAACACCTTTGTTGCCGTGACGACCAGCCATCTTATCACCAGGCTGAAGCTTGCGCTTCACGGCGATAAAGACTTTGACCATTTTCATCACGCCAGGCATCAGATCATCGCCGCGGCGAATTTTCTCTACCTTGTCGTCGAAACGTGCTTGAAGTGCAGCTTTTTGCGCTTCGTACTGTGCGTTCAGTGCTTCGACTTCGGAGGCGTCTTTGTCTTCAGACAAAGCAAGCTGCCACCATTGACCATGGCTTAGAGTTTCAAGCAGTTCTTCCGTAATGGTTGAACCGGCTTTCACACCTTTAGGGCCTTTAACGGCCTTCTTGCCAAGGATCAGGGTTTTCAGACGGTTGTAGATGTTGCGATCATAAATCGCCAACTCGTCATCACGGTCACGGCTCAGTTGTTCAACGTCTTCGCGTTCAATCTGAAGCGCGCGTTCGTCTTTTTCTACACCGTGACGGTTGAATACACGTACTTCCACAACCGTACCAAAGTCGCCCGGTTTCAGGCGCATGGATGTGTCGCGAACGTCGGAGGCTTTCTCGCCAAAGATCGCACGAAGAAGCTTTTCTTCAGGCGTCATCGGGCTTTCGCCTTTAGGCGTGATTTTACCAACCAGAATGTCACCCGGGCCAACTTCGGCACCGATGTAAACGATCCCTGCTTCGTCGAGGTTGCGCAAGGCTTCCTCGCCGACATTCGGGATATCACGTGTGATTTCTTCTGGACCAAGCTTTGTGTCACGGGCGGCGACTTCGAATTCCTCGATGTGGATCGAGGTGAATACGTCATCCTTAACGATACGTTCGGAGATCAGGATTGAATCCTCGTAGTTGTAGCCGTTCCAAGGCATAAACGCGACGAGCACGTTTTTACCAAGCGCCAATTCACCGATGTCAGTCGATGGACCGTCAGCAACAACTTCGCCCTTTTTAACCCGATCACCAACCTTCACAAGTGGACGCTGGTTAATACAGGTGTTCTGGTTTGAGCGCTGGAATTTACGCAGACGATAGATGTCCACGCCCGGATCGCCCGGTTCCATATCTTCGGTAGCTTTAATAACGATACGCATCGCATCAACTTGGTCGATGATACCGCCACGGAATGCCGTGATTGCCGCGCCGGAATCCCGCGCCACAACTTCTTCGATACCAGTACCAACCAGCGGTGCTTCGGCTTTAACCAAAGGCACAGCCTGACGCATCATGTTCGAACCCATCAAGGCCCTGTTCGCATCGTCGTTCTCAAGGAACGGGATAAGCGAGGCCGCAACCGACACCAGCTGGCGTGGGGAAACGTCCATAAGGTCCACGTTTTCAACGGGGCTTAGGGTATAATCGCCCGACGCACGTGTTGAAACCAGATCGTTAACGAACTTGCCGTTCTCGTCGATCTGCGCGTTCGCCTGTGCAACCGTGTGGCGCATTTCCTCGGTCGCGGACATGTACTGGACGTCGTCCGTTACCTGACCGTCAACAACCTTACGATAAGGTGTTTCGATGAAACCGTATTTGTTCACTTTCGCGAAAGAAGCGAGAGAGTTAATCAGACCAATGTTCGGCCCCTCCGGCGTTTCAATCGGACACATACGACCGTAGTGCGTTGCGTGAACGTCCCGTACCTCAAAGCCCGCACGTTCGCGTGTCAGACCACCAGGCCCAAGCGCGGAAAGGCGGCGTTTGTGGGTAACTTCGGACAACGGGTTGGTTTGGTCCATGAACTGCGACAGCTGGCTTGARCCRAAGAATTCACGAACAGCAGCCGCAGCCGGTTTCGCATTGATCAGGTCTTGCGGCATGATCGTGTCGATTTCAACGGAAGACATRCGTTCCTTGATTGCGCGCTCCATACGAAGCAGGCCAACGCGGTACTGGTTTTCCATCAGCTCGCCAACGGAACGGACGCGACGGTTACCAAGGTGGTCGATGTCGTCCACGCCGCCTTTGCCATCACGCAGGTCAGCCAGCGCTTTAACAACTGCGATGATGTCTTCTTTACGCAAGATACGAAGGGTATCAGGTGCATCCAGATCAAGACGCATGTTCATTTTCACACGACCAACAGCCGACAGATCGTAGCGGTCATTGTTGAAGAACATGCTTTCGAACATTGCAGCCGAGGCTTCAACGGTCGGTGGCTCGCCCGGACGCATCACACGGTAGATATCCATGAGCGCGCTATCGCGGTTCATGTTTTTATCAACCGCCATTGTGTTGCGGATATACCCGCCAACATTGATGTTATCGATGTCCAGTGTCGGAATATCGGTTACGCCATTGTCCAACAGAGTTTTCAGCGTACCGGAAACTTCTTCGGTTTTCGGATCAATTTCCCATGTCAACTCGTCACCGGCTTCGACCCAGATCTCGCCAGTTTCTTCGTTGATGATGTCTTTCGCGGAAAAACGGCCAATGATCTGATCGAATGGTACGAGGATGTTTTTAACTTTGCCCTCGTCCTTCAGTTTCTTGACTGTACGCGGTGTAACTTTTTTGCCAGCTTCAGCAATTACTTCACCAGACTTCGCGTCAACAATGTCGAAAAGCGGCTTGGTACCCTTGATACGCTCCGGGAAGAACGCAGTGGTCCAGCCTTTTTTCTTTTTGTTCTGCTTGAAGTTTACGGTGTTGTAATACGCGTCACAAATACCTTCCTGATCCAGACCCAGTGCATAAAGCAGCGTGGTTACAGGCAGTTTGCGGCGACGGTCGATGCGTGCGTAAATGATGTCTTTGGCGTCGAACTCAAAGTCCAGCCAGCTGCCGCGGTAAGGGATGATCCGCGAGGTAAACAGCAGTTTACCCGACGAATGCGTTTTGCCTTTGTCGTGGTCAAAGAACACACCGGGGGAACGGTGCATCTGTGATACGATCACACGTTCGGTGCCGTTAACCACAAATGTGCCGTTCGGTGTCATCAGAGGCATTTCGCCCATGAACACGTCTTGTTCTTTAATGTCCTTAACGGAACGCGCGCCTGTGTCTTCGTCCACATCAAACACGATCAGACGGAGAGTAACCTTCAGCGGTGCGCCATATGTCATGTCGCGCTGCATGCACTCTTCTACGTCATACTTCGGGGGTTCGAGGTCGTACTTAACGTACTCAAGAACCGACGTTTCGTTGAAATCCTTGATCGGGAAGACCGACTGGAAAACAGCGTTGATACCTTCGCCGTCCATCGGTTGATCTTGATCACCGGAATTCAGGAAAAGTTTATATGAACTTTTCTGAACCTGAATGAGGTTCGGCATTACCGCTACTTCGCGAATTTTGCCATAATACTTACGGACACGTTTGTGACCTGAATGCGTCTTAGCCATGCTAATCCTAACTTAATTTTCAACGCCCGACATGCGACTGGGAACGCATGACAAAGCCTTGCGGCGACACCTACCAATTCTTGCGAAACTCCCACATCTCGCTTCCGGAAGGTCTGCACCTTTCAAGAGGGTCATTAACCATCTTGAAAGACGCAAACAGCTGGACCCGATGAAAACCGGATCCAGCCTTGTTTTGTTAACGCAGCGCAAGCACCGCGAAAAATTATTTAAGCTCTACAGTTGCGCCAGCAGCTTCAAGCTTTTCTTTGATCTCTTCAGCTTCAGCTTTGGAAACGCCTTCTTTAACGGCTTTGCCGCCTGCGTCTACAACGTCTTTAGCTTCTTTGAGGCCCAAACCAGTAATGGAACGAACTTCTTTGATCACTGCGATTTTCTTGTCGCCCGGGGAWACCAGGATAACGTCGAATTCGTCTTTTTCTTCAGCAGCGCCACCAGCGTCTGCAGCACCGGCAACCATTACGGCACCGCCAGCAGCAGGCTCGATGCCGTACTCGTCTTTAAGGATATTTTTTAGTTCTGCAGCTTCGAGAAGGGTAAGACCCACGATCTCTTCAGCCATTTTTTTCAGATCAGCCATTTTACTTTTCCGTTTCAGTTTCGATGTGTTCCGATGTCGTTCATTACAAACTAGTCAGCCCAACAATTACATTAAGACTTACGCCGCTGCCCGTTCTTCGAGGGTAGAAAGAATACCCGCGATGTTCGATGCAGGCGCGCCAATCGCACCAGCGATGTTCGAAGCAGGTGCACCCAGACACGCAGCGATCGAAGCAAGAAGCTCCTCACGCGACGGCATGGCTGCAACCATCTTGACACCGGCTGGGTCGAGAACGTCTTCACCCATGGATCCGCCTAGAACAACGAGTTTGTCGTTGTCTTTGGCAAAGGCTTGAACAGCTTTCGCTGCTGCAACCGGATCTTCCGAGTATGCGAAGACAGTCATCCCTGTCAGCAAATCGGCCATAGAAGCGGTCGGTTTGCCCTCAAGAGCGATTTTGGCGAGCTTGTTTTTGGCGACACGAACAGCACCACCAGCGTCAATAACGCTGAGGCGGAGGCTCGTCATCTCTGCAACTGTGAGGCCTTCGTAGTGTGCAACCACGACGACACCAGAGTCCGTGAAGATTTGACCGAGTTCGTCGATCACTGCTTCTTTTTGGGCTCTATCCACAATATTACTCCAAATTATAGAAGGGTCACCCCTTCCGGCTCATATTCACTGAAACTCACGTTCCAGCGTTCGGGTGTCCAGGTTCCCGCCAAATTCGCCCGAGTGCTAAACCCGTTTGATTCTGATCGTTCCCCGTCTCAGGCAGGAATTATAATCTTGCGATCACCCGCCATCTTGGACAGTTGGGCTATTGCTAGCCCGAAACATCCCCCGTCGTTAAACGGGGGAATTCCTTATTCGGCGACAGCCTTGCTGACGTCGATTGATACGCCAGGGCCCATAGTGGAGCTAAGCGAAATCTTTTTCATGTAGGCGCCTTTGGCACCGGCAGGCTTGGCTTTCTGCACAGCCGCAACAAACGCTTTAACGTTGGCAACCATGGCTGCCTCGTCAAAGGATGCTTTACCGATACCGGCATGTACAACACCGGCTTTTTCAGCACGGAACTGCACTTCGCCGCCTTTGGCAGCTTCAACAGCGGCCTTAACGTCCATCGTAACTGTACCAACACGCGGGTTTGGCATCAGGTTACGGGGGCCAAGAACTTTACCCAAGCGACCAACGATTGGCATCATATCCGGCGTGGCAATACAACGATCGAAATCGAGGTTACCGGCCTGAATGCTTTCCATCAGGTCTTCTGCACCAACGATGTCAGCACCAGCTGCTTTAGCTTCGTCAGCTTTAGCATCGCGGGCAAACACAGCTACGCGCATCGATTTACCAGTACCCGAAGGCATGGAAACAACACCGCGAACCATCTGGTCGGCGTGGCGAGGGTCAACACCCAGCACCATTGCAATTTCAACAGTCTCGTCAAATTTCGCAGTTGCGTTGGCTTTAACCAGCGCTACAGCTTCTTCGATTGTTACATTGGCGCTTTCGCCAAATGCTGCCTTAGCGGCAGTAAAACGTTTTCCAGCATTAGCCATATCGATTACCCCTTAACCTCAATGCCCATGGAACGAGCGGAGCCTTCGATGATCAACATCGCGGCATTAATATCGTTCGCATTCAAATCAACCATTTTGGCTTCGGCGATTTCTTTAACCTGCTTGCGTGTCACAGAACCGGCAATTTCTTTACCAGGATTGTTCGCAGCAGATTTCAGCTTCGCGGCTTTCTTCAACATGTAGGACGCTGGTGGCGTCTTGATTTCCATAGTGAAGGATTTATCAACATAGTAGGTGATGATAGTCGGGCAAGGCGCGCCAACTTCCAGATCCTGTGTTTTAGCGTTGAACGCCTTACAGAATTCCATGATGTTGATACCGCGTTGACCCAATGCGGGACCAACGGGGGGGGATGGGTTGGCTTTACCTGCAGGAACCTGCAGCTTCATTTTGCCAGCAACTTTTTTAGCCATTACGGCCTCCTATTTATCACAGCCGGGGAACATCCCGCGACTTGTTTAGTGGTTCGGCTTCGCGCGTACGCTCGGCCTCCCACAGGTACATTCAGGTTTGCTTTTTAACCTGCATGAATTCCAGTTCGACCGGGGTTGCCCGACCAAAAATCGAAACGGTCACTTTCAAGCGCTCGTTCTCGTTGTCTACTTCTTCGACCATACCGCTGAAGCCTTCGAACGGGCCGTCGGCCACATCGACCTTCTCGCCGATGTCGAAAGAAATCATCGAGCGTGGGCTTTCGGCGCTTTCTTCAACCTGGTTCAACAGCAAGGCGACTTCTTTGTCGCGCATTGGAACCGGCTTGCCCATTGGACCCAAGAAACCCATGACGCGGTTGGTGTCGTTGATCAGGTGATAGGCCTTGTCGGACATCTCCATCCGGACCAGAATATACCCCGGCATGAAGCGTTTTTCGACTTGTACCTTCTTGCCCTTGCGGACTTCGATAACTTCTTCGGTTGGAACCAGAACTTCGACGATATCTTCTTCGAGACCGTTTTGAGCTGCGGATTCGCGGATCGACTCTGCAATCTTTTTCTCGAAGTTCGAGAGAACGCTCACCGAATACCAGCGTAATGCCATTGTTGTTCGACCTTTAGTTATCAGAACGCCATGCGTCCATTTTATTCAAATTATCAAAGGCTTACGCCAAGTTTCCAAAACAAAACAGAGCGCGCAGACGAATCGAAGCGCGCTCCTGTCAGGTAGGGGTCCGCGCATATACCGCGCTACCCCAATGAAATCAAGAGGCTAAGCGCAGGATTGTATCCAGTCCGAAGCGAATAAGCATATCCGCAAGAGAGAAGAAAATCGCGGCGAGGGTCACCATTACGAACACCATACCGGTGGTCAAAAGCGTCTCGCGCTGGGTAGGCCAAACGACCTTGGACACTTCGGCCCGTACTTGTTGTGCAAACTGCAACGGGTTGGCTTTAGCCATGTCTGCGACTCCTGAAATTCTGTGAATGCATTCGTTGGGTCTGACATACGGCTTATTCAAGGGGATTTCAAGGGCGGTTCGAGCGCGTTAACCTTTGCCCTATTTCGCGTGTTTTTCGTGTACACAACCCGTACACAATGCGTACACAACACGTATGTACGATTTACGTTAACCTTTCAACAACACGCAGCACCCGCATAAGTGCATTGCCATTGCCCCTCCTCGCCCCTTACTATAACCGTCATCGCGAGATGGAGGACTACATGCCTGAGGAGGACTACATGCCTGAGAATGACGACAGAATACTTCTGGAAAATCTGGTTATGGATGTCGGTGGCCTCGAAAAACTCGAAGGCATGATCGCCGGTTTCAACCTGTTTGAGGCAATCGGGATGCGATCACAGGAGATCAAGCATTCCGCAACTCTGGCCTTTCTTCTCAATCCCAACAAACCCCATGGTCTAGGCGATTATTTCCTGCGACGGTTTTTGAAGGATATTACGAGACATGCCGACACAGAAATCAGCCCCATAAGTATTGATTGCGCTGATTTATCGGATGCGGAAGTTTGGTGTGAAAAAAATCAAATCGACATATTAATAGAATGTAAATCCGCTAAACTTGTCATTGCTATTGAAAATAAAATTTATGCACACGAGAGCAAAGAGCAGCTGAAAAAATATGATGGCTATGTGAATTCCAACGGCGAGTGGGAAAGCTACAATAAGCTGTTCATATTTCTAACGATTGACGGGGATGCTGCCGTTGGTGGTTCGGAAAGTGTTAACTGGTTACCCTACACACATGGGAATGTTACCGAAGTCCTAGAGGCTTCGTTACAAGCGAATAAAACTAATATCGGCGTGGATCAGGAAGTCCTTATTCGCCACTACCTAGAATTAATGAGGAGGCATATTTTGCCCGATAGCGACATCGCAAAACTGGCCGGAGACATTTATAAGAAACACAAAAAGGCACTAGATATCATTATTAAACATAGGCCGGACCTCCGTGGCGTGGTGTCGGCTATGATGTCAGCGAATATCGAGAAAAAGAACACGCCATTCCAAGACCTCAGGTGCGCCCCACTGTCTACAAACTACTTTCGTTACACTCATAAGGACTGGATATTTTCTGACGGCTGGCAAGGTGAAAGGACCGCATTTAAAGGAAACGGYTTTTCCTTTGAGGTGAATTTAGGGGACCTAGTCAGAAGCAACACGCTAAAAGTAGAGCTTGTGATGGGAGACATTCCTAATTTGAAAAATCGCAAAACCTTGCATGAGGCGGTATATTGCGCGCTTAATAAAAAAGGCATTAAAGGTACAAAAAATGCATACCTGAAAGAGCAAGGAGAGGAGCCATCCTCCGTCCCTTATCGCCGCATCTGGGCTATGACAGAAAAACTTAAAGCTAATGATATTGGCGACCCCGAAGAGTTCATTAAGGCGACCGAAGATGCTTGGTGGAAAATTATGGAAAAGTGTCAAGACAAAATCTTTGATGCCGCGACAAAGGCAATGAAGGAAACCGGAGCGATTTAACAAACGTGCAGTGCGCAGCAACCCGCGCACCGCAACGGATTACTTGTCTGTATCCATCGGGCAAGTCCGCATGCCGAGCATGGAGTAGATCGGGCAGGATGACATTGCTGCTGTGGCAAGGCCGATCACGCCGACGATCAGGAAAGCCCAGTGCAAGAATCCGCTAGCACCCATCAGGAAGAAACCGGCCAATCCGGCAATGCCGATGAGTGCGCGCACGATGCGGTCGATGTTTCCAACATTTTTCTTAAGCATGATAACCCTCTTTTAATGTGCCACAGATGCGGCGGTTAAGATGAGGGGGTTTTGTCAGGTTTGCGCGGGCCTGTAAGTGACAAGGTCACACAGTTCGCGAGTATTCTTTCAGGGCGTCAAAATCGGTGATGGTTACCAGCCCGCGATCCAGTTGCACGACGCCTCGTTTAGCGAAACCTTCCAAGCGGCGGGAGACCACCTCGCGGGCGGAGCCGATCATGGTGGCGAGGTCTTGATGTGTGGCCTTGATCTGGTCGTTCGCATCGGCGCGTTCCAGAAGGGCGGTGGCCAGTCGGGCTTCGACACGGACAAAGGCGATTTGTTCCAGCAGGCGCATCATGTTTTGCATGCGCTCGGAAAAAGCGCTGAAGACATATGTGCGGAAAACCGTCGAGGTCTGCAACAAGGTTTCAAACAACGCGCGGGGTAGCAGAACGAAAGTGCAATCGGATTCGCACACGGCCTCGGCGGAATACGGGCCGCCGCCCATCAAGCCAAGGGTAGTTTGAATGCAGGTTTGGCCGCGCTTGATGTCATATAAAAGGATGTCGCGACCACCCTGCCCTGTGAGGTAAACGCCGACATGACCGGAAAGCAAAAGGATGAAACCTTGCACTTCGTCATCGGGGCGAAACAAGACGTCACCCTTGCCCGCGCCCATGCTGTTCGTGCCTTGCAGCAGTAGTTTGGCGTCTGGTTCCAGCGTGCGGTAAAGATCGCTGGAAGCGCACCATATGGGCGGTGTTTGGGGCAATGGTTGGCTCCTGTCCATTGTGAAGCCCAACGCTAGCAACGTTACGCCCGGCAAACAACATATAGTCAGAAATTACCGCGAAATACCCATGCTTTGACCTGCCGCCGAGATGTCACACCGGAACGAGCGGCCTTGAATGATTGTACCGTTGGGTTCGCGCAAACAGCCTTTGYTGTCTGTGTAGCGTTTKGGKCGKGCTKSCCATKTTTCGTATTTTYCTTGCGACATTTCGCGYAGMAAAACSAGTTGGTTKARATCRASGWAGCCAGAAACCGGCTGGTCATTATCCTGCTGCCATTGGGTAATTGCCGCACGACTGCCTTTGCCAAACACCCCGTCGATACCGCGTGTGTGGTAATCGAGCAGAACCAGGCGGCGCTGGATTTCGCGGCGTTCCGTGCGGGTTAGCGCGAGTTCTTTTTCAATGTCATGGGTTACGGGTTCGCCGTGTGTGGGCGCGGGCTCTTCAACGGCAGCGATTTCAGCAAGCTCGGTGATTTCCAACAAAACCGTTTCTGGATCTGCGACTTCAAGCGAATCCAGTGTCGGCAGCACATCGGATTTACCAACATAGGCATCAACATTGGTTAAGGACAGACCATCGCGATTGATCACCATGTCAAAGCGCCCGTAGATGGATTTTTCACCGTCATCAGAAATAACCGGGGTGCAATCAATAATCGCGATGGTGGCTTCGCGCAGTAATCCGCGCTCACCTTTGGAAAGGGTGGCAGGGGATATCAGGTCCGGCAAATTGGAAATGTCACCGTTGGTATTCAGTTCAACTCGCAACACAACCTCGTCGTCGCCAGATACCCGTTCGGAAGGCCCGACATAACATTGCAGCAGGCTTTGCCATAAAAGCTGGGTGATAATGGATTTTTGCGCGCGCGACTGGGCAATAGCCACACCGGGAACCGCCAATGATAATGACAGCAGTAGTGCGCTGGCGATCAACGCCATGTTGTTCCGTATTCTGAGAGTATTCATCTTATTGCCAACCTTGATTTAACCGTAGCCGAACGTGAAAGTCGTAATTCACTATTCGAAAAACGATTAATACACACAGGCAGCTCAATAGCGCCTCAGCCATCATAAAAAGTATTTAGCGCCTCAGCCATCATAAAAAGTATTTAGCGCCTCAGCCATCATAAAAAGTATTTGTGGCAATATAAGGGCACTGGCAGGGGCTAAGAGACTCGAACTCTTGACCTTCGGTTTTGGAGACCGGCGCTCTACCAACTGAGCTAAACCCCTGTACCGTGCGACGCATGGAATACGGGGAATTGCGGAGGGATGCAAGGGGGGATTGAAATTTCAAATATCGTATTTGGTCTTGGTAATTGTGAGGCGGAATAGGGCGTTTTTTTACCATCCAGTTAGGTCGGCTTACAGCAAGCCGGGCCGTGAAGAATGGCAATCGCGTTTGCGCGCAATATTCCTGCTGGCGAAGGGCCGAAACATCTGGTGATAGATAGCAACAACGCGCTGAGATATGCGGCGAATGCCGTAAGTATGCGAATGTCTGCCTCAACGATATGCCGAAGCAGACAGATACTGGCGGTATTTGGCCTGTTTTGCTTCTTCAAAATAATATTTCCAGCATGCCTTGACCCTCCAGAGACTGGAAGGTTTATGTCTGAAGGTGCAGACACTCAGTTTTTTTTGAAAACGAAATGAGAGGACAAGCTATGGATCACGAGAATCACGAACATCATCACCATGCCTCAGAAAACCAGACCGGCGCTTATACGGATCCGGTTTGCGGTATGAAGGTTGACGACAAGCCTGATGGCCAGTCAGCAGACTTTGGCGGCGAGACTTTTCATTTTTGTTCGCAGAAATGCCATGACAAATTTGATGTAGATCCATATTTCTACGCCTCCGGTAATGCGCTGGCGCGCGGCACCGTGATTCAGGCGGGCACACAATACACCTGCCCCATGCACCCCGAAATTGTTCGCGAGGAACCCGGCGCTTGTCCATTGTGTGGTATGGCGTTGGAGCCAATGATTGCCAGTGATGAACCGAGCGAAGAGCTTACGGATTTCACCCGCCGGATGTGGATTAGTTCAGCAGCGGCAATTCCGCTTGTAGTGTTGACCATGGGCGAGCTGGTTGGATTTCCCGTGCGCGAATGGATCGGGTATCAACTATCCGGCTATATCGAGTTTCTTCTGGCAACGCCGATAATCCTTTGGGCGGCTTTGCCGTTTTTCCAACGCGGATGGTCTTCCATCACCAATCGGTCGCCAAATATGTGGACGCTGATCGCGCTTGGCGTGGGGGCGGCCTATATCTTGTCGATTGTCGCCACGTTCCTGCCGGGTATTTTTCCGGAAGCGTATAAGATTGATGGAGCTGTCGGCACCTATTACGAGGCCGCAGTGGTGATTGTTGCGCTGGTCTTTGTCGGGCAGGTGTTGGAATTGCGGGCGCGAGAGCGAACTGGTGATGCCATTCGGGCGTTGCTGGATTTAGCCCCGAAAACCGCACGGCGCATTTTGCCGGACGGTAGCGAATACGATGCACCGCTTGAGAATATTATGGCCGGTGATCGGCTGCGCGTGCGCCCCGGTGACAGTATTCCGGTGGATTCCACGGTGCTAAGCGGCCATTCCTCCATCGACGAGAGCATGTTGACGGGTGAACCTATCCCCATTGAAAAAACGGCGGGGGATGCGGTTACGGGTGGCACGATCAACAAAAACGGCACGCTTGAAATCGAAGCGGCCAAGGTTGGTGCGGATACGGTGCTTAGCCAGATTGTCGATATGGTTGCCAATGCGCGACGCTCCAAAGCGCCGATGCAGGGGCTTGCGGATAAGGTGGCGTCGGTGTTTGTGCCTGTCGTGGTTCTGATCTCGATTGTTTCGTTCGTCGTCTGGATGACCTATGGCCCCGACCCCGCGTTTGCGTTTGCGGTTGTTGCGGCGGTTTCGGTGTTGATTATCGCGTGTCCTTGTGCGCTGGGTTTGGCCACGCCGATTTCCATTACCACGGCGGCTGGGCGTGGGGCGCAGGCCGGGGTTCTGATTAAGGACGCGGAATCGCTGGAACGTATGAATGTGATCGACACGTTGATTGTCGATAAAACGGGCACGCTGACGGAAGGAAAGCCGAAGCTTACGGACGTGATCGCGTTGGCGGATTCTGACGAGGAAGCCATTCTGGTTACGGCGGCGGCGCTTGAGAAAGGCTCGGAACATCCGTTGGCCGAGGCGATTGTCGAGGGTGCGAAGGAACGTGGCATTCAGGCCGGTGCGATTGATGCCTTCGAAGCTGTCACCGGTAAAGGTGTGCAGGGCGAAGTTGACGAGCACAAAGTGGCGCTTGGCAATCCGGCGATGATGGCATTGCTGGGGATTGATGTGAGCGATGCAGAAGAGCGCGCCAATGATCTGCGTTCCGAGGGCAAAACCGCGATGTTTATCGCGATTGACGGGGCGCTGGCTGGTATTGTCGCCGTGGCTGACCCGATCAAGGCGACCTCCAAAGCCGCAATCGAGAGCCTTCATCAGTTGGGAATCCGCGTCATTATGGCGACGGGGGACAACCAGCGCACGGCGGAAGCGGTGGCGGGAAGCATCGGTATTGACGAGGTTCGCGCAGGTGTAATGCCTGAAGACAAGAAGAACCTGATCGACGATTTGCGCGCCAAAGGCCAYATCGTTGCGATGGCGGGCGACGGGGTTAATGACGCCCCTGCCCTTGCCGCGGCCGATGTGGGTATTGCGATGGGTACGGGCGCAGATGTAGCCGTGGAAAGCGCTGGCATCACGCTGCTGGGTGGTGATCTGACGGGCATTGTGCGCGCCAGAAAACTGGCCAAGGCAACGGTGCGCAACATCAAGCAAAACCTGTTCTTTGCGTTTGCCTATAACGCGCTGGGGATTCCGATTGCAGCTGGTATTCTTTATCCGCTGACAGGCACGTTGTTGTCGCCAATGATTGCGGCGGCGGCGATGAGCTTGTCTTCTGTCTCGGTTATCTCGAACGCGCTGCGCTTGCGGCGAGTGAAGCTGTAATAGCTGCGGCCTGAACAACAATGTCGCGTGGGCAGATTGCTTGCGCGGCATTTTTCAATATTTAGTGGCGGAAATAGACTGATGGAACATGTTCACGAAAAGAAATCCGGTTATGAGAAAAACAGCATTAGCCTGACGGGCGGCATTGCGATGGGAACCGGTGTGATGATCGGGGCCGGTATTTTCGCACTGACCGGCCAGATTGCGGAATTGGCCGGCCCGATGTTCCCACTTTCGTTCATTGTCGGGGCGATTGTGACCGGTTTTAGCGCCTATACTTATGTCAAAATGTCCAACGCTTTTCCGTCTGCCGGAGGGGTCGGGATGATCTTGCAAAAGGCTTATGGGCCGGGCGCGGTTGCCGGAGGCGCTGCGTTGTTGATGGTGTTTTCGATGATAATTAGTGAAAGTCTGGTGGCGCGGACTTTCGGCACTTATACGCTTCGGCTGTTTGATCGRGGKGCAGATAGYATYCTTGTGCCRAYYCTTGGTGTCGGGCTTATTGTGGCGGCGTTCCTTGTTAATATTTCGGGAAACCGYTCCGTTGGCTGGGTGTCGATGRTAATGGCGATTTTGAAGGTCGGGGGYATTYTGACCTTCGCGATTGCGGCACTTTGGGCCAGCGGGCTTTCGTTTGCCTCTGCGCCGGATGCCGGAACGGGCGGGTTTTCCTTAACCGGTTTTGTKGCATCSGTGGCRTTTTCGATAYTGGCYTATAAAGGTTTCACCACGATCACCAATTCAGGGGCCGAAATCACYRAYCCGCAYCGCAATATTGGSCGSGCGATYRTCTGGTCGATTTTGATTTGYGTCGTTGTATATCTTTTGGTGGCCTTCGCGGTTAGTTCCACMTTRTCCATCACGGAAATTATYGTGGCGAAGGATTATTCRYTGGCCGAAGCGGCGGGGCCGGTGTTTGGYRATTTCGGCGTGTATTTCACSGTTGCRCTSGCGATGATCGCGACGGCTTCYGGCTTGCTGGCCAGTGTCTTTGCWGTRTCGCGGATGCTTACAATGYTGACCGATATGCGYCTGATYCCGCAYAAYCATTTTAGAATGCGCGGGCCAATTCAAACGCATATGTTGGTTTACACGGTGGTTGCTGCCGGATTYYTGACGRTKTTYTTTGATCTMAGCCGGATTGCCTCGCTTGGGGTGTTTTTCTATCTRGTKATGGACATCGTTATCCACTGGGGGGTRATGCGGAATTTGCGGRYCGARATYRGRGCSTCACGRGCGATTATGAGCACGGCRATTGTGCTRGACCTTATCGTTCTTGTGGTATTCACAACGGTTAAAAYTCAGTCRGACCCAGCGATTGTGATAATCGCAGTGGTGAGCATCGCGACGGTGTTTCTGTTTGAAAYRKTATATCTAAGGCGCGTTCGYGCGAAAGCNYWGRGKSGTYAAAGRACSCCYTCTTTCACCGCCTCCATCGCRACGAAGGTCGAGGTGCTGGCCACATGTGGAAGGGCGGARATGCGTTCGCCCATGACGCGGCGGTATTCGGTAATGCTTTGGGTGCGGACTTTTAGCAAATARTCGAARCCGCCGGCGATCATGTGGCACTGCTCGATCTCTTTGATTTTCAGGACTTCGGCGTTGAAGGCAGTAAGGGCGCGCTCGCTTGTGCTGGTTAGCTTTACCTCCACAAAGGCGACATGGTCCAACCCYAGTTTGATGGGGTTTAGCAAGGCGCGGTAGCCTGTGATGTAGCCGTCAGCCTCCAATCGCTTGATACGGGTCTGACAGGGTGTTTTTGAAAGGCCGATGATGCGCGACAGTTCGGTTACTGTGATGCGGCCGTTGGTGGATAGCTGGTCTAGTATCGCTTTGTCATACGAGTCAATTGGTTCTGAAAGCATCTGTATTACCCCATATAACCTAAAGTAAGCACTAGATTTAGGGAATACCACTGAATTCTTGAAAATYAAAGGCAATTCCGCCTTTCAAATCGTGTAAAATCCCCTTGAAACAGGAGATTGCCATGACAACCCCATTGCCGAAGTTCCGCGCCAAAACCTTGCCTGATGAAGGGGCGGTTCTGCGCCGCCTTGTTCAAG
The DNA here is from genome assembly GCA_002746395.1 of Paracoccaceae bacterium. GTDB lineage: Bacteria > Pseudomonadota > Alphaproteobacteria > Rhodobacterales > Rhodobacteraceae > NORP23. The sequence continues at coordinate 25,797 of NVXA01000015.1, forward strand.
AAGCTGGTGTTGATGCCACCACGCGGCAGAAGATATCAGCCAAGGCGACGATGCTGGTTGAACATATCCGCGCGGCGACCAAACCCGGTGTGATGGAATCGTTCTTGGCAGAATATGGCCTTTCCACCGATGAAGGCGTGGCCTTGATGTGTCTGGCCGAGGCGTTGTTGCGCGTGCCGGACGCCAAAACAATCGATGCGCTGATCGAGGATAAAATCGCGCCGTCGAATTGGCGACAACACCTTGGGCATTCCACATCCGCCTTGGTTAACGCATCGACTTGGGGGCTGATGTTAACCGGAAAAGTACTGGATAACGCGGATGCGCCGGTGCTTGGGGCGATGAAATCCGTGGTGAAACGTTTGGGGGAGCCCGTCATTCGTAAGGCCGTGGCCCAAGCGATGCGCGAAATGGGGCGGCAGTTTGTGTTGGGGGAAACAATCAACAAGGCACTTGTGAACGCTAAACCCAACGAGGCTGCGGGATACACCTATTCTTACGACATGCTTGGCGAAGCTGCGCGAACCGAGGCGGACGCCAAGCGATATCACCTGTCGTACTCCGCCGCGATTTCAGCCATGGCGAGCGCCTGCACACAGGCCGATATTCGCGATAATCCGGGGATTTCGGTAAAGCTATCGGCGTTGCATCCAAGGTATGAGGTGGCGCAGCGAGATAGGGTCATGACGGAGCTGGTCCCCCGCGTTCGGGCCTTGGCACTGTTGGCAAAAGCGGCGGGTATGGGGTTCAACATTGATGCTGAAGAAGCTGATCGCTTGGAGCTGTCGAGCGAGGTGATCGCCGAGGTTCTGCGCGACCCCGCGCTGGCAAAATGGGACGGGTTCGGCGTTGTAGTGCAGGCTTACGGTTTGCGCGCGGGGCCGTTTCTTGACTGGCTGTATAATTTGGCTGAAACGCTGGATCGCAAGATCATGGTGCGGTTGGTCAAAGGGGCGTATTGGGATACGGAAATTAAGCTGGCGCAAAGTCTGGGCCTTGAYGGRTTTCCGGTTTTCAGCCGNAAAGNCGGCGACRGATGTTTCCTATATYGCCAATGCGCGGAAACTTTTGARCATGCAGGACCGWATTTAYCCRCAGTTCGCCACGCATAATGCCCACACGGTTGCRGCCATTCTGGAGATGGCGGGYGAGACGCGKAATTTCGAATTTCAGCGCCTGCACGGGATGGGGGAAAACCTGCATRGCGTGGTGTTGGAGCAATCGAAAACRCGTTGCCGGATWTAYGCCCCTGTCGGGGAGCATCGCGATTTGYTGGCGTAYCTYGTGCGGCGRTTGYTGGAAAAYGGCGCGAACAGTTCYTTTGTGAACCAGATTGTCGATGAAAATGTTCCGGCCTCGGTYGTCGCGACTGAYCCTTTTTTGCAGGTGGAGGCGCATRGCGARGCTGTGCAAAACCCTGCCATCGCGAGGCCAGCGGAGATTTTCGGAGCATCGCGCGTGAATGCGCGGGGCTGGGATTTGACSGATACGGRCGATTTGGCGGAMATAGAGGCGGCRCGGTCRCCCCATCGGGCAACGAGTTTCCACGCAGGCCCGATGTTGGCGGGTGCTGTGGTCGGGGCGGATGTGGTGGAAATCTGCAATCCGTATAACGCGGTCGACGTTGTCGGCACGGTCACCTCATCTGCGCCGGAAGATATCGAAAGTGCCTTGGCGGCCGCGAAGCCATGGGGGGCGAGTGCGGAGGTGCGTGGAGCGGTGCTGCGGGAAGCCTCGGCATTATTTGAGCAGCACTACGGCACATTTTTCGCGTTGGCGGCGCGCGAGGCAGGGAAAATCCTGCCGGACGCAGTTTCGGAGTTGCGCGAGGCCGTCGATTTTCTGCGCTATTATGGCGAGCAGGCAAAAGACCTGTCAGGGGCGGCCTGTGGAACGATTGCCTGCATTTCACCGTGGAACTTCCCGCTGGCAATATTTACCGGCCAGATTGCAGGTGCGCTGGCGGCGGGTAATGCGGTTATCGCCAAACCGGCTGAACAAACACCGCTGATTGCCGCGCAGGCGGTTGCATTATTGCACCGCGCGGGTGTGCCACGGGATGCGCTGCAATTGTTGCCGGGCGCGGGGCGCGTGGTGGGGGCGGCGCTGTCCAGCGATCCGCGCATTGATGGCCTGTGTTTTACCGGATCAACGCCAACGGCGCAGCATATTAACCGGAGCATGGCGGAAAATCTCTCGCCCGCCGCGCCGCTTATCGCGGAAACTGGTGGGCTGAATGCCATGATCGTGGATTCCACCGCCCTGCCCGAACAGGCCGTGCGCGACATTCTGGAAAGCGCGTTTCAAAGTGCGGGGCAGCGGTGTTCTTCTTTGCGGGTTTTGTACCTTCAGGATGATATTGCCGATAGTGTGTCATCGATGTTGTTCGGTGCAATGGATGAATTGCGGGCCGGAAACCCTTGGGATTTGTCCACCGATATCGGGCCAGTCATTGACCAGATAGCCCACCGCCGATTTGCCGAGTATATCGACGAGGCGCGGCGCGAGGGTCGCCTTGTTAAACAATTGGAGCCGTTTGAGAGTGGGTTCTACATCCCCCCTACTGTGCTGAAGGTTGAGGGTATCGGGGATTTGCACGAAGAAATATTCGGGCCTGTTTTACACATCGCCACGTTTGGCGCTGACGATATCAAAGACGTTATCGAAGATATCAATCGCAGCGGGTTTGGCCTGACGTTTGGGGTTCACAGCCGCATTGATGACCGTGTGCAGACGTTTATCGACAAGCTRAAGGTTGGAAATATCTATGTAAACCGCAATCAGGTCGGGGCCGTTGTGGGATCACAACCGTTTGGYGGYGAGGGRCTTTCGGGRACSGGYCCCAAGGCWGGTGGGCCGGAATAYKTRRRCCGRYTGAYSAARCCGGAACGGRTGGTTYTWGAGGATGKRGCRTCYRRMCCYGCGSKRTTGMAGSATRTTCARGAYGCRYTGGASCGTTTGGMCGACCCGGGGYTTATCCCCSTAAATGCAGARAACCTRCCGGGGCCAACGGGTGAATCCAAYCGTTTGACCASMTTYGCACGCGGCAAAGTGCTTTGCCTTGGCCCAACRCTTGATGTRGCTAATGCGCAAAAACGTATTGCGGAGGCGGCTGGATGTACTGCGGTAACTGTGGTTGCAGATGGTGATGTTGAAGGAGTCGCAACGGCTGAGCTTTTGCGTAATTTGTCAGGATTTGACGCGGTGATCTACTGGGGCGACGACGCAATTGCGCGTGCGTTCAGGGCCGCGTTGGCGGAACGGTCCGGGCCCTTATTGCCCCTGATAATGGATGCCGCTCCTGCACGGTTCACKGTGGAACGGCATGTCTGCATTGATACGACGGCTTCCGGCGGAAACGCCGAGCTGTTGGCAACGACGAGCTAGTTTACTGGCAAATTTTTGTTGACCCTCCACTGACTGTAAGCATTACGTTGTGACGAATCATATCGCAACAGGTGACATTATGGACCGCACAAGCACTACTTCATTTCAAATCGAGGGCATGACATGTGCCTCCTGCGTCGGGCGCGTAGAGAAAGCTTTGTTGGCCGTTCCCGGGGTGGACACCGCCTCGGTCAATTTGGCGACGGAGACCGCGCAAGTTAGCTACGACGACACCGTTAACACGGCTGATATTACAAAAACTTTGGCAGATGTCGGGTATCCGGCGGCCGTTGAAGAAGTGACGTTGGAAATTGAATCCATGACGTGCGCGTCTTGTGTGGGCCGCGTGGAAAAAGCGTTGAAGGCTGGTACGGGTGTTCTGGATGCCTCGGTCAATTTGGCGACGGAAACCGCGTTGGTGCATTATGTGGCTGGCGCAACGAACGACACCGAGATTGCGGCTTTGGTCAGCAATGCGGGTTATAAGGCAAAAGCGAAAACGGCGGAGCGGGCGGATAAAGCGGAACGCAAAGCCGCCGAAGTTTTGTGGCTTGGGCGTATGACCCTGCTGGCCGCGGTTCTTGCGCTTCCGGTTTTCGTTCTGGAAATGGGGAGTCATTTTATTCCGGCGATGACATTTCTCATACACGATTCACTTGGTATGCAAAACAGCCGGTTGATTCAGTTTGTTCTAACCACAGTAGTTCTATTTGGGCCGGGTTTACGGTTTTACACCAAGGGTTTCCCCGCGCTATTCAAAGGCGCACCTGACATGAATTCGTTGGTAGCATTGGGAACATCGGCGGCCTATGTGTTTTCGCTGGTGGCGACATTCCTGCCGGACGCATTACCGGAAGGCACCGTAAATGTGTACTACGAAGCGGCGGCAGTGATCGTTGTTTTGATCCTGCTGGGGCGGTATCTGGAAGCCCGCGCCAAGGGGCGTACCGGCGAGGCGATCCGTAAACTTGTTGGTCTGCAAGCCAAGACCGCGCGTGTAGAACGCGACGGCGAAATCGTTGAGTTGCCAATCGAAGAGATCGTACCGGGTGACACCGTTCATGTGCGCCCCGGGGAAAAGGTTGCGGTCGACGGCGAGGTTTTGACCGGATCGTCCTATGTAGATGAAAGCATGATCACCGGTGAGCCGGTTCCCGTTGAAAAGACCAACGGCGCGACCGTGGTAGGCAGTACGGTGAACGGCACCGGCGCGCTGACTTTCAGTGCCACCAAAGTTGGTGACGACACAATGCTGGCGCAGATCATCAAGATGGTCGAACAAGCGCAGGGGGCCAAGTTGCCTATTCAGGGCATGGTCGATAAAATTACGGCAGTGTTTGTACCGATTGTGATGGGCATTGCGACGCTGACTGTTCTGGTCTGGTTTATGTTCGGGCCTGATCCGGCGCTTGGTTTTGCGTTGGTTGCGGGGGTCTCCGTGCTGATCATTGCCTGCCCATGTGCGATGGGATTGGCGACGCCGACCTCTATTATGGTGGGGACTGGCCGCGCGGCTGAAATGGGGGTTCTGTTTCGCAAGGGCGATGCGCTGCAAATGCTTCAGGAAACCACGATTGTTGCGGTCGACAAAACCGGAACCTTGACCGAAGGGCGCCCCGCGCTGACCGATTTCTCGGTCGCTGAGGGTTTTGAAAAGGACGACGTATTGCGGTTGGTAGCCGCGGTTGAGGTCACCTCCGAACATCCCATTGCCGAGGCGATTGTGCGATCTGCCAAAGCCAACGGGATGGAGTTGCCGACGATTAGCGATTTCACATCGTTCACCGGATACGGTGTTCGGGCCAGTGTCGAGGGTAAGACCCTGCTGATCGGGGCCGACCGTCTTATGGCCCGCGAAGGCATCGAGTTGGGCGCGCTTGCAGACGATGGTGATACGCTTGGCAAGGACGGCAAAACGCCGCTTTATGCTGCGATTGACGGCAAGGCAGCCGCGGTAATTGCGGTGTCTGACCCGATCAAGGCCAGCACGCCGACGGCGATTGCGGCCTTGCATGGTCTGGGCCTTAAAGTGGCGATGATCACTGGTGATAATCAAGGCACGGCGGATGCTATTGCGCGCAAGCTCGGAATTGATCAGGTGATCGCCGAGGTGCTGCCCGAAGGCAAGGTTGCGACGTTGGAAGCCTTGCGCGCTGGTGGGCAAAAACTGGCCTTTGTTGGCGACGGTATTAACGATGCACCTGCGTTGGCGGTGGCTGATGTGGGCATCGCCATTGGTACCGGCACGGATATCGCCATCGAGGCGGCGGATGTTGTGCTGATGTCGGGCGATCTGCGCGGTGTGGTTAACGCCTTCGCAGTTAGCCAACACACAATGCGAAACATCCGGCAAAACCTGTTTTGGGCGTTTAGCTACAACACATTGCTGATCCCTGTTGCTGCTGGTGCATTGTATCCGTTTAGCGGAATTATGCTGTCACCTGTGTTGGCAGCTGGCGCCATGGCGCTGTCCAGTGTGTTTGTTCTGACAAACGCGCTGCGCCTGCGCTGGGTGAAGCCTGTCATGCAGGAAACCGAACTTGCCGCTAGCACACCGACCGCAGCTCAAACAGCAATGCCTGCGGAATGAGCGGAGATGCCAAATGAACATTGGGGATGTATCAAGCCGTTCTGGTTTGCCGGTGAAAACGATCCGGTATTATGAGGATATCGGTCTTGTCAGTCCACGCGTGGCAGCAATGACTACCCGATGATATCTTTAGGTTGGCGTGGCTTCGTATCCAGCGGTCTTAAGCGCGGCAACGATTGCATCGGCAGCTGTTTGTGTGTCGACGTCCACATTATGTGTGTCTAGATCAATTGTGATTTTAGCGGTGCTATCCAGCTCCAGAATGGCGCCTTCAACGGATGCCTTACAATGTCCGCAGGTCATGTCGGGGATATTAAAACTTGGCATACTACTTTCCTTTATAAATCTGTTTGATGCTCGCCTGCAGCATACGGGTTCCCCCGACCGGAAGGTCAAGGAAAATGTAACCAAGCGAACATAACCGCTTGACCTTCCATCTGCTGGAAGCCGTATCCAAGTGAAAATAGACGAGGAAATACTATGAAAAAGAAGTCCCGAACGGCCACCGATAAAATGATTCTAGCAATAGGCGGTGTAATAGCTATCGCTGCTGCCGGTTTTTTCTGGTCGATGACTAGGCCTACAGATACGGCAGTTCCAATCGTTGGCGCGGGCCATGGTGCAGGCGCCGCGGCACCAGCTCCAAAAGAAGGTACTATTATTATACCGGAATTAAGCCAGATCGCCCAAAGCGGCCAAATCGCATTCAAGGAAAGCTGCGCCGCCTGTCATGGTGCAACATTGGCTGGCACTGATTCCGGGCCACCGCTTATCCACCAACTCTATGTGCCGGGACATCACGGTGACACCGCTATCGCACGTGCGGCAAAAAACGGTGTGATCAGCCATCACTGGGGTTTTGGCAATATGCCACCTGTTGCCGGTATCACCGATGCAAACCTTCGCTGGATCACGACGTATATTCGCGAGATGCAGGTGGCCAACGGAATTAAGTAACCTCGTTCCGCTTACACTTTTCGAACGATGCGATGCGTGGCACATCTAAACGCATACACATACGAAACCAGCGGAATAACTATCGGGGTGTCCTAGATAACCAACTTTGGGGTTATCCGGGGAGGTATGAGAACGAGCTGTCTAAGCCACTATAAACAAAATTGGTGGTCGAACGTTTTGCTGCTGGACGGTMCCCCCCTAGTGCCCCAAGAATTTCGCCCGCCGTAATCAAGCGGGTTTTCTTATCTTTGGTCACCTCGATGGTGGCTGAATGTAATCGGGGCGATGTGCCAGACTGCCCGATTGTGGATACTTTATTCGAGATTGTTTGAAGCGCATCCGTGAATTCACGGTTATCAGAATGTTAACCTGTTGACCTTCCAGTTGGTGGAAGGGGTATGTAATTCATACGTTAATACATAATACAGGTACACGCTGGCATATGAGCAAATTGAACCTAATCGGAGGGGGTGCAATCCTGCTCGTTGTAGTTGCGGCAGTTTGGTGGGCGAAGTCGTCTTCGAATGACCGAGATCAGGCGATTGGAGCGTCCGAACTGCCCTCATCTCAATCCATTGTTGTTCCTGAACTAAGCCCTGCTGCGTTAAGCGGCGAGACAGCGTTCAATGCAAGTTGTGCTACCTGTCACGGAACAAATGCGGCGGGAACAGATCAAGGGCCGCCTTTAATTCACCCGTTTTACCCAACAAAACGCCATGCCGATTTTGCTTTTGTTATGGCGGTAAAAAGTGGCGTGCGTTCGCATCACTGGCGTTTCGGAAGTATGCCGCCAGTTGAAGGTGTTAGCGACGCTGAAATCCAGTCGATCATCACCTATATCCGAGAAATTCAGGCAGCTAACGGAATTTAACTTCAAGCCCACGATGCCAATACCCTAAGGACACCCAAAAAATGCAACTATCACGACGTAACTTCATGGCCAGTACTGCGGCAGCGGCGCTATTGCCGAACATCTCGGTGGCGCAAAGCGCTACAGTATTGCGCGCGGTCCCTGGAATGCAGCACATTGCCCCCGAGGGTTTCGGCGAAACCGATATCTGGGGATATGAAGGCGGCGTTCCCGGCCCCTTAATCCGCGTGCCACAAGGTGGGCGCATTACGCGCACGTTCCGCAATGATCTTCCACAAGGGTCCTCCGTTCATTGGCACGGCATCCGCATTGATAACAAAATGGATGGCGTGGTTGGCTTGACGCAAGACGCCGTCGAACCGGGCGACACTTTCAGTTATGATTTCACCGTGCCGGATGCGGGAACCTATTGGTATCATCCGCATAACCGCACGTGGGAACAAATGGCGCGCGGGCTGTATGGCCCGCTGATCGTTGAAGAATCCACCCCCCCAGAAGTGGATCGGGACGACATTTTTCTGATCGACGATTGGCGCCTTAATCGGGATGGCAAGATTGACGAAAGTTTCGGCCAGCCGATGGATTGGTCGCACGCAGGGCGTATTGGCAACTGGATTACGGTCAATGGCCGCGCCCCAACAGTGCAAACGGTCAAGCAGAATGAGCGTATGCGCTTGCGGCTGGTTAATGTCGCGAACGCGCGGATATTCGATCTGGCGCTGGATGGTCTGCAAGGGTGGATTGTCGCGCTGGATGGGCAGCCGCTGGATAAACCAATCGCGGCAGAACGCCTGACTTTAGCCCCATCGCAACGGGCTGACCTAATTGTTGATGTGACTGCGGCGGAGGGTGAAAATGCTGCATTGGTGATGCTTGATCGCGGAGAGGCATTTTACCTCGCCCAGTTCACGGTTGAGGGTCGCGCGCGCGATGCCCAAATGCCCGAACCAGAAGCATTGCCGCAAAACCCTGTTCCCGCACTGGGTGATCTTGAAACGGCACAACGCGTTGACTTGCTGATGGAAGGCGGTGCGATGGGACAAATGCGCGGCGCGGTCATGAACGGCGAAGCCAAAACCATGGGCGAGCTGGCTGAAAATGGTATGTTCTGGGCTTTGAACGGCATGGCAGGCTTGCCAGACGAACCGTTGTTAACCGCAGAACGTGGCGAAACTATCCGCATCAAAATCATTAACGACACCGGCTTTCCACACGCCATGCACCTTCACGGTTTTCACTTCCGCAAGATCGAGGAAGACGGCACGCAAGGCCCGCTGCGCGATACAATTTTGGTGGAGCGGAACAAAACCGCCGAAATAGCTTTTGTCGCTGACAATCCGGGGGACTGGCTGTTCCATTGCCATATGCTCGAACATACGGCGGCGGGTATGCTCACTTGGGTAAAGGTGGCGTAAGTGGGGAAGTGGCGGTACATTGTGGGGGTGCTTGGCCTTGCGGTGATTGCGGCGGGTGTGTTGGTGTATTCCAACAACGAAAAGCAACAGCTTCAACTTGATACGTCAGTCGGAGCCGCGCTTTACGCCGCGAGCTGTGCCTCGTGTCACGGGGCCAACTTACAGGGCGAGCCGGATTGGCAAACGACGAAACCCGATGGTTTCCTACCCGCACCGCCCCACGACGAGAACGGACACACATGGCACCATGCAGATCGTATATTGCTCGATTACATAAAGCTCGGCGGGGCCGCAGCCTTGGCAAAAAGTGGCGTTGAAAATTTCCAAAGCGGGATGCCTGCGTTTGAGGGAGTTCTGAGTAGCGATGAAATAGACGCGCTGTTGGATTACATCAAATCAAGCTGGCCAGAGAATATAAGAACCGTCCAGCAAGACAGAACAAAACTGGACGAAGAAATAAACCCGTGACGCCGACAACCTGATCTGGATACCCGAGGCCGTTCTGGAGCGGGTTTTTGCCCCCTTCGTTCGAATAGAACAATCCAGAAGTCTTGAAGTCGGCGGAACAGGTTTAGGCTTATCCATCGCGCGAACTATAATTCACGCCCACGGCGGGGAAATCACGTTGTCAAATGTCGAGAAAGGAGGACTTCAAGTAGAAGTCGTTATCCCAATATCCGCCAAGGCAGACAACGCCTTGATGGATATGTGATAACGGTTTTGTTAATAGTTTTTTCAACCTTGCCTCTATAATACGAGACTTGGATGATGTGCAACTCTAGATAAAAGCACCAATAATATATTCAAAACTAAGGGGCAGTTTAATATGATTAATCGACGCCAATTTAGCGTTACCGGTGTGGCAGCGGCCTTATATAGCGCAGCAACCCCGGCACTCGCCCACGAACGTGGAGAACCCTACATTCTACCGGAAGAGTTCATGCCACGGGTTGTTCGGCTCAAGACAGAGATTCCGGCCGGCGAAATCCACATAAATCCTAACAATTTCACACTTTACTGGACCTTGGAAAATAACCGCGCAATCCGCTATACCCCTGGTGTCGGTCGTGAAAACCTATATCACCCCGGCACGTTTTATGTGGGCGCCAAACAGGAATGGCCCAAGTGGAAACCCACAAACGACATGATAGAACGCAGCCCTGAAAGCTATGGCCAATTCGCCGAAGGTATGCCCTTCGAAAACGGCCAACCAGGTGGTATTTCCAATCCCCTCGGTGCCCGCGCTCTTTATCTTTACACGGAATCGGGACGTGACACATATCTTCGCATCCACGGAACCAACGATCCACGCACGATTGGTCGCGCCGTTTCCAACGGCTGCGCCCGCTTGGTAAACGATCAGGTAGCAGAGCTATATGAACTGGTCCCGATTGGAACAAAAGTTGTACTTTACGAGAAAATTGGCGCTGGTCCGGCTCACAAGGATATTTCCTAACACGTAGTTCCTGTGGGGCAGCTAGCACGGGCCAATGATTATTGGCCACCAGATCGGGCGCGCAACATAACACGCTCGATTCACAAAATTGATCCTATCACGTTTTACTGCCGTCCCATGAACTCATTTAAGCGGCAATTCTTTCAAAAGCCAAGCGCTGCCTGACAGTGGTTTGTGAAACAAACCATGAGAAGGGACTTTTCCAGCCTAGTGCAGAATGCCTGCGGCGTGGATTGTAGTAGTCGTTGATGTATTCAAAGATTGCCAGTTCAGCAACGCGTCGGGTGAGCCACAGATGCCGCCAGATCAGTTCAGCTTTGATCGTTTTGAAGAATACCTCGACGACGGCATTATCATAAATACTATGGAGGCACTAAGCCGCATTCGGTCGAAATCAAAGCAGTTACGAGAGCGGTCATCGATCAGGTGTGACTAGAGACAATACGAAAGCTGCGCATTCAACTATGCATTGTCAAGCACCTCGCCTTATGCCAACAATATTTCAGACTGAAAACTACAATTGGAAAACTAGTAAATGCAATACAGGCGCGAAATAGATGGCCTACGCGCCGTTGCAGTTATACCAGTTATCTTTTTCCACGCTGGTTTTACGATATTCAGTGGCGGCTATGTTGGCGTTGATATATTTTTCGTAATATCCGGCTATCTCATTACAAACATTATTATTAACGAACTTGAACAAGGTACATTTTCTATTTTGCGGTTTTACGAACGGCGAGCGCGGCGCATCTTGCCTGCCCTGTTTTTAGTAATGTTACTCTGCATCCCTTTTGCTTGGATGTGGATGTTACCATCACAATTTAAGGACTTTTCCGTAAGCCTTGTGGCTGTCGCCATTTTCATTTCAAATCTGCTGTTCTTATCAGAAACTGGATATTTTGCCGCCTCAGCAGAAGAAAAGCCACTATTGCATACGTGGAGTTTGGCGGTCGAAGAGCAGTACTACATGCTGTTTCCGATATTCCTAATTCTGCTTTGGCGCTTTGGGCGTAGTCCTGTATTCTACATCATCGTGATACTTTCAGTTCTTAGTTTAACTTTGAGCGAATGGGGTTGGAGAAATAAACCGGAAGTAAATTTCTACTTTACCTTTTCGCGCTTCTGGGAATTATTAGCGGGGTCTATTTGTGCGTTTTTATTGTACGGTAAACAGTATAAATCGAACAATATACTATCCACCTTCGGGCTTGCATTGATCGTCTTTGCAATTTTCTTCTACGATGAAACCACACCATTTCCATCAGTGTACGCATTGGCACCTGTTACAGGCACCGCACTTATTATCATGTATGGTACACGCGAAACTTGGGTGGCACGCTTGTTGTCGCTAAAAGGGTTTGTGGGTGTTGGGTTGATTAGTTACAGCGCATATCTATGGCACCAACCATTATTTGCGTTTGCCCGTATTAGAAGTATTACCCCGCCTGAACAGTGGCTAATGCTATCGCTGGCGATTGGATCATTAGTGCTGGCGTATTTTAGTTGGCGATATGTCGAACACCCATTTCGCAAACGCACATTACCCGCATTGCCAACACAACGAGCAGTATTCGGCGTAGCAAGCCTTGTTGGTGCTGCTTTTGTTGCCTTTGGGGTATACGGGTACTTTGAAGATGGATTGCCGCAAAGGCTTACCCCGTCAGTTGCTTATTACGCAAACTTTGAAAACGACAAAAACCCAAACGAGCAGTGTATTTTGCGTCCCGAAGGCAGCATGGAAATACACCCAAAACCTGAATGCTCTGAATTTATTCAGAATGGTAAAATTGATGTAGCCTTTATTGGTGACAGCCATTCCCATGCAATTTCATATCAAGCACAAAAACTACTATTAGAAGAGGATATCTCCTCTTATGCCGTCGCGTATTGGGGCTGCGTTGGATTGAGCGGCTTCACAAGATTAGACAAACCTCCAACCCATCAATGCAGCGAATACAATGAGTATATGTTGGACTTCGTAAACAATGACAAAATTCCAACAATTATTATTACATCTCGTTTTACGCTTTATTGGGACGGCGGCAGGTTCAGAAACAGTGAGAACGGTATTGAAAGTGGCAAACCTTTGTATATCGACTTAGTTGAAAATAGAGACGAAGACTTAGCCTACGACGATCCTGTACGGCGCCAACGTGTGCTGCAAGCTTACGTGGAGAAAATCAAATTATTAGCAGATAAATTCAATGTAATCCTCGTTTATCCAATTCCAGAAGCTGGCTGGAATGTTCCACAAACTATGGCTAAACTCGCAAAGTTTTCTGAAGATGCCGCTGCACTAAATTTATCAACATCCTTTGACGATTACCTTAACAGAAATAAGGTAATATTGGATGCGTTTGATGCAATCAAGCATCCAAACTTGTATCGGGTTAAACCTCATGAGGTTTTGTGCAACACGTTTGAAATCGGGCACTGTAGTAACGCAACAAATGAAACCGTATTTTATTCCGATGATGACCACCTGTCGAACGCAGGAGCAAAACTTCTTGCCCCATACATACTTGAACAAGTAAAATTAATTGAGGGAATTACAACGAATAATACTAGTGCGGTGACTCCAACATCCCCATAAACACACTGTAGTAGAGAGGTGGTCCTACATTTTCGACCAGTCAGTAGCCAATTTAAGATGGATCATGGTTTCATTCAGGCTGCCAATCTCACTGGTTCCACTTTTCTTTCA
>NVXA01000002.1 GCA_002746395.1 Paracoccaceae bacterium
GCCCCCGCATCCACCGCCGCAAGAGAATTTGCAACTGCGTGTTCGGTATCGTTGTGGGTGTGGATGGCGATATGATCACCCGGAATGCCCGATGCGATCACAGCTTTGACAGCCTTGGTTACATCGTCAGGCAGCGCGCCGCCGTTGGTGTCACACAACACGATCCAGCGCGCCCCTGCGTCGTAAGCCACCTTGCAACATTCTAGCGTGTAATCGGGGTTAGCCTTGAAGCCATCAAAGAAATGCTCGGCGTCATAAAGCGCCTCGCGACCCAAGGTTTTCAGGTGTTCGAACGAGCCTTTGATGTTTTCGACATTTTCCGCCAGCGTGATCCCCAGCGCGGTGGTTACGTGGAAATCATGAGACTTTCCGACCAGACAAACGGCAGGCGTATTAGCATTGATCACGGCCGCCAGCACATCATCGTTGGCAGCCGAGCGCCCTGCCCGTTTGGTCATCCCGAACGCCGCGAAAGTGGCGGTGCTGAGTTTTGGGGCTGCCGCGAAGAAATCGTTATCCGTAGGGTTAGCCCCGGGCCAGCCGCCCTCGACATAATCAATGCCCAGATCATCGAGAGCCGTTGCAATGCGTGTCTTATCCTCAGCCGAGAAATCCACCCCGTGCGTTTGTTGCCCATCCCGAAGGGTGGTGTCGTATAGGTAAAGACGGGTTTTGGTCATGACAATGACTCCTCAAGTTCGCGTAAAACATCACTGTCAAAAGCGGGGGTGGTCGACCATTCCCATCCTTCAGGCGTATCCTTGACATCGATCCCAGCAGAAGAAAATCCATTTCGGATTGCGTCAGAAACTTCAAACTTCTTTTCAGATCTACTTTTTTTGCGCAATTCTAGTAATCGTAGTATTCGTGCCTCATCGAGTTGCTTGATAGTTTTACTCTGAAAAGCCATATCAAACTCTGGTAGCAATAGACCCAATAACTCGGCCGACTTTTTTAACGTAGCCAACTCCCCTGACGATGCCAAAGCATGTAGTGCTGCAATCGCACCTGCCGTATTTAGGTCATCCGCCAAAACAGAAAAAACTGTCGGATCCATTATGTCAGAGGCCTCAACATCCTTTGTTAACGCTCGCCACTTTCGAAGCGTAGCGTCGGCCTCAGCAACTTTCTTCTCCGTCCAATCCATCGGCGACCTATAATGCGTTGACAGTAAAACAAACCGAATAACCTCTCCCGGAATGCCCTGATTCAACAAATCCTTAACCGTAAAGAAATTCCCCAAGCTCTTGGACATCTTCTTGCCCTCGACCTGTATCATCTCGTTGTGCATCCAGACGTTGGCAAAACCACCGTCGGGATTGGCGCAGCAGCTTTGGGCTATTTCGTTTTCGTGGTGCGGGAATTGCAAATCCAGCCCGCCGCCGTGAATATCGAAACTCATTTTCTTGGGATCGCCTTCCGCGTAAGGCTGCATTAATAACTTATCAATCATTGCTGAGCATTCTATGTGCCAGCCTGGGCGACCTCTCCCAACCCGTTTTCTATCAATTAGCGGGCCTTTCCACCCTGGAAGATCTTCGGTTGAGGGTTTCCATAACACGAAATCAAGTGGGTCTTTTTTGTATGAGGCAGGTTCAACACGCGCGCCAGACATCATATCATCTACCGAGCGCCCCGAGAGTTGACCATATTTCTTATACTCTCGGACTCGGAAAAGAACGTTGCCTTCAGATTCGTAAACGAACCCACCTTGATCAAGTTTTTCAATCATCGCGATCATTTCTGCAATATATTCCGTCGCGCGCGGCTCGTCTGTTGGGCGCAGTGTTCCAAGCGCCTCCATATCCTCGTGATACCATGCAATCGTCTGGTCGGTCAGTTCGCGGATGATGGCCTTCAAATCGCGCGCATCGCCTTTGGATTTCATCTCGCTGGCGCGGGCGTTGATCTTGTCGTCAACGTCGGTGAAATTCCGCACATAGCGCACGGCATTATGCCCGTAAACATGCCGCAGCAGGCGGAACAGCGTATCAAACACCACCACGGGGCGCGCGTTGCCGATGTGGGCGCGGTCATAGACCGTCGGGCCACAGACATACATTCGCACGTTGGCAGGGTCGATCGGCACGAAATCCTCTTTCGTGCGGGTCTTGGTGTTATACAGTTTGATCTTGGTCATAGCTCGTTCCCAGTCGCAATATTCCCTGCGGCGGGCCTAGCATTTTGAAATCAAATTGAAAACAGAAAGACGCGCCGCGGACGATATGTCAGCAGATAATGCAAATCTCGATAATGCAAAGTTCGTTTTTCATGTGCGTTTTATGGCAGGTCGGCCCAACCAGATCAAGCCCCTAGCTGCGGCGAACCATCCGCCCGATCTTTTTCGCCCTAGGCATCCACCATAAAAACAGTCCACTTAGTGAGAAGAACACCAATGAAAAGCTGGTAATGTCCGCAATCCACGTTCCGAAACGATTGCTTAGCCACCCACGCGTGTGCAAGGTTTTAAAGATCGACCCCCAATACTTTTTGCTATGCAAAAGTGTGCCATCGGGCGCATGCGTCTCACGGGTGAAACCATA
Source organism: Paracoccaceae bacterium (assembly GCA_002746395.1). GTDB lineage: Bacteria > Pseudomonadota > Alphaproteobacteria > Rhodobacterales > Rhodobacteraceae > NORP23. The sequence continues at coordinate 2,544 of NVXA01000002.1, forward strand.
TTTGACGAAATAATGGCCAGTTGCACGGCTGACGATCACCTGCCCGGACGGCAAATCCATTATGTAGCTGGGACGGTCATGATAGGGTTTAGTGACGAATTTTGTGACCTCTTCGCCCGGCCAAATAGTTTCAGCTAAACCAAGCGCCGCGTCCCGCGTAACCTCGACCGGATTTGGCCATGTAGCGAACAGAGATTCGTCGTATCCAACGGGTGTAATGAAATTAATAATGGCTTTGGAATGGTTCATATAGAATCCGGTAAGCCCAATCATAAGAATCCATGGCAGCACAACAATCGCCAGCCATGCGTGTGATGTCCGCAGTGTTTTCAATACTTTCGCGCGCGTTTTCTGTTGCATGCTATCCTCAAAATTAGTTTATTTTTCCTGCCATAACATTTGCTAACTGTCAAAAAGATGACAGTTATTTCCACCGGTGTTTTTGCCGCAGTTTCACGTTCTAATCTGCCCTCTGAATAAGCGCCTCGCCCCTTGACCTTAGCCAAGCAGTTGCGTAAATGACGGCCTTCTACTGGGGAATAGGTTAACGGTAGACCCGCAGACTCTGACTCTGTTAGTCCAGGTTCGAATCCTGGTTCCCCAGCCAAACAGTCCGTCTCATATTACGCATATGTGTTTGGTCTGGAAATTTTCGTTATTTCCTTGAGTTACAACGTTGAAGCCACGCAGAGACGCGCAATTTTATGACCGGTGCCCCAAGTTTCCTCCATATAATCAGCGAAGGTCTGTTCCTCAATTGGCTCATATCCATAATATGCAACAGTCATAAGTAAGCCTCCTTAATGAAATTGATCTAGTGTCCAAGCGATTGGAAGCAGGGCAAAAGCGATTGCTAAGATTTTGGCTGATCGACAAATGTATTTTTGACGATATTTCAAAAATAATTTGCGATTTCTGGTTTTTGGAATCGAATGTGGGTTAATGTCAGGAAATGGTAAGAGCCGAGTTATGCCTTTTTCATTCGGCAACAGCTCTTTACGCTTTTGTTCAGTCCTTACAAGACGTTGCGCCATACTGAAAACAAAAAGAGATATAAAGGTTATTCCGAGAAGACCTTGAACAAAATATAAAGCAAAATCCAACATCTCAGCGATACGTCTTTCTATTGATGTCGATTGTATACATTGAGCAGTTCAATATTTCGGTAGTTACTCCAATGCCCGATTTAGCGAATAACGGTCTTGGTTGATTCGCCATACGACATGTTTCATGGGACATTTCGACTGGACCCAACAATAATAGACCAGTCCAAGTGACTGGCCTTCTGTAGTTCCCCCACTTACACCGGACCCCAGGCATAACCACCCCAGAAGCCATCGCGATTAATCGGTCAACTTCACAAAAATGTTCTATAAGTTCAGCGGGAATAGGGATGGCATAACCCTCAGAAACTATCCAAGGCCAGACTTTCCCACGCCCTAGCCCCTCTGGAACTTTCAACGTCGCTGCAGGTTCGCTCAAAAATGGTAATTCTGGTGGCGTTACCTGATCAAGCAATAATCGACCCGTCGCCTTCGTTTCAGCAAACGCTTGCATTGAAGCTCTGGAAATTATTGCGGCACCACCTTCCCAACCACCCTCCGTCAGTTGAAACGATGTAATATCTGTTCCGGCATAGGCAATTAATTCTTCCTCCAAATAGTTTAATCCGAGGAGGCCTCGTATTCCACTAAAGGAATGATCCGGAGCGCGTAATTGTTGGGGACCAACGCCGCTCAATTCTGGGTCCTCAACAGGCTTATAGACACAGCTATTTTGAGTATTAGTCTCGTCTACGTTGTATCGAGCGGTCATAGGAACATTTGCCGAAAGTCCCTCAACGTGAGGCAGCGTATCTGAAATCAGATGCACTCCWAMYMSRKYSRMTGSYKCTTYYRTKTTSWMWTYYYRMAYCRTCTYTMTMRYARRKCGMWSSATMWKAACTANTKGKCYSWMMKSTWKCGRMSACCKYWAGATTGGTGGTCCTTAAGCCAGCAAAGTCATACGCAACAGTGCTAGGCGGTACAAAATCGGTGATGACATGCACCTGTGCACCGATTACGGTCTCAACAGGCAAGAAGCACAGATCGACCCCGCTATCTGATTTCAGTAGTCTTTTTTCGTTCTCGATCGGATACAAATCCGTTTGTGCTGATGCAAATTGTGAATACCAGACAACCGAAATTAGCAGCACCAATATCGAAAATTTTAAACCTTCAAATGCACTATATCGCTGTTTCATGCGTTCAATATCGGCCTTTTTACATATATCTAAAGTCTCGTTGAGCAGTCTATTTCAACCATAGGCCTAGTCAACAACCATTCTTGTTGGACCTGTAGCACTTTAGTGCGATCTATGAACCCGCTCTAGCTGCCTTCAGCTTTAAAGCCACGAGACTTTTCCAGCCTAGCGCAGAATGTCTGTGGCAAGAATAATAGCCTTTGCTGTATTCGAAGAGCGTCAGTTCAATAGCACGGGGTGCCTGCCACGGGAGTCGCCCGAATAGTTAACTTTTAGCCTCGAACTCCGCCAATTTTTGCATAGTTTTCATCACGCTATCCGGAGTTAAGCTGATGGAATCGATCCCTAACCCGACCAGATACTCTGCCATTTCAGGATAGTCCGACGGCGCCTGCCCGCAAATTCCACTGTGCTTACCGTTGCGTTTGCAGCCTTCCACCGCCATACGCAGCATTTCCAGAACGCCAGGGTCACGTTCGTCAAAGTCAAAGGCCACCATTGCTGAATCACGGTCCACACCCAGCGTTAGTTGGGTCAAATCGTTAGAGCCAATTGAGAAACCGTCAAATCGTTTGGCAAACTCGTCGATCAGGATCACGTTGTTGGGGATTTCACACATAACGTAAATTTCCAACCCGTTTTCACCGGACTTCAAGCCATGCTCGGCCATGAAAGCCAGCACCTTATCGGCCTCTTTTAGGGTTCGACAGAAGGGGACCATAAGCTTGAGGTTAGTTAATCCCATTTCCTCACGAACCCACACCATCGCCGCACATTCTAGCGCGAAAGCTTCGGAGAAGCTCGGGTCAGTATAGCGAGCGGCACCGCGAAAACCGATCATCGGGTTTTCCTCAACAGGCTCAAAGCCAACGCCGCCGAGCATGTTGGCGTACTCATTGGATTTGAAATCAGAAAGCCGTGCTATCACTGGTCGGGGGTAGAATGCCGCGGCAATGGTGCCAACGCCTTCCGACAACTTTTCGATGAAAAAATCACCGCCACTGTCGTAATTTGAGATCAGCTTTTCAATCTTCTCACGGTGTTTGCGTTTTTCGACTTTCTGCGGATAAAGCAGCGCCATGGGGTGGGCCTTGACATATTCATTGATGATGAATTCAAGCCGCGCAAGGCCGACGCCGTCAACCGGCAAGAAACTGGTCTTGAACGCGAGATCGGGATTGCCAAGGTTGACCATGATCGGAGTCTTGGGTTTTTTGAAATTGCTCAGGTCGGTTTTGATCGTCTCAAACGGAACCGTCCCTTCGTAAACCCGACCCACGTCCCCCTCGGCACAGGAAATGGTCACGTCTGTGCCATCCTTCAATATAGCCGTTGCACCGCTTGCCCCAACGACCGCCGGGATCCCCAGTTCGCGCGCCACAATTGCGGCATGGCAGGTGCGCCCGCCACGATTGGTAACCAACGCCGCCGCTGTTTTCATAACCGGTTCCCAGTCCGGTGTCGTCGTGTCTGCCACCAGCACCTCGCCCGGTTTAAAATCGCCCAGCTGATCGGCATCGCGAATAACCCGCACTTTGCCTTGCGCCACTTTCGCACCAACCGAACGGCCTGAAATCAACACGTCACCCGTGCCGGTTACGTTATATTCTTCTAGGATATTCGCGGACTTTTGCGAGATTACCGTCTCGGGGCGGGCTTGAACAATGTAAAGTTTACCGTCGATGCCATCCAGACACCATTCGATGTCCATTGGGGTTTTCTGGCCGTGGTGGGTTGAATAATGATCCTCAATTTTGATGGCAAAACCGGCTAGTTGCAAGATTTGGTCGTCAGTGATGCAATAACGCTCCCGTTCTTCCTTGGCTGTCGGGATATTACGCACCGGCTCGCGGGTGTGGCCTTCGGCATAAACCATGCGGATTTGCTTTTTCCCCAGAACCTTGCGCAAGACTGCGCGGTAGCCCTGTCGATAGGTGGGCTTGTGCACGATAAATTCGTCCACATCCACGGCTCCTTGCACAACGTTTTCCCCCAACCCGTACGCGCCCGTGATAAAGGCCATATCTTCATGGCCACTTTCGGTATCCACAGTAAACATCACCCCGCTGGAGGCGATATCCGAGCGAACCATTTTCATCACACAGACTGAAAGGCCGATTTGGAAGTGATCAAACCCTTGATCCAGACGGTATGAAATTGCCCGATCAGTGAACAAAGACGCATTACACCGCGCCACCGCATCCAACACAGCAGCGATACCAGAAACGTTAAGGTAGGTATCGTGCTGTCCGGCAAAGCTAGCGTTCGGCAGGTCCTCTGCTGTGGCGGAGGAACGCACAGCGACGCTCATGTCTTCGCCGTATTCCTCTTGCAGCTTGGCATATGCCTTTGTGACCTCGGCAACAGTTTCATCGGTCAATCCTGCCGCATATACAGCCTCCCGGCAGGTAGCACCCGCCTTGCGAAGTGCCTTGATGTCGGTTTTGTCGAGTCCGTCAAGCGCGGCGTGTAACTTTTCCCATGCACCCGCGTTAGTTAAGGCATCGCGAAAAGACTGAGCGCTGGTTGCAAAACCGTTTGGCAGCGGCACACCCATCGGCACTAACTCGCGGTACATCTCGCCTAGCGATGCGTTCTTACCACCGACGAAGGGAACGTCATCTATCCCCAGCTCGGAAAACCAAAGAACTGTTCTGGACATACCATAACCCCGCTTTCAAATATATTTTGCGTATAAGGCAGCATATACGAAATAATTTCTGCGGAATTGATCTGGATTAATTTATGACAAAGTAATTTTTGGGTGGCCTAATGACAAACCACTACCGTCTTTAAAGGTAGTCATATGTGCCAACCGTAATCTTCGCAATTATTGTTCACGCGCCTTTCGACGTCCTTTTTTCAGTGCCTCAAATCCGATAATAACATCCATAAGTTCGTTGGTGATTTCTTCTTGCCGCACCATCCTCGTCTCTGACTTCAGCTCCTCAAGACGATCATCAACCGACTGTTCCGCGTGTTGCATTTGTGAAAGGCGTGCCGCGTTTTCTGTTACGAGAGCCTCGGCAGAAGCGCGAAAAATGCTGGCGAAAAGGTGGCTGCGGATAAGTGCCGAAAGCAAATCCTTCGAAGGCATATTGAAATCAGGCAAAGATCGGGAGACCCAAGGCCGATCCGCTAATTCGCCGAACAATGTGGTATCAAGCGGCAACAATATTTTCGTCACGGGTTGCTGCTGACCATTCGACATTTGGTCTGTAAATATCAGTGTAACTGCGATTTCACCAGACAATGCCTTTTGCCTGATGTCATCCATTCGCGTGACAATATCTCCGGCGAGACGCCCGATCCCCTCCGCAGATGCAGGCGGTAGTAGCGTGCTTTCAGGCCAAATATCCTGCCCATTGAGCGCGTCATTCAACTGCGCCCCCACGCATAGAACATGTGTTGTGATATGTTCGGCATCGATCGTATCAAGATACCCAGATACTTGCGTCGCGACAATTTCGTTGTAGCTGCCACACATCCCGTGATCGGAACCAAAAACAACAATCACCTGAGTAGATACTTCTGTTGCTATCGGTGGAAGAGGGCCGTTCCGATGTAAAAAGGCGCGAAAGCCCTGCAAAACGGTTGCGTGATACGCCTCGATCGAACGGGCGGCGTGTTCATAAGGGCGTGCATTGATGGCCGACAGGGTTTTCATCGTGTGAACAATCCCCCGAATGCTATCAAGCGTTTTTGTATTTCGGATCAGGGTTTCAAGAGCTTGTGCCATTCTCCCCCCTCTCGATGCCGCAAGCATTGTACGCCATATTGATGATCTGTTCGCGATCTTCGGCGTTCAGTTGTTCGTTTTCCTTAATTCGTACGGCCATCCCTGTAAGGGCTGACCTTGCAGCGATGCGAACAGCTGTCATTGCAACAATTGCGTCTGCCTCGGCCAATCCGTCAAACACACCTTCCATCGCAGAGATCAGAACTGCAAGTTGCTCGATTGCTGAAACGGGGTCTCGTTCGGGTTGCCGTAACGCGGTACGAACCGATGCACCCCGTGTTAGGCGCGCTTTTGTGGCGTCGTCCAACCTAGTGCCAAAACGGGCAAATTCTTCCAACTCCTCAAACTGGGACAAGGTCATCCGCAGGTTTCCAGCCACATCCCTAAACGCCGGACTTTGTGCTTTACCCCCAACGCGAGAAACCGACATTCCCAGATCCACAGCAGGGAACTGGTTTTTCCGCATCAACTGCGGGGACAGATAAATTTGCCCGTCGGTAATCGAGATAAGGTTGGTGGGGATGTAGGCTGACAGGTTTTCCGCCTGCGTTTCGACAATCGGCAAAACAGTTATTGAACCGCCGCCGCCCTGCGCATTGAATTGCCCCGCACGCTCCAACAAACGGGCATGCACATAAAAAATATCCCCCGGAAAAGCCTCGCGTCCCGGTGGGCGGCGCAACAGAAGTGACAGCTCGCGGTAAGATCGGGCATGGTGGGTTAAATCGTCCATCACGATCAAAACATCGCGCCCCTGATCGGTGAAATATTCCGCCATCGTCATGGCCGCGTAAGGCGCGATGTAAGAAAGCCCCGGTGGGTCCTCGTCGCCTGTCGACAAAACGATGGAGTTGGACATCATGCCACCGGCCTTAATGGCCTCGATTACTTTTGCCACGGCATCGCCACGTTGCCCGATCGCGCAGTAGATACAAATTACATCCGTGTGTACCTGATTAAGGATTGTATCCACTGCAATCGAGGTTTTCCCTGTCTGACGGTCGCCAATAATAAGTTCGCGTTGCCCCAAGCCTACCGGTACAGTGGCATCTATGGCCTTTATGCCTGTCGCTAACGGTCGGGTAATAGGCGAGCGATGCAGGATTTCTGGCGCATCGGATTCAACAGGGCGTTCGAGGGCTGTTTCAACGCGCCCTTTGCCATCACGCGGGCGACCAATGGCATCGACGACACGGCCCAACAGCGCAGGTCCGACAGGCACGCTAACCACTTTACGGGTCCGCCTTACGTCTTCTCCCACGGTAACTTTGTCAGTCGAGCCAAGAAGAACGACCCCGAGCCGGTCGACTTCGAGATCAAAAACAATTCCACGTACCCCCGATGCAAACTGAAGCAATTCATCCGAGAGCGCACGTGCAAGCCCTTGGACAATCGCGATTCCGTCACCAACTTCGGTTACTTTACCAATTTCACTAAGTTGCGGAGCAGGCGGTTCGCTCTCAAGCAGTATGTTCAGCAATGCGTCCGGATCGGGTTTGTTAATATCCATCACTCTGCTCTTCCATATGTGGACCGATTGCAACGTGATCATCCAGAATGGCAGCCAGCCCGTCGATGTAAGTATCTATGGTCCACGCAACCTGTGCGCCACCTATCCGTAGAACCAGACCAGGGGATTGTGTTGTGTCTGTTTCGAAACGCAGCGCTATATCAGGCAGTATATTCTGCAAGTCAGCTATAAGGCATTCGCGCGCGGCGTCAGGCAATGGATCGCGGGTCGTTGCGATAGCTTCTGTCGCCCCGCTGGCCGCTTTAAGCAATTCGTCCGACATTGGAACAAGACGTGTTGCAACATGCGCCACGATGCGTTCTTCCAACGTTTCGTCTGCCAGATCATCAAGGGCTTTACGCGTAAGCGACAACAATGCGTTGGTTCCAGATTTATGTAAGTCGTCGATGTATTTATGCCCTTCCAGCTCCAGATGCTTTTTCCAGTCGGCGCGCTCTTTCTCAAACAACTCCTGCGCGTCGGCCAACAGCACATCCCGCGCAGCTTCGGCCTTTTGGCGCGCGGAATCCGTCATCGCCATCTCGTTGGCCCGCAATGTGGCAAGCTGCTCGATATACTCGGTCTCTGTTGCTTGGGCCTTTTCCTCCGCACGGGTTGCCGCAAACATCCGTTCGGCGATTTCCGCTTCACGTGCGTCGATTCCGTTCAAGATCGGGCGGTATAAATACCGCTTCAAAAGCCAGATCAAAACAAGAAAGTTTACGATTTGGGCAAGGACTGTAATCCAGTCGACCGACATTGCTTATCCCCCAGTGACTTGCGCTGCTTCCATTACGGCTGCCCAGAACGGGTTCGCAAAAAGCAAAATCATTGAAACAACGAAGCAATAGATCGCGGTGGATTCAATCATCGCGAGGCTGACAAACAGGGTGCGCGAAATATTAGCCGAGGCATCAGGCTGCTGTGCGATTGCACTCAACGCTGTTGCAGCGGCGCGGCCTTCGCCCAACGCCGGGCCAATCGCACCGAATGATACGGTCAACCCTGCGGTAAAGATCGAAATAGCCGCAATAAGTCCAAGATCTGTCATGGTGTATCCTTTGTGTGGTTTGAGTTATTCGGTTCAGCTGTCGCAGAGGAAATGTAGACAGTTGCAAGAATGGCAAAGATGTAAGCTTGAACTACCCCGGTTAGTAGGCCAAGCATTTCCATCACTACCGGAAAGAAAAACGGGGCTACGCTCAACAAAATTACGCCAATAATGGCCCCGCTCATTATGTTTCCATAAAGCCGCATAGCGAGTGAAACACCGCTGGAAATTTCCCGGATAATGTTGAACGGAAGCATGATTGCCGACGGTTCCAGATAGGTTTTGAGATACCCGCCAATGCCCCGACTGGAAATACCGAAAGCAGGAACCGCCACAAGTACGGACAGTGCCAATGCCATCGTCGTCGAGAGCGAAGCGGTGGGGGGCGAAAATCCGGGGATAACCATCAGTAAATTGGAGGTGAAGATAAACAAAAACAACGTGCCGACGAAATAAAGCAAGCGATGGGATTTACGACGGGAGATTTCTTCTATCTGAGACTCAATGCCTTGCACGATGACTTCCAGCATCGTGCGCCAGCGGTTAGGCGGAACGTCTGAGCGCAAATTTCGCGTGATCATCATGGASGTTCCGGTCAGTAAGGCCATAACAATCCACGTGTTAACRATCGTGGCRTTAAMCGAAATCCCCCACARYTCGAACARRAYTGTACTATCAGGAGTTAGCTCCATCACCATCCTCCTTTGTTGGTYKAATRCGGGCRAAKGTGATGGCYAYAAAGCGYACSAGYARGAACGAAAYGGCAAACCCGCCCAACGCCCAAGAACCGYTCYKRGMWACGAACCAKCCSGCGRCAAGSAACARYGCAATTCGSATASCMGCACTTARCARCAGCACCACMGCAGGTCGCTCCGTGCCAAATGCGATCCGCATMCCGTAAGCAAGYCCTGCRAAGAACAAGGCACTGACAGACGCGCCARYRATCAGGCCAAGCAAYAAAGCATATCCATCAATATCAATCATTTGCCCCGCCTTCTTTGTTGATCCAGGCCCAGGATATCAAGCCGCCAAGAACCACCCCACCAAGTATAAGGGCGATCGTCCATGAAAACCCCTGTGGCGCGACGCGATCAAGCCAGTGCCCAAAGAACGCCCCTCCGACTGTAGGAACTACAATCGACCAGCCGATCACCCCAAAAGTACGGATACCAGTTAGGGGGCTGGGGCCAGGATGGTCCCGTACTAACTTCATGCGTTCAGCGCGCCGTCCAATGTCATCGGCAGAAGTGTCGGTTTCTTTTGTCATGGCTTTGCGTTCCGCAGCTCGGCAAAGCTGCGAACCATATTGGCTTCGAGCCGCGATAAAGCAGATCGCGCCATGCGCTCGTTTTCATCCATATCCACAAATGTTTCACGAACGGTTTCGCGAAGCGTATCAAGGTCATCGCCTATCACACCGCGCTGCACAGCTATGTCAACGACATGACCTTTTTTGACAAGCAGTCCTTCGTCGATACCGAACACACGCTCTTCACCCTCAGGCGTTTGCAGTGTCAGGACAGAAGGAACCAGCGCTGTCACAAAATCTATGTGGTTGGGCAACATTCCAAAGCTGCCATTTTGGGCGACTGCGAACAAATGCGTGGCGCGCCCCGCAAACAAAGTATGTGTAGGAAGGCGCAGCGTGACTTGCATATCGGGTGAAATGCTCATGCGCCCCCCCCATCCATATCCTGCAAACTGCCGATCATGTAATATGCACTTTCGGGGTGATCGAATTTGGTCAGCCCAAGGATCGTTTCACAYCCGTCGAGSGTGTCGGCARTCGRYACTTGYTTCCCGACGGAACCGGTAAAGCCCGCCGTCGTAACAAAGGGTTGGGTAAGGAATCTTTCCAAACGTCTTGCGCGCGCAACAATCGCGCGATCGGCTGATGACAGTTCTTCTATACCCAGCATCGCGATGATATCACGCAATTCGGCATATTCAGCCAATGTGCGGCGCACAGCGCGGGCGATGTCGTAATGGCGCTGGCCAACCACCGAGGGCGTTAACATGACCGAGGTAGAAGCCAATGGGTCAACCGCAGGATACAACCCCTCGCTCGCCCGTTTGCGCGACAGAACCACCGAGGCTGACAAGTGCGAGAATATATGCGCGGCAGCAGGGTCAGTGAAATCATCTGCCGGCACATAAACCGCCTGAATCGAAGTAATAGCACCTTTGCGGGTCGAGGTGATACGTTCCTCCAAAGCTGCAAGTTCTGTGGCCAGTGTCGGCTGATAACCAACGCGCGAAGGCATTCGCCCCAATAGCCCCGACACCTCGGAACCAGCTTGCACAAAACGAAAGATATTATCGATGAGTAAAAGCACGTCTTGCTGCATGTCATCCCTGAAATACTCTGCCATCGTCAGCGCAGAATGACCCACCAGAAACCGCACACCGGGGGACTCGTTCATCTGGCCAAAAAGCATGATGGTCTTATCACGCACCCCCGCCTTGCCCATTTCACGGTATAATTCTTCAGCCTCGCGAGAACGCTCTCCGATGCCACAAAATATACTGACGCCTTTGTAGTGCTGCACGGTATTGTTTACTAATTCGGTAATCAGCACGGTTTTGCCAACACCCGCACCACCGAAAAGCCCCGTTTTCCCTCCACGTTCAATAGGTGACAAAAGATCAATGGCCTTTATGCCTGTTTCCAGAATTTCCGAGCGCACAACGCGATCCGCAAGCGGCGGCGGGCCACGATGTATTGGTCTGTATATCGTGGCATCAGGTGCGGCTTTGCCGTCAATGGGTTCACCGAAAACATTCAACATCCGGCCCAGCATCGCTTGACCAACAGGTACTTTAATCGGTTCACCTGTAGCGCGCACGGGTATGCCAAGCCCAAGGCCACGCACAGATGCCAAGGCAATCGCACGGACAACGCCCTCGCCAACAAGCGCCGTAACTTCAAGTGGAACACCCTCCGTATAAAGCAAGTCATGGATATGGGGCACTTCATTAGGAAAGTATACGTCGACAACGCCGCCACGGATCGAAATAATTTCACCTTCGCCCTGCACCAACGCGCGAGCCGACGTGTCCATTACCGTTGGTTGACCATGTTCCATCGAGTTACCTTGTGTGTTCCGGATAAACCCTAATTCAAAATGCTTACCGATCGGATGATGCGCACCCACACCAGAGGCTGTCATTGACAGAGATCAATCGAGTGGCCGCCTGTAAGGTAACTGGACAACAGACAGCCGCTCTCAGATTAACCTTACTTGAGTTGGGCTGACCTGCCCCTAAATTGTTATCCAACCTGAACCAGATACAATATGTATTTGCATGCATGTATTTGCATTCATATTGATAGAGATCAATGAGTTGTTAACTCTGCTGGATTAGGTTTCCTCGACGCTAACAATCAGCACGAGTCGCTTTCAATGCAATCGCACATTCAATTTACACCAAAGCAACGCCGTAAAGGCGCATCTTTAGTGTTGTCGATTGTCCTGTCCGTTATCGTTTTGTTAGCGCAGTCAATTCCAGCAATGTCTACACAAAATACTGGAACCTGGATCGAAATTTGCGGCGATGATGGAATATCCATTATTCAAGTCGACGAAAATGGCAACAAACAACAATCGGAATGCGCGCATTGCGATTATTGCTTGCTGCCGTCAGGAAATTTGCAAGGCGTGAGTGTAATATCGCCAAACATTTCTGCGCCAATCGAATTCACCGCCGTTTCATACTCTTCCGATCAGGCTATTTCCCCTGACAGTCCTGAACAATATTGGTCTGCTTGTCGCGGACCCCCAATTGCGAGCACAGAGAAAAACATGTCTACTTTTACCTCTTTGGTTCTCAAAGAGCCCATCCGAGAAGCGCTAAACACATGGGGGAACCCATGCATTTAGTCAAAACATCGGGCCTTCGATTTCCGTTAATATTTCGAATTGTTTCCACTGTATATCTGGTGTTCCTTGCCCTTATATCCGTGGCTCATGCGCAGACCCAACCTATCCTCCAAAAGTTTATCTCTGAAATCCCTGCCGGCGAATTTATCGAGGGTGCTACCGCATACGGTGCTTTCTTAGATGAAATCCCCGTAGTGCCCGTCCTGAACGGGCAAGAGATTTTGGGCTATGCCTACATCACTTCGGATTTTGTCAGCACGACGGGTTATTCGGGCAAGCCCATCCACGTGATGGTGGCCATTGATACCGAAGCAAAACTCCTACGTGCTGAACTGGTCAAACATTCCGAACCTATCGTTTTAATCGGCATCCCCGACCGTAAAATCAAGGCTATGACCGAAGGATACTCGGGCCTCGATATTGTAGCCGAAGCCGCAGCCGGCGGATCAGGGCATGATATAGACATTATATCTGGTGCGACGGTGACCATCATGATCATCGACGACTCTGTTGTACGTTCGTCGATCAAAGTTGCTCGCGCCCTTGGGCTTGGTGGTTTGAATAACGACGCCGCCAACGCGGGACCAACCCATGTTTTGAACATGGATAATCGCGATATCACCGACTGGAACACAATGGCCGGTGATGGCACCGTTCGCCGTTTGACTCTGGACATCGGGCAGATCAACGAGGCGTTTGCCGAGACAGGCGATGAGCGGGTTTTGAAACATGAAGAACCGGGCGAACCTGACGACACCTACATTGATATGCAAACCGCACTGGTTTCTGTGCCAAGCATCGGGTTGAGCCTGCTGGGCGAAGCAGAATATGGAAATCTGGTTGAATGGCTGGAAGAAGGCGAACAAGCGATCCTGCTTATGGGGCGCGGGGCGTATTCCTATAAAGGATCTGGCTATGTACGCGGCGGAATTTTTGACCGCATCCAGCTTATTCAAGGCGATATTTCGGTTCGTTTTCATGACCGTCAACAACGCCGCTTGGGGGATTTGGCCGCTGAGGGCGCGCCAACTTTTTCCGAGATGGATATCTTCAAAATTCCGGCGAATGCAGAATTTGACCCGACAAAGCCGTGGCGCATTCAACTGCTGTCACAACGTGTGGTTGGGCCGGTTGAAAAGACATACCTGACATTTGATCTTGGCTACAATATCCCGCCACAGTATTTAACTGCGCTGGCGCCGACTGCTGCGCCAACCATGGTGGAATCGGACGAGGATGCCGCAGCGCGTGCAGCCTTGTGGCAACGCATCTGGAAAGGCAAAACGCTGGAAATCGGGTTGCTTCTCGGCATGTTGACTGTGTTGACAGGCGTCTTTTTCTTCCAGTTTCAAGCCACACGACACGCACGGGCCTTCTATTGGTTCCGCATGGGATTTTTGTTGATCACACTGGTATTCCTTGGCTGGAATCAAAACGCGCAATTGTCGGTCGTTAATCTGATGGCATTAAGCGGCTCGTTGTCCACCGGATTTAGTTGGGATGCCTTCCTGATGGACCCTTTGGTATTTATCCTGTGGGTATCCGTGGCAGTAACCCTGCTGTTCTGGGGGCGCGGCGGATATTGTGGATGGCTTTGCCCGTTTGGTGCATTACAAGAAATCACCAACCAGATCGCGCGTTTTTTCAAGGTTCCACAATGGACATTACCGTGGGGTCTGCATGAACGGCTTTGGCCGCTAAAATACATTATTTTCCTTGCCCTATTCGGCCTGTCAATCGTGTCTATCCCGCTGGCCGAGCATTACGCCGAAGTTGAACCGTTCAAAACTGCGATCATTCTGAAGTTCGCACGTGGATGGCCCTACGTACTGTTTGCAACCGCGATTCTAGGCATCGGTTTGTTCGTGGAGCGTTTCTACTGTCGCTACCTCTGCCCACTTGGTGCTGCACTGGCAATCCCGGGCCGCATCCGCATGTTTGACTGGTTAAAACGCTACAAAGAATGTGGCTCGCCTTGTCAAACTTGCGCCAATGAATGCTTCGTTCAGGCTATCCACCCAACAGGTGAGATCAACCCGAACGAATGTCTGTCCTGCTTGCACTGTCAAGTGCTGTATCAGGACCACGCGAAATGCCCCGTTGTCATAAAAGGTGACAAACGACGGGCGAAGATGGCTTCCAGCACAGATGCGCTGGACCGTCTCGTTAATCACCCAAACTCAACTGCAACCAAGGAGAGCTAAAATGTCTGATGACATTAAAACCAAGAGCGGAATATCACGCCGTGATGTTCTGACGGGCCCCGGAAAAGGTGCCATTCTTGCCGGTACGATTGCCGCCGTAGGTGGAGGTGCTGCACTAATGGCATCACCTGCCGCTGCAGCTGCCAAAAACGAAGTAGCACCCGGTGAACTAGACGATTATTACGGTTTCTGGTCTTCAGGCCAAGCTGGTGAGTTACGTATTCTTGGCATACCTTCCATGCGCGAATTGATGCGTATACCTGTGTTCAATCGTTGCTCGGCCACTGGCTGGGGTAGCACGAATGAGTCCATCAAAATCATGCGTGATGGCATGATGCAGGAAACCAAAGACTTCCTCGCACTTACCGGTGACGAAGTTTACGACAACGGCGATCTTCACCACCCGCATATGTCCTTCACGGACGGTACATATGACGGTCGTTACGTATTCGTGAACGACAAAGCCAACACACGTGTTGCCCGCGTTGATTGTAAGTTCATGAAATGCGACAAGATGATCGAAATTCCGAATGCATCATCCATTCACGGTCTTCGCCCGCAAAAGTTTCCGCGCACAGGGTATGTGTTTGCAAACGGCGAACATCGCGTGCCGCTGATCAATGATGGCACAAACATGGATGACGTCGAAAACTACGTTTCCATCTTTACCGCCGTCGACGGCGACAGCATGGAAATTTCGTGGCAAATCATGGTTACGGGTAACCTCGATAATGTGGATTGTGATTACCAAGGTAAGTACGCCATGTCCTCGTCGTATAACTCCGAAGGGGCTACCGACCTTGCAGGCATGATGGAAGCCGAGATGGACCATGTTGTAGTATTCAACATCGCCCGTATCGAAGCTGCTGTTGCCGCTGGCAAATACGAAGTACACAACGGCGTTAAAGTTCTGGACGGTCGTAAAGGCTCTGACCTGACTGTTTACATCCCGATCCCGAACAGCCCGCACGGTGTTAATACTGCGCCAGACGGTAAATACGTCATGGTTAACGGTAAGCTATCCCCGACTGTTTCTGTTATCCAGTGGGACAAGATCGAAGCTGTATTCCAAGGTGCTGAACCACGTTCGTGTATCGTTGCTGAACCAGAGCTGGGTCTTGGCCCACTCCACACAGCATTTGACGGCCAAGGGCATGCGTTTACGACGTTGTTCCTCGACAGTCAGATGGTGAAATGGGACATCGACAAAGCTATTCGCCTGTATAACGGTGAAGATGTTGACCCGATCATGGCAAAAACAGACGTTATGTATCAACCGGGCCACAACCATACTTCTATGGGTGAAACCAAAGAGGCCGATGGTAAGTGGTTGATCTCTCTCAATAAGTTCTCGAAAGACCGTTATATAAACGTTGGTCCTTTGAAACCTGAAAGCGAACAACTGATCGACATCACGAAAGATGTACCTGAAGTGGTTCATGACAGCCCGACATTTGCCGAGCCGCATGACTGTGTCATCGTGCGTCGTGATATCGTGAACCCTGACAGCATCTGGAAGCGTGACAACCCGATGTGGGATGATGCCCGCAAACAGGCTGAAGCTGATGGCGTTGTGCTGGAAGACGGCCACGATGAAGTCATCCGGGACGGCAATAAAGTACGTGTTTACATGTACTCCTCCGCGCCGGTCTTCTCGATGGACCAATTCACCGTTAAACAGGGCGACGAGGTTACTGTTTACGTGACCAACATCGACGATGTGGACGATCTGACCCATGGGTTCTCGCTGGGTAATTACGGCGTTTGTATGGAAGTAGGGCCGCAAGCAACTGCGTCGATTACCTTCATCGCAGGCCGCCCCGGTGTTCACTGGTACTATTGCCAATGGTTCTGTCACGCCCTCCACATGGAGATGCGCGGCCGGATGTTGGTTGAACCTGCGTAAGGATAGTTTCAATGATGCTCCGTCTATTCATGCTACTTGTTTTTCTGCTTCCGGTTTCCCCTTCCGGAGCGCGCGAAACAGTTGTGCCTGCAACAGACGGGGCACTAATCGAGACTTTGAAAACAGCTCAGGCGGGGGATATCCTCCGCCTGATGCAAGGCACATATTTTGGACCGATCGTAATAGAGGTTCCGTTGACATTGATCGGCGAAGGGGCCGTGATTGACGGGCGCGAAATTGGCTCGACCATTACAGTTAATGCACCGGATGTGACGATTGAAGGCCTGACGGTTATTGGTTCAGGGTCCGGTGGTGACGGGCTGGATGCAGGGATTACATTAACGAAAACCGCTGACCGCACAGTGGTGCGTGGCAATACGTTGCTTGGCAATTTGATCGGTATTGACGTTCACGGCGCGAAGGATGCGTTGATTGAAGGAAACACCATCGTTGGGCGACAAAGCGCCCGCATGAATGATCGCGGCAACGGTATCTATATATGGAACGCCCCCGGCACGCGGGTAATCGGCAACGATGTGCGTTTTGGGCGCGACGGGGTGTTTGTGAACACCTCGAAGAATAACGAGTTTCGCGGCAACCGTTTTCGCGACCTGCGATTTGCGGTGCATTATATGTATGCGAATAACTCGCTTGTCACGGGGAATATTTCCGAAGGAAACCATCTGGGCTATGCCATCATGTATTCTGATAACGTACGGATCGAGGGGAACCTCTCCGACGGGGATCGCGACCACGGGATTATGATGAACTACACCAACAAAAGCGAAGTGGTTAACAACACAATCCGGCAGGTTAACGATAAATGTGTGTTCATTTACAACGCCCACAAAAATACATTTACGGGTAACGTATTTGAGGGTTGCGGCATCGGCATCCACTTCACCGCCGGATCCGAACGTAACGAAATGTCTGGCAACGCTTTTATTGCCAACCGCACACAGGTGAAATACGTCGGCTCCAAATGGGTGGATTGGAGCGTGGGCGGCAATGGGAATTACTGGTCAGACCACGCCGCCTTTGACCTGAACGGTGACGGCATCGCCGATAGCGCATACCGCCCGAACGATATAATGGACCATGTACTCTGGACCCAACCCGCCGCAAAATCCCTTTTGGGATCACCGGCTGTGCAACTTATCCGCTGGTCCCAATCCGCCTTCCCCGCCATGTTACCTGGCGGCGTCATAGACCGCGCACCGTTAATGCAACCTGTGCGCCCCGAAATTCCTGTCTGGAAAGAAATCCAATGACAACTTTGAATATTGAAAATGTAAGCAAAAAATACGGCACGCTGGAAACAGTTAAAGGCGTCAGCCTGTCCTTGCAGGCCGGTGAACGTGTCGCGCTGCTTGGTCATAATGGTGCAGGCAAAACCACGTTGATGCGGATGATCCTTGGGCTAACCCCGATAACATCAGGCCGGATCGAGGTTCTAGGCACCGAAGCCGGTTCGCGCCGCGCCCGCAGCGCCATCGGTTTTTTGCCCGAAAGTGTCGCCTTTCACGGCGCCTTAAGTGGCCGCGAACAATTACAGCATTTCGCACGCCTAAAATCTGTTAGCATGAAACGCGCCGATGATCTGTTGGACCGCGTCGGCTTGTCGGACGCCGCTGACCGTAAAATCCGCACCTATTCCAAGGGCATGCGACAACGGATTGGATTGGCGCAAGCCTTGCTGGGGCAACCAAAACTGGCATTACTGGACGAACCCACCTCTGGCCTTGATCCGATTTCGCGGCACGAATTTTACGATATCGTTGCCGATTTGGCGAATTCCGGTTCGGCCGTGCTGCTTTCATCTCATGCTTTAACCGAACTTGAAGC
This sequence comes from Paracoccaceae bacterium, assembly GCA_002746395.1. Classification (GTDB taxonomy): domain Bacteria; phylum Pseudomonadota; class Alphaproteobacteria; order Rhodobacterales; family Rhodobacteraceae; genus NORP23. Next base: position 20,922 of record NVXA01000002.1, read on the forward strand.
CCGCACCGACCGGATCGCGATTATGAGCAAGGGCAACCTGTTAGCAGACAGCAGCCTTAGCGAACTTCGCCATTCTGCGCAGTTGCCTATCCAAGTTCATGTCACAACATCAGAGGCAGACGCTGACCGCATCGCCGCAGAACTAGGCGGGGCGCGAGTTAACGGACGCTCGATCACGTTGACGTGCCAACAGAACGACAAAATCGCGATGCTTGGTCAGATTGCCTCGCTTGGAGCGGTGATAAAGGATGTCGATGTCATGCCCGCCAGTCTGGAAGACCTCTATCGTCACTACAGTATTTCAAAGGAGGGTGCGTGATGTCCATAATTGCTATCGCAAAGTTGGAATTGTTAATCGCACGCCGCAACATGTGGGTTGCTACATCCGTTATCCTGATGGGATTATTTACGGTCGTCCTAACACTGGCAGGCGGCGCACCCACGGGTTCGCTTGGGATTGATCCCCTGACGGTTGCCGTCACTTCCATCACCACCTTGTCGGTTTATCTGATCCCGCTGATCGGCCTGCTGCTGTCCTTCGACGCTATCGCCGGAGAATCCGAACGCGGCACACTGGCGCTTAGCCTGACCTATCCACTATCACGTGGAGAAATCCTGATTGGCAAGTTCCTCGCCCACTTCTGCGTATTGGCATTTGCGATCGCCGTGGGGCTTGGCCTGACCGCCGTCTTAACCATTTGGCAATACAGCGCGGCTGATTTGTCGTTTGCCCCGCTTATCAAACTGTTCGTAACCTCGCTTGCGCTGGGGGCTGCATTTTTGGGCATTGGGTATCTTGTATCCAGCCTCGTGCGGCAAACCGGTGTTGCATCCGGTATCGTCATAATCATCTGGCTGGTGTGCGTGGTTCTATACGACTTGGGCCTGCTTGGTGCATTAGTTGCAGATAATGGCGGAACCTTCACCAAGACCATTTTCCCATGGCTTCTGGTGGCTAACCCCGCTGATGCATTCCGGCTGATCAATATGCCTGACGGTTCCGTTTCTGAACTGGCATCGGGCATAAACGCTGCGGGTGGCGCGTCCGGAACTTTAGGTCAATTGGTATCCTTGCTGCTTTGGCCAATCATTGCATTATTTTTCGCGTGGATAGCATTCCGAAAGGTAGAGCCATGAAACTGTCGTTAGCCCTTATTTTGCCGCTCGCCTTTCTGGCCGGATGCAAGGACGAAACCGTAAACCTCGTAATTCCAGAACCTCTGGTGTTGACCGAAGAGGCCGCCGGCCACTATTGCCAAATGATAATACTGGAACACCAAGGTCCAAAGGCGCAGGTGCATCTTGAAGGATTCCCTGCCCCCTTGTGGTTCAGTCAGGTGCGCGACGGTATCGCATATTTGAAATCGCCGGAACAAAGTGCCGGTATTTTGGTGTTATATGTGAACGATATGGGCGAAGCTGTAAGTTGGCAAGAACCCGGAATCGATAACTGGATTGATGCCTCTACCGCATATTTTGTCGTCGGGTCGAATGCAGTTGGCGGCATGGGCGCACCTGAAATAGCCCCCTTCAGCGAACTGCTGAAAGCTCAGCAATTCGCAACCGAACACGGCGGCGAGGTTATGTCGCTAGATGAAATTACCGCCGAAACTGTTCTTTCCCCCGTTGAATTTGATGCCCCCGCACTGGAGACCTCCGAATGACTACCCGTAGAAGAGCCTTAACTATTCTCGCAGGCGCCGCCATTTTACCAGTACTGGGCGCGCGCGCAAATGCCGCCATCAGTCAGTGGAACGGCATCGCGCTCGGCGCGAACGCACAGATCGTTCTTGACCATCCCGACGGTGAGCAACTGATTGCAAGCGCCGTGAAAGAAATTCACCGACTAGAAGGCATTTTCAGCCTTTACCAAGAAAACAGCCAGCTATCCCGCCTGAACCGAGATGGCGTACTTCATGATCCAGCCTTTGAGATGATCGAATTACTTTCAATATGTTCCAACATTAACGCCCGCACAAATGGCGCATTTGACCCAACGGTTCAAACGTTATGGGCGCTCTATGCCGAGACGATTTCACAAGGGGCCTCTCCATCCGCAGCAGCAATATCAGACGCGATACAGCTGACGGGATGGAAGCATGTAACGTACTCTGGCAACGAAGTGAGCTATGGTCGACAGGGCATGGGCTTAACCCTTAACGGAATTGCGCAAGGGTATATCGCTGACAAAGTCACCAAACTATTCCGCGACCAAGGCGTCAGCAACGTGCTTGTGAACACAGGCGAAATATCAGCTGTGGGTGCTGCACCTGACGGCAGTGATTGGCGGGTTAAATTGGGCAACACCGATGGCCCCAATTTAAGGTTGAACAACGCATCAGTTGCAACATCAGCCTCGCTCGGCACTACCTTTGATGCGGACGGAAAGATCGGGCATATTCTGGACCCACGCACCGGCTATCCGGGCGGTATCTGGTCGCAAGTCAGCGTAGTTTCCAAATCTGCCGCCGAAGCCGACGGTCTATCCACCGCTTTTAGCCTGATGGCTGATGCTGAAATTACAGCCGCCAAAGGAAACTCCGACGTTTACCTGCGCTAAAGTGCGGGCATCTGTATTGAATGTACGGTTTTCTGCATCCTAACGATGCATTGTACTGGCACGCCGTCTGTCGCATGTTAAGCTGCTGAAAATCAGCCAAACATCGAAAGTGCCTAACACAATGACCGACTTCACAAAGACCAAAGCGATGTTCCAAATTCCGGTTGGCACAATTTATCTGGACGGAAACTCGCTTGGCCCCCTCCCCAAAGATGCGCCGGTTCGGGTTGCAAACATGTTGAAAGACGAATGGGGAGACATGCTAATCACCGGTTGGAACAAAGCTGGCTGGATGCAACAACCAACGTCGGTTGGTAATCGCATCGCGCGCTTAATCGGAGCCGAGGAAAACAGCGTCGTCATGGGCGATACCTTGTCAATCAAGGTCTATCAGGCGGTCGCCTCGGCACTGGAGTTGAACCCGACACGCAAAGTTATACTGTCAGACAACGGTAATTTTCCAACGGATTTGTATATGACCAACGGTCTGATCCGCACGTTAAACGAAGGCCATCAGTTGCGAACCGTTAACCCCGAAGACATCGAGGCTGCAATTGATGACACCGTCGCCGTATTACTGCTGACCGAGGTCGATTATCGTACTGGTCGCAAGCACGACATGCAGCGGTTAACGGCAAAGGCGCACGCGGCGGGTGTCATCACAATTTGGGATCTGGCTCATTCAGCGGGTGCCTTGCCGGTCGACTTGTCAGGTTGCAATGCTGATTTCGCAGTTGGCTGCACCTATAAATACCTCAACGGCGGCCCCGGAGCGCCAGCTTTTATCTATGTCGCCCCGCGGCATGCCGATAAGGTGCGCCCAGCATTATCCGGCTGGCTTGGGCACGAATCCCCCTTTGCTTTTGACCTTGATTATCAACCCGGTAACGGGATTGAACGCATGCGCGTTGGCACCCCGCCCGTGATCGCGCTTGCGGTTTTGGAGGCCGCGCTCGATATTTGGGATATGGCCGACATCAAGGATGTTCGCGCGAAATCCATTGAGCTTTGTGATATGTTCATAACCGAAGTAGAGGCCCGCTGCCCGCAGTTAACCCTTGATACGACCAGCGATGGCACTGCGCGCGGCTCGCAGGTTTCCTTTCGGTTCGCCGACGGTTATGCGGTCATGCAGGCATTGATCGCCGAGGGTGTCGTCGGGGATTTTCGCGCCCCTGATACAATCCGGTTCGGGTTTGCGCCGCTCTATATTGACGAGGCAGACGTGATGGCAGCGGTCGATATACTGGAAAACATCATGACGAACGATCTGTGGAATACCGGCGCGTTCAAAACCAAGTCAGCCGTGACCTAAGCCAGAACATGACCAACGCATACGACACAATCATCCTTGGTGCAGGCGCTGCCGGCCTTATGTGCGCATTAACCGCCGGGCAACGCGGGCGCCGGGTTCTATTGTTGGACCATGCCGACAAGGCTGGCAAAAAAATCCTTATATCGGGTGGCGGGCGGTGCAATTTCACCAACACAGACACCCGCCCAGAACGGTATCTTTCCAACAATAAACATTTCGCCAAATCTGCACTCAGCCGCTACACACCCAACGATTTTCTTGAAATGGTAGAGCACCATAACATTGCATGGCACGAGAAAACGCTTGGGCAATTGTTCTGCGATGGCTCGGCCAAACAGATTGTGGCGATGTTGTTGGCGGAATGCGCGAAAGGGCAAGTCGAGATCACGCTGGGGCATAAAGTCGATACGATCCGGTTTGTGGATGGCATGTATCTGATCAAACACAACGGCCAGACCGCAGTTGCGCCCGCGTTGGTGATCGCGACCGGCGGACCGGCAATTCCGAAAATGGGGGCAACGTCGTTTGCGTACGATGTTGCCCGCCAGTTCGACTTAAAAGTCGTACAGCCCACACCCGCACTGGTCCCCTTCACGCTTAGTCACGATGAACAACTGTTTCGCGCGTTGTCCGGTGTATCAACGGAAGTGATCGTGCGCTGCGGTCCGGTGGAGTTTCGCGAGGCGGCGTTGTTCACGCATAAAGGCCTGTCCGGCCCCGCTATTTTGCAGATTTCATCCTACTGGAAGCCAGGGCAAAGCATCGGCATAAATTTTCTACCCGATCTGCCTACTGGCTGGTTGATCGAAGCCAAACGCACCCGCGCACGATCCCACTTCAAGGCCGTTCTCGGGCAGCATTTACCGGATCGTTTGACACAAGCATTGGCTGAACGGGTGAACCTGATTGGCGAATTGGCTAATCAATCAGACGCTAAACTCGCTGAAATTGAAAATACGTTGTCCAACTGGATATTTACGCCCAACGGAACCGAAGGTTTCGCCAAAGCCGAGGTCACGCTTGGCGGCGTCGATACTGACGGTCTATCCTCCAAAACCATGGAAGCGAAAAGCCAGCCCGGACTGTACTTTATTGGCGAGGCCGTTGACGTCACAGGTTGGCTCGGTGGGTACAATTTCCAATGGGCATGGGCCAGCGGTTGGGCCGCCGGACAAGTGGTTTAGGGCTGTTGATTCTCGCGTTTGAACGGAATTTCTGACACCTCGCACTCCAACTCCTGCGCATATTGATGCCCTGCATAAACCGCCATCGCGATAGTACCAGGCGCATGACAATCCGCGATACGCGTCACGGATTTGATGCCGTTATCCGCGAAAGCATCAGACTGCGCCATCAAGCCATCATACACCGTGCGATCAGGCTTGCGCGTCGTGATCGGAATAACCGTATCCGCCGCGACGCGTTGCGCCTTACCGGTATATTCACAGCTTAACGTGACCTCCCCCGAGCCGATACTGCTTAGGGTATGCGTACAAATCACCGTCACCCCTTTTTCCAGCAAGCCTTGCTGAATACGGTGCTGTTCCATCGTCATCTCTGTCCATTCCGCAACCATGGTCGAGGGAGTCACCAGCGTTACATCGTGCCCTATATCGCGCAGATGTTCGGCGATCACGCTGCCCATGTAGTAATGCTCGTCGTCAAATATAACGACCTTCCCATCCACAGTACCCCCCTTCAAAATGTGGTCTGCACTAACCAACTTGGTAGCCTCCGTCGCCTGCAATGGATGAATGATCGAACGTCCAACCCCGTCGCTTCGCCACGCCGCCCCTGTTGCCAGAAGCACATGATCAAAGCCGAATTCCAGCACCTGATGGGCCGTTAAACAACTGTTAAGGTATGTCTCAACATTCGGTTTTTGGCCAATCATATAGGTTCGATGATCCGCCACACGTTTCCATTCCCCAAGGCCCGGCATGCGAGATTCAAGCAGTACGCGCCCGCCTAATTCCTCGGCCCCATCCGCCAAGATCACATCATATCCGCGTTTTGACAGCGCTAGCGTCGCCTCCAACCCTGCGGGACCGCCCCCAAGAACAAGTACAGAGGCGTCGCTTTTCTTGGGCGATATGATCTCGGGATGCCAGCCTTTGCGGTATTCCTCTGCAATGGTGGGGTTTTGCGTGCAGCGCATCGGTGTCGATGTGAAATCCCCTGCAACACACATGTTACAGCCGATACATTCGCGAATTTCGTCGTGGCGACCCTCGTTAATCTTGTTCGGTAAATACGGGTCTGCAATGGACGGTCGCGCGGCCCCGATCAAATCCAGAACACCCCGCTTGATTTGCGAGACCATCGCATCGGGCGAGGTAAACCGCCCTACCCCGACGACGGGCTTATTCGTCGCCTGCTTAACAAATTTGATGTATTCCTCTTGCGACCCTTCGGCCCCGAACCTTGAAGGCAACGAGTCATTTTCCCACCCCGCGATATTTACATCCCACAAATCCGGCAGGCCAGATAACATCTCGACGATCTCTTTGCCCTCCACATTCCAGCGCATGCCGTCCTCGCCCATCAACTCGTCCACGGCGAAGCGGAACGCGACAGCGCAGGTGCCCCCCACGGCCTCTTTCGTGTCTTCAAGTATTTCGCGCACCAGCCGCACGCGGTTTTCCAGACTGCCACCATACTCGTCCGTACGGTGGTTATACCGCGATAGCATGTAATGCATCAGCAGGGTCATATTGTGGCCAGCATAAACGTAAACGATGTCATATCCGGCGCTCTTGGCCCGCAACGCTGCATCCCTGTGCCAGCGGCGTAAATCGCGGATATCCTGCTTATCCATCCCGCGCGCTTGCAGCGGATGCACATATGTCGTTGCCATATCACTGGGCGCAAGAGGCGGCATTCGCGAGGTGTAATTTGCGACATTCGCACCGTTATGCACCAGTTGAATGCCCGCCAACCCGCCGTTTTCATGGACCGCGCTTGTCATTAATCTATGCGTGGGTATATCGCTGTCATCCCACAATCGCATCTCGACAGCAGGGGACAAATCACTGGAGGGATGAATTTCGCATTCCTCGGTGCAAACAACACCCCATCCGCCCGCCGCTTTCATGCCGCGCATCGCAGCCATCGCTTTGGGATACCGATGCCCCATGCCGTTACAATGCGGCACCTGATAAAACCTGTTCTTCGTCGTTATCGGTCCGATTTTGACGGGTTCGAACAGGATATCGTATCGTTTATCACGGGTCATTTCTGTACTCCTTGTGGYGCAGACKTTTGTATGGTGAAYAAAATTCGTCTGGCCRCAAGGGGATATAGAAAGATCAGTGCGTCGCGGGKGTCACCATGGCTTCAATCGTTGATTTCATAGAGACCGCCCCGATRGAGGCGCCTTTTTCRTCWACAACRTTCGCYGTYTCTTGRCCTGAATCYGACAGCAACTTGGCAGCATCCTCTARRCGGCTACCGCTTGGAATGCTCACRGATGCSGCWCCATTCGCGCCCGTATCCATTATCGTATCAACCAAGATTACGCGGCCKCGGTTCACYTCTTTCACGAAGTCCGCGATATARGAATCCGCTGGTTTTAGAACGATTTCYTGCCCGGTGCCTTGCTGGATAACGGCCCCGTCGCGCAGAATTGCGATGCGGTCGCCAAGGCGCAATGCCTCGTCAAGGTCGTGGGTGATGAAYACGATGGTTTTGTGAAGCTCGTCTTGCARCTCCAACAGAATGGATTGCATATCCATACGGATCAACGGATCAAGGGCTGAAAACGCCTCGTCCATCAACAATATATCCGCGTCATTCGTTAACGCACGAGCAAGCCCGACGCGCTGTTGCATACCGCCCGACAGCTCGTTGGGATAGCGATCTTCATAGCCATCAAGCCCCACACGGCCCAGCCAGTGGCGCGCCCGTTCCTCGGCGTCTTTCTTGCCAACGCCCTGCAATTCCAACCCGAACAACGTGTTGTTAATCACCGTCCGGTGCGGCAACAAAGCGAACTTCTGAAACACCATCGCGGTTTTATGGCGGCGGAATTCACGCAGATCGGAGGCGGACATTTTACAAACATCCTCGCCCTGGTAAATCACCTCGCCCACAGTGGGGTCAATCAGGCGGTTGATGTGGCGGATCAGGGTAGATTTTCCCGAACCAGACAATCCCATGATCACCTGAATTTTAGCCTGTGGCATGGTAATGTTAATGTCTTTCAAGCCCAAAACATGCCCGTGTTTGGCGTTCAGTTCATCCTTGGACATGCCATCTTTGACTGACTGGATATACTTCTTACCGTTCGCACCGAATATCTTGTAAAGGCCGCGAACATCAATGCTGTTATCAGCCATGAATCACCTCTGAGTGTTTTTGCAAGCGTTTGCCGAATTTTTGGGAAACGCGGTCGAAAACGATCGCGATTGCAACAATCGCAAGCCCGTTCATTAATCCAAGCGCCAGATACTGGTTGTTAACCGCTTTCARAACTTCGGARCCAAGCCCGTTAACSCCGATCAGCGCSGCYACAACCACCATRGCCAAGGCCATCATAATRGTCTGATTGACGCCTGCGAAAATATTGGGCAACGCCARYGGCATTTGCACYGTCCASAGTTTTTGCCKYGRWGAGGCRCCAAATGCATCSGCRGCCTCAAGYACRTCYTTATCCACAAGGCGAATGCCCAGATTGGTCARRCGCACCACCGGCGGGATGGCGTARATRCACACGGCAATCNAACCCGGRNACTTTACCRATGCCCAGCAACATAAGGATMGGGATCAGGTAAACAAAACTCGGGATYGTTTGCATAATATCAAGCACCGGCGTGATAACGGATTGMGTTCGATCMGAYTTTGACATCARAATRCCAAGCGGAATRCCRATCATAATACACAGCGCCGTTGATACCGAAATCAGKGCKAGGGTGAACATCATATCCTCCCACATTCCSARGTATCCAACCACCAGMAGYGTCACAACAGTACCGGCCACYARYCCCCAWGTGCGCGCGCCWGCRTAAACCAGCGCGGCTAAAATCAGGATCATCAAAGGCCAAGGTGTGGCGACCACCAGTTTTTCAAACCAAACGAGTATACGCAGCAATGGATCRAAAAAATCCTCGATACTGGCGCCCCATTCACGGGTGAATGCTTTGAAAGTTTCATCAATTCCCTTTTTGAAATCCCGCAAATCGGTGCGGCTCATTTCTGGAAACTCCGTGACTATTTCTATGAATGATTTGCCTGTGAAAATACCCATTTTCGACCCCCTGATCGCTATAAACACAAAGGCCCGCCGAGCGTTCGGCGGGCCCTGTTATTAGTTTAACAGTACATGGATTAAAGCGCCGCTTTAACTTTCGCTGCAACCTCTTCGGAAACCCATGTTGTCCACAGGTCTTCGTACTGGATCAAGAACTCAAACGCAGCATCTTCGCCGTCTGCTTGCTCATCAGCCATGTACACCAACATTGTGCCCATAACGTCGCCGGGGTAAACGCGCGCTGCAAGATAGTCATTGATCTCGCCGCCGTTTTTCATGAAATCGTCTGTAACGATCGTGAACACTTCGGATTTAACCCACGAAGTCTTCTGTGGATCGGCACAGCCCTCTTGCGAAATACATGTGTTCCAATGCTCGGCCCCTGCAAACTCGACACCGAATGGCACAGCCTGCATGTTATATTTGCCGATAATGGACGTTGGCGACCAGTAGTAACCCAACCAGTTTTCGCCGCGCTCATTGGCTTTGGCGATTGATGCATCAAGACCAGCAGCCGAACCCGGATCAATCAGAACCCAACCTTTTTCAGCCATATCGTAGGCTTCGAACAGGTTGTTGTTCACGTGCTGACAACCCCAACCGGCAGGACAACCAACAAAGGCACCTTTGGAGGGATCTTCTTGCGATGGGAACAGATCAGGACGTTCAATCCAGTCCAACACAGTTTTCAGTTCCGGGTTTGCTTCGGCAGTATATGGTGGAACCCACCAGCCTTCGCCAAGACCTGTGATCGGGCCAAGGTTAACTGAATGTAAACGACCTTCGGCAATCGCGGTGTCGACCAGTTCACGAACGCCGTTCACCCACTGCTCGCCAGCAATATCAGGCACGCCTTTTGAATCCATGGAAGCAAAAATCGCGGATGTACCGCCAACGATCAGTTCAACGTTACAGCCATAGCCTTCTTCAAGAATGATTTTATCGACATTGGCCAGCAGTTCACCGGACGCCCAGTTGAACTCTGCCATTGTGATGTCGCCGCATTCCTGCGCTATAACACCGCCAGCCGAAAGGCCTAACGCGACTGTTACTGTTGCGAGTAGCTTTTTCATTGATATTTCTCCGTGTTGGTTATTGGTAATTGTTGTTACTTGTTAGCGTCGCAATAAAAAAACATCCCGTTGATCACACTCTAACCGTGAATGTGACTGCCCTCGGAAACGACAATTCGCTAACTGTTGAATTTTTTTTCATAGGGCTAGCATAACTTTCTAAACCCAAATGAATAGCCTTCAGCGACATATTTTTGTCGGAAAACGAAGACTTGGTGATTAATAACCCACAACTGCGTGACGCAAAGCGCGACCTCCAACACAACACCCTCACCTTCCGGTAGTTGTGGAAGGGGTCTATAGGTTACAGAATAGTGCAGTAATTAAATATTATTGTAACATATATATTGCACCGAATCGAAAAACTGCATATCACCGACCGTACGGTCAGCTTATGATCAATCAGGAGACACCATATGGACGCCTTTATATGCGATGCAGTCAGAACGCCKATTGGCCGCTACGGCGGGGCGTTATCGTCTGTTCGCACGGATGATCTGGCCGCCATCCCTATCGCCGCGCTGCGTACCCGCAATCCYGATGTGGATTGGGCTAGCGTYGAYGACGTGATYTATGGTTCCGCCAATCAGGCTGGCGAAGACAACCGCAACGTYGCRCGCATGGCTGCCCTRCTGGCRGGGCTGCCAATTGATGTGCCTGGCACCACGATTAACCGTTTATGYGCATCTGGTATGGAYGCCATCGGCATGGCCGCGCGYGGTATTCGYGCWGGSGAYTACGAYTTGGTCATCGCAGGCGGCGTCGAAAGTATGAGCCGCGCRCCCTTCGTTATGCCCAAAGCGGATGCCGCTTTCAGCCGTGCAAATACAGTTTATGACACCACCATCGGYTGGCGSTTCGTCAATCCAAAGATGGAGGACGCMTACGGCATCGACTCCATGCCCCAAACCGCAGACAATGTCGCGGCRGACTATAACATCAGCCGCGAAGACCAAGATGCCTTCGCCGCCCGCAGCCAAGCCCGATGGGGCWCGGCMCATGCMGCWGGCCTGTTCGCGGATGAAATCATTCCGGTCAGCGTGCCRCARCGMCGKRCYGAMCCGRTYATCGTTRATACAGACGAACACCCGCGTGTCGGAASCACGRCTGATAAGCTGGCCAAACTWCGCGCGATCAACGGGGCAGACCTGACGGTAACAGCAGGCAATGCTTCCGGCGTTAACGATGGCGCGGCGGCCTTGTTGCTGGCCAATGAGGCCACGGCGCTTAAGAACGGGTTAACACCTATGGTCCGCGTCGTCGGCATGGCGGCAGCGGGCGTTGCACCGCGCGTTATGGGGATCGGTCCGGTTCCCGCCACCCGCAAAGTGCTGGCGAAGGCTGGTCTAACGATCGACCAGATGGATGTGATTGAACTCAATGAAGCATTCGCCAGCCAAGGCTTGGCCACATTGCGCGAACTCGGAATTCCCGATGACGCGGCACATGTCAATCCGAACGGTGGCGCGATTGCGCTGGGGCATCCGCTGGGCATGTCAGGCGCACGTTTGGCGTTAACCGCAGCGTATCAGTTGAAACGAACAGGCGGGCGTTACGCGCTTTGCACCATGTGCGTCGGGGTCGGGCAAGGTGTCGCCATGATCCTTGAGCGCGTTTAAGGGAGAACACTAATGTATGCACAAATGGTGAAAACCTCCGGCAACGGCGTAAAAACCCGCGACGAGATGAGCGATAACGAGCGCGCCTTTCAGGACCGCATCGACGCCGGCGAAAAGATTGAACCGAAAGACTGGATGCCGGACGATTATCGCCTAACGCTGATGCGGCAGATCGGGCAACACGCGCACTCCGAAATTGTCGGGCAATTGCCGGAAGGCAACTGGATCACGCGCGCGCCGACACTGGAACGCAAAGCCATCCTGATCGCCAAAGTGCAAGACGAGGCTGGCCACGGCCTGTACCTTTACTGCGCAGCCGAAACGCTGGGCGTTAGCCGCGACGAGTTGATCGAGGAACTCCACGCAGGGCGCATGAAGTATTCGTCGATCTTCAACTACCCGACCCTGAACTGGTCCGATATGGGCGCGGTCGGCTGGCTGGTTGATGGCGCGGCGATCATGAACCAAGTGCCCCTGCAACGCACATCTTACGGCCCCTATTCACGGGCTATGGTGCGGGTCTGCAAAGAGGAAAGCTTCCACCAGCGCCAAGGCTATTCCATCATGTTAAAGATGGCGACAGGAACGGGCGCCCAAAAAGCCATGGCACAGGATTCCCTGAACCGGTTCTGGTATCCATCCTTGATGATGTTCGGCCCACCCGACGCAGATTCCGTGCATTCCGAACAATCCATGGCATGGAAAATCAAGATCAACACCAATGACGAACTTCGCCAGAAATTTGTCGACCAGACCATCCCGCAGATCGAATATCTGGGCCTTGAGTGCCCCGATAAAACTGTCAAATGGAACGACGAAAAAAGCGGGTACGATTATGCCCAACCTGACTGGAACGAGTTTTTCAACGTCATCAAAGGCAACGGCCCTTGCAATAAAGAACGCCTCGCCGCCCGCGTGAAAGCCTGGGAAGACGGTGAATGGGTGCGTGATGGATTGCTGGCCCACGCCAAGAAAAAAGCTGCCCGCGTTGCGGCGGAATAAGGAGAGATCAGATGTCTAACGAATGGCCCCTATGGGAAGTATTTATTCGCGGTCAACACGGCATGTCCCATCGCCACGTCGGCAGCCTGCACGCGCCAGACGGTGAAATGGCAATCAAAAACGCCCGCGATGTCTACACTCGCCGCAATGAAGGCGTTAGCATTTGGGTGGTGGAGGCAGCGAACATCTCGGCCTCCTCCCCCAGCGATAAAGGCCCGCTCTACGAGCCGTCAAATTCCAAAGTTTACCGTCACCCGACCTTCTTCGACATCCCCGATGATGTGGGGGCAATGTGATGACGCGCAACGAAGCCCTGTTTGAATTTCTGCTGCGCCTTGGCGACAACACCAGTATTTTAAGCCACCGCGTTTCCGAATGGATCGGGCACGCGCCTGTGCTTGAGGAAGACATCGCGCTGGCCAATACCGCGCTTGATCTGATCGGCCAAACGCAACTTTGGCTGGGATTGGCGGGCGAGGTTGAAGGCAAAGGTAGAACCGCCGACAACTTGGCCTATCTGCGCGACGCATGGGATTACCGCAACCTGCTGCTGGTGGAACGCCCCAACGGGGATTTCGGCAAAACCATGATGCGGCAGTTCCTGTTCGATGCATGGCAAAGCCTGATGTTGGGCAAATTGCTGACATCCAGCGACCCACGCGTGGCGGAAATTGCAGCGAAGGCGTCAAAAGAGGTCGCCTATCATCTTGAGCGTTCCGCAGACACGATCGTTGGCCTTGGTGACGGGACCGAGGAAAGCCACAACCGGATGCAAGCCGCACTTGATGATCTATGGGATTACACCGGCGAGATGTTTATCAGCGACGAGGTTGATGAAGTTCTGGCGGCTGAGGGCATCGCCCCGAATGCAGCATCCTTGAAGGCGGAATGGGAAGAACTGGTTGGACGTATCCTAACCGATGCGACGCTAACCATCCCCGCCAAAAGTTACGCGCACAAGGGTGGTAAATCCGGCGTTCACACCGAACACCTCGGGTTTATCCTTGCTGACATGCAGTTCTTGCAGCGCGCATACCCGGGCGCATCATGGTAAACGCCCTGCCCTCCATCGACACGGTTTGGGAATGGCTTGACGCCGTTCCCGACCCAGAGATTCCCGTGATCTCGCTCGTCGATCTGGGCATTATTCGCGGCGTTACCTTTGAGGGTGATAAACTAATCGTTAACGTCACGCCCACATATTCCGGTTGCCCCGCGACCAGCATCATCAATTTGGACATCGAGACGGCGTTACGCGCCAAAGGCATCAAGCAGTTGGAATTAAAACGCCAGCTTTCCCCGCCGTGGACGACCGATTGGCTATCCCAAAAGGGCCGCGATGCGCTGGAAGAATACGGCATAGCACCCCCACAACCCGCTGGTGGCCCATCGAAATGCCCACAATGCGGCAGCAGCAACCTTTCGCGTATCAGCCAATTCGGTTCCACCCCGTGCAAAGCGCAATGGCGGTGTGATGACTGCCTTGAACCCTTCGATTATTTCAAATGCATCTAGGAGGAATGGCATGGCCCGTTTCCACACGCTTACAGTAACCGACGTACATAAAACCATCCGCGATGCGGTTGTGCTGACGCTTGCGCCAACCGACGGCGATTTCGATTTCGTGCAAGGCCAATACCTGACCTTCCGCCGCGATTTCGATGGCGAGGAATTGCGCCGCTCCTATTCCATATGCGCAGGCAAAGACGACGGCATCTTGCAAGTCGGCATCAAGCGCGTTGATGGCGGGGCGTTTTCCACATGGGTTAACGAAAACATAAGCGTAGGCGACCAATTGGAAGCCATGCAACCGATGGGCAGCTTTCACGCAGGCGGTGACAAAACCGACGGAAAATCCTATCTGGCCTTCGCAGGCGGGTCTGGCATCACCCCTGTTCTTTCAATCCTTAAGACTGTGTTAACCCGCGAGCCAACCTCGGAATTCACGCTTGTCTATGCCAACCGCGGCGTCAGCAGCATCATGTTTCGCGAAGAACTGGAGGATTTGAAAAACCTCTACATCGGTCGCCTGACCATCATCCATATTCTGGAAACGGACAGCCAAGATATCGACCTGTTCACAGGCCGCGTTGACGCAGAAAAATGCGCCCTGCTGTTCAAGCACTGGGTTGATATCAAGTCGGTCGATACTGCCTATATCTGCGGCCCTGAACCAATGATGTTAACGATTTCTAAATCCCTGAAAGATCACGGCCTAAGCGAGGACCAAATCAAGTTCGAGCTGTTCGCAAGCGGCCAACCAGGTCGCGCAAAACGCAAAGCCCAATCTGTTGACGCAGGCAACCATACGGGAACAACGCAAGCCACTATTGTCATGGACGGCTCCACCAGAAGTTTCACGATGCCCAAGGACGGGGAAACCCTGCTGGAAGCGGCCATCAAGAACGATATCGACGCCCCGTTTTCCTGCAAAGCGGGCGTTTGTTCAACTTGCCGCGCCAAGTTGCTTGAAGGTGAAGTCGAGATGGTCGCCAACCACGCACTAGAGGATTACGAGGTCGAACAGGGGTATATCCTGACTTGTCAGTGCTACCCGTTGAGCGAAAAAATCGTCGTGGATTATGACCAATAGGTTAACCTTACCTAATCCTTAATGCCGTTCAGCACCAAATCCGTAACGGTTTTCGCGTACCCGATCCGGGCTTCCTCGCTCGGGTCGCGGTTCCACATGTAGTACCAGTTTAGCATCCCGTAGATGGACATCGTGGTTTCCAGCAGGCGTTGCGGATTTTGTGTGTATTTAGCAGGTGCAATGGCCTTCACCACATCCGACATCTGTTCGACCATCTCGCGTTGATAGCCACGCAATATCTTCTGCTGATCAGCTGTCAGCGAAGAAATGCCGGATGCCTGAACGCGATGCTCGTCATCCGCCCCGTGGTAGGCCATTAGCACTTCTTTAACCAATTCACGCAAATGATCGTCCACCGACATTCCTGCACCGTTAACCGCTGTTAACCTATCGCGCAATTCACGCAAATACGTGTCCAGCACGCCGAACAACAACGCGTCTTTGCTGTCGTAATAGTGATATATATTCGCCTTGGAAATATTACATGCCTTGGCCAGCTGGCTCATCGAGGCGCGGTCAAACCCTGCCTCCGCAAATACCTTCGCCGCGGTCTTAAGGATTTGTTCACGTTTCTGGTCGTAGTCTTTTGCAATTGTTCGTGCCATGATTATTCCTTCGGCCTGTTGTCAATTACGCGCACGGCTTTGCCTTCGGAACGTGGTACACCACCGGGGTCCGCAACTATAATTTCAGTGGAAACACCCGCGTTATCCTTGATACGTTTCGACAGCATCCGCGCTGCCGCCGCCTTACTTAGGCCATCCGCCGCATCCGGCGTGGCCTCCACGTTCACGCGCATCGCGTCCATATGTCCGGCACGGTAAAGCTCGATCTGGAAATGCGGCACGAGGCCACCCGTCGCCAAGACTTGTTCTTCAATCTGGGTTGGAAACACGTTCACGCCGCGCAAAATCATCATGTCATCGGAGCGCCCCGTGATTTTCTCCATCCGCCGCATGGAACGCGCAGTGCCTGGCAAAAGCCGCGTCAAATCGCGGGTTCTATATCGGATCATCGGCAGGCCTTCTTTGGTTAGCGTTGTAAAGACCAATTCGCCCATTTCACCGTCTTCAACCAGTTCGCCGGTTTCGGGATTGATGATTTCGGGATAGAAATGATCTTCCCAAATATGCAAGCCATCCTTGGTTTCCACACATTCATTCGCCACGCCCGGCCCCATGATCTCGCTAAGGCCGTAGATATCGACCGCGTGCATATCAAACGCTTTTTCAACCTCGACACGCATCGCGTTTGTCCACGGCTCCGCTCCAAAAATACCAACTTGTAGCGAACAGTCGCGCGGGTCTAGCCCGACGTTATGAAACTGTTCCAGAATGTTGAGCATATAGGACGGCGTCACCATGATCGCATGGGGTTTGAAATCGTTAATAAGGGTTACTTGCCGCGCTGTTTGCCCGCCGGAAACAGGCACAACGGTCGCGCCCAAACGCTCAATTCCGTAATGCGCGCCCAAGCCGCCAGTGAATAAACCGTATCCATAAGCGTTATGCACCATCTCGCCGGGGCGCACACCGGAGGCCCGCAGGCTGCGCGCGACCATATCCGAAAAAACGTCGATATCGTTCTTGGTATAGCCAACGACCGTAGCCTTGCCGGTTGTGCCGGATGATGCATGGATCCGAACGATCTGCTCGCGCGGGACGGCGAACAGGCCGAACGGATAATTGTCGCGCAAATCGTCTTTATAGGTGAACGGAAACTTCGCCAAATCCGCCAAGGTTTTCAGATCATCGGGGTGAACGCCCTTTTCATCAAACCGTTTTTTGTACATCGGAACATTGTCATACGCATGCTTTAATGACCATTTCAGACGTTCCAGTTGCAACGCCTGAATTTCATCGCGCGAGGCAATTTCGATTGGGTCCAAGTCGGCTTTATTTGGCGTTAAATCTTTCATACTTCGTTCCTGTTTGACTTATTCTTGAAAATGCTGGCCTTTGATCGTGCGAGAAAAACCTCGAAACTCAGCTACGGTTTTCCCGGTGGAGTCGGTGACTTTCACGTCATAAATCCCGTTGCGCCCGCTCAGGCTAACCTCGGTTGCGGTCGCGGTTAACGTCTCGTTAATTTTTGCGGACGCGGTGTAGCTGATGACATTATGCTGCGCGACTGTCGCTTGATTACGGCTGTTGCATGCGAAGGCGAAAGCACTGTCGGCAAGGGCGAAGGTGATGCCACCATGGCAAATTCCGTGGCCATTCGTGTGGTGCTTTTGAACTTTGAGGCTAAGCGTGGCACCCCCCTCGTCCACATCAATCAACTCCATCCCCAACCAGATTGAGGCACTGTCGTTCGCCCACATTGCCGCCGCAGATTTCTTGGCGCGTTCTTTCGGGGTCATGATTTTCCTCCGGTAAATTCTGGCACGCGTTTTTGCAGAAAAGCCGTGACCCCTTCGGCGTAATCTGGTGTCACGCCGCAAATCTTCTGATTTTCAGCTTCCAAATCCAGCTGTTCGTCCATCGTGTTCGTGCTTGCCGCCTGTATGGCTATTTTGGTTAATCCCAGTCCGACGGTTGGGCCGTTTGCTAAAGATTCCGTTAACGTGCGAGCCTCTGCCATTAGGGTTTCATTAGGGATTACGTCCCAAATCAACCCCCACTCCGCCGCTTTTGTGGCACTAAGCGGTGTGGCGGTCAGGGCCAAGCCCTTCGCCCGTGCCTCCCCAACCAGATGGGCTAGCGACCAGCTTCCGCCTGCATCCGGCATAAGGCCTACTTTTACAAACGACTGGATAAACCGCGCACCCTCGGCGGCTAAAACGATATCACAGGCGAGCGCGATATTCGCCCCCGCCCCTGCCGCCACGCCGTTAACGGCGCAAATAACCGGAAATTCCAGCGAGCGGATCAGCTTTATTAACGGATTGTAATACTTTTCAAGCGTCTGGCTTAGATCAGGTGCCGTAGTCATTTTGGAGGGGTCACGCGCGCCCAAATCCTGCCCGGCACAAAATCCACGGCCAGCCCCGGTTAACAAGATCGCCCGCGCGCCAGAATCCCGCGCGCTTTCAATTGCTGCGCGTAATGCCAGATGCATCTCTGGCGTGAAGCTGTTCAGCTTTTCAGGGCGGTTAAGCGTAATTTCAACCCAGTTATGATGGGTCTGCGTTAGAATAGTGTCGCTCATTGCAGCCTCGCGTTAAGTTTTCTTAACAAATCCTTGCATAAACCGAACGGTTGGTCAATAAATTGTTGACCTCGGATTCGAACATTTGAAAGCAAGTCAACATGCCCCACTCCTCGCCAGTATCTGTTGAAATTGAAGGTGACATTGCATGGATCACAATTGATTACCCGCCGGTTAACGCGACTGCAACCGCGGTACGCATCGGGTTGGATCTGGCGCTTTCACAACTGGGAAATGCCAAGGTCGCCTTCTTGCAATGCGCAGGGCGAACGTTTGTTGCAGGCGGCGATATGTCGGAATTTGACGCGCCCCCTGCGTTGCCACATTTACCTGACGTGGTGCAAGCAATCGAGGATTGTTCAACCCCGATTGTCGCCCTTATGCACGGCATGGTGCTTGGTGGGGGCTTTGAAATTGCCATGGCTTGCGCTTGGCGAATTGCGAAAGTTGGCACCAAATTCGGGTTGCCAGAAGTTAATGTCGGGTTGGTCCCCGGGGCTGGTGGCTCGCAAAGGTTACCGCGCCTAATTGGTATGGCGGATGCCATTGATGTGGCTTGCAGCGGGAAGGTTTTGACGGCTGGCGAGTTGCAGAAACTCGGCGGGCTTGATTTGGTGGTTGAGGGGGATTTGAAAGCGGCAGCGGTTGCGTTCGCTACGAACCTGCCGGAAAGACCCGCAGCTGTCAGTCTGCGCGATGTTCCAGAATACGATAATACGTTAATCGAAAGTAAACGCCGTGTAATTTCTTCGCGATCGAAAGGCCAACAATCCCCGCTTCATAATTTGGACGCCTTACAGTGGGCCTCCCTGCCCTTCTCTAAGGGCCAGCCGTTAGAGCGCACGCTGCATCTGAAACTGCGCGACACACCGGAATCCCGCGCCTTGCGGTATGCCTTTTTTGCCGAACGCGCCGTTGCAAAACCTGCGGCAATTGCTGGCGCGGTCCCGCATTCCATTAACGAAGTTGCAATCGTTGGGGGTGGTTTAATGGGGGCTGGCATTACTGTGGCCATGTTGAATGCCAAGCTGTCCGTCA
The DNA here is from genome assembly GCA_002746395.1 of Paracoccaceae bacterium. Taxonomy (GTDB): domain Bacteria; phylum Pseudomonadota; class Alphaproteobacteria; order Rhodobacterales; family Rhodobacteraceae; genus NORP23. The sequence continues at coordinate 40,520 of NVXA01000002.1, forward strand.
CRATTATCGAGCGCGATGCGGAGGCAGCAGAAGCGGCATATGATCGGGTGAAGGGCCTGCTTGACGGGGCCTTGAAACGCGGAAAGYTGACGCCAGCGGCAATGRATGATMGRCTTGCYGCGTTTCGGACSWCRGATAAMTACGCCGATGCCAARTCCGYTGATCTGGCGRTTGAGGCGGTGTTCGAAGATGTGGCCGTGAARTCSGAAGTTTTYGCCARACTGGCCGCYGTTGTTTCYGACACKGCGATYYTGGCGACCAACACATCCTATCTGGACCCACSCGARATATTCGAGGGCATCCCGAACCCGCAGCGCTGCCTTGGCCTGCATTTYTTCAGCCCTGCGCATATCATGAAAYTGCTGGAAATCGTCAAAACGCCKGACACAAGTGCSGRGGTTYTGGCCACCTGYTTTGCGCTTGGAAARCGGATGCGRAAGGTTTCGGTTTTRTCCGGYATTTGCGATGGYTTYATCGGCAACCGGATGCTTAGYRCYTATCGSCGYGAGGCGGATTATTTGYTGGCKGAKGGGGCTTTKCCCTTTGAAATYGAYGCCGCMATGCGSGCGTTTGGYATGCCGATGGGGCCGTATGAGTTGCAAGACCTYACRGGCCTTCAAATMGCTTGGGCMAACCGRAAACGSCAAGTTCGMAACCCTGCCGAGCGGTATATTGGCATTGCGGACCAGCTTTGCGAACAAGGRCGGCTTGGCCARCGSACKGGTTTGGGGTGGTATAAATATCAGGATRRARACCGCACGCCTATTCGCGATGAAGCTGTCGAAAAYCTGATCATTKCCTATTCTRCGRARAAYGRAATAYCCCGYCAAAAGTTCACKGMTGAMCARATATCGAARCGSCTGTTGGCCGTGCTGGCAYMAGARGGYGCAAGCATTGTTGCCGAGGGGATCGCAGAACGAAACGCCGATGTGGATACGGTGCAAATCAACGGYTAYGGMTTCCCGCGKTGGCGCGGCGGGCCRATGCATTAYGCAAAAACGACAGGAWRRWSCGAATGACTATTCARAARATCAGCAGCTTTGCAGCCGGTGCGTGGATTGCGCCCGGGGCTGGTGCGCGSTCCATTTCGAGTGCCATTACTGGCGATGTGATTGCGGAGGCGGGCAATGATGCCCTCGATGTTCAGGGTATGCTGGACTATGGGCGGAATGTTGGTGGCCCCGCGCTCCGCGCGATGACGTTTCATGATCGCGCGCGAATGCTAAAGGCGTTGGCCGCACATATTTCGCAGCATAAACAAGTACTTTACAACATCAGCTTCGACACTGGCGCGATCCAGTCTGACCATCTGATTGATATTGACGGGGGGATTGGGACGATGTTCGTTTTCGCCTCCAAAGGGCGGCGGGAACTGCCGGATGCACACATCTATCTGGATGGTGAGGTCGAACAATTATCGCGTAATGGCACGTTTTTGGGCCAGCACGTTTGCACCTCCCTGCAAGGGGTTGCGGTGCATATMAACGCTTTCAAYTTTCCKGTTTGGGGGATGYTGGAAAAGCTGGCCCCAACCCTGCTGGCGGGTGTTCCGGCGATYGTTAAACCMGCGACTTCAAGYTGTTATGTGACCGAAGCTTGCGTGCGCATCATGATCGAYAGCGGCATTTTKCCTGCGGGTGCGGTGCAACTKATWTCKGGTGGAACGGGGGACCTTCTGGATCGCCTCGACATGCAGGATGTGGTTAGTTTTACGGGGTCGGCCARRACCGCGCTKGCGCTTAGATCAGCGCCRAATATYCTYGAAAAYTCGGTTCGGTTTGTRGCGGAGCAGGACAGYYTRAATGCCTCCGTTTTGGGGCCAGATGCGGTTCCGGGCACGCCGGAATTTGATCTGTTCGTGAAAGAAGTTCAGCGCGAGATGACAACGAAAGCAGGMCAGAAATGCACGGCAATTCGSCGCATYATGGCRCCGGAAARCCARGTTGAAGCGGTGATYGARGCGCTTTCTGCGCGGCTCTCTAAAACGATTATCGGCGATCCGCGCGACCMAAGCGTSCGMATGGGYGCGCTGGTTTCCATGGCACAAAAGCTGGATGTATTGGCGCAAGCCGCGATTATCGGCACCGAAGCCACGCGGGTTTTCGGTGACCCTGATAATTTTGAAACACTCAACGCCGATGCTGATAAAGGCGCGTTTGTGCCCCCTATGCTGTTTCATTGCGAGAACCCTGATACCGCGCAACGCGTCCACGATACGGAGGCGTTTGGCCCTGTCTCGACAATCATGGGGTATCGTGATCTGGACCACGCCGTTGAGCTTATTAACCGTGGGCAAGGCAGTCTTGTGGCCTCGGTCATCACGCGTGATCCGGTCGTTGCACGCAACGTGGTGTTAGGGGCTGGAGCGTATCACGGGCGGCTTTATTTCAACAATCGCGATTCCATGAAGGAAAGTACGGGCCACGGATCCCCCCTGCCCCATATGGTTCACGGTGGCCCCGGCCGCGCTGGTGGTGGCGAGGAGATGGGCGGCATTCGTGGCGTCATGCATTACATGCAGCGCACCGCGATCCAAGGCAGCCCCGATATTTTGACGGCCATCGGTCAGCAATGGGTTAGTGGGTCAACCGAGGTCCCTGCCCCGACACATCCGTTTACGCGCACCTTCACCGACCTTGAAATCGGGGAAACTATCAACACCGCCGCGCGCGAAATCACACTTGATGATATCGAACATTTCGCGGCCTTCACTGGGGATAATTTTTACGCCCATATGGACGACGAAGCCGCCGCCGCCAACCCGTTTTTCCCTGGTCGCGTGGCGCATGGGTATTTGTTGTTGTCCTTTGCTGCGGGCCTGTTTGTCGAACCCAACCCCGGGCCGGTTCTGGCCAATACCGGGCTGGAAAACCTGCGTTTCATGAAGCCCGTTGTGGCGGGTGACAGCATCAAGGTTCGCCTATCGGTCAAGAAAAAGACACGGCGCAATGACGAATATGGCGAGGTGCGCTGGCATGTAACTCTAACCAATCAGAATGATGAGCTGGTGGCGGAATACGAACTACTGACAATGAACGAGTATTGATATAGCGCCGCCGTCATACACGGGTTATAAACCGTGCATGACGGATGTTTCGCAGCAAAGTTTTGAACATATTGTACAAGAGCTGACAGGCTGCGGGAGTAGCCGGACGTGGTCAATTCTTGTCACTATTTTTGGCGATTTAGCGCAAAGTCCGAACGATGAAATTAGCGGCCCGTTATTATCTACGCTAACGCAAATGATAGGTATCAAACCCCAAGCGATGCGAGTGGCGCTGCATCGTCTGCGCCGCGATGGGTGGATTATGACCGAAAAATCGGGGCGAACCAGTAAGTATCGCCTTTCCGAATTCGGGCTGAGCCAAAGCAAAATTGCCAGCCCACACATCTATGGCCGAACAGTCAAAGTGCCTGAAAGATGGCACATATTAGTAGCCACTCCCGAAATGGTAGTGGATGAAAGAAACCTCGTAATACACGGTTATCGCAAGCTTATATCTGGAGTATACATTGGATCTGGTGCAACCCTGCAGGATGCAGATGATTTTCTGGTGATCGAAGGAAAGCTCGCCAGCCTTCCTAAATGGCTGCAAACTTCGATCGCGGATACGGCAAGTATTGAGGGTTATTCCAAACTAATGCGAATTCTTGAAGTGGTGAAGCAAGTCTTGAACGCCGGGTATGTACCCACGATCACCGAGACCGCCGTAATTAGAACACTGATCGTACATGGCTGGCGCCGAATTGTATTGCGCCAACCTGATTTGTCATTAGAGCTTGTATCTGAAAACCCGTCGGCGTGGTGTCGCGAAGCTGTTTGGCAATTACTTGAGCGACTGGAACGCCCGACCATTGCCGCGCTGGAAGCCACAGCTAACTAGCAGATCACCGCCCCTCACGTGGCCCCGGCGACTCCGATAAGTATCAAAGATTGGCCCGCAATATAAGAAATCCAAACCGCCCACGACATCATTAGTTTTATTCGCTCATCGCGTACAATGAACATTCGTACGGCCAGAACACTGTCCGAAAAAACGAACACGAACACCCCGACAACGGTCAAAAAGAACGCCGATGGAAGCGTTAAAGAAATGCCTACCATTGCGGTAATTACAACGATATACACCACCACTGGCCAACGATACTTACCAGTGGCGCGCCACATATATGTGCCGAATACACTGGAATATAGTGCAATTAACAGCATGGGCCAGTAAAAAACCGCCCCCTCGCTTAAGGTGTAAAACAACGCGATATAGGCAATGTGGCCTGCCAAAAATGCAAGCAACCCCGGAATAAACTGCGCCTGCCCACGCGATAAAAAGTAATCACCTAGCGCACACAGCAGCATTGCGATGGACAACATTGGCGCGGCGTTGAAGTAAACTGCAATCGTCGCCATGATTAATACGGGAAGGGTTTTCCAGAAACTGCGGGGCAAACTTATTTCATGGCGTAAATACCGAAATCCGTAGATTCCCGAACTAAAAACCACCAATATTACGGAAATAAATTGCGCAAAGGATGTGTTTAGGAGGTCAATCATTCGTAATGCATACCGTGTATTCATGATAAGGGCACTCGTGTAGCCTACTGTTTGCTCTAAATTGATATAGATCAAGCCGCAATCTATCCAACCATATATAGTCACCAGCACTGGAATATTTCAATGCACAAGGCTTTTTATGATGACGTCACCAATACCAAATATTTGCAAGAGTTGTGCATTACAGTGCGACTCCGACAGCTTTTGCGCACGGCTGACAACTGAAGAGCTAATTCAACTTAACGGTAGATCACGCTCCGCCAATATGAAGCGAGGGGATACCTTGTCTGACGAAGCGTTGTTGCAATGGCCTATTGTTGCCGTTTCCTCTGGCGTTTTAAGTCTGCAACATCTTATGGCCGACGGGCGGAAATCCATTGCCGCACTCTATATGAGAGGTGATATTATCGACCTGCGGGGGATTTCAAATAGAAACCGTTGTAACCTTATTTCACTGGGTAACGCCACAATTTGCAAACTTTCCCCCGAAATATTCGAACGAGTCGTTCTAACCAACCCAACTGCCCAAAATAGCGTTTGGCAAAACCTTCGCGCGCAAACTTTCCGTGCCATAGATCACTCTGTTGATATGTCAAAAAAGCAGGCTTTGGAAAAGTTGGCCTCGTTTATCATTGAGTGCAATCACCGGGAATTCAGTATGGCAAAAGATACTACCATTGCGAAAATTCCAGTGCGCCGTGTGGACTTGGCTGAATATATCGGAGTGCAACCCGAAACTGTTAGCCGATGCTTTAGAGATTTACAGGATCGCGGTATTATAGAATTTGAAAAACTATCAGTTGTAAAAATTCACGACGTAACCACTCTTCGGGAAATAGCTAACGGTGATTGGCGCCCCAATGCGCAAACCGTCAGGGCCACCGGATAAGGCCCGCAAGATTGATCACCTATAATGCAATGTAATCATAGGAAATTTACCGTACTTAGGTTAGACTGCCGTAAAAGTAGGTACATTTATGAAGATTACAGTTCTAAGGTTTCCAGCCGATATAGTTCATTGGCATTTAGTAAAGAGTTTTCTTCTTCTTCGCAAAGAAGTGTTTGTGGACAAGATGGATTGGCCGCTCTTTCATGCTGACTCCATGGAGTTCGAGCAATACGACACGCTGACATCCGTTTACATCATCGCGCACGAAGATGACAAAGTCATTGGCGGTGCGCGTTTGGTAAGAACGGATCAGTCCCAAAGTTTTGGCAAAATCGTATATTCGTACATGATTAGAGATGCTTACCTTGAAAACCTGCCCGGCCTACCCCCTGAAATTTGTTCAAGCGAACCACCCGTTGATCCAGACGTATGGGAACTGACAAGATTTACATCACAGGATAATATGTGGGTCGGTCGCGGTATTCTTGAAAGATGCAACGAATTTTTGAAAGAGGAAGGGGCCCACGAGTGTCTGTTCTTGGGGCCGCCCGCGTTCCTTAGAATGGCACGAACAATGGGGTACAACCCTAAGGCGCTCGGTAAAATTACAGGTAATAAGGACGGCCGATTTTTGGCCTTCAGTTGCGACGTAATTTAAGTAAGCGTTTCACCTGTGATTACATAGAATTACGCGATATTAATCATCTTGACACAAGCCTTACATGTTGTACTTTATACTAATATTTTTTTATTTATTGATTGCTTTTCCCAAAAACCTTATACTTTTAGATAATATCTCGACAGAGGAATCCTATGCTTAAATCCATAATCCCAAATTTTGATTCTGAAATATCTTCACTTAGATTTCTAGGCGAATCCGGCTTTATAATGGCCTTCAATATGACCTTTCGCGGACCAGAGTACCTCCACTCGGAGTACTCAGAAGAATGGCAGAAAATCTACGAAGAAAAGAACTACTTTTTCGTTGATCCCATATTAATCTGGTGCGTCACAAAAAGCGGAAATAAACGCTGGTCCGACATCAAAATGCCGGATATTCGCGGTGTTATAAAAGAAGCAGAAAAACACAATCTTCGATACGGCGCAGCATTTTCCCGCAAATCAATGAACAAGCGGTCCTTCATGACAATTGCACGGCCAGATCGAGAGTTCACCGACGAGGAGATATCCCATCTCGATGATAAATTTAACAATCTGGTCGACTTTGTCGTCGGCCAATGTGGCCTAACGGACAAAGAGCTTGACGCGTTGCGCGGACTTCGAGACGGGTTAAGCTATAAGCAAATCGCAGTTGAACTGGATATTTCGGTTCCGACCGTAAAAAGCCGCGCAGAGCGTGCGAAAGGAAAGCTGGGGGCTAAAACTACAACGCAGGCTGTTGCCATGGCCTCAACTCGAAACTTCATCTGACTTTTGTGAAAGCTGGTTGGGCGGCCATGTGCCGCCCCCCACTTAATGCAGGCTTAACGCAAGCTTCAAAACGCCAACTTTGGTCAAGGTGTCATCAACCTCTATTTCGGGACCAACCACTTCGACATCTAGGCCAAGGTAATCCGTCCAACGCGCCCATTGGGCGGGCATCAAACCAATAATTTGTGAAGCTCCTAACGTGCGTGCGGCGCCCGTCATTTCGGCAACTAGGCTGGCCTGCACACGAGCGCGTCGCCTTTCAGGCACATCATCTGAAATGAAAACCCGCGACGCTTCCCATATATAGGAGGCAACCGGGGCTTCATAATCCAACAAATTGCTGGGCAACGTGTTCAGCAGACCGCGTTGCGCATCGCGGATCATATACGAATAAACACCACATTCAGCGGTTGTGGGCGTCAACCGTACGCCAGCGAGAACCTTGCCATTTTCATGAACGGCAATCCAGCGGCTGGCCGGTGTATCATACTGGTCATATTCCATCCCGTCAGTTTCCGGGAACTCCCAATTCGTTTCCATGAACAACGAGCGCTTGCGGGCACGAAAAAGAGTCGTAAACAAGTCGCCATAAGTATGCAAATTGTCGAAGGATAGTGTAGTCGTAAGCATGGTAGCCTCCAGCTTTAATCGAAACATTATGTGTTGATAAACTATTAAAGCAGCCCGTTATTGTTGCATTCATCACCAATGTTGGTGCAATCTTCCTGCTACATTTTCGCGGGTTTTGTTCATCCTAAATTGTTGTCACAACGACATACTGTTCTTAGTCTGCAATCCATTTGCAGGGTTATTTTTAATACGACGGATACCCATTTAAACCACCTGCCGCACGGTGAAACTCGTATACTAACTAAAGGGGGCGCCTACACTTTTAACATAAATGCATCACCACAAACAAAACACTATTGCGCCACAGTTTAACCTAACACGTTTGAATTTGCCAAATATATTGACACCAGCAAAATGCACGGCTGATCGAGCACGCTCAGAGGTGCCGCGAGATTACCCTCCCCCAAGAAATACCTGACGTATAATACATGTTAATTATGTTATTATGCCTCCATAACAATGCCTTATGGGTGTGTCACAATAAATGCCAACAGAAATTTTACCATTGTAAAACAATATTTTAGTGTGAAATAAACTTCCYATGCGTATGTTTACACATCGTTATCTCCGATAAATACTATCGCCCTATCCAATTGGATATGTCTGTTAAGTGATGTTGCCGAATCACTTAAAGAACTTAAAGTAGGTAAGGTAGATGGGTAATCCCCCCCATTTTTAAAGGGGTCCGCTTGTAGAATTCCGCGGCTATTTTCAGTTTCCTGGCGGGTGTGATCCCGCCGATGCCCATGTTGGGGCGGTCGTTGTTGTATGTCCAGAGCCATTCAGTGGTCTGTCTCTGTGCCTCCCGCCGACCGGCAGGGAATGCTTGCATTCGCCGAGAGGGGCGACTGTTTCAAACATGTTCTGGTCTAGCCATTCATGTCGGACCGTACGGTTGTAACGCTCGATGTAGGCGTTCTGCTGAGGTTTCCCGGGCTGAATGTATTGGATGTGGATGCCCATGTTTGCGGCCCATGCCATCAACGTTCCGCTCACGTATTCCGGGCCATTATCCACCCGAATTGCCTGCGGCTTCCCGCRCCATTCAATGATCCGGTTCAGGCTGCGCACCACCCGCTCGGCAGGTAGCAAGAAGCCCACTTCGATGCCTAATCCTTCGCGGTTAAAGTCATCGAGCACGTTCAGCGTACGGATCGAACGTCCATCGGCCAGTTGATCTGCCATGAAGTCCATCGACCAAGTATGATTGGCTGCGTCCGGCACCGCCAGCGCGTCCGGTCTGTCCTGTTTTAGCCGCTTCTTTGGCTTTATCCGCAGGTTCAGCTCCAGTTCACAGTAAATCCGGTAGACGCGCTTATGATTCCAGCCAAAGCCCCAGGTGCGGCGGTTGTCGGTCAGCTTCTCCAGTCAATCCGCTATTTCGGCATTCTCGTCACTCAACTGGCACTCGTAGCGATACCAGCTTTCGCTGATGCTGAACGCCCGGCAGGCCAGCGCAATGCTGACCCTGTGATTGGCGCCGCTTTCACGGCCATCTCCTTGCGTAGAGACGTCCGCATTACTTTTTTCCAAGCACTTCCTTCAGCAGGTCATTCTGCATGCCCATCTCGGCATACATCCGCTTCAGGCGGCGGTTCYCCTCAGTCAGCGACTTCATCTCCGACATCATAGAAGCGTCCACTCTCGATCATGTTAACGCATAACCTGCCGTGCAGCGCATTCCGCCAAACTTTGATCGCCATTTGTAAAAGCTGGCATTGCTCATGCCATGCTCTCGGCACAGTTCGGAAACCGGCACACCGCTCTCGGCTKGCTTCAAAATACCCATAATCTGCGCGTCGCTATATCCTGCTTTTTNATCAAAACCCCCTCAGATATTATGCCAAGAAAATTCTACACGTGAAAACCACTAATTTTCGGGGGGATTACCACTCTTGAAAGATCGGTTGGCAGCATCGTCCAGTAGGGCAAGCAACCTGTTTATTATTCCCTTTCGGTATTTCGCCACATCTGCGGAAATGCAGAGTATATTCCCGCCTTATTCAATGCGCAGAAAAAAGGCGGCGATGTTGAGCATCGCCGCCTTTAGTGATTATTTCCTTCGTTTTCAGCCTTCACCCGAAAGCAGCCGTTGCAGCGTCGAAGACCGGATCGGCCGTTTGTAATACGAAGCGCGGGTTTTGACGAGGTTTTCAAAAATATCTACAACGTGCTCGGACGCCAGGAAATCCTCTGCTGGAATAACATTTTCCACCGGTGTGCGGATAGACAGGAGCGTTTTGTATCCGCTGACGATTTCGAGCGACTGAATTATGCACTCATAGTCGACATGATCGGTTTCCCAGCGCTTGCACGCGCGTACGGCAATACTAAGCGGGGCGTCTACTTCTGCGATTTTCTCGATATCCGCCGAAAGGTCCACCAGATTGGCATCCTCAGGCAAGTCATAACCTTTTCCGAGGATAATATCGATAAACTGGTTTATTTCATCCGAGAAGTGTTTGTTCAGGTTCAGAACCCTGGCCAGACGTTTGACAGCCAACAACCCCATAATCTTTTCGGGGGAAGGATCAGCGAGCAGACGATTCACGGTCAATGCCTTGTTCGGATTGGCCATATAGGCTGTGACCCATTGCAAGAACCCGGAATCTAACAGGCCGTAGTTTTCGGCAGGAATAGTGTTAAGAAGGTCAAAGCGACCATTATTGACTGTATTCCAGATAACATTTTCTGCCGCCGCAGGTTCGCCATACTTTTGAAGTGCGAGAGCATTGCCGATAGGATCGCGGCCTACACGGTATCCGAAAATGGCTTCGCCCAAGGCAGCCAACTCCGGATCCGTCAGGCTGAGAAGCCAGTTAACAGATTTCCCGAGGTCACCCGCGCGTAACAGCAGCTCCCGCTCTGTATAGTCTAGTCCGACTACAAAGTCGGAATATCCACCGGGCACAACATCGCGGTCAATTTGTCCCAAAAGCAGCTGGGCGTCTGTATTGCCACTATGGGCAAGATCTGACAGCATCTCTAAGCTTGCGGCATCTGAGCCGTTGAGCCAAGCATCTACCGCCTCGTTGATTGTCACACTTTGGGCAAATACGTTGCTTGCGGAAAAAAACAATGCGGCAGTTGCTATAATCGCTTGGATTTTCATTCTATATTGCTCCATTTCCGTTTACCATGCTTGTAGGTCAACATAAGTTTCAACCTCCAGATTATTGCGATACTGTTACGTTGTCTCGCAACCACACTTCAACGCGGCGGTTGATATTTCGACCACTTTTGGATTCGTTGCAGGCGAGTGGTGATATCTCACCGAAGCCCATGGCACGGATCGGCAAGCCTTCGATTCCCCCACCGGGAAGCGCAGAAATCAGAGCAGCACGAACCTCTTCGGCACGTAACTTGCTAAGACGCTGGTTGCTGGTCCCACCACCTATAGAGTCTGTGTAACCGATCAATAGAACTTCTTTGTTGTCAAAGTCGCCAGTGGAGAGCATCTGGGCCAGGCGTTGGATATCGTCCTGCGCACGTGCGTCCAGTTGGGCCGAACCAAGCTCGAAGCGATAGGTGATCGACACACGATCTGAAGCCATCAGGTTCGCTGTCATGTCGCGCAACTGGCCGAGGGTCATTTCAACATCTGTCGGAAGGACCGCAGACAGGTAACGCAACCCCTGTTCATCATTGCTTTGGAAGGATACTCCCAGATCAACAAATCCGTCGTTGGCAATAGCATTTTGTGCCGGTTCGGTATCAATAAAATCGAGGAAACGGGTCAACTGTGCTGGCAGTTCCTGATTGGTCCGATAGGTATATAGACGCCGGGTAAGGGGATATTCCTCGGTCTTGATGGTGAAGGGAGTGGCAGGCACCTGAATTCCGCATACGCCGCGAATTGCCAGAACTTTTGCGTTACCCACATCCGAGAGGCTCGTTACACTAATCCCGAGAGGATCGGCAGCCACGGCCTTGGCTACATCAGCATCAGTATCAAGAATACTGGCCGTGTCAGCAATTTTAGCGCCCGCCGGATCCATAACCAGTGTATTGAAGACAGCACCTGTGCCGCTGGTTCCGTCACGGGCATACAAGTTGATATCTGCACTCGGACCACCGATTTGCGCCCAGTTGGTTACTTTCCCCGAGAAAATCTTGGCGAGGTCCTGCTCTGCAATGGCGCGCAGTGGGTTGCTTTTAGATGTAATGATCACAAGCCCGTCCAGCGCGAAAATAGTTTGCTGCTCCGGCGAGGTAAGATCACCCAAACCTGCAAGCTGGAAGATTGCGTTTTCTTCTTTGGTGATGGGGCGCGTCAGGACAGCAAGGCTGGCCTCTCCCGAGAAAATATCCCGCAGACCCTGAACCGAACCATTGGACTTAAGCGTGATATTAGCGAGCTCTTCACCCAATTCGTTACTCAACTGCACCTCGGCCGGCCCGTTTGGATTGAGAGACGTCACGGTGTCACCACCGATGTCGATGCCAAATTTAAACAGTAAGTCGGCAAAAAGTTTACCTACAGCGTTCGAGTCGCCAGAAATACTGAAGTTGGAAGGGTCGGATACCGCTGTCGGGCATACATCGCCTTCGCAGGTGACCTGAAATGCGTCAATGGTCAAATCGCCCACAATCGTCCTGATTGTGTAAGTCTGTCCGTCGAAATTCAGGAATTCGCCGCTGAGCGAGGTCGCTCCGTCAAGGCTTTTCAATGTTACCGTTTCAGCGGTAGCAATGGTAGAGATTCCGACAGCAAGACTCAACGGAATTAGTTTTTTCATTTTGCGTAGCATGTGTTCTACCCTCGATCGAACCCTAAGAAATTACAGAAAGTAAGGTGATGTGTCCGGTTTCACCAAATGGTAAAAATGGACGCACTCGATAATATCAACCAACCAAACACAAAGGCTACTTGTTATATATTTTGCAGAAACCTTGATGGAACAGCACAAGACATCTCGCAACGGAAGTTATACTGCACGGTGGTTAAGTGCTTGTAAACAGAAAATAACATCTCAAACAGATATAGTCGGCGCTAGGATGAAAATCCACTCAATCTGTTGATTTCATGTAACCAAGCAGGAGATTGATCAAAGACAAACCAGCCAGACTGCGTATCACCCTCCTCTACTCGCGGATAAAAGCACATTCTGCCACCTCGCCTCCGTTCTGTTCGGGCTAGATAACCGTGACAGGACCATTATGGCTCGCGGATATACTCGCCAACCACTATGAGGAGGCCCGTTCGCGGGCTGACTCGCTTCTCGCTGGGGGCACGGCAACCGAAACTGGCTGCATCGTTACCAACACTACCAGACCTCGAAAGGTCCGCTTCCATGCTCGGCAGGTCGCTGCATACCGGCTTATCTACTGCGTTCTTAACCGGACCGTAGCGGGTTATGTCGATGTTGTCCGCCATCGGTGCCATAATCGGCTTTGCATCAATCCCGAACATCTAACGATCGGGAACCGCGCAGATAACAAACGTGATGAATGGGATTACCTGGCGAACGGCGTTGACTTCGACCTGCTCTGATATGTGGCACTGCCTATAACTGAAGGGGTATAAGACACCCGATACACCCGTACATCAGCGCAATACTGGTGCGAGGGAGAAAGCATACTGGTATATTACCCTATATTTCTAGAGACTTAGAAAATTGGCGGCCAACGGCGCTAGCAGTTGAGTACCCGCAATAAAACAACAGCTTAAGACCAAAGCAGCCATTTCATGGAGCCTACCATCAGAGATGGCACTCTGGGGCACCGAATGGGGCATACGGGGCGTCAGGACGGTTAATAACATCTATGCACAGTGGCTTAGTGGTGTCTGGCTGGGATGGTAGGATTCGAACCTACGATACACGCTACCAAAAAGCGTTGCCTTACCACTTGGCTACATCCCAACTTATACGCTTCATAAATAGGCTGTCGTCCGGTCGCAAGGGGAAATTTGCATACACCTGCAAGGGGGGCATATTTATCGACCGGCGTTCGCATTTGCCTTCGCTAACCTATCAAAACCCATCAATGTCGCGATCAAATCCGGCATTTGAGAAAGCGGGGTCATGTTTGGCCCGTCTGAGGGGGCGTTGTCTGGTGTCTCGTGCGTTTCCAGAAACACACCAGCAACCCCTACGGCAACAGCCGCGCGGGCGATTATGGGCGCAAATTTGCGTTGCCCACCCGACGCAGCACCCTGCCCGCCGGGCTGTTGCACGCTGTGTGTGGCATCCATAATTACCGGGTAACCGGTATCTGACAGAATAGGTAAAGACCGCATATCGTTGACGAGGGTGTTATAACCAAAACTTGTTCCACGCTCTGTCAGCAGAATGTTTTCGTTGCCGGTAGAGGCTACCTTTTGCGCGACGTGCGGCATGTCCCACGGGGCCAAAAACTGGCCTTTCTTGATGTTTACCGGTTTGCCAGTCACCCCTGCGGCCAACAGCAAATCTGTTTGGCGGCACAGAAACGCAGGGATTTGCAGAATATCCACACATTCAGCAACAGGCGCGCAGTGATCTACGGTGTGTACATCCGTTAGCACAGGGCAACCGATACGTTCCTTCACTTGCGTCAGAATGCTTAAGCCGGCATCAAGCCCAACGCCTCTGATCCCATCTAAAGATGTTCGGTTTGCTTTGTCGAAGCTTCCCTTAAAGATAAACCCAGCCCCGCTTCGGGCGCAAGCTTCGGCCAGCTTATCCGCGATCATCAATGCATGGTCTAACGTTTCAAGCTGGCACGGGCCTGCGATAATCACCAGCGGTAGGTTGTTGGCAATCCTCACATCATCAACCCTGACGGTCTTGCACATCGTTATACACTCACCTGCTCGCGTAGGATTGCAATTGTTAATGAAAGCATAATGTATATCCCCATGAAGATAATGAACGCCAAAACCGTACTTTCAAACTTGCGAGGGTATGTCGGCACGTCGGGTGCGATAGGTGTTACACCAATGCTCAGGTATCGCACCTGCCGGTTTGCATCCACACGGGCGGTTTCAAGCAGTTGCAACGATTGTTGAAGCATTAATTGCCGTGTCATCATGTTTGCTTCAGCGACTTGCAACTCGCCGGAAATCGTAGCCAAGGAAACACTGCTGGTGGTTGTCTCTGTCAGTTTTTGACGTAAAAACGCGACACGTTCTACACGCCGATCAATCTCGCGTTGCAAAATATCCGCGCGTATTTCGTTGGGATTTTGGTTGTCGAGTATCTCGGCTAGTTCAAGCAGCTTGTCTTCTATTTGTAATTCCAACGAATTGATAATGCCCATCTGTGACGCAATTTCTGCATCAGCACTTAACACGCCACGGGTTTGTTGCAGACGTAGAACTTCTGCTTGCGCTAGGAACATTTCAGTCTCGGCTGTGTCATAGGCTTGCTGCGCGCCGCGCATTTGATCTTCGCGCACGCGCTGTGACAGTTCATCAACACGTTCTTCGGCAAACCGGATCAGGGCGTTTGAAAACGCCTGCGAATCTTCGGGAGTGGCAGCGGTCACCTCAAGATGGATGACGCCCTCGGTCAAATCATACCCGACTTTTACATTATCTTTATAAAGACTGTACGCGGATTCCATATTGGCGTCCTCTGGAAGACGCTTTAGATCATCAATAAAGTCTTGCTGGAAATGGGCGCGGTATCCCAGTTCAGCGTCAAGGCGCATCATCGCCTCGCGCGATGTTAGATAGCCCTGCACTGTTATTGAATCAGCAGAATTGGCAAACCCGGTGCCGGAAAACAAACCACCAAGACCGCTGGCACCAGCTGACTCAGATTTTTGGATAACGAATTGCGATTCCGTTTCATACATATCTGTCGCTTCGGTGTAATAGTACCGCCCAACAAGAAAGGTCGGCAACACAACAAAAAACAACAACCGCGCCATAAGTAAAACCAGACGCACGCGGCGCCGACGGATCAAATCCCGTTGAATTGCATGAACTTCGGCCAGACGTTCCGCATCATTCAGCATAACGTTTGCAGAAACTTGCTCGCTTATTCCTGTGCCTTCATTTGGCGACGTCGCGCTATCGCCAGTTTTGCCAACGTTAATCAGCGACACGTCATCGTGAAGAACATCTATCCCCAGCTCTTCCAGCAGGCGTGCGGCATGCTCGTCATCAGTTGCTTCAAGCCCTATGCGCCGTGCTTTTTGGCGCGCCTTGCGCAGATATGCGCGCGTACGCTTCGGTGTTGGCTTGCTTTCATCATCTGATGGGGTTTCGTCGTTAGCCATTGTAATTATACATCTCTTTTGCTTTTTCGAGCGTGTCAAACATATGCAATCTGCCGTTTCTAAGGACAGCTGCCGAAGAACAGTACTGCTCAAGTATATTCGGACTATGTGAAACTATCACAACTGTCGACCGCTTAAGCCTTTCGCGCAGGACATTACCAGCCTTGCGGTTAAACTCCACATCCGACGTTCCCGGCATACCTTCATCAATCAGATAAATGTCAAAATCCAACGCCAAAAGCAACGAAAACGTAAACCGGGCCTTCATACCTGCGGAATAGGTACTTAGCGGCATCTCGAAATATTCATCCAATCCGGCGAGGTATCGGCAGAACGCCTCGACATAGTCGGGGTCAAGACCATATATTCGCGCGATATACCGCGCATTTTCTCCAGCCGAATGGGCGGCGACAACCCCCCCCATAAAGCCCAAAGGAAATGAAATACGGGAGGTCCGAAGTATCTTCCCCTCGTCCGGCTGTTCCAGCCCTGCCATCATGTTGATGATCGTGGTTTTACCCGTGCCATTAGGCGCAAGTATTCCCATGGACCGCCCCAGTTCGATTTTGAAGCTCGCCTGATCCAAAATCACTTTGCGCTGGGTGCCAGTCCAGAATGATTTACTAACATTTCTAAATTCTATCATTCACGGCTCGTATTATTAAGGGGCGCGGTAAATATGTTCCCGCAGCGTATACCAACTTCTATCAACAAATTGCTAACAAACACAGTATCAAATATTATGCAAATCGGTTGCGTTCCCGTAATCGTTCAAGCATATATTACAGGAAGCATTGAACGGCGCAGCTTGCAAGCCATCTAGAGGCTACGCCAACTCAGATCAAAGGACATAAGGTGCGGATACTCGGGGCATTCATCGTTTTCCTTGGGCTTTGGCTATTGCTGTCCGGTATTTACAAGCCGTTAACAGTCGGGCTTGGTGTTGTCTCTACACTTGCCGTTATTTTCATACTTGCCCGTATGGATACCATTGACGAAGACCGCGTTGAGCTCCACATCAGGCCTTTAGCATTTCTTTCCTATCAGGGCTGGCTTCTGATTGAAATTGCCAAGGCTAGTTGGGCTGTCACCAAAATTGTTCTTTCGCCTTCAATGCACCTAAAACAACACATGTTTTCTGTACCCCACACCCAAAAATCCGACCTTGGGCAAGTTATTTTCGCCAACTCGATCACCCTCACACCCGGCACGGTTACAATAGAGACTGAGCCGGGAAGGTTTCTGGTTCACGCGTTGGATTATTCGGCGGATGATAAAGACGCGCTGGCAGATATGGACCGTCGGGTGACCGCGTGTGAAAAGGCGGATTTAGCATGATGTTCGCCGTTGCAATTATTGCGATTTTCGTCGCGATGGTCCTGGTGTTAGTGCGCCTGTTTGGTGGACCAACCTTATATGACCGTGTGATTGCGGTTAATTCATTCGGAACGCACACAGTGTTGCTGATCGGCCTTATGGGCTTCCTGACGAAGCGCCCCGAATTTCTAGACATCGCCCTTCTATATGCTTTGATCAATTTCGTTGGCACGATCGCCATCCTCAAATTTTTTCGCTACCGCGCGATTGGCGACAAGTCCCCGCTAAATACGGAGGCTGACAATGAGCATTCTTGATATAGCTGTCGAGGCGGTCAGTTGGGCGCTTATACTGTCCGGCTCGTTCTTTGTTATCGTTGGGGCTGTGGGAACGCTGCGCTTTCCAGATTTCTGGTCGCGCTTGCATGCCATTTCGATCACAGATTCTGCCGGTGTGATACTGTTGTTCGCAGGCATGGCTGTGCAAGCAGGGTTCACGCTTATAACCGTCAAACTCATCATTATCGGGGTTTTTCTGTTTGTAACCGGCCCGACCGCCACCCATGCAATTGCAAACGCCGCACTTGTTTCGGGGCTTCGTCCTAAAGAGGCCAAAGGTTTCACGGGTGTCGAACCAGAGCCGTTAACAAACACAGTCGCCGCCCCGGCAAGTACAGAATAGCGGTAGGTGCATCATAGAAATTTTCATTGATATTGCGTTGTTCGTTATGCTGGTTCTTACAGCCGTGGCGGTAGTGCGGATGCGCAGCTTGTTTGCCATTGCAATGCTATCCGGCGTATTCAGCCTGCTGTCCGCGCTGCTGTTCATAACGTTGGATGCTGTAGACGTGGCCTTCACCGAAGCCGCAGTTGGTGCGGGAATTTCAGCAGTGCTGGTGTTAGGAACACTGGCACTGACTTCGCGCTTTGAAAAGCCAACCAAACGATCCCCAGCATTGCCGCTGTTTGTTGTTATGGTAACCGGCGCTGCATTGATTTACGGCACACTCGATATGCCCAACCTCGGCTCAGCCGATGCCCCGGCACAATTGCATGTTGGCCCTGATTACCTTGAGCGTAGCGTGGAAGAAATCGACATTCCGAATGTCGTGACATCTATCCTTGCCAGTTACCGTGGTTTTGACACACTTGGCGAAACCGCCGTTGTGTTCACCGCAGGTATCGGTGTTTTGATGCTTATCAGCGGACTAAGCCGCCGCCGTCGCCGCGACGATGAAGACGACGAAAGCGAGGAGGTCTGATGCGCCATCACCTTATCTTGCGGGTTATCACAAAACTTCTGGTCGGCGCGATCATGTTGTTTGCGTTTTATGTCCAGTTCCACGGGGATTTTTCCCCCGGTGGTGGATTTCAGGCGGGCGTGATTATGGCCGTGGCTTTCATCCTCTATGGTTTGGTCTTTAGCCTACACAACGTCCAACGCGTCTTTCCGCCGTGGCTGGTGCATAAACTGGTGGCCTTGGGTGTGTTGATTTACGCCGGCACAGGCGTCGTCAGTATGTTTCTAGGATACACCTTTCTGGATTACGGGTCGTTCGTGCCCTCGCACCCGTCAAGCGGGCAGCATTATGGCATTCTCGTCGTCGAACTTGGCGTCGGAGTTACCGTGACCGCCGTGATGGTGGCAATCTATTATGCCTTCGCAGGACGGCCCCCAAGACTAAGCGACGAGGAATGGTGATGGGTTTCGAGCTTACACAAGAATACATCCTCGGCCATATGAATTACTGGCTGTTTTCCGTGTTAATGATGA
This sequence comes from Paracoccaceae bacterium, assembly GCA_002746395.1. GTDB lineage: Bacteria > Pseudomonadota > Alphaproteobacteria > Rhodobacterales > Rhodobacteraceae > NORP23. The sequence goes on from NVXA01000002.1 coordinate 59,317, forward strand.
CAGGGCTTTATATCGTGGTGGCCAAAGGCAACCTCGTGAAAAAGATCGTCGGGCTGAACATTTTCCAAACCTCGGTATTCATGTTGTATATCTCCATGGGTAAAATCACGGGCGGCACTGCGCCAATTTTCCCGCTGGATATGGAGATTGACCCTGATGTTATTTATTCCAATCCCCTGCCCCATGTGCTGATATTGACCGCGATTGTTGTTGGGGTCGCGACAACCTCGCTGGGGTTGGCGCTGATTGTTCGTATTCAAGAAGAGTTTAACACGATCGAGGAAGACGACATCCTGAAAATCGAACGTGCTATCGTGCAGGCTGAAAATGCTATTCACGGCGATGCTATGGGTGGGCGGGCGTAATGGCTGTTGAACCTGCAAATGTTGCCATGACGCTAACCGAACAACTGCCTATTTTGCAGATATTGATTCCGTTGGTAACCGCGCCCCTGATCGTACTGATCGGCAGTCGCCGCCTGACGTGGTCACTGGCTTTCACCGCCAGCGCATTGTCTTTCGTGATTTCGATTCTGTTATTGATGCAGGTTATTGACGGCAGCATTATATCTTATCAAATCGGCGGCTGGGCGCCCCCTTTGGGGATCGAGTATCGCGTTGATGCCACCAACGCCTTCGTGTTGATGCTGGTTTCGGGTATAAGCACCCTCGTGCTGCCCTACGCCCGCGAAAGCGTTAAATTCGAGGTACCGGAACGTCACCACACCCTGTTCTACGCCGCCTTTATGCTGTGCCTAACGGGCTTGTTGGGCGTGACCATCACGGGCGATGCATTTAACGTGTTTGTGTTCCTCGAAATCTCGTCGCTGTCTACTTATGTGTTGATTGCGCAAGGTTCGTACCGCGATAAACGCGCGCTAACAGCTGCTTATGATTACCTAATCATGGGTACGATTGGTGCTACGTTCTTCGTGATAGGCCTTGGCATGCTTTACATGGCGACCGGCACGCTGAATATGGCCGATCTGTCCGACCGGATCGCCGACCAAGGTTCCAACCGCACGGTTCGCGCCGCCTTCGCGTTTATCGTTGTGGGCATGGGGTTAAAGATCGCCATCTATCCGCTGCATCTATGGCTGCCACGGGCCTACACATTCGCCCCTTCCGCCGTTACAGTTTTCCTTGCGGCCACCGCTACCAAAGTTGCGATTTATGTGCTGCTGCGGTTCACATTCTCGGTGTTCCAACCAGCGTTTATGTTCGAAGTGAACACGTTAGAGTTCATCATCCTGCCTTTCGCCATTCTCGCCATGTTTGCAGCCTCCTTCATCGSGATCTTCCAGAGCGATTTCAAACGGATGTTAGCGTATTCCAGCATCGCGCAAATCGGATATATGTTGCTGGGCATCAGCCTGTTGACGGAAACCGGCCTAACCGCCACCATAATATACCTGTTCAACCACGGTATCACCAAGGCCACACTATTCATGGGCGTCGGCATACTGGTGCTTCGCTCTGGCGGGTCGTTTTATAACCGCATTCAGGGGATGGGGAAAACCATGCCTTGGACAAGCGGTGCCATCGTTATCGGCGGGCTTAGCCTGATCGGTGTGCCGGGCACGGCTGGATTTATCAGCAAATGGGTTCTGGTCGAGGCAACAATCGAAAAAGGTTGGTGGCCGGTATCCGTACTGATCGTTTTGTCGTCCCTGCTGGCCGTGATCTACGTCTGGCGTGTGTTCGAGACACTTTATCTAAAAGCCCCACTCGCTGGAACCGATTATAAAGAGGCCCCACTCTCCATGCTGATCCCGATGTGGATACTGGCCCTTGCCACCATCTATTTCGGCTTTGCAACAGACGTCACGCTAACCGCCGCCCGCGCCGCTGCCCAAGGGTTACTGGCCGGTAGTGCGGGCATGATGTAGGGAATGATCTTGGAAACCAACACCGCCATATTGCTGACAATGCTAATCCCCGCAGGGGCCGCTGTGACGAACATGCTGTTTCGCAACCGTGCCGATTTGCGTGACGGAATAACACTGGCCGCCGCTGTTGCGACCTTCACAATGGTCCTGACAATATTGTCCAACGTGGGCAACGGCACAACCGAACCGTTGGTGTTGTTCGAGGTGTTCCCCGGCTTGGATATCGCGTTTAACGTCGAACCCCTCGGCCTGTTGTTTGCGATTGTAGCGTCGGGCCTATGGATCATCACGCACCTCTATGGCATCGGGTATATGCGCGGTAATAACGAGGATAACCACGCCCGTTTCTTCGCCAGCTTCTCCATAGCTATATCAGCGGTGATGGGTATCGCGTTTGCCTCCAACATGTTCACACTGTTCGTGTTTTACGAAATATTAACCCTGTCCACTTACCCGCTGGTCGCCCACAAAGGCACACCAGAGGCTATCCGCGGTGCGCGAACTTATCTTGGCATACTGCTTGGCACCTCCATCGGATTACAATTACTGGCGATCATCTGGACCTATACGATCACCGGAACGCTGGACTTCACCAAAGGCGGCATATTGGAGGGGAACATCGCAGGTCCCGCCGTTGCCGTCCTGCTGGCCCTTTACGCCTTCGGGATTGGCAAAGCAGCACTGATGCCGTTCCACCGCTGGCTTCCCGCCGCGATGGTTGCCCCCACGCCGGTAAGTGCGTTGTTGCACGCGGTGGCCGTGGTGAAAGCAGGCGTGTTCACCATGCTCAAGGTCGGGATATATATCTTCGGCATCGACTTTCTGGCCGCCACAGGCGCTTCGGAATGGTTGATGTGGTTGGCAGCGTACACCATCATTGCGGCTTCGGTAATTGCATTCACGAAAGACAACCTAAAAGCGCGGCTTGCCTATTCAACGGTCAGCCAACTGGCCTAYATCACACTTGGCATGGCGCTGGCKACATCYATGGGSGCWMTYGGTGGCGGCATGCAYATMGCCATGCACGCCATGGGAAAAATYACGTTGTTTATGGCGGCGGGRTCAATATACGTGGCRACYCAYAAAACCAACATCAGCCAGATGAATGGCCTYGGGAAARTCATGCCRATCACCTACGGCGCATTTTTCATCGGCGCRCTYTCCATCATCGGCCTGCCMCCCTTGGGYGGRTCSTGGAGCAAATGGYTRTTRATCGTCGGGGCMRCAGACACCCAACAATGGTTCATGATCGGCGTCCTRATGRTCAGCTCGTTRCTAAACGTCGCCTATCTRYTGCCMATCATCGGGCGCGGKTTCTTCTCGCCACTACCCGAAGGMAGYCCSACAAAAATATCYGARTCCCCSGTTCTGGTCTGGCTCCCGCCKGCCATAACSGCRTTYGGYACAATCGTGYTGTTTTTCTAYGCMGGYGCSTTGCAGGAATTCCTGTCCCCAATTGTTTCAGCGRATTAAGGAGAGGTCATGAGCAAGCAAAAAGACRAYCCCGCCAACTACCCCGCCTTGGGTCGCATGATGCTGTGGGTCGATAAACCAGGCAGCGCCAACAAGATTTTCTGGGGGCTGGCAATCGCCAGTATCCTCGCGTTTCTGGCGGATTTCACCTACGAAAAGCATGGCAATTTTCATATCGCAGAAATCCCCGGGTTCTACGGCATATTCGGCTTCGTCGCCTTCACCGCCCTGATCCTGATAGCAAAAACCTTACGTGTTTTTATCAAACGTCCCGAGGATTACTACGGTGACAAAGCCATAGACGCCGAGGATTACCCCGAAGACCAGTTGGATAAGGTTGACTACGATGCTTGACCAAATTCCCACCGCCTTCCTGTTTTTCGCCGCGGCCATCGCGGTGATCGCTGTGCCCAAAGGCCCGATCCGCAGTTCGTTTATGCTGCTGGTTCCCATAATTGCGGGCTACCAAGTCTGGAACCTTGACGCAGGCATATCCAATCAAGTCGAATTCTTCGGCTTCACGCTCGATCTGATGCGCGTCGATAAACTCTCGCGCGCGTTTGCGCTGATTTTCACACTCGCCGCCTTCCTTGGCAATCTTTACGCATGGCATTTACGCGACACCGTCCAACAGGTTGCAGCCTTGATATATGCAGGCTCCGCCATCGGCGCGGTGTTCGCAGGCGACCTGATAACCTTGTTTTTCTATTGGGAAGGCACGGCGCTGGCCTCCGTCTTCCTGATCTGGGCGCGTCGCAGCGAAGGGTCTTATAATACCGGCATGCGCTACCTGATCATCCAGATTGCCTCCGGTGTTGTCCTGCTGGCAGGCGCGGCGCTGGTGTACCGCGAAACCGGTTCAATCACGTTTGAAAACATGACGTTAGGCTCGCTGGGAACATGGTTAATATTCCTGTCCTTCGGCGTCAAAGCTGCTTTCCCGTTGCTGCACAACTGGCTGCAAGACAGCTATCCAGCCGCAACCATTACAGGCACCGTTATCCTGTCTACCTTCACCACGAAACTCGCGATATACGCGTTGGCCCGTGGGTTCGCAGGCACCGAAATTCTTATCTATATCGGCGCCATTATGGCCGTGTTTCCGATCTTTTTCGCGGTTATCGGTAACGATCTGCGCCGCGTTCTATCCTACGGTTTGAACAGTCAGCTAGGCTTCATGGTCGTAGGTATTGGCATTGGCACAGAGATGGCGCTAAACGGTACAGCAGCCCACGCCGTCGCGTCGGTCCTTTACCAATCCCTACTATTCATGAGCGTGGGCGCGGTGCTGTATCGCACCGGAACCTCCAAAGCGACGGAACTTGGCGGGCTTTACAGAACCATGCCGCTAACGGCGATATTTTGCATGGTCGGCGCGGCATCCATCTCGGCCTTTCCGTTATTTTCCGGCTTTGTGACTAAGCCCTTAATCATCGACGAAGCAGGGGCCGGAAACTACCCAATCGTTTGGGCGGCCTTAATTTTTGCCAGCGCGGGGGTGTTGTTGCACTCCGGCATCAAAGTCCCGTTCTTTACCTTCTTCGCCCGCGACAGCGGCTTGCGCCCAAAAGAGGCACCGAGCCACATGTTGCTGGCCATGGGCTTCACCGCAGCAATATCAATTTATATCGGCATTTCGCCCAATTTCCTTTATAGCCTGCTACCTTACGACGTGGAATACCACCCATACACAACCGGGCACGTGGTCGGGCAGTTGCAACTTCTGCTTTTCGCCTTGCTTGCCTTCGGTGTGTTGATGCGCACCGGCATTCACCCACCCGAAATCCGGGCTATCAATCTGGACACAGACTGGACCTACCGCCGATTCTTGCCAAACGTCATAGGCACGGTCGCACGCAGCATGTCCAAAATCTGGGCGCTTAACAGCACATTCTGGCATCGTACAATATCGAGCGTTATCTCACGCCTGAACAACTCCCATGGTCCCGAGGGACGTATGGCGCAGGTTTGGCCAACCGGATCAATGGTCTTGTGGATTGCGATTTTGCTGGGCATCACCCTGATCGTAAACTTCGTTAGTTAGGCGCACCCATGCAAACCCCATTAGATCAAGCCCATGCCCTGATGACCGCGGATGAAACACAAAATCTGCGTTTTTATGAACGTCTTGCTGACGCGGAGCTGTTCTTGATGCTTGAAGAAGAGGCCCGCGAAGATCGCGCCCGTCCGTTGATCTTTGACACCAGCGACGGGGCCTTTGCGATGGTGTTTGACCGCGAAGACCGTCTCGCGGAATTTGTTGATTCGCCAACCCCGTTTGTCGCCATGTCTGGCCGCCGTATCGCAAAGATGCTGGCTGGTGAAAATATCGGGATGGGCCTAAATTTAGGCGTTGCCCCGTCAAGCATGTTAATGCCACCCGCAAACGTTGACTGGCTGAACGAAGTTTTAGGCGCAAAATCCAGCGTAACCGAGGCCGTACCCGAACAACTCCATCCCCCCAAAGGGTTGCCTGAAAGTTTGATTTCGGCCCTAGATATCAAGCTTGCGAACATGTCTGGCGTTGTTACGGCGGCGTATCTCGTGGGGGTTACCTACACGGGTGGACAAAGCGGACATATGCTGGCGATGATTGACGTGCCACACCCCGCACAAGCGGGCGTCGCCGAGGCGATTTCCGAAGCCTTGGCTTTCAGCGGGATCGAGGCCGGACAACTGGACGTGACCTTCCTTGCGGTGGACTCCGCCCATATCGAAGGGTTCGCCAATGTGGGTCTAAAATTTGACGTACCCGATTTGGTGTTGCCCGCCCCGTTACAACCATTGGCCCCGGGAATGGACCCGCAAAACCCGCCAAAACTGCGTTAACGCTGCTTTTCCAGCAACTGCACCATATCGCGTTTAATCGCCCCGATAATTTCTTTGCCAAGCTCTCCGCGAAGCTGTTCTTGCACCACTTCGCGCACCATATCGCGCAGAAGCCCTTCATCAATTGCGGGGTTCGCAACAGCAAAGCTTTCGCCCAAAGCGTTGGGGGTGTCATGCGGCACGCGCGCAGTTTTATCGAGTATCCGCGCCTTTGGATTCACGACCTTCACCTTCATATGCGGATGAAGGATTAGGATTTTCGCAGGCAGGTTTGGTTGTTGCACTGCCCGCTTCGTCGGCTTCTTCTTAGCTTTTTCAAGCTGGATGGGCGGTGTAGATGTTTCTGGAAACTTCGCACGTGTTTCATCGCGAACCATATTGCGAATGGCCGATAAAACGTCGTTCAAGTTTTCTTTTTCCGGATTTTCCACACGCCCTCACACCTGTTGATCTGCAATCAAATTAGCGGAGTTCGTGTTCTTGCGTCAACCGCTTTACTTCCAGCGATCTCCGATAGCATCAAGGATGCTGCTGCCGGAAAAAGGCGTTGACGTTTTGCTGGTTACGGCATCGAAGTTCACTTGCGGGTCATAAACCGGAATACCCAAATCAAGATTCTCGACCGTCAGCAGCCCCATGGAAGACAACAGGTTCAACGCTGCCACATATTCATCCCGCTGCGCCGATGCCAGATTTGATCTGGCTGCCAGCAAATCTTGCTCCGCATCCAGCAAATCAAGCGTTGTACGCGAACCAAGCCGTGTTTCTTCTTTGATGGCATTATAGGCGATTTGCGATGCTTCGATCTGCAAATTAGCCGCAACAATGGATGCCCGCCCTACCCGAATATTGGCCCAGGAAGACGCGGTTCCCTGCCTAATTTGACGCATAACGTTTTGTGTCGTGGCTTTGCGACTTTCCAGTATCTGCGCCGCAGAACGGATCGAACTGGACATCACGCCGCCATTGTAAATTGGTATCTGGCCGCTTAACGAAACCGTCGCTTGCGTATTTTCAACCCGATCGAGTAGCCCGGGAACGTTGGTATATTCCATCGCCCCGCCCAGCGTAACTGTCCCCAAACGCGCGGCGCGCGCACGGGCTATATCATATTCGGCGGCCTTTTCAGCGAACCGCGTTGCTAAAATCGAAGGGTGCTCGCGCATTGCGATCGACTCGGCCTCGGCCAAGGAATTGGGCAACCTTGGCAATGCCGGTGGCGCTTGCAGGTTCACAGGCTCCCCGCCCACAATCGCGCGGTATATTTCTTTGGACAACGCCAAACGACCGGAACTGGCTGCCAGACTTGTTTTCGTTGCCGCAAGGCGTGCTTCCACCAATGCCACATCCGTGCGTGTAACCGCCCCGACCGCAAATCGGTCTTGCATCGCTTTAACTTGTTGTTCGATCACCGTGACATCGTTTTGCGCCAATGCGAGGAATTTTTGATCGCGCCGCACATCAAGATACGCCGTCGCCGCACTTAGCAACACAGATTGGTCGCTGGCCTTAAGGTTTTCGCGTGATGCATAGACCATATAGGCCGCCGCATTCACCGCATCCGCCGTACGCCCACCGTCAAAAACCACCAAGCGCGCATCCAGCGACGCGCGTAAAGTATTGGCCGGATCACTAAGGGCGTCGATATCGGCAGTATAGGCCGTAACACCAGACAACGAAACCGAAGGGCGTTTTCCTGCCCCAGCCTGAACCACCGATTCATCTTGCGAACGAAGGCTCGCGCGGCTGATTTCAAGGGATGGGTTGCTTTGGTACGCCTCTATCAACGCTTCTTGCAAGGTTACAGCCGACGCGCCAAGTGGCATGAAAGGAATACCAGCAATCGTGGCAACCAAATACCAGGTTTTTAACTTGCGCTGCATCGTCGACTCTCCGTTAAGTTATCGGTTGCTCACTATGTGTCGTTTTAATACACGAGTGCAAGGTGTGCTTAGAAAGAAAACGTCTTTTCCGCAGCAAAGCCAGGCAAAATCGGGGCCGTAGCATCAAATACAGCGTCCCAGCTTATTCCGGATGCTGTGCGAACGCCGATACGGCATTGCCCGTTCGGGCCATCCACGAAAATTGCAGCAATCCGGCCACCTATTTTCAACTGTGATGTCAGGGAATCAGGAAGAACCTGAACGCCCCCTTCCACTATAATCACATCATAAGGTCCATGTTTAGCCGCACCATCAACCAAAGGCCCAACATGCACCACAGCGTTATCCGCCGACTGTTCGCTTAGGGTCGTTTCTGCGATGGCAGCTTGCGCGGGGTTTTCCTCTACCGCAATCACGGCCTCCGCCAAACGTGCGATTACTGCGGCTGAATAGCCAAGACCAACACCGATATCCAGAACCAACTCATTCGACTTAATATTAAGTGATTCAAGCATCTTAGCAAGAACTCGCGGGGCCAGAACCACGCCACCATCTTCAAGGGTAATGTGCTTGCCTACATACGCGAGCGGGCGCATTTCATCTGGCACATAGACCTCGCGCGGGACGTGCAGCATTGCGTCGATAATAGGATACAGGGTCACATCCGAGGGGCGGACTTGTCCGTCAACCATCGCGATTCGAGCGGCTTGGTAATCAATCATGAGAATGGCCTTTTAAGTTGGGCTGATAGCCATCTTTTGGCACATATCGCAGGAGGGGGCAACTTGATCTGACAAATTACGTTTGACGCTTGCACGCCGCATTCACGATTGCTATAGCAACCCTCGACCCGAAGGTGTCAGGCGAGTTGGCGGAGCGGTTACGCAGCGGATTGCAAATTCGTCTAGACCAGTTCGACTCTGGTACTCGCCTCCACCTTCTGGGTTATTCACCCGTCACTCACACCGGCTTCTGTAAATGTGGCCATGCCGGAATGACATGCGATTGCCCCTTTCAGGACACCGATCGCCAATGCCGCACCGGAACCTTCGCCCAGACGCAAGCCAAGCGACAACAGCGGCTCTTTACCCAAATGGTTAAGAAGACGTTTATGCGCCTGTTCAGCCGATACATGGCCCGCCACACAATGATTCAACGCGCCCGAAGCCGTCTTTTCCAGAACCGAGGCCGCCGCCGTGCAAATAAATCCGTCAAGAATTACCGGAATGCTTTCGGCCCGCGCACGGGCAATTGCGCCAACGATGGCCGCCAATTCACGCCCACCAAGGCAACGCAATGTCTCAAGCGCCGAGTCAGCCGACCTGTGCAAAGCAACACCGCGATCAACAACTGATGCCTTACGCTTAAGCCCTTCATCATCCACACCTGTTCCGCGCCCAACCCAGTCGTCACCGTTTCCACCAAATAGGGCCGAGGCAATAGCCGCCGCCGATGTGGTATTCCCGATCCCCATCTCGCCGCACACCAGAAGGTCGGCCGCCGGATCAACCGCATCCCAGCCGGTTTTCAATGCTTCGGTCACTTCGGCCTCACTCATTGCAGCCTCAGTTGTGAAATCGGCAGTTGGCGTATCCAGATCAAGCGCATGCACAGACATTTTAGCCCCAAACGCCTTGGAAAGCTGGTTAATAGCCGCCCCGCCCGCCTCGAAGTTATAAACCATTTGCGCCGTCACCTCGGCTGGAAACGCTGAAACACCTTGCGCGGTAACACCGTGGTTTCCTGCAAACACAATCACTTGCGGGTTTTCCAGCGTTGGTGCCGCCTGCCCGCGCCAGCCCGCATACCAGATGGCCAAATCCTCTAGCCGCCCAAGTGCGCCGGGCGGTTTGGTTAACACATCGTTACGCGCCTTGGCGCCCGCCTCGGCGGTTAGATCGGTTGAGGGGAACGCGTCAATAATAGCGGCAAACTCTGAAAGATTCGTAAACTGTTTGGCTGGCATGTTCTGTCCCTCTGTGTTTTGGTAACCTCTGCATAACGGGTTTGGAATCCCGTGTAGAGACCAAAAACGACAAGGCACATAATGACCGAGACTACCGACAAGTTAGATCTTCAAGCTCATGATATCTGGGCCGCCTTCAGCCTGTTAACCCGCCTGCCCGCACCGGTTGATCACGCCCGTGCAGGTGCGCGCGCTGCGGCGGCGGTGTGGGCGTTTCCCATCGTGGGCTTGATCGTCGGGGGGGCGGCTGGCGGGTTGGCAGCCCTTGCCGGATGGCTGGGTTTACCACCCGGTTTGGCCGCGGCGAGCGCCTTGGCATTTCTTGCCGTAATCACAGGCGGGATGCACGAGGACGGCTTGGCCGACTTCGCCGACGCTATGGGTGGCCTGACCAAGGAGCGGCGCTTGGAAATCATGAAGGACAGTCGCATTGGCGCTTACGGCGTCGTCGCCCTAACGATTGCGCTGCTGGCGCGGTGGTCCGGTATTGGCGAACTGTCCGGCTGGGCCATCATATTCATCCTCGCCGCCGTAGGGGCAACGTCGCGCGCGGTTATGGTTTTGTTAATGTATGCCATGCCCTCTGCGCGTGAATCGGGGTTATCGGCAAGCGTTGGCAAGCCAAACCGAACAACCGTTCTGGTCGCTAGTGGCATCGCATTTATTGTGTGCATCGCCTTCACGGGATTATCCGGTGTCGTGCTTTTCGCGCTGGTATTCGGGGGCGCATTGCCTGTTTACTGGATCGCGAACCGAACTTTGGGTGGGCAGACTGGCGACGTTCTTGGGGCAGCACAACAAAGCGCCGAGATCGTCGGGCTTGCGGCCGCAATCGCCTTGCTGACATAAAAAAGCCGCACCAAAACCTCGGCACGGCTTTGAATTTATTTAGGCCGCAACAACCACACGACTGTCTAACACATCGTTAATCTTTGTGCGCGCCGCATCTTCATCACCACCGTCAACGGCTGTGACTTCGCGGGTCAAGCGCTCCAATGCAGCTTCATAAAGCTGACGCTCGGAATAGGACTGTTCGCGCTGGTCGTCATTACGGTGTAAATCGCGAACCACTTCAGCGATCATGATCAGATCACCAGAGTTAATCTTCTGTTCATACTCCTGCGCACGACGCGACCACATCGCACGTTTCACACGAGCGCGGCCTTTAAGGGTACGCATGCAATGTGCAACAACATCTGGGCTGGAAAGCGGACGCATGCCTACGGATTCGGCCTTGGCCGTTGGAACCCGCAAGGTCATCTTGTCTTTTTCAAAACTGATCACAAACATTTCCAGCATGAAACCGGCAATTTCTTGTTCCTCGATCGACACGACTTTGCCAACCCCGTGCGAGGGGTAAACGACGAAATCATTGGGGCTAAACATCATGTCCGATTTATTCTTGCTCATACATTTCATTCCTTTTTTGACGGACAAAAATACCCTAGGCCGCATCAGATGCAGTCTGTGGTGCTTTTTTATCCAGCTTACAGCCTACCATTCCAGATTCCGCGAACCGGAATGTTTTCTCGGAGCCGTGCGAGTTACCCGACTCATATAACACAAAAATCATGCTAAAAAAAGAGGGGTGGATTATTAAGGGTTTAACCGCCTTCGCCGGGCTTTTCGCTGAAGTACTTTTCCAGCTTGCCTTCTTCGCCGTCGCGCGCTTCGGCGTCTGGCAGCGGGTCTTTCTGGCTGATGATAACCGGCCATGCTTCGGAATATTTGCGGTTGAACTCAACCCATTTTTCAGCGTCGGGTTCCGTGTCAGGGCGGATTGCATCGGCAGGGCATTCAGGTTCGCATACGCCGCAATCAATGCATTCGTCAGGATGGATAACCAGCATGTTTTCCCCTTCATAGAAACAATCTACGGGGCAAACCTCAACACAGTCGGTATATTTACAAGCAATACAGGCGTCGTTCACGATATAGGTCATCGGATACTCTCGATTAAAATTATGGGCGAAGCCTGTCACACTTCATAACACCCGCTATTTAGAACCGCTTTGCGATTTGATCAAGGCCCACCGCGCTTGATTTTGTCGATAGCACGGCGATCCCGCTTGGTTGGGCGACCTTTTCGTTCAATTTCCGGTGTGACCTCCGGAATTTCGGGGATAGGCGTTAAGTCTTCATAAAGGGTTTGGGCCTCCGCGGCGGGGCCACGACGCATGCCCAACGCCTCGATCTTAACAATTCTTAAGGTTTCGGCTTGCAGGAATTCCAGCGTATCCCCCACCTTGATCGGCATTGAGGTTTTCTTAACCTTCACTCCGTTCAGGCGCACATGTCCGGCGTTAACCACTTTGGCGGAAATCGAGCGGGCTTTGAAGAACCGCGCCTGCCATAGCCATTTATCGAGGCGAATGGTTGGGCGCGGCTCGTTCATTAAGGTTCTATTTACCTTTCAACGCCAGCAAAGCGGCGAAGGGGTTATCGGGGTCAATCGGTTTTTCCTGCTTGGGTGGGCGTGCCGAAAACTTCTTGTTGTTATCCGGTTTGCCCTTACCCCGAGGTTTCCCTTTCGGCTTGCCCTTCCCGCGATTTTCATTGCGCGGTGCGGATGGGCGACGACGTGGCGCCCATGTGAAGGTGTAGAACACTTCGACTTCCGGTTCAGTCGCCTCCGTATCGGCCTCTTTTGCTTCAACAGGCGCTTCTGTCTCAACAACAGGAACCGTTTCGGTGGCCTCGGCGTCAGTGGCTGGTTCAGCGGGCTTCTCAGCCTCAGGCGTTGGCACCACGGCTTTAACCTTGGGGCGTTCGCCTTTTTCGGCCTTATATCCCAGACCTTCCATCAAGTTGGCGAATTGTTCCAGCGTTAAGCCGGTGATCGACAACATATCGGGGTTAGCCTCGAAACCAGAACGGGTATCTTGGCTGCGGATCATATCGGCAAGGCGTTCCAGCATATCAATACGGATCGCACGGTCCCCTGCCAGACGGTATCCAGCGTGGGCATAATATCCTTCGGGCGCGTCCTTAACGGCAGGCACAGTAACCAACCCCGGGGGCGGTGCTTCGGGGAATTCTTGCAAGTTTGCAGTCAGTGACCACAACACCAGACGCAGGCGCGTGGGGGCAGGTTTCAGCATCAGCTGCTGAAAAATCGTGAACTGGCCGAAACGCACACCGTGCTTGCGCAGTAATCCACGCTGATCTTGGTCCAGCCCTTTGATGTCATCGGCAATATCGGCGCGGGGCAGGATACCCATCGCTTCGACAATGCGGAAGGCAACACCACGGGCCATGCCAGTGAGCGTCTCGTCATTCTTCAGCGCCAGTAGCGGTTCGAACTGTGCGGTGATCCGGCGATCGATGAAATGGCTTAGGCGGCGGCGAACCTTCTCGGCCACCTCTGGCCCGGCTTCTTCGTCGACGAAGGGCTCAACGGCGGGGGAAAGCGCGTCAGCTCCTGCCACAAGTTTACCCACGGCATATTCGCCCCACATCAGGCCACCCTGTTCAGTGATGTCCATCTCTGTGTCTGGTGCGTTGTAGAACTTGTCTGACCGCAAATTGAACGCAGGTTGCAGCGCCGCAATCGCGGTCGCGCGCAAGGTCTTTGCCTCTTCCGCAGATGCGGATGGATCGAGTTGGAAACGGAAGCCCTCAAGCTTGCCGATGAATTGGCCCTCGACGGTGACTTCACCGTTTTCGTTTACGTCTGCCACTAGGGCCTCCTTCTGTTTCAATCGGCGCAGCAAAATGCTGGTGCGCCGGTCGACAAATCGTTGGGTCAGGGCCTCGTGCAAGGCGTCTGACAGTCTATCTTCAACGGCGCGGGTCTCGTCACGCCAATGGGCGGCATCGGCCACCCAGTCTTTACGCTGGGCAACATAGGTCCAAGTGCGGATAAACGCGAGTCGTTTTGACAGTGCATCTATGTCGCCAGCCACATTATCGATCTTTTTGACCTGTCCGGCCAGCCAATCGGTGGGAATTCGCCCACCATTGTGCATAAAATCGAACAGTTTCTGGCAGATACTCGCATGTTCAGCGGCGGAAACTTTGCGAAAATCCGGCACTTTGCAGACATCCCAAAGCTGGCGCACATCAGGGCCAGCGTCGATTTTGTCTTTAACCTCCGGCATCCCCCACAATAATTTGAGCGTGGCCAGATCATCCGCTTCGCGCGCACGGACCAGTTCATCGTGGTCCGACACCTGTTCCAATGACCGTATCAGCGCATCGGGCGTGCCGAATTCCAGCCGCGCGCTGCGCCATTGCAGTTTCTTGATGGAGGCAAACCTGTGGTTTTCAATCGCATCGACCCATTCCGGTTCCAACGGCGTGGCTTCGCCAGTTACACCAAACGTGCCATCGGTGGTAAAGCGCCCTGCCCGCCCGGCAATTTGTGCCAGCTCGTTCGGGTGCAGGTAACGATGACGACGACCGTCAAATTTTGACGTTCCCGCCAGTGCGACGTGGTTGATATCAAGGTTCAGCCCCATGCCAATCGCATCTGTCGCCACCAGATAATCGACATCTCCGTTTTGATACAACGCCACCTGTGCGTTACGCGTGCGCGGCGAAAGCGCCCCCATCACAACCGCAGCACCACCCTTTTGGCGCCGCAGAAGTTCGGCGATGGCGTACACATTATCAACCGAGAACGCGACGATGGCAGAGCGCGGCGGCATTCGGGCGATCTTTTTCTCGCCGGAATAGGACAGCTTGGATAAACGGTCACGGCGCATGAACTGTGCTTCAGGTATCAAGGAGGCAATCCGCCCCCGCATGGAATCCGCGCCAAGAAACAAGGTTTCGGATAACCCGCGTGCGTTCAACAACCGATCCGTAAAGATATATCCTCGGTCAGGGTCAGCACATAACTGGATTTCATCGACCGCCAGAAAATCAGCCCCGATCCCGACAGGCATCGCCTCGACCGTGCAAACCCAGTATTTGGTGCGCGGTGGCACGATGCGTTCCTCGCCCGTTACCAAGGCTACGACTGACGGGCCACGCAATGCCACGATACGGTCGTACACCTCGCGGGCCAACAAGCGTAGCGGCAGGCCGATCACGCCGGTTCTATGCGCCAGCATACGTTCAATCGCATAGTGGGTTTTACCCGTATTGGTCGGGCCTAATACGGCGGTAATCGTTGACTGCATCCTTCGGACTTACGACTACAGCTCGATACCGTCAATAAGTGGTTGCAAAGCAATTAACGACTCGTTCACGTTTTCAAGGAACGGATGGATAGCACGGGCCATGGTATAGGCTTTATAGGCACTCTTGGGGTTTCCGAGTTCCTCGAATATCAGCCCAAGGCCGTTCAATGCACCGAAATGTTGGGGATTAAGGATTAACGTCTGCTTAATGTCTGAAATCGACAATGCGTATTCATCCATCAGGTAATAAACCGTCGCGCGGGCGTTATAGCCTTCGGCGAATTCCGGCGCGTGGTCGATCAAGGCAGATAGGTGTTCGAGGGCCTTGGGATAGTCCTGCTGCGCCATCGCGATCTGCCCGCGTTCCAACAGTAAATCCATTGATGCGGAACCGGAGTGATTCCAAATTCCGATGATCTCTCGTTCAATATCAACGAAATCTTCGGCCTCGGCCTCCTGCAACCGGGCGAGCAAATCGTCCAGACGCAATTCTACATCTTGCGCGGTATTCCCCCCGTCCGCGCCAGCAATGGTTGCAAAAAATTGCAGTGCCAATATCAACAATACACCTGTTAGCCGCACCGCAACCTCCGCTTCAAACCCTGACCCTACCTAACGCAACGATAAGTGCATCAGAGGGTTCCATTATAGACGCCTGCGCCATAAGTTACACGAAACATTATAACTTCGGAGACAATTATGAGTGATATTCTGGAAACAGCCGTTAAAGCATTGAACAGCAAGATCGACGGTCAATCCCTTGACGGGTCTGTAAAGTTCGAACTGGTCGGCGTGGGCGCCATCCGTATCGACGAAAACGGTGTGAGCGTTGACGATACGGAGGCCGACTGCACCTTGTCCGCCGATGCGGATGTGTTTCAGGCGATCATCGAAGGGGATACCAACCCGACAGCGGCGTTCATGACTGGTAARYTGAAGGTTGACGGCGACATGAGCATGGCGCTGAAACTGGGGTCTTTGCTGGCCTGATGACAGCCGCGCCCCTGTATAATCTGGTAGGTGTTCCCGAAGGCGGGAAAGCGATATTTGTGTCGGCTAAAGACGGCACGAAAATTCGTATTGCCTATTGGCAGGGCGGCGCGCGCGGGACGGTTTTGTTGTTTCCGGGGCGCACGGAATACATTGAAAAATATGGCCGTATGGTTGAAAAACTGACGGCGCGCGACTTGAATGTCGTGGTTTTTGACTGGCGTGGCCAAGGATTATCAGATCGCCCCGATGGGCGTCGTGATCGTGGGTATGTTGAAAATTTTGTGGATTATCAACAAGATATCGCGGCCGCGCTGAATGCGCCGGAAGTTGTTGCGCTACAAGGCCCACGGGTGCTGTTCTCGCATTCGATGGGGGGATGCATTGGCTTGCGGGCGCTGATTGACGGGCTTGATGTTAAGGGTGCTGTATTTTCCAGCCCGATGTGGGGGTTGTCTGCGTCTGCCAAAGATAAGGTTTTGCTTAGTGTCATAAACGTTATCGGCAGACCGTTTGGTGTACATAAGTCCTTGGTTCCGGACACCAAACCCACCTACTACGTCGTGGAAAATCCGTTTGAGGGCAACGAGTTAACTAACGATGCTGACTATTACGCGATGTTCCAATCGCATCTGGCTGCGCAACCGGATTTGGGGCTTGGCGGGCCGACTATTCATTGGGCGGTTAAGGCGATTAAGGAAATGGGTTTGCTGATGGATTCCGCAGTACCCAACATTCCGACGTTGACGTTTTTAGGGACGCAAGAGGTCGTTGTTGATGGCGAGGCGATCAAATCGCGGGCCAAAACGCTTCCGAACGATCGGTTGGAAATCATCCAAGACGGCAAGCATGAAGTCTGGATGGAAACGCCGGAAATTCAGGCGCAGGTTTGGAATAGTATGGATAAGTTTCTGGACCGGATACTATAAACGCCCACCTTTACTTCAAAGGCGGACGTTAATTTAACTGTTAATTATCAGACTGTTATCAGGCCCAGAATGGCTTGCCTGCTTCACGCATGGCTTGGGCTTCGGATAGGCCGATGTCGTCCAGCGCGCTTAGGCTTAGGGCGGCCAGCGAGCGGCGTTGGCTTGCGATGCGGACGCTCTCGACGAGCCAATTCAGGGCAGCGGTTGCTGAAATATTACGTGTCTGTGTGTGTGCTTTGAAAGTTGCGGTGTGCATGATGCCCTCCATCGGGTTTTCTGTGGGTTTCGTTATGAGTTCGTTAATTCCTATCAGGAATGTTGATTTATATCTCATAGTATGATCTATAATAATAACGAATGTTTTTTATATAATACATCACGGATATTGATATGCCAAGAAATCTGGATATGACCGCCCTTCGTGCCTTTGTAACCGTTGCCGAAACGGGGGGTGTTACCCGCGCGGCGGGGCAATTGCACCTGACGCAATCGGCGGTTTCGATGCAGGTAAAACGGCTGGAAGAGGCCATTGGCCAGCGCCTTTTGGAACGCGCAGGGCGCGGTGTTGCTTTAACCGGCCACGGCGAACAGATGCTGGGATATGGCCGCCGGATTTTGGCCTTGAACGACGAAGCATGGGCGCGCATGACCAATCAGGCGTATGAGGGGGAGATCACTTTGGGCGTGCCATCGGATATTATATATCCCTATATTCCTTCAGTATTACAAAGGTTTGCGATGGAATACCCACGCATCAAGGTGAACCTTATATCATCTTATACCAGCCGCTTGAAACGCCAGTTAGGGCGCGGCGAGCTGGATATGATCCTGACCACAGAATCCGCAATGGATACCGGTGGCGAGACCTTGCAACGGGCGCAAATGTTGTGGGTTGGATCGCCCGGTGGTTCACGCTGGAAAGACCGCCCTGCCCGCTTGGCGTTTGAGCATACCTGCGGGTTTCGAAGTTGCGCTCAGCGCGCGTTAGACGAGGCTGGAATCAGTTGGGAAATGGCCGTGGAATCGGATTCGGTCCGCACTGTGGAAGCCTCGGTTTCCGCCGATTTAGCCATTCATGCAGCGTTGGAGGGGACGGTTGATCACCACCTGGAGGTTATATCGCACAACGGGGCGTTGCCCGATTTGCCGCTTTTCAATATTAATATGTACGTCAATTCCGGCCCGCAGGCAGACCTTGCCCAGCGGTTGGCAAATCTGGTTCGTCAGGCCTATGGCGCGGAGGCGCTGCGGGCGGCGGAATAGCGTTAACCTTTGCCCGATTTCGCGTGTTTTTCGCGTACACAACACGTACACAATGCGTACACAACACGTATGTACGTTTTGCGTTAACCTTTTAGCTGACCTGCACCACAACCTTCCCCGTGGCTTTACGATCTATTAACAATTGCAACGCCTCGTTCGCTTGTTCCAAGGGCAGGACGTGACTGACGTGCGGGTGCAATTTGCCTTCCGAGTACCATGCAAACAATTGTGCAAAACTATCGGTCAGAACGGAGGGTTTGAATTTGGCGTAACCGCCCCAGTAGAACCCGATAACGGTGATGTTTTTGACCAGCAGAATATTGGCGGGGATTTGGGGAACCTCGCCACTGGCGAATCCTAGCGGGATGATGCGGGCTTCGGGGTTGCAGGCGCGCAGGGCAGCTTTGAACTGGTCGCCACCGATCGGGTCATAGACCACGTCGGCCCCGCCCAAGGATTTGACGATTTCGCGGATGTCTTGGGTGGAGCTGTCGATCAAGTGGTCGGCCCCTGCCTTTTTTGCAATCGCGAGTTTGTCAGCGCCGCGCGCGCAGGCAATCACGGTGGCCCCCATCATTTTGCCAAGCTCCACGGCCGTGAGGCCGATACCGCCCGATGCGCCGAGGACCAGAAGCGTTTCGCCTGCTTTTAGGTGGGCTTTGTAATCCAGCGCGACATGGCTGGTGCCGTAGGCGACCAAAAACGCGGCGGCGTCTGTGTCTGACATGTCGTCGGGTACGGGCACGCAGGTTTCGGCGGGCACGCAGGAGTATTCCCCCAAACCTCCGACGCCACTGTAAGATGCAATGCGTTGGCCGATGGCGAGTTCTGTGACGCCTGCGCCCAAAGCATCAACGGTGGCACAGATTTCCATGCCGGGGGAAAACGGCAGGTCGAATTTTTCCTGATATTTGCCTTGCACTATTAATGTGTCACCAAAGTTGATGCCACATGTGTGAACGCGCACGCGCACTTGGCCAGCTTGAGGGGATGGCATCGGCGCCTCGTCCAAAGTCATTGGCTGGCCGAGTTCGTGAAGTCGCATCGCGCGCATGATTTTCTCCCTTTCATAAATACTCAAAACTATTTGGCGTAACAAACAGCGCAGGCGCAAGCATCTTCTTGCCAAACGCTGCGTAAGGGCTTATGTGGGCCTCGAACGGGGTTGTCCAATGGGCAGCCCCGCATTTCTTCTGTTTTAAGGATAAGCACCATGGATATGCGTAACGTCGCTATCATCGCCCACGTTGACCACGGCAAAACGACACTGGTTGACGAGATATTGAAGCAATCCGGTCTTTATCGTGAAAACGAGGCCCAGCAAGAACGGGCGATGGATTCCAACGATCTGGAGCAAGAGCGCGGTATTACCATTCTGGCGAAAGCGACTTCGGTGGAATGGAACGGCGTTCGTGTGAACATTGTGGACACTCCGGGCCACGCCGATTTCGGTGGTGAAGTTGAGCGTATTCTATCGATGGTTGACGGTGTTATTCTGTTGGTTGATGCGGCTGAAGGGCCGATGCCTCAGACGAAATTCGTGACCGCCAAAGCCTTGGCGCTGGGTTTGCGCCCGATCGTGGTGCTAAACAAAGTGGACAAGCACGACGCGGAACCTGATCGTGCGCTCGACGAAGTGTTCGATATGTTCGCAAATTTGGGTGCGGATGATGACCAGCTTGATTTCCCTGTGCTTTATGCATCTGGACGTTCGGGTTGGGCGGATGCGGAACTCGACGGGCCGCGCAAAGATTTGARCGCRATGATGGAGCTGGTGATCAGCCACGTNCCCNGCCCCTGCRCARATCGCACARATTAACGAGCCKTTCCGTATGTTGGCGACRACWCTGGGGGGCGAYGCGTTCCTTGGMCGTCTGTTGACGGGYCGYGTTGAATCMGGTTCGGTYAARGCWGGYGAYAAYATYAAGGCGATGTCGCGTGACGGTASCTTGATCGARAATTTCCGCGTGACCAAGGTTTTGGCTTATCGCGGSCTTGARCARTCCGCGATTGAYGTTGGCGAAGCTGGCGACATCGTTGCGATTTCCGGTATGAAAACGGCGACTGTGGCYGATACGCTGGCTGACAAGGATGTTACGGAAGCGATTGAAGCGCAGCCGATTGATCCGCCTACGATTACGGTTACTTTYGGRATTAACACRTCGCCGCTTGCAGGGCGTGACGGGGATAAGGTGCAATCGCGCGTTATTCGYGAYCGCTTGATGAAAGAAGCYGAATCYAATGTGGCGATCAAGGTMAACGAYACCGAAACCGGTGATGCGTTCGAAGTRCAYGGSCGTGGCGAATTGCAGATGGGTGTTTTGATTGAAAAYATGCGCCGCGAAGGTTTCGAGCTGTCGATCTCGCGTCCGCAAGTGTTGTTCCGTACTATTGACGGTGTGCGCCATGAACCGATTGAAGAAGTTACGGTCGATGTGGATGACGAATATTCCGGCGCGGTTATCGAAAAACTGACCCAACGCAAAGGCGAGCTGTCTGAAATGCGCCCCGGTGGTGTTGGCAAAACCCGCATTGTGGCACACGTGCCATCGCGCGGCCTGATCGGCTATCACGGCGAGTTTTTGACCGATACGCGCGGCACGGGTGTTATCAACCGTATTTTCCACGATTGGGCCCCATACAAGGGTAAAATCGAGGGGCGTCGGGCTGGTGTACTGATCTCCATGGAAGATGGCGAGTCCGTGGCCTATGCGTTGTTCAACCTTGAAGATCGTGGCAAGTTTTTCATCGGCGTTCAGGAAAAGCTGTATCGGGGCATGATTATTGGCGAGCATTCGCGTGGTAACGACCTTGAGGTTAATCCGGTTAAGGGCAAGAAACACTCGAATGTTCGGGCGTCTGGTAAAGACGAAGCGGTTGTTTTGACGACGCCGACACGGTTCAGCCTTGAAGAGGCGATTGCCTATATCGACAATGACGAATTGGTCGAGGTAACACCGAAAAATATCCGTCTTCGCAAACGCCATCTTGATACGCACGAGCGTAAGCGCGAAGCGAAAAAGCTGGAGGGCTGATTTAAACTGGCGTTTTGCAACCTGCCTTGCAAAACGCCAAAATTCCTACGATTGCAAAGTTGCAAAATGGGAATCACCCAAGTTGAGCAAGTTTGTGACTTGTGAGGTTAAAATTTTTACGAAAAAGTGAAGTTTCTTTCACTGTATTATCAACGCCTTACAAGGCGCTTTTTTCAAACATATCTAATTGGATATGTCCGCCCAACAAATTTCAAAAATGTTGGCACGCTCTATGCATCTACCTAACGTAGAATATTAACTTTGGAGCATAAAATGAAACACCCTGTAGATGTACACGTAGGAAAACGTATTCGCCACCGTCGCTGGATGGTGGGAATGACCCAGCAACAGTTGGGCGAGATTGTTGGAATTAAATTCCAGCAGATCCAGAAATATGAAACCGGTATGAACCGCGTCAGCGCGTCTCGTCTTTGGGATATTGCTGCGGCTCTTGATGTGCAGATCAGTTTCTTCTTTGAAGGGCTTGATGCAAGCGAGGAAGATATCGTGCATGCAGCGACCTCGGCTGACAAGCTGAAGGGGGATTTGCTGGCAGATAAAGAAGCGCTGGAATTGGTGCGTTCGTATTACAACATTCCTGAACCACAACGCCGCCGCCTGTTTGATCTGGCGCGTGTGCTGAGTGAATCTGCCGCCTAATTTTGACGCTCCGATTTTTGGCGCAATTGCTGTCAATCAATTGACTGACGTCTAAAGATATGAAATCCCCGTGTGGAAACCTGTTTCAGGTCAACGCGCGGGGATTTTTTTATGTTTTCAGACAGTGAGCAGCGCGAATTGCTGGATGTGGCCAATGCATTGGCCGATGCGGCGCGGGAAATCACGTTGCGATATTTCCGCAGCGCTGGTTTGCAGGCGGATAACAAGCTTGAGGCGGGGTTTGACCCTGTAACCATTGCTGATCGCGAGGCGGAGCTGGCCATTCGCGAGATTTTGGCCGCGCGTCGCCCAAACGATGCGATACTGGGCGAGGAGTTTGGCCATAAAGCGGGAACCTCTGGCCTGACGTGGGTGATTGACCCGATTGACGGCACGCGCGCGTTTATCAGCGGCATTCCCTCTTGGGGCGTGTTGATCGGGCTTGATACGGGCAACGGGCCTGTTCTGGGTGTGGTTGATCAACCATACATGGATGAACGCTTTATCGGCGGCTTTGGGCAAGCCCGTTTGGTTGCGCACGGTGAGGCGCGCGAAATTGCCACCAGTGATTGCGAAAACCTTGGGGCCGCGACGTTGATGACGACGTTTCCAGAGGTTGGTTCGGATATTGAGCGTTCGGGGTTCGAGGCCATTCGTGACCGTGTGCAACTAACGCGCTATGGGCTGGATTGTTATGCTTATGCGTTGCTGGCGATGGGGCAGATTGATCTGGTGATCGAGGCGGGATTGAACGCTTACGATGTGCAGGGACCAATCGGGGTCATTCAGGCGGCGGGCGGTGTGGTGACCGATTGGCAGGGGCAAGCGGCGCATAACGGCGGGCGTATTTTAGCGGCGGCGAATGCGGGTTTGCACGCGCAGGCGTTGGCGATTTTGTCGCGCGTTGCGGATTAGCGCGCCAACTCCAGAACCATTGGGCCGATGTCAGCCACGATTAACAACACGCCTTCAGCGTTCGGGTGGGTGGCATCGGCTTGCAGGTAAGGCCGGATCGCGGCGAGGTCTTGGCCGACACCAAACCCCTTAAAGAAATAGGGATATAGTAGAGTGTCGTATTTGGTGGCGACGGCTTCGAACATGGCGTCAAATTCTTCTTTGAATTCACCGCCAAAATTGGCGGGGGCTGGTAGGCCCACCACTAGTACRGGCAGATCACGCGCGCTAAGCAGGGCGACGATGTCGTCAAGGTTTTGGCGCGAAGATGCAGGGGTTATRCCGCGAAGCATGTCGTTTCCRCCAAGGGCGACGATCACGGCGTCGACCTCGCCAGAYAGGGTCCAGTCGATGCGGGCCAAGCCGCCAGCGGTGGTGTCGCCGCTTACRCCGGCATTMASWACCACGATATGYTCSCCCCCGTTTGCGTTTAGCCATGTCTGGAGTTGAGGRACGAATCCTTGWTCCTCKGGCAGGCCAWARCCSCGGGTTAGGGAATCGCCAAAGGCRACTATCGTAAATGTKTCTTCTGCCTGCGCCGCCTGTGTGGTTAGTATCGCCARMAYSGYKGCRARCAACAGCTTGYGTGTGGCRGATAAAARSCCATATGCCATGGRATAGGYTTTYCGAAYRAAGGTATTAAACAAATGACGTCTCCTGTGATTTCCCTGAACRATATGAATTTAACGCTTTCGGGCAATGCGGGGTCTGTTGATATTTTGMAGGGTATTTCCCTGACTGTCCAGAAGGGCGAGACRCTKGGGCTRATCGGGCCRAGYGGTTCAGGCAAAAGTTCGCTGCTTATGATCATGGCGGGGCTGGAAAAYGCGTCTAGTGGTGCGGTTTCGGTGATGGGCAATGACCTGACGGATATGAACGAGGATCAGATGGCGCGGTTTCGGCGGGATCATATGGGGGTGGTGTTTCAGTCTTTTCACCTTATCCCGACGATGACCGCCTTGGAAAATGTCGCGACTCCGCTGGAATTGGCGGGGGACCGCGAGGCGTTTAGCAAAGCCGAGGCGGAGTTGCGGGCGGTTGGTTTGGGGGAACGCCTTGACCATTATCCAGCGCAAATGTCGGGCGGGGAGCAGCAACGGGTTGCTTTGGCCCGTGCAGCGGCCCCGAGACCGGAGATTTTGTTGGCGGATGAACCGACGGGAAATCTGGACAGCACCAATGGTCAGGCGATTATGGAGATGTTGTTTGATTTGCGCGACCGTCACGGTTCAACGTTGGTTTTAGTTACGCATGATAAAGGGCTGGCGGCGCGGTGTGACCGGATTATCCAGCTTAGCGACGGAAAGATCGACGCATGAGCGTGGTGCTTCGTATTGCCTACCGCGAATTGCGCGGCGGCTTGGCTGGCTTTCGGATATTCCTGCTGTGTCTGGCTTTGGGGGTCATGGCGATCACGGCGGTTGGCTCGGTTCGCATGGCTATCGAGGAAGGGTTGGAAGCGGAATCGGATGCTATTCTAGGTGGCGATGCGTCTATGCAGTTTTCGTATCGCTTGGCCAATGCGGAGGAGTTGGCGTGGATAGAGGACAACACCGAACAGGTTTCCAGCATTGTTGATTTCCGTTCCATGGTGCTTTTTGATGATGGGGCCACGCGGGAACGTAGCTTGGTGCAGATCAAGGGCATTGATGGTAAATATCCGCTTTATGGCGAGGTCGGGCTGAACATTGATGCGCCGTTGTCTGCTGCTTTGGCCACTGTGGACGGGTTACCGGGGCTGGTGGCCGAACAAGCGTTGTTTGAACGCCTTGGGCTGGAAATTGGCGATGTTTTGCGCCTTGGTACCAAGGATTTTCAACTGCGGGCGGTGTTAACGAATGAGCCGGACGGGGCGGCGTTGGGGTTTAGCCTTGGCCCCCGCGTAATAGTTGAAACTGTGGCCTTAGAGGGCAGCGGGTTGATGAGTGCGGGGACGTTGTTTAACTCCCATTACCGGCTGGTTTTCGAGGACGGGGTGAATGCAGCGGCGATTGCGAAGGACGCCAACACGCTGTTCGGGCAATCGGGCATGAGTTGGAGCGATGCAACTAACAGCACACCTATACTTAGTCGGTTTGTGGAACGCATCGGGTCGTTTCTGATYATYATCGGGYTGGCSGGTTTGGCYGTTGGCGGTGTCGGGGTTTCGGCRGCRGTGCGGGCGTATCTTAGYGCCAAGAACGAGACYATCGGRGTTTTGAAAACGCTGGGRGCCAGCCGTGCGATGGTGTTCGGGATTTACCTGACGCARATCGGSGTTYTGGCGGTGCTGGGCGTGGTGATCGGGTTRATACTGGGYGCRGGCCTTCCGGTGCTGGCGGGGCCRTTTYTGGCRGAACAACTGCCGGTTCCCGCCGCGTTCACCATCTATTGGCAACCGATYGTGGAGGCGGCCATTTACGGCATGCTAACCGCGTTGATWTTYACRCTTTGGCCATTGGCGCGTGCGATTGATATTCGCGCRGCAGGCCTGTTTCGWGATGAAATTGACGAGGGGCAAAAGTTTCCGCGTTGGTATTATCTGGTGATTATMGCKGGACTAGTTGCACTGCTGGTTTGGCTGGCGACATGGTTTGCCGCYGTGCCAAAACTGGCGCTGTGGTCKGCCTTCGGGGTGATSGTGGCGCTTGGSGTRTTGRCGRTTACSGCGCGMGGSACAAAGTWTATTGCGGCGCGGYTGGCGCGATCTAGRYTGGCRCGCGGCCGCCCTGCCCTGCGATCGGCCCTTGGGGCAGTTGGGGGACCGGGGGGCGAAACGGCGTCGGTTATCTTGTCGCTGGGGCTTGGGTTGTCGGTTCTGGCGACGGTCGGGCAGATTGATGCGAACATGCAAACCGCGATTTCCGAGGAATTGCCGACGGTGGCACCGGCGTATTTCTTCCTCGATATTCTGAAGGACCAACGCGACGAGTTTGTCGAAATTGTTCTGGCGAACGAGGATGTTGCCAAAATCGAAACCGCGCCGATGTTGCAAGGCATGATTACCAAGGTGAACGGGCGGCCCGCCAAGGAGGTATTCGGGGATCACTGGGCGACCGAGGGGGATCGTGGCATCACCTATTCGGCGGTTCCACCAAACGGGGTGGAATTGACAGAGGGCGAATGGTGGGCAGAGGATTACACCGGCCCGCCGTTGATGAGCTTTACGGCGCATGATGCGGCAGAACTAGGCTTGGTGCTGGGTGATAAGATTACGTTTAACGTTTTGGGGCGCGATGTTACCTCCACCATCACGAATTTCAGGGATGTGGAATGGTCCGGCATGGGGATAAACTTCTTGATGGTCCTTAATCCGGCGGCACTGGAAAATGCGCCGCATTCCAACATCGCCACGGTTTACGCCGCACCGGAGGCCGAGGGGGTGTTGCTGCGCGAGGTTGCGGACGCCTTCCCCAACATCACGGCAATCCGTGTGGGGGATGCGATAGACAAGGTTACGGCAGCATTGCAAGGCATTGCGTCGGCCATTCGCTGGGGCGCGGCGGCAACGCTGGTCACGGGGTTTGTCGTGCTAATCGGAGCCGCCGCCGCAGGAGAACGGCGACGGGTCTACGAGGCGGCCATTTTGAAAACACTGGGGGCGACGCGGGCGCGAATATTGGCCAGCTTTGCCTTGCGCGCGGCGATTTTGGGCGCAGCAGCGGGTTTGATTGCCATCGCCTTTGGTGGCGTGGCCGGATACGCGGTTATGACCTTCGTGATGGAGGTCGATTTCACCTTCGAGGTCGCGTCAGCGGCAGCAATCGTAATCGGCGGTGCCTTGGCAAGCCTGCTGGCCGGATTGGCATTTGCGCTGCGGCCCCTGAATGCACGACCGGCACAAGTGTTGCGTTCGCGTGAATAATTAAGATTTTATTGCGGTTTCACCTTGAAAACTGTTAACTTAATGGCAATATCTTGTGGGTAACGTGCAGCTCATATGGGTTGCGTCATGGTTTACTAATGGAGGGTCAAATGGCCGAATACGAAACTGTCCGTCGATCTGGTTCCGGGGTCCGCACTGCGGAAATCGATGCGGGCCTACGGGCGCACATGAACAAGGTTTACGGGCTGATGTCTGTGGCCATGATTGTAACGGGAATTGTATCCTATCTCGTTGGTACGGATCTTGCGTCGTTTATGGCGGGGCAAGAAACGCGATTGCTTTCACCGGGCATGATTCAAGCGATGTTCTCCGCACCGCTTTCTTATGTGATCATGTTTGCACCGCTGGGCATGGTTCTGTTCTTCGGGAAAGCCGTTAACAGCATGTCACAATCCGGCGCGCAGATGTTCTTCTATACGTTTGCCGGCCTTATGGGACTGTCGATCAGCTCGATCTTCGCGATATATACGGGGTATTCGATTGCGCAGACGTTCTTTGTGACGTCGATCGCGTTCGCAAGCCTTAGCCTTTACGGGTACACCACGAAGAAGGATATCTCCGCTTGGGGTAGCTTCCTGATTATGGGTGTGATTGGCCTGATTATTGCGTCAATCGTCAACATCTTCTTGCAAAGCGCGGCGATGGAATTCGCTGTATCCGCACTTGGTGTGCTGATCTTCGCAGGCTTGACCGCTTACGATACGCAGAAAATCAAGAACCAGTACTTGCAGGTACGTGGCATGCCAGACGGCGAAGCCATTGCGGGCAAGATGGCCATTTCCGGCGCGCTTAGCCTGTATCTGGACTTCATCAACCTGTTCTTGTTCCTGCTGCGCTTTATGGGCAACCGCAACTAAATGGGTGGGTGAATCACCCACCCTACGGAAATTTGAAAGGCCGGAGTTCGCTCCGGCCTTTTTTGTTGGTTTGATAATTTTTTGGTGACCCCTTAATATCGGCTTTGGGCCGAATATTACATATACGGCAGAGTTTAGATCGGCTGCTTAGCGGTTAATTATCCAGTTCCCGTTAAATCTTCAGCGAGCATGAGAGCGTTGCCATCAGGATCGTAAAATGTTGCTGTCTTGACCATGCCCTCTACTACACCCGTTTCGCCATCAAATATCACCTTGGCTCGTTCCAATTTTTGTCGAGCGGAATCAAGGTTAGAAATTCCAAAAACTGGAACGCAGTTGCCGGGTGCTGGCTTGGAATGTTCGCCAAGGCCAATTGTTACACCGGCAGTCTTGGTCTGGAGTTCCGACCAACCGGCCTCATCCGCATGATAGATTGTCTGAAATCCGAGCACGCTTTCGTACCACTTGGCGCTTACGTGGCGATCTTTGACCGAAAAAGCGACATAGTCTTTCCTTTTACCTAAAGAGATAGTAACTATACTATATGTATATTAAAACACTTGTCAATATCACCTCAAAGGCGTGGTCGCTGCCCATACTTTCAAACATGCATGATGGTGTTGCGGGACGGCAAGCAACATTGCTGACTGCAACTGGTGCAAACAGGGCCGCCTTCGCCCAAAGCATGGACCATCTTATCAAGATTGGGCTGTTAGAACGAAATCCCGGTCATGGGCATCCGCTGCGACCAGAATTTCATCTTACACCGATTGGAATTAGGGTCGCTGCAATCGCAAATAAAGTTCAAAGTATTTCTGGTAAAGAAGATCAAGACTTGCTTCGCCGGTCATGGACGCTGCCGGTTTTAACGTCGCTTCATACGCAAAGCCACTTCAACGAAATTAAGCGAAGCCTCCTGACAATCACTGATCGTGCCCTGTCGCAGTCTTTGAAATCCATGGAAGAGCGAAATTGGGTGCTTCGGAGTGTCGACAACGCCGCACGTCCGCCACGATCTATCTATTGCGCCGTTAACGCTGGAGGAATTATAAGTAAGGTAACTGCACGTGAAGTTAGGTTTATCCAGTAGTGAATAAAAAGTCATAGTGGTTACAATTTGCGAAACCAAACAAAAACTGAGCACCGCGTCCCTATCAAACGAAAAAAGCCGCTGGAAAATCCAGCGGCCCTCAATTCCGTAAAAGCTAAATCAAGATTACTTGATTTTGCCTTCTTTATATTCGACGTGCTTGCGCACAACCGGGTCGTACTTCATTTTGACCATTTTCTCGGTCATTGTACGGGCGTTTTTCTTGGTCACGTAGAAGTGGCCGGTGTCCGCAGTGGAATTCAGGCGGATCTTGATAGTTGTTGGCTTCGCCATGTGTCCATCTCCTTGCGGGTCAACCGCGTTAATCTAGCTGTGGGGAAATTCCCCTAAATCTCGAATTCGCGTTCTACACCGCTTGTGGGCGGAGTCAAGTGCCTAGCCGGTGGTTTCGCGAATAATCCGCCTAGAATAACGTGAAATGCGAGCGTTCATCGTCGTGGTGGAAAAACGGGGTTTTTCGCGGGGTGTTCGGGTCACGGGTTATGGCGATGACTTCGGACAGGACGACCTCCGTGATGAATGGCAGATCGAGGGCTTTGGCCTCCAGCAGGTCAATCCAGTGTAGGTGGCCCAGTTCATCCGAGGCGTTGGAGAAGTCGTCGTCGGGGCCGTGAACGGCTGCGCTGTCGGCGATGAAGAAACGGGCGTCAAAGCGGCGGGGGCGCCCCGGAGGGGTGATGGCCCGAAAGAAGAAGCGCAACGGGTCAGCGCGCGGCGCAAGGCCTTGGGCATACAGCCCTTGCCAATCTGCGGGGATATCGCGGGTGGAGGCGCCTTCTTGGGCCAGCATCAGGCCGGTTTCTTCCCAAAGCTCGCGAACAGCCGCCATGGCGATGGCCGAGGCGATACCGTTTGGTGCGAGGTGGTTTAGGCGCGTCTCATCAAGCGCGGCAAGCGGGGTTGCGGGCAGGATATCATAGTCCTGTTTGTCGACCGCGCCGCCGGGAAACACGTATTTATTGGGCATGAACACCGCACCGGAGCCGCGCTGGCCCATCAGTACTTGAGGTTTTCCATCCCGCTCGCGCAGCAATACAATCGTTGCGGCATCGCGGATAGTGCGTCGTTTTTCTGCTTCATCCATGGGGGGGTATATGGGCCTAAGCCGGAGGCTATGTCCAGAGTGTCGTAGCGGCGTTTATGGCCCGAAGTCTGAGTCGGGTTCATCCCCGAAGCCGTGCATGCGGTTTGCCCATTGCAAGCCCACGAACATGCCTTTCAGGCGGGGTAGCAGGTAAAGGGCAAGCAGCAAAAACACCATCGAAAAGCCAAGCGCCATGACCCAGCCTTCGGGCCGGAACACCGAGAATACGACCAGCATCAAGGGTGCAAGCAGGTGGCCAGAGACCAGAATCGTCGCCCATGCGGGGCCGTCATCGGCGCGGTGATGATGCAATTCTTCGCTGCAAACGGGGCATGTATCGCGCACAGTTAGATAGTCCTGCATAAGCGGGCCACTACCACAAGCGGGGCATTTGCGACGCCAGCCACGCAGCAACGACTGCTTGATGGAGCGTTTCTCGCCAATGTAAAAATTATGTACTTCGTTGGTCATGCCAATCTATCTACGTGCTTTGCACCGGTTTGGCAGTAGGACATGCTGCCTTGCGTCGGGATGTCGCAAAAAGAAATTCCGACGGAAAACCGGCACTGCCGCGTTTTATATATGTAGGCCGCAACAATGCTGGCCGATGTGGAAATGCAAGGAGAGCAGAAATGAAAAAGGGTGTACTTACAGCGCTGGCAGTCTCGATTGCAGTTGGTGGTCTTGGCTTGTCAACCATGGCGTCGGCCAAGCCACGTGGTGGACAGATGGCAGATTTCGGAATGTTTGACACGAACGGTGATGGGGCCATCACGCAGACAGAGGTAGATGCAACAAGTGACGCGAAATTTGAGGCGGCAGACACCAACGGTGACGGGTTTCTGGATGCAAGTGAACTGAAAACCCAGATAATGACGCGCGTCGAGGCTCGCGGAAACGGGCAAGGTAATTTTGAGCTGATGGCGGTGCAAAAGGCGGAACGCATGGACTTGGCGGTTAAGAACTTGTTGCAACGCGCCGATACCGATGGAGATGGAATGTTGAGCATGGAAGAGGCGCGACCACCCAAGGCAGGCCAGATGTTCGCACGCTTTGATGCGGATAAAAATGGTCAGGTAACCCAAGCAGAGTGGGATGCCGCAATCGCGCAGCGGGGCAACCGCAACAACTAAACAGTTTGCGGGCCGGAAACGCGTTCGGCCCGCGACTTTCACCATGCACAACGATCGGAACCCCGTTATACATGCAAAATGACTATGGCATTTGATGTAACAAACGATACCAGCGACGAAGACCTTCTATCGTTATATGCTGAGGGCGACCAGGCAGCGGCGCGGGCTTTGATGCTGCGCCACGCTCCGCGTGTGTTGGCATTGGCGCGGCGGTTGTTGAAGGATCCGGTCGAGGCAGAGGATGTAACCCAAGAAGCCATGTTACGATTGTGGAAAATAGCGCCGGATTGGCGCGCGGGCGAGGCTAAGGTTTCAACGTGGCTGTACCGCGTCGGGTCCAACCTTTGCACAGATCGATTACGCAAAAAACGGGGCGTTGGTTTGGATGAAGCGCCGGAGGTGGCTGATGAGACACCTAATGTCGAGGACAAAATGATAGCAGCTGATCGAGGGCGCGCGTTGCGTCAAGCCATGGACCGCTTACCGGCCCGCCAAAAGCTGGCCCTGACGTTGCGCCATTTCGAGGAACAATCAAACCCCGAGATCGCAGAGGTGCTGGAAACCAGCGTTGAAGCGGTCGAGAGCCTGTTGTCACGCGCGCGCCGTGCGTTGGCGGCGGATTTATCAAGTAACCGGTCGGCCCTCGGGCTGGCGATGGATTAAAGGAAAGGAGAGTTTCATGACGGATTCGGACAACCACCAGATCAATCTGGATGCTTTCTTCAAGGATGCGCGTGAACCTGTGCCAGAATTAAGCGAGGCGCTGATGACGGGTATCCTTGCGGATGCAGGGGATGTTGCTGCGTCGCGGCAAGTTGCGGCGATGCGCGCGCCTGTAAGGCGTAAGGGCTGGTTGGCGCGGCTGATGGAGCCAATGGGGGGTGTTCAGGGCATGGCAGCCGTCGGTATTTGTGCCGCTTTGGGCGTGACTGTTGGCTATGCCGGCACGGATGCCTTGCAATCTATTCCCGGAGTTGGTGATATAGTTACAAGCATCAGCGGCGACCCGTTGGATGATTTTGCCTATGGTGACATCACAAGTTTCACCGATTTTCTGGCGGAGGGGTAAAGATGCGTGAACAAACTACGACCCAACCCAAGGGTACTCCGCGTTGGGTCAAGATTGCCCTGATCGTATCGGTAGCCGTCAATTTGGGGATTGCCGGCGTGATCGGCGGGGCCGCTTTGCGCGCACCTGAAATTCGACATAATAAAGTTGAAGCACCCGAAGGTGTTGCGATGTTGGCGCGCGCGATGCCCCCTGCCCATCAACGCGAGCTGCGCGAAGAACTGCGAAATCGCCGCGGTGATCTTCGCCCGGATCGCGAGGAGTTGCGTAGTTTACGCGACCGTTTCATCGTAGCGTTGCGGGCTGAACCCTTTGATATTGATGCGGTAAATGCAGTTTTTGCAGATCAACGGGCTATGCTTTCCAAGCTGACGGCGGCAGGTCATGAATCTGTTATTGAACAAATCGAAAAGATGTCGCAAAAAGACCGCGAAAGGTATATCCAGCGCTTGTTGGGGGATGATCACCCAACGCGGCGGCAGTAAGGGGGTTGATTTATCTGCCCCGACCCCTCATATGCACATCTTCACGTCAGTCCCCCCGAAGCAATCAGCATCTTGAGGCATTGACACAGCCCCGAGGGATACATTTTGACTGACAATACTTTCCAGAGCTTCGGCCTGGACCAAAGCCTATTGAACGCGCTGGAGCGTTCGGGTTTCACAACACCGACACCAATCCAACAACAATCCATCAAAGCACAGCTTGATGGTCGTGATATTCTGGGTGTGGCGCAAACCGGAACGGGTAAAACCGCCGCGTTTGGCCTGCCGATTTTGCACCATATTATGAACATGCAAGGCCGCCCTGCCCCTAAAAGCTGCCGCGCATTGGTGCTGGCTCCCACTCGCGAACTGGCGGTGCAGATTGAAGATAACTTCAAACAGTTTTCCGGCGGTGCTGGTCTGACAACTTGTCTGGTGCTTGGCGGCGTTTCGCGCGCCGGCCAGATCAAGAAAATCGCCCGTGGAGTTGATGTGGTTATTGCCACACCGGGGCGGCTTGAAGATTTGATGAACGACAAGAAAATCCGCCTTGATGAAGTGCGGTTTGTGGTTTTGGACGAAGCCGACCGTATGCTGGACATGGGGTTCGTACAGCCCGTGAAACGTATTTTGAGCCGCTTGCACCCACGCCGCCAATCGGCGTTGTTCTCGGCCACTATGCCCAAAGAAGTGCGCGGGTTGGCTGAAAGCTTTCTGAATAATCCGGTTAAAGTCGAAGTAACGCCACTGGTTTCTGCCGCTCCTAAGGTGGAGCAACGTGCCGAGCTGATTACTGGCCCCTATAAGCGCGGCCGGTTGTTGGAAATTTTGTCTGACCCCGAAGTAAAGCGTACGATCGTGTTTGCGCGTACCAAACGCGGTGCTGACAAGGTAGCGAAAAACCTGATTACAGACGGGATTGAAGCCGAGGTTATTCACGGCAACAAAGCCCAGAACGCACGTCAAAAGGCGCTTGGCAAGTTCAAGAACGGTTTTGTTAATGTTTTGGTAGCGACGGATATCGTTGCACGTGGCATTGATGTGCCGGGCATTACGCACGTTATCAACTTTGATCTGCCGGATGAGGCGGAAAACTATGTTCACCGTATCGGGCGGACAGGGCGAAACGGGGCGTCAGGCGTTTCCATCACGCTATGTGCGCCGGACGAGTTGAAGAAACTGGCAGCCGTGGAGAAAATCCTTAAACGCAAGTTGATCGAGCGTGACGGCCCTGACCCTAAACCGAAAGCCAAGTCGCAAGGCTGGCAAGGTAAAAAACGTGGTGGCGGTGGTGGCGGTGGTCGTCCAGGCGGGCGACCGGGTGGCGGGAATCCTGCGGGGCATACCAACCAAAAACGTCGGCGGCCAAATCGCGGTAAATCCGGTGGCCGCGCGGCAGCAAATTAAAATAAAGGGGAGGGCCGCGGCTCTCCCCTTCTTCGTTTCATCAGCGCTTAGCCGAACATGTCAGCGGTGATACCTGCGTACCAACCAACCGATTCCTCGTAGGTTTGTTTACGCAACGCATCGTTTTCGCCTGTCTGGGAAACAAACCCCGACGTTTTGGCGATTTTGGCGTCCGTTGCCTCGTAAGACGCGCCAACCTTGATGCCGTCGTTGGTTTCAATCAATGACCAACACGTGTTGGAGAAACGCGCCGGAAAGACCGAGCTTCCGGTCAACTTACCGCGAATGGCCATCGCACAAACCTTGGCTTGACTGTTGGCCGAGAAACCGGATTTTGGCATGTCACCCTGCGAGCTTGAATCGCCAAGCACATAGATGTTGTCATCCAGTTTCGAACGCATATCAGCCGCGTGGACAGGCGCCCAGTTGCCTTCGGTTACGCCTGCAATTTCAGCGATGCGACCAGCTTTCTGGGCCGGTATAACATTGCAAACGTCAACTTTTTCGACCTCGCCGTCGATGATGACTTCCATGGAACCGGGGCGCACCTCGATGTTGGCGCCGCCAAAATCAGGTCCGATCTGCTCAATCATACCGTCGTAGTGCTTGCTCCAACCTTCTTCAAACAAGCCTTGTTTAGAGAATTTTGGCTTGGGATCAAGGATCAGGATTTTGCCGGTCGGGTTGATCTGTTTCATCAGGTGCGCAACCATCGAGACACGCTCGTATGGGCCAGGCGGGCAACGATAAGGGTTGGGTGGGGCAACCATTGCGAAGGTGCCACCAGCGGACATGGATTCCACTTGCGCTTTTAGCAATTGCGTTTGCGAACCAGCCTTATAGGCGTGGGGCATCGCGTTTTGCGAGCTGATATCCCAGCCCGGAACGGACCCTTCAATAAAATCAATGCCCGGTGAAATCACCAAGCTGTCGTATGGCACTTTGGAGCCACCCGCCAACGTCACCGTTTTTGCATCCCGATCAACGCCGATGGCCCAGTCATGCACAACGTTAATGCCGTATTCTGCTGCCAATGTGCCATAGCTGTGGCCGATGGAAGCAAAATCGCGGAAACCGCCGATGTAGAGGTTCGAGAAGAAGCAAGTGTAGTAGGTGCGCGTTGGYTCAATCAATGTCACATCAATTGATCCCGCGCTGTCCTTGGCGATATAGCGCGCAGCGGTTGCCCCGCCTGCCCCGCCGCCGATAACAACGACTTTGGGTTTGCCGTGTGCAGCCCCCATTACCATCGGTGCGCTTAGGGTCGCGGCAGTTGCCACGCCTGCGCCAATAAATCCACGTCTATCCAATTTCATATTACTTCTCCCTTGGTTGGTTGATTATTCAAGTGCTTCGAAATAGGCGGCTAGTGCCGCTATTTCCTCGTTCGACAAGCGCTTTGCCATAAGCTGCATCACTGGATGGCTGCGATGTTCGGATTTGTAGGCTTGAAGGGCGGTGACAAAATCCTCAACCATCCAGCCGACAATTGAAGGAATACCATCTTCGCCCCCGTCTATCTGGTGGCACGTTGCACATTCGCCCGACAGATACGCGCCGTATTCTGGATCGCCCTGGATTGCCAGAATGGTTGGATCCACGTCGGGGTCGCGGGCGTGCAATGTTGGCTCGGCCTCGGGGATGTTCGCGGGATTATCCGAGAACTGGCGCAAGTAGGCCATCAGGTTTGCCCGATCCACGGGATCTTTGATGCCCTTGAAACGCATTTTTGTACGCGAGATTAGCTCTTTGGGGTTTTCGATGAATGCATCCAGATTATCGACATCCCAAACCAGTCCCCCCGCGCCTGCGCGCAACATGTCCTGGGAATAACTGAAACCTTCAATTGAACCAGCAACGCGACCGAACAGATCATCTAGGTGTGGGCCGGTGCGGTTGAATGCACCCTCGCCAACCATATGGCAGGAAAAACAGCGCCGAAACATCTTCGCGCCATCTTCAATATCCACTTGTGCCTGGGCTGGAACACCCAATGTGGACATAAAAACAATAGACAATAGTAGTGTTCGGATACGGACTCTGATTACAATTCTCCCTTAAGCGCTACTTTGCGCAACCTCTTTTCACACGACTAAAGTGTAGTTTGTGATTCCCCCATCTGTCAATCAACAAGGTGATTTGTAAAACAAGTTTCGGGAATCCTTCGGGTTTTCCTTGATTAGGGTGTCACTATGTCGCATGATTTGAATAAAATATCAAAAGGGGACAAAAAATGACAGACACAACAGACACAAAACCTATGCCGGAAATAGCAGAACTGGACTTTTCGGATCTAAAGGTTGCCTTCGGAAAAGGATTGTCCGACTTTCGCAAAGCGCCAGTTTACGGAATTGTATTTGGGGCAATTTTTGCCGCGCTCGGAGTCGTTCTGTATTTGCAATTCGTGGTGTGGCAATCTGATATATCGATTGTACCGTTGGCCGCAGGGTTCCCCCTGATCGGCCCGTTTGTCGCCGTGGGCATGTACGAGGTCAGCCGCCTGATTGAGCGTGGTGAAACCGTAAGCTGGCTGTCGGTATTGCAGGCGATTTATGCGGAACGCAAAAGGCAAATCCCTTCGATCGCTTTTGTAGTGCTGTTCATATTCCTGATCTGGGTCTACATGGCGCATCTGGTTTTTGCACTGTCTTTTGGTCTTAAACCTTTAACCAACGTCATGACCTCCACCGATATATTACTGACAAAAGAAGGTATCACGATGCTACTTATGGGCACTGTGGTTGGAGGCGGGCTGTCTTTCGTGCTGTTCTCTATCACGGTTGTCGGCATCCCGTTACTTGTGGATCGAGAGATCGATGTGGTGACCTCCATGATCACAAGTGTCAGCCTGGTGCTGAACAATTTGGCGGTAATGCTGACTTGGGGGTTGATCGTTGGGGTTTTGTTGATGCTTGCGATGATCCCGATGTTTGTCGGGCTAATTGTTGTGCTACCCGTGCTTGGTCACTCGACTTGGCATCTGTATAAACTGGCAATTTTACCGCCGGAATAGCAGCTATGCATCACATTGCCCCGCCTAGTGCAATTTTCTCACCGCAAAATAGGTTCAATATTACCTAGTACTTTAGTGATTTATAACGCGCCCTCATATTTAACGCTTTTATTGTGTGAAATAAAAAACTTCACATATATATACTCCGTTGTTAGCATGAAATTCTAACGAGGGAGAAAACAATGAAAAATATGATAAAAACCGTCGCAGCCGTACTGACAATGATGTTGGTGGCCGTGACGCCAGTGAAGGCACAAGAAGATGGCGTTCACTATCTGGCGCTGCAAATTAGTGACAACAATCCACAGAAGATGACAACGGTACTGAATGTTGCGGCCAACGTTACCAAGTATTACGAGGGCATTGGCGAGGAAGTCGAAATCCGAATTGTGGCCTTTAACGCAGGGCTACACATGTTTCGGACGGACACATCCCCCGTTCTAGAACGCATCACCAGCTTTGGTCAAAGCATGCCGAACGTAACTTTCGCGGCATGTGGCAACACCATCGCGGGCATGACAAGAAAGGAAGGGACACCTCCGCCGATCAGCGAATATGCTGAAGTGGTGCATGCAGGTGTGGTGGAATTGATGAAACTGAATGAAGAAGGATGGACGATTATTCGTCCATAATTACTTAAGCACGATGTAAAAAGGGCCGGATCATCTCCGGGGGGGGGATAGTGATATCCACCAATAAATACATTGGTCCACAAAATGAGGCCTGCATCTTAACGTGCAGGCCTTAGACTTTCTTATGGGCATAACTAAAAAATTGGATGTTAAGTAGTGGCGGAAGTTAATCTGGACCTGTCGCGCTTTAGTGCCGCTCCATGAACTCATTTAAGCGGCTATCCTTTCAAAAGCCAAGGGGCTTTTCCAGCCTAATGCCGAGTGTTTACGGCGCGGATTATAGAAACCGTTGATATCTTCGAATATCGCCAATTCAGCAGCACGGCGGGTGTGCCACGGGTGCCGCCAGATCAGTTCGGCCTTGCGCTGCACGATAGGTGAATGCGAAGCAATCATCGTAAGTGATGGTTTTGAAGAACGCTTCGACGACCGCGTTACCGTAGCAATTAGTCATGCTATAAAACTCAGACAGATGTTGGCTAACACCAGACAAATCAATTACGCTGTCAATTGCTCGCAAGACGTGATCGTTTGGTACATGATCCTCAGTCGCAAAATCATAAAACAATGCGCCTTACGCTTCTTGCTTCGGTCCCAACATCGTAGCAATCTCCTATATCAATAAGGAGATTGAATCAGCCAAACGCACCCAAATCAAGTGGAGTTTTTCAACAGAATAGGCTCGAAGCGGACTTCTAAGGAATCGCGACTAGGTGCTTACTTTTGGCATACTGAAATAGATCGGTTATAAGAAAGACTAAGGCCCACACTGGAAAGTGCGGGCCTCATTTTGTGGTCCAATGTATTTATTGGCGGATATCACTATCCCCCCGGRTCATCTCCGGCCCTTTTTCGTGTCTGTTTGTTAGTCGATCAGCTTCAGCAGATTATCAACCGAGGCTTTGGCATCGCCGTAGAACATGCGTGTATTTTCCTTGAAGAACAGCGGGTTCTCTATACCGGAATAGCCGGTACCCTGCCCGCGTTTGGATACGAACACATGTTTCGCTTTCCAGACTTCCAGAACCGGCATCCCCGCGATTGGGGAGTTCGGGTCTTCTTGCGCTGCAGGGTTTACGATGTCGTTGGAGCCAACCACGATCACCACGTCGGTTTCGGGGAAATCGTGGTTGATTTCGTCCATCTCCATCACGATGTCGTAGGGAACTTTGGCTTCGGCCAGCAGCACATTCATGTGGCCTGGAAGGCGGCCCGCTACGGGGTGGATGCCRAAMCGCACRGTYTTGCCTTTGGCGCGTAGACGTTTGACCAATTCAGAGATCGGATGCTGAGCTTGCGCCACAGCCATACCGTAACCGGGCACGATGATRAYRCTGTCAGCTTCTTGCARGGCCGCAGCGACRCCGTCGGCRTCRATKGCGATCTGCTCGCCTTCAATCTCCATCGCGGGGCCGGATGGGCCRCCRAAACCACCMARGATCACGGCGAGGAACTTACGGTTCATCGCCACGCACATGATGTAGGAAAGGATTGCACCAGACGAACCAACAAGCGCRCCGACCACGATCAGMAGGTCGTTRCCAAGCATGAAGCCYGTCGCTGCCGCTGCCCAGCCGGAATAGCTGTTCAGCATGGAGACCACGACGGGCATATCCGCGCCGCCAATGGCCATCACCAGATGCCCGCCGATTGCGAAGGCTACGATCATCATCAGTAGCAGCGTCCAGATGCCAGCACCGTTCAGGAACATCAGCATCAGGATTACTGACAGGGTCAAACCCGCGATGTTCATTAGGTGGCGACCGGGCAGGATCAGGGCTTTGCCGTCGATCTTACCCGCCAATTTGCCATAAGCGATGATGGAACCTGTGAAGGTGATCGCGCCGATGAATACGCCGAGAAAGACCTCGACCTCGTGGATAACCTCTTCGGCGTGGGTCAAGCCAACAGGTGCGTGTAGTATCGAGTTGATACCGATGAACACCGCCGCCAGACCGACAAAGCTGTGCAATGCGGCGACCAGTTGTGGCATGCCAACCATTTCGACCCGTTGTGCCACGACCGTACCGATGACAGCGCCGATAGCGATCATAATCGACAGCAGCCAGATGGATTGAACGCCGGGGCCAAACACCGTTACGATAACGGCGATTGCCATACCGATGATGCCGTACCACACGGCGCGTTTTGCTTTTTCTTGGTCAGACAGCCCGCCAAGGGCCAGAATGAACAAAACGGAAGCTGCGATATATCCAGCAGTTACTAGACCAATACTCATAATCAGCCTCCCTTAGCTTTTCTGGAACATAGCCAACATGCGGCGGGTAACGACGAAGCCACCCACGATGTTGATCGATGCTATAAGAACGGAAATTGAGGCGAGAAGCCCGACAAGGAACCCTCCGCCAGCGCTGATTTGTAGTAGTGCGCCGAGGATCACCACCGATGAAATCGCGTTGGTGATCGCCATAAGCGGTGTGTGCAGCGCGTGGCTGACATTCCAGATGACCTGAAAACCGATGAAGATCGACAGCACAAACACGATGAAGTGCTGCATGAAGCTGGCAGGCGCATAGGCCCCGATCAGCAACATCAGCAAGCCACCGATAACCAACATGCCGGTCTGTTTCAGGCCTGCGGCTTTAGTTGCKGCAATTTCTTCGGCTTTGATCTCTTCRGGGGTCTTTTCAGGYGCYTTTGGTTTMGCCGCCGCAATCGCCTGWACYTTGAGTGGTGGTGGCGGGAAGGTAATTTCGCCACCATGTGTAACGGTTGCGCTGCGGATCACGTCGTCTTCCATGTTGTGAACCGGAACGCCGTCGTTTTCTGGTGTCAGGTCGTCCATCATATGACGGATGTTGGTGGAATAGAGGGTGGAGGATTGCGTGGCCATGCGGCTTGGCAGATCGGTGTAGCCGATGATGGTCACTCCGTTTTTGGTTTCGATCTTTTCGTCAGGAACTGTCAGATCACAGTTACCGCCACGTTCAGCCGCAAGGTCAACGATGACCGATCCGGCTTTCATGGACATAACCATGTCTTCCAACCACAACTTTGGTGCATCACGGCCCGGGATCAGGGCGGTGGTGATTACGATGTCCACCTCGGATGCTTGTGCGCGGAACAATTCAAGCTGCTTTTCGCGGAACTCTGGTGAAGAAACGGCGGCGTAGCCACCTGTTGCAGCACCATCTTGATTGTCATCAAAGTCGAGGAACAGAAATTCGCCGCCCATAGATTCGATTTGTTCAGCCACTTCTGGGCGTACATCGAAAGCACGAACAATCGCGCCCATGGACTGGGCCGCACCGATGGCAGCCAAACCAGCAACACCAGCGCCGATCACCAGAACAGTTGCAGGGGGAACCTTACCCGCCGCCGTGATCTGGCCGGTAAAGAAACGGCCAAAGTTGTTCGAGGCCTCGATCACGGCGCGGTAGCCACCGATGTTCGCCATGGAGGACAGAGCATCCATTTTCTGGGCGCGGGAGATACGTGGAACCATATCCATCGCAATTGCCGTTACGCCTTTTGCGCGCAGTTTTTCCAGCAGGTCTTCGCTTTGCGCCGGCCAAATGAAAGAAATCAGCGTTTGGCCTTCACGAAAACGCTTGACCTCGACCTCTTCAGGGGCGCGCACTTTGATTATGAAATCGCAGGCTTTCCAGAGGGCCGCGCCGGTTTTCACAACCGTAACGCCGGCGTCTTTATAGTCCTGATCAGAGAAACGCGCGGCGGCGCCTGCTCCGGTTTCGATAACGCATTCATAGCCCAGCTTTTGAAGCTGAAGCGCTGATTGCGGGGTAAGGGCAACCCGATTTTCGCCCTCGAAGATCTCTTTGGGAGCTCCGATTTTCATAGTGTTATTCCTTAGTCCTGATGGGAGGAAGGGTCAGATGGGTTATATCTAGCCGCTAACGGTGCAAAATTCAAAGCCCGCGTTGCAATTTTTGAGAAAAGTGCCTGACTAAAATAGTCGCATCTGGAATTCAGACTTTGTGGAACCCGTGAATCAGGTAGCGCAACCCCAGATTTGCACCGATAAATATCGAGCCAAGCACGACAGGCGCGCTGTAGGCCAGCACCGAGAAACCCGACAGCCCCTGCCCGATAGAACAGCCCAACGCGATAACGCCACCCGTTCCCATAATGAACGCCCCAAAAACGGAGCGCCCCAGTTCGCGTGGGTCATCGCAGGCTTCCCAGCGGAAACGCCCTTTGATCCGTGTGCCAATGAAAGAGCCAACCAGAACGCCTGTGACGGAGCCGATGCCGAAGTTCATCGTCGCACCGGACC
The DNA here is from genome assembly GCA_002746395.1 of Paracoccaceae bacterium. Lineage (GTDB taxonomy): Bacteria > Pseudomonadota > Alphaproteobacteria > Rhodobacterales > Rhodobacteraceae > NORP23. The sequence continues at coordinate 101,227 of NVXA01000002.1, forward strand.
ATGTCATTAAGTAGACAAGCGTTTCGCCCAACGGTGCGGAATAGGAGACGGACTCAACAGTGATTTCGTCAAAACCATTAACGCCAATCCAGTTTGTGGCCCAAAAGCCGAAGGCTACGGCAAAGCCCACAACAACAGACCAGATGATATGCGTGCGCGAGGTTCGGAATTTTTTGCCTGAAAATGCCCATACTGCACAGGTGGCGGCGAATATCAGGGCTGGAACCAACGGGCCCGCGTCAAACCAACGGCCAACCATGTGGGCTATGCCTTGAGGGTTCCCTTCATAAAGTTCTTGTGGGAACAGCCAATCGCGAACCACGGCTGTCGGGCCGCCGATGGCCATGTAAGCCGAGATTGCCATGATGACAGCCACGACAAAACTGCGTAAATCCCCGCCTGCCATCCGTGACAGCGCACCAAACCCGCAGTTTCCGGCCAAAGCCATACCCCAACCGAACATCAACCCGCCAACAATGCTGGCAATCGGGTTCCATTTTAAGGAATAGTATATTGTGTGGGAAAAATCGACCGCGCCGAAAGCCTCCAGCGTGAACATGCTGGCGATTCCGACGGCGAGGGCCAATGCCCACATCCGTAATCTGGAATAGTCGTCACCGTAAAGGGCATCTTCGATTGCGCCCAAAGTGCAGAAACGACCAATGGACGAGGATAACCCCAGCGCGCCGCCTGCAAACAAACCTGCGAGGGCGGCCCAGTGGTTATCGCCCATAAACTCCATTAGCTGACGTTTTCCTGATCCGGATCGAACGTACAAAACATGTCATAGACCAATTCGATCATTTGGGCGGCTTTGCGGTCGCCAAGGGAATAATAGATGGTTTTTCCGTCACGGCGCGAATTCACCAGACCCTCAAGCCGAAGGCGGGCCAATTGTTGGCTAACGGCGGCTTGACGTGAGGAAAGCAGGTTTTCAAGTTCCGTCACGGATTTCTCACCCGTCACCAGATGACACAAAATCATCAATCGACCTTCGTGAGCCAAAGCCTTCATGAAATCAGTCGCCGACTTGGCGCTTTTCAGCACTTCATCAATGGCTTCGTCGGTCATATCCGGTGTTATTTTGGGCAGTGGCATCGCCCACTCCTTTTTATTATGACCCCGAGGCCCCCCCCGTGGATTCAGGCAAATCTGCCAACATCAGACCAAGGAGTCCCCAAAAGAACGCCTCCCCTGGGTAACCTTCTATACGATTAACCTCTATGCCGTCGACAAGTAATATAAACGTCGGCGTATATTGTGGCGGACTTGAAAAGGTAACGCCCTCCGGTGCGGGCAAGCGAATATCATGGCGCAAAAGCGGGGCTATCTGACCTTCTTGGGTGTTTGCGTATACATCACCAACCTCGGCATTCCAACGCGCGCACCATGGGCAGCCCTCCTCCTCGACCATCACCAAGCGAACCTCGGCAAAGGCAGGTAAAGCAAGTGTGGTGATAAGTAATAATATAATCACTTTTAAGTTGCGCATCTTGATCCTCGTAGAAAATTGTCTTTACACATCTTTATATAGCAATATGATTATTGAAAATAGTACCATAAAAGCAAGGAAAACAAGGGATGGAGTTTGACGTTAGTTACATGGGGGCCGCAATTGCGGGCCTTCTTTCATTCCTTTCACCGTGCATATTGCCGATTGTACCGTTCTATTTGTGCTATATGGCAGGCCTTTCAATTCAAGAGTTGAACGAGGAACAGGAAATCGCCGCGGGGGCCAAACGCCGCCTTATTTTATCGTCGGTACTCTTCGCTGCAGGTGTGGTTACAATCTTCGTTCTGCTTGGATTAATCGCAACTTCCTTGGGCAGCGCATTTAGAAGTTATCAGGATGAGCTGACCTGGGTGGCTGGTGCGATCTTGTTCGCCTTTGGCTTGCACTTTCTTGGAATCTTCAAAATCTCGTTTCTTTATCGCGAAGCCCGCATTGATTCTTCGGGCATTAAGCCCGCCAGTTATGTAGGGTCTTATCTGATCGGACTGGCCTTCGGGTTCGGTTGGACACCTTGTGTTGGCCCTGCGTTGGCAGCGATCCTGTATATGGCATCGCAAAGCGGTAGCCTAACGCATGGCGCGGGGTTGTTATTCGTATATGGCGTATTCATGACCGTACCGTTCGTTCTGGCAGCGGTGTTCTCTGGCCCATTCCTGCGCTGGGTACAACGTAATCGCAAGTACATGGGGCACATCGAAAAAGTGATGGGGGCCTTCCTTATCTTATTCGCAATTCTGATCGTGACCGGCGGCGTTTCATATATCGCGCAGTTCATGCTCGAAAAGTTCCCTTCCCTGTTCATCTATGGTTAATCCAAAAAAGGTATCGTCATGCTTAAGAAACTCGTAATTCTATGCGCCCTTGCTGTAACGCCTGCCTTGGCGGATGAAGACTACTATGTCGGGGATGATGGCCTGCACAAAACCCACTGGATGCGCGACACTTTCCGCGACATGGCCGAGGATCTGGAAGAAGCGAATGCCGAGGGTAAACGTTTTATGATTATCATCGAGCAACGCGGGTGCATCTATTGCACCAAGATGCACGAACAAGTATTCCCTGACCCCGAAATCAAGGCGATGATCGAAGACAACTACTTCGTCGTGCAGATGAATATGTTTGGTGATGTCGAGATCACAGATTTTGATGGCGAGACATTGTCGGAAAAAGATATGATATCCAAATGGAACATTGTTTTCACCCCGACAATGATGTTTTTTGATGACAAACTTCCACCCGAAGGCACGAACGCAAGTCAGGCAGCCGTGATGACCATGCCGGGCGCGTTTGGAAAGTTTACGACGCTTAGTATGTTCCAATACATCCTTGAAAAGGGAAATGAAGGCGATGAGCATTTTCAGAAATATGTTGCCAGAATTATCGCTGAACGTGATGAAAACTAGGGGGTAATTTCATATAAGTACCTGCTTATATTAGAAAAATATAATCAACTAATATTCACTTATTTGAATTTATTGTTGCGTAACGATCGGCTGGCGGCTATCTTTTAATGACCGAAGTCTAGAATCAAAATGACAAGGTAATCAAAGGGAGGATACTGCATGAAGCGCACAGCGTTTCTTATAATTGGAGCCACAGCCGCATTTGCCGCTATGGCGTCAGCCGATATCGTCGCCCCAGGCGACGTTGCATTTGACGATTACGGTGGTGTAGCGGCTTCGCTTACGGGCGTTGCTGGTGATGCAGCCAATGGCGAAAAGGTTATGGTTACCAAATCACTTGGCAACTGTATTGCCTGCCATCAGGTAAGCGTGCTGGACTACGCAGCTTTCCATGGTGAAATCGGCCCACCTCTTGATGGTGTTGGTGATCGTTGGAATGAAGAAGAACTTCGCGGCATCGTTGCGAATGCAAAAATGACTTTTGACGAAAGCCTTATGCCTGCAATGTACAAGACAACTGGCTTCATTCGTCCGGGTGATTTCAAGGGCAAGGCTGTACCAAACCCACCATCCATTCTGACGGCTCAGCAAATCGAAGATGTAGTCGCGTTTTTGATGACAATCAAAGAATAAGAACCCGTATTCGGGTCAACTAGGCAAATCTAGGGAGACAATAATGAATTTTACGAGACGTGACGCTTTGGTCATTGGTGCAGGAGCTGCGACAGCCGTTCTACTACCGATCCAGGCATTTGCCGCACTCTCGGATGATGCGGAAGCTGCCTTTACAGGCGGCGCAGCAACATCTGAAGGTGGCATTGAGCTAACGGCACCGGAAATCGCGGAAAACGGAAATACTGTTCCAGTTTCTGTTTCAGCACCGGGCGCAGTATCAATCATCATCATCGCAGCTGGCAACCCTAACCCGGATGTTTGCGCATTTAACTTCGGCCCACTTTCCGGCTCGCAATTTGCATCCACACGTATCCGCCTTGCCGGTACGCAGGACGTAATTGCTATCGCAAAAATGGCTGACGGCAGCTTTGCTCGAGCAGTAAGCACCGTAAAAGTTACAATCGGCGGCTGCGGCGGCTAAGCATTAGGAGAATAAACAATGGCAGTAGGTGTAAAACCCCGCGTTAAAGTTCCAAAGACAGCTGCAGCTGGTGATGTAATCACCATCAAGACGCTGATCAGTCACAAAATGGAATCAGGCCAACGCAAAGACAGCGATGGAAATAAAATTCCGAGATCCATTATCAACACATTCACATGTGATTTTAATGGTCAAAATGTGATGAGTGCTGAGCTTCACGGCGCGATTTCAACAAACCCGTATTTTCAGTTCGAAGCTACTGTCCCTGAGTCCGGTGAATTTACATTCACGTGGCTAGACGATGACGGTTCTATTTATACGGACACGAAATCAATCGCTGTATCTTAATTCATGCAGAACTGGGGAGGACTAAAAATAATGAAAATCTCAAACCTGCATCGCTTTGTGCAAATAGCCGCAACCGCTACGGTTGCTTTTGGGTTGGCGTCAATTGCCACTGCCCAAGACAACGATAAGCTTGTTGTTAATGGTGAAATCGAAATGGTTACTCGTACGGCAGCTCCGTCGTATATAGATGGTATCGATGAAATCATTTCCGGCTGGAATTTTCGTACAGACGAAACGCAAGCTCTACAAATGGATGACTTCGACAACTCCGGCATGCTCGGTGTTGATGCCGCTCAAGAAGCGTGGGATACGGTTCAGGGACCTGAGCAAAAATCCTGCGCTACTTGTCACGGAAATGTATCCAGCATGGTAGGTGTTCGCACCGTCATGCCAAAATACAACGAAGAAGCCGCTGATCTTTGGACACTTGAAGACTACATTAATAATTGTCGCACAGAGCGTCAAAATGTCGAGCCATGGGGTTACACAAGTGGCCCGATGACCAACATGTCAGCTCTGATTTCCGTTCAGTCTCGCGGCATGCCAATGAATGTAGCCATAGATGGTCCGGCAGCACCGTTCTGGGAAGCAGGTAAAGAACTGTATTACACCCGAACTGGTGTTCTCGAGCTTTCCTGTGCCTCTTGTCACGAGCAAAGTGCAGGCCTGCGCATCCGTGCTGATCACCTTTCGCAAGGCCAGATCAACGGTTTCCCGACGTATCGTTTGAAAAATGCGAAGCTTAACGGCATTCACGCGCGTTTCAAAGGGTGTGTTCGTGACACCAAAGCCGAGACCTACAAACCAGGTGGCCCGGAATTTCACGCACTGGAGCTGTATGTAGCTTCACGCGGAAACGGCCTATCGGTTGAAGGACCATCGGTACGCAACTAACCAGTCTGGCCCCGATTAATTTCGGGGCCTAACATCCTGTTCGTTTCGGGGTTAGTGTCGGTCAGCTTTTATTAAGCTTACTCATTCTTACCCAAAAACCTGGAGACTACTTATGATTTCCCGCCGTGACTTTCTTCAAGCCTCAGTGGCCGCTTCTGCAATTGTTGGTGCTTCTGGCGTTGGCAACTGGTCCAAACTGGCCGCACAGCAAACGCTTACACAAGATCAGCTGCTCGATTTTGATACGGTCGGTAATGTCACACTGATCCACATAACCGACATTCACGCACAGCTAAAACCTGTCTATTTCCGCGAGCCTGAGATCAATCTTGGCATGGGTGCGGTTGACGGGCTGCCACCACATGTTACCGGCAAGGATTTCCTGAACCTCTTCAACATGGAGGCCGGCACGCGCGAAGCTTATGCATTGACCTATGACGACTTCACGTCACTAGCCAAAGGTTATGGTAAGATGGGCGGGATTGACCGTGTTGCCACTGTTATCAACTCCATCCGCGCCGCGCGCCCTGACGCGTTGTTGCTGGATGGCGGGGACACGTGGCAAGGTTCCTACACTGCGCAAATGACCAATGGTCAAGATATGGTTAACGTGATGAACGCGCTTAAACCTGATGCGATGACCTCGCACTGGGAGTTCACACTGGGCATTGATCGGGTCACAGAAATTGTCGACAACGATCTGAATTTCCCGTTCCTTGGAGCCAATATTTTCGATACCGAATGGGATGAACGCGCCTACGAGCCTTACAAAATATTTGAACGGGGCGGCGTCAAAATCGCAGTTATCGGTCAAGCCTTCCCCTATATGCCCATTGCCAATCCGGGCTGGATGTTCCCGGGCCTCAGTTTTGGTGTGCGCGAAGACAACATGGCCGAACTGGTGACCGAAGTGCGCGGTCTGGGCGCCGAGTTGGTGGTTCTACTATCGCACAATGGTTTTGATGTTGACCGAAAACTTGCTGGCCGCGTTGACGGGATCGACGTGATCCTGACGGGACACACACACGACGCGCTACCTGAACCCGTCTTGGTCAATAACACCATGCTAATAGCGTCGGGTTCGAACGGTAAGTTCGTAACCCGTCTTGATTTGGATGTACGCGACGGCGAGGTCAAAGGTTTCAACCACAAACTTATCCCGATCTTCTCCGATGTTATTCAAGCCGATCCGATGATTGCTAAGCTGATCGACGCACAGCGCGCCCCCTTTGAGGACCAGCTAAGCGAAGTAATAGGCAAGACCGACAGCCTTCTTTATCGCCGTGGTAATTTCAACGGCACATGGGATGATCTGATTTGTAACGCCCTGATTGAAGAGCGCGAAGCGGACATTGCACTGTCCCCCGGTTTCCGTTGGGGGCCATCCTTGCTGCCAGGTAATGACATCACCCGCGAGGATATTTTTAATGCGACAGGCATGAGCTATCCAGCGGCATACCGCACCGAAATGACCGGCGAGCTTATTCACACGATCATGGAGGATGTCGCAGATAACCTATTCAATCCCGACCCATATTACCAACAAGGCGGAGATATGGTGCGCGTGGGCGGCATGGGCTATTCCATCGACGTTACAAAAAAGCAAGGCGATCGGATTACAAATATGACCATGCTCAACACAGGCGAGCAAGTCGAACCGTCAAAAACTTACGTTGTCGCTGGCTGGGCATCCGTGAACGAAGGTACCGAAGGGCCTGCGATCTGGGATGTGATGGAAAGCTACATCAAACGCAAGGGAACCGTTACGGTAGATCCGAACCAATCGGTCAAAGTAAGCGGAGCATAATTGGATGCGGAGGGTTAGATGAGCAATAAATTCGGCCCTTCGCGCCGCAAATTTCTGGCAACAAGCCTTGCTGCCAGCGTGGCGGCCAGCGGTGCGCGCGCGGGGGCAAGTGACCCGATCATCACCGAGGTGCAACCTTGGGCGCAAGAATTGGGTAAAGGGGTGGACGAGCGCGGTTATGGCCTGCCTTCCCCGCATGAAGCGCATGTTTTGCGTAAAAGTGTGCCTTGGTTGACGGCAGAGGACACGTCCTCGATCAACTTCACGCCGCTGCATCAACTTGACGGAATAATCACGCCCAACGGTCTAGCGTTCGAGCGCCATCATAGTGGCGTTGCTGAAATCAATCCTGCTGATTACCGTCTTATGATTAATGGTTTGGTGGACCAACCTATGGTTTTCACCCTGCAAGACCTGATGCGTTTTCCTCGCCACAACAAGGTGTATTTTCTTGAATGCACCGCGAATTCCGGCATGGAGTGGCGAGGGCCGCAGCTAAACGGTGTGCAGTTCACGCACGGGATGATTCACAACGTCATGTATACTGGCGTAATGCTGCGGGATGTTTTGGCCGCAGCCGGTGTGAAAACCGCTGGAAAATGGGTGTTGGCAGAAGGCGCTGATGCGGCAGGCCTTAGCCGCTCAATCCCGCTGGAAAAGGCACTGGATGATTGCATGATCGCCTTCAAAATGAACGGCGAGGCGTTGCGTGCCGAACAAGGTTACCCCGTCCGTCTGGTTGTTCCGGGCTGGGAAGGCAACATGTGGATCAAATGGCTTCGCAGGTTGGAGGTTGGTGACCAACCGTGGCATCACCGCGAGGAAACGGCGCGGTATACCGACTTGCTCGCCAGCGGAAATTCACGGCGCTTTACTTGGATGATGGACGCAAAATCGGTAATCACCGAACCCTCCCCCCAAGCGCCGATCTTGCATGGTAAGGGGCCGACCATAATCACGGGGCTGGCGTGGTCCGGTCAAGGGGTCATTCCGCGTGTCGATGTGACGATTGACGGCGGCGTGAATTGGCACGCTGCGCGGGTCGATGGGCCAAGCCTCGATAAATCCTTGCATCGTTTCTATTTCGAATTTGATTGGGATGGTAAGCCGCTGCTGTTGCAATCGCGCGCCCATGACACAACGGGGTATGTTCAGCCGACGAAAGACGCGCTGCGAAGTATTCGGGGCGAAGTTTCAAACTATCATAACAACGGTATCCAGACTTGGTCTGTGGAAAGTGACGGGGTGGTGGAAAATGTCGAAATTTCTTAACGCCGCGTTAATACTCATATTCATTTCTGCCCCCGCAATCGCGGGTGAAGTTGGACGCTCCGCCACACCTGAAGAGGTCGCCGCATGGGACATCGACATCCGCCCTGATGGCCTCGGGTTACCCGAGGGTTCCGGAACTGTGGCAAACGGCGAAGGGATATTCGAGGAAAAATGCGCGGCCTGCCATGGTGATTTTGGCGAAGGCGTGGGCCGTTGGCCCGTGCTTGCAGGTGGCGTTGACACATTGACCAGTGACCGACCGCTAAAAACCGTGGGATCCTTCTGGCCTTACCTCTCAACCGTGTGGGATTACATTCACCGCGCAATGCCCTTTGGCGATGCGCAATCCTTAAGTGCTGACGAGGTTTATGCCCTGACCGCCTACATCATGTACCTSAACGACATYGTAGACGACGAAGCGTTCGAGCTTTCCAAAGCCAACTTTCTTGATMWMCCWCTTGGAAAYGARGGMGGGTTCWATCCCGATGAYCGRCYARATAYAGARTACCCGTTCTTTACKRAYGCCTGCATGTCGGRCTGTAARTCMKYCGTCGAAATAACCARACGCGCCAGCGGTAAAGACGTAACGCCGGAATAATCACAAYGCGCGGAGTGCTGCAAGTTTGCGCATGGCTTCGGTTGTGTGATGGATGGCCGTTTTCGCAAACGAGCGCATGATCATAATCTCGAACCCATCYRAAATTGGCGTGATGCAYGACATCATATGCGCGAATTCAGCGCGTGCCGTTTGCCCTTGTTCCAGCGCATCCATATCCAGCGCACAAAGRCGSGTCATRACTTCGGGTGCRTCATCGCCASTAAGCGTCAAGACGACCCAACCATCGCTTTGATCGGTGACGGCGGCCTTGGCATCAAGAGCCTCGGTCATAATTTCCAGACCTATATCCCCAACAACAAACCATTGCCCCTGCCCCGCCCACATTACGCGCATGCGTTTCTTGGATGTGACTTTCCCAACGCTAGGTAGCGCAAGTTTCAGCACCGCCTTTAACGCAGCGTTAACCGCCACCCCCTGCCCTTTGAAGGGAGCCACTGACAGAATACTCGCGGGTTGCTCGCAGGCCAAAACAGATGCGCCAATCGCGATGGGTTGGCCTATCAGGGCATCACTTGGGTGTAGTTTGAAATCAGCCACGCAACTTCTCCCCTTTTGGATCATAGAATTGTGGCGAGACTATCTCGCATAGCGTATCGACATTTCGCAGCAAATCGACCGACCGAATGGTTTCGCCTGTCCGCGCATGCCCACCTTTAACGAAGGCCAGCCCGATCATCCCTTGCAGCGTTGGGGAATAGCAAACCGAGGTCACATGACCTTGCATATTCTCGCGGATTGGTTCTGCATCGACATTAACCATAATGGACCCACCCAAAAGTTGACGCACTGGCCCAACAGGTTTGATCCCGACCAGTTGTTCACGATCAGGGTCGCACAAACCGTCGCGTTGGCTGGAAACTTTACCGATGAAATCCTTCTTATCGGACATCATGCCAGACATCCCCAGATCAGCCGCCGTGACGCGCCCATCCATTTCGGCGTGAGTCAGGAACCCTTTTTCGATCCGCAAAACGTTCAGCGCCTCCATCCCGTAGGCTCCGCCGCCCATCGCTTCGGCACGCTTGACCAGTTCAACCATCAAGCCCTCGCCGTACCTAGCGGGGACAGCAATTTCATATGCCAGCTCGCCGGAAAACGAGATGCGGAACAGGCGGCCCTGCACGCCCCCGATAGTGATTTCACCACACCCCATGAACGGAAATGTTTTGTCAGAGGTATCCTCAACCAACTCAGCCAGCAGTTCGCGCGATTTAGGACCGGCGACAGCGATTTGCGCCCATTGTTCCGTGACGGAAATCATTTTCACGTCCAGCTCGGGCCACAGGCATTGCGCGCAAAATTCGAGGTGAGACATCACCGGACCAGCTGCCCCCGTCGTAGTGGTCATAACGAAATGGTTGACGCCGATACGGGCGGCAGTTCCGTCATCCATAACCATCCCGTCTTCGCGCAGCATCAGGCCATACCGGACCTTCCCGACTTTTAGGGTAGAAAACATGTTGGTATAAATGCGGTCCAAAAACACGCCAGCATCCGGGCCTTGAATATCAATTTTACCCAACGTGCTGACGTCACAAATTCCTACAGCCTCGCGCACCATATTAACCTCGCGATCACAGGATTGCCGCCAATGGTTTTCGCCGTCTTGAGGGAACCACGCGGCACGGTGCCATAGACCAACCTCGATCATTTCAGCACCGCGCGTAATCGACCAATCATGGCTGGTTGTGAAACGTTCGGGGGCAAATCCCTTGCCCGCCCCACCAGCGCCAAGCGCGCCAAGATGGATGGGCGTATAGGGTGGGCGGAAAATTGTCGTACCGGTTTCAGGAATGCTTTGCCCCATCAGTTCAGCCATCACCGCCAACGCACCCATATTGGACATTTTGCCTTGGTCGGTGGCCATCCCAGTCGTGGTATATCGTTTCATATGTTCGACAGAACGGAAGTTTTCACGGTGCGCCGCAGCAATATCTTTCACCGTCACATCATTTTGGAAGTCCAGCCACGCGCGGCCTTTAACATTAGGCACATGCCAATACGGGGTCACCGCGCTTTGTGCATCGTCTGCGATCGGCACAGGTGGTCTCACTTGTTTCAAGCGCAGAGTTTTGAGGGCCGCTTTAGCGGCGGCCATGCCCTCTTTCAAAGCGCCTTGGGTTGAAAAATTTCCGTTTGCGGCCCCGACAGCTACCAAATTGGGGATGGCTTCAGGTGTAGGTACAAACGCCGCTATATCCTCCCGCCATGTTGGTTTTCCACCCATGTGGCCCGTTAAATGCAACGATGGGTTCCAGCCCCCCGAAACGGCCAGACAATCCGCATTAACCTGTTGAACCGAGCCGTCCGCGGTTCGCACCGACAAGCGTTCAATGCCCAATCGCCCCCCCGTACCAACAACCACTGCGCCGGTAAATATGGGGCAATCCACATCAGGGGAAACATCCGTTCGCGTGTCGATCAACGCCGTGACTGTAACACCCAACGCCAACAAATCGCGCGCCGTGCACCAACCATCATCGTTGTTGGTAAACACAGCCACACGCTGCCCTGCTGCAACACCGTAGCGATGCGCATAAGTTCGAACGGCCGAGGCCAGCATAATTCCGGGACGGTCATTGTCAGGAAACGCAATCGGGCGTTCTGTTGCGCCTGCCGCAAGAATTGTATGCTTAGCAACTATCCGCCAGAAAATCTGCTGGGGCGCACCTTTTGCATCTGAAATATGATCCGCAACGCGCTCCAATGCGCCGTAGGTTCCACTATCATATGCACCCGTAACGGTCGTGCGGGTCATCACGCGAACATTTGGCATTTCAACCAGTTGCGCGGCAATCTCAGCTGCCCAACGCTGTGCATGCTTGCCGTCCACCTCCGTTTGTTCGCTATTCAAGCGCCCGCCGATTATGAAATCCTCATCGGCCAAAATAACCTTGGCCCCRCCCTTCGCYGCGRTCAAAGCCGCCATCAAGCCCGCCGGACCACMGCCAACAACCAGCACATCGCAATAGGCCCATGCTTTTTCATAAACGGCACTGTCAGCTTCCCCWGAYAAACGYCCAAGRCCAGCGGCGCGGCGRATRATRGGCTCATAYACCGCYTCCCARAACTTTTTGGGCCACATGAAGGTYTTATAGTAAAAMCCCGCGCCCAAGAACGGTGACAACAGATCGTTCACCGCAAGCATATCCACTTTCAGGCTTGGAAAACGGTTTTGGCTTTGCRCCACCATGCCATTGTAAACTTCTTGGGTTGTTGCGCGTGTATTGGGKGTGCGGTCCGCSCCMACSCCWATTTCCATCAAWGCGTTGGGTTCTTCYGATCCCGCCGTCAGCACGCCGCGYGGRCGRTGRTATTTGAAACTGCGCCCCATAAGACGRACRTCGTTKGCCARCAAYGCSGAWGCCAAYGTATCGCCGGGATGCGCCGTRTAWGTCTGCCCGTCAAACGTGAACGGGATRGACACATCRCGGTCTATCAGACCCCCTGATGATARRCGGCTCATYTCGTCGCCTCYCTMACATCACGGGCCAGTTTTACGCCRATGATTTCATGTGTGGTTACRTTTCGCACGACATACAGCCAAGCGGCGCATCCCATGACGTGTTGCCAGAGTTCMGCATTTTCGCCCAAAGGGTTAGTGCGCAGGTAAACGTAATCGTGGAAYGCARCGGCGTCGCGGYYATCAGGGCGATCCAGYAGTTTAGCGGAACCAAGATATTCAAACTCGCGATGGTCGCGATCACCGCAATGTGGGCAGGGAATTCTCATATCACCGCCCTCAATGCAGGTTAGGACGCGGGCCAGTGCCCTCGTCATCAATTACGTGTCCGGTCTCGAAACGGTTCAAGTTGTACTTGGTTGCCCAATCCGCCTTTTCCCCCGTTGCCATCAAGTGCGCAAACGCGGCCCCCGCCGCAGGCACAGCCTTGAAACCGCCATAGCACCAGCCGCCGTTCAAGAACAAACCATCTATAGGCGTCTTGTCGATAATCGGGGACCCATCCATGCTCATATCCATAATCCCACCCCAGCTTCGCAACATCCGGGATTTTCCAACCATTGGCATCAGGGCCATCGCGGCCTCGGCGACATGTTCGACCATGGGCAGATTCCCGCGTTGTGAATAACTGTTATAGCCGTCGATATCACCGCCAAACACCAGACCACCCTTGTCGGATTGGCTGATATAAAAGTGGCCCATACCAAATGATATGACGGTATCAATCACGGGCTTCACAGCCTCCGTTACGAAGGCTTGCAGCACATGGCTTTCAATCGGCAAGCGCAACCCCGCCATCTCCGCCACTTGCGAGGTGCGACCGGCGACAGACATCCCCACTTTGCCTGCCCCAATATACCCACGTGAAGTTTCCACCCCTTTTATCGTACCGCTTTCAATGCGAAATCCCGTGACCTCGCAATTCTGGATCAAATCCACGCCGCGCATATCCGCGCCGCGTGCATAACCCCAAGCCACCGCATCATGGCGCGCCGTGCCACCGGTTCGTTGCAACAAGCCCCCGCGAATGGGAAAGCGTGCATCGTCGAAATTCAGATACGGGGTGAAGGCGCGCACATCGTCAGCGCTCATCAATACGGCATCATCGCCTGTTGCCAGATTGGAGTTTCCACGCCGCGCCATCGCATCATATTGCCCGTCATTATGCGCCAACATCAAGCAGCCACGTTGCGACAGCATGACGTTGTAGTTCAGTTCCTGTTCAAGGTTTTCCCACAGATTCAAGGAATGGGAGTAAAACTCAAGGTTTCCGTCTATCAAATAATTCGCCCGCACAATCGTAGTATTGCGCCCGATATTACCCCCGCCCAGATACCCTTTTTCAAGCACTGCGATATTGCGAATACCATAAGTTTTGGCCAGATAATACGCCGTTGACAGGCCATGCCCGCCACCACCGACAATCACAATATCATAAGATTTCTTGGGTTCAGGGTTGCGCCAGACTGGCTTCCATCCCTTGTTTCCCGTCAAACCGTTTTTCAGAATTTGCAGCGCCGAATAATGCACATCGAAGGTCCTTATACGTTCCCGCGAATCTATCGCGCCAACTTTCAACTAGGCTAGTCCATAACCACCACCTTGCAAGCCCCTCAATGGTGAATTATAGAGCGCCATACATATCTAATTATGCGAGAGCGCCCCATGCCCAAAATCCACGGTAACGAAATCCGCCCCGGCTACATTCTGGATCATAACGAGGGCCTGTGGGTCGCCGTGAAAGTCAGCCATGTGAAGCCCGGCAAAGGCGGCGCATTTGCGCAGGTGGAAATGAAGAACCTTCGCAACGGTTCCAAATTGAACGAACGCTTCCGCGCAGCCGATAAAGTCGAAAAAGTGCGGCTTGAGCAAAAAACTCAGCAGTTCCTGTATGAAAATGACGGCATGTTGGTGTTCATGGACACCGAAACCTATGAACAGATCGAACTGCCAGCCGACATCCTTGGCGATCGTCGCCCGTTTTTGCAAGACAGCATGACGATCCAAATTGAATACTACGATGACGAGGCCCTAAGCGCCGCCCTTCCCCAACGCGTTACCTGCACCGTTGAAGAAACCGAGCCTGCCGTGAAAGGCCAGACCGCCGCTAACAGCTTCAAACCTGCAGTGCTGGACAATGGTGTTCGCGTCATGATTCCGCCATTCGTTGGCGAAGGCGAGGCTATCGTCGTGTCTACTGAAACTATGGAATACGTCGAACGCGCCTGATCGCAACTTATACGGCGGCGCTTGCCGCACCTCTTGAAAGCCAAATTTATGTCTAATGCCTCCGCCAATATGAATATCATGGTCAAAGCGGCCCGTATCGCTGGCCGCAAACTGCTGCGTGATTTTGCCGAGGTGGAGAACCTCCAGGTTTCTTCCAAAGGCCCCGGCGATTTCGTATCCAAAGCCGATACAACAGCCGAAGAAACCATCCGTGAACAATTAACAGAGGCACGCCCGAATTATGGCTTCCTCGGTGAAGAATCCCCTGAAACATTTGGCGAAGATCCTACACGCCGCTGGATCGTTGATCCGCTCGATGGCACAACGAATTTCCTACACGGAATGCCACATTGGGCTATTTCGATTGCGCTGGAACACCGCAATGAAATCGTCGCCGCCGTGGTTTACGACCCAGTGAAAGACGAATTATTCAGGGCCGAAAAAGGCGAAGGCGCTTGGCTTAATGATCGCCGGATGCGGGTTTCTGGCCGCACTGAAATGATAGAAATGGTTTTTGCTACTGGCGTGCCATTTGGTGGTCGTTCCGACTTACCGGAAACGCTGCAAGATCTTGCACGCCTTATGCCGGGGTGTGCTGGCGTGCGCCGTTGGGGGGCTGCGGCCCTCGATTTAGCGTATCTGGCCGCTGGCCGTTACGATGGTTTCTGGGAACGCCGCTTGAATGCGTGGGATATTGCCGCCGGAATTCTGCTGGTTAAAGAGTCTGGAGGCATCGTTGAAAGCATTGATACCAACGAAAGCCCGCTAGTTAGCGGCGACATCGTTGCCTCCAACGAACCTGTTTTCAACCGTTTCGCAAAACTGATCCGTAACGACGGTTAAATCCGCCGGATAAGGGCATCGCCTGCCTGCATGTCACCCTCCGCGCGATCAAAACGCAAGTATGCCAACCCCTGATCACCAGACACGGTGTGCAGGGTTCCGGCAGGCTTGCCATCCACAGTGATCGGAGTGCCTGCGACGGCCTCCCCCTCAACAGATACGCGAACCAGCCCTTTCTTAAGCTCGGTTTTGTGCTTCATACGGGCGGTCACTTCTTGACCGACATAGCAACCTTTGCGAAAATCAACGCCGTTCAAACGCTCGAACCCAACTTCTAGGATATAACTGTCGTCCGGCAGCAATTCCGCCCCCGTTTCAGGAATTTCGTGCGCCACACGCAAAGCATCCCACGCGGCGGCATCAAGGGCAGGAACCCCGCACCCATCGCCGTACATCCGCCAGCCAAGCGCATCACTGCGCGGGTCCATGAATGCCCCTTCTGGCATCGCATCAAACCCTTGCAGAACCGCRAGRCCYGTATCCGTGATCTCAACATCAGCCCGCAGACGATACATCGCCAGTCGTTGYGCCAGTGCCGCCGCACGGCYGRTGTGTACGTCCAACAAAATGGAATCYTTGCCRGAACTCATRATRAAATCGAACAGRTATTTYCCYTGCGGACTAAGCATCGCGGCGTAAACCGGCCCCTCRGCAACCCGTGCSACGGCGTTGCTTACCAWCCCCTCCAGAAAACTTTCGCGATCAGCRCCYGCAACYCGCAACACSGTGCGATCGGCRTTAGTAAAASCRTTTGTCATATTATTATCCCCTTTKGGGGTATATATAGGCATYGCAMRCCYGTTTCACACCCGTAATTTCGAAAGCYGATATGYCYGCCCCRATWTCCRTYATCATYCCGACYCTKAATTCCGCCCCGCAACTKCAACGYTGYCTWGGKGCATTGGGCGAAGGSRTYATGGRCGGRCTACTGGCCGAAGTRATTTTCGCCGATGGMGGATCAARYGAYGACACCGCRCAAATYGCTGAAGRCGTWGGKGCAACCTTCCTYTCCACYMCYRWWGGGCGCGGAAACCARATGGCCGCCGCCKCCMAAGTTGCGCGCGGRGARTGGTTGTTGTTYCTGCATTCCGACAGCGTATTGGSRCRCGATTGGCAAGAYSCCGTAATGCGRCACCTGACAAARCCAGAWCAAGCTGCCTACTTCARACTWCRWTTTRACGAGRCCACATTCCCCGCCAAAACCGTCGCAGGTTGGGCTAATTTTCGCGCCCGCTGGTTTGATTTGCCCTACGGCGATCAAGGTTTGCTTATCAGCAGATGCTTGTACAAACGTATCGGAGGTTTTCCGGATATCCCGTTAATGGAGGATGTGGCAATTGCTAAAAAGCTGCGCGGGAAGTTAATCGCCCTTCCAGCATCTATCGAAACGAGTGCCGACAAATACCGTCAAGACGGCTGGGTGAGGCGCTCGTTATTAAACTTCAGCGTATTGTCGCGGTATCTTACGGGAACTGACCCCAGCAAACTTGCCGCAAAATATTACCGCTAAACGTGTGCGAATTGCAGGCGGTAAAGTTCGGCGTAAAGCCCATCGTTTGCCAATAATTCCTGATGTGTCCCTGTTTCCACAACGCTGCCCTGATCCATCACAACGATCATGTCCGCATCCATAATTGTGGACAGTCGATGCGCGATAATAAACGTTGTTCGTCCTTTGGCCAACTTGTCGAGTGCGTTTTTGATTGCCGCTTCAGATTCCGCATCCAAAGCCGATGTTGGCTCRTCCAACAGCAGGATCGGYGCRTCACGAAGGATCGCRCGCGCAATCGACAGGCGTTGCTTYTCRCCGCCGGAAAARTGRCTRGCSGAMGAACTAACRAYCGTGTCGTAGCCATCSGGWAGTTGGCGAATAAACCCGTCAGCCGCGGCAGATCTGGCAGCGGCCTCAATYTCTGWRTCSYCCGCATCAAGRCGCCCAAAMCCAATRTTTTCGCGCACSGTKCCWGACARCATMACMGCATCYTGRCTAACMACMGCAAYCTGRCGRCGCARCGACTTAATSGAGATATCCCGMAGRTCWRYYCCGTCAATCARYACCCGYCCGCTGGTTGGATCAAAYAGKCGTGGAAYTAGATTGAAMACGGTMGAYTTACCYGCACCKGACCGYCCRACRAGGGCKACTTTRGMRCCAGCWGGTACYTTCAAARTYAGGTGCTTYARGGCMRCAAAYCCGTTTGGRTAAACGAATTCTACACCATCAAATTCGATTTGACCCTTGGCACGATCCAGTGCCACTGCCGTATCTTTATCAAYAATTTCGTTCTTGGCATCGAGAATCGGATATATCCGGTCTAATGCCACACGCCCTTGCGCCGCGGACGTAAAGGTTGACCCAAGCAACCTTGCTGGTTGTGAAAGCACGCCAACACCAGTCAGCAACCCCATAAAATCCGCGACGGTAATTGTACCGCGCGCAATCCCCCAGGAAACCGCGAACAACAAAGCGGCAACGGCCGAACCGCTTAACATCTCGATAAGTGGTGACAACCGTCCCTTCCATTTCATGTCCATAATCCGAAGGGATTCAATCTTGCTAAAAGTGTCTGACGCGGTGTTGTTCAAATGATCCTCAAGCTGATAGGTGCGGGCCATTCGAATACTGGTTAACCCCTCAACAATCTCGGAATTCATGCCAGAAAGTTGTGCCTGCGTGCCTTTGGAAATCCTACGGATTTTCGTGCCGATACTGTTGACAGGTGCAACAGCCAACGAAAAAATTACAAGCAATATTAACGTGATCTGCCAGTCAATCGATAGCATCACCGCGATCGCCGCAATGATAATCATCACACTGGAAACCGCGGCCATCAACGCCTGAACTGAGGTTCGAAGCAGATCACTATCTGCTGAAAACCGCGCGGCCAACGCCGCCGGCGCCTCCCCTTGAAGGCGAAAAAGGTCAGCGTGGATAAGGCTGGAATACATTGCCTTTTTAAGCTTCGCCTCAAACCTAAACAGGGCCGTATTACTGGCCACCTGCTGAAAATACATGCTCAGCCCCTTACTAACTGCAATCACAACAATACTAATCGGGCCCCAGTAAATTACGGACGTATCAGATGTTTCATAAGCCGTAATGATCAGTTGGATAATCTTGGCGTAAGCGGCCGACGTAATGGCGATGACAATCATAAACCCGAAGCTGACAAAAATCAGACCGCGATATTCCGAAAGCCAGTCGCGCCATAAGCGCCGATAGCCAGCGTCAGCGGTATTATCTTTGGCTTTCATAAGGGATTCTCCGGTCATTCAGTTGGGTCACAGATTAAATACTGCAACGCCGCGCCTCAATAGGACGTTGCGTACATTATGCGGTTTTTTGTGATTTTGCCAGTTTCCATTCCTAAAACTCCGGTTATTCTTCTTTCACAATTATGAAGGATATTTGCAATGAGTCTCTCTCAAGGTCGCGACCTGTTTATGACCCCCGGCCCCTCTGTCATTCCCGACCGTGTATTAAACGCCATGCACCGCGCCGCGCCCAATATTTATGAGGGCGACTTGATCGAAACGACCGAAGGCATTTTGGATAATCTGCGCAAAGTTGCCCGCACCACCGGCGACCCGACGATTTATATCAGCAATGGTCATGGTGTCTGGGAGGCCGCGCTGCACAATGTTTTACAAGCCGGTGACAAGGTTTTGTGCCTAACCACAGGCATCTTCGGGAACGGTTGGGCAAACGTCGCGACAGCAATGGGGATCGAGGTGCAGCTTATGGATTTCGGAACCGGCAGTAGTTTTGATGCAGCCGAAGTGGCCAAGATACTTCGTGCCGATACCGGGGAAATAAAAGCGGTGTTGGCAACGCACACGGATACATCCTCCTCTGTTTCCAACGATATTGAAGCGTTGCGCAAGGCGATTGACGAAACCGGTCACCATGCTTTGTTGATGGTGGATTGCATCGCCTCGCTTGGATGCGAACCCTTTGAAATGGATGCATGGGGTGTCGATGTCATGGTTGCCGGTTGTCAAAAAGGATTGATGGTTCCGCCGGGCGTGGCCTTCACCTTTCACAACAATAAAGCAGTGCAAGCTTCGGAAAATACAAAGAAAACATCTCCGTACTGGAATTGGACACCACGAACTAACCCCGACATTTTCTATATGCGCTTCAACGGCACACCGCCAACGCATCACTTGTTCGGGCTAGACGAAGCTTTGAAAATGCTGGTTGACGAAGAAGGGATCCAAAACGTCTGGGCGCGCCACTCGAAACAAGCACGCGCGGTTTGGGCTGCCGTAGACAAATGGGCCGAAGCAGGTGCTATCCGTTGTAACGTCTCCGATATCGCAGACCGATCTAGCGCGGTTACGACCGTAGTTTCCGATACCGTGGACCTGACTCCGCTGCATAGATGGTGCCAAGATACTGCCGGATTAGTGCTGGGCCTTGGTATTGGTTTTGGCGACTACGAGCCACACCAGATTTTCCGTATCGGACATATGGGCCACATGAACCCTGTGATGCTACTCGGCGCATTATCCACAATCGAGGCGGGTATGGCCGCGCTACAAATCCCACACGGCGAGGGCGCACTTACCGCTGCTGGACGAGTATTGTCTAGCTGAACGAAATTTTCTGGGGGAGGTCGAAAAAAGCTTCCTCCAGATTATCCCCATCCCCTGCCCGATCGACGACCAGGAAGTCTTGCGGATCACCCAACACCAACAACGGGTGGTGCCAAACGTTGATGTCGTATTGCAATCCTTGGTTTCCTTGGCAATAAAACGCGCGGCAATTATCCAGATCGGGGCTTTCAGCAACAACCGCCAACCATGGCTGCCCACCAAGTGGCACGAACGCTTGCGAACCAAGCGGGTGGCGCTCCAACATTCCGACGCTTAATTCGCGCGGCCGCCCCCGGAATATCGAAATTATCGCCTGCCCGCCCCCAACCGCCGCCTCTGCCAACGCATGAAACCGTGTCGTGTAGCCCGAGTTGATCTCAACCGCAGTAGAAGGGTCCGCTTCGATAACCGTACCGAACGGGGCGAAGGCTTGCGGGGTTAACGGCTCGACTTTAATCATAATTTCAGCTTCGGATGACGGTTCACATCTTTATAAAGCAGATACCGAAAATCTTCGGTTCCAGCCGCATAACACGCCTGCGGGCAGAACGCGCGCAGCCACATGAAATCTCCCGCTTCAACTTCAACCCAGTCATTATTCAGCTTATACGCTGCCTTGCCCTGCAAAACGTAAAGCCCGTGTTCCATCACATGGGTTTCCATAAACGGAATAATTCCGCCCGGCTTGAACGTAACAATATTGACGTGCATGTCGTGGCGCATATCGCTTGGATCCGCGAACCGCGTCGTTGACCACGCCCCATTCGTGTCGGGCATCGCAACGGGTGCCTCAACATTATCGTTGGTCACAAATGCTTCGGGCAAATCAATCCCGTCAACAGCATCATAAGATTTCCGCACCCAGTGGAATGTCGCTGGCGCGCCCGATGTATTCTTAACACTCCATTTCGCACGTGGCGGAATGAAGGCATAGCCGCCTTCCTCCATAATGTGCATCGCGCCATCCAGCACCAATTCAATGATCCCGGAAACGATAAACAACACCGCTTCGGCCTCGGCGTCCGGTTCAGGGTTCGCACTGCCACCACCCGGCGAAACTTCAACAATATATTGCGCGAAAGTTTCGGCAAAACCGGACAGGGGGCGCGCAATAATCCAAGCGCGTGTTTTGTCCCAAAACGGCAGGTTACTGGTGACAATATCGGTCATCACACCTTTGGGGATCACCGCATACGCGTCCGTAAATGTCGCCTGCCCCGTCAACATATCGTTTTGCGAAGGAAGTCCGCCTTTGGGCGCGTAATACGAGTTGTTAGTCACCAGAGATCACCATCATTGATTGAGTTAGGCAATCCTACAACGAAAGCAGCGCCTTGACCCTTATTGTTTGCGTTGAAACAGTTTCTCAAAAACGAACTAAGCCGGAGGGTGCTCTTCGCGCCAATGCTTCGCAATATCAGCCCGCGTCGTCAGCCAGACATCCTTGTGCCCCTGAACATAATCAAGGAACCGCGCCAGTGATGCCGCTCGCCCGGGCCGCCCAACAAGGCGGCAATGCAACCCGATGGACATCATCCGCCCGCCTTCTGCATATAGAACGTCAAAACTGTCCTTCAGATAGCTGAAAAATTGGTCACCGGAGTTAAACCCTTGGGGCGAGGCGAACCGCATATCATTCACATCCARCGTATAKGGCACCATCAAAAACGGCCCAYYWGGCCCWTCRACATAATARGGAATATCGTCAGCGTAGCTGTCCGCTGAATACCCGAACCCYGCCTCCATTGTCAGGGYGTGTGTATTTTCYGAMGARCGCCCCTGATACATACCCACAGGTTTTTGCCCYGTYACYTYGGTATGAATACGGATTGCTTCGGYGATATGTTYACGTTCAACTTCTTTGGGTACATCCTTGTAATCAATCCATTTATAGCCGTGACTGGCGATCTCCCAKCCCGCRTTATTCATRGCCGCRACYACATCKGGATTKCGYTCCARYGCCATSGCMACACCAAAYACCGTCACTGGAATTTGCCGYCCYGTAAACATCCGGTGAAGYCGCCAGAAACCGGCCCGCGAACCATATTCATAKATCGATTCCATGTTYGGATGCCGTTGCCCGGGCCATGCAGCGGCCCCGACGATYTCGGAYAAAAAYGCTTCAGATGCCGCATCRCCRTGAAGGGTACAATTCTCACCACCCTCCTCGTAATTAATCACAAACTGCACCGCAATTCGGGCGCCATTTGGCCAATGCGCTGCGGGCAGGCTTGCACCATAGCCAATCATGTCGCGTGGGTAGTCGGTCATTTCAAAGTCTCCAAAGCTAGTGGAAGCGCCGCCTCGAACAGATCAATATCTTGCGGACGCCCTGCTGAAACACGGATACACCGGTCTTGCGGGGCAACGAAAGGCATTCGCACAAATATGTTTTGCGCAATCAGTGCGGCGACCAGCGCGCGGGCATAATTCCCGTCGCGCCCACAGTCTATCGTCACGAAATTCGTAGCCGAGGCGATAGGGTTCAGACCATACTCGCGCACAATCTCCCCAATACGCTTTTTCGCAGCAACAACATCAGCCAATGTCTGCGCCAGATATTGTTGATCCCCAAGTGCCGCCAGTGCGCCGGCCTGCGAGGCGCGATTCATGCCGAAATGATTACGCACCTTATTGAAGGAATTGATTAAATCCGCATGCCCAATCGCATAGCCAACCCGCGCCCCTGCCATCCCGTAGGCCTTGGAAAAGGTCCGCATACGGATGACATTCCTATTGTCTGTATTCAACGCCGGTGCTGTACCAGTCGGTGCAAATTCAAGATACGCCTCGTCCAGACAAAGGACCGTGCCGCCAGGAACAGCCTCAATCACTTCCTGCACCACAGCAGCATTATGCCACGTTCCCATCGGGTTATCGGGATTGGCGAAGTACATCAAAGACGCGTCCACTTCCCGCGCCTTCTCAACCAACGCAACAGGGTCTTCAAAATCCCCACCATACGGAACCGTATGCAATGCACCGCCATAGCCCGCCACATGAAAATTAAACGTCGGGTACGCCCCGAGCGAGGTCACAACTGGCGTACCATCCCCAACCAGCATACGGCAAAGCGAGCCGAGCAATCCGTCAATCCCCGCCCCAACCACAATGTTTTCAGGCGCAACGCCGTGAAACGCTGCCAACGCCTGCTTTAGATCATGGTTTTCAGGGTCACCGTACATCCAAACATCGGGAACCGCCGCCTGCATCGCTGCAATCGCTTTGGGGGATGGCCCAAAAACATTCTCGTTCGCGCCAAGTCGTGCGGCAAATTTTTGCCCTCGCGCACGCTCCTGCGTTTCCGGCCCAACGAAGGGAACGGTGGAGGGCAAACTTGCCACAAGTTTGGTGTATCGTGGACCCGTCATATCTCTATCCTTTCGCTTTTCGTCGATCATAAAGCCGTGCCGCAACAAAACAAGCAACGGCTAACGCCCCGAAAATCGCCATTGTCCCGCTGATCGCTATATGCGTTTCATCCAGCAACGCACCCGCAACCACCGCGCCCAAAGCGCCAGCAAGCATCAACATGGCCCCTAAAACGGAGGAAGCAAACCCCGGCATATCCCCCGCCGGCTCCATTGCGACTGCCTGCGCAGAAGGCAAAATCATGCCAAATGCCAGCATGTAAACGCAAACGGCGGCCCAAAACACGTTTAATGTTGGAACAGTGAAAAACAGGGCCGCGTGAATAAGTGTTGCAAGCCCAAGGATGGAAACGGCCAACACCCCGATATTACGCAAGCCAATCCGCCCGACCAGAACGCGTACGATTACCGTTCCTGCCAGAATAAAAATCGCACCGATAGCAAAAATCGCACCAAATGCAGATGGTGGCAGGTCATAGGTTTGCTCAACCACGACCGCGCCCAGCGACAAAATACTGGCGTACCCACCAAACGTCAGGCTGGAAATCCCCATGCCGACAAGGAAATCACGTTGCCGGAAAAGATACTTGAAAGCGTGTACAACGAACCCGATACTGAAGCGTTCAGGGCGAGTTTCCTTAATCGTTTCCTTTGCGTTAAACGCCGACAATAACAACAGCGCGATCCCGAACAGTGCCAGAAACACAAAAATCGCGCGCCATGAAAACAGCACCAAAAGCCCTGCCCCCATAATCGGCGCAATCATCGGTGCAATCGCCGTCACCGCCATCAATACTGCCAACAATTTTGCCGCCACGACTCCGCTACCGATATCGCGCACAATTGCGCGGGCGATCACCGGTGCGCCCGCGGATAGTCCCTGTGCGGCGCGAAATCCGATCAACATCCAGAAATCCGTCGCCAGCGCCGCCCCGATGGAGGCCGCAGCAAACAGCGCCAAACTGATCAACAAAACCTTTTTGCGCCCAAATGCATCAGACAACAGCCCCCAGAACAATTGCCCGACGCCATACGCCAGAAAATACACCCCGACGATCATCGACCCAAGGCTTTCGGCCACAGAAAGATCACGCGCAATCACCCCTGTCGCAGGCGCCGTGATGTCGATGGTCAGAGCCGTCAACGCGGATAACCCACCTAAAAGCAAAATGAAATCAAAACGTTCGGCGAGGGGTTTGCTCAAAACAGGCTCCATAAAAAAGGGCGCACAATGGCGCCCCTCTAGATAACAATGCTTTCGCGCTCGCGTCACCCCAAATCGGCCAAACGCTTCATCGCCGCTTCAAGCTTTTCGATTTCCTCAACCGCAGACACCAGCCGCTGCCGGTTTTCCTCGACCACGGCGGCGGGGGCTTTGGCGGTGAACTTCTCGTTCGACAGCTTACCTTTAAGGCCACCCACTTCTTTGCTCAGCTTCTCGATAGCCTTCGAAAGGCGCGCGTTTTCCGCATCAATGTCGATAATATCGGCGAGCGGCAGGCAGAACGTTCCACCCTCAACCGCAATTGTAATCGCCCCTTTGGGGGCATCGGTGGCTTCGGAAATATCCTCGATCCGCGCCATACGCTGGATTAACATCGCGTTTCGCGCCAACGCTTGCGTTCCTGCGGTATCAAGTTGCAACTGCACCATCGGAATTTTCGCGCCAGCCGGAACCCGCATTTCAGAGCGAACCGAGCGGATACTTTCAATAAGGCCGATCACCCAACGCATCTCTGCATCCGCAGACGGGGTCGCAAGATCGGCGCTATTATATAGTGGCCAATCGGCGTGTACCAACATCTTTTCGCGCGGCGCAATGTCCCCCCAAAGCTGTTCGGTGATGTACGGCATGATCGGGTGCAACAAGATCAAACACTGGTCAATCGCCCACGCCATCGTCGCCCGCGTTTCGGCCACAACCGCCGCGTCATCGGATTGAAACAATGGTTTGGCGAATTCGACATACCAGTCACAAACCTGCCCACGCACAAACGCGTAAAGGCCGTTTGCGGCATCGTTGAAACGGTAAGCGTCCAGCGCGGTGTTGAAGCCCTCCAAGGCCCGTGCGGTTTCGCCAACAATCCATTGGTTAACGGTTTGCGTGACTTTTGAGGGGTCGAAACCCACACTCGGTTTACACTCGTTCATCTCCGCAAAGCGCGCAGCATTCCACAGTTTGGTTCCGAAATTACGATAGCCCACGACCTGTTCCGTAGACAACTTCAAACTGCCGCCAATGGACGCCATAGAGGCCATGGTGAAACGCACCGCATCGGCGCCGTATTCGTCAATCATCACCAAGGGATCAATCACATTGCCCAGCGTTTTGGACATTTTCACGCCCTTTTCATCGCGCACCAACTGGTGCAGATAAACCGTGTCAAACGGCACTTCGCCAACCACCTCTAGCTGCATCATCATCATGCGGGCGACCCAGAAAAACAGGATGTCCTGACCGGTGATCAGGGTGGAGGTGGGGAAGTATTTTTTGGTGTCATCGGTCCAGTCCGGCCAGCCAAGCGTGCCGATGGGCCAAAGGCCGGAGGAGAACCATGTGTCGAGGACGTCGGGGTCGCGTGATAGTGTTACATTAGTAAACTTTGGAGGGTTATCCCCCCAGCCAGCCCCACTCGCCATAGGCATTGGTTCTGGTCTGTTGCCTTCTGAATTATCTTCAAAGGGAAGAATTCCAATTTCAATTTTGCTGCCCAACATATCACGATAATATTTATTAGCTTTATCCAGAGCTTCACTTTCAGATGCCGCACAGAATTGCTTGCCCAGCACATCAATGATTTGGCCAGTCTCGTCAATTGACGGGCCGAACCAAACCGGTATCTGATGCCCCCACCAAAGCTGCCTTGAAATGCACCAAGGCTCGATATTATTCATCCAGTGGAAGTAAACCTTTTCGCCACTTTCGGGTATGATTTTCACGCGCCCGTCGCTCACCGCATCACGCGCAGGTCCGGCCAACTTCGCGGCGTCCACATACCATTGATCCGTCAGCATCGGTTCCATCACCACCTTGGAGCGGTCACAGAACGGCTGCATGATCTTCTTGTCTTCGACCTCTATCATCAGGCCTTCGGCGTCGATGTCGGCGATCACCGCCTTGCGAGCCTCAAAACGGTCCATTCCACGGTAGGCATCAGGCACCAGATTTAGCGCATCAATCTCGCTATCCTGCCAATCGGCCCCTTCGGAAATCGCCTTGGCGCGGGTGGCGGCGGCCTCATAATCCAGCCCGTCACCACGCATCTGCGCCTTGGTGTCCATCAGGCGATACATCGGGATGTTGTTGCGCTTGGCCACGCCATAGTCGTTTTCATCATGGGCGCCGGTGATTTTAACGGCACCTGACCCGAAATCCATATCGGGGTAATCATCGGTAATAATCGGAATTAGGCGGCGATGCTCTTTAGGCCCAACCGGAATTTCGCAAAGCTTGCCAACAATCGGCGCGTAACGTTCATCATCGGGATGCACCGCGACCGCGCCGTCGCCCAGCATGGTTTCAGGCCGGGTGGTGGCGATGGAAATGTAATCGCGAGTCTCGCGCAGGGTGACGATGCCGTCCTCATCTTTCTCGATGTATTCATAGGTCGCACCACCCGCCAGCGGGTATTTGAAGTGCCACATGTGGCCGTCAACCTCGATGTTCTCAACCTCAAGGTCCGAAATCGCGGTTTCAAAATGGGGGTCCCAGTTGACCAGCCGTTTGCCGCGATAAATCAGGTTTTTGTTATAGAGATCAACAAAAACCTTCAGCACGGCGTCATGAAAAACCTTATCCATCGTAAAGGCGTTACGATCCCAATCGCAGCTCGCGCCGAGCCGTTTCAGCTGGTTAACAATAGTAGAGCCGTATTTCTCTTTCCATTCCCAAACCTTGGCCGTAAATGCCTCGCGGCCCATTTCAGCACGGGTCTCCCCGCCCTGCTCGGCCAGCATTTTTTCGACCTGCAACTGCGTGGCAATGCCCGCGTGGTCCTGCCCCGGCTGCCAAAGCGTGTCATACCCCTGCATCCGTTTCCAGCGCACCAGCACATCTTGAAGCGTGTTGTTAAATGCATGGCCAATATGCAACGCGCCCGTCACGTTGGGCGGAGGTATCATGATGCTGAAGGTTTCCTCGCGGCTGGCGTTTGCCCCCGCTTTGAAAGCATTAATCGCTTCCCATTTGGCGAAAATCTCTGCCTCGTTAGTGGCAGCATCAAAGGTCTTTTCCATAGGCATCGGGCAGTTCCTGCATTTAAGTTTCGCCATTACATACAGGGGCTTTGGGCCAAGGAAAAGCCCTCAGATAGCGCGATCTATCTTGGTGGACAAATGGATCAGCGATTCCGAGCTTTGAACCCCCTTGATCGCCCCGATATCATCCAGCACCTTATCAAGGCGCTCCGTGTTCGGCGTGCCAAGCTGCAACACCAGATCGAAGCGGCCCGATGCGGTATGTGCGACCTCCACTTCCGGCATGGATTTCAGGCGTTGCACCACATGTGGGCCGGTGCGCGGATCAAACCGCACAAGCACCGTGGCCCTGATCCGGTTAAGACGTGTAGCATCGCCCAGCTTCACAGTATATCCGGCAATAACACCGCTGCGTTCCAGTTTTTCAAGACGCGCCTGAACGGTGGTTCGCGCCAACCCCAAGCGCCGCGCAAGCGTGGAAACGGAGGTTCGCGCGTCCATCGACAGCTCTCGTATCAAGGTTCGATCAGTATCATCCAAGTCATTTCACCTATAGTTTCGTCATTATGCCGTCATATTACCGCAAATAAACCGAAATAACGAGTGAAAATGTCGTGTCGCTCTCGCAAAATTAACAAAACATCGGAGAGCAACCATGAACATCACCTCGAAAATCTGGAATTCCCCTAGCGATTACCTGCAATCGCGCACGCCCGATCATCCCGTGCATTTCTTTGCACCTTCCGCACTGCAAGCGCAGGCTAAACGGTTTCTTGGCGGGTTTAATGGTTTGGTAACCTATGCAGTTAAGGCCAACCCCGAACAGGCGGTGCTATCCAACTTGTTGGCGGCAGGTGTCACGGCGTTTGATGTCGCCTCCCCAAATGAGATCCGTTTGTTGCGTGAACTCGCCCCGCATGCGGTACTGCATTACAACAATCCTGTGCGTTCGAAATCCGAAATAGAATTCGCGCACAAGGCCGATGTTAAGTCATATTCCATCGATGGGTTTCGCGAGTTTGAAAAAATCGAAGGCATCATTCCCCCCAAGGGCGTTGAGATTTCTGTTCGCATAAAATTGCCGGTATCTGGTGCTGTGTACGATTTCGGTGCAAAATTCGGTGCAACGCCCGAAAAAGCAATCGAACTGCTGCGGCGCGTCAAATCCGCAGGCTACATCCCGTCGATCACCTTTCACCCCGGCACACAATGTGAAGACCCGCAAGCTTGGGAAGCCTACATAACCGAGGCCGCCGCCGTTGCCCGCGCTGCCGATGTAACAATCAAACGCCTGAACGTTGGGGGCGGATTTCCGGCCAAAACCGCGAATGGCACACCCGATCTGGAACATTTTTTCAACGTGATTGACGAAGCAGTCACCAAGGCTTTCCCCATCCGCCCCGCCCTCGTATGCGAACCGGGCCGCGCGATGGTGGCACAATCCTTCACCCACGCCACGCGCGTGAAAAGTATTAACGACAACGGTGATGTCTATCTAAACGACGGTATCTACGGCGGCCTGTCGGAGTTTCCGGTGCTGGATGTGCAACGCAGTTATACCGTTTTTCCTCCTATAGGCGGTCAACGCAGCGACACAAAAACGATGGCACAAGTGTTCGGGCCAACCTGCGATTCCCTTGATGTGTTGCCAAACAAATTGGCGCTGCCAACCGACATTGCCGATGATGATTACGTCATTTTCCAAAACATGGGGGCCTACGTCAAAGGCGTGACCACGGATTTCAACGGATATGGGCAACTTGAAACGGTGACAGTCCTGTCGCTTTGAATTTACGCCCCGTTTCGAAACAGTATTTTCATAAGTACCGAATTGTATCGACGTGAACCCTTGTTATTGTGACCACATCAGTCATCGACAGGGCATCACAATGAGCATTCTTCAAGTTCAAAGCATCCATCACATCACACTAAACGGAGCGGATCGCCAAACCAGTATCGACTTTTGGCAAGGCATTCTTGGTATGGCGCTGATATTCGAGCAACCCAACCTCGATAACCTTAGCATCAACCACCTTTACTTCGATTGCGGTGACGGGCGCACGATCACAGTTTTCACAGACGAAAACAGAAAACCAAGCGATCAACCGTTGCCCCAACCCGAAGGCTCGCTGCACCACATCGCGTTTTGGGTCGGCCAAGCAACCATCGCGGTTGCTGAAACCCGCCTGAAGGCCGCAGGTTTTTCCAACACGGGCATCAAGGATCGCGGTTTTATGGATTCGCTTTATTTCCGCGACCCCCTCGGCCTGCTCGTTGAACTGGCCAGTTATAAATTCGAACCACCACGGGGCTACACCCACGCGGAAGTCCTGACCCGCGCGCATGAAATCCGCCAAAAACGGGGCGCATTGGCGATCGAAGAAGCAGACATCGCTGACGCTCTGCTAACCCTCACAAATTCGTAACCTGATCTTGTATTCCCCTTGAACGGCGGTCACATTACCATCACAGCGTTAACCAATCAGGGGCAGATCATTGAGCCGTACACATGTTGTCATTATCGACGGCACACTCAGCCGACTTGTGGAAGGCGAAGAAACCAACGCCGGGCTGCTTTACAAACTGCTGTCCGAAATGTTGCCACGTACGGACCTGCTCGTCACCTACTTGCCCGGCATCCAAGGATCCGGATTTCGAAAATGGGTGAACATCGCGGCGGGCGTTGGCATTAACCTAACGATACGTGCGGGTTACGCCGCCCTTTCCCGCGCCTATGCGCCGGGCGACAAAATCCTGCTTTTTGGTTTCAGCCGTGGGGCCTATGCGGTGCGCTCCCTCGCCGGAATGATCGGGCGGATTGGCTTGCTTAAATCCGAACACATGACCAGTCGCCGTGCCCAACGCGCCTTTCGACATTACGAAATGAACCTAAACGGTGCCAAGTCGAAGGCCTTTAATCGCGCCTATTGTCACAAGGACATAAAAATCGAGATGATCGGTGTTTGGGATACCGTCAAAGCTCTTGGCTTGCCCTACCCTATCCTTACG
This sequence comes from Paracoccaceae bacterium, assembly GCA_002746395.1. GTDB lineage: Bacteria > Pseudomonadota > Alphaproteobacteria > Rhodobacterales > Rhodobacteraceae > NORP23. The sequence continues at coordinate 131,887 of NVXA01000002.1, forward strand.
CGCATCGCGCCCATGGCGACCGAATTTCACGACCATCGCCTTGGTCCCGCCATTGTTAACGCATTTCAGGCCCTCGCMCTTGATGAAACTCGCGACGCCTATGAACCTATTCTGTGGCAATGCCAAAAAGGGTGGCGTGGACAAGTCCAGCAACTGTGGTTTCCCGGAACCCACTCGGATGTAGGCGGTAATATCGAAGGGTTTCAGGCTGCCCGCCCGCTTTCCAACATCCCTTTTCATTGGATGCTGGACAACGCCGCGAACTGCGGCCTGCCCCTTCCCGATGGTTGGAAAACCCGCTTTCCCACCGACCCCGCCGCTGAAATGATCGGCCCCTACGACGGCTTGTCGAAGTTATTCCTGTTCCGCACCCCACGCAAAGCCTGCAACACACCCTTCGACGGCCTACACATCAGCGTTGAGGAACGACAAGCAGTCCTATCCGATTATCAGCCCAAAGCAATGATCTGCGGCCCAGAATCCTGATTGCACACACGCCCGACACAGGCTAGCGTCGCCTTGAAAACGAGGGCGCGCATGGGCGATTCATTGATGATCCAAGGTACCGGATCCAACATCGGGAAATCCATGTTGGTTGCCGGATTGTGCCGCGCCTTAACCCGTCGCGGCCTGCGCGTGCTGCCTTTCAAGCCACAAAACATGTCCAACAACGCCGCCGTAACTGAAGACGGCGGCGAAATTGGCCGCGCGCAAGCCCTGCAAGCCCTCGCCTGTGGTGTTGCCCCGCGTGTCGACATGAACCCCGTTTTGTTGAAACCGGAAACCGAGGTCGGCTCGCAAGTCATCGTACATGGCAAACGCCTAACCACGGTCGCCGCGCGTGAATATGCAGCCCTGAAACCTACGCTCATGCCCGCCGTGTTGGAAAGTTTTGAGCGCTTAAAAGCCGAAGCTGACATCGTTTTGGTAGAAGGTGCGGGGTCCCCCGCCGAAATAAACCTGCGCGTGGGCGACATCGCCAATATGGGCTTTGCGGCGGCGGCAAATGTACCTGTAATTCTGGCAGGCGACATTGATCGTGGCGGTGTTATCGCCCAACTCGTCGGCTCCTACGCYGTTCTACCAGATGCCGACCGTGCGTTAATCAAAGGTTTCCTCGTCAACAAATTTCGCGGCGAYCCRACCCTGTTCGATGATGGCTTRCRCGAAATCGAAACCCGCACCGGCTGGCAAAATTTCGGCGTCGCCCCGTGGTTCGCACAAGCCARCCGYCTKCCCGCTGAAGACGCGCTCGACATYASCAGCGCSGGMAMCGGCCCSCTAAAAATCGCSGTKCTRATGCTTTCCCGYATYGCYAAYTTTGACGAYTTYGACCCGTTAAARYTKGAACCCTCCGTCACSCTAACAATGGTRAAACCRGGCGARGCRATYSCCGGCGACACCGCCCTCGTYATYATTCCMGGYACRAAATCRACCATCGGTGACCTAAAATTCCTGCGCRCYCAAGGCTGGGATATYGACCTAAARKCCCACCTACGGCGYGGYGGYCGCGTGCTGGGAATTTGTGGTGGCTACCAAATGCTTGGTAAAACCATCGCCGACCCTGAAGGAATAGAAGGCACGACAAGTGAAACCAGCGGCCTTGGCATGTTGGATGTTCACACAGTCATGTCCCCGCAAAAACACCTGATACGAGTAACCGGAACCGACCCAAAAACTGGCGCGACCGTAACGGGTTACGAAATCCATAACGGCAACACCACGGGCGTTGACTGCAACCACCCAATGCTGGAAATCAACGCCAAACCCGAGGGTGCGCAGAACGGCTTAGTCTCCGGTTGTTATATCCACGGCCTGTTCAGCAACGACAGGTATCGCGCCGCTTTTCTGAACTCCTTCGGGGCGACGTCCAGCGTTACATATTCCAATGAGATCGAAACCGTTCTGGACAATCTAGCCGACCATCTTGAGGAACATCTGGATGTTGAAGGCATGATAACCCTCGCCAGAGACGGGCTTTAATACCCCGCCGCCCGATCAACTGTATACAAAAACGGCGCCCCCGCCTCCCCCCGCCGAATGTTCTCGGCGATAGTGCGCGAGGCACTCGATGGGCGTGTTTCAGATGCAATATGCGGCGTCACCGTCACCTGTGGATGCCTCCAGAAGGGGTGTTCAGCAGGCAGAGGTTCCACACGGAAAACATCCAAAGTTGCATGCGCAATCTTGCCGGAATCCAACGCCCCAATCAACGCTGCATCGTCAATCAACGCCCCACGCCCCGGGTTAATAATGAACGCCCCATCGGGTAACAGGCCCAGCGTTTCAGTATTCAAAACGTCGCGCGTATCTGCCGTATCGGGCAGTAACAAAACAATGATTTGACTTTTCGTCAGCATTTCCCGAAGGCCGTCAGGCCCCGCAAAAGTCGAAATTCCTTCAACCGTTTTCAGACTGCGGCTCCACCCCAGAACATCGAAACCCAGTCCCGACACGGCCTTCGCACAATCAAGACCCAGCTCTCCAAGTCCCATAAACCCGACGGTGCGATCCCGCGCTAACGGTGGCACAATACCAGCACGCCAYACMCCGTCYTGCCCCAGAATATGCGCATCCATYCCAAGATGATGCCGCAGRATATGYCCCGTGACCCATTCGACCATACCTTCGGACAAMCCCKCRTCCACCATYCGGCAAAGCGGTACTTTRATGCTTGTATTTCCCTCRATYTTTTCGACACCCGCCCAAAGGCTAAGCACCGCTTTGAGGTTCWCGAAGGGGTCAAAATCACTGATCGGGCCCGAGGGCGCATAGATCACATAGTCCACGATTTCGGGCGTGTMCGTGCTGGTAATCAAGTTAACCTCCAGCCCTTTTTCAGCGAATGCCGCGTGCAACGGGGCCTCRTAGCGCGCCCAGTTTTCAGCGCGATCAGCAAACAAAGCAGTGATCATATTTYACCTCGGTCGATGGATGTGTGCMGACTGGATCAGGCCAAAAGCCCCCAGCAAAACCAGCATAGCCGTTCCRCCATAAGACACAAGCGGCAGCGGCACGCCAACCACGGGAACCAAGCCCATAACCATCGCCATATTCACCGTGAAAAAGAAGAAAAATACCGCTCCTAAACCACCCGTAACCAGCCCGGCAAATCGGTCGCGATTGTTAATGGCCGACAGAATAATGAAAATCGTAATCGCCGTGTAAACCAACAGCAAGGAAATCGAGCCAATAAACCCGAACTCCTCCGCCAACGTCGTGAAAATGAAATCGGTCTGTTTCTCAGGCAAAAAGTTCAACCGCCCCTGTGTGCCTTGCATATATCCCCGTCCCGACAGCCCACCAGACCCAAGCGCAATTTTCGATTGCGTGATGTGATATCCCGCCCCCAACGGGTCCAACGCAGGGTTAATAAACGTATCAATTCGGCGGTACTGATAGTCCTTCAAAATCTGCCAGGTTTCGCCCCGTGACATCATCACAACCGCCACCAATCCACCACCAGCGGCCAGTGCGGCCCCAAAATACCAGAAGCTAACGCCCGCCAAAAACATCACGACACCGGCGCCCAAAGCCAGCAATATCGCTGTTCCCAAATCGGGTTGTTGCAACACCATGGCGACAGGAATCAAAGTAATGACAACTGGCAACAGCACCCAAATCGGCCGCGAAATTCGCTCTGGCTCAAGCCAGTCATAGTACATCGCCAACACCAAAATCAGCGAGACTTTCATAACTTCCGAGGGTTGTAGCTGCATGAAACCAAGGTCAATCCAGCGCTGCGCCCCCATACCGGTTTCGCCGAAAAAGTAGACCACAATCAGCAATATCACCGACACAATATATGCAATTGGCGCGACCCGCCGCCAAAACCGAATGTTAATGAAGGCAATAAAGAACATGCCCACAATACCAATCGCGAACCGCTCCATCTGGGCTGTGGCCCATGGCTCGAAGTTGCCGCCGGCCACGGAATATAGCATCATAAAACCGGTCGCCGACACGGCAAGTATCAGGAAAAACAGCGGCCAATGGAAGAATAGAATTTTGGAAAAACCTGTCGGGACTTTGTCGTATCCTGAATCATAATAGCTCACAAATCATCTCCCGTTTGCGCGCTCGCCGCCTCAAGTGCGCGTTCCCGTTCGCCACGAATACGATTTCGCTCCGCTGCCGGATACGCCGACAAAGGCGGCTCCTCAGCATAAAGTGCCCGCATCATGATGTCCCGCGCAATCGGGGCCGCCACAGCTGAGCCACCACCGCCGTGCTCTACGACCACAACCACCGCATAACGCGGATTGTCATACGGTGCATATCCTACAAACAACGCATGGTCGCGGCGATTCCACGGTAAATCCGCCTCCTTGAGGACGCCGGTTACACGTTCTGCGGCTGAAATTTGCCGCACCTGTGACGTCCCGGTTTTACCCACAAAAATATTATCCTTATCGTCAATGCGCGAAGCGTAGGCCGTTCCCTTTTTCTCGTTCACAACGGTAAACATACCTCTGCGAACCTCGTCAAAATCAGCTGGTTTGATGTCAAGTTTCTTGGGTTCTATCCGCGCTGGGGGCACACCGTTCACAGACTTGACAAGACGCGGCTCAACCGCATTCCCAGACGCAAGACGCGACGTCATAACAGCCAGTTGTAAGGGGGACGCCAGTACAAATCCTTGCCCGATTCCGGCATTCAAAGTATCGCCCTGCAACCAGCCCTCACCAAACACCCGCTGCTTATAGGCCTTCGTCGGCATCAACCCACCTGAGATCGCCGGCAACGGAATATCGTATTTTTCCCCCAACCCCAATTGCCGCGCCTTGGCTGCAATCGCTTCAATCCCAACCCGTTTCGCGACATCATAATAGTAAACATCGCAGGACTGTTTAAGGCTGTTACCCATATCCATATTGCCGTGCCCACCCCGTTTCCAGCAATGGAAGCGGCGCCCGCCAAGCTCGTAATACCCTGGGCAATACACCGTTTCTTCGGGTTTGACCACGCCGGCTTCCAATGCCGCCAGCGCCACAACCATTTTAAAAGTTGATGCAGGCGGATACGCACCAGACACCGTTTTATTTGACAGCGGCCGGTATTCATTATCCCGCAAGCCATTCCAGTCGGTTGTCGAAATCCCCCGCACAAACAAGTTCGGATCAAAGCTTGGAGCCGAGGCCATCGCGACCAGATCGCCATTGCGAACATCCATCACAATAGCCGAAGCGCTTTGATCCCCCAACCGTTCCATCGCGTATTCCTGAAGCTTCGTATCAAGCGTCAACTGAATATCTTTGCCCGCTATCCCATTATCACGCCCAAGCTCTCGCATAATTCGACCGACAGAGTTTACCTCAATTCGGCTCGCACCCGCTGATCCGCGAAGGGTTTCTTCGGCATTACGTTCAACGCCTGTTTTCCCAATTGGGAAGCGCGGAATCTGGAACAACGGATCGGGGTCCTCCATCCGTGCCAAATCACTTTCGCTAACCGGACCAACATACCCAACGATATGCGCGTATGCTTTCTGAAATGGATAGCTTCGTGTTAAACCAACCTCTGGAAGAATCCCAGGTAACGCCGGCGCATTGGATGAAACTAGTGCAAATTCCTGCCATGTAAGATGCTCGGCAACCGTGACCGGTACAAATGCACTGCGCTTGCGCATATCTTTTTCAATTCTCTCGCGGCGTTCAGGGCTGATTGCAATAAGCTCGCCCAAACGATCTAAGACTTTTCCGGCATCTCCGGCTTGTTCGCGGATCATTACAATCCGGTAGTTTTGGTCGTTAATCGCGATAGGCACGCCGTTCCGGTCAAGTATTAGGCCGCGGTTTGGCGCAAGCAAACGAATGTTAATCCGGTTTTCTTCCGCCAACAGGCGAAACTCGTCTGACTGATCAATCTGTAACTGCCGCATGCGCCAGCCCAACACACCAATCACGCCCATCTGCACCCCCATCCACAGCAAACCCCGCCGTGTAATGCTGCGTTGACGTATCCTGCTAGTGCGCGTTGGTTGCATCACAATACATACCCTAATCTATTGGGTCTATTATCTTTTTTGTACGCCCGAATATGTAATCCCCAATGCAATATGATCACAACAACTGGATAAACCGCCACGGTTCGCCCCCAGTGCCAAATCACATCCGTGACGCCGTATACACTGTCAAACGACACCAGCAACAATAGGTTTTGCAATATAAGCATAAGCGCAAACAGCGCACTTACATACAGCCATTCCACCAAGAACGGAATGTCACGAAAGGCCCTTTCGCTGACACGCAAAACTTCCATGCCAACAAATAATACCAGCGCCCATAACCCTAATGGCCGCATCATCATGGCATCGCCAAGCACACCCAAAAATACGATCCCAAGGATCGGCGCAGACATTGGTCGCCGGATCACCCATGCTGCAAACAGTGCAAACATAATATCCGGAAAAGCGACACTATTAGCCGCCAGTCCCATCGGAATTATCGGAATGCCAATAGAAGCAAACCCCATAATTAAAAATAGTATAACTTCAAACCATCTGCGCGAATTTGTCGGTGTTTTACTCATTGTTTACACCTTCCTCTATACCGATGATATCACCTGGTCCGCCAATATCCTCTCGCGGTGTAACTTTCAGCACCCTAATAAATTCCAGATTTTCGTGGTCTGCCGCCAATCGCACCCTAAAATGTCCTTCTGGGTCAATCGCCACTTGCCCAACCAAAATGTCGGATGGGAACACTCCGCCATCACCGGATGTCATCACCCGACTACCAGCTTGAACCCCGACTTCAGAATCCAGAAAATCGAGCGGTGGCACAACCGTGTTATCCCCCCGCACAATCGCACGCCGCCCAGATGGAATAATAATAACCGGCACGCTAGAACTAACATCCGATAAGAACAGTATGCGCGAGGTAACCTCTCCCACACCGGCAATTCGCCCGACAAGCCCCAGCCCATCGACCGCCGCAGATCCATCACGAACCCCGTCCTGCCGCCCAATATTAACCAAAGCGGATTGACTAAACGGGCCACCCGAATCCGTCATCACCTCGCCCGTAATAAACGCCAATCTGGAGTTCAGTTTCACGTTATTCAGCGCCAGCAACTGCGCGTTTTTCTGCTCCAACTGCAAAGCGGCCTCGCGCCATCCCTTCATCCGTTGCAACTCGCGCCGTAATTCCTGATTTTGTTCATAAACACGGGTGTAGGACTGCAAATCCGCAATCATCCGCGTCGCCGAGGTCACAGGCACAAGCGCCCATTCAAAGCTTGGAAAAAAACGGTCGACCAGCGCCATACGAAACCGTTCGGCGCGGGGGTTATCAATACGCGACAGCAAAAACAGCCCGAGCAACAGCACAAACAGAATACCAACGAGGAACCGGCGCAGTACTTTCCACGAATTGCTTATAGATGTGTCCTGCGCCACCCGCTTGCCACCCTTCGTTATCCGCGTCCCGAATTCCCGTAATCGATAACATGCAGCAGTTGCGATTCAAACTCCAACGACTTGCCTGTCCCCAACGCCACACAATTAAGCGGCTGATCAGCAACGGAAATTGACAACCCTGTCTGCTCGCGCAGCGCCAAATCGAGATCACCCAGCAACGCACCACCACCGGTAAGCATCACACCTCGATCCACAATATCCGCACCTAAATCGGGTGGTGTGGATTCCAGCGCTGTCAAAACCGCCTCGCAAATTTGCTGGACTGGTTCAGCCAACGCCTCGGCGACTTGCGCCTGCGTCACTTCGATTTCTTTAGGCACGCCATTCAGCAAATCACGCCCCCGAATTTCCATACTCAGCCCACGCCCATCTTCCGGCATCCGCGCCGTTCCGATGGATGTTTTAATGCGCTCGGCTGTTGATTCCCCGACCAGAAGATTATGTTGCCGACGAAGATACGACACGATCGCGTCGTCCATCCGATCGCCGCCAACCCGCACTGATCGCGCATACACAATGTCGCCCAAAGACAGAACCGCCACCTCGGTCGTGCCACCGCCGATATCCACAACCATGTTTCCAGTTGGGTCCGTAATCGGCATGCCCGCCCCAATTGCCGCTGCAATAGGTTCCGCGATCAAGCCCGCTTTACGCGCCCCTGCCTGCAAAACCGATTCCCGAATGGCACGTTTTTCCACTGGCGTCGCGCCGTGCGGCACACAAATAATAATCTTGGGTTTAGCAAAACTACCGCGCTTATGAACCTTCTTGATGAAGTGCTTGATCATCTCTTCGGCCACATCGAAATCCGCGATGACCCCGTCCCGCATCGGGCGGATCGCCTCGATTGAACCAGGGGTTCGGCCAAGCATCAGCTTCGCATCTTCGCCAACTGCCAGAACATGCTTTTTGCCGTCTCTGAAATGATACGCAACCACGGAGGGTTCATTCAGAATAATACCCTTGCCTTTGACATAAACCAGCGTGTTCGCCGTGCCCAAATCAATCGCCATGTCAGCGGATAGCCAACTGCTAAGTTTATCAAACATTTCACACCCTTGAATCCAAAGCGACCCCGCCATCAGGGCCGCATCCCCTCTCTCTTATACGATTTCTACGCGTTCGCGGTAAAGGGGGGCAAACTTTAATGTTAGTTCGATTAGTGATAGTTTTGGGTTATCTGGCGAGATGCCGCTTATGATTTGTGCAACTTCTCGCCAGAGGATAATTTACGACAACGCTGCCGGTGCCGTTTTCGCGCGCCGTACAATCAGCTTGTTCAGCGCGTTTACATAGGCCTTCGCCGATGCCACAACCGTGTCCGTATCCGAAGATTGGCCCGTAACAATCTTGCCGTCCTCTTCCATTCGAACGCTTACGGTTGCCTGTGCATCCGTACCCTCGGTCACCGCATGTACCTGATAAAGCGCCAGCGTTGCTGCATGCGGGAACACCATTTTAATGGCATTGAAAACCGCATCCACAGGGCCATCACCAGTGGCCGTAACCACATGTTCAATCCCGTCAACCTCCAGCGTCAGATCCGCCGTTTGCGGCCCTTCAGTGCCACAAACCACGCGCAACATTTTCACCTGAATTGTATCGTTGGCCGTATTGGTATCACTGTCCGTCATCAGCGCGATTAAGTCATCGTCAAAGATTTCCTTCTTACGGTCTGCCAGTTCCTTGAACCGCACGAACACATCTTTCAACTGGTTATCGCCCAGCGAATAGCCCAAGTTTTCCAACTTCGATCGCAACGCCGCACGCCCCGAATGCTTACCCATCACCAGAGAGGTCTCGCTTAACCCGATGTCCTCTGGCCGCATAATCTCAAACGTGCCGGAATGCTTCAGCATCCCGTCCTGATGGATGCCGCTTTCATGCGCAAACGCATTCTTGCCGACAATCGCCTTGTTGAACTGCACAGGAAACCCCGAAACAGTCGAAACAAGACGCGAGGCCTGCATTATTTTCGTCGTATCGATATTATTGTGATACGGCATGATGTCGTGGCGAACTTTCATCGCCATCACGACCTCCTCCAACGCGGTATTTCCCGCACGCTCCCCAAGGCCATTGATCGTGCATTCAATCTGCCGCGCCCCTGCCTCGACAGCCGCCAATGCATTTGCCGTCGCCATGCCCAAATCGTTGTGACAATGCGTGGCGATGATAATTTCATCCATGCCCGGCACACGCTCCAACAACATGCGGATAATGTCCGCACTTTCGCGCGGCGCGGTATAGCCGACCGTGTCAGGTATATTAATCGTCGTCGCGCCAGCCTTGATCGCAATCTCGCACACCCGCGCCAAGTAATCATCTTCCGTCCGCGTCGCATCCATCGGTGACCACTGCACATTGTCGCAAAGATTGCGCGCATAGCTGACCGTGTCGTGAATTTTCTGCGCCATCTCGTCCATATCCAGCTGCACCTGAAATTCTCTGTGCAGCGGCGACGTGCCGATGAACGTATGAATACGCGGTTGGCGTGCGTTTTTCACCGCGTCCCAACACCGATCAATATCACCAAAGCTCGCCCGCGCCAGACCACAGATCACGGTGTTCGGGGCCGCTTTGGCAATTTCCGTTACCGCCTCAAAATCGCCTTCCGACGCAATCGGGAAACCCGCCTCGATAATATCGACGCCCATCTCATCCAGAAGTGAGGCAATTTCGATCTTCTCGCTCAACGTCATTGTCGCGCCGGGGCTTTGCTCGCCATCGCGCAAAGTCGTGTCAAAAATCAGAACGCGGTTTTTCTCGGACTGCGGATTAGTTTTGATGGTCATTTTAAGAATTCCTTAGCATATGGTTTGGTATAAGGCGCGAAAGTTCTCCTCTGAGCGCGCGCGCCGATATACCGGCTCGCTCAGAGGCTGCTAAGAAGTAGGAGGAGCGCAGAAAGACCGCCAGCTGTCGCCGCAGTCGATTTCATTGTAATATGCCCATCTCTATTCATGGAGCGCACTATACGCGCCCAGATCAAAAGATAAAGTGCTGTTTGCATAAAATTCTGCCACAGCAGGCATGCGACAAAATGGTCAAAAATCGAGGCATTCCCTTGACGCATGGCAGATATGCATTAAATGCACTACTGAGACGTCTAAAAAATGCCATATTGCAGAACACACTCTTTAAGTTAACCGAGAAGGACAGCGTATGTTCGATTACGTTGATTCAACGGCTTTTGCCAATGACCAAGGTGCCCGCGCCCAGAAACTGTTTGCAGCAGTTGTTCTGGCGGCTCTTGATGATGCAATCGCCGATGACAAAAAATACGGCAATGGCCCAGAGGTTATTGCACGCTGGGCACGCTCACGTGATGGCCGCGAAGTGCTTATGTGCGCCGGCATTGACCCCAATGAACGGTGCGTCAAAGGCATGATGGAATTCGTCGGGCGCGGTGTCCGTACATCCGTGGCTTTGTCACGTGAAGAAAGCGAACGTCAAGCCGCAGCTGCTTGATTTATATACTATATTCTTAAAAACGGGTCCTTAGAGGCCCGTTTTTTTATGTTCGTTCATTAACAAGAAATCCGCGCGTCAGCCATCGCTTGGTCGCCGGAAAATGACCCGTCGATAACCCGGCATCCACTCGCCCGTTCCATCGCGGTGACTGCACGGGGACCAATCACGGAAATTGCCGGCAGCATCTCGAAGTTAAGACGGATAGCGCGCACTTCTTTTCCAAGAACATAGACATCGAAAACAGATCCCTCCACCGTTACCCGCACAGGTTCAGCACTTTTAAACCGTCGTCCGGGCGAAGAACACGCCAGTAAAACCAGAAATACACTCAAGAAAACAAAGAATCGCATGAGGCCCATTCCAGCGAAAACCGGAATATTGTAACAGAAATGTTAATTATTTCTTAACATTTGATCACCCATCCAGATTTTGACCCTCGTCATCCTCGTAAACATAAGTGGTTGTCACGCCAGGAAGCTCAGCAAAAGCATCCATGATCTTCCCTGGAAAATACGTGGTCGGGATACTTGAGAACATGGGAATGCCGTTCAAGACCGAAGACGCTGAAATTGCGCACCGTAGCTTTGCAGTTTTCCCTTGCGCCACCGCTCGCTGGAAAATCAGTTCTGCAATTTCAGGCGTAACCTGAACTTCCTGCGCTACAACATAATACCCGCGCCGCGCATGGTAGGATTTGTAATATTCCACCATCGCCGGATGCATTCCGTAATTCACGTCCCGCGCGTTCGGGCTGGTCGAGTGCCGGAATGTCCCCGCAGGATCATACAAAACCTGCTGCGATGCATTAATCAAAATGCCCGTATGTTCACCAAAATCCCCGTTTTCTTTAACCATAGTCATCAACGTAATCGAGGCAGGCAGCGGGCTAGCATATGCCGCCGATTGAATATCGGCGGACGTCGCAATCGGCGCGTTCCGTTCTGACCCTGCACATGCCGTCAATACGACAAGCGAAATGATTGAAATTACTGTGCGAAGATTTAACACGGCACTCTCCTAAAAATATCGACAGCTCTATTAAGAATAGCTTAAGCAAAACGTCCAAAGAAAAGGCGCCGTAAATGGCGCCAAATCATCACAAATATGTTACCGACTCAGGTGCCGACGATCGCAAGAAACACCACAACACCGATGCAAATATATGTTGTCCATTTGCCCAACTTCAAAAAGCTGTGATAGGTTTTTTCTTGGTCAACGATATCCATGGAACCGTGCTCATAATCAGACATTTTACTCTCCCGTTTTTTTGCGTTTTCCAAGGTTTGCCATGAAACTGCGAAAAATGAAAGCAACAATCCCTGCGGCCCTTCGTCGTGCCTCAAATTTTCTGCCAAAGCCACGCATCATCCGCGCGCCGCTTCCGCCGAATTTTCCCGCCTTGGTGCAAATGGTTAAGGTGACCGTACGCCTCCACCAAGGCCAAACCGTATTCGCCATCCCCTATCGCGCGCTTGAACAGAGGCGCAAAACATTCCGCCGCTGTCTGTGGGGTTTCAAGATGTTTTTCCAACCGTATCAACGCACTATGATGGTTTTCAATCAACTGCGTCATACGATGCGGCAAGCCTGAAAACGGCAACTTATGCCCGGGCAAAACGAAATGTCGCTCCTGCGCCATCGTTCCCAAACGCTCGCAACTTTCCAGCCAATCCCCAACGGGGTCGGCTTCGGGTTCCGTCGCATAAACCCCCAAATTTGACGAAATCCCCGCGATAATCTGATCCCCCGAGATTACCAGATCATCATCGAGCGACCACAGCGTTGCATGTTCCGGCGCATGCCCATGCCCRACATGAACAACCCAACGCCGCCCGCCAATCGTTAGAATATCGTCCTGCTTGATACGCTGAAAACCAAGTGGCATCGGCGCAACCACATCAGAAAAATTAAACGGGCGCTCCGCCTTGCGCTTATCGTAAAACGCCCCGTCCATGCCCGCCGCGCGATAAAACGCCAGTGTTTCTTCAGGCCAAACCGATTGCACATCCAGCGTCAACATTCGCGAGAACAACCACGCCGTCCGCGTCGTCCACAATTCCGCCCCGTGATCAGACTGCAACCACCCCGCCATGCCCACGTGATCGGGGTGGTGATGTGTCACCAACACGCGCGAGATCGGCTTACCTTGCAACGGCCCCGCCATCAGTTTTTCCCAGATCGCCTGCCCGCGTTTACTGTTGAATCCAGTATCAATCACCGTCCAGCTATCACCGTCGTCCAGCGCATAAACGTTAACGTGGTCAAGGCGCATCGGCAGCGGCAAGCGCATCCAAAGCACGCCCTCGGCCACCTCGATGGCCTCGCCCTCAACCGGCGGTTCTGCATGGGGGAAATGTATCATGTTAATCTTTCCTTAAGCACCAAGAGCGTCCGCATCCAGCGCGTAAAGGCCAGCGGCCCCTTCCCGCGCCGCACAACAAAGCGCGTCAACCTGTTGCATTATTTGACGAATATGGAACCGTGCCAAAGGCATACGGGCCGCATCCGCCATCGCGGCCTTCAGCAAATAATGCCCACCAAGGGCCAACGCAAACGCCCGCAGATAGGGTGCAGCCCCTGCAAACCTATCATTCATCGGCGCGTCCACCATCCAGTGGGTCGTCGCGTTAAGGCTCATCTCCGCCCCTGCCAGAAATGCCGCCAGATCAGGTGTCTCCGCCTCCGCCATCGCTGCCGTCAGGCTAATTTCACCTAGCAATCCAAAGGCCGCAACCCCGCCGTCCATCAACTTGCGCCCGACCAAATCCATCGCCTGAATGCCATTTGTGCCCTCGTAAATCGCCGTGACCCGCACGTCGCGATAATACTGCGCCGCGCCGGTTTCTTCTATATAGCCCATGCCGCCATGCACCTGCACGCCAATCTCGGCCACTTCACAGCCCGTATCTGTGCCAAAGGCCTTGGCGATCGGTGTCAGAAACGCCGCGCGCGCAGCATGCGCCTTCGCCTCGCCCCCCTCCAACCCTTTAGACAAATCCGTGCTAATCGCCGCATCCAGAATAATCGCCCGCGCCGCCGTGGTCAGGGTTTTCATCGTCATAATATTGCGCCGAACGTCGGCATGATCCAAAATCGTCCCCGTCCCGCCTTCAATCAGACTACGCCCTTGTTTGCGTTCCGAAGCGTACGAAATCGCTTTCTGCGTAGCAGCTTCGGCCTGTCCAAGCCCTTGAACACCAACGCCAATTCGTGCGTTATTCATCATCGTAAACATTGCGGCCATACCGCCGCCCTCGGCCCCGATCATCCAGCCGGTCGCGCCCGCGAATTCCATAATTGCGGTCGGGGATCCATGCAGCCCCATCTTATGTTCTAAACTAATCGCCGCCACAGCATTCGCCACCCCCGGATTACCACTATCGTCAGGAATAAACTTCGGCACTAGAAACAGGCTAATCCCCTTCGTGCCAGCCACGGCATCCGGCAACCGCGCCAACACCAGATGGCAAATGTTTTCGGCAACGTCGTGATCGCCCCAACTGATGAAAATCTTTTGGCCGGTAATCGCATATGTCCCGTCACCGTTATCACTCGCCTTGCTGCGCAGCGCCCCGACATCCGATCCGGCCCCGGCCTCCGTTAGGTTCATCGTTCCGGTCCACTGCCCTGAATTCAGCTTGGGCAAGTACAGCGCCTTTATTTCATCGCTCGCATGATGCTCCAACGCCTCGATCTGGCCCTGCGTCATCAGCGGGTTCAACGCCAGTGACAAACACGCGCTGCTCATCATTTCGCCAACACAAGACATTAACGCCAGCGGCAAACCCATGCCACCATATGCCGGATCGCCGGCCATACCTACCCAGCCACCTTCAGAAATCGCCTTATATCCAGCGTCAAATCCGGGCGAGCATCGTGTAATCCCGTTTTCCAACTTCGCCGGATGCAAATCCCCCGCGACATTCAAAGGCGCCAAAATATCTTCGGCCATCCGCGCCGCTTCGCCAAGAATCGCCTCCGTCATTTCGCTCGTGGCTTCCGCAAACCGTTCAGTCCCCGAAAGCCGTCCGGCATTCAGCACATTGTCCAGATAAAAAGCCATTTCTTTGATCGGCGCGCGATACGACATGTGAATCCCCGTTTTTTGTTCTTTGCCAAGCGAGGTTAGATCAGATAATGCTGCGCTGCAAACACCTAACACAGAAAACGCAGCGTCAATATGATTAGCAGTACACAAAGACTTGGCCCCAAAGATATTACCGCCGCCGCCGCCCTGTTGCGCGCCGGTGAACTCGTCGCGTTTCCAACCGAAACCGTATACGGATTAGGCGCAGATGCGCGTAATGACCGCGCCGTTGCGGGAATTTTCGCGGCCAAATCACGCCCGCAATTCAACCCGCTAATCATCCACGTCGCAACCCTGGCCGCCGTCGAAGAAATCGCCGAAATTCCGCCAGCGGCCCGCGCTCTAGCCGCCGCATTCTGGCCCGGCCCCATGACGTTGGTTTTACCAATCCGCAAAGACAGCGGCCTGTCCGATTTGGTCACCGCAGGCCTTGATACCGTCGCGATCCGCATCCCGCTAAACCCGATCGCCCAACAATTACTGCAAGAATTTGGCGGCCCCGTCGCCGCCCCTTCCGCCAACCCATCGGGCAAAATCAGCCCGACAACGGCGGGCCACGTGCTTGACGGCCTATCCGGTAAAATCGCCGCCGTGATAGATGGCGGGCACTGCGACGTTGGTCTTGAATCAACCATCATCGGCTTTGACAACGGCCCCGTTCTGCTGCGCGCTGGCGGCCTGCCGCTGGAACTGGTCAGCGCCGTTCTTCGCAAAGATATCCGCACAAACGAAGACACGGCTATTACTGCGCCGGGGCAAATGAAATCCCACTACGCGCCCAAAGCGATGCTGCGACTAAATGCCGTGGCCCCCGAACCAAACGAGGCATGGCTGGCCTTTGGCCCCCATAACTTCAACGCCCCGTCCCTGAACCTGTCACAATCCCG
This sequence comes from Paracoccaceae bacterium, assembly GCA_002746395.1. GTDB lineage: Bacteria > Pseudomonadota > Alphaproteobacteria > Rhodobacterales > Rhodobacteraceae > NORP23. The sequence goes on from NVXA01000002.1 coordinate 147,755, forward strand.
CGACCTGACGGAGGCCGCCACGAACCTTTTCGCCCATCTTCACGCTTTGGATAAAATCTCCGCCAGAATCGCCGTCGCGCCAATCCCGACCACTGGCCTGGGCCTCGCCATCAATGACAGATTAGAGCGCGCGGCCAGCTAGGCCCGACCACCCTCGGCGGACAACATAGCAGGGTCAAAACCAAGGCTGCGCATCGCGGCATTCCACTTTTTGTCCCACGGTGTGTCGAACACAATCTTCGGGCTAGCRTCRCAAATCAACCAGCCGTTATCCTGAATCTCGGCCTCYAACTGGCCYGGSCCCCAWCCRGAATACCCAAGCGATAACARYCGCTTGTCYGGYCCTTTACCRTCAGCCATRTCCTGCAAAACATCCATCGTTGCRGTCATRCCRAAATCATCRCTGATCGCCATMGTCCCACCCTTGGTGAAATAATCGGTGGAGTGCAGCACAAATCCGCGCCCRTGYTCCACAGGCCCRCCAAAAAACACCTGCGGCCCGTTGGCWGTATCCTTGCCCTCAACCCCCAACTGYTCCATCARCTCGCTAAATTCCAACTGATGCGCGGGGCGATTAATCATCAACCCCATCGCCCCTTCAGGCGTRTGCGCRCACATRAAWATCACCGCRCGWTCAAACCGCGGRTCTCCCATYCCYGGCATGGCGACCAGAAATTTTCCGTCCAGAAATGGCAATTCTTCAGCTACTGTTTTACTCATATCTCAAAGATGCCCCTCCACGCATCACTTTACAAGTCAAGGCCTCGCTAGAATGTGACTTTTCCTTTTCAAATTCCTCTCTATTGTACCGCAAATGATGAAAACTTTGATAATAGCCGCCATCTTTTTGCCTACCGCCACCCGCGCACAGGAAATTTACGGCGATGTCGAATTCCTGAACGGTTGGCGCCAAAGCGATGGCAGCTACCAAACTGCGATAGATTTCAACTTGAACGAGGGGTGGAAAACCTATTGGCGCGTCCCCGGCCCCGCCGGAATCCCGCCGTTTTTTGACTGGGGCGGTTCCACCAACATCGCCGATATCCAGATCGACTGGCCTAGCCCGCACGTCTCCGAAACCTACGGCCTCACCTCAATCGGTTACACAGACCGCATGACATTGCCAATCCGCATCACCCCGCGCGACGCAGCCAAACCCGTGAACGTAGAACTGAAGATGGAGTTCGGCGTCTGCTCCGACATTTGCATCCCCGCCGCCGCGCGCTTTAATGCCAGTTTAAGCAACCACTCGAACGCTGACACCGCCGTCATTCAAGCCGCCCTTAAAGATCACCCGCAAAGTGCAAAATCCGGCGGTATACGCTCCGCCACCTGTTCGCTTAAGCCAAACGGCAGCGGCTTCGACATTACTGCAAATCTGGAATTCACCAARGCCCTTAGCAGCCCCCCCACAACAATCCTTGAATACGACAATCCCGACATCTGGATCGACATCGCACAATCCGACGTCAAAGGCCGCACCCTGACCGCCAACGCCACGATGGAATTCTACGGTGACGGCATGTTAAGCATTGATCGCAGCAACATCCGCATCACGGTATTGACTGATAACAACGCCGTCGAAGTTCTGGGTTGTCCGGCCTCATAATCAAACGTCCCGCAACAGCAGTTCCAACAATTTGGTCAGATCGCTCTGGCCTTCCGAAAACCCGTGTTGCGACAACGCCTCTATCCCGATCAGCGCACCATAAAGAATGTTTGCGTGGCTCGTACATTCCACGCCCCGCACCCCGTGTTCTTTGAATAGCTTGCGCACAAATTGCAGCCGCCGCAAGTCCACTGACTTCAAGGCCTCGCCAGCGTCCACATCATAGCGCGCCCAATCGCGAATCGCGGCCTCGGTCCCCGCACCGCCATATGGATCCGGCAGCGCATTTGTCGAAAACTCCACCAGATTACGCAACTGCTCTGCGGGGCTTGTAGCGCCCGCTTCAACACTATGAACCACATCGTCGGTTGCAACTTTTGCCCAATGTTCCAGCATCGCGGACTTTAGCGCGGGTACGTCCTTGAAGTGCCAATAAAATGACCCCTTACTAACCTTAAGCCCACGCGCAATCGCTTCCACTTTTATCGCCTGCGGCCCCCCCGCAGTCAGCGCACGAAATCCGGCTTGTATCCAGTCACTTGAGGAAAGTTTGTTTTTCATACCCGCACCATACGGTGGCGTATTGACTCTCGCAAGCCCAAACCCTACCATACGGTAGCGTATGCAAAAAGGAACACCGCCATGATGCTCATATCCATTGCTATTTTCATCACCCTTCTGGCCACGGCCCTATTACACATAGCATGGGGGGCTGGCGTTCATTGGCCCGCCAAATCGGAACAGGAACTGGTTAGCACCGTGATCGGCACAAAAGGCTCGCGAATGCCCGGGTTTGGGCTAACCATGGTCGTCGCATTCGGGATTGCCGCAGCAGGCATTTTGGCACTTTGGGGCGCAAATGTTATCGCCCTACCCCTGCCCCTTTGGATGCGCAGCGTAGGCCTCATCGTTTTAGCCGGCATATTTTTAGTACGCGGAGTGTTCGGCTATTTGCCCATTGGCCCGCTTAGCACCTCTATCGAGCCGTTCCGGACACTGAACAGGCGCTACTTCTCGCCTCTTATCCTGTCAATCGGAGTCGGTTTTTTGCTAATTTCACTGTCGCAATAAGGCAAAAGGTTAACAAGCCGTGCCGCAAAAACGTACATACGTGTTGTGTACGCATTGTGTACGTGTTGTGTACACGATATTTCCGGCTTTCAGCCAAAGGTTAACGGCTTAACGCTCAGCTTTTGGAACGCTGTTTATGTTCTTCCAAACGCGGCATAATCTCGACGAAATTACACGGTAAATGCCGGTAATCCAGTTGATCCTTCAGAATACCGTCCCAGCCGTCCTTGCAAGCCCCGGGTGACCCGGGCAGCGCGAACATATACGTCCCGCCAGCAACCCCRCCACAAGCCCGTGATTGCACCGCAGACGTACCGATTTTTTCAATGGAAACCATGGTGAAAAGGGTCGAAAACGCGTCGATTTCTTTTTCATAAACATCGCGGTGCGCCTCCACCGTAATGTCACGCCCCGTCAGCCCCGTACCACCCGTAGAAATCACCACATCCACGCCGTCATCAGCCGCCCAACCGCGTAATTTATCAGCAATATCAGTGCGTTCGTCGCGTACTATTTCGCGCGCCACCAGAATATGCCCAGCTGCCTCGATCCGTTTCACCAGCGTGTCACCGGACCGGTCCTCAGCCAGCTTTCGTGTATCCGACACGGTTAAAACCGCGATTCGTACGGGAACAAACTCCCGTTTTTCACTTGCACTAATATGAGACATTCAACCCTCGTCCAATTTCGTTTTAAGCATCAACAAATCCGCCCAAGCCTCGCGTTTTTTTGCAGGTACACGCAACAGGTACGCCGGATGAAAAATCGACAATGCAGGAATTCCGGCAACTTTGTGCCACTTCCCTCGTAATCTCGTAACCCCTTGATCCGTCTCAAGTAAAGTCTGGCTGGACGGATTACCCACCAACAGTAAAACTTGCGGTTTCACCAGTTCGATATGCCGCATCAAAAACGGCTTCATCATAGCCTTTTCATCGTCCAGCGGATCACGGTTTTGCGGTGGACGCCAAGGCAGCACATTCGTGATATAAACGGCCTCCTCCGCCGCTTCCGCATTTCGTCTAAGTCCAATGGCTGCAAGCATTTTATCCAACAGTTGGCCGGATTTTCCAATAAACGGTTTGCCCTGAATATCCTCGTCTCGCCCCGGTGCTTCGCCGATAATCATTACGCGCGCTGCCGGATTTCCATCCGAAAATACGGTATTGCGCGCCCCACGTTTCAGCGCACATCCATCGAAACCTTCAAGCGCCGCACGAAGCGCCTCCAGATCGCCAGATCCCGCCGCCAATCGCGCGGCTTCTGCCGATATATCGACAGGCTCATCAACCACTTTACTGGACTGTTTTTCAACAGTTTTTTCAACTTTTTTAGGTATGAGTTTTTCCGCATACCGGTCAACGCCAACCGCCCCGATAGCCTCGTCCGCACCCAGTTCCACCTGCCATGCAAGTTGGGCCAATGCCTCGTGATATTCCTGCGGTTCCATCGTCATATTTGCACACTAGCCAAATCCAGCGGCTTGTTCCAGCGGATTTCCCTGCTATAAGCACCCAAATCACCGTTAAGGAGCCGCCAGCATGTTCACCCAGCGCCATCTTCTCGGGATCGAGTCGCTATCCCCTTCGGACATAACCGAAATCCTCGATCTGGCAGACCGTTATGTCAAACATAACCTAAAACAAAACAAACACTTGGATGTGTTGGCGGGCCTGACCCAGATCAACATGTTCTTTGAAAACTCCACCCGCACACAAGCCAGCTTCGAGATTGCCGGCAAGCGATTGGGTGCGGATGTCATGAACATGTCCATGCAGGCCAGTAGCATCAAAAAGGGCGAGACCCTGATTGACACGGCCCTAACCTTAAATGCCATGCACCCCGATTTGCTAGTGGTCCGCCACCCGCATTCCGGTGCGGTTAAGCTATTGGCCGAAAAGGTTAATTGCGCGGTTCTGAATGCTGGCGATGGCCGCCACGAACACCCAACACAAGCCCTGCTAGATGCATTAACCATCCGCCGTTCCAAAGGCCGTTTGCACCGTTTAACCATCGCCATATGCGGCGATATCGCCCATTCCCGCGTTGCCCGGTCCAACATTTTCCTTCTAGGAAAAATGGAAAACCGCATCCGCCTGATCGGCCCCAAAACCCTGATGCCATCGGGTGTAGATAAACTGGGTGTCGAGGTCACGGACGATATGAACGAGGGCTTAAAAGACGTCGATGTCGTCATGATGCTGCGCTTGCAAAAAGAACGCATGGACGGTGGTTTCATCCCGTCGGAGCGCGAATATTACCACCGCTGGGGCCTCGATCCGGCCAAGCTCGCCAACGCCAAACCCGACGCTATCGTCATGCACCCCGGCCCGATGAATCGCGGCGTGGAAATCGACGGAACACTGGCCGACGACATCAACAGATCAGTCATTCAAGAACAGGTCGAAATGGGCGTAGCCGTGCGGATGGCCGTGATGGAATTACTGGCGCGGAATTTGCGGGTCGGAAAGAAGGAGAGTATCAATGTCTGACCCCACGCCTATTCACATCATGTCCAATCGCGACACCTACATTCGCGAGCATGTCATCCTCGCGCTTCTTGGTGCCGTGCTGATGACAGGCTACCTCGCTCTAACCGAAAGTTCATCCCTATGGGTGGGGGTCGTTGGTGCCTTCGCTGCAATCGGAATCCGTGGATTTTACCTTTACAAAGAACAGCTTGGCAATGTCTGGACTTTGGCCGATCAATCCCTCGTCCTGCCAAACGGAACAGCCATCCCCTTTAGTGAAATCAAAGCTGTTCGCGGAATTTTCAGCGCGGTTCAAGTTGTCACCACCGACGGGAGCAAGCATTTGATCAGGTACCAAGCCGACCGTGCGGGGGTGATCAAGACGATCTCGACCGCATGTAATTTGCCGGTAAAGTAAGGATAGGAAATGAACCTCACTCTAACCAACGCCCGTATCATCGACCCCGAAGCCGGAACCGAGACTTTGGGGGCCGTTCGCATTGAAGACGGCATGATAGCTGAAATCCTACCCGCATCCACGGAAGGTATTGACTGCAAAGGCAAATACCTCRCCCCCGGCATCATCGACATTGGCGTAAAAATMGGTGAGCCAGGCGAGCGCCATAAGGAAAGCTTTCGCACGGCTGGCCTCGCTGCTGCGGCGGGGGGCATTACCACGATGGTCACACGGCCCGACACRACACCTGCGATYGACACGCCCGAGATTCTCGATTTTTTCCGACGGCGCGCAGCGGATGCCAGYCCTGTAAATGTSTTGCCAATGGCAGCCTTGACCAARGGKCGCGAMGGCAAGGAAATGRCTGAAATTGGYTTTYTGCAAGACGCAGGCGCCGTTGCATTTTCAGATGCAGATCGCCCTGTCACCAAYCCMAAAACCCTGCAACGCATTCTGACGTATGCGAGCGCRACYAACGCGCTGGTCATTGCCCACGTGCAAGAACCCGTGYTRTCGAAAGGGGCSTGTGTGACCTCYGGCCCGTTYGCCACGAAACAAGGTCTTCCGGCAGTTTCGCCGATGGCCGAACGCATCCAGCTTGAGCGCGACATGGCTTTGGTGGAAATGACGGGCGCGAAATATCACGCCGACCAAATCACCTGCGCCGCCGCCCTGCCCGTTCTGGAGCGTGCCAAAGCGATGGGGTTGAATGTGACGGCGGGGGTCTCAATTCACCACCTGACGCTCAACGAATTCGATGTTGAGGATTACCGCACCTTCTTCAAAGTCAAACCGCCGCTACGGGCCGAGGATGACCGTTTGGCCGTTGTGCAAGCCGTGGCGGACGGATTGATCGACATCATCAGTTCCATGCACACCCCGCAGGACGAAGAATCCAAACGTCTGCCGTATGAGGAGGCCGCGAGCGGGGCCGTGGGCCTGCAAACCATGCTGCCCGCCTTGATGCAGCTGGTTCACGCTGGGCATATGGATTTACCGACATTGTTCCGCGCCATCAGCCTCAACCCCGCTAAATTGCTGGGGTTAACGGCGGGCCGCATGGCCATTGGCGCCCCTGCGGATCTAATCCTGTTTGACGCGGACGCACCCTTCGTCATGGACCGCTTCAAACTGCTGTCAAAGTCGAAAAACACCCCCTTTGACGGGCGACGGATGCAGGGTAAGGTTCTAAAAACCTTCGTTGCTGGCAAACAAGTATTTTAAGGAACCAACATGCTACCAGATTTCCTACGTTTCTGGGGGGCTAACCCCGCTTTTGAAAACCAGTGGCCGTGGCTGCTTGGAGTTTTTGTTGTGGCTTATCTGCTCGGCTCCGTTCCTTTCGGGATGGTTGTGGCCAAGGTGATGGGGCTGGGTAACTTGCGTGATATTGGTTCGGGTAACATCGGGGCCACGAATGTGTTGCGCACCGGATCAAAAAAAGCTGCCTTTGCAACGCTGGTTCTGGATGCTGGCAAAGGGGCCGTCGCCGTTCTTATTGCCCGCGCGTATCTAGGCGAAGACGCTGCGCAGGTTGCCGCCCTCGCCGCGTTTCTTGGCCACCTTTTCCCAATATATTTGATGTTCAAAGGGGGCAAGGGTGTGGCGGTTTTCCTTGGCATCATGCTGGCCCTGAATTTTTGGGCCGGTCTTGCAGCCTGCATGGTGTGGCTGGCAACGGCGCTGACACTTCGCATGTCATCCCTGTCTGCACTAATCGCATCGGCAAGCACACCAATCTGGCTATACGTCTTTGATATGCCCGCAGCAGTCTGGCTGGGCGTGATTTTGGCGGTGCTGGTCTGGGTGCGCCATCATGAAAATATCGCGCGAATGTTGCGAGGGGAAGAACCAAAAATCGGCAAGAAATAGTATGACTACTATCCCGGCTTGTTTTTAATACGAATATTCCTGATACACCCGCTTGATATCACCGGCCCATTCGCAACGATACAGGCGTTCCAGCTTCTTGGCTGGCGAATATCCGCGATCGACAACTTCTTGTAGCGCATTCAGAAAATGTGTCTCGTCAGGGATCAAACCACCTGCGCCCGGCATGGCGCGCGCCTTCAGGCCTGACTCGGAAATAGCTAGTAGGTCCTTCGCGATATCCAGAACTTCACGCCCATTAATCTTGGCTTGCAACCCATCCTTGGCCACATCAAAACGCAACTGATCGCGCTGTTCGGCGGTCCAACCTTTGCAAACATCCCAAGCCGCATCCAGTGCGTTTTGGTCATACATCAATCCCACCCAGAATGCGGGCAGCGCACAAATCTTGCGCCACGGGCCACCGTCAGCGCCGCGCATTTCCATGTATTGCTTGATCCGCGCCTCGGGGAAAGCCGTGGTCAGGTGATCCGCCCAATCGGACATGGTTGGCATTTCACCGGGCAGCGCAGGAAGTTTACCTTTCAGGAAATCGCGGAACGACATGCCAAGCGCATCAATATATTTCCCGTCACGGTAAACAAAATACATCGGCACGTTGAGCGCATATTGAACGTAAGCCTCAAACCCGAAGCCTTCTTCAAACACGAACGGCAACATGCCTGTGCGGGCGTTATCCGTGTTTTGCCAAATACGCGCGCGCCACGATTGATAGCCTGTCAATTTACCCTCAAAGAACGGCGAGTTTGCAAACAGTGCCGTTGCAATCGGTTGCAGGGCCAAGGCCACGCGCAATTTTTGCACCATGTCCGGCTCGCTTGAGAAATCTAGGTTCACTTGAATGGTGGTCGTGCGGCGCATCATCTGCGTACCGTGGGTTCCGACCTCCTGCATATGCCGGTCCATCAATTTGTAACGGCCCTTGGGCATCAGCGGCATTTGTTCATGCGTCCAATCCGGTGCAGCACCCATGCCAAAGAACCGTGCGCCAACCCTGTCAGCGACGGCTTTGACTTCTTTCAAATGCTCGTTCGCTTCGTCGCAAGTTTGATGGATACTTTGCAATGGTGCGCCCGACAGCTCCAACTGACCACCCGGTTCCAGCGATACGTTCGCCCCATCCTTGGTCAAGCCGATCAGCTGGCCCGCTTCTTCTAGCGGAGACCACCCGAATTCGTCGCGCAAGCCCTCTAGAATTGCCTTGATAGAACGCTCGCCCTCGTAAGGGATGGGCAATAGCGTGTCTTTGCAATAGCCGAACTTTTCGTGTTCCGTACCGATACGCCATTCACTTTTAGGTTTGCACCCTGACGATAGATATTCCGCGAGTTGCGAGTGATGCTCGATTGGGCCACCACCGGACTGAGGTATCGACATTTATAGGACTCCCGTTTTATGTTCTACCTATCGACTTAGAGTTCTATTTCGGCAACTGCAAGGCAGGTTCCGACGTTTTAGCTGCCCCGTTGCCAAATCGTGAATATCTCTTGCGTATCCGCCTTCATCGCGCGGACGATTTTGTCGTATCCAAGGTTGGGCAAAGCGGCGAAAGCCTCCACCAGTGCGCCCGCGCCGTCCGCTGATGTGGGAATGACTAAAGAGCCGCCGGGATACCAGAGTATCCAGTTTCGATCCCCACTATTGCTTGGCAGGGTCGAGAGTTGCAGGCGCAGCAACATATCCAAATCCATCGAACCACCGTTTTCAGGGGCAAAATAAGTGATTTCGCGTTCCCGAACTTCGACAATACCGGGGCCGTCGGAATCCGTTTTGATGCTGGCCCGCATGTAAGATACGTACAGAACGCTGCCTACAACGGCGGCCATTGCCAATCCGATCATGCCGGAAATCCAGCTGGATTGTACGAGGGCCTTCCACAAGAACCAGACCGACAGTGCAAAAAACACGGCGACGAACGCAGGTTCGCGCCAACGTCGCAAGGCTTGCATGGCTTCGGGGCGGAAAAGAGGCATAGTTATTCCTTGGTCTCGGGCGTCGTGAATTGAGTTAGAGTGTAGTGAGCAATTCGGTCAAAGCCAATGCCACGCTTGGGTGTCACGGCCATAGTTTTGTAACTGCTAAACTTCATTCCCAATCACCCAATGCGCTTTGCCATGCGGTCAACGCCGCCACAGCCGCCGTGTCTGCCCGCAAGATACGCGGACCGAGGGTTACGCATGTTACCTGTTTCATGCCCCGCAGTCGTTCGGCTTCAGCAGGTGAAAACCCGCCCTCAGGGCCAATAACAATCGCCCACTTTCCTTTGGTCTCAGCGGCCAACGCCTGCGCTACGGGTAACGCCTCGCGGCTTTCATCGCAAAACATGATGTGGCGATCTTCGGGCCAATCGTCCAGCACGTCAGACAGCTTTTGAATGTCGCAAACCTCGGGGATAAAGGTTCCGCCGCATTGCTCGGTCGCCTCCAACGCATATGCACGGAGGCGGTCGATTTGTATCTTGTCCATATTCGTGAAATCGGTAAGTACGGGCATAATCCGCGCCGCGCCCAGTTCTGTTGCCTTTTCGACAATAAACGCCGTGCGGGATTTCTTGATCGGCGCGAACAGCAGCCATAGATCAGGCGGCAATTGCAGCGGTGCGGTTTGCGAACGACACGCCAGTTTGCCAGCGCGTTTGCCGGCCTCCACCACCTCGGCTTGCCATTCCCCGTCACGGCCATTGAAAAGCAGCACATTATCGCCGATTTTCAGGCGCATGACGTTGAACAGATAGTTTGCCTGCTCTTTGGAGGCGACAATCCCTTGCCCCTCCCCCAATGTACCCTCTACAAAGAGCCTGATTTTCGCGCGTTTCTTAGCCATGTGGTGTGCCCTAAATGAATTCAGACGATCATATGCCCGAACCGGACCAAGATGGAAGAGTTGCCGACGCAACTTCGCTAAATTGGGTGGATCGGTTTGCACCGCGATGGTCACGCCCATACTTGCGCCTGTCGCGCGCTGACCGCCCCGCTGGTACGTGGTTGTTGCTAATTCCGTGTTGGTGGGGGCTTGGGCTGGCTGTCGCAGCRGACCCYGCYGGTGGCACGCTAARCGATATRTGGATCGCYGTTGSYTGCGCTATKGGCGCRTTTCTKATGCGCGGCGCGGGTTGTACGTGGAACGATATWTCRGATCGSAARTTYGAYGCACWGGTTGCCCGMACCAAATCGCGCCCSTTRCCRTCKGGCCAAGTGACCGTGAAACAGGCGGYKRTCTGGTTGGGRCTGCAAATGCTGATCGCRTTCGGCATCTTGYTAACCTTCAATACTTTCACGATTCTACTGGGCATCGCRGCCCTRMTCCCCGTGATYATCTATCCYTTCGCCAAACGCTTCACATGGTGGCCRCARGTWTTYTTGGGCGTSGCCTTCAATTGGGGCGCTTTGCTGGCGTGGTCGGCCCACACCGGAAGCCTAGGTTGGCCACCCGTATTGCTGTACCTGTCCGGCATCGCATGGACGCTATTTTATGACACAATCTATGCACATCAAGACAAAGACGACGATGCTTTGATCGGGGTGAAATCCACTGCGCGGCTTTTCGCCGATGCAACGCCGCGCTACCTGTTTGTCTTCATGGCCCTGTCCGTCAGCCTTATGGCCCTCGCCGCGATTGTCGCGCTGTCTGATGGCCCTGTAACCCCACTTATGCTGGGAATTATGGCCGCTTGGGCGTTCGGCGTGCATATGTCTTGGCAGATGCGACAGCTTGATATTGACGACCCAGAAGTATGCTTAAAATTGTTCCGATCCAATCGAGACACCGGATTAATTGCCGCCGCAATCATAGGAATCGCCGCAATCCTGTAAACTGGGCGACACCCTGTTGCCCTGCCCGAATTCATCACGTAGAAACAGCCAACCAAACGAACCCGAGGTCCCATGCGCCCTGCCGCCATTGCATTTGCCACAACAGGATTTCTAGCAAGTATTGCCGCTGCGGCGCTGGTTGCCAGCTTCGCTGTGAGCGCTCTAGAAGACACGACGGAACGGAACTCCAAATCGGCGCTGGTCGCATCTGGCCAAAACTGGGCACAGATTGAAACCGACGGTACGCTTGTGTTGCTGACAGGCACCGCCCCGGATGAACGCAAACGCATTCAAGCCTTTGATGCGATTTCCGGCGTCGTTTCCGCCACCCGCATTCGCAACCAGATGGAGGTGGAGGAAAGCATCCCCGCCGTCGCCCCGTATTTCACCTTGGAAATCCTTCGCAGCGATGCAGATATTTCGCTGATCGGAATCACCCCGAGTGAGCGTGAAGGCGATATCATCCGCGATGCGATTGCAAATATTGACGGTGTTTCGCTGATCGACATGAAGGAAACCACCACGTGGGATGCGCCTGAAGGGTGGACTGTTGCCTTGCAATTTGGTGCTGAAATCATGACGCGACTAGAACGCGCCAAAATCAGCATTATGTCTGGCGAAGTCATGGTTACCGCCGTTGTTAAAAGCGACGCCGAAAAACAGTCGCTACAACGAGAACTGCGATCCATGAAGCCAGAGGGGGTATCGCTGTCGATCGACATAACCGCCCCGCGTCCAATTTTTGCCCCCTATACGTTATCATTTGATGTGAGCGAAACCGGAACGACGCTGCTTTGCAACGCGCTTACGCCAGATGGCGAGGCACGCATCGTGGACGCTGCAAAACGCCTTGGTGCATCTGGTACCCCAGCCTGTGATATCGGCCTTGGCGCCCCTACGGACAGTTGGTCCGATGTTGCGATTGCGGGAATGGATGCCGTAGCCAACATGGGTGGTGGCAGTTTCAAAATGCAGGATTCAGGTATCACGTTAACCGCCCCTCTAGAGTTTGATGCGCAGACGTTTAATGCCATCGTGCAATCGCTGCGCCAGACATTACCCGAAGCGTACTCGTTGCAAGGCGTGTTGCCAGAAGCCGAAGTTGTGGCTGATGCTGACACACGCCCCAACTTCCATGCCCAACTTCGTGATGACGGAACTGTTATTCTGACAGGCGTGACAATTGACGATATCTCAAAACAAACGTTGTTGACCTATGCCGAGGCCAAGTTTGGCTACAACGCTGTCGAGGATATCAGCAAAATTGCCGATTTCGCGCCACATGGCTGGACGACGCGACAACTGGTTGCGCTAGACGTTTTGTCGATGCTGACCAAGGGCAACATCGCGGTCACCGAAGAAACAGTGACGGTAACAGGTACCGGTGAAACCGAAGGGCTTTATGACGCAATTCTTCTTAAACTTGAAACAGGGTTTGGCGCCAGCGCAAGGTTCACAATCGAAGTCGAAGAAATCATCCCCGAGCCAGTTATAGACGATCAGCCCAGCGGCAAAGAATGCGAAGCCGAGATTTCTGCGCTGTTGGATGAGAACCAGATTCTGTTCGCGCCATCCTCGGCCGTTATCGAATCCGCGTCCGTTAAAACGATCAACAAGATCGTCACCATTCTTAACGGCTGCAACCAAGCCTCGTTCGAAATTGGTGGGCATACGGACAGCCAGGGCCGTGAGGAAATGAACCTTAATCTAAGCCAAAACCGTGCCGATGCGGTGCTGGATTCATTGCTGGCGCGTAACATGTTACTGGGCACCATTACGGCCGTTGGTTATGGTGAAACCCAGCCAATCGCTGATAATGAAACCGAGGAAGGGCGTCAAGAAAATCGGCGCATCGCTTTCAAATTTCTAGAGGAAACGACAGATGGACAGAACTGACCTAACCCTGATAATCGGTTCCGCACTGGTTGTGGCCGTAATTATCGGCTGGACCGTTCGCTGGTTTTTTGACCGTATGAACACAACTGGCCCCATGGCATCCGACGAAGTCGTCGCCCGCATGCGCGAAGCCGAGGCTGCGCAAGCCGCCGCCGAAGCGCACGCTACCGAAATTGAACGTAATGCCCGCAACAGCGAAAGCCAGCTTCACGCTGAACTAGACGCAGCTATGACTGGTTTGGGGAATGCGCGGCGCGAAAGCGAACAATGGCGTACAGAGGCCGAAGCGTGGCGTACCGAAGTCGAAGAACTGCGCGGCCATTAGGACCAGCGGTTCAACGCGTCCTCGTCAGCGTCACGGGCATCAACCCATTTGCCACCGCCCAACGTGCCTTCTTTCTTCCAGAAAGGGGCGCGCGATTTTAGGAAATCCATGATAAATTCAGCCGCCTCAAAAGCATCCCCGCGATGTGGCGATGCTGTTGCAACCAACACAATTTGCGCCCCGGATTTCAGTTTACCATAGCGATGAATTATACGCGTGGCTTGCAATTCCCAACGGGTGTTTGCCTCGGCCTCAATACTCGCCAAAGCTTTTTCGGTCATGCCGGGGTAATGTTCCAGCTCCATATCGGCGATTTTTTCACCGCCAGCCACATCCCGAACCAACCCTGTAAAGGTTACCACCGCACCAATATCCGTGCGCCCTTGCGACAGCGCGATGATTTCGGCCCCTACGTCAAAGTCGTCAGACTGCACACTAACGGACATCCTAGCCCCCTGTCATCGGCGGAAAGAAGGCCACTTCGCGCACACCATCCAACGAGGCGTCTAAATCGGTCAACTCCTGATCCAAGGCCACACGAATGGCGCTCATATCCGAAAAGGCAAGATCGTAACGCTGCTCGCGCCCGCGCAATTCAGCCACCAATTCCCCCACGGTCTTCGCCGTTGTTTCAACATTTTCACGCGGCACACCGATACGCTCGCGAACCCATGCGAAATACAAAACCTGCATCAAGTTTCCTCCTTCAGGAACGGCAACGCTTTGCGGAAATAATCGAACCCTGTGATTAATGTCAGCATCGCGGCCAACATAAGCAATCCCAGGCCCGCCCATGTCGCGATTTTGAAGGATTGGAACAGCAGCCACAAATTGCTATCGTCCTGAATATCGCCGTCGATTACAGCCCACGCATAATCAGCCTCCATGCCGAACATCCCGCCAGCCACATAGAATTGCAGCATATGCCCCAGCAGTAACGCCGCAACAGCAACCATTTGCGAGGTCGTTTTCCACTTGGCCAGTTTCGTAACCTGAAGCGTGGAGGCCTGCGCGCCAAGGAATTCCCGAAGGCCCGACACGAAAATCTCGCGGAACAGAATCACGGAAACTGCAATCAAGATAAGGAAATCTTGCCATTGCCATACGACCAGCAAATTGCCCGAAGATAACGATACAATTACCACCAGCGCGATCATCACCATAACCTTATCGGCGATCGGGTCCAGCATCCGGCCAAAATTGCTCATCTGGTTCCATTTGCGCGCCAAGTATCCATCAAGAAAATCTGTAAAAGACGCCCCCACGAACAAAATCAGTGCAACCCAGTCCGCCATCGGGCTTGGGAACAGCACATAGGCCAGCGGCACGCCCGGGGCGGCCAGAAGGCGCATGATTGTTAGAATATTTGGTATGTTCCAGCGCATGATATCTCCTATTCGTTTCGGTATGCTTAACGGATTAATCGCCGCTATGAAAGAAGCCATAGATGCTTTCGGCCAACGTGTCGGAAATCCCGTCAACGGCTTTCAAATCTGCCAACCCCGCCCGTGTTGCCGCCTTGGCCGAGCCGAAATGCGCCAGCAACGCCCGTTTGCGCGTCGCACCTACGCCCGGCACATCATCCAGCGGCGTGGCCCCAACAGCCTTTGCACGCCGCGTGCGATGCGCACCAATGGCAAAACGGTGCGCCTCGTCCCGCATCCGTTGCACAAAATACAAAACCGGATCGCGGTGGGGTAAGGCAAAGGGGCGTTGGCCGGGTTTGTGGAACTCTTCTTTGCCGGCATCGCGATCCTCGCCCTTGGCCACCCCGATGATAGCCACGCCTTCGACCCCAAGGGCGCCGAGTGCCGAAACCGTGGCCGAAACTTGTCCTTTACCACCGTCAATCAGCAGTAAATCTGGCCACAGGTCGGTTTTTTTCTCCGGATCTTCCTTTATCAGCCGTTTGAAACGGCGGTCCAGAACCTCCCGCATCATGCCAAAATCATCACCCGGTGACAGGTTTGTGTTCTTGATGTTGAACTTGCGGTAGCTGGATTTCATCCAGCCGTCCGGCCCGGCAACCACCATGCCGCCAACCGCGTTTGTTCCTGAAATATGGCTATTGTCGTAAATCTCGATCCGTTCTGGTGGCTCATCCAGCCCGAATGCCTCWGCTAAGCCGGACAACAGTTTCGCCTGCGTCGCCGTTTCGGACACCTTGCGCGCCAAAGCCTCCCGCGCGTTGCGTTCTGCCCCCTCCACAAGGTTTCGCTTTTCGCCCCGCTGCGGCACTAACAGCTCCACCTTGCGGCCAAGCTGTGTGCTTAATGCATCCTCCAACAAGTCAGAATTCTCGACCTCGTGGCTTAATAATAACAAACGCGGCGGAGTTTTGTTGCCGTAAAACTGCCCGATAAAGGCCTCAAGAATTTCAGCAGGCTCAGCCCCTGCACCAGTCCTTGGGTAATACGCGCGATTCCCCCAGTTCTGGTTTGCACGAATGAAAAACACCTGAACACACGCCTGCCCGCCATCTTGGTGCAGCCCAATAATATCCGCCTCCGCGACGCCTTGCGGGTTAATACCTTGCGATGATTGCACCGCCGTCAACGCGCTGATCCGGTCACGCAAGGAACCGGCTTTTTCGTATTCCATCGCCTCGCTCGCCGCGGCCATCTGATTGGCGAGGCTTTCTTGAATAGCCGTCGATTTCCCCGACAAAAACTGGATCGCATCCTGAACGGTGGCGCGATATTCTTCTTCGCTAACCTTGCCAACACAGGGCGCCGAACACCGCTTGATCTGGTACTGCAAACACGGCCTTGTCCGCGCCGAAAATATCGAATCTGAACAATTTCGCAGCAAGAAAACCTTCTGCAAATGATGCAACGTGCGGTTCACTGAACCTGCCGATGCAAACGGCCCAAAATATTTACCGTTCTGTTTTTTTGAACCGCGATGCTTCATAGCCTGCGGAAATTCATGGCCCGTGGTCACCAATATGTTTGGGAAACTCTTATCGTCACGCAGCAACACATTATAGCGCGGCTTTAATTGCTTGATCAGGTTTTGCTCAAGCAACAATGCCTCGGTTTCCGTTTCTGTCGTCAGAAACATCATCTGCGCCGTGCCTGCGATCATCCGCCCGATCCGCGCGGTGTGTCCGGTTAATCGCGCGTAACTCGACACTCTTTTCTTAAGATTTCGCGCCTTGCCGACATACAAAACCTCCCCTTTGGTATTGAGCATCCGGTACACGCCCGGACTGTTATCCAGAGTTTTCAGATACTTCTGGACGACTCTGAAACCAGTTTCGGCGGCCCCATCGCTTAACGCGGTGCCTTCTTCCTCGAACCCTGGATTTTCGTGTTTTTCACTCACTGAAACCGCGCGCCTCGCTCTAAACCGATTCTCCTGCGTTGCTGCATGCAACACAAGTATATTTCAAGAGAAAACATGTCCACCGTTCCTGTGGATAAGTCTGTTGGTAAAATTCCGATTTTAACGAATTATCCAGCAATACTTGAAGGGAATACCATTTGGTTAAAATATAGGCAGTTTGTTAAGTCATTGTAATTACTTGATTAATAATATTCACAGTCTAATTTACTGATAAAGTTAACAGAATCGTTACTAAATGGTCAAAGTCATCGGTCAAGTGGAAAAGTTTTTTTATGTCGGGTCTTCAAACAAAATAATTAGCCTACTGAAATGGCTGGATTTTTCACTCAACACCCAGCACATCTGGTGTTTCCCAAGCTAAATGCTGGCCGCCATCCAAACAAATCAACTGCCCCGTCAAACCGTCAATTTCCAGAAGAAAATCCAACGCTTTGCAAATTTCATCGGGGTTCGAGCCTCGTTCCAGTATCGTCGCGGCCCGTTGCTTGGCGAAATGTTCGGCAGTCTGCCGCGTACCTTGCATCGTTGGTCCGGGGCCGATTGCGTTAACGCGAATGTCCGGGGCCAAGAACTGCGCCGCAGTTTGCGTGAACGCCCAAAGCCCCGCTTTCGCCAAGGTATAAGTCGCGAATTCCGGCGTTAGTTTACGCACCCGCATATCAACCATGTTTATCACACAGGCCCCGGCGACCGGCTCGTTGTTTTCGTCTTTTACGGCCTTCGAAACCTGCTTTGCAAACGCTTGTGTCAGGAACACCGGCGCGCGCAAGTTGGAGTTTATATGTCTATCCCAACTCTCAAGGGTAGCGGTTTCCAATGTGTCGTACTCGAAAATCGAAGCGTTATTGATTAGTACGTCCAAAGACGATCCAATTGCCGCGACGGCCCTATCAACCAAGGTTTCGGTATCTTCGGTATCCAGCAAATCGGCATGCACAATCGTGGCCTTAACGCCAAACGCGCGGGCCGCCTTTGCGGTCGCCTCGGCGTCGCTTTCGCTGCTGGAATAGTGGATCACGACATCATGCCCCTTCGAGGCCAAATGCAAAGCCATGGCACGGCCCAGCCGCTTCGCGCCTCCGGTAATTAACGCCGCCATATGATCCTCCGGTTAATTGAGCATTGCTAGTATATACACCACATATGCGGTTAAATATATAAATCCCCATATGCGGGAAAGTTGCAACCGAAAAAACACGAATAAGGCGAGTGCCAGCGACGAAGCTAGCATAATCCACAAATCGCTATTCAAGAAGCGAGGGGCAACTTCCAGCGGGCCAAAGAAACTGGCAATCCCCATGATGGCCAGCAGGTTGAACATGTTTGACCCAATCACGTTCCCCAGCGCTACATCCGCTTGGCGACGTAATGCGGCAACGACGGTCGTCGCCAGTTCAGGCAGAGACGTACCAATCGCAACAATCGTTAAGCCCACAACTTCTTCGGAAATGCCTTTATCATGGGCAATACCCAACGCACCCTCGATCAGAATATCCGCACCGAACGGCAGGCCGATAATGCCTGCAATCATATACGATGAAACCTTCCAGATCGGCATATTCGGGTCTGCGTCTTCCAATTCTGACAATTCTTCGGAGGTGGCGTTATCAATGTTCACAGATCGCCGCGCCTTGCGCGCAGAATGGAAAGCGTCGCCAAGCATCGCGGCCAATAATGCCAATAGTATAATTCCATGCCAAATATGGAACGGCCCCAAAAAGGCCAGCGCAATAAACACGAGTGATGCGGCTATCATCTGGATGTAAGTGCGTTTGGTGTCGCAGCGGCGTGTATCAAGTGTGAAAAACAGTGCCGGAACACCAAGTACTAACAAAACGTTGGCGATGTTTGACCCCACCACATTCCCCAGTGCTATTCCAGGCACGCCTTCAAGGGCAGATTGAATCGCGATCAGTAATTCCGGCGCTGATGTGCCGAATCCGACGATGGTAAAGCTAACGATCAGAGCGGGAATACCAAGGCGCAAGCTTAGGGACACCGCCCCTTTTACCAAAAAATCCCCTGCGACAAGCAGGATCACCAGACCAGCAAGAACTAAAAGGATATCCATGAATTATTGCTGTCCCTTCAGACGACGCTTACTTAGCGCTTTTCTCGCATTTGCATGGATCGATGCCAATCAAATAATTGCCACAGGTTTTGCACTTTTTTGCACGCGGCAGATCACGAGGTTTACGGAGTTTCAATATCCGAAGTTTCCCGAATATCCCGAGTGCCAGAATTACAATCAAAAATATGGAAACAGCTTTTATCATGATAGCACCTTACAGGCCGAAGCGGGACCAGTTCAAGCGATCCTCCACATCCGAAATAACACTTGCGGCCCCGAACTTGCTTAAGAACGAGCGTTTAGGCCCGTGAACCGGCAAGCGGATCTCATCGCCAAACAGCGCCTTCATTTTAGGAACCAGATGATCAACCCCGTCAACCAGCCCGTTTTCAACAGCTTGCGCCCCCACCCAGATATCGCCGGTAAACAAATCCTTACCCGTTAACCGATCACCACGCCGCGAAGTCACCTGTTCAATGAAATTATCGTGGATAACCTTCTGAAGCGCCTTCACCCGCTCGATATCGTCGTCTTTCGCGGGGCGGAACGGGTCCAGCATCGATTTGTCTTCACCGGCAGTATAAACACGCCGCTCAACGCCTTGACGTTCCATCAACTCGCTAAATCCAAAGGATGCCGAAATCACACCAATTGATCCGATGATCGAGCTGCCATCCACATAAATCTCATCCGCGCAGGTCGCCAGCCAATATCCACCAGATGCGGCGACATCTTCGCAAAACGCGTAAACTTTAATCTCTTTTTCATCCGCCAAGCGCCGAATGCGCGCGGCAATCAGGGCTGATTGCACAGGCGACCCACCGGGGGAGTTTATCACAAGCGCCACGGCCTTGGGTTTGCCTTTGGAAAAGGCGCGCTCAATTACGGGTGCAAGTGCCGTGTCATTCAGGCCTGGCCCGCCAAGACGGCTGCCACCGCCAATCACRCCATTCAGGCGRATTACGGGKACGGTKGGTTTRGGCTTAAAGCGTTYRATAATCTTTTTCATAAGGGCAGATGTATGCAGCCACGCCCCTCGACACAACCCAAGGCGCCCAGCTTTGTGGTCTAACCTGTCGTTTATTCCAGCATTTCGCTTGACCGCCCCTGTTTTCCTTGCAGTATTCGGTCACGCAACAAACAGGAAAACCCATGCAATACAAAAAATTAGGCCGCACAGACATCGAGGTCAGCRCGCTGTGCCTCGGATCAATGACATGGGGCACCCAGAATTCSGARGCCGAGGGGCAYGGYCAGATCGACATCGCGCTTGATCATGGSGTGAAYTTYATYGACACGGCMGAAATGTACCCRACCACSCCGYTGGGTAARGAAACCCAAGGYMRCACCGAAGAAATCATCGGCAGCTGGATCRCYAAWTCYGGGCGGCGCGATGATGTKATYATTGCCACCAARGTTGTTGGKGGTGGTAGCGGCGCTATGCGCGGGCGCGAAGAAAGTGCAGAYATATCCCCCGCCACGATCCGCGAAGCGGTSGAGGGCAGYYTGAARCGCCTRCAAACCGATTACATTGACCTYTACCAATTYCATTGGCCCAATCGMGGYTCSTAYCATTNCCGYAAATACTGGTCATTTGATCCCAGCGGGCAGGATCGCAACAAAACCCGCGAYCACATGACRGAATGCYTKCGAACYTTGGGCGAATTGGTGGACGAGGGCAAAATTCGCCACTTCGGAACGTCGAATGAATCCTGTTGGGGTGYCTCGCAATTCCTTGAAATCGCGGAGGCCGAGGGGTTGCCGCGCATGGTCTCCATCCAGAACGAATACAGCCTGCTGTGCCGGATATACGACCTTGATATGGCGGAGTTGAGTATAAACGAGGATGTGGGCTTGTTGGCGTTTTCACCACTTGCCGCAGGCATCTTGACGGGTAAATATCAGGGCGATGTTACACCTGCCGGTTCGCGCAGAACATTTTCTGAAAACCTTGGTGGACGGTTAACCAAATATGCCTTCCCTGCGGTGGATGCTTATCTAGCGGTTGCAAATAAACACGGTTTGGACCCCACTCAAATGGCGCTGGCGTTTTGTACGACACGGCCATTCATGGCTTCAGTAATCTTTGGCGCGACCAGCAATGCGCAGTTGGAAAACTCGTTGAAAGCTGCGGATTTGGTATTGTCAGACGACATTATGGCCGACATCCAAGCCGTTCATCGCGAATACCCGATGCCAATCTAACCAACCAGAAGAACTTCAGCAGCCGAGCGTGCCTCGGCTGTGACCGTGTCACCCGCCAACATTCGCGCAATTTCATCGACCCGTTCAGCAGCGTTAAGCGGGCACACATCCGTCAATGTGTTTTGCCCGTCGTCAGATTTGGAAACCCGCCAGTGATGCCCGCCAAGGGCCGCCACTTGTGGCGAGTGCGTAACGACCAAAACCTGCCCACCACCTGCCAAATTCGCAAGCCTGCGCCCCACCGCATCGGCGGTCGCCCCGCCGACTCCGCGATCAATTTCATCAAAAATCATGGTTAACCCTGAGGCGCGGGAAGTCAGGCAAACTTTTAGGGCTAACAGGAACCGTGACAGTTCCCCGCCCGAGGCTATCTTGTTGATCGGACCGGACGGTGCGCCAGGGTTGGTCGCCACCTTGAACACCACACGGTCCTTGCCCTCTGGCCCCGGTTGATCTGCATCACTCACATGCGTCGTGAACTCCGCGCGCTCCATTTTAAGCGGGGTCAATTCCGCCATCATCGCCTTATCGAGGCGCTGACCGGCCGCACGGCGGTTTTTAGAAAGGTCATCCGCGAGCGTGTTGTAACCCTGTTCCGCCTTCGCCACCGCTTCGCGCAGTTCCAAAATATGGTCGGCACCGGTATCTATTTCTACTAATCGCGCCCGAAATTCCTCGGTCGTTTTGGCCAGGTCATCTGGCAAAACATCGTGCTTTCGCGCCAATGCCCGAATTGCAAAAAGCCGTTCTTCCAGATGCTCCAAATCTGCGGGGTTAAAATCGAGCGCGGATAGTGCATCTTCAATCCCGCGCTGCGCGTCAGCCATTTCTGACAGGGCGCGCCCCAACGCCTCAACCGGCTCTTCCAGATGCCCACCAGCTTGCGGGGCGGCATCCTCTAGCCAACGGATCGCGTCAGACATGGCCCCCTCGGCCCCATCCATCGACACGGCATTCAACGCCTTCGAAATCCCCTCGCGGATACGAGCGGCGGCCTGCATCAAACGGCGTTGGGTGTCTAAAACCTCGTCTTCACCAACCTCTGGCGACAGATCATCCAGCTCAGCAACGGAGTGGCGCAGGAATTCCGCATCGCGGGACACTTCCTCCAGCTTGGTTTCTGCATCTATCAGGGTTTTACGTGCCGACGCCAAGTCCCGCCATGCCGCGCGCACCGCCGCCACATCATCATTAACACCTGCAAAATTGTCCAGATGCATCCGGTGGCCTTTAACATCAAGTAAACCTTTATCGTCATTCTGGCCGTGGATCTCGACCAGTGTTTCGGACAGCGCACGCAACAATTCGCCCGAACAAACTTTGTCGTTTATATACGCACGCTTACGTCCATCCGGGTTGTTGGTGCGCCGTAGGATCAAGCCATCTTCGGCTGAATATCCCGCCTCGGACAACACCGTATGCGCGGGATGACCGGCAGGCAAAGAAAACTCGGCTGTTACCTCGCCTTGGTCCGCACCTTGGCGCACAATATCGGAGCGCCCCCGCCATCCAAGCACAAAACCCAGCGAGTCTAGCAGGATGGATTTACCCGCCCCTGTTTCGCCAGTCAGAACGTTTAGGCCGGACTGGAATTCCAGATCAAGGGATTCAATTAGCAAAATATTACGGATTGATAGCGCGTGGAGCATGTCTAGTTATTCCCCAAGCGCACCGAAATCAGCCGCCCGACATCAGTGCAGCCGCATCAAGTTGCCAGCTATTGCCCGGATATTGCGCCGCCAACATTGCTGCCGCCGCTGCTGCTTCGCCTGTTAGGCCAAGYGACAAATAYGCCTCAACTAAACGGAAYATCGCTTCGGGTGTTTGGGAGGTATTACCATAATCYTCCACCACCACGCGGAAGCGTTCGATGGCGGCAACGTAATGCCCGCGCTTCAAATAGTAYCGCCCAATATCCATTTCTTTTCCGGCCAATTGGTTCAACGCAATGCCGAATTTTTCTTCAGACAASCGCGCGTATTCCGTACCGGGATACGTCTCGATCAACTCGCTGAAAACCTGTAGRGAACGGAARGTRTTRCGYTGGTCGCGTTCCACGTCGATAATCTGGTCRTAGTARGACAAAGCGATCAGATACATCGCCAAAGGCGCCTCGGCYGTGGTTGGGTARAAATCAAGATACCGCGCAGCCGCGGCACGGCTTTCAGGGTACATCTGTTTTTCACGATACGCTTTGGCCGCACCAATTATAGCATATTTAGTTTCAACGGAATAAGGATGCAGGCGCTCGACCTCATTGTAGTACTCGGCAGCGCTCTTATATCTGCCGCGCGCCGCTTCAGCTTCGGCCAATGCCATGATTTGAGCAACGGGAGTGCCTTCGGTTACTTGCGCGGGCCCACGCCCTGAACACGCCGCGATCAACAGAACCGAAATAAACGCTAAACCACGGATACCTTGAAATACGCCTGACATACTATTCCTCGAAATTACGTGGCTTCACGTCTGAAACCATTTCCTTGCAAGAAGGATTACCACAGGATTTTGACGGGAAAAAGGATTCTTACGGATCGAAGGGCACAGATAACCCTAAACCGCCAATTCCAGGTCGCCATAGCTTAGGCCAACACCGGGTAGATACGCGGATTGCTGGTCGTTCACTTCCACAATTTCGAAGGAATCCGGTGCCGCAAAAACGGCACGTAACAATAGGTTTGTTATACGGTGCCCCGCACGAACTCCGCGATAGCGCCCAACAATCGGCGCGCCTGCTAGGGCCAAATCCCCCAACGCGTCGAGCATTTTATGCCGGACACATTCGTCTTCACGTCGATAGCCTTCGGGGTTCATAATCTTGCCGTCATCAATGACTACAGCGTTGGCTAAAGAACCACCACGCGCCAAACCAATGGATTTCATATACTCAACATCCGAGAACATGCAGAAGGTACGGCAATCGCTCAACTCGCGGACAAAACTGCCGTTTTTCATATTCAGGGTGTGCTGCTGCTGGCCAATAGCCTGGTCCGCGAATGCAATTTCGAAATCAATCTCGAAATCATCACTTGGAGAAAGCTCGGCAAAAGCATCACCGTCAGTTATGGAAATCACCTTGAGTATCCGCAAAACCTTAACTGGTGCATTCAGTTCAATAACACCAACCGCCAAGATCTCTTTAACGAACCGGTCCGCGCTACCATCCATTATCGGCACTTCCGGCCCATCAATTTCGACGATCGCATTGTGAACACCACATCCGGCCAATGCTGCCATCAGGTGTTCAACTGTCGCGATTTCGACGCCGGCACTGTTACTTAGGCGCGTGCAAAGCTGCGTATCATTCACAAAATCAAATCGCGCAGGAATGCGGTTGTCGCGATCCGTGATATCAACACGGCGGAACTCAACCCCGAAATTCGCAGGCGCAGGTGTTAGGCGCAAACGCGCCGGCCGGCCGGAGTGAAGCCCCGTACCTACCATTTCAAATGTTGATTTTAGTGTCGTTTGCACGCGCAATATCCATAAGTAAATTTATTTATACCGGAATAATGCTGATTGACGTGCAGGGCAACTCAATCTTTGTGACGTTTTGCAACATCTGTCATATTCAGCAACATCATGCCGAAAAACGAAAATGGGCGCTTGAAGTTCAAGCGCCCATCTCATTGAAATACATGCTAATTAGTTAGCTTGGCGTCGCAAGAATGCCGGAATCTCAACGCGATCCAATTCTTCATCGTTGACGTCTTCATAGGTCTGCGTTTCTTGCTCGTGAAGCGGTGGTTGACGGCGAACTGCTGCCGCATCCGTGTTCGGGCCGTGCCCCGTCATGCGGTTAATCAGGTTGTTAATCGCAAACCGTCCCTGCGCCTCCGCGATAGGTTCTTCTTCAACCTGTGGCTCTTCTTCAACAACCGGAACTTTGGCAACGGCGGCACGCAAGCGGCGTAACGCATCAACGGATGGGTCTGCTGCCTCTGAAATCTCCACCGTTTCGTCTACGGGGGCTTCATCGAACAATGTCCCAAGGCTGGGCGCTTCGTCTTCGGCTACAGCTTCTGGTTCAGGCGTCGACATCACAGGTTCTGCAAAAGCTTCAGGTTTAACTTCCGCCGCTTGAGGCTGTTCATACACCAGCGGTTCCGCCATGCTGCGGCGCGGGGCATGCACAGGATTTACACCCTCGGCGATGTCAATTCCTGTCGCGACGACAGAAACGCGCATAACACCTTCCATGGATGGATCAAGCGTCGAGCCCACGATGATGTGGGCGTCTGCATCCACTTCTTCGCGAATACGGTTTGCGGCCTCGTCCAATTCGAACAACGTCAGATCATGGCTGCCGGTGATGTTAACCAGAACACCGCGCGCGCCGCGCAACGAGATTTCATCCAACAGCGGATTAGCAATCGCCTTCTCGGCGGCCTGAATGGCGCGGTCTTCGCCAGACGCTTCGCCTGTGCCCATCATCGCTTTGCCCATCTCGTCCATTACGGAGCGCACATCGGCGAAGTCGAGGTTAATAATGCCCGGACGGATCATCAGGTCGGTAACGCCTTTAACACCTTGGTAAAGAACATCGTCGGCCATTGCGAAAGCTTCGGTAAATGTAGTTTTTTCATTCGCCAAACGGAACAGGTTCTGGTTCGGGATGATAATCAGCGTATCGACAACTTTTTGCAAAGCCGCCACACCTTCTTCGGCCTGCCGCATCCGGCGGGCACCCTCAAACTGGAATGGCTTGGTTACAACACCAACGGTCAAAACACCCAATTCGCGCGCCGCAGCCGCGATAATCGGTGCCGCACCCGTTCCCGTACCACCGCCCATACCAGCCGTAATAAAGCACATATGTGCGCCAGCTAGCATGTCGACAATTTCTTCGAGGTTTTCTTCAGCGGCCGCAGCGCCAACTTCGGGCCGCGCGCCTGCGCCAAGGCCTTCGGTAACCTTGGCACCGATCTGAAGCTTGGTCGTAGCATTGCTTTGCTGCAAAGCCTGCGCGTCAGTGTTCGCGACAACAAAATCCGCACCCTCAAGGGCTTTTTCGATCATATTGTTGACCGCGTTACCACCCGCGCCACCAACACCAAATACTGTGATACGAGGTCTCAGATCGGGTTGATCCGGCATGCTAAGGTTCAAAGCCATGATAAGTTCCGCCTGTTATACTTCCCCTTTATATGGGGATTTCAAATTTAGTTCTGCTGATTCCTGATCGTAACCTAAACTTAACTGTTCGTCACCAGTTTTCGTGGATTTTCCTACAATATCCTGTAGGCACCCCTCTATTTGGTGTTTTCGGCGATTTTCCACCTACATGCCCACTACCAGTTATTTCGGAACCAGCGCATTGCACGGCGCACCTTGCGCGTGCCGATCTGGTCCGCCGGCATTTCAAAGTCCCAGCATTCATCTTGAGGGTGGCTGGCATGCAAAGCCAGACCGACCGCCGCCGCAAATCCTGCACCGGTCGCGGCTTGTGGCAACCCCATAACGCGTATTGGTTTACCGATCCGGCAGCGACGTCCAAGAACGCGAGTTGCAAGTTCGTCAATGCCTTGAATCTGGCTAGAACCACCTGTCAAAATGATCTGTTGGCTTGGCAAATATTCGAATCCCGATGCATCGAGACGTTCGCGCACCTCTTCCAAAATTTCCTCGACACGAGGCCGCATCACCCCGATAAGTTCGGAACGCGAGACATGCCGACGGTCATTTTCCCATTGCGCCATCGGGTTTGGAACCTCGATCATTTCACGGTCATCCACGCCAGTAGCAACGACACCGCCATGCAACGTCTTGATGCGCTCCGCAACGATTTCGTCTACCTGTAAACCTTGGCGAATATCGTTGGTAATGTGATCGCCACCAAGACGAACAGCATCCGCATAAATCAGCTGTTTCTTGATAAACACAGAAATCCCCGTAGAACCTGCCCCCATATCAATACACGCAGCACCAAGTTCCTGTTCGTTCTCGACAAGACTGGAAAGACCGCTGGCGAAAGAAGACAAGGACAAGCCTGCCAATTCCARATCRCAGCGYTTCACACAGTTCAGCAARTTCTGCACAACCGTATCGTTCACGGTCAGCATGTGCATATCMACSGCCAGTTTYGTGCCRATCTGCCCGCGCGGRTCTGACAAACCTGAYTGATGRTCCAGCGTAAAACTKACCGGCATCGCSGAAATTGGCTGGCGGGTGGCGCCATAAGGCGGCACATCACAGGCGGCCATTGCGTACCCGATGTCACGCTCGGTYACTTCRCCRTTTTCAACGTTAATCTCGCCGCTAAGGCCATAAGACCTTGGGCGTCCGCCAGAAAAGCTGACAATCACRTCGTCAACGCGAAGCCCCGCCATTTTCTGYGCGCGTTGCACWGACGTGCGAATGGCTTTTTCCGTTTCRTCCATCACCGCAATTTCACCAAAACGCACRCCKCGCGAACGKGTYGTRCCAACGCCAACRACACGAAAAGCCCCCATCGTCGGCACTGTCACGGCGTCTGAACTGTTTGGCTCTGCATTCACGTTCGGTGCAAACTGCAAGACCAGACACGCAACTTTCGAGGTTCCGATGTCCAGAATGGCGACAACACCACGGCGCACAGCGGCCTCGCGGCGGGTGCGCATTTCGCGTTGCATTTCAAAAAGACTAGGGGTCATGCATCTTCTCCTCGGACTTCGGTACGCAAACGGCGCAACTCGGAAATGGCTTCATCGGTTAGGCGTAAAATAGGGCGGTCAGTGTTGCGCATATCGACAGATAATATGTCACGGCTTAGTAAATCTTCGGCTTGATGCAGTGCCATGACGCGGCGCAATGCACTGACGGCGCCAAATTCGGGCAACATGATCGTTTGCCCACGATCCAGCACCAAATTCCAGCGACGTTCACCAATGCGAACCAAGCCGCGAACACGATCGGAAATCGGGTCGGCCACGCGCATAAGATTCATCGCCTCGCCTACTTCCAGTTCGGCACCGAGACCAACGATCAACGGAAGATCTACACGGGCCGACCGGCGCGCAATATCTGCCACGCGTCGCCCCTCGGTATCAATTAAACGCAACACATCCCCGTCGCGCCAAACCACAACAGGGTCGCGCTCAACGGTTAGAATTTCCAATGATCCGCCACCCAGAACCCTGACTTGCGCCGTCTCAACCGCATCTAGCGTTTCCACCGCAAGTTTAAGCGCCGCCACATCGAGCTTCAACGAGCTGACGGGTAATTCCAATCCTGTCACAGTCAAAATTTGCTGCTGCAAGTCATCAGACACGCCAGGGAAAATCACCTGTGTGACCTGAAGTTCCGGTCGCGCGGCCATCGCCTCATACATCTGCGTGCTTTTGGTTTGGAAAAATTCACGAAGCCCGTCGTTATTTGAGGCCGAGAAAATCACTAAAACTGCAACAAATAAAGGCAACCACAGGCGTACCAGTTGGCGAATGGACGGCTTCAACCACAATCGCTCAAACCGATACCGAAGCAACGACGGTGACGGGTCTGCGTATGAAACTACCGCGCGCATGATGCATCCTCCACTAGCCAACGGCAAAGTTTGCCAAAATCAATTCCACAATGGGCGGCCTGTTCCGGCGCCAAGGATGTCGGCGTCATTCCCGGTTGCGTATTGACCTCTAGCAAGATCAACCCATCCAACCCGCGCTCGTCATCCCAACGGAAATCCGCACGGCTAACGCCTCTGCATCCCAGCGCTTTATGCGCGCGCTCGGCCATATCCAGACAAGCGGCGAAAACATCTGCGGGCAAGTCGGCTGGCAGCACATGGGTCGAACCGCCATCTTTATACTTTGCGTCGTAATCATACCAACCGGTGGTAAGGATATCCGTAACCGACAGCGCCTTGCCGTCCATCACGGCCACGGACAGTTCGCGCCCGCGCACATAGGCTTCGACCATCACAACATCGGGCATGTCATCCGACAGTTTCGCAGGGCCGCTTGCCCCCTTATCCACCAGGTACACCCCGACGGACGATCCTTCGTTGTTCGGTTTAACAACGTAAGGAGGGTCCATCGGGTGTGCATTGCTGGCGGCAACTCGATCAACTAAAATACTTTTTGCAATGGGAAGGTTGGCGTTCGCGAATGTCCGCTTGCTGCGGTCTTTGTCCATCGCCAATGCCGATGCCAAAACGCCGGAATGTGTGTAGGGCAAATTCAACCATTCAAGCATACCTTGAACGCAGCCGTCTTCACCCCACCGACCGTGGAGCGCGTTGAAAACAACATCAGGGCAAACATCAAGAAGTCGCGCCGCAAGGTCATCCCCCGCGTCGATTTCGAC
The DNA here is from genome assembly GCA_002746395.1 of Paracoccaceae bacterium. Lineage (GTDB taxonomy): Bacteria > Pseudomonadota > Alphaproteobacteria > Rhodobacterales > Rhodobacteraceae > NORP23. The sequence goes on from NVXA01000002.1 coordinate 177,187, forward strand.
CACCTCGAATCCTTCTTCCCGCAACGCAACTGCGCATTCACGGCCCGAAACAAGCGAGACTTCCCGCTCGGCGGACGGACCACCTAATAACACTGCGATGCGGTTGACTGTCCTGCTCGACATAACCGCCTCAATCTGCCCCGCGCCTTATGGCTTTTTGGGGTCAATTACGTGGGTGATTTTTCACCTACACGCATAATTTCCCATTCTAGCGTTATTCCGCTGTTTTGGGCAACCTTTTTTCGTACAAATTCGCCTAAATTTTCAAGGTCCGCTGATGTTGCGTTACCCGTATTAATCAAAAAATTGGGATGCATTTCAGACATTTGCGCCCCGCCAAGCCGGTAACCGCGCAACCCTGCATCCTCGATCACCTTCCACGCTTTCAGATCATGCACATCATCCGCTTGCCCAGTTGACGAAAACCCAGCAGGGTTTCGGAAGGTGGAGCCACAAGAACGCTCTTTCGTTGGTTGACTTTCTGCGCGCCGCGCCAAGGCGTCCTCCATTTTCCGGTGGATCGCCGCTGGTTCACCCCGCGGGGATTTCAAAACACATTGCACAATCATAGTGTCGTCCGGCAAAGCCGAATGCCTGTAGCCGAAATCCATATCTTCAGGCTTTAGCGTAACGATTTTTCCGGCCCGCGTAACAGCGGTTGCACTGACAAAAACATCAGCCATATACACACCATAACAACCAGCGTTCATCTTGATTGCGCCACCAATGCTGCCCGGAATAGTTCGCAGAAATGCCAGATCAAAACCCTCATCCGCCGCCTTCTTGGCCACCTGCGCATCAAGTGCTGCGGCTCCTGCGCGAATATTTCCATTCGCCATAACTTCAAACCCGTTAAACTCGCGCCCCAACCGAATGACGACGCCTTTGATGCCGCCATCGCGAATAATCATGTTGGAACAGACACCGATCGGCAAAACCGGAATATCCGCGGGTAAACCTTTCATGAAAGCCGCCAAATCGGCCATATGTGCCGGTTGGAACAAAACCTCCGCAGGGCCGCCGGTTCGCAACCAGCTTAATCCGTCCATAGCCCGGTTTTCAGTATACTTGCCCTGAACCTTTGGCAACCGAGACAGCAATTCACCCATTCGCAAGTTCCTCTGGCAGTTCATTCGCCCAAGCCGAAATCGTTCCAGCCCCCAAGCAAATCACCATATCGCCGGGCAGCGCGTGTTCGCGCACAAATCCGGCAAGATTGGTTTCGCCTTCAAGCGCAATGGCATTTCGGTGGCCGTGATTAACCAAGCCCGCAACCAGCGCGTTGCCGTCTGCCCCCTCGATATGTTCTTCGCCAGCGGCATACACATCCGTGATCCCGACGATATCGGCATCATTAAAACATCCGCAAAATTCATCGAACAAATCCCGAAGCCGCGTATATCGGTGCGGTTGGTGGATTGCGATCACGCGCCCGTCACTTGATTGGCGCGCGGCTTTCAGCACTGCCGCAATTTCGACGGGATGGTGCGCATAATCATCAATGATCGTCACGCCATTCCATTCGCCAACACGGGTAAAGCGGCGGTTTACGCCGCGGAATGCCGCCACCGCCGATTTAATATCGTCCGCACTAACTCCCAGATGTCTGGCAACCGCAATCGCGGCCAGTAAATTCGTGACATTATGATCGCCTGGCATCGGCAGACATAACCCGTCAATCCGCGCCCCTTCGGATTTCAGCTCAACATCAAAACAGGCAGAGCCGTTTTCGTAGCGTAAATTTTCTGCCCGAACGTCAGCTTGCTGATTGAACCCGTAAGTCACGACACGTCGATCATTGATCCGCCCGACAAGGCTTTGCACCTCGGGGTGGTCAGTGCAGCAAATTGCAACGCCATAAAACGGGATGTTGGAAACAAACGTATAGAAGGCCTCGCGCAGCGCGTCGAAACTACCGTAATGGTCCATATGCTCCGCGTCGATGTTGGTGACAATGGCAATCGTTGCGGGTAAGCGGTTGAATGTGCCGTCACTTTCGTCCGCTTCAACCACCATCCAGTCACTTTTACCCATCCGCGCGTTGGACCCGTAGGCATGAATAATCCCGCCATTAATCACGGTCGGGTCAATCCCGCCGCCATCCAGCAACGCCGCCACCATTGACGTTGTCGTCGTCTTACCGTGCGTTCCTGCCACCGCGATGTTCGATTTTARCCGCATCAATTCAGCCAGCATTTCRGCSCGCCGCACCACMGGCAAYCCTTGCGCACGCGCRGCGTCCAGYTCGGTRTTSCCCGGCTTAATSGCGCTGGAAATWACGATCACCTCKGCMCCCTCAAGGTTCTCGGCTTTTTGGCCRACAAASACCTTCGCGCCYTTTTCCTYAAGCCGYTTGGTGATRTCGCTACTTTTCAGGTCAGACCCTTGYACAGTATAMCCATGGCTAAGCAGAACYTCGGCRATGCCGGACATRCCAATGCCRCCGATGCCWACAAAATGGATCGGKCCWATGTCTTGTGGAAGGCGGGTTTCTGTATTCAACGCATTAATCCTTTTTCAGTCTTTCAACCAAGTYGGCCAAGGCTTGCGTCGCATCAGGTTTCCCCTGCGCCGCCGCGGCTTGCGCCATCGCAATWGCMCCCTCGGCATCSGACAGTATMGCYTTGATATGCCCTGAAAGKTCTTCKGSYGTTAGCTCRGSTTCAGGTATCAAAAACGCACCACCAGATTCAACCAAKGCYCGYGCATTKGCTGTTTGTTCATCCCGAACGGCAATCGCCAATGGTATCAGGATGGAGGGTCGACCGATCACTGTCAAATCCGCAATCGAACTGGCCCCCGCCCGTGACACAACAAGCTGCGCCGCATCAATACGCACCGGAACGTCATCAAAAAACGGCTGAACATCGGCGTTTACACCCATCGCTTCATAAGCGGCAACGACAATATCCTGATCCGCCGCCCGCGCCTGATGAGACACATTCAAGTGCGCTTTCAGTTCATCTGGCAACATCGCAATAGCCTTGGGAACAACGTTTGAAAGAATGCTCGCCCCTTGGGACCCACCAATGACCAACAGGTTCATCGGATAATCACCCGGAACATGATAAGGGGCCGCCGCATGTTCCAAAACCACACCACGAACCGGATTCCCTGTATGAACCGCTTTGGTATTTGCCGGCAACTCCGTTGGCCAAACGCTGCACGCAACGACATTAACCCGCTTCGCAAACAAGCCGTTCACCCGCCCTAGCACGCCGTTTTGTTCGTGGATCATGCGCGGTAAACCTAACAGGCGCGCCGCCGTCATCGCCGGAATTGCTGGGTAACCACCAAACCCCACAACCACTGTTGGGCGATCCGCTTTCATACTGCGCCACGCTGAAAACACGCCACTGGCAATACGAAACGGCATGGCCAGTTTTGCCAATGGTCCGCCGCGCGACGGGGTGGCCGAAGATACAACCTCGCGCTTCACTTCATCGGGGAAACCACCGGAATACCGGTTGCCACGCGCATCGGTTGACAATTTCACCCGCCAGCCACGCAGCAGCATTTCTTCGGCCAAGGCTTGCGCGGGGAACATATGTCCGCCCGTTCCGCCTGCAGCTATGATCAACAACGGGGCCATTACTGCGCCCTCGTTAGAATTTCGCTCATTTCATCTTGAGGCCGCCGGCGCGTCAGGGCCAGCAACATACCCAACATCATGCCCGCCGCTATCAAGGACGATCCGCCATAACTAACGAACGGTAACGTCATGCCTTTGGCCGGCAACAACCGCACCGCAACACCAAGATTGATTATCGCCTGCATGGCCAACAAGGACGTAAGGCCAACACCTGCAATTCGAACAAACGGATCACGTTCACGCACGAGGCGCAAAAGCGAGCGGATAGTGATAATCATAAACAGGCTGATGATGAATAAGCTGAAAATCAACCCGTACTCCTCGGCTGCGACCGCAATAATGAAATCAGTATGCGCATCAGGCAAAGACCATTTGACGGAACCCTCCCCAACGCCAACACCAAAAATCCCACCTTCTTGGATCGCATTACTGGCGAAACCCATCTGGGATGTGGGGTCAATATCCGGATTCAAAAACCCGTCAATACGCTTCGCAACATGCGGGGAATTGTTATATGCGAAAGCCGAGGCCCCCGCGACGCCGACAGCCAATAGCACCAATAACAGCATCGGCGCACCCGCAATGAAATACATCAAAATCCAGCTTGCCAGAACCAATACCGCTTGTCCAAAATCTGGCTGCAACGCCAGCAAAAGCGTTAACGCCACGGCCACAAAGAACGACATCAATCGCCCCGGTGGTCCATCAAGATCAACGCTGGCAGACATTAACCATGCGGAAAACAACACAAACGTCGGTTTCACAAATTCGGAAGGTTGCAATGAAATAAACCCCAGAGAATACCACCGCACCGCGCCTTTACCATAATCCGTACCCAAAAACGGCAGCATAACCAGCGCGAAAAATACGGCGATAAACCCGACCACAGCCAAACGGCGAACCGTCGTTGGTGATTGCATGGACAAAAATATCATCCCCGACAGCGCAACTGTGCCAAAAATCATCTGGCGGTTCACATAGTAAAATGCGCCTAGCCCGTTTCGTTCAGCCAACGGGGGGGACGCGGCCAAGCCCAACAGCACGCCAATCGCGAACAGCAACAAGACTGCGAACAGCGAAACACGGTCAACCGTGCGCCACCAATGTGAAAAAATCGGCTCGCCCGACTTGGCTGAGACCGCTCCGAATACCATTTCTGTCATGAGAGACTGCTCCTGCTCATGTATACGCCTGTAATTCGGCTTATTGTCCGTTTACGGATCTTGCCGATATTATGAGCAGTATAGCGCGTAACATGTCATCTTGCCAGAAATTTTCCGGATATTTGCAGGATTGGCGCAAGCCCGCCGACCATCGTTATTTTCGAACCAAGGCTTCGAACGCTTCACCACGCTTTTCGAAGTTTTCGAATTGGTCGAAACTGGCGCAAGCCGGGGCTAGCAAGACTGTATCGCCAGCCTCTGCCTCGGCTTTGGCGGCTTCGACGGCAGCCTCCAATGTTTCGGAAATTTCATATGGAGTGTCACCTAATTGATCAGCAAACATCGCGGCAGCTTCACCGATCAAATATGCCTTAGCAACCTTGTGAAATAACGGTGCAAGTTCGGCGATCCCGCCTTCCTTAGCCTGCCCGCCCGCAATCCAGCGAATACGCGCAAATGCACCCAACGCCTTGCCCGCAGCATCGGCATTCGTGGCCTTACTGTCATTAACAAACTTCACACCATCGGTATTAGCCACCGCTTGGCAGCGATGCCGCATACCGTGATAATCCCGAATAGCCGGTTCGATCTGTTTGGGCGCCATTCCAAGAGAACGACACACCGCATAAGCCGCGCAAGCATTCTGGTGGTTATGCGCGCCGGGCAATCCCGCCACATCCCGCAAATCAATCGCCGCCACCTGACGACCTTTGCGCCATTCCACAAGGAAACCTTTGCGCGCAAACACGCTCCAGCCTTTGCCTTTCAACTGGCGCGTGGTCGAGACGGAAATTACAGGGTCCGCAGCGCCCGCACCTTCGCGCATGACACTAGCCAAAAACTGCCCTTCGGGTTGGTCAACACCAATCACCGAGCGTTCCGGCCCGCCTTGCGTAAACAACCTTTTCTTGGCTGCGAAATATCCACCTATCCCCCCATGCCGGTCCAGATGGTCCGGTGACAGGTTAAGGAACACCGCAATATCCGGCTGCAATGCCCGCGCCAATTCAATTTGATAGGACGACAATTCCAGCACGACGACCTCGCCATCACGCGCAGGTTCAAGACCAAGCGCGCCAATACCTATGTTGCCACCCAACTGCGTAGGCGTTCCGGCCTCTTCCAGAATATGATGCAGCAACGCCGAGGTTGTCGATTTGCCGTTTGATCCTGTGATGCACACCACACGAGGGTAGCGTTCAAAACTGTCCCATTCCTGCTGGGCGAAGGATTGAAAAAACAACCCGACATCGTTATCAACCACGACGCCATGCTCCCAAGCCTTAACAATTGCGGCATGTGGTGCAGGGTATAAATGCGGAATGCCGGGCGATACGATCAATGCAGCCAAATCCTCAAAAGTGCGGTCCTTTGTCAGGTCCGAAATCTCGTACCCAGCCTCTTGCGCCTTGGCACATGCAGCTTCGTTATCATCCCAACAAACCGGCATAGCCCCGCCCGCTTGCAAAGCTGCCGCTGTCGCCAGACCAGAGACACCAAGCCCCAAAACTCCGACGCGCGCGCCCATATATCCACGAACAGGTATCACCTGATTTTCAACGTAGCTAGGCCGACCAGTGCCAGAATAAGTGAAACGATCCAGAACCGGATCACGATCTGGCTTTCCCCCCAACCGGCTTTCTCAAAGTGATGGTGAATGGGGGCCATCAAGAATATCCGTTTGCCGGTTTTCTTGTAGTASARWACCTGAATKACAACGCTCAACAGCTCCACCACAAACAACCCGCCGATGATGGACAGAACGATTTCGTGCTTTGTCGCAACCGCAATCGCACCCAGCGCGCCGCCAAGCGCCAGCGATCCGGTATCGCCCATAAACACCGCCGCAGGAGGGGCGTTGTACCAAAGAAATCCAAGCCCGCCACCCATTAATGCTGCCACGAAAATCGTCAACTCTCCGGTACCAGCCACATAGTGAACGTCCAGATACTCAGTGAAATCGACCCGCCCGACCAGATAGGCAATGATTCCGAAAGACCCTGCCGCAATCATCACCGGCATAATCGCCAAACCATCCAGCCCGTCAGTGAAGTTCACCGCATTAGCCGTACCAACGATCACGATCATGACGAACGGGATATAGAAGAACCCAAGGTTCAACAGCGTGTCTTTCAAGATCGGAAACGCTAGATATCCTGATAGGTTTTCGCTTTGCATCGACATCACCCAAACACCGGCAATCAWCGCAAYRAYAAARCCMAGRCCYAARCGRATTTTCCCSGARACRCCMTYRTGRTKYTGYTTGGAAACYTTCTGRTARTCATCCGCRAARCCGATYARRCCRAAGCTGTARGTCACAAAAAGYACCATCCAGACATAYCCGTTATCCCASCGYGCCCAWAGCAGSGTRGAAAYMAGRATCGCSCCCAARATCAGYACRCCSCCCATCGTTGGYGTGCCTGCYTTGGCCARAATATGNMCTYKCGGGNCCATCCTYRCGGATYGGYTGSCCYTTGCCYTGCTTGCGGCGCAACAGGTTAATAAGSGGYYKYCCRAASACAAATCCAAAGATCAGCGCTGTRAARAASGCTCCRCCGGCGCGAAAGGTGATATAGCNGAAANAGGTTAAAAAARYCYCCKMCATCRGAYAKTTCGTTCAACAGATAGAGCATTAAGCCGTGCCTCCGGTTTCATTCAAAGGACGTGCATCGCCCAAATTCTTGATCGCGTCAACAATCAACCCCATTTTAGCCCCGAGCGAGCCTTTTACCATCACTACATCCCCGCCCGTTAACAGTTTCTCAACTTTTGCGGCCATTTCGCTAGACGTCGAAAACCATTCCCCGCGTTTACTATTTGGTAAGGCCTGATGAAGGTTCTTCATCAACGGGCCAACGCAGTGAATTTTTTCGATATCTTTCAGGTTTTGATCTTGCGCAACGGCACGGTGCAACGCGGCCTCGTCTGCGCCAAGTTCCAACATATCGCCCAGTATCGCAATTTTTCGCCCCGTACTGTGCGCCAAAACATCCAGCGCGGCGGCAACCGAAAGCGGGTTCGCATTATAACTGTCGTCAATCAAATTTATATTGCCAACAACCCATCGTTCGCCACGCCCCATCGGTGGTCGCCAACTTGCAAGCGCAGTGGCAGCGGTCGTAACATCCGCCCCAACAGCATGAATCGCGGCCAAAACAGCCAGCGCATTCATCGCCAAATGTCGGCCTGCCGCGCCGATGGTGAAGGACATATCTTCGCCCAAAACAGTCGCTTGAACTTTCGTTTCAAAGGCCCCAACTGTCACGTCGCGCAATTTGAAATCTGCCGCGCTTTCACCAAACCAAAGCACCTGTGTATCCTTGGCAACCTCGGCCAAAACACCAGCTGTTTCCGTGTCTGCATTCAAAACCGCAACACCGCCAGACAGCCCTTCGATAATCGACGCCTTTTCACGTGCGATCTCTTCGACATTCTCGAACGCCGCCATATGAACCGCGGCAACATTCGTTACAACTGCCACATCCGGCTTAGTCAGGCGCGACAATGGCGCGATCTCGCCAGCGTGGTTCATMCCGATTTCAATCACGGCRTAAKCCGTAYCMRCCGGCATMCGCGCCAAGGTTAGCGGCACRCCCCARTGATTRTTATARCTCTTCTCGGCCGCGTGGACCTGCCCTTGATCTACCAATGCCACGCGCAACATYTCYTTCGTGCCGGTCTTGCCAACCGAYCCGGTCACGGCAATCACCTTGGCATTCGTGCGCGCYCGCGCGGCTGYGGCCAAAGCCTCCAACCCTTGCARAACRTCWYYTACAATCAACAACGGYGCATCYGGYGMGACMCCTTYGGGAACYCGYGARACCATYGCKGCGRCYGCRCCATTTTCCAATGCTTGCGCGACRAAATCRTGRCCRTCRCGCACGTCYTGCAAGGCTATGAAAATGTCACCCTTTTGCAGGCTGCGCGTATCAATCGAAACGCCCGATGCACGCCAATCCACATGACTGCGCCCACCCGTGGCCACGACGGCTTCGGTCCTTGTCCAAAGCGCGCTCATCTTGATATTTCCTCTAAGGCCGCAACTGCAATGCTGGCCTGCTCTGCATCATTGAATTCCAGAACATCCGTACCAACAATCTGTCCCGTTTCATGCCCCTTACCCGCAATCAGCAAAGCATCACCGGGCTGAAGGGCATCAATCGCGGTCAAAATTGCCGTAGCCCGATCACCAATTTCATTTGCATTCGGACAGGCAGCCATAATCGCCGCGCGAATTTCTGTAGGGCTTTCGGTCCGTGGGTTGTCATCCGTTACATAAACCACATCGGCGTATTTCACAGCCGCCTCGCCCATCAACGGGCGCTTACCCTGATCACGATCACCACCAGCACCGAACACCACCAACAAACGCCCCATCACATGTGGTCGCATGGCCTGCAACGCCGTTTCCAACGCGTCGGGTGTATGGGCGAAATCGACAAATACCATCGCGCCATTGCCGCGCGTCGCCACCAGCTCCATGCGCCCACGCACTGTTTGTAGCTTTGGTAAAACCTCGAACACTCTCGAAGCATCCGCGCCACACGCAATCACCAAGCCTGCTGCCAGCATCACGTTATCCGCCTGAAACCCACCGATCAGATCGAGCGGCACCATATGGTTCGCCCCACCATAAGACACCAGCACATCCAGCCCATCCGCGCGATATCGCGTGTTTTTGATGCAGATGTCAGCATCGCCATGTCCGACGGTTAATACCTTATCCAACTCCTGTGCCAAACCCGCGCCGCGCTCATCGTCGATATTAATCACCGCCGTTGCCCCATCCGGCAAAACCCGCCGGAAAAGCCCAGCCTTAGCGTTGAAGTAATCCTCGAACCCGTCGTGATAATCCAGATGGTCACGGCTTAGATTTGTAAACCCTGCAGCAGTTAAGCGAACACCGTCCAAGCGACGTTGCTCCAACCCATGCGAGGACGCTTCCATCGCGGCATGTGTAACACCTTGTGCAGCCAAATCCGCCAATAATGCGTGCAAAGTCAAAGGTTCCGGCGTGGTGTGGGATAGTGGTGCAGACACCGCCCCCTCAACCCCGACTGTGCCGAAATTCACCGCCGCAAGCCCCAGTTCTTCCCAAATCTGGCGGGTAAAATTGGCCACGGAGGTTTTGCCATTGGTCCCCGTGATCGCCACCATCGTTTCAGGCTGTTCGCCAAACCATGCGGCTGCGGCCTTCGACAATGCCTTGCGCGGATCATCCGAAATCAAGAACGGCACATCATAGCCGCCCTCGGTTTGCGTAATTTCATACCCCGCCGCATCGGTCAGTACGGCGCTAGCCCCCATCCGAACCGCAAATTTCACAAATTCGGCGCCATGCACATTACTGCCCGGCATCGCGGCAAACAAATGCCCTAGTTTGGTCTGTCGGCTATCAACGGAAATGCCTGTGATTTCGGCAGGTAATTCGCCAACCAGCCGGTATTCCAGCCCTAGCGAGTCGATTGTTTTGGAAAGGTTTGTCATGGCCCCTCTTGGCCCCTCGTCAATTCCGCGTCAAGGTCAACGCGTTTGGCGTGACCTTATCATCGAAATATTCGGGCCGCATACCCATCAACGGCGCTATCCGGCGAATAATTTCAGCGGCGACAGGCACAGCCGTCCAACCGGCAGTACGACGCGGCTCACCGCTGGACATTTCTTCGGGTTCGTCAAGGCTTACGATCAACACATATTTCGGATCATCCGTCGGGAAAACACTGGCAAAAGTTGCCAAAACTTTTCCCTCGTAGTATCCACCCTTCGGGTCTGGCTTATCGGCCGTACCGGTTTTCCCACCGATCTGGTACCCTTCAACATCGCCAAGGGATGCGGTGCCACGCACGACCACTTGGCGCAACATATCGCGCATTGCATCGGATGTTTCACGCGAAATCACACGATCATTTTCGTCAGGCAAATCGCCGCCCTTCAACAATGTCGGCGTTACCAGCAAACCGCCATTGGTCATCGCCGCGTAAGCCGCAGCCAAGTGCATTGATGTCGTGGCTAACCCGTGGCCATAAGAAATCGTCATCGCTGACAGTTCCGACCAGTTTTTCGGCACTAAAGGCTTGCTGTGTTGCGCTTCTTTCAGCTCCAAAGACAAGGGCTCAAAAAATCCGAGACTGCGCAAGAAATCTTGTTGCGCCTCGGCCCCGAATTCTATCGCCAAGTTGGCCGAACCAATGTTCGACGATTTCACAACCACGTCACGCAAACTAAGGCGCGGCCCATAATTTCGAAAATCCTTAATACGGAACTTACCCCACCGCAGCGGGCCTTGCGTGTCCACCATTGTGTCTGGCGTGGCAATTCCGGATTCCATCGCTAGCGCTGCCGTAAATATCTTGAAAACAGAACCCAGTTCGTAGCGGCCCTGTGCCACACGGTTAAACAACGGGCTTTCACTTGGGTCACCGCTTACCGGCGGTGCCGGTCGCTGGTTCGGATCAAAGTCGGGCAGTGATACCATCGAGATGACTTGCCCTGTGTCAACTTCCATCAATACCGCGGAGGCCCCTTTGGCGTTCATCATCGCCATGCCACCAGCCAATACACGGCGCATCGCGGCCTGCACGGAAATATCGATCGACAATTCCAGCGGCGCACCATCTTCGGCCGCATCCCGAAGGAACGTATCAAACTCCAACTCCACGCCCGCAGTACCAACCACTTCAGCCGAGGCCACGCCCTCGCGTCCAAAAGTTGTGCCGCCCAGTATATGAGCTGCCAAGGTGCCATTTGGATAAAGGCGGATTTCACGTGGGCCGAACTTCAGACCCGGCTCGCCAATATCCTTAACAGCTTGGGCTTGTTCAGGTGAAAGCTGGCGTTTGATCCATGCGAACTTACGCGCACCTGTGAACAGCTTAAACAACTTTTCTGCATTCAAATCAGGAAATATCGCGGCTAACCCGTCAGCCGCAGCGCGCCCGTCAATCATGTCTTGCGGTCGTGCATAAAGCGACGTCGTCGCAAGATTAGTCGCCAGAATTTCACCGTTTCTATCAACGATGTTCGCGCGTTGGTTTACGATCTGGATGGAACGACCGCTCGCGACAGGTTCAACCGGCGAAGACGTCGCCAGCACGGTCATTTTCCAGCCAACGGCCCCGAAACTCAGCACAAAAGCGATTGCTAAAAGGACGAGGCGGGATTGCGCCCGAAATCGTTCCGCATTGCGCTGGCTGTGCATCCGCGCGGCTTTTTCTTCGGCTTCGATCACGTTAGGGTTAACACCGTTTTCACGTGCCTTCAAAACACGTGCAATCGGGCGTAGAGGGCGACGGATCATCAAATACCCCCCTTAACTTCAATGATTGCAGCGCCGATCAATTCCGCCAACAACGGGTCTTCCGGTGTTGGGAACGGCACTTTCGTCAGGTCGGAAAAGTGATCAGGGCTAAGCGGCATCAACTGCAAGCTCGTAAAATGTTCTTCTGAAAGCGCAAGCAACCGGTCGGGGCGGTTCAAATAAGCCCATTCAGCATCTAAAACAGCCATAGCTTCGCGTTTACTTTGCATTTCACGCTGCAAACTTGCGACACGTCCCATTGCTTCGCGTGTGTCGTTATTTACGCGGTAGGCCCATGTGGCAAAAACCATCACCATGAACATGCCCGCAATAAGCAAAAGACTTCTCATAGCCACGCTCCTTTTGTGATGTCCAGATTGGGCATGCCGATTTCGCGCGGATCAATAACACCTGCCACCGCACCCGTGCGCCGTGCAATTCGCAATTTCGCAGACCGCGCCCGTGGGTTTGCGGCCAGTTCTTCTGCATCGCCAACGATGGCTTTACGCGTAACCTTGGCAAAGCCCGGCTCGTCGATAGCTTCAAGAGGCGTAAACCTGCTGCCCTTTGGGGCCGCACCGGACCGCGCCTGCATAAAGCGTTTAACCATTCGGTCTTCGAGGGAATGGAAGGTTACAACAACCAGTAACCCGCCCTCTTTCAAGGCAACCTCTGCCGCCGTCAAACCGCGGGCCAATTCGCCCAATTCATCATTCACAACAATCCGCAACGCCTGAAAGCACCGTGTCGCGGCGTGGGGTTGCCCCGGTTTCGGGCGCGGCATGATGCGTTCCAGCATGCTGGCCAATTGTCGTGTCGTTGTGAAGGGTTTGGCCTTGCGATCCATAACAATCGCCTTGGCAATCTTGCGCGAGGCCCGTTCTTCACCAAACTGAAAAAGAATATCCGCCAGCACCGCCTCGGGCGCGTTATTCACGATGTCCGCAGCCGACGGGCCGGATTGTTCCATCCGCATATCCAGCGGACCGTCTTTCATAAAAGAAAACCCACGTTCAGCCTGATCGATTTGCATCGACGACACGCCGATATCCAGCACGACGCCGTCCAGCGTTCCCGCCCCTGCAATCGCATCCAGATCCCCGAAACGCCCAGAAACCAACTTCAAGCGCTCCCCATATTCATCCGCCCAAACCGCCGCGCGCTCCAACGCCTCAGGATCGCGGTCAACGCCGATCAAGCGTTCCGCCCCTGCATCCAGTATCGCGCGCGCGTACCCGCCAGCGCCAAACGTGCCATCCAGCCAAACACCCGTTACGGGCGAAATGCGGTCCAAAATAGGGGTAAGTAATACGGGTACGTGTGGAGTTTGGGAATTTGCAGGATCAATCGAGGGAACGGCCATCGCCTAACCCTCCGCCGTTGTGCGATACAACTTCGCATTCGGGTTATCCTGTGCGGCCCCCCACTCCTTTATCTGCTTGAGTTCGTTTTCATACGCGGAAGGTTCCCAAATCTGGAAACGGTTCCCTTTACCAACAAACACAGCATCCTTCGCTACACCAATCATCTTGCGCAGCGCGGCGGACAATACCATACGCCCGTTTTCATCAACCGAGGCGTAATCAGAATCCGTACCTAAAATTGTCTCAAAATATTCCCGCTCCGCAGAGAAATGCGGCAAGGCTTCGATCAGCTCATCAACCTCGTCCATGGATTTGATCGAGTAACCTTCGATGCACTGTCCATCTTTGGAGCCATGCACAATAACCAATTGCGGGTTTTCGCCAGAACGCCAGTCAGGATCACCTTCCTCAAGCACACGCCGAAAGGACGCGGGTATTGACACCCTGCCCTTTGCGTCCACCTTATGGACCGATTTGCCTCTGAAACGTCTAGCCACGTCTCTCTCCTGTTTGACGCCCCCTAAAAACGGGTGCGGCGGATCGTACTGCCTATGGTACGACCCGCCGTTTGCCCCGTGGAAGGAAGCCGACTGCGCCACTTTGTGCTGCTCACATGCGCGTCGAATCTTTCACCTTTGGAAGAATGCGGTGCCTGTATGAAACCTGCTCGGTTTTCTGTTTTCCGGGGCTTAGGCCCTCTAAAAATATAACCGCTATCTATCCGTGCATTTGGAGTAGCATGGGAAATCATGGATATCAATGTATTTTTTATGGGTCAAAATGGGAATAATCATCGAAAACACGTCAAACCATCAGGGTCTCGGCAGGTCTTGTACCCACCCACACGCACTCCACTACATATAGTGGCAACCTTGCTCAAAATTTTCCCACGGTTTCCCAAAATAATTCACTCACCCGCGATTTTAATGGAAAAACACCCAACCAAAGCGATACTGGGCCGCAATTCCTCCCAACTCTGCAGATGCAACTTACGATTCGAAATCATCATGCACAGTCCAGTTGCACCACAGCAAATTCCTAACCGCGAAATTTCATGATGACCACAAAAGCCGCCGTGGCAAGATTCTGGCTCCACTCGCAAATGTCCAAGACTGGCGCTAGCCACATAAGTGGTGCAAAAAAGGGGGCATGATGAGAGAAATAACAGATATCAACTGGCTTGCGCCCATCATCGGCTTCGTAGCCTCGTTCACATTAGGATGGCCATGTTCGCCATAAGGGCGCAGGATTCACCATCGCTATGATTGCTGTTATGATTACTTTCCCAACACCTTTCGACGTTCTTCATATTCCGCAGGCTCAATTTCACCRCGCGCCAAKCGTTCCTTCAGRATRCYCAGCGCAGAATCCGAACTGTTGCCAGCCTCGTTCTTGCCCGACATCCAACGCACAGCATAAACAACAACTGCGATGATCAATATCCAGAATAAAACCATGAATCCACCGCCCATTCCATACCATCCATACCCGTCGCCCCACATGTGGCCACGGTATGCATAAGGCAATTGTGGTTCAACTTGCGCCCAAGCCACGCTTGCAAATGGCATCACTGAAGCAAGGGCAACCCCGCCAATTACTGTAAGCCTAGCCATCGCTATTTGCCTCTTCGTCTTCATTGTGGTCTTCGTCTTCGGTGTCACTTGCACCGTGCGCCGGCATATCGCCCGCCACTTCCTCCAGAAACTCTTCAGTAAACAGTTTCTGCTGCGCATCATCGTGCAAGAAGGCAATAATGTTCGACAACTCATCGCCTGTGAACAAAATTTGCTCGCCCAGTTCATCTTCCTGCGCGGCAATCATGTATGGGGCCATCAGCCACATTTTTGCCGCCAGATCGAACGGATTCATATATTCGTCCATGTTGTGCGCATCCAGCGGGCTTGCGTCTTCGCCGCCTACTCCGTTAACAGAATGGCACGTCGCGCACCCTTTGGAGGCAAACAGTTCCATTCCACGGTCCGCGTTCAAAATCGGCATTAGCAATTTAGTTGTAACTGCCTCGCCATGATCACTTTGCGCCCAGATTGTTGTCACACTTGCCAAACCGATAACCGTCGCCAGTGCCGCCACTTTAAGAGTCTTCATAACGTTCTCCGTTCATTTCAGAATACTTACCCGCTTGTGAACAGTAACAGAGGCACCTGCTTTGATCTGAGTCAATGTTTCCTTTTGTGTCACAAAAATGTGATAAGCTGATAATTACACACATATATTCAACAGTTAATTTTTGTTAATTCGCCAATAAAGCAGACTAATGCACTGTAATTGCAGTGATATTCATAAATTATGCTAGAGATAGTATGCGGATGGCCTGTAAGCCGGATTTTGTTCCGGGCATGCGCCCTTCGATGACCATTCGTCTGGGCCTGCTGTTGCCAACAGGCTCTTGCAGCCAACCCGGATCGCTCGGTTGAAGGCCTGTCTTGCGACGCGCGATCCCTATTTGGCCTTGCTCCTGACGGGGTTTACCGTGCCGTTCCTGTTGCCAGAAACGCGGTGGTCTCTTACTCCACCGTTTCACCCTTACCGCTGCAAGCAACGGCGGTCTGTTTTCTGTGGCACTTTCCCTCGGGTTGCCCCGGCCGGTCGTTAACCGGCGTCACTTCTCCATGGAGTCCGGACTTTCCTCACCCCTAAGGGTGCAGCCATCCAGCCATCCGCATATCGCGATAGGTAAGGCCTTGCACGGGTCGGGTCAATGGGCGTTGAACCAGCGCGGGATTACGCATAAAGGGGCCACATGAAAAATCTGCCGTTACATTTGTGGGACATCCCCGCGCACGCCACAACCACCCTGATTAACGTTTCGGAAAACGAAACCTATCTGGTGGAGGCGGGCAAATTCAAAGCCGTTCTGCGCGTGCATCGCCAAGGCTATAATTCCGAGCGCGCGATCGAATGCGAGCTGGAATGGAGCGCTGCCCTGCCGCTGAACACACCCACCGCGATTGTTGGAATTGATGGAAAAGCCGTGCAAACCAACGACGACCGTCTTATGGTTTTATTCAACTATATCAATGGTAAACACCCAGATCCGCGCGAAGATTTAACTGCCTCATTCGTTGAGCTTGGCCGTATCGCGGCGCAAACGCATTGCCATAGTGAAGGCTGGAAACGCCCCGAAAACTTCGARCGYYTRACGTGGGGACTGYMCGAGGTGTTYGGTGAAAATGCMAAATGGGGGGATTGGCGGGAYGCGCCAAATGTGACCAATGACATCCGCCGCATTCTGGAACGRGTGGAGCGTGTGGTGAAACATCGCCTGAACGCATTTGGAAAATCGCCGCAAAATYACGGGTTGATTCACGCCGATATGCGGTTGGCAAATATACTGGTTCACAACGGTGAAACCCGCCTGATCGACTTTGACGATTGCGGGTTTGGCTGGTTTTTATATGACTTTGCCGCCGCGATTTCGTTCATCGAAAACGACCCGCAAATCCCCGCGCTTCGTAAAGCGTGGGTCAAGGGATACCGCGCGTTTCGCCCGCTGAGCGATGCCGAAGTGTTCGAAATCGACAGCTTTATAATGCTGCGACGGATGGCGCTGCTGGCATGGATCGGTAGCCATATGGAAGCCACCGAACCCCAAGCCCTCGCCCCCGATTTCGCCATAGTGACGGCGGAACTGGGCGTGAAATATCTGTCCAAAATGTAGCGCGCCAGGGCGTTAACTATTAGGGTTTTCCGCCTGATTTTCGTGTACACAATGCGTACACAACCCGTACACAACGCGTATGTACGATTTCGTGGGCAGTTTTGTTAACGTTTGACTAAATTAAAATGGTGCGCGGGGACCGCACACCATACGAAGGGGAGTCTCCAAACAATATGTCTACGAGTTCGCCGTGGAAATCTTCATTAAGCGCTATATCGTTAGATCAGATAACGACGAACTTGACGGTTGGTGGATCAACTAACGTATATTCGTCATCGTTCACCTTTCTAACAAATTCGATATTAAAAGCTTCAACTGATACTTCCCGAGAAGCTTTTGTATGGTAGAGGGTTGCCCATTCGAAAAATCCTTCCGAACTGTCAGGAAAGGCCTGAACAAAGTCAGCACTGAATTCGAATTTGTTAGCGAGCATTTGAATGGATTCAATTGCTACCTGAACAAAGTCGTATTTATTGGGTAAATTCCCATTTGGCATTAAGTACGGTACGGTACGCATGAAACGAAAGCCTCTTGTTTCACAGTATTCGAACCGGGAATAGACACTCATGTTGGTAATCCTGCTCTCCTTTGTAAGAGCACGATGCTTCACGGTATCATTGTAGTTTACTATTAAATCGTATTCAAAGCTGGCATCACATAATTTTATTCGTGTTTCTTTCGCTATATGTCTACTTGGGATTTGTTCTGGGAAGTGTGCGATAGCAGATGCGATCCCGCCGGTATCAGTTTCGATACTCGAATACGTCGAAGAGTAAACGAACGGTTCTATCAGTCGATGCTGAAGGTCATTTAACGGTTTCACTATCGACTGAAGGAACTTTTTTTCAAGTTGTCTATTTGGCGGTGTCACGGCTTGCGCTTAACCTTGCTGCCGGCGCGTTTCTTGCCGCGTAGCGAAATTCCGGGGCTGGCCGAGCCGGGGCGGATTTGTTTCACCCTTGGGGCACGTGGCTTTTCCGTCGGCGCAACTTTGCGTTCGATTTCTGGCGCGCGTTCAATGCCCAGCTGATCCTTCAAAACCTTGGCTTTGATTTCATCGACTTCGCTTAGCTTCATCTCGCCCAACTGGAACGGTCCGTAAGACACGCGGATCAGGCGGTTCACGGTCATGTTGATGCTTTCAATCGCGCGGCGAATTTCGCGGTTTTTACCTTCGCGCAGACCAATCGTCAGCCAAGCGTTCGCGCCTTGCTGGCGGTCCAGAACCACCTGCATGGGCATGAAGCGTTCGCCGTCAATGGTGATACCTTTGCGAAGGGGCGCCAGCGTTTCATCCGTTGGATAGCCGTTCACGCGCACGCGGTATTTGCGCACCCAACCCGTCGAGGGTAGCTCCAACTTACGCTTAAGCTCTCCGTCGTTGGTTAGCAGCAACAACCCTTCGGAATTCAGATCGAGGCGGCCAATGGTCATCACGCGCGGCAAATCCGACGGAAGCCGATCAAAGATCGTCTCGCGGCCTTTTTCGTCGTTATTGGTCGAAACGAGACCCTTGGGCTTATAGTATTTCCACAGCCGTGCTGGTTCAGCGGCCGCAACCGGTTTGTTGTCTACCAAAATCCGGTCACTAGGCACGACGTTAAATGCCGGAGACTCCAGCACCGCGCCGTTAACGCTTATGCGTCCGGCTGCAACCATACGTTCAACTTCCCGTCGCGAGGCAACGCCTGCACGCGAAAGACGCTTGGCGATCCGCTCGCCTTCATGTTTCTTTTCTGTCATAGATCGGGGCATACACGATGCAACACACATTTGACTAGGGCCGAAATGCGCGAATTCACCACATATATGGACATTGCCCTTGCCGAGGCCCGTTTGGCCGCGATGCGTGGCGAGATACCTGTGGGTGCTGTGATCGTGGCTGACGGCGAAGTGCTGGCGCAAAATGGCAACCGCACGCGGGAATTATCGGACCCGACAGCGCACGCTGAAATTCTGGTGATCCGCGCGGCTTGCGCTGCGATTGGGTCTGAACGCCTGCCCGATGTTGACCTGTATGTCACGCTTGAACCCTGCCCCATGTGCGCGATGGCAATTTCAGCTGCTCGTATCGCGCGCCTGTATTATGGTGCTGCGGATCCTAAATCGGGCGGCGTGGAGCAAGGCCCCCGCATCTTCAGCCATCCCCAATGCCATCACAAACCCGAGGTTTACGGCGGCATTAACGAGGCCGCTTCTGCCACCCTGCTGCGTGAATTCTTTGGGGGTCGGCGCTAGGCTATCCGCCCATTGATTTCATCTCGGCCACCTCGACCGCGCCCATATCCAAGTAATTGTTGCTACTCCCTTTTGTTTATCCGGTCAGCATACCCTAAAATGCTTCAAAAACAACATTCGCCGCTTGCACATGTGCCGTGGTAGATGCAGGTTACGGGCATGTCGAAAATCATCCTCTTTAACAAACCGTTCAATGTTCTGTCGCAATTCACCGATGCGGGAACAGCGGGGTCTACACGCAAAACATTGTCGGAGTTTATCGACGTGCCGGGGGTTTATGCTGCGGGGCGGTTGGATAAGGACAGCGAAGGCCTGCTGGTTTTAACCGATGACGGGCGCTTGCAGCACCGGATCAGCGACCCGAAACACAAAACGCCCAAAACCTATTGGGTGCAGGTCGAAGGCGTGCCGGACGACAGCGCCTTGAAGGCGTTGCGCGAGGGGGTGAAGCTGAAAGACGGTATGACTGCCCCCGCCGATATTCGCCAGATTGACGAACCTGCGGATTTATGGCCCCGCGACCCGCCAGTGCGGTTTCGCAAAACTGTGGCGGATAGCTGGCTGGAAATCACCATAACGGAGGGGCGCAACCGGCAAGTCCGCCGCATGACCGCCGCAGTCGGGTATCCGACGTTGCGGCTGATCCGGCGTCGTATTGGATCGTGGAGCATTGACGGGATCCCAAACGGGGAATGGCGTGAGGCGTGACGCGCCTATAGCGCGATTTCCACCATCACCTCTGGCTCGATTACGTTAACGCGCGGCAGCTCCGCTTTCATCAGATCGTAAATTACGACCACAAGTATCGACAGATCTTTGGATATCGCGATCGCATCGGATGATTTTCATGTGCGTTCTCCTGTCAATTTCCCCCACGATAGCGCGGAATCGTGACCATGCAAGTGCCGCAACGCTTGCACCCAAGGCCCCACCCCGCTAAACCGCATTCCAAAGTTATACCGTCAGGAATGGACCCCATGTCGATTGATAAAGAAACCGCGCGTAAAGTGGCGCATTTGGCCCGCATCGAAGTTGCTGAAGAGGCACTTGAACCGCTTGCCGGTGCGCTCTCTAATATCTTGGATTTTATGGAGCAGTTGAACGAGGTCGATATCGACGGCGTTGAACCGATGACCTCCGTTACGCCAATGGATTTGAAGAAGCGCGAAGATGTCGTGAGCGACGGCGGATACCCTGAACGCATTCTGGCCAACGCCCCTGACACCCGCGAAGGTTTCTTCGCCGTTCCTAAAGTGGTGGAGTAAGCCCATGACCGACCTATCCAAAATCACAATTGCATCTGCCCGCGATGCCATGCGCGCAGGCGAATTGACTTCGGTTGAGCTGACGCAAAACTATCTGGATGCAATCGACGCGGCTGACACGCTGAACGCATTTTCGACCAAAACGCCTGAAAAAGCGCTGGCGCAGGCCGCTGCTGCGGATGTTCGTATTCAGGCAGGCGATGCCCCCGATATGTGTGGCATTCCTTTGGGCATCAAGGACTTGTTCTGCACCGAAGATATCCAGACGCAAGCGGGCAGCCATATTCTTGACGGCTTCAAACCCAAGTACGAATCCACAATCACAACCCAGCTTTGGGATGCAGGTTCCGTGATGCTCGGTAAGTTGAACATGGACGAATTTGCCATGGGGTCTTCGAACGAGACATCGTATTACGGCCCCGTCACCAGCCCATGGCGGCGTGGCAATGAAGAAACGCGCCTGACACCGGGTGGTTCGTCGGGTGGTTCGGCCTCGGCTGTTTCCGCAGATCTCTGCCTTGGTGCAACCGGCACGGACACGGGCGGTTCCATCCGCCAACCAGCCGCCTTTACCGGCATTGTTGGCGTTAAACCGACATATGGGCGTTGTTCGCGTTGGGGCGTGGTGGCGTTTGCGTCCTCCCTCGATCAAGCGGGACCAATGGTTAAGACGGTTCGTGATAGTGCGATCATGCTGGAAGCCATGTCAGGCCATGACCCCAAAGATTCCACGTCTGCCGATTTGGCCGTGCCGAACTTCGAGGCGGCCCTGACCGGTGACATTCGCGGCAAGAAAATTGGTATCCCGAAAGAATACCGTGTCGATGGTATGCCCGAAGAAATCGAGGCACTATGGCATGAGGGGGCTGAAAAGCTGAAAGCTGCGGGGGCCGAGATTGTCGATATCTCGCTGCCACACACCAAATACGCCCTGCCCGCTTATTACGTGATTGCACCAGCCGAGGCATCTTCAAACCTGTCGCGTTATGATGGCGTAAAATACGGTCATCGCGCCAAAATCAACGCTGGCGAAGGCATTGATGAAATGTATTCGCGCACCCGTGCCGAAGGTTTTGGTCCCGAGGTTCAGCGCCGTGTTATGATCGGTGCTTACGTTCTGTCGGCAGGTTTTTACGACGCCTATTACATCCGTGCCCAAAAGGTTCGCACCCTGATCAAGCAGGATTTCGAGAATGTCTTCGCCGACGGCATCGACCAGATCCTGACACCCGCCACGCCAAGTGCCGCCTTCGGGTTGGGTGAAATGAAAGACGCCGATCCGATCAAGATGTACCTTAACGATGTGTTTACGGTTACGGTAAACCTCGCCGGATTGCCCGGTGTTTCCGTGCCAGCAGGGCTTGATCATCAAGGGTTGCCGCTGGGATTGCAGCTAATCGGACAGCCGTGGGGCGAGGCCGATATGCTGAATACCGCTTATGCCCTCGAACAGGCTAGCGGATTTGATGCAAAACCTGCTAAGTGGTGGTAAATTAGTACCCGAAGGATAGTTCATGTTAAAAAAATCTGCGTTTTTGTTTGCCGGACTGGTGTTAGCCGGGTGTGCAAACCAGCCTGTCGCCGGAATAGGATATTTCGATGCGGTGGCCCCGACCACGGCAGTCCCGGAACCTGTCATTCTGGTTCCCGTTGCAAGCCCAGATACTGACATGACGGCCTCCCTGAATGATGCAGTCGAGGCCGCAATCATTGAAGGCGAAACGGCGCAGCCGGAAGTCCAAGTGGCGACAGAAAGCTCCACCAAAATCAGCACTGATGACGGAACGCTTAACCTGAACGTCACCTCGCAAGCACAACAGAAAATCGAGCGTGACAAGGCCGGAGTTCTTCTGGAAGCGGCGCGGGCGCAATATGTCATCATTGAACCGGGCGCGCTGCCCAACATTGTAGCAGGCGTAAATATCGGGCTTTACGCGCGCGAAACGACGAACGCTGTTGGCGAAAAAATATATCGCCGTGCGGTTATCAAATCCCGTTTTTCCGCCGTTGAATGCGGCAAGTTTTCAACATCAGATGATGCGCAACGGTATTTCCTTGCCAACGATGGCCCTGAAAAAGATCCGTTGAATCTTGACCCTGATGGCGATGGTTTTGCATGTAGCTGGTCACCGGATTTCTACCGCTCGCTACGATGAAAAAAGCCCCTGAATTGGGGGCTTTTTTAAATTTATACTAGACTTTTAGCTCGCCAGCACTTTGACGCCCGTCGCGTCCTTCAACCATCTCGTATTCAATCGGTTGGTCGTCCTGCAAGCCTTGAAGGCCAGCTTCTTGAAGTGCCGTGATGTGGACAAAAACATCTTTGCCACCATCTTCGGGTTGTATAAATCCGAAACCTTTTTCGGCGTTAAACCATTTAACAGTTCCTTTTGCCATCTCTGACTATTCCTCCGTGGTATTTGCCCAAACGAAGCTGCCGGGCTTGTAACAAGGCGAACGTTACCAGATGTGACGAATTGGCGCAAATAAAACAAAATTAACGATTTTGTAGCCGTTTAGCGCTGTTTGTTCTTTCCTACTGGAAAGCATGGGCCACAGGTAATATATTACGGGTTAACAAAATAGTACACTGATCGGGACAGGAGGGGCAATTGTCCGCTAACACCTTGCAATGGATAGCTTTTGCGGTACTTGTGGCCGTAATATGGACCGTCGCCGCTGGCGCATTTGGTGACGGGGTTTCCCTATGAGCAAACGATTTGGTGGGAAATACAGCCAAGCTGCCCCAACGTCAGGTGATAAAACCACGCCTGTAAACGCCTTTCGCGACCGCCGCGTTGCCCCGTCATACTTGCGGGCCAACCTGTTGTTCCTCGCGCCCCTACCCCTGTTGTTCAGTGGCATTGGCGAGCTTCGCGCCGGAGACGCGCTTGGCATGGTCGGGGAATTCGGCGCGCTTTCCATCCTGCTGCTTGCGGCATGGTTGTTGCGCGAAGGCATGAAAGCCGAAGCGGAATACGAGGCGCGAAAAATCGCCCGCCCTCCGGCAATTCCACGCAAGGTTTTTGCCGCTGTCCTTTCCGGCATCGGGATTTTCACCGCTGCATGGCTGGGCTGGGGCCAACCGATGTTCAGCGCGATAATTTTTGGCGCGTTGGCCAGTGGCGCACATGTGTTTTCCTTCGGGTTGGACCCGATGAAAAAGAAGGGCATGTCCGGCAACAACGCCTTTGACACCGAACGTGTCGCAAAGGCTGTCGAGAAAGCCGAAGAAACCTTGGATGAACTGTATGCCGCCGCCGCCCGTTTCGGCGACCGCCCGCTGGAGGCCAGAATTGAACGCCTTGGTGCATCCGTTCGCGAAGTTTTCCGYGCAGTCGAAGACGACCCGCGCGATTTAACCCGTGCCCGCAAATTTCTGGGCGTGTATCTAACCGGCGCGCGCGATGCGACGGTCAAATTCGCGGAACTTTATTCCCGCAACAGATCAACCGAGGCCCGCGATGATTACGTGGCTTTGATCAGCGATCTGGAAATAAGTTTCACCAAACACCGCGAAGTGCTTTTGCTTGATGACCGCCAAGATCTGGACATCGAAATCGAAGTGCTGCGTGATAGATTGCAACAAGAAGGCTTAAAAACCCGTTAACCGAGGAGACACATAATGTCCGAAGAAATACGCGCCAAGGCCGCGACCGCCTTAAAAGATGCCGAAGCAATTACCGCAACCCTGCTGCCAGAAGCCAAAGGGGAGTTGATCGTGATCGACACCGCCTCGGCCGAGGAAAAAGCCGCGATTGACGCACGCATCGCGGAACTGGACATGGGCAACACACAATCCATCATCCGTTTCGGGTCCGGCGCACAAGCCGAATTGCAGGTTATCAGTCAGGAAATGCTGGCAGGCGTTCGCAACAAAGATGTCGGCCCCGCCGGCAGCAGCCTGCGCGATATGGTTACCTCCATCCGTGGTTTTTCAATTGATGAATTGGACCCCAACCGCAAGCTAAGCTGGTGGGAACGCCTGATGGGCAAAGCCCAGCCGATGGCCGCATTCATGGCGAAATACGAAGACGTTCAGGGCCAGATTGACAACATCACCGACGAACTTCTGTCGCATGAAACCATCCTGCTGAAAGATATCAAATCGCTTGATATGCTTTACGAGAAAACCCTCGATTTTTATGACGAGCTGGCGCTTTACATCGCGGCGGGCGAAGAGAAAATTCGCCTTCTCGACACGGTTGATATTCCGGCAATGGAAAAAACCGTCGCCGATGCGCCCGAAGGGGACGGCGTAATCCTTGCGCAAGAACTGCGTGATATGCGCTCTGCGCGCGACGATCTTGAACGCCGTGTGTATGATTTGAAACTCACCCGTCAGGTGACAATGCAATCGCTGCCCTCCATTCGTTTGGTGCAGGAAAACGACAAGTCTTTGGTAACGAAGATTAACTCCACGTTGGTAAACACCGTGCCGCTTTGGGAAACCCAACTGGCGCAGGCCGTTACCATCCATCGTTCGCGCGAAGCCGCGGAAGTTGTGCGCGATGCCAACGATCTGACCAACGAGATGTTGAAATCCAACGCCAGCAACCTGAAACAGGCAAACAAAGTCATCCGCGAAGAAATGGAACGCGGCGTCTTTGACATCGAGGCGATCAAACAGGCCAACGCCGATCTGATCGAAACCATCGAGGACAGCCTGCGGATTGCCGATGAGGGCAAAGCCAAACGTGCCGAAGCTGAAAAAGAGCTGAAAGTGATGGAAGCGGAGCTGAAAACAACCCTCGCCTCTGCCAAAGCCAAAGCAACGGGCGCTGGCGCGGCCATTGGTGAAAGCCTTAACGATTAATACGCTTGGCCCACGCATACCCTTGCGTGGGCCACCCAAACCAAAGGCAGGTATGAGCATCCGCATCCGTATATTAATGATTGTGCCAATTCTGTTTATCGCGGGATGCGGTGAGGCGTACCGCGCCCCACCGCCCGACACGGGAACCGAACTGCAACGCGTTTATGCCGCCGCCGAGGCCAGCATGCTTGAGCTGGGCAAAATGCGCACCGAAACCAGCCCCAAGGATGCCCCCTTCAGTTACAGCGATCTGGTGCGGGATTTCGAAAGTATCGCCCTTCGCAACGAATACCGGATATCAAGCGGGCGTTTCGTTGCCGGCCAATCCCAAACATTCCTGCGTCGCTGGGAAGGCCCCGTGCGTGTCGCTACGATAAACGGTGCCAGCACGCCTGATAACGCAGCGCGCCTGAACAACCGCGAGGTTTCCATATTCACCCGCCGCCTTGCGAACCTCACAGGTCTTGATATGCGGATGTCCAAGGCAAGGGACGCCAACTTTCTGGTGCTTTTCCTGAACGAAGAAGAACAAGTCGCGTTTGCCGACACCCTGCCCACCATATTGAGCGACATTGGCCCAGCCGTGGTAGATGCCTTTCGCAACAGCCCGCGCAACATATTTTGCGCGGCATTTGCTTTCACCAGTCCGAGCCAGAAGGGCGTTTACGAGAACGTGCTGATTTTGGTAAAATCCGAACACAGCGATTTCATGCGGAAATCCTGCGTACACGAGGAAATGGCGCAAGCGATGGGGTTAACGAACGACAGCCCCGATGCCCGCCCCTCTATCTTTAACGACGACGAGGAATTCGCATTCCTGACCAGACACGACGAAATTTTGCTAAAAATGCTGTATGATCCCCGCCTTAAAGCGGGTATGGAAAACTATGAGGTAATCCCCCTTTTGCCCGACATTGCACGTGATGCGGTGCGTTAGGGGAAACTTGAATTTAAGGAGAAGCACATGGGTATTTTTGATTTCCTAAAAGGCGAATTTATTGACGTCATCCACCACACGGACGACACCGACGACACCATCGTTTGGCGGTTTGAACGCGAAGGCCACGCAATTAAATACGGTGCCAAGCTAACCGTTCGTGAAGGCCAAGCCGCCGTTTTTGTCCACGAGGGGCAACTGGCCGATGTGTTCACCCCCGGCATGTACATGCTGGAAACCAACAACATGCCGATCATGACGACCCTGCAAAGCTGGGATCATGGCTTTCAAAGCCCGTTCAAATCGGAAATCTATTTCGTTAACACAACCCGTTTCCAAGATCTGAAATGGGGTACCAAGAACCCGATCATGTGTCGCGACCCTGAATTTGGCCCCGTGCGTATCCGCGCCTACGGCACCTATTCGATCCGCGTATCCGACCCTGCCCAATTCCTGCGTGAAGTGGTTGGAACAGACGGCGAGTTCACCACGGATGAAATCACCTACCAGGTCCGCAACAACATCGTGGCGCGGGCCTCTGCGGCGATTGCATCCAGCGGTATTCCCGTTCTGGATATGGCCGCCAACACCATGGACCTTGGYAAATTGATCGCGGCGAAAGTCAGCCCTGAACTGGCCGAATTCGGCATCACAATGCCCGCCTTTTACATCGAAAACATCTCGCTTCCCACAGCAGTGGAGGCCGCGATGGACAAGCGAACATCTATGGGTGTTATCGGTGATCTTGGGCGCTACACACAGTTTTCCGCCGCCGAGGCAATGACGGCCGCGGCCTCCAACCCTGCGGGTGGTGGCATGGGCGAAGGTCTTGGTATGGGCATGGGTATGGCGATGGCCGGACAGATGGCACAAGGCTTGGCACAACCTGCCGCCGCGCCGGTTGCGGTTGCCCCCCCGCCCCCGCCTGCTGAAAAGGTTTGGCATATCGCCGCCAACGGCGCCACATCCGGCCCGTTCTCGCGCGCCAGCCTTGGGCGCATGGCGGGTGACGGCACCTTCACACGGGATTCCATGGTCTGGACCGCCGGACAAGACGGCTGGAGCAAAGCCAACGACATTGACGAGCTGGCACAGTTGTTCACCGTGATGCCACCGCCCCCACCTGCTGCATAAGGTCTGACAATGCCCGAAGAACACCGTTTTCCCTGCGAAGTATGCGGGGCCGATCTGCGATTTGACCCGACTTCGGGCGCGCTAAACTGCGACTTTTGCGGCGCGACCGAGGAAATCGACGTCAGCCCATGGGCCAGCGGTGCGATCAAGGAAATGGACTTCAGGGCGGCGATGGCAGCCGATCTGGCCGACGCCGAAATGGAAGAGGTCCGCGTTACCAAATGCGAAAATTGCGGCGCTCAGGTGGAGTTTTTGGAAAACGAACACGCCACGGAATGCCCTTTTTGCGCAACCCCCGTGGTGATTGGCACAGGCACAAACCGGCAAATCAAACCGCGCGCCGTTATGCCCTTTGCCTTGACAGAAAAGCAAGGCCACACCGCAATGACCGATTGGCTGGGCAAACTGTGGTTCGCCCCCAGCGGTTTGAAGAAATACGCCCGCGCCGGTCGCAAAATGCAGGGCATTTATGTGCCGTACTGGACCTATGATGCCGACACCAAAAGCCGGTATTCAGGGCAACGCGGCACGATTTATTATGTAACGAAAACCGTCCGTGTGATGGTTAATGGTAAATCCCAAACGCGCACGCAACAGGTTCAGAAAATACGCTGGACCCCCGTAAGCGGTCGTGTCGCGCGGTTCTTTGATGATGTGCTGGTGCTTGGCTCAACCAGCCTGCCGAAGAAATACACAGACGCCTTGGCCCCGTGGGACTTGGGCGCGCTGGAACCCTATAACGCCGAATACCTGGCAGGCTTTCGTGCCGAAGGCTATTCGGTTGATCTGGAAGAAGGCTATACCGAGGCGCGTGAAATCATGGACCGCCGGATCGTGCGCGACGTGAAATTCGACATTGGCGGGGATCGCCAGCGGATCACCAATCTGGAAACCAGCATCAAGGACGTAACCTTCAAACACATCCTGTTGCCTGTCTGGGTGGCCGCCTACAAATATCGCGGCAAAACCTTCCGCTTTGTGGTGAACGCCCAAAGTGGCAGCGTAAAAGGCGAGCGCCCCTATTCCGTGTGGAAAATTACATTTGCAGTGATAGCCGCTGCAATAGTCGCAGCGGCCCTTGGCGCGCTATACTACGCCAATCAGTAGCACTGTCCGGCGGTCAGGGGCGGGTCCTGACGCCGGTGGCGTGTAATATTGCGAACACTCAATTTACACACCCAATGTTGACGAACACACACTGGTTACTCGATTACGCAGTTACAAACACGCTAGTTACTCGGTTACTAATAATGCCAGCATCCGCCAACAATTTAAATATACCCACTAATTGGATAATTAAAAGGGAAAAATATTATATTTTTCGGATTATTATTATCCAAATAGATAAACCACGGAAAAGGTTGAACTTAATTACACGGACAGGAAGGCTTCCAGTTTTTCGCGATCCAGAATTTCGATCACACCCTTTTTGACCGAAATAAAGCCTTGGTCACGCAACACGCCTAATTCTTTGTTGATCGTCTGACGCGAGCAACCGACAACGCCCGCCAGATACGACTGTGAATCATAAATCGTGCTGTTGCGTTCCGAAAACATCAAAAGGTAGGCACATAACCGATGATCAACAGGCGAATTTCGGTCGATAAGTTTGAAGTAATTGAGTTGCAACAAATGCCCATGAAAAACCCGAACCAGATTTTTGACAAACTCGACCGATTCCAACGCATCCATCAGCAAGCTTTTGGGGGCGAACAGCAAGGTCGTGTTCACCATCGCCTCTGCCGTGGCGGCACATAACTGATCGGTGATCGCCTCGGTTTCCCCGACAATGGCACCAACACCTGCGCGGGCAAAAAAGGTTTGCTGTCCATCTTCGCCCAGATACAGGATTTCGATATTGCCGCTGGCGATCAGAAACATTCCGGGCGATTTTTCGCCCTGTGTAAGTATCTGTGTCGTGCTGTCGTAATTCAGGACCGTACACCGGTCGATAAATTCTTTACGGAATTTCTTTGGAAGGCCGGATAGGATTTCGGCCTTCAGCATCTGTGGAAATCTGTCACTAACTTCCATTATATTTGTATCCGGTTAGTCATAATCTATCGCTATCAATGGTTCCTGAAATGAATGGGTCTTGAACACGCCATGTAGTATAATATTGCCGCCGGCGAAACCGGGAATGCCCAACCAATATGAACACCGTACCCCCCGTCGAAAGATTCCAACGCTTTCAGAGCGTAATAACATGCCGCCTTCTTGAAGGCTGCATATATCGCATCTTATCACATCGGTTACTATTTACTCAAACACTAGTAACAATCTATCCGCTACACCAATCACTTCAGGTGCCGCGAAGTTAGTAAAGCTTATTTTGATTCTATGTCGGATAGGCGACAATTTATACATATTATTGCGCACTCACATACAAAATTATACACATTATACCAAACGGTCAAAAATAAAGACATGCCCATGCGGGTGATTCGCAAAGTGCAAAAGGCGCGAGGTTGTACCCTCGCGCCTTTCCCGTTTATCAAAGGTTTCCCTACTTCTGGGAAATACGCCCGTCTGTGTAAGGCGTATACGCTCCACCAGCTGCCATAAAGTCGGCAACAACATTTTCGAGGCTTGGGCCATAATCATAGGCATTCATGCCTTCCGATGCGAAGATTTTATAACCATCGCCGCCCGAACGCATGTAGTTGTTGGTCACAACCCCGTAGATCGCGTCAGGATCAATAGGCACCCAGTTGCCGCCATCATTCACCAGAACCTCGACCACGCGGCCCTCATTCGGTGCGATGCTTGCATCCCATGTAAAGCGGATACCGGAAACCTGCGGGAACCGCCCGCCGCCGTCTTCCACTTGGCTAACACCGTTCTCGAGTGCCGCAATAACGCCGGCCCCTGAAAGTTGCATTGTTGCCAGCGTGTTTTGGAACGGCAGAACCGTCAAAACTTCGCCCATGGTAACTTCGCCCGCATCAATGCTGGCACGAAGTCCGCCACCATTCTGGATCGCAATTGTGACACCTTGATTGGCAACACGCGCAACCATTGCGTCAGCTACAAGGTTACCCATCTGGCATTCGACAGCGCGACAACTACCACGGTCTCCGTCAATAACTGCCGCGGAAGCAGCCACGACTTTGGTGCGGATTTCTTCCAGCGGTGCGGCAGCTTCGGCGATACGTGCAACGGTGTCCGCATCTTCGACAACAGTACCATCCATGATAAGCGGCTCGCCAGATGCGGAAATCAGATTACCCGCATCATCGAATATCGCGTTAAGTTCCCCAAGGAACTTGCCGTAGGCATATGCCTGAACAATCGCGGTATCACCAACCATCGTCGGATACGGACCTTTGGCACGATCAGATGTGTTCGAAAGATACGTATTGGAATGGCCACCCACGATAATATCGACGCCAGTTGTGTTTGCGGCGACCTCTTGGTCAACCAAATACCCCGAGTGGGATAGAACGATAATAATACCAACACCCGCAGTGGTCAGCGCATCAACCTGATGCTGAACCGCTTCGGACGGATCTGTGAAGTTGATGTTCTTCCCCGGGCTTGCCAGATCACCTGTGTCTTGTGGCGTAAGGCCGATAAGACCAACCAGCGTGCCGTTTACATCAATCACTGTGGATTTTTGCAACTTGCCCGCCAGCAACGGCTCCGCCGAGAAGTCGGCGTTAGACATAACCACTGGGAAGTCCAGCGCATCCATGAAACCGCGCAGCACTTCGGGGCCATCGTCGAATTCGTGGTTACCCACGGTCATCGCGTCATAGCCAAGCTTGTTCATCATCTCTGCTGCCAGCTTACCTTTATAGTAGGTATAGAACAGCGTGCCCTGAAACTGGTCACCACCAGATACAAGGATCGAGTTTTCGGCGCGTGCGCGCGCAGCCTCCACAGCCGTTACCAAACGTGCAGTACCACCAAAGCACTTGCCCTCGGTGTTGTCATCAGACGAACAACCGGAGTCATATTTGCTGATCGGCTCGAAACGAGCGTGAAAGTCATTTGTGTGTAAAATTGTCAGACTGTAATCCGCCAAAGCGCCCGTGGCAGACATTGCCAGCGCCGATGCGGCCATAAGTATACGTGATGTTTTCATGATTCCCTCCAAATTAGAAATACAAGCAGGAGTAAACAGCAAGTTAGCGAGTCGCGCAAACGCCCTGACAACAAATACGTGAATATTTCATGCAAACGTCACAACCACAAATCAGCAAATATAATGTCTCGCATCAACGCAATTGGATTGACGCATAGGTAGGGCAATCCTAGGCTCGCCTAAATTCCAACTGTCGAGGTGACCCGATGAACACGCCCCTGCCCAACTCCCAAACCCGCGATCTTGAGGCCTTGCTGCACCCTTATGCCAATTCCCCCGCGTTGCGCGAAACCGGCGTGCAAATCATCACACGCGGCGAAGGCGTGCGCGTGTTTGACGACACTGGCCGCCCCTATATCGAGGCAATGGCAGGCCTGTGGTGTGCCGGCCTTGGTTTCAGCGACGAAGAACTGGTGACGGCTGCCCAAGAACAGATGGCCAAATTGCCGTACTACCACTTGTTCGGCAACAAATCCCACGAACCGGCCGTGGAGTTGGCGGAAAAGATCAAGGAACTCGCCCCCGGCATGGCCCGTGTGTTCTATCAATCGTCGGGATCCGAGGCGAACGAGACCCAGATCAAGATGATCTGGTATTACAACAACGCGCTGGGGCGGCCCGAAAAGAAGAAAATCATCAGCCGCAAGAAGGGCTATCACGGGGTGACAATTGTGTCGGCCTCGATGACCGGCTTGCCATATAACCACATGGATTTTGACCTGCCCGTGGACCGGATTTTGCACACAGCAACCCCGCACCACTGGAAAGAAGCCGAAGCTGGCGAAAGCGAACTGGAATATTCCAACCGCCTCGCCGCCGCTCTGGAGGCCCAGATTATAATGGAGGGGCCGGAAACCGTCGCCGCCTTCATCGCCGAACCCGTCATGGGCGCTGGCGGCGTACTCGTCCCGCCGCAGGGCTATTTCGAGGCCATCGGTCCGGTATTGGAAAAATACGACATCCTGCTTATCGCCGACGAAGTGATCTGCGGCTTCGGGCGTACCGGCGAATGGTTCGGCAGCCAGACCTTGGGCATGAAACCCACATCCATGTCGATGGCCAAACAGCTAACCGCCGGTTTCGCGCCTTTGTCAGCCGTCGCCATCAACCAAGACATGGCAGACGTAATCGAAACCCATTCCGGCAAGCTTGGCACGTTCGGCCACGGCTTCACCTATGGCGGCCACCCCATGGGTTGCGCTGTGGGGGCAAAAGCCTTGGAGATTTACCAACGCCGCAACATCGTTGGCCACGTCAAAACCCTCGCCCCGCATTTCGAGGCGCATCTGGCACGGCTGGCCGAACACCCGCTGGTCGGCGAATACCGCTCATTGGGCCTGATGGGCGCGCTGGAACTGTCACCCGACAAAACCGCAGGTGGCTTCGCTACAATCGGTAAAGTCGGCGCGCACATGGCGGGTGAGCTTCTGGATCGCGGCGTGATCGTGCGCGCGGTTGTCGACAGCATCGTGATGTGCCCCCCCATGATCATCACCGCCGATGAACTGGACGAAATGTTCGCCCCGATGGAAGACGCGCTGAACGCAACATTGGCTTGGGCGAAAGCGGAGGGGTTTATGTAAACGGGTTGACGTTTACGCCCCTGTGTCGCATTCAAAGCCCATGATGATTTACAAGATATTCCGTGCGGACGAATGGGCCGCGCTTAAAGCTGCGGGCGAAACGCTCGGCGCGCCTATTGATCTGGCTGATGGSTATGTGCATATCTCGACGGGTGCGCAAGTGGCCGAAACGGTGGRCAARTATTTTAACAAAGTAGAGGGCCTGTGGATTYTGGCGCTTGACCCTGAAACGCTGGGCGAGGCCTTGAAGTGGGARCCCTCTCGCGGTGGCGCGCTGTTTCCGCATCTGTATCGCATTTTGCGAATGGACGATATTGCATGGGYCAAACCCTTGCCGYTTAACGGCGACCACCACGTATTTCCCGAAGGCGTGCTGTGAAGGCGGCTCTGCAAAAAATCGGCCTRCCCCTGATGCATCTTCTGGACCCMGAAGTTGCACACGGGCTGTCGATCAAAGCGCTGAACATGGGCATGGTYCCAACRCCYGGCCCTGTCACCTCGCCGCGYCTGAAAACAACGCTCGCKGGCATACCYCTGCCCAATCCCGTCGGYYTGGCCGCMGGMTTTGACAAAAACGCCGAGGCAATCGYGCCTTTGCTRGCCGCCGGATTCGGCTTTGTCGAAGTCGGGGCCGCAACCCCGCGCCCRCAAGCAGGCAACGCCAAACCTCGMCTKTTCCGCCTAACCGCCGACCATGCCGCGATCAATCGCTTCGGGTTCAACAACCAAGGCATGGATGTGATCGCGGGGCGTCTGGCTRGCAGACCWAAAAGCGGCGTTCTGGGAATTAACCTTGGCGCGAACAAAGACAGCRCTGACAAGGCCGAAGACTTCGCGCAAGTYCTAACCACCTGCGGCCCGCATGTGGATTTCGCGACCGTGAATGTTTCCTCCCCCAACACCGAAAAGTTGCGGGATTTGCAAGGCAAAGCCGCGCTTGAAGGGTTGTTGGCAGGGGTTATGACCGCAAATACCGCGCTGAAAAAACCCGTCGCAATCTTCCTGAAAATCGCCCCTGATCTGGAACCACAGGATTTACAAGACATCGCCGATGTCGCGCTTTCYAGCGGCATATCCGGCATCATTGCCACCAACACCACYCTTTCGCGYGAYGGCTTGCTAAGCGCGCACGCGGCMCAAGCMGGKGGKCTTTCCGGCCAACCGYTGTTTGAAAARTCCACCCGCATTCTGGCGCARCTYTCRATGCTAACCRAWGGCAAACTMCCSCTGATCGGGGTKGGYGGMGTTGGCWCRGCYGAACAGGCYTACGCYAAAATTCARGCGGGCGCGAGCGCGGTACARCTTTACACAGCCATGGTCTATAAAGGYATMGGTCTGGCGGGTGACATCGCGCGTGGTCTGGACRATTTACTGGCCCGTGACGGSTWCGAAAAYATMRMCGAKGCYRTCGGCACAAAACGCGAGGAATGGCTATGAGCGAACCRATTATCTGGCACAAYCCACGATGCTCCAAATCCCGCGAGACGTTGGGYATTCTGGAAGATCAGGGGTTCACCCCGTCTGTCGTAAAGTAYYTGGAAACCGCTCCCACAGCGGAGGAAATTCACAAGACCTTGACGTTATTGAACATCAAAGCCAGCGACCTGATCCGCACCGGCGAAAGCATCTACAAAGATTTGGGGTTGGCCAATGCCAGCGAAACCGAACTGGTCGAAGCCATGGCACAACACCCGATCCTGATCGAACGTCCAGTGGTTTTTCACAACGGCAAAGTCTCGCTTGGGCGGCCCCCGAAATCGGTTCTAAGCATCCTTTAAGCGGCTTTTGCCTCAAGTGCCGGATAATACCGCCACAAGGTTAACGCCCGCACGATATTAAAAATAGTCAACGAGGCCCACAAGCCGTGGTTGCCCATTGTTGGCATCAGCACGAACAGTATGGCGACGTAAACGGCGGTCGATTGCAGCATGGCCACGCGCATATCGCGGGTGCGGGTGGCCCCGATGAATATCCCGTCAAACATCCAGCTTGGCAGGCCGATGATGGGGAAAATCACCATCCACCACAGATAGGCTTTCGCCTCTATCCGAACGTCCGGCGCGGTGGTCATTATGTCGATAATGGCCCCGCCGAATATCAAAAACACGGCCATCAACAGCACGCCACCCGCCAACCCCCACAG
The DNA here is from genome assembly GCA_002746395.1 of Paracoccaceae bacterium. GTDB lineage: Bacteria > Pseudomonadota > Alphaproteobacteria > Rhodobacterales > Rhodobacteraceae > NORP23. The sequence continues at coordinate 212,485 of NVXA01000002.1, forward strand.
GCTGGAAAGGATGGCGGCACGGCGCAAAGCTGCACGGTTTTTCGCCCCCAACGCCGCCCCGACGAGGGCCTCTGCTGCAAACGCAAACCCATCAAGCGCATAGGCCGTTATCGACACGAATTGCAGCAATATCTGGTTGGCGGCCAGCGTGACATTCCCCATTTTCGCGCCGAGAAACAGAAACGTCATGAAGCTGGCTTGCAGCAATACAGACCGGATCATGATATCGCCGCTAACACTCGCCATGCGGCGAACCTGAACGCGGTCAAATATCCGCGCCCAATCGCGCCACTCCCCGCCCATAAAATTGCCACGGCACAGCCAAAGGCCAAGGGCAACGCCCGTCCATTCCGCAATCAGGGTCGCAACCGCCACCCCCTCCACGCCCATATCAAGGCCCAGCACGAACCACAGGTCCAGCGCCACGTTCACACCGTTAATCCACAGTTGCAGCAACAACACCGCACGGGTCCGTTCCATCGCAATCAGCCAGCCGGTAATGGCATATAAAGATATCGCCGCAGGTGCGCCCCATATCCGAATTTCCATGTAGCTTTGCGCCAGAACCTCGACTTCGGCACTGGCAGGAGCAATCTGGAACGATGCCCAAAACAGCGGTATTTGCAGCGCGAACATCACGACACCGGCGGTAATCCCGATAATCATGCCGCGAATGAATATCGCCTTGGTTTCAGCCCCGTCCCCTGCCCCGCGCGCCTGCGCGACAAGGCCCGATGTCCCCATCCGCAAGAAGCCGAAAATCCAGTAAATCGCCGACAGGATAATCGCGCCAATACCGACCGCACCAATAGGAACCGCATCGCCAAGCTGCCCGACAACGCCGGTATCGACCAAGCCCAATATCGGGTAGGTCGCGTTGGAAATCACAATCGGAATCGCCACATTCAGAACGCGGCGGTGGGTGATCTCGGAGGCTTTCATTCAAATATCAGCTCCGGCATCAGGAAATGCCCCGTCGCTTGCGCGAAAATTCTGGTCTTGTTGTCTTGCCAAGCCTCCACATGCACCGACGCGTAGCGGCGACCAGAGCGGTTCACGCGCGCCCGCGCATAAGCATCGCGCGGCAGACCGGTGCGCAGGTAATCCACGGTGAAATCAATCGTTTTGGGCATGGCGGGAAATTCCCCACGCTCAATCGCTTCGGCTGCTGGCCCGCCGTTTTCCATCTGCTTCCAGACGATAGACCACATCAGTTCCATCACGGCGGCAATTTCCAGAAACGCCCCCGTAGCACCGCCGTGAATGGCTGGCAAAAACGGGTTTCCGATCAGGCTTTGCGAAAACGGCAAATTCGCCGTCAGCTCATCCCCGCGACGGTCAAAATTCACGCCGAGGTGCTGGATATACGGCACACCGCCCGCCAGCTTTTGCAAAGCATCATCACGGCGCTGTTTAATTACCTGAACAGGTTCGGGTTTGGGTCGAGACATCACGCACCCCCTTTTTTCGGGCGTCCAACGGTGAAAGCCCCCGCCGCCGTGGCCACCGGATCATCGGCGTTTTCGTCGTAAGCTTTGGCATGCACAAAAGCCACGGATTTGGTGACGCGGTAGCATTCCGCCTTGGCCAAAATGCGTTGGCCGGGCGTGGCGGGGCGCATGTAATCAATGCGTAAATCAATGGTGGCGGTCGCCTCTAGCACCGATGGGTGGCTGGAAACCGCCGCACCGCTGCATGTGTCCAGCAACGCCGTGATAACACCGCCGTGCAAAACGCCTGTGTCAGGGTCGCCGATAAAACGGGGGTCGTACTGGATCGACATCTCCGCCACGCCCTCGCCCAACGCTTCAAGGACCATGCCAAGATCGCGGGAATGGGGGATTGCGGAAATGAACTGCTCCGCCATCTCGTGGCGTTCAGTGGTGGTGTGTTTTGTCATAGCATCCCTCGTCAGCCAGAAACCTTTCGCGAAGTCTGGGCATATTTCACCCGTTAATGCCAGTCAAATTCCCGCGCGACTAACAAGAAGTGATTACAACAAGCGGATGACGTTGCGTTCCCGTTGAATATGCTCCGCTGTCGCCCCGCCTAAATCTTTGCCCGAAACGCATTCTTGTAATTGCAAAACCCGTTCCTGTGGTTCTATATAGGGCAAAAGGGTTGACGCAATGTCTGACGAAACACTAACGCTGAAAGAAATGTGCGCGCTGTTCGACGTAACACCGCGTACCTTGCGTTATTACGAATACCTTGAACTTATCGCCCCTGCCAAAGTTGGCCGCACCCGTCACTACGGAACCACCGAAAAGGTGCGAGTCAAACTGATCCGTCAAGGTCGCCGCTTCGGGTTCCCGCTGGAAGAAATCCGCCAGTGGTTGGAGCTTTACAACCCATGTTGCAACGAGAACCGCAGCCAGATGGAACGCTGGATACAGATGTCCACAGACCAGATTGCCCAACTCGAAGAACGCCGCGTTGAGTTGGAGGAAATATCCTGCGAGCTGAAACGCCTCCGCCAGATGACGCAAGACTCGCTTGACGCATTAGACTGACGCGGCGTCACCTTACCTTCACGTCAACTTTACTTGACTTACCCCTCCCTTGCATTACGTTAACGTCAACTAGGGAGGGAAATATGACAGATTCTTTGATGACTATCGGCCAGATGTGCGAGTGTTACGACGTAACCCCACGGACTTTGCGGTTTTACGAGGCCAAGGAGTTAATCTTTCCGATCCGCGAAGACCAGAAACGCCTGTTCACCAAAAGTGACCGCGCCCGTCTGAAACTGATCCTGCAAGGCAAGCGGTTTGGTTTCAGCCTAGAGGAAATTCGCCAACTGCTGAACCTTTATTCATTAGGTGACCAGCAAACCACACAACTGACCAAAACCTATGAACTTGGTCAGGAACGCCTGCGCGATATGGAAACCCAGCGCGAAGAGCTGACCGAAGCCATCGCCGATCTTAAAGAACAATTGCAATGGGGCGAGACCGTTCTCGCTGACCGTGGCGTCAAGCTAGCTGCCGAATAAGGAATACGGAAATGCCAACATACACCCCGCCGCTAAAAGACCTAGATTTCGTATTGCACGACGTTCTACAAGTCCACGAAAGCACCACCGCCGGTTACAGCGATCTGGACCGTGACTTCACCGGCGCCATTCTGGACGAGGCCGGCAAAATCGCGCGTGATGTGCTGCTGCCCCTGAATGCGGTGGGTGACACCGAAGGTTGCACACTGGAAAACGGCGTCGTTCGCACCCCGACCGGATTTAAAGAAGCCTTCGACATTATCCGCGAGGGTGGCTGGACGGGCCTTGGCGCAGACCCCGAATATGGCGGCCAAGGCATGCCGTATGTTCTGGGCATGGCGGTCAATGAAATGCACGTTTCCGCCAACCTGTCGTTCAACATGTACCCCGGCCTGACCAACGGCGCATACGAGGCGATCCGCGCCCATGCATCGGACGAGTTGAAAACAAAATTCCTGCCAAAAATGGTGACGTGCGAATGGACCGGCACCATGAACCTGACCGAGCCCCATTGCGGCACCGACCTTGGGCTAATGCGTTCCAAGGCCGAACCTGCGGGCGACGGATCGTATAAAATCACCGGCCAGAAGATCTTCATCTCGGCGGGCGAACACGACATGGCGGATAACATCATCCACCTCGTTTTGGCAAAAATTCCGGGTGGGCCGGACGGCGTGAAGGGTATCTCTCTGTTCATCGTGCCGAAGTTTCTGGTGAATGATGACGGCACACTTGGCGCACGCAACGGCGTGGCTTGCGGGATGCTGGAAGAAAAGATGGGCATCCACGGCAATTCCACCTGCGTGATGAATTTTGACGAGGCCGAGGGTTACCTTGTTGGCGAAGAACACAAAGGCCTGCGCGCCATGTTCACCATGATGAACGCCGCCCGTCTGGGTGTTGGCTTGCAAGGGCTTGGCCAAGCCTCCATCGCGTATCAAAACGCGGTGGAATACACCCGTGAACGCCTTCAGGGCCGCGATGTAACAGGCGCGCAAAACCCCGACGGGCCGGCTGACCCGCTGATCGTCCACCCCGATGTGCGTCGATCCCTGATGGACCAAAAATCCTTTGTTGAGGGGGCGCGCGCCTTTATCCTGTGGAGCGCAACCCTGCTGGACGCAGGCGAAGCGGATGATGCAGATGCCGAAGGGCTGCTTTCCCTGATGACCCCCGTGGTCAAGGGTTTCTTAACCGACAAGGGTTTCGACATGACCGTGCAAGCCCAACAGCTTTACGGCGGTCATGGGTATATCGAGGAAACCGGCGCCTCCCAATTCGTGCGCGATGCCCGTATCGCGATGATCTACGAAGGCGCGAACGGCATTCAGGCCCTCGATCTGGTTGGTCGCAAACTGGCCAGCGGTGGTGGCAAACACATCATGGCGTTCTTTGACATCGTGAAAACCTTCATCAAGGAAAACGACGGGGACGAGGCCCTGAAATCAGGCTTCCTTGACCCGCTCAAAGCCGCCTCCAAAGACATGCAGGCCGCCGCGATGTATTTCATGGCCGAGGCTCCGAAAAACCCGAACGCCGCGCTGGCCGGTTCATCTGACTTCATGCACCTGTTCGGCCACGTCGTGCTTGGCCTGATGTGGGCGCGCATGGGCAAAGCGGCGCAAGACGCGCTGGCGGCTGGCGCGAGTGACGTGGCGTTCTATGAAACCAAACTTGCCACGGGCCGCTACTATATGGCTAGATCGCTACCGGAAACCGCCCTGCGACTGGCGCGCATCACCACAGGTGCCGAACCGGTCATGGGCCTACCTGCCGAGAACTTCTAGAGGGGCTACGCATGACGTTTACTAACCTAAAATCCGAATGGATGACGGACGAGCATAAGATGCTCGAAGAAATGACCGCGCAATTCATTGCCGAAAAATGGACCCCAAAGTTTGCCAAGTGGCGCGAGCAAGGCGAGATGGACAAAGACACGTGGCGTGAAGCTGGCGAGCTGGGTTTGCTTTGTGCCTCCATCCCCGAAGAATACGGCGGCGCGGGCGGTGATTTTGGCCACGAGGCCGTGATCTATATGGAAGCAGGCCGCGCCAATCTGGCAAGCTGGGGTAACGGCATCCATTCCGGCATCGTCGCACATTACATTCTGGAATACGGAACCGAAGACCAGAAACAACGCTGGCTGCCCAAGATGGCAACGGGGGAATTGGTGGCCGCATTAGCCATGACAGAACCCTCCGCTGGATCAGATGTGCAAAACATCAAGACCCGCGCGATTCTGGATGGCAACGTCTATAAAATGAGCGGCTCCAAAACCTTTATTACCAACGGCCAACACGCCGATTTGATTTTGGTGGCCTGCAAAACGGACCCATCTGAAAAGGCCAAGGGTGTTTCGCTGATCATGCTGGAAACAGAGGGCGCGGAGGGGTTCACCCGTGGCCGCAACCTCGATAAAATCGGCCTGAAAGCGGCTGACACGTCCGAATTATTCTTCGATAACGTCGAGATCCCGCCCGAAAACCTGCTGGGCACGGAGGAAGGCCAAGGCTTCTATCAAATGATGAAGCAGCTACCCCAAGAACGCCTGATCATCGGCTGCGGGGCCGTCGGCGCGATGGAAGGCGGCGTGCAACTGACCATTGATTATTGCAAGGAGCGCGAGGCCTTCGGTGGTCCCCTGACCCAATTCCAGAACACCCGCTTCAAACTCGCGGAATGCAAAACCAACACCGTGGTCGCCCGCGCGTTTCTGGACAGTTGCATATCGCAACACTTGCGCGGCGAGCTGACAGTGGAAACAGCCGCCATGAACAAATACTGGCTGTCAGATTTGCAATGCCAAGTGCTGGACGAATGCCTGCAACTGCATGGCGGATACGGCTTCATGACCGAATACCCCATCGCCGAAATGTGGACGGACGCGCGCGTGCAGCGGATTTACGGTGGCACAAACGAGATCATGAAAGAACTCATCGCGCGGGATTTCAAATGATCGCGCTTGTGCAAACACCTGACCGCCTCCGGCGGGAGTATTTTCAAAAGAAAGAAGATGCGCCCCTGCTCCGGGGTTATCGGGGCAAGGGCGACTTCTCTCTTTACAGCCATCGGCTCTCCAGCCTGTACCGCCATATGATCGTAAGTGTGATATGGTTAATAAAGCGTATACAAATCGGCTTCTCTTTTTCAAAAATACTCAAATCAACCATTAATCAAAAGGTGACCGCATGAAACTGTATTGTTTTGGTGAAAGTGGAAATGCCTATAAAGCCGCCCTGTCGATGGAACTGGCCGGTGTTGAGTGGGAACCTATTTATGTCGATTTTTTCAAGGGCGGCACGCGCACTGACGATTATCGCGATGTGAACATCATGGCCGAGGTCCCGACGATGGTTGATGGCGACATCACCCTATCCCAATCCGGTGCGATTCAGGATTATGTTGCGGAAAAGACCGGCAGGCTTGGCGGTAAAGCATCCGATGAGCGCCGCGAGATTTTGCGGTGGGTTTTGTGGGATAACCACAAGCTTTCCTCCCAAGCGGGCATGACCCGTTTTTTGATGAACTTCCTGCCCGAAGACAAACGCCCTGCGGAAGTGATCGCCTTCATGCAAGGCCGCCTGAAAGCCGCTTACGCAACCCTGAATGCCGCCTTAGAGGGGCGCGACTGGTTGGTGGGTGATGAAATTACCAACGCCGACATATCCTGTTGTGGGTATTTATATTACCCCGAACCTTTCGGATTTGATCGCAAAGATTACCCAAATATTGACGCTTGGCTGGATCGCATTGCCGACCAACCCGGCTGGAAACACCCCTATGACCTGATGCCCGGATCCCCCGCGGACCGTGCCTGAATTTAAAGGACGACAGCATGACCGAAGCTTATATTTATGACGCAATCCGCAGCCCGCGTGGCAAGGGGCGTAAGGATGGGGCCTTGCAAGAGGTGACCTCCGTGCGCCTTTCCGCCAATGTTCTGAACGAACTGGCCACGCGTAACAATCTGGAAACTGCCGCGTTGGAAGACGTGATCTGGGGCAACGTCACCCAAGTGATGGAACAAGGCGGGTGCTTGGCACGTTCCGCCGTTCTGCTGTCGGATTATGCCGAAAGCGTGCCGGGTCTGTCGATCAACCGTTTCTGTGCCTCCGCGATGGAGGCCACCAACATCGCCGCCAACCAAGTGCGCGGTGGTGCCGGCAGTGCTTACGTTTCCGGCGGCGTTGAAATGATGGGCCGTGTGGCCATGGGCGCGGACGGTGCCGCGATTGCTGTGGACCCTGAACTGGCGATGAAAACCTATTTCGTGCCGCAAGGTATCTCGGCTGATATTATTGCCACGGAATACGGGTTTAGCCGTGATGATGTGGATGCCTACGCCGTTGAATCCCAGAAACGCGCGAAAATGGCGTGGGATGAAGGGCGGTTCGACAAATCGGTTATCACCGTCAAGGACCAGAACGGCCTGACCATTCTGGATAAAGACGAATACATGCGCCCGCAAACGGACATGCAATCACTTGGCGGTCTGCGCCCTGCCTTCAAGGAAATGGGCGAGRTTATGCCCGGYTTTGATGCYGTCGCCATGCTGAAATATCCGCATCTGGAAAAGATCAAYCATGTGCATCACGCGGGKAATTCCTCCGGTATTGTGGACGGCGCGGCGGCGATCCTCGTTGGTTCCAAGGAATTTGGCGAGGCRCACGGCCTTAAACCCCGCGCCCTTATCCGCGCCACCGCCAAAATCGGCACGGACCCGACRATCAACCTGACMGGACCCGTTCCGGTWACCGAAAAGATCCTWGCGGATGCCGGCATGAACATATCCGACATCGACCTGTTTGAGGTGAACGAGGCCTTCGCCGCCGTCGTTCTGCGYTTCATGCAGGCCTTCAAYGTCAGCCACGAYGACATCAACGTCAAYGGTGGTGCMATYGCKATGGGCCACCCGCTGGGTGCAACTGGTGCGATGATCATCGGTACGGCGCTGGAYGAATTGGAACGCTCCGGCAAGGGTACGGCGCTGGCCACATTATGTGTTGCATCCGGCATGGGTGCGGCAACTATTATTGAACGCGTGTGAGGGAACAATCATGACTAAAGATTTCAAATACGCAGTAGACGCAGACGGTGTGGCCACAATCACATGGGATGTGCCGGATAAATCCATGAACGTAATGTCGCGCGAAGGCTTCGGGCTTTTCGACAGCATGGTTGACGATGCATTGGCCGACGACGGTGTCAAAGGCATCATCATCACTTCTGCGAAGAAAGATTTCGCGGGCGGGATGGATTTGAACGTGCTTGGCACAATCCGCACCGAGGCCGGCGACAACCCTGCCGAAGGCTTGTTCAATTTCACCATGGAAGGCCATCGCATCTTGCGCAAACTTGAACGCGCAGGGATGGATGCCAAAACCAACAAAGGCGGCAAGCCCGTTGCGTGGGCCAGCCCCGGCACGGCGGCGGGTATCGGCACGGAAATCGGTCTGGCGTGCCATCGTCGTTTTGTGGCGGATAACCCGAAAGCCAAGATCGGCTTGCCGGAAATCCTCGTCGGGATTTTCCCCGGGGCTGGCGGCACAACCCGCCTGATCCGTATGCTTGGGTTAATGGCTGCCTCTCCGCTGTTGTTAGAGGGCAAAATGTTGCCGCCAGCGAAATCCAAAGCGGCTGGCGTAATAGACGAGGTCGTTCCGGCGGACGAGTTGTTAACCCGCGCCAAGGAATGGGTTCTGAACGCCACGGACGCGGATATCCTGAAACCGTGGGATGCCAAGGGCTATAAATTCCCCGGTGGGGCGCCTTATCATCCGGCGGGCTATATGATGTTTGTGGGGGCCTCCGCGATGGTGCATGGCAAGACCCAAGGGGTTTATCCGGCAGCCAAAGCGATGCTTTCCGCGATTTATGAAGGCGCGCTTGTGCCGTTCGACACAGCCCTTAAGATCGAGGCGCGCTGGTTCACCAAAGTTCTTATGAACCCCAGTTCCTCCGCTATGATCCGGTCATTGTTCATCAACAAAACCGCGCTTGAAAAAGGCGCTGTGCGGCCTGACGTTGAAGACCAGTCGGTCAAGAAAGTCGGAATTCTGGGCGCAGGTATGATGGGTGCCGGCATTGCCTATGTGTCAGCCATGGCAGGTATCGAAGTGGTTCTTATGGACCGCGACCAAGCCGCCGCCGACAAGGGCAAGGCCCATGTCGATGGTATCTTGCAAGGCGGGATCAAACGCAAAAAAACCACACCCGAAAAAGCTGCCGTGGTTCTGGGCCGTGTGCTTGCCACCACCGATTACGCAGACCTGAAAGGTTGCGATTTGATCGTGGAGGCCGTGTTCGAGGATGTCGGCATCAAAGCCGAGGTCACCAAACTGGCCGAAGCGCATCTGGGCGACGACGCGATTTTCGCCACCAACACATCGACCCTGCCGATCAGCGAGTTGGCCAAAGCCAGCCGGAATGCCGAAAACTTCATCGGTATCCACTTCTTCAGCCCCGTTGATCGCATGGCCTTGGTGGAAATCATCAAGGGCAAAGAAACGGGCGACAAGGCGGTTGCCAAATCCCTCGATTTCGTGCGCCAAATCCGCAAAACGCCGATTGTGGTGAACGACGCGCGGTTCTTCTATGCCAACCGCTGCATCATCCCTTATATTAACGAGGGCTTAACCATGGTGCGCGAAGGGGTCATTCCTTCCGTGATCGAGGGCGCGGCCAAGCAGCTCGGCTTCCCGCTGGGACCGTTGCAATTGAACGACGAGACCTCGATTGATCTGGGTGTCAAAATCGCCAAGGCCACGAAAGCCGCCATGGGGGACGCTTATAACGACAGCGCCGACGAGGTTCTGTTCAAGCTGTTCGATGAAGGCCGCCTTGGTCGAAAATCCCTGTCAGGTTTCTATAACTACGATGAAAAGGGTAAGCGCACCGGCCTTTGGGAAGGGCTTGAGGCCAACTGGCCACACGCCGATGACCAGCCCGATTTCACCGACGTTAAACACCGCCTCGCCATGGTGCAGACGCTGGAAGCCGTGCGCGCGTTGGAAGAAGGTGTGCTGGAAGACATCCGCGAAGGCGACGTCGGCGCGATCCTTGGCTGGGGCTTCATGCCTTGGTCCGGCGGCCCGTTCAGCTGGCTGGATATCTTGGGCGCGGCCAAAGCCGTCGAGATTTGCGATCACCTGACCGCAACCTGCGGCGAACGCTTCAAAGCCCCCGCCCTGTTGGTCGAGATGGCCGAAAAAGGCGAAAGCTTTTATGGCCGTTTCGGCCCCGAAGCTGCGGCTGCGGCCTAACAACCAAGCCCTTCCCAATACGGGGAGGGCTTCACACATTGTGTCAGACCTGTTTCAACCATAGATTAACGATTGAACCCGCCGCCCCGCAACGGCATACAGTTCAATGAAAGGCCCGTTAGAGGCCACCTTTGGCAGGAGCATATTATGTGTGGCATTATCGGCGTTTTAGGGAAATCAGACGTTTCCCCGATCATCATCGAAACTCTTCGACGGCTTGAATATCGCGGCTATGACAGCGCGGGGATCGCCACGCTGGATGCGGGGGCGCTGACCTGCCGTCGCGCTGTTGGAAAATTGTCTGAACTGGAGGCCGTTCTTGGCACGCAGCCCGTTAGCGGCACATCCGGCATCGGTCACACCCGCTGGGCCACGCACGGCGCGGCGACGACGCAAAATGCCCATCCCCATATCGCGGGGCCAGTCGCGGTGGTTCACAACGGCATCATCGAAAACTTCCGGGAGCTGCGCGAGGAGCTAACCGCCAAGGGCATGAATTTCGCATCCGAAACCGACACCGAAGTCGTCGCCCAGCTTTGCGCCCATTACATCGCGCAAGGCAAAACTCCGCAAGACGCTGTGGCCGCTACCCTTTCCCGTCTGACCGGCGCTTTCGCGCTCGCGTTTTTGTTCGAGGGCGAGGACGACCTGATGATCGCCGCGCGCCGTGGATCGCCCCTTGCCATCGGGCATGGCGACGGCGAGATGTTTATCGGTTCAGACGCAATGGCGCTTGCGCCCGTCACCAACCGGATTACATACCTTGAGGAAGGCGACTGGGCCGTTCTTACCCGCGCAGGCGCGCAGGTTTTCGACGCGCTTGGCAATCCGGCTGATCGCACGATCCGCGTTGTGAACGTCGATCAGATCATGGTCGATAAAGGCGAACACCGCCACTTCATGCTTAAAGAAATTCACGAGCAACCCTCCGTCACCGCGTTTGCCCTGTCGCACTACCTGAACCCTGAACGCACAGCCATCAATCTGCCGGAATCCGACATAGATTTCAGCCAGTTCGACCGCCTCGTTCTGGTGGCATGTGGTACGGCGCATTACGCCTGCGCGGTCGCCAAATACTGGTTCGAACAGATCGCCCGCATCCCCGTTGAAATCGACGTCGCCAGCGAGTTTCGGTATCGCGAACCCCCGATGAATGGCCGCGAATGTGTGATGTTCATCAGCCAGTCGGGCGAAACAGCCGACACCCTCGCCGCCCTACGTTATGTGCAAGGTAAGGCCGCCAGCATCGTAGCGATTGTGAATGTCGCCGAAAGTTCCATCAGTCGGGAGGCCGATTTCAGCTTGCCGATCATGGCTGGCCCCGAAATCTCGGTCGCCTCAACCAAGGCGTTCACCTGTCAGTTGACCGTCCTTGCCTGCCTCGCCATTTTGGCAGGCCGCCAGCACGGCACCATAGACGAAACCGAAGAAACCCGCCTGATCGAGGAGCTGATGAGCGCCCCGCGCCTGATCGGGGAGGCCATCAAAACCAGCGCCGATCTTAACCTCGCCAGCCGCGATCTGGCCAAGGCCCAAGACATCTTGTTCCTTGGCCGTGGCCCGCTATTCCCGCTGGCTTTGGAAGGCGCGTTGAAGCTGAAAGAGCTAAGCTATATCCACGCCGAAGGTTTCCCAAGCGGAGAGTTAAAGCACGGCCCCATCGCCTTGGTCGATGACACCGTGCCGGTCATCGTGTTCGCGCCCAGCGGCGGGTTATTCGAAAAAACCGTCTCCAACATGGAAGAAGTCATGGCACGCGGCGGCAAGATTTTACTGATCACAGACGAAGAAGGCGCCGCCACGGCGTCTCACGGGGTTTGGCGCACCGTGATCCTGCCCAAGGTTGACCCGCTCATTGCGCCCATCGTCTATGCCGTGCCTGCGCAATTGCTGGCCTATCATACGGCTGTCGAAAAAGGCACCGATGTGGATCAGCCCCGTAATCTGGCGAAATCGGTGACGGTGGAATAAAGGTCACATCTGCTTGTAAGGGGCTTGTTAACCGCGGCCAAACCCGCTTATTGATACGCTATGGCCCGACGACTGAGGCCCAAGCCTCATAATCTGGAGCCCTTCGGGATGAAAGCACGCCTTCCCTTCATCTTTATCATCATCACCATGATGCTCAATTCCATCGGCATCGGCCTGATATTGCCTGTAATGCCGAGCTTGATTACGGAACTGACCGGCGGTTCCATCAGCTCTGCCGCCCTTTGGGGGGGCGTTTTGGCGACAACTTACGCCGTGATGCAGTTCTTCATGGGGCCGACGCTGGGCAACTTGTCTGACCGATATGGCCGCCGCCCGATCTTGTTGATCTCTCTGGTTGCGATGGGGCTGGATTACATCTTGCTAAGCCTTGCCGGAACGATCTGGTGGTTGTTCGCAGGGCGCGTTATCGCCGGCATCACAGGGGCGACGTTTTCAACCGCGTCCGCCTATATCGCCGATATTTCCGCACCGGAAAAACGGGCCGCCAACTTTGGCCTGATCGGGGCGGCTTTTGGCGTTGGTTTCATCATCGGCCCCGCCATCGGCGGTTTCCTTGGCGAAATCGGCCCACGCGTGCCTTTCATGGCCGCCGCTGTCGTTGCCCTTGGCAACGCCACCCTTGGCTATTTCGTTTTGCCGGAAACGCTGCCGCAATCCAAACGCCGCACGTTTGACTGGACACGCGCGAACCCGCTTGGCGCGCTGATGTCTATCCGTAAAATCCCCAACCTGACCGGCTTGGTCGTGGTGTTTTTGATCTTCACGATCTCGCATCAGGTTTATCCGTCGGTCTGGAGCTATTACACGATCGAGCGCTTCGACTTTACCCCAAAAATGATCGGGGCCTCGCTTGGCGCGTTCGGGTTCTTTATGGCCATCATCCAAGGCGGAGTGATCCGCATGATCATCCCGAAACTGGGCGAAATGCGAACCGCCATGTGGGGCATGGGCCTGAACTTTGTCGTCTTCATCCTTGTGGCGTTTCTGGGCGAGGTCTGGATGCTGTTCGCGCTGATGCCCCTGATGACGCTTGGCGCCATCGCTGGCCCTGCCTTGCAAGGCATCATGTCCAAACTGGTGGACGACGACGCCCAAGGCGAGCTGCAAGGCATCTTCGCCTCCGTCACCGGTATCGCGCTGATCTTAAGCCCGATCACCATGACCAGCATCTTCAAGTACTTCACTGACTCCGACGCCCCCTACTATCTGCCCGGCGCGCCGTTCCTTGCGTCGTCGCTGTTGGAGATATCGGCAATGGCCCTGCTGTTTGTGATTGCCAAACGGATTTGGGGTACGGCCGCAACACCGGCGCAGTAACAACACTGTACCAAGTGTGCTGGTTCTTCTACTTTATCAGCACTGGATCCTGAAACCGATGTTTCTGCAACTTGATCTCGTTCTTTGAAATCACCACACCTTTGCGCCACTGATCACCCCACATCACCGTCGGATATTTCTTCGCATAATCACGGAATTGATCGTTTGTCACAGCAAATGATATGGGCAGGTGTTTCAGACTGTCTAGAACGTATTTATCCGCCTGAACGCGACTGGGTACGACATAAATTTCATCGCGCCTCAGCCCGAAAATATCTTCAAGCAGCGCCACGGAATGTTTTTGGCTGCTGGGAAAAGCACCATGTTCGCTGAGGGTATAAAAAATGTTGGCGTCAAAAAAACACACGACACGATACCCTTCAATCCGCAGTTGATATGCAATCCCCCCAAGCGGCTGCGCGTCTAATTCATTTTCGTGCCCGAAGTGGTAAATATTGCTGCCGTCAATAATGACCGTTTTCGCATCCAATCGCAGATCACGCATGAAGCCCTGACGATCATGGGCAAGCAAAAAATGCACTTTGGAATGTGCGGCTTTGGCGCGTGCGGTTTTTTTGCGAGGTTCACTGGCACGGCGCCCTAGATGGACAAAAAGCCACAGCGCAACAAGTGCTGCCAAAAGGCCCAGCATGACATTCCTGCTCATATCGGGCCGCATCAAAAACCACCATATGGGCAAAGCGGAGATTGCTGTCAGCAGGGCGAGGTTCAGCAACGTATATACTGTGTTGCGCACCCATGCACCAAAATTGAAACGCTCGGGTTTGGGTTTGGATTTAAGAGGCGTTAGTTTATCGCCCAATGTAATTGGTTCGTGCGTCATAATATGGCTCGTTCAAATGTATTTTGCGAAAACATATCTTAGAATTTCAAAGAAGACCATGACAGCGCGCCAACGAAAAGGCCCGCCAAATTGACGGGCCTTTCCAATTCTTAAGGCTAACAGCCTAGTTAGGCAGTTCGCCCTCGATGCCTTCAACATAGAAGTTCATGCCAGCCAATGTGCCGTCGTCTGCTGTTTCACCAGCCGCCAACCAGACAGAACCGTCCTGCTTGTTGATCGGGCCTGTGAACGGGTGCAACGTGCCAGCGACGATTGCGTCAACAGCAGCCTGTGCTTCGGCTTGAACATCCGCAGGGATTTTATCGGAGAATTCACCGATGCCAACCATGCCCGGCTTGATACCATCCCATGTGTCCATGCTTTCCCATGTGCCATCCATGACAGCCTGAACGCGGGCAATATAGTAAGGTGCCCAGTTGTCGATGATGGAAGACAGGCGCGCATTCGGGCCGAACTGCATCATGTCAGATGCTTGACCAAAGGCGAAGATGCCTTTTTCTTCGGCGATTGTCATCGCAGCAGGTGAATCTGTGTGCTGCATGATGACGTCTGCGCCCTGCTCGATCAAAGCGTTCGCCGCGTCGGCTTCTTTGCCCGGATCAAACCAGGTGTAGACCCAAACAACTTTGAACTGCACGTCAGGGTTAACCGATTTCGCCGCCAGATACGCCGCGTTGATGCCGCGCACAACTTCGGGGATCGGGAACGATGCGATATAGCCAACAGTGTTGGTTTCAGTCATGCGCCCAGCGATCAGGCCAATCACGTGACGACCTTCATAGAAACGTGCAGAATACGTGGATACGTTATCGGCACGTTTGTAACCGGTTGCATGTTCAAACTTCACATTCGGGAACTTGGCCGCAACATTCAATGTCGGGTCCATATAGCCAAAGGATGTGGAGAAAATGATGTCAGCGCCGCCAAGGGCCATCTGCGTCATCACACGTTCAGCATCAGCCCCTTCAGGCACGCTTGCAACAAAAGATGTTTCAACCATATCACCGAAGGCTTCTTCCACTGCGAGACGACCTTGATCGTGCTCGTAAGACCAGCCGAAATCTGTTGGTGGGCCAACATAGATAAACCCGGCTTTGGTTTGCGCAATCGCCGCGCCCCCAAGACCAAGAGCCAGCGCTGTTGCCGCTGCCAGAGTTTTAGTGAATTTCATAAAGTATCCTCCGTTGTGGGCGTTTGCCCGATATTGGCCTCAGTGCGAGGCATGGAAATTTCGACCCAAAGAGGCCGGAGCGTTCATGCTGGCGCGTCGGCGGTCAGCAGAAATGATCACCATTACGATAATGGTAATTAGGTAAGGAGTCATCGACAAATATGCCGCTGATATGCCTATTCCCATGGCTTGCAGGTTCAATTGCAAGATTGTGACCCCGCCAAACAGGTATGCCCCCAGAATCAGGCGCCATGGTTTCCAGCTTGCAAACACCACGATGGCCAGCGCGATCCAGCCTGCACCGGCGGTCATCCCCTCCGTCCATTGTGGAACGCGGACAAGCGACAGATACGCCCCGCCAAGGCCCGCACATGCGCCACCAAAGGCAATTGCGGCCAGCCGGATCATCACGACGTTATAGCCTAATGAGTGCGCGGCATCATGGTTTTCCCCCACAGCCCGAAGCACAAGGCCCCCGCGCGTGCGGTTCAAGAAATACCAAACACCCGCCACCAGCGCGATGGACATATAAATCATCACGTCATGGCTAAACAGGATCGGGCCAACAACCGGCAGGTCGCTTAGCACCGGAATGTCCAGTCGCGGTGTACGCGGTGGTTTCATCCCGCCATAGCTTTGCCCAAGCAACGCCGCCATGCCAAGGCCGAACAACGTCAGTGCCAGACCTGTGGCCACTTGGTTAGACATCAAATACTGTGTCATAAACCCGAAGATCAGCGCCAGAACTGCGCCCGCAACCATCGCCGCCAACATGCCAACCCACGGGTTACCCGTTTCGACTGAAATCGCAAAACCCGCGATGGCCCCGATAATCATCATGCCTTCAACACCCAGATTAAGAACACCGGATTTTTCCACCACCAGCTCGCCAATGGCGGCCAGAAGGATTGGGGTTGCCGCGATCATCAGGCTGACCATAAGCGATACGGGATTAAGTGCCGAGAAATCCATCACTTCACCTCCTTTTTCCACACGAGGCGGTAGTTAACAAAAACATCCACGGCCAGCAGGAAGAACAACATCATCCCCTGAAACACGTTGATGGCAGCGGCCGGAATGCCCAACGACAATTGCGCCAGCTCTCCGCCAATATACGTCAGTGCCATCAGCAACCCTGCCAGCACGATGCCGATGGGGTTCAGGCGGCCAAGGAAGGCCACAATGATAGCCGTGAAACCATACCCAACGGGGAAGTTGGTGGTCAGCTTGCCCGCAGGCCCCGTGACCTCGAACAAACCCGCCATGCCTGCCAGCGCGCCGGAAATGCCCAGCGTTACCGCCACGATTAACGCGGGGTTAACGCCTGCGAATCTCGCCGCGCGGGGCGATTCACCGGTTAGGCGGATCTGGAAGCCCAGCAAATGCCGCTCCATCATCACATAGGCCGCGATGACCACGCCAATAGCCACCAGCACGCCTGCGTGCATCCCAAGCGGTTCATAGACCATCGGCAAGGATGTACTGTCCACCGCCGTAAAACTGCGCGATTCAGGGAAGCCGAAACCGTCAGGGCTTTTGAGCGGTCCCGTCACCATCGCCGCCAAGAAATTATACGCCACATAGACCAGCATCAACGACACCAGAATTTCGTTGGTGTTGAATTTGATCTTCAGGAACGCAGGTATCATCGCCCAAGCCATACCGCCCAGCGCGCCTGCAATTGTCATTAATGGCAGTACCCAGATGCCGTCCGCAGGGTAAAGCGCCAAACCGACGGCCCCGCCTGCAATGGCACCCATAACGAACTGCCCTTCGGCCCCGATGTTCCACACACCGGCGCGAAAACCGATGCTAAGGCCGGTTGCGATCAGGATTAACGGGCCAGCTTTGACCAAAAGTTGTGACCGCGAATACGGGCCGAAAGTTTCATGGAAGAACGGATCAAGGAAGATGATCTTGATCGCCGCGAACGGGTTTTGGCCCATTGCCGCAAACAGAACGCCGCCCATGACCATCGTGATTGCCACCGCCAATATCGGCGTTAACCACCGCATGGTTTTGGAAGGTTGTCGTCTTGGTTCTAACCTAAGCATTGGCGCTTTCCTCCAGATTACCGCCCATCATCAGGCCAATTTGTTCCACGCTCATGCCGGCAGCAGGGCGCGGTTTAGACATGCGCCCCTCAGCCAGAACGGCGAAGGTGTCGGACATTTCCATCAGCTCGTCGAGGTCTTGGCTAATCACCAGAACCGCCGCGCCCGAAGCCGCCAAATCGCGCAGCGCTTGGCGAATATCAGCCGCCGCCGCCGCATCAACGCCCCATGTCGGCTGGTTCACAACCAACACGGTGGGCTTTTGCAATACCTCGCGACCAATCACGAATTTTTGCAAATTCCCACCGGAAAGAGAGCGCGCAGCGTTATCAATTCCCGGGGTGCGAACATCGAACTGTTCCACAATCTCGCGGGCGAAATCATCGCGCTTTCCAAACAGGGTAAAGCCCGATTTGCTTAGCCCCTGACGCACCCGCGCGCTTAAAAACGCGTTTTCCTTAAGGCTCATATCAGGGGCCGCTGCATGGCCCAGCCGTTCTTCAGGGGCTGCCAGAAGACCCAGCGCGCGGCGCGTCGTTGGCCCCATTCCGCCAATTTCCACACCGCTAAGCTTAATCATCGACGGGTCCGTCGGGCGTTCGCCAGACAGCGCCAGCAGCAATTCATCCTGCCCGTTGCCRGCCACACCAGCCACGCCCATCACCTCGCCAGCGCGAAGTTCAAGGCTGACATTTGCAAGGCTTGTTCCGAACGGGTCCAGCGATACCAGCGACAAGCTTTCCAGATGCAACAACGTCTTACCGGGCGTAAATTCCCGCGCTGTTGGCATCGACAATTCGCCCCCGATCATCATTTCCGCCATGGAGCGCGCGGTTTCTTCGGCGGGGATGCAGGTATCAACCACCTTGCCCATCCGCAGTACGGTTGCGTGGTCACAAAGGGATTTTATCTCGTCCAGTTTGTGGCTGATATACAGGATCGCCACGCCTTCGGATGACAGCTTGCGCAAGGTTTTGAACAGGGTTTCCACCTCTTGCGGGGTCAAAACCGATGTGGGTTCGTCCATGATCAAAAGCTGCGGATTTTGCAACAAACAGCGCACGATTTCAACGCGCTGGCGCTCCCCAACCGACAAATCCCCGATCAGGCGGTTCGGGTCCAACGGCAGGCCATAGGCATTGCTGACCTCGATAATCTTCTCGTTCAGTTCCGCGCGGGGTGGCGCGTGTTCCATGCCCAACGTGATATTTTCCGCCACATTCAACGCCTCGAAAAGCGAGAAATGCTGGAATACCATGCCGACACCCAAGTTGCGGGCCTCGCTGGGTTTGTGGGGCATGTAGTGCTGCCCGTGCAGCAGCATGTCGCCCTCGTCCGGATGCACCAAGCCATAGATCATTTTCACCAGCGTCGATTTGCCAGCGCCGTTTTCCCCCAGCAGCGCGTGAATTTCGCCCTCCTGAATGGTGAAGCTGACGTTATCGTTCGCCTTCACTCCGGGGTAAGATTTGCTTAACCCTTTGATTTCGAGCAGCGTCTTCGTCATGCGCTCACCTCCCTTGTTTTTTGTTTTTCTGCGCGGAGTTGTTCCAGCAACGCCGCGGTAACACCAACAGCAATCGCCATCGGTTCTTTGCCCAAAGTCCGGTTTCCAATGGGGCATTCAAGGCGCGAGGGGTCAACCCCCGCCGCGCTTAACCGCCGGATAAACCGTGTTCGTTTCGTGTCTGATCCGATCAATCCAAGCCCACCGAATGCGCGGCTTAAGACGCGCTGGCAAATCTCAAGATCAATGGAATGGGAATAAGTTAACACAATATGCTGCGCGTCATTTGGGGCGTAAGCCACGGCGTCCGCAGGGTTGGCCGCCACCAGCATATCGGCGTGCGCAGGGATATCTGTCGGGAAGCGATCACGGGCGGAATCCACCCATGTGAGCGCGAATGGCAAGCCTTCCAGCGTGGTGACCAGCGCGCGACCAACGTGGCCTGCGCCGTAAATCCACAACGGGTGTTTCGGGGATTCCAGTGGCTCGATTAGCCAGTCGTTAAGAAGGGTTAAGGCCGTGTTAACCACACCGGAGCGCGTTTCACGTAGGTATTTTTGGACAGGAAACGGCGAGGCCTCAGGTTTACCGGAAATCACAGGGCGCACAAACGGGCCTTGCAGGGTTTCAAGATGCGCCAATTCGGTTTCGCCGAAACTTTCCGCCAATAAACTGACCGAACCACCACAGCATTGGCCAAGGTTCGGGCCTAACGGGACTTTGCTAAATGTCCGCCGCCAATCGCCGCTTTGCGCCAACATCTTGCGGGCATCCGCCACTGCTTCATATTCCAAAGCCCCGCCACCAATCGTGCCGAATTGTTCGGTATCGGACACAAGCATATACGTTCCGGTTTCGCGCGGCGCAGAGCCTTTATGATCCGCAATCACCACGCGCACCACCTTGCCCGCAGCGCCGATATGTTCGCGCAATTCCGAAATGTTAAGGCCCGTTACCATGCAACCCCTTTTTCCATATCAACAGCTTTTAGCACCCGTTCCGACGTGGCGGGCGCATCCATATCGGGGTAAGCATCGCCACAAGACGCCACCGCATCCGACAGCGCCATGAAAGCCGAAATGCCAAGGTTAAACGGGGGTTCGCCCACCGCTTTGGACTTGTAAATCGTATCCTCGACGTTTTCGCCGCGCTCCCAAAGGGTTACGTTGAATTCCTTCGGTCGGTCGGAACAAGCCGGAATTTTGTAGGTCGAGGGCGCGTGTGTCCACAGTTTGCCCTTACCATCCCAAACCAGCTCTTCGGTCGTTAGCCATCCCGCGCCTTGCACATAGGCCCCCTCGATTTGCCCGATATCAAGCGCGGGGTTCAAGGATCGCCCAACGTCGTGCAGAATATCCGTTCGCAAAATCCGGTTTTCACCCGTTAACGTATCAATAACCACTTCGGTCACCGCAGCGCCGTAGGAAAAATACAGGAACGGGCGGCCTTTGCCGGCAAAGCGATCCCATTTGATCTTGGGCGTTTTGTAAAACCCTGTAGCCGACAGTTGAACCCGTGCGCCGTATGCGGCGGCGGCCAGTTCTGCGAAACTCATGGAGTTACTGTTATACTGCACCGCGCCATCTTTGAACGTGATCTGCTCAGGCTTCGCCTGCCACTTTTCAGCCAGAAAATCGACCAGCCGTGCGCGGATCGTCTCGCACGCGGCCTTACACGCCATACCGTTCAGATCAGCCCCCGACGACGCAGCCGTGGCGGATGTGTTGGGAACCTTGGCCGTATCGGTTGCGGTGATCTTAACATCCGCCAGATCAACTCCGAACACCTGCGCCGCCACTTGYGCCACCTTGGTGAAYARSCCCTGCCCCATYTCSGTGCCGCCATGGTTTAGGTGGATGGAGCCATCGGAATACACATGCACCAGCGCCCCCGCCTGATTTAGGTGGGTMAGCGTGAAGGAAATCCCGAATTTCACCGGCGTCAAGGCAATCCCGCGTTTCAGAATGGGCGAGGTTTTGTTGWAYKYCRMRATYTCSGCGCGCCGCGCRATGTAATCGGATGCTTGCACCAATTCGTCCGTGATTTCGGGCATSACGTTRTCTTCGACGGTCATGTGATAGGGYGTCTGRTCGCGCCCCTCGCCRTAAAAGTTCACGCGCCGAACCTCCAGCGGATCAAGKCCGAGRGTGTGGGCGATGTGGTCCATCACCCGTTCAATYCCGACGATRCCTTGCGGGCCGCCAAAACCGCGATACGCCGTGTTGGATACCGTGTTGGTCTTTAAGCGATGCGATAATATCCGCACGTTGGGCARGTAATAGGCRTTATCCGCRTGCARCATCGCACGRTCSGCCACGGGCAAGGACAGGTCCATCGCCCAACCGCATTTGGCGAAKTGTTCAAAGATCACCGATTGCAGGCGRCCSGTYGCRTCAAAACCTGCCTTATAGGCAATGCGGAAATCATGGCGTTTGCCCGTGATGATCATATCGTCATCGCGGTCATAGCGCATTTTGGCCGGACGGTTCAGACGCATCGCCACGACAGCAGACGCGACCGCCAGTGAATTACCCTGACTTTCCTTGCCACCGAAACCACCGCCCATACGGCGGGTTTCAACGCGCACGGCGTTCATGGGGATACCCAAGGCCTCGGCCACTTTGTGCTGGATTTCGGTGGGGTGCTGGGTTGAGGAATGCACCAGCACGTCGCCCTCGTTGGGCTGCGCCGATGCGGCTTGGCCTTCAAGATAGAAGTGTTCCTGACCGCCGATTTCCATACTGCCTTCAACTTGGTGATCGGAGGTCGCCATCGCGCCCTCCGCATCGCCGTTCTGGAAGGTCATCGCCTCTTCAAACTTGCTGTCTGCGGCCATGGCGTCATCTATGGTTAACAATGCTGGCAGTTCTTCGTACTCGATTTCGCCAAGTTGCGCCGCTAGTCGCGCCGCGCGGTGGCTTGTTGCCACGACGAGGAAAATAGGTTGGCCGACAAAATGCACCGTTCCCGTGGCCAGCATCGGTTCGTCATGAGCCGCAGGGGAAACATCGTTTTCAGCCGGAAGATCGGCGGCGGTTAACACGTCGATAACACCTTCGGCGGCGCGCACGGCATCGAGGTTAACGGATGTTAAACGCGCATGCGCCACGGTGGATAGGCCAAACGCCAGATGCACGGGATCAGCCAGCGGGATATCATCGGTATAACGCGCGACGCCTGAAACATGGATCGGGCCGCTGTCGTGCGGGTTTGGTTTGGAAACGCTCATGCCGCGCCCCTCCCTACAATTCGGGTTTCGCTTAAGGGGTTGGTGCTTTCGTGGAAATACCGGCGCAAAAGGTTTTCTGCGGTACGAAGGCGGTATTCAGCCGTGCCGCGCACGTCTTTGATCGGGGTGTAATCCTGAGCGAAGGCTTCGCAAGCGGTGTTCACGGTGGCTTCCGTCCATGGCTGGCCGATCAGCGCGGCCTCCACCTGTGTTGCGCGTTGCGGCATGGCGGCCATACCGCCAAATGCGATGCGCGCGGCGGTAACTGTGCCGCCCTCAACGGTAATATTGAACGCCGCGTTCAGCGCCGAAATATCCTGATCGAAACGCTTGGAGATTTTGTAAACGGCCAAGGTGTCAGGTTGCGTTGGAATGAACAGGCTTTCGACAAATTCGCCCGCTTCGCGGTCTTGCTTGCCATAAGAGATATAGAAATCCTCCAACAGGATTTCGCGCCGCGATGCCCCGCGCCGCAATGTGAGCGTCGCGCCAAGCGCGATCAGCGGCGGCGGGCTGTCGCCAATGGGGGAGCCGTTGGCGATGTTTCCGCCAATCGTCGCGGAGTTTCGCACCTGAACGGAACCATACCGGCGTAGCATCTCGGCAAAATCAGGGTGGCGATCAATCATCGCGCCGCGCACGCGGGCAACGGTGACGCCAGCGCCAATGCGAATGCCAGCGTCGGTGGTTTCGATGTTCTGTAAACCCTCCAAACGATGCACGAACACGGTTGGCAGAAGGTTTCGCATAAGTTTGGTGACCCAGAGGCCAAGATCCGTCGCGCCGCCAACAATCGTCGCATCGGGGTTTTCGGCGTACCAATCGGCAAAACTATCGAGCGTTGCAGGCAGGAACGCGCCCTCCAGCGTAATATCGCCGCCAGCCATTGCGGCAAGCCGGTCGCCCTCGTCCGTCAACCAATCGGGTTGAGGTTGCTTGGCCGCACTTTCAGCCGCGCGAATGATGGGCGCGTACCCCGTGCAGCGGCACAAGTTCCCCGCCAGCACATCGTCAAAATCCTGCCGCCCGTCGCGGTGTGCGGTGTACATCGACATCACGAACCCCGGCGTGCAAAACCCGCATTGGGAGCCGTGAAAATCGACCAACGCCTGTTGCACGGGATGCAAACGGCCATCAGGGGCGGAAATACCCTCAACTGTGCGCACAGATTTGCCGTGAAGTTGCGGCAAAAACAGAATGCACGCGTTCAGCGCACGGTGGGTCAGACGCCCGCCTTCAAGGGCCGCGATGGATACCGTGCATGCGCCGCAATCCCCCTCGTTACAGCCTTCTTTCGTGCCTTTCAGCGCGCGGGTTTCCCGCAGGAAATCCAGCAGCGTTTCGGTTGGGTTCGGATTGTCCAGAACCACATCATCGCCGTTAAGAAGGAAACGTATCTGCCCCATTAGCTGCCCCTGTATGTTGAATAGCCAAATGCCGATAGCAACAGCGGCACATGGTAGTGGGTATCTTCGGCAATGCCAAAGCGCAGCGGGATGACGTTGAGGAATTTCGGCGATGGCAGGTCTTGGCCAGTGCCGTCCAGATAATCGCCTGCGTGAAATACAAGTTCGTATTCGCCAAAGGCAAAGGCATCCAGATCAAGCAGTGGCGCATCGCAGCGGCCATCGCTGTTGGTTACCGTTTCCAGCAGCTTTTCGCGGTTTTCACCCAAACGATATAGTTCAATGCGTAAACCTTGCGCAGGTTTTCCCAGCCCGGTGTCGAGCACATGCGTCGTAAGACGTCCCATAACTTCCCCATTTTTTGATTCTTGTGCAATCAAGCCTTAGTGCGGCGAATTGGGCAAGGTATATTTCACACCATTCCCCCTCTTTATCCGAACGATGGGCTGGGCTAACTTGACAGGATGAAAAACACTCCCCGATTCATTCACCTTCGCGTGCATTCCGCTTATTCTTTGCTGGAAGGCGCGATTCCCCTTAAAAAATTGCCGCAAATGTGCACGGACTGGCATATGCCTGCTGTGGCGGTTACGGATTCGGGGAACCTGTTCGGGGCGCTGGAATTTTCGGAAACGGCGTCGAAAGCGGGGATTCAACCAATTATCGGGTGCCAGTTTCAACTAAAGTTTGAAACTGCTTCAAGGCCCGGAGATCGCGACCCTGCGCCCAAAGCCATCGTTTTGCTGGCGCAGAATGAGCGCGGCTATGAAAACCTGATGAAGCTGAACAGTTGTAATTTTCTGGAATGCGGCGACGAGTTGCCCCATATCACCATGGCGCAGCTGTCGAAACACGCCGACGGGTTGATTTGTTTGACGGGTGGCTCGCTTGGCCCCGTCGGGCAATTGTTGCAAGACGGGCAGAAAGACAAAGCGCGGCTTTTGGTGGAGCATTTCCAACGCTTGTTCCCTGATCGCCTGTATATGGAAATCCAGCGTCACCCAACGGGGGAAAGCAACCGCACGCCTGCGGAAAATGCGACCGAGCCGGGGTTCGTGCAGCTTGCCTATGACCTGAACATTCCGCTGGTTGCGACCAACGATGTGTATTTCCCCAAACGCGAAATGTACGCCGCGCACGATGCGCTGATCTGCATTGCGGAAGGCGCTTATGTTGACCAGCAAGAACCGCGCCGCCAGCTAACGCCCGAGCATTACTTCAAAACGCCCGAAGAGATGGACGTGCTGTTTTCGGATTTACCGGAGGCCATCGCGAACACCATAGAGATAGCCCAACGCTGCGCGTTCAAAGCGTACCTGCGCGACCCGATCCTGCCGAAATTCGCCGATAACGAAGTCCAAGCCTTGCGCGATCTGGCACATGAGGGGCTGAAAGCCCGCCTCGCCGTTATTCCCCATGCGGTCAGCGTTAAGGAATACGAGGAACGCTTGGATTTCGAACTGAACGTGATCGAGAATATGGGCTTCCCCGGGTATTTCCTGATCGTGGCGGATTTCATTCACTGGGCCAAGGAACAAAACATTCCGGTTGGTCCGGGTCGTGGGTCCGGTGCGGGGTCCTTGGTGGCGTATTCGTTAACGATTACCGACCTTGACCCTTTGCGATATTCCTTGCTGTTCGAGCGGTTCTTGAACCCCGAGCGTGTCTCTATGCCCGATTTCGATATCGACTTTTGCATGGATCGCCGCGAAGAGGTTATCCAGTATGTGCAGCAGAAATATGGGCGCGATAAGGTGGCGCAGATTATTACGTTCGGGGCGTTGCTGTCCAAGGCCGCGGTGCGTGACATTGGCCGTGTGTTGCAGATGCCTTATATGCAGGTAGACCGGATTTCCAAACTGATCCCTGTGGATGGCGTTAAGCCCGTGTCCATTGCCCAAGCCCTGCAAGACGAGCCGCGCCTAAAGGAAATGGCCCGCGACGAAGAGGTCGTGGCGCGATTGCTGGAATACGCGCAACAGGTTGAAGGGTTGCTGCGGAATGCCTCCACCCACGCGGCGGGGGTTGTGATTGGCGATCGGCCACTGGACGAGTTGGTACCGCTTTATCAGGACCCCAGATCGGACATGCCTGCCACGCAGTTCAATATGAAATGGGTAGAACCGGCGGGGTTGGTGAAATTCGACTTCTTGGGATTGAAAACCCTGACCGTCATTCAAAACGCGCTGGATTTGCTGAAACTGCGCGACATTAACATCGACATCGGGGCGATACCGCTGGACGATGAGAAAACGTATGAACTCTACGCCTCGGCCAAGACGGTGGCGGTGTTTCAGGTGGAAAGCTCCGGCATGATGGATGCGCTGAAGCGTATGCAGCCCAATTGTATCGAGGATATCATCGCGCTGGTGGCGCTGTACCGCCCCGGCCCGATGGAAAACATTCCGAAGTTCTGTGACGTGAAGAATGACCGCGACACACGCGATTTATTGCACCCCTCCATCGACCATCTTCTGGATGAAACGCAGGGCATTATTGTTTACCAGGAACAGGTGATGCAGATCGCGCAGGAAATGGCGGGATATACCCTTGGCGGCGCGGATATGTTGCGCCGTGCGATGGGTAAAAAGATCAAAGAAGCGATGGATGCGGAGCGCCCGAAATTCAACAAAGGTGCTGCCGAAAACGGCGTGGACGAGGCCAAAGCGACCGAGGTTTTCGACCTTCTGGAAAAATTCGCCAACTACGGTTTCAATAAATCGCACGCGGCGGCTTACGCCGTGGTTTCGTACCAGACGGCATGGCTAAAGGCGAACCATCCGGTGGAATTCATGGCCGGAGTGATGAACTGCGATATCCACCTGACGGACAAGCTGGCGGTTTATTCCGACGAAGTTCGCAAAAAGGTGGAACGCGGCGGTCTGGGGATTGAAATCATCCCCCCTTGCGTCAATCGCTCCCGCGCGGCGTTCAGTGTGAAAGACGGCAAGGTTGTCTATGGCATGGGCGGCTTGAAAAACGTCGGTAGCGAGGCGATGAAGCTGATTACCGTGGCCCGTGACGAGGGCGGAACCTTCAAAGACCTGTTCGATTTTGCACGCCGTGTTGATCTGAAACGGGTCGGGAAACGCCCCTTGGAAATGCTGGCGCGCTCCGGCGGCTTTGACCAGCTGGATGGCAATCGGCGCAAGGTTCTGGAAAGTATTGATAAGCTGGTGGCCTATTCGGCGGCCTGTAATGACGCCAAGAATTCGAACCAAAGCAGCCTGTTTGGCGACAGCGGCGATGACCTGCCACCCCCTCGCCTGCCCATGCCCGAAGACTGGGAGGCGTTGGAGCGCTTGACGCAAGAACACACCGCCTTCGGGTTCTACCTGACGGGCCACCCGCTGGATGATTACATGCCCGCCCTGAAACGGGAGCGCGTTCTGACGTTGGAGGAAGTGACCAAAAAGGCGGAGGGGCGCAAAGTTGGCACCAAGATGGCCGGCACGATTTCGTCCGTGCAAATCCGCAAATCGGCGCGCGGCAACCGTTTTGCCTTTATCGCGCTGTCAGACCCGACAGGGCATTTCGAGGTGACGGTTTTCGCCGATGTTCTGGAAGCCGCACAAGAGATTTTGAAATCCGGTGAAAACGTGGTGATGCCGATCGAGGCAGACATGGAAGGCGGGCAGTTAAAACTGCTGGCGCGGGGTTTTCAGTCGATTGATATGGCGGTGGCGAATACGGCCTCGGTAGGGTTGCGGGTGTTCCTGAACGATGCGGAGGCCGTGCCGTCCGTTGCGACAAGGCTGCTGGCCAACGATGCAGGGCGCGCGATGAAAGGGCCGGTGAATATCGTACTGGTCCACCCCGATTTGCCCGGCGAGGTAGAAATAACCCTGCCCGACGATTACGCCATCAACGCAAAGATCAAAGGCGCGATTAAGCATATCGGCGGCGTGATGCGGGTGGAGGAGTTTTGAGGGAATTAGCCACGAAAAAAACGGCGTTCGGGTGAAACCCGCGCCGGATGGTGATTGTGATGCTCGGGGAGGTCGCTTTGACCATAATTTCGGCGATCCGGTTTAAAGATTGCCTCTTGCTGACCGAGGTCAGATTTACCGCGCTAAAGACCCATCCCTAAGCTGTTGCCTGCAAATGCCGGTTGTGAAGCGGCGCAACGAATGAGCAGTTTAGTGTCTTGATGTTGCGTGCCACCGCAACGGGTATTCAAAATGCTTTAGCGCGATAAACCTACGGGGTGTTAACCCGCCTCGCTCAGTGCTGACCGTTATACGCGGGAATGGTTAATAAATGGTTTAATTGGGGGCAAATGTTGGAACGGTGCGCGGGGACCGCACACCCTACGCGAAGGTTCCCGTTTTCAGGAAACGCACCGTGGCGTCGATCACGCGGCGGTCTTGCATCATGATGCTGTGGGCGACCGGAAGCGCGAGGCGTTTGCCCTCCGGTGCGTTGCCCCATGCGCTTGCGACGGATACTTTGCCGTCGTTCTCGCCCTCGATCCCCGTGATCAAACCGTAGGCCGGAATCGCGGCGGTTCCGGCGATTGCACCGATATCAAGGCCCACCGTGTCTTCGCCCGAATGCGGTACCAGTTCAGCCAAAGCCGGACCCATGAGTTTTCCGAAAATCGCGGCCCGTTGCGCGATCTCGCTGCCAAAGTTCGGCGCGCCCAGTTGAACGATCCGGCCACGGCGCGCATCTGGCAACATTTTGGCGAGCCGCACCGACAACACCCCCCCTAAGGAGTGGCCGACGAAATGCAATTTCCCCGCCTTCGGAAGCTGCGCGAAGATGCCTTCGGCCAGCACCTCGATCGTGGTTTTACTGGACGGATAGTCGATGAGGACAGGGGCAAACCCGCCCTCCCCGACATGTTTAGCCAAGCGCCGCATTGACGCCATGGAGCGCCCAAGCCCGTGCAGAATTATGACAGTTTCCACGTTGGTTTACCGTAAATCAGGGGCCAAAGCTTCGAGTGTCAGGACCTCCACCGCCTCGTCGGCAGTCATGACTTTGGAGCCTTTATCGCCCAAGCGACGCATCGAAACGGTCTGTTCCTCGACCTCGCGCATACCTACGGCGAGGATCACGGGGACCTTGCCCAAGGAATGTTCGCGGACCTTGTAGTTGATCTTCTCGTTGCGAACATCGGCTTCGGCGCGGATACCTTTGGCGCGCAGACGGGCGACAACCTCGTTCACCCAATYATCCGCGTCCGACACGATGGAGGCCACCACGACTTGGCGCGGGGCCAGCCACAGCGGGAATTTTCCGGCGTAGTTTTCGATCAACACCCCGATGAAGCGTTCGAACGATCCAAGGGTCGCGCGGTGCAGCATGACGGGGGTGTGCTTTTGGCCATCCTCGCCGATATATTCGGCCTCTAGGCGTTCGGGCAGCACGAAATCGGCCTGCAACGTGCCAAGYTGCCATTCACGGCCAATCGCATCGGTCARTTTGAAATCGAGCTTSGGGCCATAGAACGCSCCTTCGCCYTCATCAACYTCGTAAGGMAGSCCCAGMAGTTTGATGGCATTTTCAAGCGCGGCTTCGGCTTCGTCCCAGACCTCGTCCGAACCGGCGCGAACGTCGGGGCGGGTGGAGAATTTAATGTCGAATTTCTCGAAGCCGAGGTCTTTGTAGACGGATGAAAGCAATTCGATGAATTTCTTGGTCTCGGCAGCGATCTGGTCTTCGGTGCAGAAAATATGCGCGTCGTCCTGTGTGAACCCGCGCACCCGCATCAAGCCGTGCATGGAACCCGAGGATTCATAGCGATGGCATGACCCGAATTCCGCAAGGCGCAACGGTAGGTCGCGGTAGGATTTCAGGCCTTGGTTATAGACCTGAACGTGGCACGGGCAGTTCATTGGTTTCAGGGCGTTCACGCGTTTTTCATTGGCATGTTCTTCGTCAATTTCAGTGATGAACATGTTTTCGCGGTATTTTTCCCAGTGGCCCGACGCCTCCCACAGCTTACGGTCAACAACTTCGGGGGTGTTGATTTCCAAATACCCATCGGCGATTTGGCGGCGGCGCATGTAGTCTTGCAACACGCGGTACAGCGTCCAGCCGTTGGGGTGCCAGAACACCATGCCGGGGGCTTCTTCTTGAATGTGGAACAGGTCCATGGATTTGCCGAGCTTGCGGTGGTCGCGTTTTTCGGCCTCTTCCAGCATGAACAAATGCGCTTTGAGGTCTTTCTTGTTGCGGAAAGCCACGCCGTAGATGCGTTGCAGCATGGCGTTATTGCTATCCCCGCGCCAATACGCGCCTGCCACCGACATCAGCTTGAAACTGTCGCCGGGAACTTGGCCTGTATGGGCCAAATGCGGCCCACGGCAAAGGTCTTGCCAATGGCCGTGCCAATACATCCGCAGGTCTTCATCGCCCGGAATGCTGTTGATAAGCTCGACTTTGTAAGGCTCGTTATTGGCCTCGTAAAACGCGATTGCGCGGTCGCGGTCCCATACTTCGGTGGTCACGGGTTCGCGTTTATTGATGATCTCGCGCATCTTCTTCTCGATGGTGATCAGGTCTTCGGGGGTGAAAGCCTCAGCGCGATCAAAGTCATAATACCAGCCGTTTTTGATGACGGGGCCGATTGTGACCTTTACGTCAGGCCAGATTTCCTGCACCGCGCGCGCCATGATGTGGGCGGCGTCGTGGCGGATAAGTTCCAGCGCTTGGGGTTCGTCTTTGGCGGTGTAAATCTGGAAATCGGCGTCGGCCTCTATCAAGGTCGAAAGGTCGCTGAACACGCCGTTGATCGCGCAGGCAAACGCGGCCTTGCCTAGGGATTTTGAAATATCGCTGGCAACCTCTGCGCCGGTGATCCCGGCGGGGTATTCGCGTTTCGCACCATCTGGCATGGTTAGGAAAATGTTATCGGATTGGGCGACTTCGTCTACTGGAATATCTGACACGGGTATTGGCTCTACTTCTATCAATGTGGGTTTTTCGGGGCTTTTTGGCTTTACAACTTCTTCAGGCACGTCACCAACGAGCTTGTTCACAAGGTCGTCGTCGCGCTCTGCGGCGTCGGCCGTTTCATTGTCTGCGGAAATTCTGCGACGGCTGGACTGAAGATTAACGAAATCTATCTTCTCTATGTCGGGCAGTTTTTTATCATCGCTCATGGCGCTTCTCCTCGTGGTTTGACGCCTACAATGCGCCCGGTTACTGGTTCGAACGGTTTACGCCAAGCACCGGCAGAGTCAACCGTTTTGCAGTTGAATTCTGCCCCTTCAAAGGCCATTCTGCCGCAAAAGGAGCCTTCACATGCCATCATATCTTGAAACTAACAACAGGCGCATTGCCTATCACAAGACCGAAGGCCAAGGCGTTGGGGTCGTGTTTCTGGGCGGTTTCAAATCCGATATGGAAGGCACGAAAGCCGTCTATTTGCAGGAATGGGCGCGCGCCAATGGCCGCCCGTTTTTGCGGTTTGATTACAGTGGCCACGGGCAATCGTCGGAAGATTTCGTGGATGGATGCATCGGAGATTGGGCGCGCGACGCGATGGATGCAATCAACACCCTGACGCAAGGCCCACAAGTGTTGGTCGGATCCTCCATGGGGGGCTGGATATCGCTGCTGGTGTGTCGTGCGATGCCCGAAAAGGTTTGCGGGCTGGTTGGTATTGCGGCCGCGCCTGATTTCACCGAAGATTCCATGTGGGCGAATTTTGATGCGGATCAGCGCCGCGCGATCCTTGAGGATGGACGGCTGGAACTTCCGTCCGACTATTCAGACGAGCCTTACATCATCACCAAAAAACTGATCGAGGATGGGCGCGATCAACTGGTGCTGCGAACGCCGCTGTCCCTGCCCTTTCCCGTGCGATTCTTGCAAGGAACGGCAGATGTTGACGTGGACCGTTCGGTGGCCCTGCAATTGCTGGACCATGTGACGGGCGACGATGTCCGCCTGACCTTGGTGAAAGGGGCGAACCACAGCTTTAGTTCACCGGAATGCTTGACGATGATTACGGATGCGATTGATCAGGTCACGGCGGAGGGGCTAACGCGCCGCTGATGGCACCGGCAAGGATGTGATTATTGCCGTCTGTTATGCGGATGGTTGCGCCAAACTCTTCTGCGCCCGGCCCATAGAACCCGCCTTTGATTTGACCTCTTTCGCCGGGTGCAAATACGCCACCAGCAGTGGGGGTCACATCCAGAATGCCTTCAAAGGTGGATTCCGGCAAAATCGTTGCGCTGATGATCAGGTCGTTGAAGATGTAACTTCCGGTGGTTCCTAGCAGATTGAATATAGAGCCACCCACCTGATCTGTGGTGGCGTCAAAGTCCACGTTCAAGTTAACGTCACCGTTTACGCGACCGGCATAAGTGCTTTCACCGATAAAAYTGCCGGTGTAATTCGCCGCGCCACTAACCAATTGTAATGCCCCGTCACCGGTGTAAGACCCCGTCGAAAATCCACCGCCTGCGTAAAGGGCCGTAGTGTTGCCGGGCTCAAGGTTGATGGTGAACAGGCCGGACAAGGTATAAACCAGCGTGTCTTCATCGTTGCGGGTGATTGTGAAGTTGTATCCCAGATCGGTGGTACCGCTAACGGATGCCAAGGCCGCTGGCATCGTGAATGTCGCGCGCCCATATTCCACGCTTAGGTCAAAGTTGCGGAATACGGCCACATATTGACCAGGAGTACCCGTGGAAATAAACCGCTGAAGGCGTGGGCCGTTTTTGTTTTTAGACCACGTCGGATCATTAAACCGCGTCGCATACCCCATGCCGTTCCCGGAAACGACCAATTGGGAATTGGTCGCGAGATCCGCCAGCGGAACCGATACATAAGGGGTTGGCGCGGCAGTTGGTCCGCCACAAGCCGAAACAAGAAAGGCTGCGGCAACTGTTAGCAATGATATTTTCAAGATAATTACTCCGGCGGATACAATAATATTCGAAATACACAAAGATCGAACGTCTGGCAATTGATTAAAAAGCAATATACCTTGGGCGATCAAACCTCGCCACGCATAATTTCGGATTCAGGCATGTTAACCCGTTTCAATCATACTTGGTTTCATGCGTTGGTCTGGCTGATGCTTGTGTTTGCTGTCGCCCCTTCGGTTGGGCGCGCGGCAACGGCTGAATGTGAAACATCTTTGCGCGCGCTGGTGCAGGCGCAGAATTTCCCGCTGGCGTTTCACTGTGCGGAACAACAATTTGCCGATGACCCTGACAATATGGATGCGTTGCTGGTGATGGCCCGTGCGGCACAAGAACTGGGGCGGGTGGAGCTGGCGGGAAATCTGGCCGCGCAAGCGCGCGCCAACCCGCTGACAAAATCGCAACGCTTCGCGGCTTATCTGATTTCAGGGGTGGCGCAAGCGCGTCAATCGAATTTGATTAGAGCCAAAATACTGCTCTACCGTGCCTCGGATTTCGTGCAGGCGGAACCGGAGTTGCGTGTCATACGCCGCACGTTAAACCAGATACGCAGCATGTCACCGTGGAGGTTCAGCGCGGGGCTTAGTGTACTGCCAAGCACCAACATCAACGGCGGCAGCTTGCACGACACGATAACCTTAGGCGGGTTGGAATTTGTACTGGACGGTGACGCCAAAGCGCAATCGGGGATCGCTTATTCGCCCTTCGCCAGTGTTACGCATCAGCGGCGAGTGTCGGCGCGCACCATATGGGAAAATCGGGTTTCCGTTGCCGGCACGTTTTATGATGGGCGTGGGCGAAACGAGGGCAACTATAGCCTGACGTCAGGCCTGCGCCACACACCTGAAACAGAACGCCCGATGCTGGTTTATGGCTATATCCGATATGACCAGCGCTTTGTTGCAGACGATATTGGAGGCGCGATTTTTGATGATTACGGTGTCTACTATAACCAAACCACCGCTGGGTTGGAGATTCACCGGAACCCTGACCAGACATCGGCATGGAAGGTTTACGCCACATTTAGCGATCGTGCATCGGACATTTGGACCGACCAAAATGCCCAAATAGCTACGTTGGGGGCAACATACCGAATGGCCATGACTCCACGTCTAGAACTGGCGTTTGGCGGGTATGTGCAGCGAACCACGGGGGATGGTGATTTGGCAGCAAAGGCCGCGAATGTGTCACTTGGTGGTACATGGAACCCCGAGGCCGTGCCATTCAGCTTTTCGGGAAATCTGGCCTACACGCATACGGAATACACCTCAATCGGGTTCGGGTATTCCGAGGCCCGCGTGGATGATGACGTGAAGTTGGAGCTGTCGCTAACCCATGACAGGCTTCAGTTTTTCGGGTTCAAGCCGACGTTTGGCGTGGCGTTTTCGCGGGATTATTCCAACCTGAACCGCTATGACACACAAAACGCGCAAGTATTTACGCGGCTGTCTGTGGCGTTCTAGGCGCGCAGCATTTCCAGGAATTCGGTAGCAAAGCTGTAAATATCCCCCGGCCAACGCGCCGACAGATAGTTGCCGTCCCGCACCGTAAAGCCACGCGACATGCGGTTTGGGCTATCGCGCAATATGGGCAACGGGCCTTGCAGGAAATCCGTGCTGGATTTCAAGGCTGCGGTCACCTCGTCTTCCACGGTTTCGGGATAGGTCAGGTAGTATTTCCCCAGATTATACCGCGTCAGATTATAGGCGAGCCGTTCTTGCCGCTTCAACAACGCCGTGGTTTTACGCCCGTACAAAACGGATTTCCCCGTGGCCGGATCAATCGCACGACACGCTGCGACGACCCCGTGGCAGATCGCGCCCACGGTCAAGTCTTGTGCGAAAAACTCAACGATCGCGTTTTGTAAGTCAGGCGATTCAAGATACGGGATCACGCCTTTGGAATGCCCACCGGGTAGCAGCAAGCCGTCGTAATCCTCGACGCGAATTTCATCGTAGCTGATCGGGGATTTGAACGCCGGATCTTGGCGCATTTCGGCGTAGGCCTCGCGTGCGGGTTTATCGGCAATCAGGACCGGTTTCAAAAGGTAAAACTTGTTGCCATCCAGCATCCGTTTATCAGCATAACCTGCCAATCCGGTATCGGTCGCAAAACGCACATCAACGCCTGCAGCCTTCAGGATTTTCCACGGTACGGCCACCTCTGTGGGGTCAAAATCCGTGGTGCTAGTGGCGATTAATACCTTCACGTTATCCCCTAAAGAATGATGCCAATCACGATCATTGCCAGCCCGATGGACGACATTCCCATCGCCCCCATGTTCCACGCAACCAGACTGCGCAGGCGTTTGGAGGCATCTTTCGCCTCTTTCCCCTCGCGTTTGATCGCCATCGCCATCTTGATGCAATAGCCAAGRCCGACCAGCCCTGTCAGCGTAAATGCGCCACCAATATATATCAGAAAATCCATCAAACCTCTCCGTTTCCGTAAACTGCCTAAAACAGGGGGGGATTTTTCGCAAGGGGTGTCTTGTGGCCACGGCGACGTGCGGGTAGTGTCCGGCAAAATCATTTTAGCTAAACGAGGCCAGTCATGGACGTAACCGACGAACAACAACAGCCATCATCCTACCGCGTAACCGCCGGCGAGCTTCGCGCGTTTGTGGAGCGGTTTGAACGTCTGGACGCGGAGAAAAAAGACCTCGCCGATCAGCAAAAAGAAGTGATGGCCGAGGCCAAATCGCGTGGCTATGACACCAAGGTTCTTCGCAAAATCGTGGCCCTTCGCAAGATGGACCCGCAGGAAGTTAGCGAAGCCGAAGCTGTTCTGGAGCTTTATAAAGAAGCCCTCGGAATGTGATTGATTAAGCGTGGACATCTCGACGCTTTCATACGTTTATATTTTTATGGCCGCACTGCTGGTGGGCTTCACCAAAACCTCCGTCGGGGGTGTGGGCATATTGGCGGTGCTGCTGATGGCACTGGCAATCCCCGGCAAAGCCTCGCCCGGGGTGTTGTTACCGATGCTGATCGTGGCGGATATTTTCGCGGTGATTTACTATCGGCGGCACTGCAACTGGGGCATTTTACTAAAATTATTCCCTTATGCCGCCGTCGGAATCGTTATCGGGTATTTCGCGGTCGATAAAGTTCCGACAGGGGTGTTCGAAAAGGTGATCGGGGCCACGATCCTGTTCATGCTGGTGTTCGAGGTTCTGGTGCCAGCGCGCCGCAACGCCCCCGCCGCCCTTACCGCGTTTGTCGGTATTTTCGCAGGAATTGCCACGATGATGGCCAATGCCGCTGGCCCGATTTTCGGCGTATATCTGTTGCAAATGGGATTGCCCAAGAACGAGTTCGTCGGCACGCGCAGCTGGTATTTTCTGGTGCTGAACGTCTTCAAAATCCCGTTTTCGGCGAATTTGGGGCTTATCACGGTTGAGACATTAAAGCTGGATTTGATGTTCGTGCCCGTGCTGTTTGTCGGTGCATATCTTGGCTACAAGTTTTTAGGGATAATCAACATGGCCGCCTTCAAATGGTTAATTCGCGCGGCGGTGTTGCTGAGCGCCACGAAAYTGYTGTTCTTCTAGGCACGARAAAGGGCAAGGCGTTTGACCGCCCTGCCCCTGTTTTTTCACGCCGTAAGTTTACTTGCGTGTGATGACTTTCCAGAAGCCATCTTCAACAACCGAAATCACGATGTCATCAACACCGCGGTGATCATTCGGCCCGTAGGTAATCTGTGCATCGGCGATCGGGTCGAAGTAATTCAACGTTTCCATCCCTGCGATAAAGCTTTCCTGCGTCAGGTCTGGGCCTGCTGCTTCTAATGCTTTCACAAACGTCTCTGCCGCTTGATAACCAAGCATGGCAAAGCCGCCAGCCGGTTTATCGTATTTCGCCGCATAGGCCGCAATGAACGCGGCTGGTGCTTCGTCTTCAGCGCGCGAGGCCAGATCAACCCAGCCAGAAGCCGCGTATAGACCATCGGTCACGCCGCCCGGAACGGCCGCAACAACGCCAAGGAAGTTGGCGGAAGTTGACAAGAACTTAACGTCTGTCCAGCCCAGTTTTTTGGCCGTGCCAACAACCGTGATTGCTTGGCGAACGCCAAGACCAATGGTGATTACGTCACATCCGTCGGCTTTCAGCTTGGTTAGCGAACCCACGAAATCCAGCTCGTCAGGTTTGTGCGTGGTTTCCCCCGCAAACGCGATGCCCAGTGTGTCGGCGGCGTCTCTGGTGCTACCAGCAATTTCATTGCCAAAGCCTGACGGGATGTACATGGAACAAACTTCGGCTCCTCCGAATTCCCCCACCAAATATTCAACACCGGCCTGAACCTGATCGTAATAGCTGGAGAACCCCGTGAACTTGTTCCCGATCGGATCCTGCAACATGCTTTGCGCCGCCGACAATGGCCCGACGTTCGGGATGCCTTTGGGGTCAAGCAGCTTGAAGCCTGCCTCGTTCATCGGTGTACCAAGCGACAAAAGCATGGCGAAAACGCGGTCCTTGTTCAGCAGCTTGTTATAGCCCTGCATGGCACGCGGAACCTGATAGCCGTTATCCTCGACGATAAAACGGATTGTGCGACCATGAACACCACCAGCGGCGTTCACCTCGTCAAAGTACATATTCGCACCAGCCGTGGCCGGAACCCCGACAGCGGCAAAAACGCCGGAAAGGTCGTTAACGGACCCGACCAGAACCTCGGTATCGCTAACGCCTTGCGTCTGGGCGTTGGCCGCCCCGACAAAGGCCAGCGATGCGACGGTGATTGTTGTTAATAGTTTTTTCATATTTTCCTCCCACGGAATGTCGGGCATTTTGCCCTAACTATACATTTGTTCGATTAGCGCATTGTGTTTTTTCTCCACCAAGCCGCGCTTCAGCTTCATGGTTGCGGTTAATTCGTCGTCCTCCGCCGTTAACAGAACATTAATCAGACGGAAGTCCTTGATCTGCTCCACACGGGCGAATTCCTTGTTTACGGCGGTTACCTCGCCCTTGATCAAGGCGTTGATTTCAGGGGCCGCGCACAGGGATGCGAAGTCACTAAACGGGATTTTTCCATCTTGTGCAAATTTTTCGACATTTTCCTGATCTATCATTACCAGACATGTCAGGTATTTTCGACGGTCCCCGATCACCACCGCATCGGAAATATAGAGCGAGAACTTCAAACGGCTTTCAATTTCCGCAGGGGTGATATTTTTGCCCCCCGCCGTGATGATAATGTCTTTAAGGCGGCCCGTGATGCTTAGGTATCCATCCGCATCAATATTCCCGACATCCCCCGTGCGTAACCAGCCGTCATCGGTGAATGTTTCGGCGGTTTTTTCGTTGTTGCGCCAGTATCCTTTGAAGGAATTCAAGCCCTTGGTCAAAATCTCGCCATCATCGGCGATTTTCAATTCCACGCCAGCCACCGCTTGTCCGACGGTGCCGATCTTGTTGGCCCCGACACTGTTCAGCGAACAAATTCCGGCGTTTTCGGTCATACCGTAGCCTTCCAAAAGGTTAACGCCAATCGCCGCGTACCATTTCAGCAATTCCGGMGAGATCGGCGCCGCCCCCGTGGTTGCCCGWCKGATMCGRTCCAACCCAAGCATCCGGCGCAGGTTTTTCAGCACAAGAAAATTCCATACCGCGTAATTTGCTGCCACCAGTGGCGGGACCGGTTTGTTATCCAGCAGGTATTCCGCGCGTTTCATGCCCGCCTTGATCGCCAAGCCATAGGCCAGCCGCCCGATGCCGGTGGCTTCTTGCGCCAACACTGTGACGCGCGAATATATCTTTTCCCAGACGCGCGGAACGGCGGTGAATGTGTGCGGCGAGAGTTCTTGGAGGTTTTCAAAGACCGTCTCGGGGCTTTCGGCGAAATTCACGGTGCAACGCGCGGCAATCGGGCCATAGACGGAAACGGAGCGTTCAAGAACATGGCTAAGGGGCAGGAAACACAACTGTTCATCCGTTTCGAAAACCGGCACAGAATGCAGGCCGGTTTCGATCGTCGCCATGATGTTTTCCTGACTAAGCATCGCCCCTTTGGGCGCGCCCGTCGTGCCGGAAGTATAGATCAGCAGGCCGGTATCGCTTGGTTTCACGGCCTTGATCGCATCCCCGAACATATCGGGGTTTTCCGCCGCATGCGCCGCGCCGAGCGTGTAAAGTTCATCGAGGAACATAAAGCGGTCGTCGTTCAGGTCGTGCAGGCCGTCAGAATCCAGAATGATGACCTTTTTAATCAGCGTCGCCTGATCCGCGATTTCCAGAAATTTATCGAGCTGTTCGTCGTTTTCCACAACCAGAAACGTGCTGCCGGAATCGCGCAACAGGTAATCAAGCTGGCTGGCACTGTCAGTCGTGTAAACGCCCGAGGCAATGCCGCCGATGCACTGGATTCCCATATCGAAGTACAGCCATTCTTTGCGGTCCTCCGACAGAATAGAAACCACCTCGCCGCGCGCAAGGCCCAGCTTGGCCAACCCCATGCCGATGTTTTGGGCGGCCTTATAATAGTCCGCCCATGAATAGGCCTGCCAGATGCCGAAATCCTTTTCGCGGTGCGCCGTGCGATCACCCAATTCCGCGCAACGCTGCGCGAATAACGCCACGCAAGTGTCCACGCCGTCAACCAGCATCGGGCGCTGACCGGGGGTTGCATTGACCCGAACGCCACGGATTTCCTGTTCTTGAGGTTTATCCATACCCACCCCCTATCGCCACGTTTTGCGACGTTTCCAACGCCGCTCGCCGCGCTGGCTGTCTTCTTGCACGCCCAGATAAAAGTTCTGGATATCTTCGGAGGCCGCCAGATTATCCGCCGTGTCGTTCATCACCATGCGCCCAACCTCCATCACATACCCTGCATCGGCCAGATCAAGGGCCACGCGGGCGTTTTGTTCGACCAACACCATGGTCACGCCCTCGTCTTTGTTCAGGCGTTTAAGGATGCCGAAAATTTGTTGCACCAAAAGCGGGCTAAGACCCAAGGAGGGTTCATCCAGTAGCATGATTTTGGGGTTCAGCATCAAGCCGCGCCCAATGGCCAACATTTGTTGCTGACCACCCGATAGCGTTCCGGCCTCCTGATTTCGGCGTTCCGCAAGGATCGGGAAATAGTCAAAAACCATCTCGCGGTCTTTGGCGATTTGGGGTTTGTCGTTGCGGGTATATGCGCCGAGCGACAGGTTTTCATCAACGCTTAGCAGCGGAAAAACCTCGCGGCCCTCTGGCACATGCACGATGCCTTTTTTGACGATGACGTGCGGTTCCAACCCCTGAATTTCCTCGCCATCGAAAATAACCTGCCCCTTTTCAGGTTCCATAATGCCGGAGATGGTTTTCAACAGCGTCGATTTCCCAGCGCCATTCGCGCCCAAAACCGTGACAATCTGGCCCTTGTCGACCGTCAGGCTGATGCCGCGAATGGCCATGATCGGGCCGTAGAAACTTTCAAGATTGCGGATTTCCAGCAAGTGTCCCATTACGCCGCCCCCACGCCTAAGTATGCCTCGATCACGGCGGGGTTTGACTGGACTTCGGCAGGGGTGCCTTCGGCCAGTTTTGCGCCATCGGCCAGCGCCAACACGCGATCACATACGCCCGAAACCAACCCCATGTCGTGTTCGACCATCAACACCGTGATGCCCATCTGTTTGCGAATATCGTCAATCCACCAACGCAAATCTTGCGTTTCCTCGACCGAGAGACCAGAGGCGGGTTCGTCTAGCAGCAGCATTTTGGGGCCAGAGGCCAGCGCGCGCGCCAGCTCCACCACCTTGCGAACGCCGTAGGGTAATCCGGCGATTAGCTTGTTGCGGTAGGGTTGCAGATCAAGGAAGTCGATCACCTCTTCCACCGCCTCGCGATGTGCGATTTCTTCGCGGCGTGCCTTGGGGGTGAACAGCATTTCCTGCAACATATTGGTCTGCCGATGCCGATGCCGCCCGACCAACAGGTTTTGCAGAACGGAAGCGTTATCGAACAGCTCGATATTCTGGAATGTACGCGCAATACCGAAATCCGCGACACGTTCGGGGGGGGATTTCAGCAGGTCGTGACCGTCGAAATGTATGGACCCTGCGAAGGGATCGTAGAAGCGCGAGATCAGGTTGAACACCGTCGATTTGCCTGCACCATTGGGGCCGACAATGGCGTAAACCTCGCCCTCCTCCACGCTGAAGCTAAGGTTATCCACCGCCGTTACACCACCGAATTTCAGGGTGGCGTTTTTGATTTCAAGAAGGCTCATCGCAAACGCTCCGTCTTTAGATAAGACTTTTGACGTTTGAACATGTCTTTGCGCGCGAAGGGGAACAGCTCCAACCAGATGCGGGTTTTGACCCAACGCCCATAGATACCGCCTGGTTCAAACAGGATGAACAAGATCAGGATCATGCCGAAAACGCCGGTCTCTAGTCCCGGGATTGCCACGCTTGAGCTGCCGAACCAGTCTTTGGCGATGGACAGACCTTGGGGTAGGAATGCCACCACAAAAGCCCCGAAGAACGCGCCGTGGATGGTGCCAAGGCCACCGATCACGATCATCATCAGTAGTTGGATGGAAATCACAACGGTGAAGGTTTCGTTATTCACCATGCCGGAAAAATACCCCATCAAGGCCCCTGCAAGGCCGGTGATGGCGCAGGAAATCCCGAAGGCTGTCATTTTGGTGCGTGAAATATGCACGCCCATGGCGGCGGCGGAAACCTCGGAATCCCGCACGGCGGCGAAGGCGCGACCAAGCGGGGCGCGCAGCAGGTTGCGGTAAAATAGCGTGCAGATGACTGTGGTGATGAGTACAAGGTAATAGAACCTGTCAGGTTGGCTCCACCGTTCGATTTCAAATCCGAAAATGTCGATTGTCGGGGGGAACATGCCAACGACGCCGCCGGTCCATGGTTCGGTTAGAACGATGATGTCATCGGCGAGAATCGAGATGGTCATGGTGGCGATGGCGAGGTAAATACCATGCAAACGTAGCGCGGGGATGGCGATGATGGTGCCGACAACGCCCGTAATAATGCCCGCTAGCGGAAACGAGATGATAAATGGTACGCCTTTGTCCAGCAATATCAGGTTGCTGTATGCGCCAAGGGCCAGAAACGCGGCGTGGCCAAGGCTGACTTGTCCGGTTTGCCCCGTTAGCAACATCAGGCCAAGGCCAGCAATGGCCCAGATCAGAACATTGGTCGCCTCGCCCAGATAAAAATCACCGAGCAGGAACGGCAGTGCGATCGCGAAAGCCAGAAGGGCGGCGTATTTGAGGGCGGTGAAACGATCCTCGAACAGGCGGATATCGTCATTGTAGGAGGTCTTGAAATGGATACGCATGGGATCAGACCTTCTTTGTGCGAACTTGGCTGAACAGACCGTGCGGGCGGAACACCAGCACGAACAACAGCAACGCATAAGGGGCCATTTGGGAATAGCCTGCGGGCAGATAGCGCGCCGCGAAAGGTTCGATCACCCCGATGATCAACCCGCCGATCAGCGCCCCCGGCAACGAGCCAAAACCGCCAATCACCGCGGCTGCGAACGCCTTGATCCCCAGCAATCCCGCATTCGGGTCAATCGCGCCTTTTGAGGCGAACAGAATGCCCGCCACGGCCGCCACAACGCCCGACAGCGCCCAGATGAACCCTTGCACGCGCTTGACCGGAATGCCCATGTAATACGCCGCCATCTGGTTTTGCGAGGAGGCCTGCATCGCCAACCCCAGCTTCGTGCGTTTGAAAAACTGGAACAGCGCGAAGGTCAAAAGGCCGGTGACAACGATGATGGTTACATCCGCCATACCCAACACGACGCCGCCAATGGTTAGGTCGCCCACGGCCAAGGGGGATTGCAGGGTTTGGGGTTCATGCCCCCAAAATAGTCCGGCGACAAAGCGGATTACAAACCCCAGCGCGATTGTCAAAATCACGACCGCCGTTTGGCTTTGCCCGAACATGCGGCGGATGATGGTGACATCCAGTGCATAACCAAGCCCCCCCATTGCCGCCATCGCCATTGGTGCGGCAATCCAGAATGACAACCCGATATATTCCGGATTGGTTAGCCAAAGGGCAATAAATGCGCCTAACATCATGAAATCGCCTTGGGCGAAATTGACGGCCTCGGTTGCTTTGTAGATCAGCACGAAACCAAGCGCGATCAGACCATAAACACTGCCGTTTGCCAGACCACTGACAAACAGTTGAAAAAACTCCAAATTAATTCTCCCTGACCGGCAGCACTTGCTAACGGATTTACATCGACAGGTTAGTGTCCCGCCTATTGGTCCAGTTGTTCAGGACCGTTATCGTTATGGAAAGCTAACATTAGTGCAGGAAACCGATCAAGCTTTTAGAGAATTTTGACGCAAACCTTCCGTTACGTTAACTAATTTTGGCAAAAAACTGTGTACCCGAACCATAAATTTCGCTTGCTGATATATTTTTTGTTGACCCGCAGCTGATTTCGTCATTCTGTGCGCATAACCTGACCTGCCATCAAGGAACATGCAGATGTCAAAAAAACGTAAAATTCTCGTCATTATTTCGGACCAACTTCGCGCAGATTGTATTGAGGGGGCATTGGCGGCACATATAGACCTGCCCAACATTGCCGCCTTGCGAAAAGACGCGGTGACCTTCACGAAACATTTTTCCGTGACCAATCCGTGCGGGCCATCAAGGGCCAGCATTTTCACGGGCAAGTATGCGATGAACCACCGCTCCATTCGCAATGGCACGCCTATGGCGGACGGCATCACCAACATCGCGCGTGAGATGCGCAAATCCGGCTATGACCCGATGTTGTACGGGTATACCGACACCAGCCTTGATCCGCGCACCCGCCACCCCAATGACCCTGACTTAAAAACCGAAGAAAGCCTGCTGCCGGGGTTTCGCGAGGTGTTGGAGATGCGCTTTCAGGAAAGCTATCCATGGCGGGCATATCTGAAATCCAAAGGGTATGATCTGCCGGAGTACGCGGATTTTTATGACGCCATTTCACCGGACCCTGCGCGCCCCGCGCGGCCCGATGACCCACCGTTCTATAGTGCAGAACACAGCGACACGGCGTTTCTTACCAACTCGTTAATTCATGATTTGTCGGTGCGAGCCGATCAAGACTGGTTTGCCGTGGCCACCTATATTCGCCCACATCCACCACTTGTGGCACCCGAACCTTATAACAAAATGTATGACCCAGCCGGTCTGCCGATGCCCGCGCGCCTTGCTTCGCCCGATGACCAAGCGGAAGTTCACCCGTTTATGGTTGGTGCGCTGAACGCCCCTAAAATGCAGAACGTCGTTCGCGGCTGTGAAGTGGACGCCACTAACGACGCCGACGTGCAGGTGCTGCGGTCTATATACTTGGGCTTAGCCACCGAGGTGGA
Organism: Paracoccaceae bacterium; assembly: GCA_002746395.1. Lineage (GTDB taxonomy): Bacteria > Pseudomonadota > Alphaproteobacteria > Rhodobacterales > Rhodobacteraceae > NORP23. Next base: position 256,529 of record NVXA01000002.1, read on the forward strand.
CACGCATATTGGCCGGATAATGGATTTCCTGAAGGAAACGGGGCAGTACGACGACACGGTAATTGTCTTGATGGCCGATCACGGCGAGACGCTGGGCGACCACCACCTTTGGGGCAAGCAAAACCCTTACGAGGGGGCTTATCATATTCCGCTGATTATCCGCGATCCGCACAACCCCGCGCAACACGGTACGGTTGTGGACGCCTTCACGGAGTCCGTCGATTTCACCCCCACCGTTCTTGACATGGTCGGGCAAGCGGTGCCTGCGGGGATGGACGGGGTTTCGCTTAAGCCGTTTCTTGAAGGTACCCCGCCCGAAAAATGGCGCGATGCCGTACATCTGGAGCTGGACTTTGGCGAGCCAACCGAAATAACCAAATGGCAAAAAACCACGGGGGCGTCCGTACACGAGGCTAATTTGGCAATTTTGCGCGAGGCCCGTTTCAAGCTGATACATTTCAACGGCGGATTGGCCCCACTGCTGTTTGATCTGGAAAGTGACCCTGATGAACTGGTTAATCTTGCGGATGATCCGGCACATGCCAGCACCCTTTTGCGCCTGACACAAAAGCTGCTGAACCACCGCATGCGCCATTCGGACCGCACATTGGCGGACGTTAAGATCACATCCGAAGGTGCCGTGAATTTTATGCCGTAGGGTGGGTTATACACCCACCCCTGATTTTACATCAATTCTTGCCAATGATGGCACGCAACCTCGTGGCCCGTGCTGGAATGTTCCAGTTTCGGCTCGTCTTTGCGGCAAATGTCGGTCGCAAACGGGCAGCGTGTCTGGAATTTGCATCCGGGCGGCGGGTTGGTAGGCGAGGGTATTTCGCCCTCCAGTTTCTGTGCCGTTTTCGGAGCGTCTGGATCCAGCGACGGGATCGCGGATAGCAATGCTTTGGTATAGGGATGGCGTGGTGCGTTGAATAATTCGCGCGTTGGTGCAGTTTCAACCAGACGGCCCAGATACATCACCGCGACGTGGTCGCAAACATGCGCCACAACGCTGAGGTCGTGACTGATGAACAGGAACGTCAGCCCCATTTCCTCCTGGATTTCCTTCAACAGGTTCAAAACATCGGCCTGAATGGACACATCAAGCGCGGCTACAGATTCGTCAGCCACCACAAAATGTGGGCGGGAAACGAGCGCGCGTGCAATAGAAATACGTTGGCGCTGTCCGCCYGAAAACGCGTGCGGGAAGCGCCGCAGGTGTTCAAGGTTAAGRCGRCATTTCGCGGCAATCTCGCGGACACGTTCGTCCGTTTCTTCGCGCGAGGAGGTCAGGCCCATAACTTCCAGCGGTTCGGCTATAATATCGCGGACGGTCATGCGCGGGCTTAAAGCGGCGTAAGGGTCTTGGAAAATCAGTTGCGAGCGCTTGCGGTAATCTTTTTCCTGCGCCTTATCCATCGTCGTCAATTCATAGGTAACATCTTCGTCACTATATTCCACCGTACCGCGCGTGATCGGCGCCGCTTTCAGGCAGGCACGGCCAAGCGTGGTTTTACCCGAACCGGATTCCCCCACCAGACCGAAAAAACTGCCTTTGGCGATGTCTAGATTCACGCCTTCGACCGCCTTAACGACAGGCTTTTCGCCAAACAGGCCACCACCCGACAGCGGATAGTGAACGGAAAGGTCGCGTGCTTTAATCAGAACGTCATCAGTCATTTTGCGCCCTCCCCGTTAAACAAATGGCAGGCAACGTTATGACCCTGTGTGACGGCACTGAATTGCGGCACTTTTGCATGGCAAATTTCACCCATATTAACCGAACAACGGGTGTTGAAAACGCACCCCGCTGGCCGTTCTAGCGGTGAAGGAATATCGCCCGGAATTGGCGTTAGCGGGGTGTCCAAATCATCAAGACTTGGCAAGGCTGCAATCAAACCTTTGGTGTAGGGGTGTGACGGATTGCGGATCACATCGCGCACGGCCCCCTGTTCGATCAGGCGGCCCAGATACATCACGGCAACTTTGTCAGCTGTCTGGGCAATCACGCCAAGATCATGCGTGATGAAGACAATCCCCATCCCGAAATCCTTAACGAGGTCTTTCATCAGGTCAATCACCTGCGCCTGAATGGTTACATCCAGCGCCGTTGTCGGTTCATCCGCGATCAGCAACTTGGGCTTGGTCGACAGGGCCATGGCGATCATCGCGCGTTGGCGCATACCACCCGAAAGTTCAAACGCGTATTGTTTGAAACGGGTTCCGGCATCGGAAATGCCAACACGGTCCAACATCTCGATCGAGACCTCTTTGGAGCGTTTGGCGTTCATGTCCGTGTGGATCATCAACTGTTCCACCATCTGATCCCCGATGGTAATCGCAGGCGCGAAACTGGCCATTGGTTCTTGGAAAATCATTGAAATCGCGCCGCCGCGCACAACTTGCAATTCCTTGGAAGTTTGCAAGCCCATGATTTCGACCGGCCCGTCATCAAGGTGCAGCGTGATTTTGGTTTGATCACTGTAAACCGCATTGGACGGATTAAGTTTCATGATCGACTTGGCAGTCACAGATTTCCCTGAACCACTTTCGCCAACAAGGCCCATGACCTCGCCCGCTTCAAGGGTGAAGGAAACATCGTCTACTGCGGTGATCCGACCCTCGTCCGTATCGAACTGAAGGGTCAGGTTTTCTACATCAAGAAGGCGCGTCATTATTTGGAATCCGAATAAGGGTCAGCAGCATCGCGTAATCCGTCACCGACGAACACAAAGGCCAACACAAGAACAATAAAGAAGATCACAGGTATGAAGTACCATTGATAATTCAGCAGAACATCGGCGCTGGTGACGTTTTGCAACATAACCCCCAACGAGTTCACGGGGTCTTTCAGTCCCAACCCGATAAAGCTAAGCGCTGTTTCCGACAAAATCATATACGGGAAGGAGATCACCAGATCGACGATGATGTAGCTGGTGAAACTGGGCAGCAAGTGGCGCCGGATAATGTGGCTGGAGGATGCACCGCAAAGTTGCGCCGCCAGCACATATTCCTGATTACGCTCGCTCAACAAGTGGGTTCGAATGCGTCTTGCCAAGGTTGTCCAGCCGATCAGACCCAGCACCATGGAGATGAAGAAGAACCTTTCCTCCGCGCTCCATGTGTCGGGGATAAACGCAGCCAGTGCCATAAACAGCGGGATGCTGGGGATGGTTTTCACCGTGTCGGTTATCATTTGCAACACGGCATCAATTTTGCCGCCGTAATATCCGGCAATCCCCCCGATGGCCAAGGCCATGACAAAGGCAATCATAACACCGATCGTTCCAACCGCCATTGAGGTGTTAATCGCCGTTAACGTTCGGGAATAGATATCTTTACCTGTCGAATCCGTTCCGAATATATGGATGAAACCACGATCCACACCAAACAAGTGTCGATCGAACGTCATACCGAGGAATTTGAATTCCTGACCCTTTGCGAAGAACGTCACATAGCGGCGATCTTCTAGGTCGGTTTTCACCACGGTTACCCAGCGGAAGTTGGATTTGATCGAGCGGGACCGTTCATAGGTGTAGATAAACGGGCGTGCCGAAAATCCGTTGTCATCCCAGAACTGCGGGATTTGCGGTGCGCCGTTAAGGTAATCTTTATCCCTGCCCGCAATCGTCGCGTCGTAAGGCGTCAAGAAGGGCGCAAATATGCCTGACAAAATCAGCGCGATTAAGACCCACGCGCCGACAAGGGCCGATTTGTTTTTCTTGAACCGCTGCCAGATAAGCTGGCCTTGGCCAGCCGTGAAGTAGGCTTCTTTTAATTTCTGGTTTTCGGCGGCTTGTGTGTTTGTAATATCGGTCATGTCCATCATCCCACAATACTGCGACGAATGCGCGGATCGGTGAGGGCTAGTATGACGTCGGTTATGAAATTAATTCCGACAATACTGGCCGTCAGCATGAAAATAATCGCACCCGCTAACTGCTGATCGTTTGAACGTGCCAGCGCCTCGATCAACAGGGAACCCGCCTCGGTCAAGGTCAGGATCAGGGCGACGATGGGCAGTTCGTTAAAGATACGGTTAAGGTCGAACCCCAAGGAATTGATGATCGGGCTAAGCGCGTGTCGTGCTGGATAGCGCATTAACAAGCGCCTTCCCGACACCCCGCGGGCAGCAGCTGCAGTCACGTATAGCTTGCCGATTTCATCAGACATAAGCGCACGAACCGTTTGGATTGCGAAGGCGGTTGCGGACCAGCCAAGGATAAATATAGGCAACCATGCGTGGCCGAGGAAATCCATAAACCTGTCGTAGGACCAGGCGGCATCTCGGAATTCCTTGGAGAATAACCCCGTAAGACTGTTGCCGAACATAACCGTTGAAAACAACATAATCATCAGCGCTAGAAGGAAGTTTGGCAGAGCCAAACCAAGATAGCTAACCAGACGAAGGCTGTTGTTCAGAACCGCGTTTTTCGAAGTGGCGGCAAGGATACCAACAGGGATCGCAATAGCGTAGGCGAGCAGCAGGGCCGATAGACACAGGCCAAGGCTTAACCAGAATTTCTGCCCCAAGAGCTGGGCGATGTTTACGCGAAGGATACAGCTGTCACCGAATTCCCCTTGGAAGGCGTTGAAAATCCACGAACCCCAGCGTTGAATATACGGCTGATCAAGACCAAGACGCACACGTTCGATCTGGATGTCTTCAGGGGTGATAACCGACCCTTGGGAGTTTTTGAAGGCAACGTACCGCTCGGCGCAATCGCCGGGTACCATTTCCATCAGTGTAAATACAATAAACGACACTAGAACCAGCGTAAGAATGGCCAGTGCTGCACGTACTGCTACGAATTTGGAGAATTGAAGCATCGCGAATTACGCCCCCCGGAGGTGTAGTATGTAAGCCTTATGGCTTGGTTTTTTGTTGAACCGTGGGCAATCGAAACTGCCCACGGTCGGATATCAAGTCAGAGCGTTAGGACTACTCGTCCAACCACCACTGAGTCGCACGGTACGGATATGTCCGGTAGTACGCGTAGGATTGAGTCTGGAACTCTGTGAAGTTCTTCAGATCATTGTTGTGATAGATCGGTGCAACCGCTTTCACAGTACCAATGAACAGAAGGTTATCCACGACATTTTGCACCAGACGGGCGCCAATTTCATTGGACTCGTCGGATCCGGCAATCGCCGACTGGAACAAATTAATGTCTTCCATCGAGTCGTAAACCCACTGCGGTGGTTTCACACCAGATGCGCCGTCAGTGTCGATATACTGACCCCACAACATACCAGATGTGTGGTTGAAGTAGTTATCAAACGGTGGCTGGAACAGTTCCGAAATACCAAGGATAACAGCAAGTGGCTGACCCTTCGCGTAGAACGTAACATCAAGCTTGTTCGAAGACGCCGCGGAACGATATTCATCCGTGGTAATCTCTTTCACCGTGTTGTTGATGCCAACGTCACGCCAGTTTTGGCCAACAAGTTCGACCAATTTCAGCGATCCACCTTGCGTTGCGATCTGCATGTTCAGAACAAGCGGATCACCGTTTGGCAATTCACGCATTCCGTCACCGTCAACGTCGACCATGCCGATTTCGTCCAGCAAAGCATTTGCCATTGCAGGATCATATTGCGCGTAGGATTGCTCCATTTCTTCGGTTACAAAACCAGGAGTAGGCGAGAACGCTATATATTGTTGTGGGCGACCTAGGCCAAAGAACACAACTTCGTTGATCTCGTCACGGTTCATCGCAACAGACATCGCTTGGCGGAAACGCAGATCACCGAAGACTTTACGTTTCTCCAGATCTTCCGACGTTACGTTGAACGAGAATGTGTTCAGCGCGATTTCAGGTTTCAGGTCAATTGTGAAATTGCCTTTTTCCTGATTTTCCAGAAGCAGCGGTGCATAATCGAGGTTCAACGCCTGAGCCTTATAGTCAACTTCGGAGTTGACCAGTTTCAGAAGACGAACTTCGCTTTCACCGACGAACAATTCGTCCTGCTCGTTGATGTATGGCAACTGTTGGCCAGCCGTATCAACCTGGAAGAAGTACGGGTTGGCAACCAGATGACGGCCTTCCGTATTTTCCCGCGTGATGATGTGGCTTTCCAAAGTTGGAACCGTATCAGCAGGCAGACCAGCAACTAGGTCAGGGTGGGCCAACATAGGTGTCGGTGTGTCCATCCAGTCAGAGTTACCATAGTAGCCTTTGATCGCAGCATACCCGTTTTCAAAACCAAGCGCTTGTGCATTTGCATCGGCGTTTGGATTAATGTCCGGGTGGAACTGGCCAAGGAAATGCTTGGGCTGGAACGCCTGTGCGTAGTGGTTGGCGAAGTGCGACAGAAGACCTGGCTTTGGAGAAGGCAAGTTGAACTGGATTGTTGTAGGATTTACGACCACAACATCCATTTCTTCACCACCAACAAGAACATAGTCTTTTGGTTTTTCACGCACGTTGGAATCTGTTGCCAGATTGTCGTACCAGAATTTAATGTCTTCGGCAGTGAACGGCGAACCGTCGGACCACTTGTGGCCTTCACGCAAGAAGAACGTCAACTGTGTGAAGTCCTCGTTCCATTCCCAACCTTTGGCAACATTCGGAACGATCGTTGTAAGATCGTCAGAATAGCGCACAAGGTTTACGTGGCGAATGGACATGAAGTCCGATGTGCCGGACTCGGTTGCGTTCGACAATGCGTCAAACACACCACCGTAAGAACCGATGGAATCATACGGAGCCACAACAAGCGGCTCGGATGGAAGACGATCAGCCAACGGCGGTAGCGGGCCATTGCCACGGATACGCGCGTTTAGATCGTCAGAGGCAGGGTTAGCCGAGAATTCCACTGTACAGTCACCGAGCGACTGGAATTCAGCCAATTCATACTGTTGTGGAAAAGCGCCGGCCCCGACGCCCATCATGTCGTCCACTGTCACTGCCGGGCAAACAGCGGCCGAAGCCCCGCTTGCCAGCGCGACGAGCGCGACACCTGATAAAAGTAGTGCTTTCATTATATTTCCTCTCCGTTGCTATTCGCTTCAAGGCGGTAAATCACCCTGAGCGCCTTATAAGCTTTGTTTGTTACGCTGCTGTATCACTAACATGACTGAATTGTGACAACACCGCTCCGTTTATTACCTTCCCTTAAACTGTCACCGATTATTATCGAGCGGTTAACCCGTATAAGGTTGGCCAACCTGAATAAGATTGGACATAACACCCCAACCTGTCAATATTTTTTCAGCTTCGAAGCCATAAAACCCCTCTCCATTACATGCGGGAAATCGCATACGTACAGCTAGAAGGCATAGCACCTGTCAGCACGCAACCAGCAGCCTTTGCATTTTTGCAATCCCGCTTTGCGCATGGAACTGAACGATGGTTCATATTTTTCTTTACCTGTGAAATAATCTTGCTAAGGTCACAGGCAACAAGGACGGAATCAATCCGACCGCAAAGCGACAACGTGCGCTTTAGAAGGCCAACGGGTGTGACCCACCCCACTGGGAGGATAGCAAAGCGATGAACGCAACCGTAATAGATGGTGATCTGGATACGTTTCCAAAGCTATTGGCGCGTAATGCCATCAAGTTTTCGGACAAGCCGGCTTACCGCGAAAAAGAATTCGGTATCTGGCAAAGCTGGACATGGGCTGAAACCAAAGACGAGATCGAGGCGCTTGCGCTTGGTATGCTGGCACTGGGCCTGAACGAAGGTGACCACGTTGCCATTATCGGGCGCAATCGTCCGTATCTATATTGGGCTATGACGGCCGCGCAATGCTGCGGGGCTATTCCGGTTCCACTATATAATGACGCGAACGCCGAAGAGATGGCCTATGTGCTTGAACATTCCGGTGCGCGTTTTGTGATCGTTGAGGATCAGGAACAGGTCGATAAAGTTATTGATGCGCAGGAAATCGTTCACGGGATTGACGAGATTATATATCTCGATAAGCGCGGAATGCGGAAATACGACCACACGCATATGAATGCGTATGAAGATGTGCAGGCCGAAGGTCGCGCCGCACATCATCGTCTTGACCCCATCATGAAAGAACGCTGCGCGGCGCTGACGATCGATAGCACCTGCGTAATGTTGTATACCTCCGGTACAACGGGGCGCCCGAAAGGGGTTGTGCTTTCGAACCGGAATATCATTTCTGCATCGGCCTCGTCCTCTGAATTTGATGATCTGAACGCTGGTGACAGTGTGTTGGCCTATCTGCCAATGGCATGGGTTGGCGATTTCATCTTTTCCATCGGGCAATGTTTCTGGACAGGGTTCTGCGTAGCCTGCCCTGAAAGCCCCGAAACCATGCAAACGGATTTGCGTGAGATCGGGCCAAGCTATTTCTTCGCTCCGCCCCGCTTCTTCGAGGGGATGTTAACAACCGTTATGATCCGCATGGAAGATGCCAGCCCGCTTAAACAGCGCCTGTTCAAGTATTTCATGGATCACGCCAAAAAAGTCGGGCCTGCGATGCTGGACGGCAAGTCTGTTAGCGCGGGGGACCGGTTCAAGTATTTGCTCGGCGATATTCTGGTTTACGGGCCGTTGAAAAACACGTTGGGCATGTCGCGTGTCCGTGTCGGTTACACGGCAGGCGAAGCCATCGGGCCGGAGATTTTCGAATTTTACCGATCATTAGGTATCAATCTTAAACAGCTTTACGGCCAAACCGAGGCTTCGGTGTTTATCACGCAGCAGCCTGACGGCGAGGTTCGCGCCGATACGGTTGGTGTTCCATCACCAGGCGTTGAAGTGAAAATCGGTGATAACGGCGAGGTGCTTTATCGCTCCGATGCAACCTTTATCGAATATTACAAAAACCCCGAAAGCACGGCTGACACCAAAGACCCTGAAGGCTGGGTGGCAACGGGCGATGCGGGTTTCTTCGAGGAATCCACCGGACATTTGCGGATCATTGATCGCGCCAAGGACGTTGGCAAAATGTCTGACGGGTCAATGTTTGCACCGAAGTTCGTTGAGAATAAACTGAAGTTCTTCCCGAATATCCTAGAGGTCGTCGTGTTCGGTAATGGTCGCGATACTTGTACGGCTTTCATCAATATCGACCTCAACGCCGTGGGCAACTGGGCGGAACGTAACAACATCGCCTATGCGTCTTATCAAGAACTTGCAGGGCATCCCGAAGTTTACGCGACCATAAAATCGCATGTGGAAGAGGTGAACATTTCGGTTGCCGAAGATTCCATGTTGTCCGGCTGTCAAATCGACCGCTTCCTTGTGTTGCACAAAGAACTGGACGCAGATGACGGTGAAATGACCCGCACACGCAAGGTTCGCCGCGCGATTGTCGAAGATAAATACGCTGACCTGATCGAGGGGATGTACAGTGGTGCAACCGAAATCTCGACAGAAACCGAAGTGACCTATGAAGACGGGCGCAAGGGTTCGATCAAGGCAACGGTGCAGATTGAAGATGCAAAAACAGTAGCACGGAAGGCAAAAGCAGCATGAATGCTACAGCAGAAAGCTATGTAACCGAGGATGGCCGCACGATCGGCGCTCCGGTTATGGAAATGAAAAATATCACCCTGAAGTTTGGGGGTGTGACCGCGATCTCGAACATCTCGTTTGACATCCGCGAAGGCGAAATTCGCGCGATCATCGGGCCAAATGGCGCGGGCAAATCGTCAATGCTGAACGTCATCAACGGGTTTTACCACCCACAGGAAGGCGAAATTTGGTTTCGCGGCGAAAAACGCAAACCGATGAAGCCCTACCAGATTGCCCAGCAAGGTATCGCGCGGACATTCCAGAACATCGCTTTGTTCAAGGGTATGAGTACGCTCGATAACATAATGACAGGCCGTTTCACGCATATGAAAACCAATATGTTCTGGCAGGCGGTCTGGAAAGGCCCCGCCGAACGCGAAGAAAACCTTAACCGCGATATTGTCGAACATGTGATCGATTTCCTTGAAATTCAGGCCATTCGCAAAACGCCGGTTGGCCGCCTGCCCTATGGTTTGCAAAAACGTGTAGAGCTTGGCCGCGCGCTGGCAGCACAACCCAAGTTGTTGTTGCTGGACGAACCAATGGCCGGCATGAACGTCGAAGAAAAAGAAGACATGTCCCGCTTTATTCTGGATGTGAACGATGAATTCGGCACAACGATTGCCCTGATCGAACACGACATGGGCGTGGTTATGGACATCTCGGACCGTGTTGTGGTTCTGGATTACGGTAAGAAAATTGGCGACGGAACGCCGGACGAAGTGCGCAATAATCAAGATGTGATCGACGCCTATCTGGGCGTGGCGCATGACTAGGGAGCTTTGATATGTCAGCTAATTTTTTCTATACGATCGAGGTGATTGCCAACGGTCTGATGACCGGGGTGATGTACTCGCTGGTGGCGCTTGGTTTTGTGCTTATCTTCAAGGCGTCAGGTGTTTTCAACTACGCGCAAGGTGTTATGGCCCTGTTTGCGGCGATGACGCTAGTGGGGATTCAGACGGGCCAAGTACCGTTTGCACATCTTATCAATGTTATATTCGGCACACATCTGGACAAGTTCGGATGGGAGGTGCCAACCTTCATTGCCATCCTTATAGCCTTGGCCGTGATGATCGGGTTTGCATTCCTCGTGGAGCGCTACATCCTTAAACATCTGGTTAACCAAGACCCTATTATTCTGTTCATGGCTACCATCGGGTTGGCCTATTTCATGGAGGGTTTCGGCGACCTTATGTGGGGTTCCGAAATCAAGAAGCTTGATGTGGGCTTGCCCCAAGGCGGAAACGTCTGGTTGGAAAATGCGACGGCGGGTTGGGCCGAGGGGTTCTACGGCTTCTACATTGATAACCTTGATATGTGGGCAACGGCGATTGCAATAGTCCTAGTTGCCGGCCTGATTGTGTTCAGTAACTACACCAAAACTGGCCGTGCGCTTCGGGCGGTAGCCGATGATAATCAGGCTGCTTTGTCAGTGGGCATCAGCCTGCGTAAAATCTGGGTCATAGTTTGGTCTCTGGCGGGTTTGGTAGCCTTGGTTGCGGGTATTATGTGGGGTGCGAAATCCGGTGTGCAATTCTCGCTGTCGCTGATCGCACTAAAAGCGTTACCAGTTCTGATGCTTGGCGGGTTCACCTCCATTCCCGGGGCGATTGTTGGTGGCATGATTATCGGCGTGGGTGAAAAACTGTTTGAATTCACTGTTGGCCCATACATTGGCGGCGCAACAGAAAACTGGTTTGCCTATGTGTTGGCGCTAATATTCCTTGTGTTCAGACCTCAAGGTCTGTTCGGCGAAAAGATCATCGAGAGGGTTTGATCAATGTTTTATCGTGAATCAGGTGATTTCAAGACCACCTACGCTAAAGATACCCAGACCTTCCCGATCAAGCTGGACCGGGTCGGCTACTACATAATCCTCGCGGTCGCGTTCATCGCCATCCCGTTGCTTCTAATAACAGATACAGGCGGAGGTGCGAGCTACTGGACAAACGCTATTTTCCTACCGTTCCTGATCTGGGCGATTGCAGCGATCGGGCTGAATATTCTTGTTGGGTATTGTGGGCAACTTAGTCTGGGCAGTGGCGGTTTTATGGCTGTAGGTGCATATGCATCCTACAAACTGATGACGTCCTTTCCTGATCTAAACATTTTGTTTGTTGTCATCTTGTCTGGCGCGATTACGGCTGGCGTTGGCATATTGTTTGGATTGCCGAGCTTGCGCATCAAAGGATTCTATCTGGCCGTGGCGACACTTGCCGCACAGTTTTTTCTTGTCTGGCTTTTCAACAAAGTGCCATGGTTTTACAATTATTCGGCGTCAGGCCAGATCAGTGCCCCTACACGCTCCTTTTTCGGGTTCGAGGTCACAGGTGCCACGGCATCCGCCGAAGCAAAGTATCTGTTTTGCCTTGTCCTGCTGTTCTGTGTCGCATGGGTTGCCCGCAACCTGACGCGTGGCCGAATTGGTCGCAGCTGGATGGCTATTCGCGATATGGATATCGCCGCCGAAATCATTGGCGTAGCTCCGCTGAAAACCAAACTATCCGCCTTTGGCGTTAGTTCGTTTTTTATCGGTATTGCCGGATCACTGTTCTTTACCGTCTACCTTGGCGCAGTCGAAGTAGGCGAGGCTTTTGGTATCCAGAAGTCATTCCTGTTACTGTTTATGATCATCATTGGTGGCCTTGGTTCAATATTCGGCAGCATCATTGGAGCCGCATTTATGGTATTAATGCCAGTGTTGCTAAAGATTATCCTTGTTGATCAGCTAAATTGGGCAACAGACATCGCGGCCCATTTCCAGTTCGTTATTGTTGGCGCTCTGATCATTATATTCCTGATCCTTGAACCCCACGGGCTTGCACAGCTCTGGCGGTTATTGAAGGAAAAACTACGTCTTTGGCCTTTCCCGCACTAGGGGTGGCCAAAATATAAGCCACCGAAGAATTCGGGGCATCACCTGTCGAACTTTAAGGGAGGACGACATGAAACTAACTAAACTGGCAGCAATTGCTGTCGCAACGGTCACGGCCGCAACTCCGGTACTAGCGGAACTTGTGTTCCCGAGCCTTAGCTATAGAACTGGCGCATACGCGGCGGGCGGTATTCCGTTTGCTGACGGGTATGCAGATTATTTCACAATGCTGAACGAGCGTGACGGCGGCATTGGCGGCGAAATGACTCGTGTTATCGAATGTGAAACCGGCTTTGCGACCGACAAGGGTGTTGAGTGCTACGAGTCCACAAAGGGCGAAGGCGCACTGGTTTATCAACCGCTATCCACCGGGATTACTTATCAGCTAATTCCAAAAGCTGCGGCTGATGGTATCCCTGTTCACTCTATGGGTTACGGTCGTACTTCGGCAGCAAATGGCAACGTATTCAGCCATACATTCAACTATCCAGCGAACTACTGGAACGGCGCATCCTTGGCTGTAAACCATCTGTTGGATATTAACGATGGCGATATTTCGGGCAAATCTGTTGCGCTGATTTATCACAACTCGGCTTACGGCAAAGAGCCTATCCGCACGCTGGAAGAGCTTGCAGAAAAACATGGTTTCACACTGAAAACACTGGCTGTGGATCACCCGGGTCAAGAGCAGAAATCGCAGTGGCTACAAATCCGCCGTGAACGCCCTGACTATGTCCTTATGTGGGGCTGGGGTGTTATGAATCAGGTTGCGATCCAAGAAGCAGCCAATATCAAATTCCCAATGGAAAACTTCATTGGCGTTTGGTGGTCCGGCGCTGAAATTGATGTGTTACCGGCTGGTGACGCAGCCGATGGCTATAAAGCTATCACATTCCACAACGTTGGCAGTGACTACCCTATCTACGACGATATTCAAAAGTATGTCATTGATACAGGCAAGGCTGCCGGTTCTGGCAATCAGCTCGGTACTGTGATCTACAATCGTGGCCTGTACGCAGCGATGCTTGCAACCGAAGCTGTTCGCACAGCGCAGGAAATCCACGGTGTTTCCAACATCACAGCAGCAATGATGCGTGATGGCATGGAGGCACTGGTGATCACCGAAGATAAAATGGCTGCCGCTGGTATGCCAAACTTTGGTCCATCCTTCGAGGTTAGCTGTGAAAACCACGGTGGCCCAGGTACTGGTGCTGTTGCTCAATGGGATGCAACGGCCAAGACTTGGAGCTTGATTTCCGATTTCGGTCCTTCGGATATGGATATCATCCAGCCACTGATCGACGCGGACTCCGCTGCTTACGCGGCAGAGAACAATATCGAACCACAGTGTGACTAAACGAACCCTCTCTGGCCCTGTCACGGGGCCAGAGAACCCAATTTGTTTTGACATTTAAAAACTACGGGATATGCAGATGCTTGATACTGGCGAGACACAAGAGACCCTTCTAGAGGTCAACAATATCGAGGTTATCTACAACCACGTTATTCTGGTTTTGAAAGGCGTGTCCCTAAGCGTCCCCAAGGGCGGCATTACGGCGCTTCTTGGCGGCAACGGCGCGGGTAAATCCACGACGCTGAAGGCAATTTCCAACCTGCTGCGGTCTGAACGCGGCGACATTACCAAAGGCACAATCGAATATCGCGGGGAATCAATTACCGATCTTAATCCCGCGGCCTTGGTTAAACGCGGCGTTATTCAGGTCATGGAAGGCCGGCATTGTTTTGAGCACCTGACGGTCGAGGATAACCTTATGACGGGGGCCTACACCCGTAGCGATGGCAAAGGGGCTATAAGCGCGGACCTTGAGATGGTCTATAACTACTTCCCGCGCCTACGCGAGCGTCGTAAATCGCAAGCGGGCTATACTTCGGGTGGCGAGCAACAGATGATCGCGATTGGTCGCGCGCTGATGTCCCGCCCCGAAACCGTATTGCTGGATGAACCCTCAATGGGCCTCGCCCCGCAGCTTGTTGAAGAGATTTTCGAGATTGTAAAAGGCCTGAATGAAAACGAGGGCGTGTCCTTCCTTCTGGCCGAGCAAAACACCAACGTCGCACTGCGATACGCCCATCAAGGGTATATCCTTGAATCCGGTCGCGTGGTGATGGAAGGCCTAGCCTCTGAATTGCGCGAAAATCCCGATGTGAAGGAATTCTACCTAGGTATGTCCGACGAGGGGCGCAAATCTTTCCGTGATGTACGTTCCTATCGCCGTCGCAAGCGTTGGTTAAGTTGATTTCCACCACCTCTACCACCCCAAACTAAATCTCGAATGCGGGGTTTCCTCCGCCGTCAAAGGAAAACCTCATGTCCGACTTTTATGACACACTAGAAACTCGCWCTGCCGATGAACGCGCMGCRGCATTGGCCACYGCCCTGCCCCAACARATCGCCAACGCGATGACGGCSTCCGGTATGGCSGCCCAYCTTGGSRATRTCGACGCGRCYTCCATCACGGACCGCGCGGCATTRKCCACMCTRCCAGTGCTTCGMAAATCCGATYTRGGGGCCGCCCAGAAAGCCAACGCGCCTTTCGGTGGGTTCACCACCCGCACSACYCGCCATGTATTCCAGTCMCCCGGTCCGATCTATGAAATCGGCGGCACGGMAAATGAYTGGTGGCGSATGGGYCGTTTCCTGCACGCCAGCGGTATTGGTGAAGGCGACATCGTTCAGAACTGCTTTTCCTAYCACCTGACCCCTGCCGGCATGATGTTTGAAAACGGCGCTGCCGCCGTTGGTGCAACCGTATTTCCAGCCGGCACAGGCCAGACCGAACTACAAGCCCAAGCGGCCGCAGATCTTGGTGTTACGGCTTACGCGGGCACGCCCGATTACCTGAAAATTATCCTCGACAAGGGGGTAGAGATGGGCCTTGATCTGTCCCGCATCACCCGCGCGGTTGTGGGTGGCGGCGCATTGTTCCCAAGCCTGCGCCAAGAATACGCCGACCGTGGCATCAACTGTGTGCAATGCTATGCCACCGCAGACCTTGGTAACATCGCCTACGAATCCCCCGCCATGGAAGGCATGATCGTGGACGAGGGCGTAATCGTCGAGATCGTCACCCCCGGTACCGGAACCCCCGTCGCTGATGGGGAGGTCGGCGAGGTTATCGTGACCACACTAAACCCCGACTACCCCCTGATCCGCTTCGCCACAGGTGATCTATCGGCGGTCATGGCAGGCACGTCACCGTGTGGGCGCACCAACATGCGCATCAAAGGCTGGATGGGGCGCGCTGACCAAACCACCAAGATCAAGGGCATGTTCGTTCGCCCCGAACAAGTCGCCGCCCTTGTGGAACGCCACCCCGAAATCCTGAAAGCCCGCATCATCGCCACCCGTATCGGCGAACAAGACGCCATGACCGTACAAATCGAGGCCGAAACGATAGACCAAGACGCCGTTGCCGCATCCGTGCAAGCCACCCTGAAACTACGCGGTAAAATCGAGGTTCACACCCTCGGCAGTTTGCCAAAAGATGGCAAGGTTATCGACGACCAGCGGAGTTATGACTGACCCACCTGTCATATTGAAATAATTTCGCAATTTTCCATACGCCTGATTTTGCATAGCGCAAATGTTTTCCGGCAACCCAGACACACCCAAAATGTGCCACCATCAGGCACGCATTTCCAACGTACCCCCAATTATACCCCCATTTTGGGGATACCGTTGAGGTCAAGAGAAACACCGTCAGGAAAACGATTACACTATGCCCTTATTACAAGGGCAAACCGGATGTCACTGGACAATATGAGATGAGAGAGTGGCCCATTCGACGCAACGCCGCGTTCAAGGTGTTTTCGCTCATCGGGCGTTGCCATGATCGAAGCGACGGGAACAGCAACTCGCCAGAACCGGTAATTTTTCGCAACTTCCCGAGTAATTCCAACGCCAGCACGGGCAAGGGCACATTATGCGGCTTACGCATTTTCATCTTTTCAGCAGGGATAGACCAAACCGCCTCATCAAAATCAAACTCATCCCACCGCGCATGGCGTAATTCTCCGGGGCGCTGTGCAAGGATTGCCATTAGGTTCAAAGCTATGCGCGTGGTGGTTTGTCCATCGAAACCATCAATCGCCACTGGCAACCGCATAGCGAAAGATTGAACCGATACGAGACCGCAACCTGTGTGCGGTTTCATAATTACCTTTGCCCTCAACTTTTCGAAGGCACCGCAACACCATTGGTGAAGTGACTTCCGAAATCGGCTTTTTACCGAAATCTTTACTGGCCAGCTTTATGTGGTATTCCGTTTTGGATAGAGTCGCGGGGGATTTGCCCTCGTTGCGCTGCTTGTCCAGAAACGCGGCTGCAACCTTTTCAAAGGTGTGCTCTTTACTTTCACGCCTAATGCGCTTTTCTTCCTGCTTCGTCTCATTTGGGTCGCCACCTATCGCAATTTCGGCACGGGCCACATCGCGTGCCTGCCTCGCTTGCAATAGGCTAATCGCAGGATAATCACCAATAACTAGCAGTTTTTCTTTGCCTTCAATTCGATATTTGAACCGCCATGACTTTGAACCTGTTGCTTTCATCAATAGGAACAACCCGTCAAAATCGCCCACTTTATAGGCTTTTTCTTTGGTCTTTAAGTTTCGAATCTTTGCATCGTTTAAGGGCATCTGGGGGTACGCTCATTTTTCGATTTCCAGCGTACCCCCAAATATACCCCCAATCTGGGGGTACGTTAGCGGATCAAGAAAAACTCCACTGGACAAACAATTTCAATAATACCCTTATATACAAGGCTGAAACGGATGTCACTGGACAATATGAGATGAGAAAATGGTGCCCCCACACGGACTCGAACCGCGGACCTACTGATTACAAATCAGTTGCTCTACCAGCTGAGCTATAGGGGCAACGGGGGCTAATTACCCCTCATTGGGGCGGGTGCGCAAGGGGTAAAATGCGGTCGTGTGCAAATTTTCATTTGTTTGAGGATCGGGCCAGCAAAATTACCGGCAGCAACCCCACTATCGTCACGAAAATCGCGGCTGGGGCCGCCTGCCCCAGATTTTCCAGCGACGCCTCGCTGTAGACGCGCGTTGCCAGTGTGTCAAAGTTGAACGGGCGCAGAATCAAGGTCGCCGGCAGCTCTTTCACGCCATCCACGAAGATCAACATGCCAGCCACCAGCACTGACCCTCGGATCAGCGGCACATGTATTTCACGCAGCGTCTGCCCAACACCGCGCCCTAAGGAACGCGAGGCCATGTCCATTGACGGTGTCACGCGCCCYAAYGCGCTGTCCACCGCGCCAAGGCCGATTGCGAAGAACCGCACGAARTAGGCGAARACCACGGCGGCGGCGGATCCRGTTAWCAAYARGCCGATGTCCCAGCCAAACAGGCCCTCGATCATGTCAGCCAAGGCRTTGTCAAAAGCGGCCAGCGGGAACAGGATRCCGATSGCCAGCACMGCACCGGGSGCGGCRTACCCGATRGAGGTTATCGGYAGCAGGTTRCGCGGCAAACGGCTACGTGATTGGCGCGCGCCGTAGACCAGAAACAACGCGCCCAGCACGGTNNNCASRGCGGNCNCNGAYCCSGCCARCAYCAACGTGTTCARCGTGGCGCGCCACARKCCTGCGTCCAGCCAGTAATCGGGGTTATCAAAYGCATGKGAYGCGATSACCGACARTGGYASCAMGAAMCCCATMRCGAAGGGCAAGAAGCACGCRAYSRTYGCKGCRATSGCCTTGGGGCCACGYARAACCACRGGYGAAACMGGYACRCGTTTTGACGACAGATTGTGRTAACGCCGATTGCGSCGGCTRATCTTTTCGAACGCYGCCAAAAACAGCACCAGYGCCAAGATCACCGTGGCGATTTGCGCCGCACCGCCTGCGTTATAGCCCAACAGCCAWGTGGTGAAAATTCCGGTCGTMAGGGTTTGCACCGCGAAATAATCAACCGTRCCAAAATCGTTCAATGTYTCCATCATCACAATCGCCATGCCSGCYGCRATSGCAGGGCGTGCCAACGGCAAGGCGACGCGCAGGAARATCGCCCATGGGCCACTGCCAAGCGCGCGGGCGACCTCGATCATATTTGCCGATTGCTCGCGAAARGCSGCRCGCGCCAGCAGGTAAATGTAGGGGTACATCGCCAGCGACAGCACGAAAATCGCGGCCCACATCGACCGGATTTCAGGGAACCAGTAAGCCCGCGCATCTTGCCAGCCGAACCAATCCCGCATCAAGGTTTGCACCGGCCCCGCGTACTCCAGAAAATCCACCAACGCATAGGCGCTGATATAGGCAGGCAGCGCGAGGGGCATCAGCAACGCCCATTCCAATACGCGGCGAAACGGAAACCGAGTAGTCACCACCAACCACGCTGCGCCTGTTCCAATCACCGCCGCCAAAATTCCGACACTGAACATCAGAATAAGCGAGTTTTTCAGGTATCGCGGCAACGTCGTTTCAACCAGATGTCCCCAGATATTTTCCGTCGGAAAAAAGGCGATCCAGATCACGCTAAGCAGTGGAAATATCACCAATGCGGCAATCACAATTGCACCCAAAGACCACGGGTCCGGCCTTAGAATCGAGGGGGCTTTGTATATCTGACTAGTTTTATCAACCATAGGCGATCAATAGGGCGAACGGCCCGTCCTGTCCAGCGCGTTGATCACGCGCATTATGTTAGGGCGCCTCGTCAGTATCGCCATCCGGCACATCGTCAAAGCGGTCCGACAAAATGCGATTGGCGTTTCCATCGGGATCGTCATATTGGTTGTGGCGCATCATCCAGAAAAACGCCAGCAATCCGACGCTCCCCAAACCAAGGGAAATCGGAATAAGGATGGTTAGAATATTCATTATTTACGCCCCAGTCGAATTGCATTCAGCGACACCGTGATTGAACTAGCGGACATCGCCAAGGCCGCCATCAGCGGGGTTGCAAACCCCATCAAGGCGATTGGCACGGCGATCAGATTGTAAACCGCCGCGATGGCGAAATTTTCAATAATGCGCCGCTTGGCCACCCGCGCCAAACGCAGGCTTTTGGACACTTGGGACAGGTCATCGCCCACCAAAATCAAATCCGCAGAAACGCGGCTGGCATCCACAGCCGAAGCCAGCGAGATCGACACATACGCCCCCGCCAGTGCYGCMGCATCGTTCAAACCGTCGCCAACCATCAGAACCTTGTGGTCATCGTCTGCCAAGCGTTTTAACACCGCGACCTTATCAGCCGGGGTTGCCTCGGCAATCCATGTCTTCACACCCAGCCTTTCAGCGGCATCCTCAACAGGCTTGGGCACATCGCCCGATAATATCTGAACATCCACGCCATCATCCAAAAGTGCGGCGATTGTTTCAGCCGCCTCCGGGCGCATGGTATCTTCGAATAACAACACAATCGGCGCAGCCGTTCCAATGCGCAACCAACTGGCGGATTGCGCCACATCATGGCTTTCAACACCGCACCAGACCGCGCGGCCCAGCCGGACTTCCTCGCCATCCAGAACGGCCCGCGTGCCCATTCCCGGCTCCTCGATGATATCGGTAAGGGTGGCCGGAACAATTCCTGCCGCTTTGCCAAATTCCCCAATCGCTTTGGACATCGGATGTGCAGACCCCTGCGCCATGGCCACCGCCACCGCCATATCTTGCGCGGAAACTGCAGCGCCGTTCATCAACTGCGGTTTACCCGTCGTCAGCGTACCGCCTTTGTCAAACACAACAGTATCGACCTCGGCCAAGCGTTCCAGCGCGATGCCTTCCTTCAGCAACACACCGTTGCGGAACAACCGCCCACTAGCCGCCGTCAGCACCGCCGGCACGGCCAGCCCCAGCGCACAGGGGCAAGTGATGATTAGCACGGCGGCCGCGATGTTAACCGCCAAGCGCCAATCGCCGCTGTAAAACCCCCAAAACAGAAACGCCGCCGCCGACAGAATATGCACAAGCGGCGCGTAAACCGTCGCCGCTTTTTCCGCAAGCGAGGTGTATTTGTTCTTAGATGCCTCCGCCGATTCGACCAACCTCGTGATTTGCTGCAACAAGGTATCCTCGCCCAAACCTTCGGTCCGCACCACCAGAGCGCCCGTCAAGTTCAGCATACCCGCGATCACGGATGTGCCCGGCTCGACAGCTTCGGGCATCGTTTCTCCGGTCAGCATCGAGGGGTCCAATTCGCTGCGTCCCGATGTGACCACGCCATCCACCGGAATGCGCGCACCTGCCGCCACCGCAATCATATCACCTTCGCGAAGTGCATCCATCGGCACGATTTCACGGGTTCCATCCGCATTGATACGTTCCGCGCGGTGTACCTCCAACGCGGCCAGTTCAACGGCGGCAGACCGCGCCACAACACGCGTCCGGTGATCCAGATACCTCCCCAGAAGCAAGAAGAACGTCAGCGACAAGGCCGCGTCAAAATACGCGTGATCGCCCCCTTCAATGGTTTCCATCAAGGAAACCGCGCTCGCTAATATCAACGCCAGTGAAATCGGCACGTCCATGTTCAAGCGCCCTACCCGCAGCGCGGTCCAAGCATTTTTGTAAAATGGAACGCCAGCAAATGCCACAGTCGGCAGTGCAATCACCGCCGAAATCCAGTGCATCAATTCGCGCGTCGCCCCCTCTGCGCCCCCCCATACGGAAAACGACAAAAGCATCACATTCATCATCGCGAAGCCGGAAACCGCGAGGCGCGCAAGAAGATCACGGCCAGCCTTATCGACCATCTCCTGATCGAGCGCTGCACTATCCAGTTCCTTCGCGGGATAGCCCCAGCTTGTCAGGAGGTCGATCAGATAGGTTTCAATTCCCGGAATATCCTTGACCGTAATCGTCACGCGCTTGCGGGTAAGGTTTACCCGCGCGCCCTCTATTTCAGGCAACTTGCTTAAGCTTGTTTCAACACCGCTGATACAGGCCGCGCAGTGGATAGTAGGCAAAGACAACTCGATCCGGCGGGACCGCTCGGAACGCGCTTCGCCTGCGGATTTAATTAGATCCGTCGGGATCGCAACGCATGCAGGGCAAACAGCAATTGACGGCGTCTCAGCCATTGCCATCGGCCACAAGTATTTCCAGGCGTTGTGCGAACGGCTCGCCGCTCGCAGTTTCGGCATTCACGTAAATGAACCACTTGCCATCATTCAAATCAATTTTGAACCAATATCCGTTGGCGTCACGCAACAACACAGGATTTGCATCCTCGCGACCATGCGTCGGGCGGCCAACGCGCACCTCGATAGTTTCAGGAAAAACAAACTGTCCGTTCGAAAAAATAGACAAGTTCATCTGCCCGTTCGCATATTTAACCTCCGGCACCCAGCCAAGCGCGCGCTGCGCAATTGCACGGTCATCAAACGTCTGCGACGCAACATAGGAGTTCTTAACCTCCAACCCCGGAAATGTGTTAACCGCTTGATACAGCAGCGTCATATTCACGGCAAAAATTGTGCCAAACGCAGCTAGCAAAATCATCAATACCTTACGTCCGGTTAGCTCTTTCACTGGTTTCACATCATTCATGGCGCTTTTCCGTTAAATACAGTTTCTACATGCGCGGTCTCGCCGCTAGTTAGGTCTTCGATCCAGATGTGCACCGTGGTTCGCTCGCGCGACGCCGCCTGGTTTTCAGGATCAGCCAGCAGATAGATACGCTGGATAAATGTGTTGTCCGGTGGTGATGTTACTATCACACCCTCGATTCCTTGCAACTCGACTGTGAATTCGGGATCATGTTCATCCGTTTCCGCCGTAATTTTAAACTGGCGCTCCTCGCCATGCTTGTTCAAGATCCGTATATCGTAGTCATTCCGGATTGTCCCGTCCGACATCACGATAAAATTGGGGTTTCGGATGGGGGCAACACTAACTTCGATATCAGCCCGCACAAACAGTGCCACCAGCAATCCAACACCAACCGCGGCCCACAGAACTGCATACATGATCGTGCGGAAACGGATCAGGTGCTTCCACATATTCCGTGGCGGTTCTCCTGCGCGTTCCAGCGGTTCGTCGTTAGCCGTTAGATAGGCGATCAACCCTGTAGGGCGACCAACCTTGATCATCATGTCGTCGCAGGCATCAATGCACAGCGCACACGTGATGCACTCCAACTGCTGGCCTTCGCGAATGTCGATCCCCACGGGGCAAACAGCGACACACGCGTTACAATCAATACAATCGCCAAGGGATGGATCGGCCTTAGATTCCTTCAACTTCGCCCGCGGCTCCCCGCGCCATTCACGGTAAGAAACCGTCATGGTGTCTTCGTCCATCATTGCGGCCTGAATACGCGGCCACGGGCACATATAGGTGCAGATCTGTTCCTGCATGAACCCGCCAAAGATAAACGTGGTCGCGGTAAGCGACACGATAAAGGCATAGGCCACAAACGCCGCTTGTCCGGTCAACAGGTCTACCAGCAGCGTTGGCGCATCGGCAAAATAAAACACCCACGCCCCGCCGGTGGCAACCGCGATTAACAACCACGCGGTCCATTTGGTCAGCCTAAGCCGCCATTTTCTGGCGTCCCACTTGGCGTTCAACAGGCGAATGCGTGCATTACGATCCCCCTCGATCCAGCGTTCCACCTGTACGAAAAGATCAACCCAGACAGTTTGCGGGCAAGCATAACCACACCAAACCCGCCCCAATGCGGAGGTAAACAGGAACAACCCCAACCCCGCCATAATCAGCAAACCGGCCACGAAATAGAACTCGTAAGGCCAGATTTCAATCCAGAACATATAGAAACGGCGGCCGGCCATGTCGATCAAAACGGCCTGATCCGGTAAATTGGGGCCGCGATCCCAGCGGATCCACGGCGTGATGTAGTAAACCCCCAGTGTGAAGATCATTAACCACCATTTTAACTGGCGGAATTTACCCTTTACGCGCTTTGGAAAAACTGGTTCGCGAGGGGCATATAGCTTGGGGGCTTCTTCAGGGGTTTCAGTGCTCATCAGAGCCTCCGATTAACTACATATTCAATTTTTAGCATGCATTGCATGCCCAAGCCTCAAAAACCTTGATTTACATCAAAGTTTGATGTTTAACAAAAATGCCTGATCGGAAAAACCGATCAGGCCAGTTGGCGTCTTAAACCAGACGCAAGGGGAGTATCGGGTGGAGGCTATTCGCCTCCGCCCAATTCATGAACATATACTGTGACCTGACGAAGCTGCGCCTCGTTCAAGCGTCCCACAGCAGACCATGCGGGCATTACACCAGCACGGCTGTTCGTAATCGTATCGGTAACGGATGCCAAATCACTGCCATATAACCAAATCGCATCGGCAAGGTTTGGTGCGCCGACATTAATGTCGCCCGTACCATCCACACCGTGACATGCCGAACAGTTATCCTCAAAGACAACAGCGCCCGCTTCCAGCAATGTCTCGTCCGTTGCACGTCCCGTTAGAGAAAGCACAAACTGTGCAGCCTGCGCGATTTCCTCTTTGCTAAGGTAATCATCACCAAACACCGGCATTTCGGACAAGCGTGTGTCTTCATCCTCGTCAGCGCGGATACCGTGGCTGATTGTGGTATAGATGGTTTCAATGTCGCCACCCCACAGCCAGTCATCATCGCGCAGGTTTGGATACCCGACACTACCCGCAGCACCGGAACCGTGGCACTGGATACAGAATGTACGGAACACCGCACCACCCGCAGAAACCGCATAGTTGCCGACTTCGGCATCCCCGGCGATTGCCGCCAGATCAAGGCTGACGATTTTGTCGTTCAAAGGCGCGTTTGCCGCATCTACCGTTGCAATATCCTTGGCAACTTCAGCCCGCGAGGAATATCCAAGCAGCCCCGGTGTAGCCCCGTTAATCATTGGCCACGCCGGATAGGCAATCATATATCCGATGCCCCAGATGATCGTCAGATAGAACGTCCACAACCACCAGCGCGGCATAGGATTGTCAAGTTCGGTAATGCCGTCCCACTCGTGACCCGTGGTTTCGACAACCTTCGTCTTTTTTTCCGGTTTTCTAGCCATTGTCATCTTCCTTAAATTCGTCGTTACGGAACGGGGTGTTGGAAATATCCTTATAAAGYTCCTTGGTCCCCGGACGGAAAGCCCAAACAACAATTCCAAGGAAAACCAACAACATCGAGAGCGCGGCCCAACTATCGGCAAGCTGGCGTAAGAATGTGTACATATCGTTCCCCCTCTAGCGGCTTGCGTCAGGAATGAAGGTCGAGAAATCGACCAACGTACCCAGCATTTGCAAATAGGCAATCAACGCGTCCGCCTCGGTCAACTCTGGCTGACCATCGAAATTACGCACATTGACATCCTTGCCACCCCAATCAGCAGCAGCCCCGTACCGCGATTGCAAACCGTCTGTGTCTGCATTCGGATCAACCTGCGCGCGGAAATCTGCAACGGCCATTTCGATCATCTCATCGGAATAAGGTGCCCGACCAAAGGCCGCGTTGGCCTTCAATGAATCCGCAACATATTTACCGTCGATGATTTTCTTCTCCAACCAGCGATAGGATGGCATGATAGATGCCGGAACCACATCACGCGGATTGCGAAGGTGATCAACATGCCACGTATCGGAATACCGACCACCCACACGCGCCAGATCAGGACCTGTACGTTTGGACCCCCACTGGAACGGGAAGTCATATTGCGACTCCGCTGCCAGCGAATAGTGGCCGTACCGTTCCACTTCGTCACGAAGCGGGCGGATCATCTGGCTGTGACATAGGTAACAGCCTTCCCGCACATAGATGTCACGCCCTGTCAGCTCCAACGGGGTGTAGGGGCGCATGCCCTCTACATCCTCGATGGTGTTTTCAAGGTAGAACAACGGAACGATCTGAACCAGTCCACCAATGGACACAACCAGCAAGCTGAGAACCAGCAAAAGGGTGGCGTTCTTCTCGATTATCTTGTGTTTATCCAGGATACCCATTTTTCCGGCCCCCCCTTATTCTGCTGGAACTGCGGATACACGGGCAGTTTGCCCAGCACCGATCGCAGTTTTCCATAGGTTCCAAGCCATGATCGACGCGCCTGTTAGATACAACAGACCACCAGTACCACGCACCACATACATCGGGAATTTGGCCGCCACGGTATCCGCGAACGAGTTCACCAAGAAGCCCTGCGCGTCAACTTCACGCCACATCAAGCCTTCCATAATGCCTGTCACCCACATGGACGACGCATATAGAACGATGCCGATTGTCGCGAGCCAGAAGTGCCAGCTAACCAGTTTAAGGCTGTAAAGGCGTTCACGGTTCCAAAGTTTAGGCACCAGGAAGTACAACGCACCAAAGGTGATCATACCGTTCCAGCCAAGCGCACCGGAATGCACGTGCCCGATTGTCCAGTCGGTGTAATGGCTAAGCGAGTTAACCGCTTTGATCGCCATCATCGGACCTTCAAATGTGGACATACCGTAGAACCCGATAGACACAACCATCATCCGCAGAACCGGATCGGTCCGCAGCTTATCCCATGCGCCCGAAAGCGTCATCAGACCGTTGATCATGCCACCCCAGCTTGGCATCCACAGGATGATGGACATAACCATACCCAATGTCTGCGCCCAGTCAGGCAACGCGGTGTAATGCAGGTGGTGAGGACCAGCCCAGATGTACAAGAAGATCAACGCCCAGAAGTGGATAATTGACAGTTTATAGGAATAGATCGGACGGTTCGCCTGTTTGGGTACGAAGTAGTACATCATGCCAAGGAAACCAGCCGTCAGGAAGAAGCCAACCGCATTATGCCCATACCACCACTGCGTCATCGCATCCTGAACACCGGAGAACAACGCCACCGATTTTGACCCAAGGAAAGACACAGGGATCGCCATGTTGTTAACAACATGCAGCAACGCAATCGTTACGATGAACGCCAGATAGAACCAGTTGGCCACATAGATGTGCGGCTCTTTACGTTTGTAAATTGTACCGAGGAACACCACCAGATATGCCACCCAAACAATGGTCAGCCAGATGTCTACATACCACTCAGGTTCGGCATATTCTTTGGACTGCGTAGCCCCCATAAGGTAGCCTGTCGCCGCCAGAACAATGAACAGCTGATAACCCCAGAAGACAAATTTCGCCAGATTTCCGCCGAAAAGCCGTGCCGCTGTTGTCCGCTGGACCACATAGAACGAACTCGCGATCAAGGCGTTACCACCAAAGGCAAAAATCACCGCCGAGGTGTGCACAGGGCGAAGTCGCCCGAACGTCATATAGGAAATACCGAAGTTGATGTCAGGGAATGCCAGCTCGAACGCGATCCACACGCCCACCGAAAACCCTGCCAAGCCCCAAAAGACCGTCGCAATAACGCCCCAGCGGATAACATCATCCAGATAGCCTGTTTCTTTAGGCTTGGGCTTGTCGCCAATCGCGGCGATTGTTCTCATTAACATATAACCTGCCACCGAAGCGACGATGATTGCGTGAACCTGAAACGCCAGATCACGTCCAAAATTTGCAGCCATCGCAGCACCGAGCACTAACAGCGCGTATACGATTACCTTAATACCATTCCACATGGGTCCCTCTTTCATTATGCAGGTCGCAGGTACACTACGCCCGTCTTCTCATTGCTACGTGTTTTGCACTTTACGTGGCCAAATCACTTTGACCTAGATCAAGTTTGATAAACCAAACAGCACTAACATCCTGTTAAATTCAATAAACTCGATATAACAGCCCTATTTACTGCGACAATCAGAAGCTATTAGTTGTCATTTTTCGCCAGAATTGCACCAATTCTCAGGAAATGAACCCGCCATCAGAATCATCACCCGCTTCGTCCAGCAGCGCGACGTAATCCGGCACGCGCACGTGGCGCGCGTCTTCCAGAACAATGATACCGGATTTTTTCAACGCCGAAATCTGGCGGCTGACGGTTTCAATCGTCAAGCCTAGGTAATCTGACATCGCCTCGCGCGTTAGAGGCAACGCAAACCGCAGGCCATTCCCTACGGTTGTGCTGTTCAACGCCGCATCCCTGCGTGCAATGATAACCAGCAGGCTGGCAATCTTTTCCCGCGCGGTTTTGCGCCCCAACAGCAACATCCATTCCCGCGCGGCGTCAAGTTCATCCAGCGTCATGTCCAACAAGCGGCGCTCTAGCGCGGGGGTACTTGAAACCAGCTTTTCGAATTGCGGCTTGGTAAATTGACAGATCATCACTTCATTTGCGGCCACAACGTCATAGGGCGCGGTGCGCCGACCGGGGCGCCCGACAAAATCGGATGGTAAAAGCAAGCCCACCATCTGGCGGCGACCATCCGGCAATGTACGCGACAAAGTCGCCACGCCGGATACAACCGACCCCAACACATCGACTTCTTCGCCCGCCCAAACGATCGTCTCGCCAGCCTGAAACGTGCGGTAGGATTTTATCGCATCCAGTTTCGCTAATTCCGGCGGTTCGCAATACGCGCACACGGCTTTATGGCGGATCGGGCAATCCCCGCAACGCATATGGTTTTTTGCTATTAGTGGGGCGTGCTTCATAATGAGCGTACTACTCCGAAAGTTCTATCCCTTTTAACGCGTTTGATTGATCTCGATCAAGGTAAGAACGACATGGCTGCGTCTATCTGCCGAAATGGAAAAAATTGACCGCCTGACAAAAGCCGGACTGTTCTCAAGAAACGTGCCGCGCTATACTAGTTACCCAACTGCCCCGCAATTTCATGACGGGGTCGCCTCGGATGCGTTCGATGGCTGGGTGAAAGCGTTGCCAACCGGCTCAAAACTGTCGATTTACGTCCATATTCCGTTTTGCGAGCGCCTTTGCTGGTTTTGCGCCTGCCGCACCCAAGGCGTGAAATCCATGTCCCCCGTGGAGGCATATCTAGACATCCTGAAGGTCGAAATTGCCAAGCTTGCCGAAACAATCCCGAAGGGTGTGACAATCGCGCGCCTGCACTGGGGCGGTGGATCTCCGACAATTCTGCACCCAAGCCATATTGATTCGCTTATGGAATGGTTGCGCGAACTGGCTCCGTTTGACGATGATTGGGAATTCTCGGTCGAAATCGATCCGGCGGCCGTGAACGGCGACAAACTCGACGCACTGGCCCGCGCTGGCATGAACCGCGCCAGCATCGGCGTGCAGGATTTCAACGAAAAGGTCCAACAGGCGATTGGCCGCGAACAAAGCTTCGAGGTCACGCGCGATATCGTGGACGGTCTGCGCGCACGCGGGATAAATTCCATCAACCTCGATATCGTCTATGGCCTGCCCTATCAGGATGCCGACGCGCTTGGCAAAACCGTCGCGCAAGTGATTGAACTGAACCCCGACCGTGTCGCCCTGTTCGGCTACGCCCACGTTCCATGGATGGCCAAACGCCAGAAAATGATCCCCGAGGATTCGCTGCCCGGCCCGATGGATCGCTTCAACATGTTCAACCAAGCCTACGCCGCCCTTAAGGCCGCCGGATATGTTCCCATCGGCATTGACCACTTTGCCAAACCCGACGATTCACTGGCCATCGCGGCGTCGGAAGGTAGACTTCGTCGCAACTTCCAAGGCTACACCGATGATGTGTGTACCGCACTGGTCGGGCTTGGCGCGTCGTCCATCTCGCGTTTCCCGCAAGGGTATGTGCAGAACCGCGCGACAACCAACGCTTATGCCAAAGAAATCACCGCTGGTGACTGGTCCGCAACCCGCGGTATCGCAATGTCTGGCGACGACCAGTTACGTTCCCGCGCGATTGAAACGCTAATGTGCGATTTCACCGTCAGCCTTCCGGCGCTTGCGGCTGAATTCGGCGACATAGCCGAAACCCTGCGCCCTGACTTGCAGAAAATCGCCGCCGACTTCCCGAATTTCACCGAATTCACCGATGGGATACTTACCATCAACGACGAAGGCTTCCACCTGACCCGCATCATCGCGTGTGGTTTGGACGCCTACCACACCACGGCGGCCAAGCACTCCCAAGCCATATAAACCGCGCCCAATTTGCGGCGCTAAGGGTGCGCACGGTCGAACTTTGTTAACTTTTGGCCTGTATAAACGGCCCCACTGAGCGAGGCGGGCTTTCCACCCGTGGGTTTATCGCGCTAATGAATTATGAATACCGTCGCGGCTTTCGCGACACCTACCAAACCGCCCATTCGTTGCGCCGCTTGACACGCGGCCTTTGGCAGCAACATCTCAGGGCATGGGCAATTAGCGCGATAAATCCGACCTCACCAAAAGGCGGTCTCTAACCCGGAACGCCGAAACCATGGGCTTCATACCCTCCCCGAGCAATTCTGGCAGACAAGGCGCGGGTTTACCCCGAACGCCTCTTTTTTCGTGGCCGATTATTCCCCGTAAGGCGTCCAGATGTTCTTTACCTCGGTCGCATGGCGCAAAAATTCACGCCCCTCGCCTTGCTTGTTGTCATACCAGTCACGCGCCAAACCGCCCGATGTCCACGTGCGTTTCAGGTTCGCGGCCGAGGCCGCCTCGACCAACCTCGCGCCCGCTGCACTGCCAAAATGCCAAACGGAATCGATGGCGTAATGATCCGCCAAGGTCTTGGCCAATTCATCTTGCGGCCCCGTGACAAAATTCACCACGCCCCCCGGCACATCGGACGTATCCAGCACCTGATAGAAATCCGTCGCACTTAACGGATGGCTTTCAGACGGCACAACCACACAGCGATTACCCATCGCCATGGCTGGCCCGATCAGGGAAATCATCCCCAACAATGGTGCCTCATCAGGGCAAATAATCCCCATCAGGCCCACGGGTTCATGCATGGCCATCGCCACACCGCGCATCGGCACGCTATGCACCGCACCGTCAAACTTATCCGCCCATGCCGCATAAGAGAACAATCGCGCGACCGAGGCTTCGACCTCCGCACTAGCCTTACCCTTATTCGCGCCCGTCATCGCGCTGATCCGGTCCGCAAACTCGCCAGCGCGCGCCGACAGGTTTTCAGCGATGAAATACATCACCTGCGCCCGATTATGCCCTGACGCACCGGCCCAGCCAGCAGCCCCCGTCGCCGCCTCGACAGCGTTGCGAATGTCCTTACGGCTGCCAGTACCAACATGCCCAATCAATGCACCCTTGGCGGATAGAACCGGCGTTGCGTAGCCACTGTCAGGGCGCGCCTGCTTGCCACCCACATACATCTTCGGTGTGCGGTCGATCGTTTCCATCAATACTTCGCCCGACGCTACGGGGTGTTTGCTAACAAAGGGTTTTAACCCTTTCAGAAAACTTGGTTTAACGTACTCGAACAGGCCTTCCTTACCACCCTCGCGGCCAAAACCGCTTTCGCGATAGCCGCCAAATCCCGCCGCCGCATCGAACTGGTTGGTACAGTTAATCCAGATAACACCTGCCTTAACCTTGGGTGCAACCTCGTAAGCCAGATTGATATTTTCAGTCCAGATACTGGCCGCCAACCCGTATTTTGTGTTGTTTGCCAAGGCAATAGCCTCCGCCGGTGTGCGGAAGGTCGTGGACACCAGAACCGGCCCGAAGATTTCCTCCTGCATCACGGTCGCGGCRGTATCCACRTCCGYCARCAACGTCGGGCGGAARTAACAGCCGCCGTTCGGCATSGWRATTTCCGGCTGRATCAACGTCGCCCCCTCGGCCACGCCTTTGGCGACCATCGCCGCCACGGTRTCCATCTGCACAGGRTCCACRATCGCGCCAATGTCGATRCATTTATCCAGCGGATTACCAATCCGCAGCTTCGCCATACGCGCYGTCAACTTGGCAATAAACTGATCGGCAATGCCTTCTTGCATCAAMAGSCGCGAACCCGCACAGCAAACCTGCCCYTGATTRAACCAGATCGCATCAACCACGCCTTCAACGGCGCTATCCAGATCAGCGTCATCAAAGACGATAATCGGGGATTTCCCGCCCAGTTCCAACGTCAGTTTCTTGCCAGAACCCGCAGTCGCATTCCGAATAATCCGCCCAACTTCGGTAGAACCCGTAAAGGCTACCTTGTCGATATCGGGATGTTCGGTAATCGCCGCCCCCGTCGCGCCTTCGCCTGTGACGATATTCACGACACCCTTGGGCAGCCCCGCCTCAACACAGATTTCAGCGAACAACAGCGCGGTCAGGCTGGTGTATTCCGCAGGCTTCAGCACCACCGTGTTACCCATCGCAATCGCCGGCGCAATTTTCCACGCCAGCATCAGCATCGGGAAGTTCCACGGAATCACCTGCCCGGCAACGCCCATGGCCTCGTACCCCGGTAATTCCTCGTCCATCAGCTGCGCCCATCCGGCGTTGTGATAGAAATGGCGGATGACCAGTGGAATGTCGATATCACGGCTTTCGCGGATCGGTTTGCCGTTGTCTAACGTTTCCAACACCGCGAACAGCCGTGCGTGTTTGTTCACCAACCGCGCGATTGCATAAAGGTATTTCGCGCGACCATGCCCGCCAAGTTTCGCCCAACCAGCCTGCGCCTTGCGCGCGGCCTTAACGGCAGCATCTACATCAGCCGCAGACCCATCGGTAATGTCGGCCAGAAACTCGCCATCGGCAGGGTTTTTCGTCTGGAAATGCGTCGCACCTTCAACGAATTCGCCATTTATGAAATGTCCGAATTTGCGCGCGTGCGCGTCCAGCCACTTATTGGCCTCGGCGGCGCTTTCAGATGCGGGTCCATATTCCATGGTTTCAAAAATCTCTTTCACAGTCATAGCCTATCCCATCGCATGGCGGAAGCTGGCCGAATATCGACCCGTTACAAAATGTTCCAACTGCCGTTCAATATCGCCCAGCAGGCTTGAGGCCCCGAAGCGGAACAGCTCCGGTTCCAGCCACTCGCGGCCCAATTCTTCGTTCATCAGCATCAGGTAATTCAAGGAATCCTTGGCCTTGCTAACCCCGCCCGCCGGTTTATAGCCGATCTGAAAGCCAGTTTTATCGCCGTAATCCCGCAACGCGCGGATCATCACAAGGCTTACCGGCAGCGTCGCGTTAACGCTTTCTTTACCAGTGGAGGTCTTGATGAAATCCGCTCCGCCCATCATCGCCACCATAGAAGCCCGCGCGACATTTCGCAGACTGCCCAATTCCCCCGTGGCAAGGATCGCCTTCATATGCGCGTCGCCACAGGCCGCCCGCATCTCTCGCGTCTCGTCATAAAGCGCTTGCCAATTGCCTTCCAGCACATGACGGCGCGAAATCACGATGTCGATTTCCTTGGCGCCTACTTTCACGGATTCCTCGATCTCGCGGATGCGGAGGTGAAACGGCGAAAGCCCTGCCGGAAACCCTGTGGAAACGGCGGCAACCGGAATACCGGAACCTTCCAAGGCCTCCACCGCGGTTTCGATCATTTCGTGATAAACACAAATCGCGCCGGTGGTCAGGTTTGCATCCCCCATGCCCAGCGCCTCAAGAATATCTTGGCGAACAGGTTGGCGCGCCTTCGCACACAAACGGCGCACCCGCGCGCGGGTGTCATCGCCTGACAATGTGGTCAGGTCGATCACCGAAACCGCCTTCAGCAACCACGCCGCTTGCCATTCCTTTTTCACCGACCTACGCGTGCCAATCGTCGCGGCGCGCCGTTCAATCGCTGATCGGTTGGCCTTGACTGACAGAACCCAATCGAGGTCCAGCTCCATGCCGGGGTTTCGTTTAATTACACTCATGGTTCAATATGTTCCCGAATTAGCGGCCTGCTCATCGGGGCAGTATCGCTTATTGTCATCGCGTCTTGCAAGGCGGCAGCAGCGGCATCCGCTTGATCCTCGTTTAAGGCATGCACCACGCCGATTGGTTCTTCGCGGTCAACCATCTGACACACACCTGCAAGGTCGCTAAACCCGACGGAATGGTCAATCGTATCACTTGATACCCGACGCCCCCCGCCCAATTCAATCACCGCCATACCAATATCGCGTGTTTCAATTGCCCGCACGAAACCGTCTGTTTTGGCGAAAACCTCGCGCACCACAGGGGCGGCTGGCAGGTATTTCAGCATGTTGTCGACAAAATCAACAGGGCCACCAAGCCCCGCAACCATCGCCGCGAAGCGTTCAACCGCCTCGCCAGAGGTGAAGGCCGCACTAATCCGGTCACGCCCCTGCCCAAGATTTGGCACGACACCCGCCAACACCAGAATTTCTGCACCAAGATCGGAGGTCACATCCCACAAACGGTTGTCGATATGGGTGCCTGTCAGGAAATCCACCGCGTTGCGAACTTCAACGGCGTTGCCAGCCGCGCTGGCCAAAGGTTCGTTCATGTCGGTCATAATAGCCGAGGTCTTGCACCCCGCACCATTCGCCACTTTCACCAGACTTTGCGCCAATTCGCGCGCGTCATTCGGCGTGGCCATAAACGCGCCGTTGCCGCATTTCACATCCAGCACCAGCGCATCCAGCCCTGCCGCCAGCTTTTTGGAAAGGATGGAGGCGGTGATCAGGTCAACCGATTCCACCGTGGCGGTGACATCGCGAATACCATACAAAATCTTGTCCGCAGGCGCGATATCGCCCGTCTGACCGATGATCGCACAGCCTACATCCTTCGTGACTTTACGCAACAAATCCACGTCCGGCTGCGTCTGATACCCCGGAATGGAGTCAAATTTGTCCAGCGTCCCGCCCGTATGGCCAAGCCCGCGCCCCGAAATCATCGGCACATAAACTCCGCACGCCGCCAGCGCAGGGGCCAGCACCAAGGACACGTTATCGCCAACCCCACCAGTGGAATGCTTATCAACCACGGGGCCGTCCAGATCCCACGTCAGAACATCGCCAGTGTCGCGCATGGCAACCGTCAAAGCGAYGCGCTCGTCTATTTCCATACCGTTGAAATAGACCGACATCGCAAAGGCCGCCGCTTGGGCGTTGGAAACYTTRCCATCCACCAAGCCGCGCATCAGGAATTGCAGMTCGGCSGCGTCCAGCACCTCGCCGTCRCGTTTTTTGCGGATAATTTCTTGTGCTAACATYARTCTAATGCCTCTATAAATCCGGCGATAAGGTTTTTGAAACTRTCYGCCGCCAACGCRGATTCGCGYTTGGTTTGATCGTGGGATAACGCCTCGGCCTGCATGCCTGCCGCGAARTTGGTGATRACGGAAACCGCCGCCACCCGCATRCCWGCGTGCCGYGCCAAAATSGTTTCCGGCACGGTAGACATMCCCACCGCATTCGCGCCCAACATGGTAATCGCGCGAATTTCCGCAGGGGTTTCGAAGGAAGGGCCGGAAAACCACGCGTAAACCCCCTCGTTCAGTTTCGTGCCTTGTGCGCCGGCAACACGGTGCAAAATGGCGCGCAGCGCGGGGTCATAGGCGTTCGACATATCAATAAACCGATCGTCCGAGGGCCAGCCGATCAGCGGATCACGCCCCGAAAAGTTGATGTGGTCGTTCAACGCCATCAACGACCCCGGCCCCATGTGCCGATCCGTGGAACCCGCCGCATTAGACAATGCCATAACGCCGATCCCCAGTTCGGCCAACGTGCGCACCGGARCYGACATCGCMGCCGCGTCGCCGCGTTCATAATAATGGGATCGCCCCGCCAGCAGCACCACCCGCTTGCCGCGCAATTGGCCAACCATGATCGATCCGGCATGCCCGGAGACGGTGGAGATCGGGAACCCCGGCAGATCGTCGAACGGAATGGTGACTGCCCCCTCAATATCCTGCGCCAAAGTTCCAAGACCCGAGCCAAGCACAATACCTGCGACGGGCGCGTCACTTCCGGCGCGGTTTTTGATAACTTCGGCAGCTTCTTTCCAAGGGGTATCCATGACGTCTCCTAAATACTTTACCAGTTGGTAAATTTACCACTGCTATCCAATAAAGGAAACAGTGTTCTTGCGCACTTCTGCGGTCAAGGAAATTCTTAAACAGCTTGACCCGCACTATGTTAGCGAATACTCACTTGTGAAAAGGAGATCCATTATGACATGTGAAATAGAAAAGGCCCCTTTGGCCGTTAAAGTTCTCGGTGTAGTCGCCATATTATTTGGTGTCCTGACGCTATATTCTGGCGGCAGCACCTTGTTTATTGATGGTAAGGCCCGTGCCGCTGCAGGAAATATCGTTGGCTTTGTCCTGTGGTTCAATTTCCTGATCGGGTTCGCCTATATCCGCGCAGGCGTCTGGCTTGTCCGCTGGCAAAAATGTGGCATTAAACTTTCGACTGCAATCGCGGGGGCAACTCTTTTGGTCTTCGCCCTGCTTGGCATATTAATCATGAACGGTGGCGCATACGAACAGCGCACCGTGGGTGCGATGATCTTGCGTAGCGGCGTCTGGATCGTAATCGCTGGTTATGTAAATTATGCGTGGAGAAAACGCGCTTCCTAATGGATTTTGCGTTTCTTCGCCTTGGCCGCATAAGGGTTGTCACTGGCACGCAGGAACAACCGGATGGGCGATCCGGGCATATCGAAATCACGCCGCATACCGTTAACCAAGAACCGCGTATAGGCCGCTGGCACTTTGTCGGGTACGGATGTGAACACCACGAATGTCGGCGGGCGGGTTTTGACTTGGGTCATGTAGCGCATTTTGATGCGGCGGCCCGCAGGCGCGGGGGGGGGATGGCTGTCGATTTGTACGGCCAGCCAGCGGTTCAGCTTGGCGGTTGAAATACGCGTGTTCCACACATCGTAAGCCGAAATAATCGCGGCGTGCAGGCGGTCCAGCCCTTTGCCGGTTTTCGCGGAAACCATAACCATCGGTGCGCCGCGAAGTTGCGGCAGCAAGCGGGTGAATTCCTCGCGTAGCATTTTGAGTTTCTCGGATTTGTTATCCTCCAAATCCCATTTGTTCACCGCCACAACCACAGCGCGGCCTTCGCGTTCGGCCAGATCGGCTATCCGCAAATCCTGTTGCTCAAACGGAATGGCAGCGTCCAGCAGCACCACAACGACCTCGGCAAACCGCACGGCGCGCAGGCCGTCGGAAACCGACAGTTTTTCCAGCTTGGCCTGCACCTTGGCCTTTTTGCGCATGCCCGCCGTGTCAAAAATACGGAACGGACGGTCTTCCCAGTCGGTGTTCACGGAAATTGCATCGCGGGTGATGCCGGCTTCGGGGCCAGTCAGCAAACGCTCCTCGCCCAGAATTTTATTGATCAGCGTGGATTTACCCGCATTCGGGCGGCCCACCACGGCGATTTGCAACGGGCGGCCTTCGGGGACAAGTTCGGCCATGCCGTCTTCGTCCACATCGTCGGACACGTCCACATCGGTGATCGCCTCGTAAGACACTTCGCTGAATTCTTCGTCGATGGGGCGCAGGATGTGGTAAAGTTCATCCATGCCCTCGCCGTGTTCAGCGGACAGGCGCAAGGGTTCGCCAAGGCCGAGGTTATACGCGTCGTAAAACCCTTCATCCGCCGCTTTGCCTTCGGCTTTGTTCACACATAAAATTACGCGACCTGCGTTTTTACGCAAAATTCCGGCTAGAACCTGATCGGCCGTGGTCACGCCGACGCGGCCATCAATCACGAACAGGCAAATGTCAGCCATATCAATCGCGCGTTCGGTCAGCGCCCGCATCCGCCCTTGCAGGCTTTCGTCGGTGGCTTCTTCCAGGCCAGCCGTGTCAATCACGGTAAACCGTAGATCACCCAGCTTGGCATCGCCTTCGCGAAGGTCACGCGTAACCCCCGGCGTGTCATCGACCAACGCCAGTTTTTGCCTAACCAGACGGTTAAACAGTGTAGATTTCCCGACGTTCGGACGCCCGACGATTGCCAATGTAAACGACATAATTTCACCTATGAGAAACGCAAACAGCGAGGCTAAACCCCGCTTGAATGCCTCTTAGACCTATTTGATCCTATTGGAAAGCGTGCAATTCACCGTCCAGCGACAGGATGTACATAACACCTGCCACCACAATCGGGGCTGCCGCCGCACCGCCGGGGATTTCAACCGACGTTACCTGTTGCCCACCCTCCAGTTCGAACCCGCGCAATTGCCCATCGCGCCCTGCAACCCACATCAAGCCACCCGCCAGAACGGGGCCATAATAGCGGATCATGTCATCGCGTTTTTCAGGTTTTCCGTATTGCGGCAATTGCTGCGACCAGATCACAGACCCGTTGCCAGCATTCACGCGCATCAGTTGCGCGCGGTCCGAAACAAGGAACACCGAGCCACCGACAGGCCAAACCGCATCAGATGCGCCAACGCCCAAAGTCCAGCTTCGCGCGCCGCTTGTCAGGTTCAATTTAACCGTCTGCCCTGCAAGGTTCGATGCGTAAACGCTGTTGCCATCAATCACCGGATCGCCAGAAATATCGCCGATAAACGCCAGCGTGGTTCCGGCGCGCGCGCCAGTTATCCCTTCTTGCCAACGCAACTCGCCCGTGCTGGCACGCACCGCGATAATTTCGCCAGAGGAGAACGGCAAGACGAGTTGGCCGCCGCTGATCGCAGGGCTTGCGCCCCCTTCAATGCCGCCGGTCGAAGATGTGGCCCCACGTTGCATCCATTCAAGTGCGCCGTTTTTTGCATCAATCGCATAAGCCACGTCACCGCGTGTAACGACGAAAACGGTGCGCCCGTCAGATGTGGGCGTGGAACGTATCGCGGCTTCGAACATCCGGCGCCAAAGGATTGTGCCGGAGGCGGCGTTGATGGCCAACAACTCGCCAAAGCCAGTGCCAGCGTAAAGCACGCCGTTGGTATAGCTTACGCCGCCACCTGCCCCGTCATCGGATGTTTCGCCCACAGGGGTCAGGTCCAGCGACCACGCCACTGCACCGTCGCTTGAAAGGGCTGAAAGGGTGCTGCTGCCGTCCATAGTGTAGACAAGGCCGCCACCCGCCACAGGGCTGGAGGTGATGCGGGTGTCGCGCCCAACGCCGGTGCCTATATCGGTTGACCAGCGAAGTGTGGGGGCATTGGCGAAGGCAACGTGGCCGATTTTATGCTGGGCCGAGCCGTTCACGTTCGTCCATTCCGCATTCGATACCGCACGTGGCAGACGGATGCTGGCGACAACATTTTCCACAGCCGTTGCATCCGCGGCCCCAATCGCAAAGCGCTGGCCTGTTAAAGGTTTGTCAGAACCGCTACAAGCCGCCACCACGCCCAAAGTCAGAGCCAAGGCGCTGATGCGCCCTATACGACCAATTGAAACTCGCAAATAACCCATACTCGTATGCCTCGTTCAACCAAGTTACAGTACTGCCTGCGGATATTAACCGCCGGACTGCGGAGTGACAATCTCGCCACCCAAAGATATTGCCAATTCCTGCGCGCGTGTGCGCAAGTCTTGTGTTGTGTTTGTATCGACCATGATTTCGCCAAGGTCACTTAGGGCGGCTTCCGTGTCCCCGTTGCGCAGGTTCACAATCGCCCGCTGTTCAATCGCCAACAGACGGAACGGCGCACCGTCGGAGGTAAGACCCGCGAAAGCACTGTCCAGATCAGCCGCGCTCATATTCTCGCCGTTAACCATTATGGATTTGAGTAACGCCAAATCGCGATAGACCGGCAGCACATCGCCATCCGTTGATATTTCATTAAGAATAGTCGCCGCCGCACCCGCTTGGCCTTCAAAGGCCAACACCGCCGCCTGATCCAGTTTGGCCAAAACCTTGGCACCCCCGCCGTTCGCGGCCACAGCGGCAAAAGCCCCCGCATCATTGGCAGCTTGGGCGGCTAACAATGCTTCGCCTACGGCTTGTGCATCGGTTTCTCTCTTGGCTTTCAGATATTCGTTTACGGCAGCACCGCCAACGATGAAAATCACGATGGCTATGAAAACCCACAGATATTTCTTGAAAAATCCAAACAGCTTATCGCGGCGTACCTCGCCGGATACCTCTTCGATAAAGGAATCAGTCTCGCTCAATTCTCTTCTCCGTATTTTTGTTGGCCAAACCCTAGCGGCTTGCAGCGGCAATTGCCAATGCCAAAACCTGCGAAAAGGTTAAAGCTGCCGAAATTTCGCCGATCGCATCACAAAATCGGCATTTCGGGAATGTATCGTTAGGTAAACCGCCAGTATTCATGCACACGGTATCGTCACGCCTTGCGTTACCACCAAAGCATCCATATTTAGTCGGGGATATGCTTTTGCGCTATTTCGCGCCCTCTGCTGGAGCTTTCAATGCGGTTATTTCCGATACTTGTGTCTATCGCTGTTGCGATTGCGATCTACTTCTTTGTTATGGAGCGTGATTTCTTGAAGTCGCTTTCCGCCAGTGAAGAGGCCGAAGTGGCGGTAGTTGAAGAAACCGTCGCGCGTGCCGATGCCGTTTCCGTGGTGGCCCTGCATTCCGTAGCACAAGACGTTCAAAGCGGGATAATCCTGCGGGGTCGCACCGAAGCTGCGCGGCGTGTTGATGTTCGCGCCCAGACATCCGGCTTGGTTATATCCGAACCGCTTCGTAAAGGGGCCGCCGTTGAACAGGGTCAGCTTTTGTGTTCGCTTGATCCAGGTGTTCGGGCCGCGCAACTGGCCGAAGCCCAAGCGCGGATGGCGGATGCGAAGATCAACGCCACCAATGCTGCCGATCTGGCTGCCCGTGGCTTTGGCCCTGAAACCGCCGTGATTGCCCGCGAAGCCGGATTGCAAGCTGCACAGGCCGGCGTGCTGCAAATCGAACAGGAAATCAGCCGTCTGGAAATTCGCGCACCTTTCGCAGGCCTGCTGGAAACCGACAGTGCGGAACTTGGTTCCTTGATGCAACCGGGCGGTCTGTGTGCCACGATCATTGATCTTAGCACCGTGAAACTGGTGGGCTTTGCCACGGAAACCGACATCAGCAAAATCGAACTCGGCGCATTCGCGGGGGCCGATCTGGTATCGGGCAAACGTGTGCTTGGGACGGTGACGTTCTTGTCGCGGTCCTCCGATCCGATCACGCGTACTTTCCGTGTCGAAATCACGGTTGATAATGCCGACCTGTCGATCCGTGACGGCGAAACCGCCGAAATCGGCATCGCGCTGGAAGGTGAAAAAGGGCATTTGTTGCCCCAACACGTCCTGACACTGAATACAAACGGCACGCTGGGGGTTCGGGTTGCCGACAACGGCGTTGCACGCTTTATGCCCGTTACCATCCTGCGGGACGGTCCCGAGGGCATCTGGCTGGCAGGCTTACCGGAAACCGTTGACGTTATCACCGTGGGGTTAGAATTTACCATTGATGGCAGCGAAATCGACGCGACCATCGAGGGGGCCGAGTAATGAAGGGCCTGGTCACATGGGCAACCGACAATGCCCGCATGATCATGGCGCTGATCGTCTTGTCGGTCGTTGCTGGCGTTTATTCCTATGCCAACCTCCCCAAAGAGGGCGAGCCGGATATCTCCGTGCCGTTCCTGTTCATATCCGTGCCCTACCCCGGTATTTCCGCCGAGGATTCCGAGAAGCTTCTGGTGCGCCCGCTGGAAACCATCCTGACCGATGTGACTGGCCTGAAACGCCTGTCTGCCACGGCGTCTGAAAACTACGCCGGAATCGCGTTGGAATTCGAGCTGGACTGGGACCGCGCGGCCACACTGGCCGACGTGCGAGACAAGATGTCTACCGCCGCATCCTCCTTACCCGAAGATGTCGGGCAATATTCGATTAACGAGGTGAATTTCTCGGAATTCCCTGTGTTGGTTATCTCCCTTTCCGGCAATATCCCTGAACGCACCATGTTGCGAGTGGCCAAGGATTTGCAATCCGAAGTCGAGAGCATATCCGGGGTGTTGGAGGCAAACATATCCGGTCAGCGCGACGAGATGTTAGAGGTCCTGATCGACCCGTTGAAAATGGAAGCCTACAACGTCACCGCGGGGGAACTACTGGCGGTCGTTCAAAACAATAACCGTCTAATCGCGGCGGGCGAGGTTACGGTTGGCTCCGGCACCTATTCCATCAAGATCCCTTCGGCTTTTGATGAACCGCAAGACGTTTATGGCCTGCCTGTAAAACGTAACGGTGACAGTGTAGTGACACTCGGGCAATTGGCCGACATTCGCCTGACATTTGAAGACCGCCAAGGTACCGCACGCTATAACGGCGAAACCACGGTGGCCTTGCAGATTGTTAAACGCAAAGGCGAAAACCTGATTAGCACGGTCGAAGAAATTCGCGCTGCGGTGGATGAATACACCGCAGCATGGCCTGCCGATCTGGCCCAAGCGGTGACGGTCGACATCTCGATGGACAACTCGGTTAATGTTAAAGACATGGTTAGCCAGCTTGAGGCCTCGGTTCTGACGGCGATTGCGCTGGTGATGATCGTGGTGCTGGCCTCGCTTGGCATTCAGTCGGCGTTGCTGGTTGGCTTTGCCATTCCCACCTCGTTTTTGCTGACGTTTGCGATGCTGTCGGTGTTCGGCATATCCATTTCCAACATCGTGATGTTTGGCCTGATTTTGGCCGTAGGTATGCTGGTTGACGGTGCGATTGTGGTGGTGGAATACGCCGACAAACAAATCAAGGCAGGCGTAGGGCCGATGCGAGCGTACAATGCCGCGGCAACACGGATGTTCTGGCCGATTGTATCGTCCACCGCGACAACACTTTGTGCGTTTATGCCGATGTTGTTCTGGCCCGGAATTCCGGGGCAGTTCATGCGCAACCTGCCGCTAACGCTGATCTTCGTGCTGTCGGCCTCGTTGGTCGTGGCGCTGATCTTCCTACCTGTTGTCGGTGGTTTGGCCGGACGCATTTCGGGCAAGCTGGAACGCTGGGCCAAGGCGTTGCACCCCCTCAACATTATCACCCGCCTTGTGCTGACAATAGCCGCATTCGCAGGGCTGGTGGCGGGTATATATATCACCCTTGTGTTCAACCTGATTGCAGGGGCTGCTATAACCGCCGCTGCGATGATGATGATTTCGGTCACGATCGGGGCGTTGAAATCACGCAAAATCGAACCCGTCAAAGATGCCGGACACAAGCGCACGTGGTTCGGGCATTTCATCAACTTTATTTCCGGCAATCCGATTATGCCAGTGGTCTCACTAGTACTGACTGCCGCACTGGTCGCTGGTATTTTTGTGACATTCCAAGCCAAGGGCAAAGGGGTTGAGTTCTTCGTTCAGACCGAACCCGAACGCGCTATTGCCTATGTTCGTGCGCGCGGAAACCTGTCGCTTGAAGAAAAGGACCGCATGGTCCGCGAGGTCGAAAACGCTGTAAGAAGCATTCGCGGCGTTGAGTCCATCTTCGCCTTTGGCGGCGGCGGCGGGTTGAGCCAGAACACAGGCGGTGCGGTATCACCCGGTGATTCCGTCGGGCAGGTCCAAATCGAGCTGGTCTCGTGGGACATCCGCGACGCTTGGGGACCGGAGGGCAAAGGCAAGTATATTTTGCAACAAGCGATTGACGCAATGCAGGCCCTGCCCGGCATTCAGGTCGAAATTCTGGAACAAACGATGGGGCCTGCCTCGGCTAAACCTGTGAAGCTGCGGATTACCGGCACGGATTGGGATGACATGCTGACGGCTACGGCCACGGCACGTGCGTATTTCGATACGGTCGAGGGTTTGACCGGCGTGGATGACACCCTKCCCCTTCCCGGTATCGACTGGCAGATCAACGTCGATGTGCAACAGGCGGGCCGATACGGCACCGATGTGGCCAGTGTTGGTGGCATGATCCAGCTTGTGACGCGCGGCTTGCAGCTTGGCACGATGCGCACGGATTCCTCGGATGACGAGGTCGCCATTCGTGTGCGCTTCCCCGAAGGCGACCGCGTGCTATCAACGATTGACACGCTGCGCGTTCGCACGCCCCAAGGCCTCGTTCCCTTATCGAATTTTGTGACGCGCGAGGCCGTACCGAAAGTTGGCCAAATCAACCGCGTTAACACCGAACGGTTCTTTGACATCAAAGCCGGTGTCGCGGAGGGCGTAAACGTCAACGAAAAGGTTGCTGAAATAACCGAGTGGCTGGAAACCGAAAACCCGCTGCCTGCCTCGGTTAACTGGGAATTCACTGGCGATGCGGAGGATCAAGCCGAATCCATGGCCTTCCTTGCGGGGGCTGGCGTGGCGGCGATGGCATTGATGTTCATCATCCTGCTGGCGCAGTTCAATTCCTTCTATAACGCCGTGCTGGTGCTAATCGCCGTAATCCTGTCCACCGCCGGCGTGCTGGTGGGGATGATGGTGATGGGGCAAGCTTTCTCCGTCATTATGACGGGTACGGGGATTGTGGCCTTGGCGGGGATCGTGGTGAACAACAACATTGTTCTGATCGACACCTATCAGGAATATTCCAAATTCATGCCGAAGCTTGAGGCGATCCCGCGCACCGCGCAAGCCCGTATCCGCCCCGTACTGCTGACGACGATCACGACAATGGCAGGACTGGCCCCGATGATGTTCGGCCTGTCG
Organism: Paracoccaceae bacterium; assembly: GCA_002746395.1. Classification (GTDB taxonomy): domain Bacteria; phylum Pseudomonadota; class Alphaproteobacteria; order Rhodobacterales; family Rhodobacteraceae; genus NORP23. The sequence continues at coordinate 300,236 of NVXA01000002.1, forward strand.
CTTGATTTCATTAACGGTGGCTATTCGTTCAACACGCCAACCTCGCTTTGGTGGAAACAACTGGCCACGGCCGTGGTCTTTGGCCTTGGCTTTGCCACCATGTTGACGCTGATCGTAACGCCCGCGCTGCTGGCCTTGCGGATATGGATCGCCAACGGGGCGTATTCTTTCAAAGCCATGCTGGCGGTCATCTTGTTGCCGCGCGATCACCCCGCCCGCCGCGACCTGCGCCTAAAACGCGCGGCCCGCAACGCCAAGGCGTTCGAGATTAATTGGGAACAACAGCTACCTGACCTGCAAGAAGTCCAAGCCACACCGTCGCACGCGGCGGAGTGATAAAACCCTAAACCTCTGCGCTGGCCCGCTGACGCAGATTTCTATTCGACAACCCCCGTCTTCTTCGGTAGAAGATGCCGATCTTCGCTTCGCGAACTTGTGATAACCTGAAAAGAGACGCGCCTTATGGAAAATATCGTCCTGTCCATCCACCTGATCCTGACTCTCGCCTTGATTGGCACAGTACTGCTGCAACGCTCCGAGGGCGGTGGCCTTGGTATGGGTGGCGGCGGCGACGGCGCAACGGCTGGTCGCGCGGCAGCCAACGCCATGACCAAGCTAACATGGATCTTGGCGATTGGTTTTCTGATCACAAGCCTGACCCTAACAGTGATTGCCGCGAAAAACGCTGGCGAAGGCTCGGTTCTGGATCGTCTTGGCCTTGATGGTCCGGCCCCAACAACAATCCTGACACCTGATCTGACGGACGCGATCCTGACACCGCCGTCTGCGACGGATGCGCCAACTGCACCGCCGCCTGCCGAGTAACGCGGTAGCAGCCAAACTGATACACTATTGATCAATAGATAAGCCCGCACCTAACCCGTGTGGGCTTTTTTCGTGGTGTTTGAGGTTTATACGGCGGGACAAACTGGGTGACTGACCAAAGTCTGGCATGCGGACAAAGCCGCCGTTTGATGCGGTCACACCTATGGCAACTTTAGCATTTACTCTACTTCTTTTTCAGTTCGGCAATGACGATATTGGCGGTTTGCAGCGCCTGTACGATAAAGGGAATTAGTTCATTTTCATTTGCCTTCATATCAAGGGCCGCCCAGATCAGCCCAAGCGAAATTTGACACTCTCTACCAAGTGATTCTTCGGGCTTATTGAACCCAGTTGGATAGCCCGCACTCGTCGCGTAAAATATTTCATTCCGTGCTTCTTGCCCTATTTTAACAGCTGCTTTCAATTCATCGACGTCACCGAACATATTGACCAGTTCCTCGTAGAAGTCTGGCCGAATACTCCCTTGACCATCGTGGAAATGGAAAAGCTTCGTTGAAGCCTCATTGAAGAGGGTTTTACCATCTAATGCATATCGTACAGCAAGTGCGTCGGTTCTGGGATCGAACCCAACCGCCACTTTATACTGGAGTAGCATACCTGAAACCTTTTGCGCCATCAGTGATACTGTAGCCTTAGCCGCATGATCTTTAATGTTGATCATTTTTGCGCCGCTATAACCACATACTTTTGCGCAGGATATGAAGGCAGAGACTGCTTCTTCAGTTGCATGAAGCGCACAAAAGCAGGCTGGAATAGGCATGCCAGATTCATAAATATCGTTTGCCCACTGCAAGGAACGAAGCGCGCTTGATGCGCGAAACTTTGCGCGATCAGGGAGTTCATTGATCTGACCGTTTATCCATACCGCGGTTTCCCGCTGCATAATTTCGTCGATAACACTCATTTGTATCCCTCCTCTGCCGTGTGTTCGGCAGCCTCCCGAGGATAACATATCATGTCAAAGTTTCCACTAAAGGTATAAAGCTCTAGTGAACCTTGGAAGGCGCCGTTCGCCGCAATGCAATAATTCGGCAGAGTGGGCTCAAAACGGACCTCCGCCTAATTTATTCAACTGGCCAAAACCCTCAACGTCGGATGTCACTCGCTCCTGAACATCCCACTACCCTTCCCTTTCTTGCACCCTGTGGTATCAATCCCAAAAAAGGGGACGTTATGAATTTCTTGCAAATCACTTCGCTGTTGATCGTATTGGCTGGCGCTTTCGGGGCTATCAATTATTTCTTTTTGCGGCTGCCCTCTTCTATCGGCATTCTGGTTGTGGCGTTGCTGGCCTCCTTGGCGATGATGGGGATCGACTTGATTTGGCCCGCCATCGGAATCACGGAGAATATTCGCGGCGTTGTCGAGGGGATCGAGTTTTCGGGCGCCTTGCTGGAAGGCATGTTGGGATTGCTGCTGTTTGCGGGTGCGCTGCACGTGAAGATCGAGGATTTGCGCGAGCAGGCGTGGACTGTGGCGTTGATGGCAACGCTGGGTATTGCGATTTCCACGGCCATTGCCGGTTTTGGTTTCGCGTGGCTGGTGGGCGCGCCGATACTGGTGGCGCTGGTGTTTGGCGCGCTGATTTCCCCCACCGATCCGGTCGCGGTTCTGGGGGTGTTACGCGCGGCGAACCTTCGCAAATCGCTGGAAACCCAGATCGCGGGCGAAAGTCTTTTTAACGACGGTGTCGGCTATGTGGTTTTCCTGCTGCTTGTCGGTCTGGCGTGGCCATCTCCCGATGCACACGCCCAAGGTCTGGCCGGGGTGCTGGGGCTGTTCGGAAAAGAGGCCCTCGGCGGGGCGGCGCTGGGTGCGTTCCTTGGCTGGATGACGTTTCAGCTTATGAAAAGGATTGATGATTACCCGCTTGAGGTGTTGCTGACGCTGGGCTTGGCCTTTGGTGGCTATGAACTGGCTATCTATCTGCACTTCTCCGGCCCGATCATGGCGGTGGTTGCAGGGCTGTTTATTGGTGACGTTGGCACCAAACACGGCATGAGCAAGCAGACCCGCGAATATGTTAACGCGTTTTGGGAACTGATCGACGAGATATTGAACGCCGTGTTGTTCCTGTTGATCGGGGTCGAAGTGTTTGCCGTGGCGTTTAATGTCGATGCGATCTGGGCAGGCATAGGGGGCATCGCCTTGTCGCTGGTCGCGCGCTTGGCTGCGGTTAGCGTGCCGGTTTTGCTAATGTCACGCTGGCGCAAGTTTCGCCGCGATGTGATACCGATCATGACATGGGGCGGCCTGAAGGGCGGCATTTCCGTAGCACTGGCGCTAAGCTTGCCGGATAGCGAGTGGAAACCGATAATCCTGACCACGACCTATATTGTTGTGCTGTTCAGCATCATCATCCAAGGCCTGACAATCGCACCCTTGGCCAAGCGCCTGAACCGCGAGCAGGAGCTGTTGTGAAACGGCAGTGAAACGAGTATTTATGCAAAAGAGAAGTTGGAGGCTTTCGCCCTCGGGTTTGGTTTTGTAAGGAATATCTATGGGGAACCACACGATCATTGCGCGCTGCGAGGCCGCCGGTCTGCGGATGACAGGCCAGAGGCGTGTTGTGGCGCAGGTCTTGCAGGAAAGCGACGACCATCCGGACGTCGAGGAATTATATGCGCGGGCCAGTAAAGTAGACGATGGGATTTCTTTGGCCACGGTTTACCGGACTGTGAAGTTGTTCGAGGAAACCGGCATTCTGGAACGCCTTGAATTTGGCGACGGGCGSGCGCGCTACGAGGATGCGGAGCGCGAACACCACGACCATCTGATCGACATCAACACYGGTCAGGTGATTGAATTTGTCGACCCTGAAATCGAAGCGTTGCAGGAAAAGATCGCGAAGAAACTGGGGTATGAACTGCGTGGTCACAAGCTGGAACTTTACGGGGTTCCGGTTTCTAAAGAAACGAGCTAAGACCTCCGACTGAAACTGGGGGCAATATGCGCGAAAAATCTGAAAACCTGATCGGCATTCTACTAATGCTGGGCGCAATGGCGGCTTTTGCAATAGAAGATACGTTTATCAAAATATTGTCCGAAGGCATGGGAACCGGGCAAATACTGGTCATTATCGGCGTTGGCGGTTTTGCAATTTTCGGGGTTATCGCATGGCAAAAAGGCGATAGGCTTTTCACGAAAGATCTGCTTTTACCTGCTGTTCTTCTGCGTAATTTCGGCGAGATACTGGGCACGTCCGGCTATGTTCTGGCGGTTGTTTTGACCCCGCTTTCCAGCGCTTCCGCCATTTTACAAGCGACCCCTTTGGCGGTTGCATTGGGGGCCGCATTGTTTTTGGGGCATACCGTGGGTTGGCGCCGCTGGCTGGCGATTATTGTCGGGTTTTCCGGCGTTATGATTGTTATTCGCCCCGGACTTGATGGGTTTCAGCCAGCCTCGCTTTTTGCGGTTCAAGGGGTGATTGGCCTTTCTATCCGCGACCTTGCAACACGGGCAATGCCATCGCGCGTAACCAGTATGGTGCTTTCGGCTTACGGGTTTGGTGTGGTGGTACCCGCCGGCCTGTTTATGATGCTGTTTGAGGGGCCAGCCGTTTTCCCCGACACGGTTCAAAGCTATTATATTGCGGCGGCGCTCATCGTTGGGCCGGTGGGGTATTACATGATTGTGGCGGCCATGCGGGTGGGGGAAGTGGCGGTTGTAACCCCGTTTCGCTATGTTCGGCTGGTATTTGCCATGCTGCTAGGGGTGATTGTATTTAACGAGGTGCTGGATTTCTGGACCTTGGTTGGTGCAAGTATCATTATTGGATCTGGCCTCTTCACGATTTATCGGGAACAGCAGGCAAGAAAACAGGCATAGGCCTTCCTTATTGGCGGGCCGGGGTATACACAGCCCTTGGCCTTCGTATTTTGACAAACAGGACAATAAACCCATGAGTGCAATTCTCGATATCACCGCCCGCGAAATTCTTGACAGCCGGGGCAACCCGACCATTGAAGTCGATGTTGTGCTGGAAGACGGCGCAATGGGTCGTGCCGCGGTGCCATCCGGTGCATCCACTGGCGCACACGAAGCGGTGGAACTGCGCGACGGTGACAAATCCCGCTACAACGGCAAGGGCGTTCAAAAGGCAGTTTATGCCGTCAACGGCGAGATTTATGACGCGCTGGTTGGCCTTGATGCCACACAACAAGTCGAAGTTGACGCTATCCTGATTGATCTGGACGGCACACCGAATAAATCCCGCCTTGGGGCGAACGCTATTCTGGGCGTCTCGCTTGCGGTGGCCCATGCGGCGGCTGACAGTCTTGGCATGCCTTTGTACCGCTATATCGGTGGCACTTCGGCCCGTGTTTTGCCCGTGCCAATGATGAACATCATCAATGGTGGTGAACATGCCGATAACCCGATCGACATTCAAGAATTCATGATAATGCCTGTGGCCGCCGAAAACATCTCGGAAGCAATTCGCATGGGGGCCGAGATTTTCCACACGCTTAAGGCCGAACTTTCTGCCGCTGGCCACAACACCAGTGTCGGCGATGAGGGCGGCTTTGCGCCGAACCTTTCAAGCACTACCGACGCGCTGGATTTCATCATGAAGTCCATCGAAAAGGCCGGATATAAACCGGGCGAGGAGGTTTACCTCGCGCTCGATTGTGCATCTTCGGAATACTACGAGGATGGCGTTTACAACATGAAGGGCGAGGGCAAGAAATTGTCATCGGCTGAAAATGCGGCTTATCTAGCGGCGCTGGTGGATGCGTACCCGATTATCTCGATTGAGGACGGCATGGACGAAGACGATTGGGCAGGCTGGAAAATCTTGACCGACCTGATCGGGGATCGCTGCCAGTTGGTGGGCGATGATCTGTTTGTGACCAACCCTGAACGTCTGGCTGACGGTATTGAGCAAGGCGTGGCGAACTCCATCCTTGTGAAGGTCAACCAGATCGGCACGTTGACGGAAACCCTAACAGCTGTCGATATGGCGCACCGTGCGCGGTATACATCGGTGATGTCGCATCGCTCTGGCGAAACCGAAGACACCACGATTGCCGATTTGGCTGTGGCCACAAACTGTGGGCAGATCAAAACGGGGTCATTGTCGCGGTCTGATCGGTTGGCGAAATACAACCAACTTATCCGTATTGAAGAAGAGCTGGGCGAAACAGCCGTTTACGCTGGTCGTTCGGTTCTGCGCTAAAACAATCGGTGCGTGGGCAACCGCGCACCCTACCCACCGAGGTTAATTCATGTCTGACACCGATTCCGCACAAATTTATCTGACCACACCACAAAGCTTTGATCTGACGGAGTTTGCCCCGCAGTTGGAGSCCGTACTGGATGCCGTGCCGGTTATCTGCGTGCGGATATCGCTAAAAACCACGGATGAGCGCGAACTTTCGCAGGCCGCCGATACGTTGCGCGAAATCTGTCATGCCCGCGATGTGGCGATTGTGATCGACGATCATTATCGCATGGTTAAGACGCACGGTCTGGACGGGGTGCATTTGATTAGCAGCTCGCGCCATGTCCGCGAAGCCCGCGAGGAACTTGGCAATGACGCGATTGTCGGGGCGTATTGTGGCAGCTCCAAGCACGCAGGCATGACGGCGGCGGAAATCGGTACGGATTACATATCGTTTGGTCCCATCGGGGATAGCGCGCTGGGGGATGGTTCCACCGCTACGGCCGACCTGTTCCAGTGGTGGTCAGAGATGATCGAAGTGCCCGTCGTGGCCGAAGGTAACGCAACACCGGAGGCAATCGCCGCCGTTAAAGACCACATTGATTTTCTGTGTGTCGGGCCGGAAATCTGGGCCGCAGAGGACGGCCCTGTCGCCGCCCTTCAGGCCATCACCGCGCAACTTCGGTAACCGCGATTCCTAAATCCTTGGCAAACCCGGCCCGCACTTGCGCCTCGCAATACCGCGCCAGTTCCTTGCGGGTGCCAAAATCGCTGGCCTTGACCGGATCGTGCAGCGTCACGCGCACGCGGCCACCGCGCGAATATGCCAGCACTGCAAAGATGTGCGGGGCGAAATCCATGCTCCCCCACCAGCCGTAAAAATCCTCTGCCTGACCGCTTGGGGCGAAATAGGTGACCGTCGCGGGTTGGACCCAGACATGGTCAATTAATTCAGGTGTGTGAAAAACGCTGAACAGGGTGGATTTGAATTCCAGAACATGGCGCCCATCGGTGCTGGTCCCTTCGGGAAAGAAACAAAGTTTATCGCCGCGGTTCAAGCGTTCCAGCAGCGCGGCTTGGTGCTTTTTGGCCAAGGATGCGCGGCGCTCGATAAACAACGTACCCGTGACGCGGGCCAGAAACCCGATGACGGGCCAACTGTTCACCTCGGCCTTTGAGACAAACGATATGCGTGCGGCACTGTGGAACGTAAAAATATCCAGCCACGAGGAATGGTTGGCCACCAGCGCCCCGCCGTGCTTCATGTGTTTTCCCACGACCTCTAGCTTGAGGCCCGACACAAACAACCCCAACCGCCCCCAGAGGGTGGCAATGATTGAGGTTACATTCAGGCGCGGCAGCACGATTTCAATCGCGTGGAACAGCAGATAAAGCGAGATCAATATGGCCGTGCCAAGCACCAAAATCGCCGCGCGAAGCACGATGCCCGGCCAGTGGTAGAACTTGGGCGCAGGGATGAAGACGTCTCGTTCCTCCATCAAGCGCCCCTTCTGCGGCCATAAAACGCGCGGTACTTTTCGGTCATGGTTTGCGTATCCATAATCAGGCAGACATCGACCGTGTTGAAATCATGGTCCACATACGCGCCTTCACCGATATAGCCGCCAAGGCGCAGGTAGGCTTTGATAAGCGACGGAATAAGCTGCATGGCGCGATGTTTGTCGATTTCATCAGCTGGCATCAGGTTCATCTCGGCGCGGTTCTCCGCCAAAGCCGTGACGCGCAATTCGGGCGGGGCGAGGTGGTTGTGGTGCAGGTAAGACAACGCCTCCGCTATCGGAGCCGGGTCAGCGTTATGGAAACTGGCAACCCCGAACAGCACCCCGATATCGTGTTTGGCAACATACTGCCCCAAACCGTTCCACATCATATGCAGGCCAAGCCCGCCGCGATGTTCCTCTGCGATGCAGGAACGCCCCAATTCCAAGGTTTCACGCTTCAGGTTTTCCAGCTTCGTCAGATCGTATTCCGCCGCCCCGTAGAACCCTATCCCCGCCCGCGCCGTGCTGCCGCGCATCAGGCGGTAAACGCCACAGACCTTGTCGAGGGGGTCACCCTCGGCTTGGGTGTCAATCAACAACAGGTGTTCGAAATAAGGGTCGTATTCGTCGCGTTCTTGGCGCGCGGCGTGTTCTTCAGGGGTGGCGTTTGCACCCATTTCCTCGACGAAAACTTTATACCGCAAGCGTTGCGCGGCGGCGACATCCTGCGCCGTTTCCGCGAGGCGGACTTCAAAACGATCAATGTCGATTTTCATGTATACGGCCCTCTTTGCCCCGCTAATCTAAGGGGTGTGAGGTATGGGTGCAACTGTAACGCATGGTCAAAGGGGCGCACCTTTAGGGTTGCACTTTTGTGCGTTAACATTACCTTAACGATATTGCTTTACTTGCTATAATCCCGTTCCAGAAGGACTTGCGACCCGATGATCACGACCTTGCCCATATGTTCGAAATTGACCGTGATGCGGTCGTCGATAACCGATTGCACCTGCCCAAGCCCCCAATCAGGTTGGTCGGGATGCCGAACGAAGTTGCCCGGCTCAAGAAACTGGTTCATCGCACCCTCCGGTGATTTATAATGGCGCATTCCATCGACACGCTTGTATCGTCGCGCATCTGCCATGATTTAATAAGCCCTGTCGGGGCCATTGGCAACGGGGTGGAATTGCTGGAAAGCGTCGCCGCCACCATGCCCGAGATCGGGTTGATTGCCGATAGTGTCGATAGCGCCAAGGCTAAACTGTTGTTTTTCCGTGTGTGTTTCGGGCAGGTTTCCAGCAGCGCGCAGATGAGCGCGCGCGAGGTTGAAACCATCGCCACCGCCATGATCCAGACCCCGCGCCTAACGCTGGAATGGCAGATGCAATCTGCCGATTTTACGCGGGAGCGGGTGAAGTTGCTATTCCTGTTGCTGCTGTGCGTGGAAACCGCCCTGCCGATTGGTGGCACGATTGTGGTTCGCGAAGACGACGGGTTTGTCGTGCAGGCGGATGGTAAACGTGTGCAGATGCAGGATGCTTGGGCCATTTTCAAGGGCGGGCTGGTTGATGTTACCCCCGCGCAAGTGCAGTTTCCCTTGGCGCAGGCCTTTGGGGGTATTCACGTCGAAAGTTCCGAAACCAGCCTGACGGTCAGGTTTTAGGGGTTAACCCCGCCTTAAACCGGCGCATGTTTTGCTGATACGACAGCGCCGATTTCGCCAGCCCGTCAATCGCGGCTTTGTCGAGGTCTCGAACAACTTTCCCCGGTGCGCCCATCACCAAGGATCCGTCGGGGATTACCTTGTTTTCAGTAATCAACGCCCCCGCCCCGATCAGGCAGTTTTTGCCAATCACGGCCCCGTTCAGAACTGTGGCGCCCATGCCAATCAGGGAATTATCGCCAATCGTGCAACCGTGCAGCATGGCGCGGTGGCCGATGGTGCAGCCTTTACCAATCGTTAACGGATAGCCCATATCGGTGTGCATCACGGTGTTTTCCTGAACATTACTGCCCTGCCCGACGGTGATCCGTTCGTTGTCGCCGCGAATAATCACCCCGAACCAGATCGAGGCCCCGCTTTCCAACACGACATCGCCCACCAGCACCGCCGTGGGGGCGACCCAGTAATCGGTATCTTCGGGAAATTGCGGGGTGCGTCCGTCAAGGTCATAAATATGGCTCATTTGCGGGCCTCGAATTCGTCGTTCAGGGATTGCACGAACGGCACCAAGGCAGGGTTGCGATCACGGCGCAGGCGCTCGGCTGTCAGGATGGCGCGAAGCTCGGCCTCGGCGCGATCAAGATCGTCGTTAACCAAAACGTAATCATATTCCGCCCAGTGGCTGATTTCGGAACGCGACTGCGCCATGCGACCGGCCACGACTTCTGCACTGTCTTGGCCGCGTGCATTCAAACGGGATTCCAGCGCAGCAATGGACGGCGGCAAAATGAAAATCGAAACCACCGCATCTTTCAGCGCAGAATTGCGAATTTGCTGGCCGCCTTGCCAATCCACATCGAACAACACATCGGTGCCAGCGTTTATTGCGGCCTCCACCGGCGCACTTGGCGARCCGTAGAAATTCCCGAAAACCTCGGCGTGTTCCAGCATGCCGTCGTTATCAACCAGCGCTTTGAATTCCTCATGCGTTTTGAAATAGTAATCCTTGCCGTCAACCTCGCCCACGCGCGGCTTGCGGGTGGTGGCGGACACAGAAAACATCACGTCGGGGTCATCGTCCAGCACGCGGCGCGACAGGGTCGATTTTCCCGCACCAGAGGGCGAGGAAAGGATAATAAGCAGGCCGCGGCGGTTGGTCATCGGTTACTCCAGATTTTGAACTTGTTCGCGCATTTGATCTATCACGACCTTGAGTTCAAGCCCGATTGTCGTCAAATCGCTGTCGTTAGACTTGGAACACAGCGTATTTGCCTCGCGGTTGAACTCCTGCATCAGGAAATCGAACTTGCGGCCAATCGGGCCTTTTTCGCCCAGCAAGCTGCGGGCGGCGTTGATATGGGCATCCAGACGGTCCAATTCTTCGGTTACGTCGGCTTTCACAGCCAGCAGAGCTAGCTCTTGGGCGAGGCGATCTTCGTCAGCCAGATCGGTAATTTCCAGCACGGCCAAAACTTTTTCGCGCAAGGCCCCGCCGGTGCGGGCATTGCGGGCCTCTGCACAAGCCCGTGCGTCTTTGGACAGCTTTTGCGCCGTATCCACCTGGCCCGATAATATCGCGTGAATCGCCAAGCCTTCGGTGCGGCGCGCATTGGACAGCATCTTCACAACCTCGGGGATTTGCGCTTTTGCGGCCTTAACCCACGTTTGGCTTACCGCTGCGCCCGCAGCCCAAACCCAGTTTTGCGACAGCAATTCCCCAACGGACGCTGGTTGCATATCCAACCCGCGCGCCTCTGCAATCGTGCGGGCCTGCATGGCAGCGTCGATCACGGCGGAAAGATTTTCGACGTTCAGCACCGGCGCGCCATCATCCCCCATGCGCGAAAGTTTCAGGGTTAACGAAACATTACCGCGTGACAGATGCTTTGGAATGGCGGCGCGAATTGCGGGCTCCAACGCTTCGCCACCTTCGGGCAATCGCAGACGTATATCGAGGCCGCGCCCGTTAACCGAGCGGACCTCCCACGCCCAACCGACCCCGTCAAGTTGCCCCGAAACCGTCGCAAACCCTGTCATAGATTGAAGCGTCATCTGTTAACCTTTTCCAAATCTAAACATTTCATTAACCTATTAACGGTCTGTTAACCAATTGGCATCAAAATCCAGACAATTCCGCTAAAATCTTATACGTTAACGGAACAGTAACTATTAAGACGCGGCGGGGGAAGGACTCCGGTTCTTGCAGGGCCGCATCACAGGAAAAAGTATGACTATGACTATGATCCACACCCTCCGATCCCATTGGGATAGCTTGCGGACTAACGGCGAGCTGCCGTTGCGTTCGGACATTGATCCGCGCCAGATATCGGATGTTTTAGACAGCCTGTTTATCTTTGAACGCCTTAACCCACAGGATGTGCGCGTGCGCATCGCAGGGCTAAACCTGTGCGAAATGATGGGCATGGAGGTGCGTGGGCAATCGCCAATGGCCTTCTTTGACGAAAGCACGCGGCGGCGTTTTGCTGGCGTGGTTGGCGATGTACTGAACCGCGCCACCGTGGCCTACCTTGGGCTGGATACGCTAGATAAAATGGGGAACGAGGCGCGCGCCAAAATGATCCTGCTGCCGCTTCGCAGTGATTTTGGCGACGTTAACCGCGTGATTGGGTGTGTCACAGGCCCGGACGAAGGTTTTACTGCCCCGATGCAGTTCCATGTGCGAACCATTGATATGGAAACACCAAACAGTCCTGAACAAAACGTGCAAAGTTTCGGGTTTGCCGAACAAGGCGCGGGGTTCATTATGGATGGTACATCATCTTTCCGCGCGATTTCCGGCGGGGGATCAGTACGGGTGAAACGCCCAACGCAAGCGGCAAGTTATTTGAAGCTGGTGGATTAGGCGTATTCGCTTTCAGCGATGCCTTGCAGGGCCAGAAGCGCAGTCAAATCTGAATGGTACAGGCGCGCATCGGCAACATCGGCAAGGGCCTGTTTGGCGTGGTAAGCCACGCCGAGGCCTGCCGCTTCGACCATGGAACGGTCATTCGCGCCGTCACCCACCGCCACCACATCGGCAGGGGTACAGCCGTTGGATCCGCATAAGGCATTTAGCGATTCCAGTTTGGCTTCCTGCCCAAGGATAGGCATGCCGACTTTGCCGGTTAGCGTACCATTTTCAACGATCAGCGTGTTGGCTTGATTGATCTGGAAACCAGTATCTGACGCCACGCGGCTGGTGAAAAATATGAATCCGCCGGAAACCAGTGCGGTCATCGCGCCCAGTTTGTTCATCGTCTGCACCAGCGTTTTTGCACCAGCGTTCAGCTTGATGCGTTCAACGTAACATTGTTCCAGCGCGGATTCCGGCAGGCCCGCCAACAGCGCGACACGTTGGTTGATCGATTCCTCGAAATTCAATTCGCCGCGCATGGAGCGTTCGGTGATTTCCGCGACCTGATCTTTGACGCCAGCGAAATCGGCCAGCTCGTCGATGCATTCGACGTTGATAATGGTGCTGTCCATATCCGCGATCAGCAGTTTTTTGCGCCGGTTTGTGGCGGGAACGATGTTCACATCCACGGGTGTGCCGGCCAGAAAACCTGCGGGAACATCGCCAGAAAACGCGATTTCCACGGCACTACCTGACAAACGGTTACCCTTACCGCTAACCAACTGACAGGCGCGATCAGCGAGATCGCTCGATACGCCTGCCGARGCYGTYAGGACGAGRTAKYGCAMCSCTTAAGCTTCTTCGCGTTTTTGCAGCTCTTTMGCGACAAGGAACGCSAGTTCCAGCGATTGGGTTGCGTTAAGGCGYGGRTCACATGCSGTGTGATASCGATCSGACARATCCCCATCGGCAACAGTRCGGGTTCCRCCTGTGCATTCGGTTACGTCTTTGCCKGTCATCTCGAAATGCACRCCACCTGCRTAGGTGCCYTCGGCYTGATGRACGGCGAARAAYTCRCGAACYTCGCCCAGAACACGCTCGAACGGGCGGGTTTTATARCCGCTGTTMGATTTGATCGTRTTGCCGTGCATCGGRTCACAMGACCARACRACTTTCTTGCCTTCGCGTTCAACGGCGCGGATCAGGGCKGGCARGTGTTTGTCAACATTGCCTTGRCCGAAACGCGCRATCAGGGTCATACGGCCCGGAATGTTGTCAGGGTTGATGCGGTCAATCAGGCGGATCAGGTCGTCAGGTTCAATCGTCGGGCCACATTTCATGCCAATCGGGTTTTGCACACCGCGGCAGAATTCCACATGTGCGCCGTCAAGCTGGCGGGTGCGATCCCCGATCCACAGCATGTGGCCGGTGCCTGCGACGGGCAAGTCGGTGGTGGAATCGATGCGACACAAGGCTTCTTCATATTCCAGCAACAAAGCCTCGTGGCTGGTGTAGAAGCTGACGCGCTTCATGCTTTCCGCATCGCCTGCGCCAGCAGATTCGATGAAGGCCAGCGATTCACCAATGCGGTTGGCCAGCTCGTGGTATTCTTCATAGCCTTCGGTGTCTTTGGTGGAATCGAGCGTCCACTGATGCACACGTTTGATATCCGCGAAACCACCTTGGCTGAAGGCACGCAGCAGGTTCAGCGATGCCGCGGACTGTGTGTAAGCCTCCAACATGCGGGCCGGGGCGGGAATGCGTGCCTCGGGTGTGAATTCGAAACCGTTGATGATATCACCGCGATAGGATGGTAATTCAACGCCGTCGATGGTTTCCGTATCAGCGGAGCGTGGCTTGGCGAATTGCCCTGCCATGCGGCCAATTTTCACGACAGGTTTCTTGGCACCAAACGTCAGCACCACCGCCATTTGCAACATCACTTTGAACGTGTCGCGGATCAGGTCTGCATTGAATTCCTCGAAGCTTTCGGCGCAGTCGCCGCCTTGCAAAAGGAACGCGTTGCCCTCGGCCACTTCACCAAGCTGGCGGGTAAGGCGACGGGCTTCGCCTGCAAAAACCAAGGGGGGATAGGTCGCCAGCTTGTCTTCCACGCGTTTAAGGGCCGCGGGGTCGGTATACTCGGGCATCTGAATGCGGGGTTTGTTGCGCCAGTCAGATTTGGTCCAAGTTGCAGGCATGATCATGCTCCTATCCATAAAAATTCCTCGGCACTTATAGGCGAAGCGATTTCCATTGACCATACCCTTAGAATCGCCAATGGTGCGTTTGCAACGTTGGTAAATCCCGACGTGCCATCTTATTTTTGCGAGGCTGCAAATGGTTGGTTCTAATGACACCGAGGTGTCGAAATTCGTCTTTATGTTATTGCCCAAATTTTCGCTTATGGCGTTCACCAGCGCGATTGAACCTTTGCGGATTGCAAACCGCTTGTCGGGCCGCGAGGTTTATCAATGGCGGTTGGCTTCGGAGGATGGAATTTCGGCGACTTGTTCAGCGGGTGTTACCGTGACGGCCGATATGGGGCTGGACGATGTAAGCCGCAACGAAACCATCCTGTTTTGCGGTGGCCTAAGCATCAAGCCTGCCGTGACGCCGCGCATGTTGAACTGGATCCGGCGCGAGGCGCGCAAAGGCATGCCGATTGGCGGGCTTTGTACGGCGACGTATCTGATGGCAAAGGCGGGATTACTGGACGGGAAGCGATCAACCATCCACTGGGAAAACCGCGAGAGTTTTATCGAGGATTTCCCGGAACACGAGATTACCACCTCGATCTATACCATCGACAAAAACCGCTATTCATCCGCGGGTGGCACGGCGGCGGCAGATTTGATGCTGCGCTTGATTGCCAATGACCACGGCACCGATCTGGCCAATGGCATCGCCGACCAGATGATTTATACCACGGTGCGCACAGATAAAGACCAGCAACGCTTGTCCATCCCGACCCGCATCGGGGTACGGCATGCGAAACTTTCCACCGTCATCAAGATGATGGAGGATAACCTTGAAGAACCGATTTCCCCCGCCGTTCTGGCCGACGATGTGGGTATTTCGACGCGGCAGTTGGAACGCTTGTTTCGCCGTTACCTAAGCCGATCACCCAAGCGATACTATATGGAATTGCGGTTGGAGAAGGCGCGAAACTTGTTGTTGCAGACCGATATGTCGGTGATCAATGTGGCGCTGGCCAGCGGGTTCACCTCGCCTTCGCATTTTTCCAAATGCTACCGGATGCATTTTTCCACAACGCCTTATCGCGAGCGCGGATCACAGTCGGATTAACGACGTTACGTCGAAATTCTGTGGCCGCTCTGGACGTTTTGCAAAATCGGGCGTAGCGTAACTGACCATACGTTCAGTTCTTAACGGAGACCTATCATGTCTGACCCAATCGTAATTGTCGGCGCCGCCCGCACCCCTATGGGGGGCTTTCAAGGCGCGCTATCAGGTGCCACTGCCGCCGAACTTGGCGGCGAAGCTATCCGCGCCGCCCTTGACCGTGGCGGCGTTGCCCCTGATCAAGTGGACGAGCTGCTGATGGGCTGCGTTTTACCCGCCGGGCAAGGCCAAGCGCCAGCGCGACAAGCAGGGTTCGCGGGTGGTTTAGGCCAAGAAGTGCCAGCCACGACGCTGAACAAAATGTGTGGGTCGGGTATGAAAACCGTCATGGCGGCGCATGATCAATTGCTGGCAGGCAACGGCAAGATCGTGGTGGCTGGCGGGATGGAGAGCATGACGAACGCGCCCTACCTTCTGCCAAAAATGCGCGAAGGCGCACGCATCGGGCATGGCGCGGTGATCGACCATATGTTCCTCGACGGGTTGGAAGACGCCTATGACAAGGGCCGTCTGATGGGCAGCTTTGCCGAGGATTGCGCCGAGAAATACCAGTTTACCCGCGAAGATCAGGATGAATACGCGCTGAAATCTCTGTCGAACGCTGTTGAGGCAATTGAAAGCGGCGCGTTTAATGCGGAGGTAACGCCAGTTACCATCAAAACCCGCAAAGGCGAGGTGACCGTTGGCGTTGACGAACAACCCGGCAATGCGCGGCCTGAGAAAATTCCGAATTTGCGACCTGCGTTCAAGAAAGACGGGTCAATCACGGCGGCGAATGCCTCGTCTATTTCGGACGGGGCGGCGGCGCTGGTGCTGATGCGCGAATCTGAAGCCAACGCGCGTGGCTTGAAAATTCGCGCCCGCATTATGGGCCACGGCAGCCACGCACAAGAACCGGGCTGGTTCACCACTGCCCCCGTCCCTGCCGCGAAAAAGTTGATGGAACGTATCGGCTGGGCGGTCGATGATGTGGACATCTGGGAGGTGAACGAGGCCTTCGCCGTGGTCCCCATGGCCTTCATGCATGAAATGGGCATTTCGCGCGACAAGATGAATATCAATGGTGGGGCAACCGCGCTTGGCCATCCTATCGGGGCATCTGGTGCGCGGATTATCGTCACCTTGCTGCACGCGCTGGAACATCATGGCAAAACCAAAGGCATGGCCGCGATTTGCATTGGGGGCGGCGAAGGCACGGCGATTGCGATCGAGGTGCCGGCATGAAGCTTTCCGGCAAACTCGCCGCCGTCGTAACGGGTGGTGCATCCGGTTTGGGCGAAGCAACCGCGCGGGCCTTGGCGGATCAAGGCGTGCGGGTTACGATCTTTGATATGAACGCCGAACGTGGGCAACAGGTGGCAAAGGAAATCGACGGGCTGTTTTGCAATGTCGATGTATCAAGCGCCGAAAGCGTGTCAGTTGCCTTTGCACAGGCGCGGCAAATTCATGGACAGGAACGCATTTGTGTAAGTTGCGCGGGCGTGGCGTTTGCTGCCAAAACCGTGGACCGTGACGGGAATTACCACCAGCCGGACGTGTTCGCCAAGACCATCGGCGTGAATTTAATCGGCACGTTCAATGTGGCCAGCCAATCGGCGACAGGCATGTCCAAAGCGGAGCCGTTGAACGATGACGGGGAGCGCGGCGTGATTATCAACACGGCCTCGGTCGCGGCGTTCGAGGGGCAGATCGGGCAAGTCGCCTATGCCGCCTCCAAGGGCGGGGTGGCGGCGATGACCGTTCCCATGGCGCGGGATTTATCGCGCAGCGGCGTGCGGGTTATGGCCATCGCGCCGGGCCTGTTTTTGACACCAATGCTGGCCAGTATGCCCGAAGATGTGCAAGCKGCACTGGGCGCACAAGTGCCGTTCCCGTCWCGCCTTGGYGAYCCWKCGGAATACGCMGCGCTGGTRGGGCATATCGTGCAAAACCCRATGCTRAACGGCGAAGTTATCCGCCTTGACGGGGCRATMCGKATGGCMCCSCGTTAAGACAATCTTGCGTGYGCRGCCCCGCCYCTATAGCCTTCCCTAAACAAATTTCGGGAAGGTTTKAACATGGGAAAAGTTGCAATTATTCTGGCGTTGGGGGCRGCGTACCTACCGGAATCTGTGATGAARCTGGCATACCTTGGSCGGCGCGAAACGCTGGGSRCGCGCACGCTKGATGYYAAAGCRCAAGCGGTCGGGCGRTTTGCRGCGNNNACACGACCCGAAGGCGTTGTTCCCACGGTGGAGGAAAGCCGCGYRCTGACCACCAAAGCCGTTACCCTGTTYGATGAACCMAGCCCCGARCTGTTTCGCAAAGAAGACATCGTGATTGACGGGGCYGAWGGCCCGCTTAACGCCCGYATWTAYAGTGGCCCTGCCAAGTTTCGGCCACGCCCGATCTTGGTCTATTATCACGGTGGCGGGTGGGTTCAGGGTGATCTGAACAGCCATGACGGGGTTTGCGGGAAGCTGGCYAAATGGGCGGGRTGCATTGTTATCKCGRTCGATTATCGGCTGGCRCCTGAACAYAARTTTCCMAGTGCSCCSCTYGATGCGATTGCGGCKTATAAATGGGTGCGRRCGCACGCKGMMAGYTTYGGTGGCGATCCCGARCGYATMGGYGTTGGCGGCGATAGYGCGGGSGGAAAYCTKGCCGCCGTCGTGTGCCAGCAARCCGCCATWMACGGCGAGCGCACACCGGATTTGCAAGTCTTGATCTATCCCGCACTKGAYGGGCGCATGATYACRGATTCAATGGAAGAATTGCGCSAYGCSTATATTTTGCCNAAANGACCGGATGGARTATTTCCTYGATCTATAYACGCGCGGCCCTGASGAYATCGTGGAYATYCGRCTGTCACCCGCGCTTMGGGAAACCGTGGCAGATCAACCCAARGCYTGCATCGTTACYGGCGGGTTTGACCCCTTGCGCGACGACGGGGATTTRTATGCKGCACGCCTGCGCGCTGACGGGATAGAGGTGAACCACATCGAGTACCCCGGCCAAATTCACGCCTTCGTTAATCTGTGCAAGGTAATCCCGCAAGGCAACGCCTGTATTCGCGATATCGCTGTGTGGCTAAAAACTGCGTGGTGATAGAGGAATTCAAAGCGCGCGCCTGGAATGTGACCAACCGCGCGCTATAATTTGGAGCAACAGCACGCGATTGGCTTTTCACATACAGGAACCAAATAGTGCCAGCATGAAGCAAGCAGGTTACGATTTACTGGCACAATGGGTACTTCCTGCTCAAATACGTTCTAGGTGATTCCTATGGCGAAGGTTTGGTCAGTTACGGTCAACTTTGTGGCGACTTACCCGCAATTGTGTCAACTTTAGTCAAATGCGACACGCACGCCATAATTCACCCCTTAGTCCGCCGCTAAACTGGGAATTCGGTGACGCCACCCTCTGTCACTATCGCGTCTAAACGCTGATCGGTGAYTTCCACAGGCACATCGCCCTGCTGCCCGGAATAGGCGTAACCCACAGCCAAGGTCGGCTTCTTTTTGCGCAACAACTCCAACGATCTGTCGTAATACCCGCCACCATAGCCCAAGCGAAACCCTTGCATATCAAAGCTGACAAGGGGCACGATCAGCACTTCGGGGGCCAGCCAATCGCCACCCGCTGGCACTTTGGCACCGAACGGGCCGCTGACCATTTCGCAATCCGGCGTCCATTCGCGAAACGACAATGGCAGGCCGGGGCGCACGATGATAGGCACACAAATCCGGTGACCAGCCCCATGCAATGCGTTCATCGCAGGCAGCACATCAATTTCCGTGCGGATCGGCATGTACCCCGAAATCACCAACCCCGCGCCTTTATCTGCGAGATAAGACAACAGGTGGTCTTTGGCGCGGTCAGCACAACCGTCGCACGCGCCGTGGGCGGCCTTGCGGCGCGCAAAACCCGCAGTGCGAGCAATGGCTTTTTGGTCTGAAATCATGTGGCGGGCCCGTCGCATCCGTGGAGGTGACTTATCCTTGTGAGCCTGCGTACACAGGTGGGCACCGGGTGTGTTAGGCCACGACCAGTCACAGAGCCAGCTCCCTTTCAAAGATTTAAGGCCACTAGGATGTAGGCCTCTCACGAGAAGGTCAGCACCCGCCACCAACCAATCTAACCCCTAAAGCGGGAAAATTGAAGGGGGCACGGCCATATTAACCAAATATTACAAAACTTCGCGCACAAACAGGGGGTAAATGCCCCGAGGTGCCCGTGCTTTTTGATCAATCCTTCTCGCTCGATTCGTATCCGGTGGATGCCGTGGATGAAACCGACGCGCGTGAAAAATACGTGATACTGGGGCGGTTTACGCCTGCCAACGATGCCCCACCGCCTGCGCGGCAGTTGGCAGCCCGATTGGTGAAAGCCAACAATATCGTGGTTACGGCCTGCAACGCTCCCTCGCCCGCGCTTGTGCCTCTGCGGTTTCGAAGCCGGCGATTATGGGCGGAAACGGTTGCGGCAGTGGACGCGATGACCAAAACGCCGTTCACCGCCATCATTTACCCAAGCGGCCTTGGGTTTAAGGCCATAGACAAACCTCGTTGGCGTAACCGTCGGATGGAAGAATGGCGACGTATCAAACTGGCGTTAACCATCGCAACCCGCGCCAAGGCATGCGTATTTTTGCCAGACCCGAAAACGCCACGGTGGGCCTCCCTTTTGCTGGGGGCGGTAAACCGTGTTTCAGCCTTTCGCCGTTCGCGTATTTCCGCTGGAAGCGAGACTGCACATGATCTGGTGAAAAGGCTGGCCGGCAAGCCGGCACCACCTACCCTTGAAAACATCGTACATATCCGCGGGATCACGGATGGGCAAAGCGGTTTGGCCCGTAACACATTGATGAGCGTCGAGGCCTTCGCTTTGGCGGGCATTCCGACGTCAATGGCACGTAATTCATCCCCCCGCCGCCTTAATCGCCCCCTGATTTTGCACCATATCAACGCCGACCAGATTTCGCGCCAGCCGCGGTGCGCCGACCAATCCCTGCACATCGGCTTCCTGTTGTGGGAGTTGGAGGCCTTGCCCCGATCACACCTGCCAGCCGGAAAAGTGCTGGACGAGGTCTGGGTGCCAAGCCGCTATGTTCAGGAAATTTACAACAAAGTTTATGATTGTCCGGTCGTGAATGTCGGCAAAGCGATATCCCTGCCAGAAGTCCAAACATCTGATATGTCGCAATACGGGATTCACGCTGGCCACTACGTGATATTGATGTGCTTTGATGCGCATTCCTCGGTCGAGCGGAAAAACCCGTTGGCGGCGGTGCGTGCATTTTTGGCGGCTTTCCCGAACGACAAAAACACGCGATTGATCATCAAAACCACCCCTGTTGATCCGTCTCATTGGGGGGATCCGAACGGGCAAATGCAGAAAATTCGGGCTATCTGCCGGCAGGATCCGCGCGTGACTGTGGATGAACGCATGCTGCCTTTCCACGGCCTACTTGCGCTGATTAAACGGGCCGATTGCATCGTTTCCCCCCACCGCGCGGAGGGGTTCGGCTATATCCCCGCTTACGCGCTTTGGTATGCCCGCCCCGTGATCGTCACCGATTATTCCGGCACGCAGGAAATTTGCAACGCCGACACGGCGTATCCCGTACCTTACAAATTGGTTAACGCGCGTAATGGTGAAACGATTACCCCGATCAAAAACGCCCGATGGGCTGAAATTGATGTTGGGGCCTTAGCGTTAACCATGCGCGACGTGCGCGACAATTATGCGGACGCTAAAATCAAAGCGCTGCGCGGCCAAAAACTGCTTCGCACCAAATTCACGCCGCAAATACAGGCACAGCGGTATCTGAACAGGCTAACCGCCCTTGGCGTGTTGGACGCGTAATTACTTGCCTTTAGCCGTCATCGCACGGGCGCGCGTGGCGGCGGCGCGCAATTCTTCGGCGATTTCTTCGGCCTCTTCGGGTTCGAAATCCAACGGAATTTCCACCTTGCCAGTATCAATAAACAACCGCACCATGCCCTGATCGGTCGGGCCGATCTGCAAATTCGCGGAAATATCGCTTTCGCTGTTAATACCCATAATTCTTCTCCTTGGTTTGTGCATGGCTACTGGCCCGAAGGAAAGTATTCAAGGAAAGAATTCCCCGTGCGCACCGCTAACCATTGCTACATATTTGCAAAAACCCGCGATAGGGTGCAATTGGCGTCAGTTCGGTATTGACCGTGCGGCAAAACCTGATTACTCCCGCGCAATACGAAGTTTTCGTTATGTGCCGGCGTAGCTCAGTTGGTTAGAGCGCTTGATTGTGGATCAAGAGGTCCCCCGTTCAATTCGGGGCGCTGGTACCATTCCCAAATTGATTTTGATGTAAAACTGAACACCTATTCCTGCTCGATCGAGTTCACCCAGTTCGTCAGGAAATAAATCTCCGATCATGCTCATAAAATCAGAAGGTGAAACCAGCCCGCCAAACTGATTAAAGCCGAAAAAACCTAGACCAAGATGGTCCAAGGTTAGGGGCAAGTGCAATTACCCCAAGGACTCTACGTCAAACTGCAGGATACTTGGGGCGCGAATCACGAGGACAAAATGAGGAGGCTGTTTTGGCCGGCTATCAAAGTGTTTTGATCGTAGGGAAGTCGCGCTGAACTAGCGAAGGCATGATATGAACAAGTTCTGGCCAGTATTCATCGCCCTGCTCATTGATATTAGCGGCGCGATCATCGCTTAGTGGATGAAGGTCCCCGCCGCCTTTTTTCCGTGGCCGGCGTGTTTGGGATCACACCTGCCATGAAACTTAAAATGGCCACGTAATTCTACTAGCGGACTCCATGTGAAGTGGGGGGACTACCGTTAGGCTCAAGCGTGACACCTGAACATTGTCTGCGGCGGCGACGTAGCCCGTCAGCCTGAACACCACGTCTCTCGGCTGTTTTTCTAAGTGTGTTCGTGCCGATGGCGCGAAGTAGATCAAGCAAGTATCACCTGTCAACTATTCGCTGGTACCAAGTAGCCGCCCCGACAACCCTTGGGAGGATTGAATGACGGGCGTAATGGATGATGCACCCGCTTCAATACCCGGCGCAACAATCAACAGCACGCCCATACCGAATCCAACGATTACGGCGGTGATAGTGACAAAATCTACGGTGACTGCGCCAGATTCGGCGAGGCGAAAACGCATGAGCATTTCTAAAAACATATCAATTTACCATTTACTGTGCCCAAATGACGGACGGTGAACTAAGAAAGTAGCCTATACGATATGATTAACCTACAGACTGAATATGTCCGTATTATGACGTTCCGAATTTTTCGGGCTTACTGTCCTAAGATAAGACTAGCGCCCAACCCCGGTGCCGTATCTAGCGCTGGCTGCACACCAGATGCAACAGGCAGAAGATTTGGTAAAATCAACGTCGGCACAGCAATTGCGATCCCGACTATAGCGCTCGTCAAAATAACCCAATCGACAGTAACCGCGCCGGATTCAGAATCAATAAACTTGTGAATTTCATTCCGCATAATAGTAAACTACCCAAATAAATAAGGGATTAAACTGCTTCACCTGATACTGAACACTGCAAATATATTTCGCAAACATGTTCAAATTGAGGCAGGCATTGTCACACCCTGGTTTCTACCATTGAACATAGCGAATATAATATTACCTTTCGGTTAACGAAAAACCAAAGGAACAAAAAAAATGACAGATACATTCAGCCTGGACGTAACCGTAGCAGGAAACTTTGACGATGTGATCGAAACGGTCACTGCGGCGCTTAAAGTCGAAGGATTCGGCGTTTTGACCCGTATTGACGTCGACACCGTCCTGAAAACCAAAATCGACGTGGATTTCCGCCCCTACACAATTCTGGGTGCCTGCAATCCGGTTCTGGCCCACAAAGCCCTGACCGCGCGTTCCGATGTTGGCATGATGTTGCCGTGCAACGTCACGGTTGAAAAATCCGGCGAGGGCGAATGCCTTGTGCGCTTCATCGACCCTGCCAAAATGATGAGCTTTGCAACGCTTGGCGACAACGCCGATCTGGTGGCAATTGGCGCTGAAGCTGCCGAACGCATTGGTCGCGCAGCCGCAAGCTTGGGCTAAAGCACCCCGAGGGCGGAAAGCTCGGCGCGCAAYGCACCGGGGATTTCCTCCTGATCTTCGCGATAAAGGCCGATGTCCTTCGGGGCGTCGGTTTTGGTTAAATATCGCCAGCCCTGAAACGGGCGGCGGCGGTGTGCCTCCGTCAGCATCAGGTCTGTGTCAAAAATCAGGGCGCAACGGCGGATGCCGTCCTCGCCAATCACCTCGTCAAGGCGCAAGATGCGTTGGCGGGCTAGTATCAACCCTTTGAAAACCCAGTAAAGCGAACCACCATCCAGCAGTTCATCCGCGCGGCGCGGCCACATGCGGGTGATGTGGTTGGGGGTGTATTCAAGGCCGTTCGCGCGTGCCTCGGCTGCGCGAATTTCACGCCACCGAACGAGGTCACTGACCTTTTCCGCCCCTACACATAGTTTTACCAGATTTAGCTCGCCGCTCATGTTCCCTTCATATCAGACCGCTGCGCACTGTCTATGACTATTGCCAAGCAAGCCTGCGCGCCGTAGTTTAGCCCCCCTACCCACCTTCAGGAGAATACGTATATGTCTGCATTCGCCGCCCCGATTTCACAGTCCATCTGGGACATGAAATACCGTTTCAAAACCCCTGAAGGCGAGGCGATTGACGAAACGGTCGAGGATAGCTGGCGACGTGTGGCAAGGGCCTTGGCGGCTTGCGAAGATGATCCGGCAAAGTGGGAATCGGTGTTTTATAACGCGCTGGAAGGGTTCAAATTCCTGCCCGCTGGCCGCATTCTGGCGGGCGCTGGCACGGAACGCTCCGTCACGCTGTTCAACTGCTTTGTTATGGGCACCATCCCTGACACCATGGGCGGGATTTTCGACAACCTGAAAGAAGCCGCGTTAACCATGCAGCAAGGCGGCGGCATCGGGTACGATTTTTCGACCCTTCGCCCCAAAGGCGCCAGCGTGATTGGCGTGGGTGCAGATGCCTCCGGCCCGTTGTCTTTCATGGATGTCTGGGATTCCATGTGCCGCACGATCATGTCGGCGGGGTCACGGCGCGGTGCGATGATGGCAACGATGCGCTGCGATCACCCCGATATAGAGGATTTCATCACCGCCAAACAAGACGCCGCGCGCCTGCGGATGTTCAACCTGTCCGTCCTGATCACCGACCCGTTTATGGAGGCCGTGAAGGCTGACGGCCCGTGGGATCTGGTGTTTGGCGGCAAGATTTACCACACCGTGCAAGCGCGGGATTTGTGGAACAAGATCATGCGCTCCACCTACGATTTTGCCGAACCGGGGGTGATTTTCATCGACCGGATCAACCAGAAAAACAACCTGAATTATGTTGAAAGCATTGCCGCCACCAACCCGTGCGGTGAACAACCCTTGCCGCCCTATGGCGCGTGTTTGCTGGGGTCGATCAATCTGGCACGTCTGGTTTCCGACCCGTTCGAGGAGGCCGCCACGCTAGATGTTGACGCCTTGTCAGGTCTCGTCACCGTCGCCATTCGCATGATGGATAACGTGGTTGATACAAGCCGTTTCCCGCTGCCCCAACAACAAGCCGAAGCGATGGCGAAACGCCGGATTGGCCTTGGTGTCACAGGGCTGGCGGATGCGCTGCTGATGGTCGGTTTGCGCTATGGCTCCGATCAAGCCGCGCGGCAGACGGAAGCATGGCTGAAAGCAATCGCGCGCGCGGCCTATCTGGCCTCGGCGCATCTGGCTGGCGAAAAAGGGGCGTTCCCGCTTTATGATGCGGAACCTTACCTTGCGGGCGACACGATGATGGCGATGGATGACGAGGTCCGCACTGCTGTTGAGACCCACGGCATCCGTAACGCTTTGTTAACCTCTATCGCCCCGACCGGCACGATCAGCCTTTATGCCGGCAACGTCTCCAGCGGGATCGAGCCGGTGTTCGCCTATGCTTACACCCGCAAGGTTTTGCAAAACGACGGCTCGCGCACCGAAGAAGAGGTCGAGGATTACGCCGTCAAGCTTTGGCGCGAAAAGTTCGGCGATGCGGAATTGCCTGAATATTTCGTTAACGCCCAGACGCTGGCCCCGATCGACCATGTGCGCATGCAGGCGGCGGCACAAAAATGGGTGGATTCGAGCATCTCGAAAACCATCAACTGCCCCGAGGATATCGACTTCGAAGCCTTCAAGGAAATTTACCTAGAGGCRTGGAATACCGGCTGCAAAGGTTGCACAACCTATCGCCCCAATGATGTCACCGGATCGGTCCTGACGGTCAGCGAAAAAGTCGAAGCTCAACCCGAAGACGCGGCCCCCGAACATGCGGGCGAGGTGGTATACCTGTCCGAACCGCTTGATCGCCCCGAAAACCTGCAAGGCCAGACCTACAAGATCAAATGGCCGGAATCCGAACACGCGATTTACATCACCTTGAACGATGTGGTCATCGGCGGGCATCGCCGCCCGTTCGAAGTGTTCATCAATTCTAAAAACATGGAACATTTCGCGTGGACCGTGGCGTTAACCCGCATGATCTCGGCTGTTTTCCGGCGTGGCGGCGATGTGTCCTTCGTCGTCGAAGAGCTGAAAGCCGTGTTCGACCCACGCGGTGGCGCATGGGTTGGCGGCAAATACATCCCCTCGATTCTGGCCGCAATCGGCGGCGTAATTGAACGCCACATGATCGAAACCGGCTTCATCGCAGGCGAGGGCATGGGCCTGAAATCCGACCCACAATCCGAGGCCGTAGCCGTCGGCGAACGCCCCCGCGGCCCCGCCTGCCCCGCTTGCGGCCAATACGCTATGCGAATGGTTGAGGGCTGCATGACCTGTGGGGATTGTGGGCATTCGAAATGTGGGTGAAGCCGATCTTCACCATTTCTTAACCATTCCCGCGTATAACCGACCTCGCTGAGCAAGGTTCTGACAAAACCACTAGGGGTTATCGCGCTGGGCATCTGAAGTTCTTAACACTTGGCAACCCGCTCGATAATCGGGGTGTCTGGTACAGCAGACGCTCCTGATCGCTTGGATCGGGCAGCCGCAGCGCGATAGCTTTCGCTTATTCGGCCACATTACCCCAATGCGGTCAGATCAGGTTCCACAGCAGAACCTTCCGAGAATCCCCGAAACTTTGGCGCGAATTCCCCCGACCAGCGGTTTTTGCGTGCCTTATCGGCCCAAATAAACGCCGAGCGCCCGCACTTTGTTGAAAAACTCGCTAGTGGACGCGCGTGGAATGAAAACCTTGGTGTCGCCAATCCGAATGTAGACCTGCGGCCCATCCCCCAGAACGCCAGAGCGACCCAGTTCGACATCCACAGTTTCGACGTCCGTGTCCGGCGAAGCCTTGCATGAATCCTTGGAAAAGTAGGGTGTGCCTTCCATTTCCCCCTCCCGATTTGGTTAAAGGCGCAGTTTAGCACAAGTTTTCTACATCACGAAATCGGCCCTCACGCCTTGCCATATCCGCCCGCTGTTGGCGGCTGCACGATCACCGCATCGCCCGCTTCCAGAATGGTCTGGTCACAACCTTTCAGTGTCTCGACTGTACCGTCAACACGGCGCACTTGGGTTAAACCAAGCTGTCCATCCTCGCCCCCATCAAGCCCCTTAGGCGGCAGCGTCCGGTGCGAGGAAAGAATCGCGCAGTCCATCCGTTTAAGGAACCGCAAAGTGCGGCGCGTACCGGAACCGGCATGCCATTTACCCTTGCCACCGGACCCATGGCGAATGTGGAAATCCTCCAGCAAAACGGGATAGCGGAACTCCAGAATTTCGGGGTCCGTCAGGCGCGAATTGGTCATGTGAACCTGCACCGCATCCGTCCCATTAAAGCCGGGACCGGCGGGGGAACCCGAACATATCGTCTCGTAATACTGGTATTCATCATTGCCAAACGTCAGATTGTTCATCGTCCCTTGCGAATTCGCCATCGCGCCCAACGCTGCCAACAGTGTATTGGTAACATGTTGAGAAGTCTCGACATTTCCGGCCACAACTGCGGCAGGATACTTGGGGCGCAACATGCAATCTTCGGGAATTATGATATTGATCGGCTTCAAGCAACCGGCATTCATCGGGATATTCCCCTCCACCATCAGGCGGAAAGCATAAAGCACAGCGGCCCGCGCGACGGGTTCCGGCGCGTTGAAATTGCTGTCTTGCTGTGGCGAGGTTCCGGTGAAATTCACCGTCGCTTCACGGTTTTCCTTATCAACCGAGATCTTCAGTTTAATCACCGCGCCTTGGTCGGTTCGCGTCTCCCACTCGCTGTCTTTCAGCACGTCAATCACACGACGAACATTTTCTTCAGCGTTGTCCTGCACATGCCCCATATAGGCGTTCACGACGTCCAGACCGAATTGGTTAACCATTTTGCGCAGCTCTTGAATACCCTTTTCATTGGCGGCAATCTGGGCCTTCAAATCGGCGGTATTCTGGTAAGGATTCCGGCACGGATAGGCGTGATCTGTCAGCAAAACCTGCAAGGCTTCCTCGCGGAATTCGCCCCGATCAACCAGCAGGAAATTGTCGAACAATACCCCTTCTTCGTTAACATTTGTCGCCAATGGCGTCATGGAGCCAGGGGCGGAACCACCCACATCCGCATGATGCCCGCGCGACGCAACATAAAACAAAATCTCAGCGCCAGCGTCATCAAACACCGGCGTCACCACTGTAATATCGGGCAAATGCGTGCCACCATTATAGGGCGCGTTCAGCGCAAACACATCGCCGGGGCGCATTTTGCCGACGTTCTGCGCAATAATCGCCTCGACGGATCTGTCCATCGAGCCAAGATGCACCGGCATATGCGGGGCGTTCGCCACCAGCGATGAATCTGCGGCAAAAACCGCGCAGGAAAAGTCCACGCGTTCTTTGATGTTCACCGAATAGGCCGTGTTTTGCAGGGTCACCCCCATCTGTTCCGCAATCGCCATGAACAGGTTGTTGAACACCTCCAACATCACCGGATCGGCCTCGGTTCCCAAGGCTTTATTGCGAGCAAGGGCAACCACACGGCGCAGGATTATGTGGTTGAATTCGTTCACTTCCGCGCGCCATCCCGGTTCCACAACGATAGTCTGGTGTGGTTCGATTATCAACGCAGGGCCGTTTATGGTCATACCTGCGCTGAACGCGGCACGGTCGCGGAAAATCCCCGCCTCGTGCCACGCGCCATCAGCGTAAAACGATGCCGTCTCGCGCGCGCCCGCCTCGTATTTTTCCACCACCGATGCGGGTTCCTCAATCGTGGCCCCACCCCCGACGGATTCAACCTCCGCCGCTTCGATCACCACAGTTTTACCTTCGAATACAAACCCGAACTGCTTGCGGTGCGCGTCTTCAAACGCAGCCAGCATCGCGGCGACGTCCGCGAAATCCACCGCGATTGGCGAATCTGTTCCCTCATAGCGTAAATGCAAGCGCGGGTGGGTCTGGATTTCGCCAGCCGGCACCCCTTGATCGCGCAGTTCTTTAAATGTCGTAGCGCGCAATGCCTCGATTGAATTCGCCACATCCGGCAGGTTTTCGGCACTTAATGGCTGTACAACGGATTGCGTGCGGTTGGCCCGAATATCGGCCAACCCCATCCCGTACGCCGACAAAATTCCCGAATGCGGATGCACCACAACGGTCGTCATTCCAAGCGAATCCGCCACCGCACAAGCATGCTGCCCGCCAGCGCCGCCAAAACACGTTAGCGCATAGCCCGACACRTCATACCCGCGCTGSACAGAGATTTTCTTGATCGCRTTGGCCATGTTTTCAATGGCAATCGCCAAGAACCCTTCGGCCACTTGTTCGGGCGTGCGSCCATCRCCGATYTCNCTCGSCARKYSSRYSAAMKSYYNNCTTTNACGGCCTCAACATCCAGCGGTTKRTCCTGATTTTCCCCGAAAATTTTCGGGAAGTTYTCGGCCCGYAATTTCCCGACCATCACGTTTGCATCCGTCACCGCCAGYGGCCCGCCACGGCGGTAACATTTCGGCCCGGGGTTAGCACCTGCCGAATCCGGCCCAACGCTAAAACGCGACCCGTCGTAATGCAGGATGGAGCCGCCCCCCGCCGCAACCGTATGAATGCGCATCATCGGCGCGCGCATACGAACGCCCGCGACCTCGGTTTCAAAAGCGCGCTCAAACTCGCCGTCATAGTGGCAAACGTCCGTGGACGTGCCACCCATATCAAACCCGATAATCTGCTCGAACCCCGCAATCGCGGATGTTTGCACCGCGCCAACAACACCACCAGCGGGGCCAGACAAAATCGCATCTTTGCCCTGAAATAGTTCCGCCGCCGTCAGGCCACCAGACGACATCATGAACATCAGGCGAACGCCATCGCCCAGCTCGCGCGCGACTTGTTGCACATAGCGTGACAGGATCGGTGACAGATACGCATCAACTACCGTGGTGTCGCCGCGCCCGACCAGCTTCATCAGGGGGGACACCTCGTGGCTGACGGAAACCTGTGTAAACCCGATTTCGCGCGCGATTCTGGCAACGACCTGCTCGTGCTTCGGAAAGGCATAGGCGTGCATGAACACAATCGCGACGGCGCGGATGCCGGTGTCGAACGCGGCCTGCAAATCGGCGCGAACGGCCGCTACTTCGGGTGATTGCTCGATTGTGCCATCAACACGCACGCGCTCAACCACTTCAATCACGTCGGAATACAGCAATTCCGGCTTGATAATCTCGCGCGCGAAAATGTCGGGGCGATCCTGATAGCCAATCGCCAGCGCATCGCGGAACCCCTTGGTGGTCACCAGCAATGTCGGGTCGCCCTTGCGTTCCAGCAGTGCGTTTGTCGCCACAGTCGTGCCCATCTTGACGGTATCAATGGCGTCGGCGGGGATCGGCTCGCCTTGTTTCAGGCCAATAAGATCACGGATGCCTTGGATGGCGGCGTCGGGATATGCCTCCGGATTTTCGGACAGCAGTTTATGCGCGACGATTTCGCCTTCAGGGGTGCGCGCCACAATATCGGTGAAGGTTCCACCGCGATCAATCCAGAAATCCCACTGTTTTTGGCCCATGACGTTCTCCGAATTATTGAGGGGCCGCTCCATAAGAACGGCTTTGCGCTTACGTCAACATTTTATCGACAAATTGTCAACGTTATAGATCGCCCTTGGTGACGTCCCCGCCATAAAGCCAGTCAAACCGCCCCAACAAGGCCGAGGGCGCAAGCCGTGAAATCGCTTTCAGCCCCGTATGCGCCACAAGCCGCGAAGGGCCGCTGCGCAAATGATACGCCGTCGCGTTGGAGGCCGCCGCCTTTTGCACCCGTGTCGCGCGTGGTTTGCATATGCGCTCATAGGCCAGCAATCCATCCGGCACGCCAGCACGGTCCAATTCCCGCGCCAGAACCCACGCATCTTCCAAGGCCATAACCGCCCCTTGCGCCAAATATGGCAACATCGGGTGGCACGCATCGCCGATTAACGCCACATTATCCTTGGTCCAATGTGGCAAGTACGGATGGTTGAACAGGCCCCAAAGGAAGGTTTCATCCACGGCCTTCAAAATAGCCTGAACATCCTGCCCAGCCCCCGCAAACGCACGGCGCAAATTGTCAGGGTCGTCAGGAATGTTCCAGCCCTCCTCCGCCCACAAATCCCGCTCTTCCACCGCCACGAAATTCACAATCGAGCCGCCKCGCATCGGATACGTCACCAAATGCCGCCCCGSCCCCATATAMACWGTCGCGGCGTTTTTCACSRYSCCKRCSGSCAGTTTTTCCGCCGGAATTATCCCGCGCCACGCCACCTGCCCTGTGAAACTGGCAGGCTGGCCGTTAAACCCCTCAGCGCGAACGGCCGATCGCACCCCGTCAGCCGCAATCACTACGGATGCGGTAATGTCCTTGATTGTTTCAACCTTTTGCCCCAGCCGGATATCAACCCCCGCCGCCTTCGCGCCAGAGGCCAGCACCTCCAGCAAATCGGCGCGGTGGAACTGCCAATATGGCCGCCCCCAACGCTGCATCGCCGCCGGCCCCATCGGCAATCGCGCAACCTCGCGGCCCGTGGCCATGTCGCGCAACTCCACCGCTTCGGGCACGTTGGCAACGGCGGCTGCTGCGTCACGCAGGCCCAACGCCTCCAACACGGCGACCCCGTTCGGGCCGATCTGCAAACCTGCCCCAACTTCGCCCAACGCGCCTGCTTGTTCCAACACCGTCACAACCGCCCCACGCTGCGCCAATGCCGTAGCAGACGCCAAACCGGCAATCCCGCCACCTAAAACCGTTATGTCTATGCCCTTGATGCTCATGATTGCCGCACGACGCCGTTTTCCTCCAGATCGGATATCTGCGCAGGCGAATACCCGGCCCCCTCAAGAACCGATATCGTATTGCCCCCATCAATAGGCAATCGCGTGTCAACTTCCGCCGAACCGCCCGAAAAAACCGGAGCCTTCGCCGGATGCATCACCCCATCCACGCCCCGCAACGCCCCGCGCGCGCGCATATGCGGATGCGCCGCTGCCGCCCGATAATCCAACACAGGCGTCACGCAGGCATCGGTTCCATCAAAAACCTCACTCCACTCCGCCTGCTTCTTTCTTTCAAAAATACTCATCAATAATTCCGTCTGCCGCGCGTGCTGGCCCTCATCGTGTTGCGCGCCATACTCCGCAGGCGTTAAATCCAGCACATTCAACATCGCGGCCAAAAACTGCGGCTCAATACAACCGACGGCCATGAATTTCCCATCCGATGTCTCGTAACAACGATAATATGGCGCGGCGCCATCCAGCCAATTGGCCCCGCGCTCGGGTGTCCATCGATCCGCCGCGTCCAGCCCGTGAAAGAACCCCATCATGGAATTTACCCCGTCCGTAATCGCCGCATCGACGACACGCCCTTGCCCCGTGGTTTTCGCCTCCAACAACGCCGCCAGAATACCCATCGCCAAAAACAGTGATCCACCGCCGAAATCCCCGACCAGATTAAGCGGCGGGAATGGCGGTTGATCCGCCGGACCCATCGCCTGCAACGCGCCGGTTAACGAAAGATAGTTAATGTCATGGCCCGCCATCATCGCGTAAGGGCCGGACTGCCCCCACCCCGTCATCCGCCCGTAAACCAGCGCCGGATTGCGCGCGTGGCTTGCATCAGGGCCAAGACCGAGGCGCTCCATCACGCCGGGGCGGTTGCCTTCAATCAAGGCGTCAGACGCGGCGACCAGGTCCAACGCGACCTTCGCACCGTCCGCAGACTTCAAATCAATCACGATGGATTTCTTGCCACGCCGATCCGGCGCACGCTCCAGCGAAATTGCACCGCGTTTGGGGCGATCAACGACCGTCACCTCCGCGCCCATATCGGCCAGCAATTGCCCACAATACGGCCCCGGCCCGATCCCTGCGAATTCCAGAATTTTCACACCTAAAAGGGGGCCGTTAACCATATCGTAATCTCCATTTCAAATGGAGTTTGGGCAAAAAAAGAGGGGCCGTAAAGCCCCCCGTTCAAAGTCTTGCAAGTTACGTAGCGATCAGTTGTCGCGGTGCACTTTTTCTTTACGCTCGTGACGTTCTTGCGCCTCAAGGCTGTAGGTCGCGATTGGGCGGGCATCCAGACGCTTCAGCGAAATCGGCTCGCCTGTGTCATCGCAATACCCGTAGGAACCATCCTCGATCCGGCGCAAGGCGGCGTCGATCTTGGATACAACTTTGCGTTCGCGGTCCCGTGTCCGCAATTCCAGCGCACGGTCGGTTTCTTCAGATGCACGGTCGGCCACGTCAGGAATGCTGCGTGTGCCTTCTTGCATATGTTCAATCGTGCCGCGCGTTTCTTCCAGAATGGACGCTTTCCACGCCGTCAGCTTCTGACGAAAATATTCCGTCTGGCGGTCATTCATAAATGGTTCGTCTTCGGCTGGATGATAATCTGCATCCAATATAGTTTCCGCTTTCATCAAGTTTCCCCCAACTAGATAATGCACGTCATATCGAATTCCGTCCCTCGATATAACGCCATAATTCGCGTTTATGGGCTGGCCATACCTAATATTGCAAGGAATGTCACGCACAACATATGCCGCTTTTCACGAAACTTGCTGAATGCTAGTGTTCGCCCTGAAATGAATCGAATTATGGTGAACAAATGCGCTTTGACGGCACAGACGACTATGTAGCAACCGACGACCTGAAAGTGGCTGTAAACGCGGCCATCGCGCTGGAACGCCCGCTTTTGGTTAAAGGTGAACCTGGAACCGGCAAAACGGAGCTGGCCCGCCAGATTTCCGACGCTTTGGGCGTGGAGATGTTGGAGTGGAACATCAAATCCACCACCAAAGCCCAGCAAGGCCTTTACGAATACGACGCCGTTTCGCGCCTGCGCGATTCGCAACTGGGTGACGCGCGCGTGAATGATGTGCGCAACTACATCAAACAGGGCAAACTGTGGCAGGCGTTCACCGCCGATCAACGCGTTGTGCTATTGATCGACGAAATCGACAAGGCCGATATCGAGTTCCCCAACGACCTGTTGCAGGAGTTGGACAAGATGGAATTCCACGTCTACGAGACCGGCGAGACCGTAGTGGCCAAGCATCGCCCGATTATCATCATCACCTCGAACAACGAAAAAGAGCTGCCGGATGCCTTCCTGCGCCGCTGTTTCTTCCACTACATCCGGTTCCCTGACACCGAAACGATGCAAAAGATCGTCGATGTGCATTTCCCCAACATTAAACAGGATTTGCTTGAGGAAGCGTTAACGCAATTCTACAAAATTCGCGAAACGCCGAACCTCAAGAAAAAACCCTCCACCAGCGAGGTTCTGGACTGGTTGAAACTGTTGCTAAGCGAGGACCTAAGCGCCGAAGTGTTGCGCAAGGATGCAACCGTAAACCTGCCCAAAATGCACGGCGCGTTGTTGAAGAATGAACAAGACGTGCATCTGTTTGAACGCCTCGCCTTTGTGGCGAGGAAACACCGATGACCCTAACAATGCGACCGTAACCGCAAAAGTCTGGCGCCTCGCCTCCTTTTCATCAAATACACACGATAGGAAATCACATGATATTAGCAGCAATCGGTGCCGTAATCGGCGCAATACTTGGCTGGGTACATGCCACAAAGCGCGGCGGAAATACGGCTGACAAACTGCAATATGCAGTTGTTCACGGCATCGCATTATTATTGATCGGATATTTCATCGCGCTGTTCATGGCAAAATGGGGCATCTAGGTGTTTTTGCAGTTTTTCACCAACCTGCGGGACGCCAAAATCCCCGTATCCCTGCGCGAGTATCTTAGCTTCCTTGAGGCTATGGATGCCGCGCTGGTGCTTTATGATGTGGAGGGGTTTTATTATCTCGCCCGCGCCATAATGGTGAAAGACGAACGCAATTTGGATAAGTTTGACCAAGCATTTTCCGCGACCTTCAGCGGGCTGGAAACCATGACCGTTGACGACATTATGAACGCGGTCGATGTACCCGAAGACTGGAT
This sequence comes from Paracoccaceae bacterium, assembly GCA_002746395.1. Classification (GTDB taxonomy): domain Bacteria; phylum Pseudomonadota; class Alphaproteobacteria; order Rhodobacterales; family Rhodobacteraceae; genus NORP23. The sequence goes on from NVXA01000002.1 coordinate 335,132, forward strand.
TCGCAAGCTGGCGGAAAAGACCCTCTCAAAAGAAGAAATGGCCGAGATCGAGGCGCTCGGCGGGTTCGACAAGCTGATGGAAACTTTGAAGCAACGTCTGGCGGAACAGGAAAAACGGCATCAAGGCGGTTCCAAATGGATCGGCACAGCGGGCACGTCGCCTTTCGGGGCTTACGGGTACAACCCCGAAGGCATCCGCATTGGCCAGCACGAAAGCCGACACCAGCGGGCGGTTAAGGTCTGGGATAAACGCGAGTTTCGCAATCTGGATGACAGCGTCGAACTGGGTACGCGCAACATCAAAGTCGCCCTCAAACGCCTGCGCCGCTGGGCGCGGGAGGGGGCGGATGACGAGCTGGATCTAGACGGCACAATCCGCGCCACCGCCGAAAACGGCTATATCGATATCAAGACACGGCCCGAACGGCGCAACAACGTYAAGGTTTTGTTATTCCTTGATATTGGCGGSTCGATGGAYGCGCATATCCGCATGGTCGAAGAACTGTTTTCCGCSGCCAAGACGGAATTCAAACATCTGGAACATTACTACTTCCACAACTGCCTTTATGAAGGTGTGTGGAAGGACAATACCCGCCGTTGGACAGACCAAATCCCCACGTGGGATGTGCTGCACACTTACGGGTCTGATTACAAATGTATCTTTGTCGGCGACGCCGCGATGTCCCCTTATGAAATCGCTTACAGAGGCGGCGCGAACGAGCATTATAACGAAGAAGCCGGGGAAACTTGGTTAAACCGTGCCCGCGAACAATGGCCTGACCACATCTGGATAAACCCGACGCAGCAGGATTATTGGCAATATACCCACTCCATCGGTATGATCCGCGAGATATTTCAAAACCGCATGTTCCCGATGACCCTGAAAGGGATCGAGGGGGCAATGAAGGAGCTGGGCCGATGAAGAAACTATGGAGCGATCATAAACTTCTGGTACTGGGGTTTCTGGCCGCACTGATACTGACCAGTATGTTGTTCGTACGCTTTATTGCCGACGTGGTTTATTGGCCCCAGCATCAAGACCAAACGATCTCTGGCTGGATGACCGTTGGCTATGTCGCGCATTCTTATGACGTAGATAAAGACAAGCTGGTCGAGGCCTTGGGAATCGAGACAAATTTGCGTCGCCATTTGACATTGACAGCCATCGCGGACAGCCAAGACAGGCCATTGCCTGAACTGCGCAACGCCCTGTTGAAGGTCATCATTGATCAGCGTGCAGCCCGTGACTGAAACCATCCTCGCCCTTGTACCCACCTATGGGTTGCCGTTTTTATTCGGCATTGCGGTTCTGGCCGCATCGGGTGTGCCTGTGTCCAGCAGTCTTGCCTTGTTGGTGACCGGCGCGTTCATCCAGATCGGAGAGCTTGAATTAACGCAATCTTTCCTTGTCGCGCTGGCGGGGGCCGTGATCGGCGACCAGATTGGATATCAGATCGGGCTTCACGCGGGCAATGCCGTAGAAGAACGCCTTGTCCGAAAACCCAAACGGGCGGCGCAAATACTGCGGGCCAAAGAGTTTATCGACCGTTTCGGCGGGGTTGGCGTATTTCTGACCCGCTGGTTGCTGGCCCCGATCGGCCCGATCACCAACATCATTTGCGGGGCCAGTGACATGCGCTGGCTGCGATTTACCATTTGGGATTTCTTTGGCGAGGTCCTGTGGGTCACGATTTATATCGGTGCTGGCTACATGTTCAGCGGCAACCTTGAAGAAATCGCAACCCTAATGGGCGAGGCAAGCTGGCTGTTAATCGCGGCACTAGTGGCGCTGGGCATGGGCATCCGCCTTCTGGTGGTACTGCGGCAGCACCGGAATGAAGCAAAAAAAGCATGAGCAACGCCCCGGTTTTCAACATAGACCCTGCGGCTTTTTGGGCAAACCCTTACCCCGCTTTGGAAAAAATGCGCGCCGTTGGCCCATTGGTTTATGTGCCACAGTTTGATCGCACAATGTTCGTAAAGCGTGACGAAATCGTTAACGCCGAACCGAAGGTCGAGGTGTTCAGTTCCGAACAGCCAGAGGGGTTGATGGCCCGCCTTCTGGGGCAAAACCTGATGCGACGCGATGGGGAAGCGCATAAAATTGAACGCAAAGCGTTGTTCCCGTGTATCTCGCCCAAGACTGCACGAGACCACTGGACCGCGATTTTCAAAACCGAGGCCGAGACGATATTGGCGGAACTGATCCCCAAAGGTTCGGCTGATCTGTTTATGGAATACGCCACCCGCTTGTCCGCGCAATGCCTGATCAAGATCACAGGATTAGAGACCGCGACGTGGCAGGAAATGGACATCTGGTCACAAGCGATGATCGACGGGATTGCGAATTATACGGGCGATGCGGAAGTCGAGGCGCGGTGCAATGCCGCCACCGCCGCCGTTGACGCAGCGATTGATGCCATGCTGCCGAATGCGGGGCAAAAATCGTTTGATATGATCAGCGTGATGCTGGCGGCAGGACTGTCCGAGGAAAGCATCCGCGCCAATATCAAGCTGACGATCACAGGTGGGCAAAACGAACCGCGCGATGTGATCGCCGGCGCGATCTGGGCGCTGCTGACCCACCCCGAACAATTGGCGATGGTGCGGGCAGGTGATGCCAGCTGGATGCAGGTCTTCGAAGAATTCGTGCGCTGGCTAAGCCCCATCGGTATGTCGCCGCGCATCATTGCACAGGAACACCGGATCGGGGATGTGACGCTTGATAAGGGCGACAACATCTTCTTTATGCTTGGGTCTGCCAATCGTGACGAGGGGTATTTCAAAAACCCCGATCGTTTTGATATTACCCGCGACGCGGGCAAACATATCGCCTTTGGGGCAGGTCCGCATTTTTGCGCCGGCGCGTGGATCAGCAAAGCGATGGTTGCCGATGTGGCGTTGCCCATGTTGTTTGACACCATGCCGGACCTGCGCACAGTCGGTGATGTGCGCATTGGTGGCTGGGCGTTTCGCGGCATCCTGAATTTGCCTTGCGCGTGGTAGGCCCACGCCCCATATATACCCCATGATACGTTTTGCCCCCATCCTGTTGGCCATCATTATCGCCGTCGTTATGTTCAAGGTTTCCGCTTGGCGCAGTGGCCGGAACCTTGATGCACAATCAACGCCGCTGAAAGATCCGGCGTTGTTGGCGTTAACCAAACGCATGGCCGCGCAGCTGGATTTGCCGAACCTTAAGGTTCACATCTATGAAATTGACCCGATCAACGGGCTGGCCGCCGCCGACGGGCGGATTTTTATCACGCGCGGGTTTATGAACAAATACCGTGACGGGATCGTTGATGCCGAAGAACTGGCGAGCGTGATTGCGCATGAACTTGGCCACGTAGCACTTGGCCATTCCAAACGCCGGATGCTGGATTTTGCCGGGGCCAATGCGGCGCGGATTATATTGATGACGGTGGTGGGCCGGTTGATCCCGTTTGTGGGGGTCTATCTGGTTAATGCGCTGATTTCGATGTTCACGGCCACGCTTTCGCGCAAAGATGAATACGAGGCGGATGCCTATGCCTCTGCGCTGTTAACCAAGTCCGGCATCGGGGTTGCTCCGCAGATCGCGATGTTCCAGAAACTCGATTATCTAGCTGGCAAGGTTGACGGCGGCGGGCAATTGGCATGGCTGATGAGCCATCCGGCAACCAACGACCGCATCGCCGCTATTCGCGCCCTTGAAGCGAAGTGGAAGGGCGCCTAGCTTTCCTCGCCAAATGCGGCTTCAAGGAATTTTCCCATGCGTGGCAATCCGGTACGTTTCAACAACGGACGTATCAGTTGCGGGCGGCCCGATGCCTGAACGGCGCGGGCTTGAACCTTGCGGCCAACCGCCAGCATATCGACAGGGCTGTTTTCATCTTGCGCGAATTCCATCAAGAAACCGTCGGGTTCGCGGCGAATAATATCATGACGCGCCAGTGTTTTCGTCGGGAAATCTTTGAGGTTTCGGGTCAGCAGAAAATCTGCCTCCCCTGCAATCGCAGCGGCTAAAACGTGGCGGTCGTTGCGGTCTGGCAGGGACAATGTCTCAATCACATCCGCGTCGGTTTGCACCATCGCGGTTGGCCAACTCGCCTTTAGCAACGCGATTTCAACGCCCGCAATTCCACCGACTTCAAAATCGGCGCGCCCTGCAGCGTGACGCCATTCTTCCAGAATTTTGTCGGACCAAAGCGGAGTGAAACCGCCTAACGCGGCGGTCTCCATCAACATTTCGCGCATCACTGTTGGAAAAATGATGCAGGCATCCATCAGAACGCGCATTAATCCAGCCTTAAGAAGATGGCTTTAAGGTAGGACGTTTCTGCCAAGTACGGGTGTGTCGGGTGGTCGGGGCCAGCCTGCCCTGTCCAAACAATCTGCCCTTTGCGCCCTGCCTTGCCCACACCGCGCAGGCTGATTTCGCGAAAGCGCGACAGATCAGCGGAATGCGAACACGAACAAAGCACGAGGTATCCACCGGGCTCTACCAGATTTGCACCAAGACGCGCGATGCGTTCATAGGCGCGAAGGCCCGCTTCCAGTGCTTGTTTGGAGGGTGCGAACGCGGGTGGGTCGCAGACGACGACACCAAAGGAACGTTTTTCGTTGCCCATAGCGATCATCGTGTCGAATGCATCACCTTTCAGGGTTTCGAATTTGTCAGCAACACCCGTCGCTTCGGCCCCTTTTGCGGCCAATTCCAACGCAGGCGCGGAACCGTCAATCGCCAGCGCACTGTTCGCCCCGTTCGCCAAAGCCGCCAGAGAGAACCCGCCGACATGGCTGAACACATCCAGAATGGTTTTGCCTTTGGCAAGGTTCGCCGTGAACGCGTGGTTGGGGCGTTGATCGTAAAACAGGCCGGTTTTCTGGCCGCCCATGAGGTCCGCCATATAAGTGGCACCGTTCATTGGCACAGGGATAAGATCGTTGATTTCACCGCGAAGAACGATGGTTTCCTCATTGAGGCCTTCCAACGTGCGCGCACGGCCATTGGCGTTTTTCAGAACGTTAACGATACCTGTGACATCGCAAAGGGCGGTGACGATATCGTCAATGCGGGCGTCCGCCCAAGCTGCGTTCGGCTGGATCACGGCGGTATCACCGAAACGGTCGATGATAACGCCAGGCATGCCGTCTGCTTCGGCGTGGATCAGGCGATAGAAGGGGGCGTCGAACAGGGTTTCGCGCAGCTCGAACGCGCGGCGTATACGGTTTGTAAACCACTCCACGTTAATGTCGGCCTCTAGGTCCGTGTCCAGCACGCGGGCGATGATTTTGGAGTTGGCGTTGAAAGCAGCCAGCGCAATCGGTTTGCGTTCTTTATCCTGCACCTCGACGATACTGCCGGCAGGGATCGCTTTGGTGCGACGGTCCAGAACCAGTTGGTCGGAGAACACCCAAGGCGCGCCGAAGCGCAGGCGCTGGGCGTTGGTTTTGGGTAAAAGGCGAATTACGGGGCGTGTTTGAATATCTGTCATGTGGTCCCTCTAACCTGTGTTGCGCGCAAAAAAAAGGGCTGTCATGCAGACAGCCCTAGTCTTGGGAGAAAACTTTGGGGTTTAGGCGTGCGCAGGGCGCGAAAATGCGGCAATAGCGCGGTGCAAAAGGTTTGCCATGAACGATGTGAACGCCTTAGAGCCGTTACGCATCGCTTCGGCGCGCAAAACATGTGCCTTTGCCTCGTAAGCGCGGATTTCACCTAAGCTTAGCTGGTGTGTTTCGTTTGTCATGTCATTTGCTCCTATGCGTTATAAAGGTCAGCGTTGCTGCCTTAACCTGAACGTAACATAGGTGCGCGGAACGGATTGCACATCAGACAATGAAAGATTGCCGATATGCACCGTTTGCATGGCTTGTTAAAGATATTCCGGCAAGCTGCCTTCGCGCGCGGCGGTGGATAACCAGTCAAACATGAACGCCCCGACGGAGCGGAAACAGACGAGTTCGAACGTTTCATCGTCAACCATCCAGAAAGCGGCGGCGAGTTGCCCAATGCGGGAGCGGCGCAGATCACCAACACCGAATGCGTCGGGTGACAAATCAACCGGCGCACCTTTGGCGAGGACTTCGCGCGCCCCTGCCCCTTCGATCAAAAACACCGCACGCGCATCAGAGACGTTGACGACCATGTGGTGTTCATCGCTTAGAGCTGCGGCAATATCCGCCGTGATAGCTTCAGCTTTGTCGTAGTCCACCAGCAGCAAAACTTCGTCAGGCGACATCCACGCCGCGCCGCCCATAGGGCCGTGATTAACCTTGCGCTGTGCTGGCATGTCCACCCCTGCGGCGGCTGAAACGGCGGCTTTTAGTTTTGGCGAGGCAAGATCACCGCGCAAGGTAATCATGCCGCGCAGGCCTGCTTCGGTGATTTTGACGGCCCCGTTGAAAGTGGCCCCGTTCAGGATGGAAACTGCGTTAGACATTTTGGCGCGCCCCTTCTTTATCGTAGAAAACCGGATCAACCACCTTGGCTTTGATGGCTTTATCGCCAAGCGGGAAGGTCAGAACCTCGCCCATGCGTTTGCTGCCGCCCTTGATAAGCGCCATAGCGATGGAGTGGTTGAGCGTGGGCGAATAGTAGGTGGAGGTCACATGCCCGATCATATTTTCCTGCCCGTAACGGTTTTTGCCACCCTCCACCGCGTGCGCGCCATCTGGCAGCACATCGGTTGGATTTTCGGTCAGCAGGCCGACCAGTTGCTTGCGGTCCTCGCGTTGCAAAAACGCACGTTCCATGGCGCGTTTGCCGATGAAGTCTTCTTTCTTTTTCGACACAGCCCAGCCAAGTTTCAAATCTTGCGGGATGACCGTGCCGTCGGTTTCGTCGCCGATCATGATGAAGCCTTTTTCGGCGCGCATGACGTGGAGGGCCTCGGTTCCATAGGGCATGATTCCGAATTCTGCGCCTGCTTCCAGTATCTTGTCCCAGAACGCTTGGCCTTGTGCCGCGGGAACGGCGATCTCGTAGGACAGCTCGCCGGAGAACGAGATGCGGAAAGGGCGGGCCTGAATGCCGGCCAATGTGCCGTCGGTGAAGGACATGAACGGCAGGGCTTCGCTGGAAACATCCATACCGCCCAGCTTTTCCAGCACTTTGCGGGCATTCGGGCCGACCACGGCAATTTGGGCGAATTGTTCGGTGACGTTGGTGGTGTAAACTTCAAAATCCCACCATTCCGTTTGCAGCCATTCTTCCATCCAACCATGTACATTGTCGGAACCGCCCGATGTGGTGTGGCACAGGAATTCATCCTCGCTTAGGCGCGCAACCACGCCGTCATCAAACAGGAATCCGTTTTCGCTGCACATCAGGCCATAGCGGCATTTACCGACTTTTAACGAAGACATCATATTGGTGTAAATAAGATCGAGGAATTTGGCGGCGTGCGGCCCTTTGACCAAGATTTTACCAAGTGTGGAAGCATCAAGGATCGAAACGCCTGTGCGGGTGTTCATAATTTCACGGGTAACGGCCTGCGCGGTGGATTCACCGCTCCGGCGATAGGTATAGGGGCGGCGCCAGTCTGCGACGGGTTCCCATACGGCGTTGTTGGCGTCTTGCCATGCGTCGATGGGGGATTTGCGCGTGGGTTTGAACAAGCTGCCGCGCGCCTCCCCTGCGATGGAGCCAAGGGAAATCGGCGTGTAAGGCGGGCGGAAGGTTGTCGTGCCGACATTCGGGATCGGGGCGTTTACGCTGTCTGCAAGAATGGCGAGACCGTTGATGTTGGACAGTTTGCCTTGATCCGTGGCCATACCAAGAGTGGTGTAGCGTTTGGTGTGTTCGACGCTTTCATAGCCTTCTTGGGCGGCGAGGCGGACATCGGAAACTTTGACGTCGTTCTGGAAATCCAGCCATGATTTGGAACGCAGTTTGTAAGGTGCGTTTTGGGGCATGGACCAAACGGGGAGCATGGGTTCCTCGGTCGGGATTTCGACGACGGGTGCGGCGTGATCAACGGGGGTGAACCCTGCCTCGGTTGCSGCTTGGTGGCCTGCKGCGATGGCATTTTCAAGGGCTGGTGCGGTTTGAAGGTCGCCCGATGCGGTTCCGGCGGTTAGCACGAAACCGTTGCCGTCTGCGCCGAGTGGCGGGCGGTTCGGGTCGGGGGAAAACATGGCGTTGCCCTCGTCCCAGTTCAATTTGCCGCCGCAGTGCGACCACAGGTGTACGACAGGCGACCAGCCGCCGGACATGGCGACAACATCGCAAGGGATGGTTTCAAGCGGGGTGCCTTCGCCGGCTTGCGAACAGATTTCGACGCCGGTTACGGATTTGTAGCCTGTGACGCGTGCGATACCTTTGCCGGTTTCGACGCGAATGCCCAGCGCGCGTGCGGCTGTTGGAAGAGTGCCGTTAGCGTCAGGCCGCGCGTCGAGGATTACCGGCACTTCAAGCCCTGCGTTTTTCATTGCAATCGCGGTGCGGTAAGCATCGTCGTTATTGGTGACCACGACTGTGCGATCCCCCGCGCTGACACCAAAAAGGCTGGCGTAATCGCGCACGGCGGAGGCCAGCATAACACCGGGGATGTCGTTGCCAGCGAAGGACAATGGGCGTTCCAATGCGCCTGTCGCCGTGACAATCCGTTTGGCGCGGATACGCCATAAGCGGTGGCGCGGCGCTATATCGTTCGGGGCGTGGTCCGTGATGCGTTCATAGCCCATCGCATAGCCGTGGTCGAACACGCCGGACCCCATCATACGGGTGCGTATGGTGACGTTTTCCATCGCTTCAAGTTCAGCGATGATCTGGGCGATCCAGTCGGCGGAGGTTTCGCCATCAATCACGGCCCCGTCGACGGCGAGGCGACCACCGAGGGTGGCGGTTTGCTCCATCAACAAGACTTTCGCGCCGGATTTCCCTGCTTCACGGGCGGCGGCGAGGCCAGCCATGCCGCCGCCAACGATCAGCACATCAACGTAGGCGTAAAAGTATTCGTAACGATCCGCGTCAGCAACTTTCGGGGCGTTGCCGAGGCCCGCGGAGTGGCGGATAATTGGCTCAAACAGGTGTTTCCATGCCCATTGCGGTTTCATAAAGGTTTTATAGTAGAAACCTGCGGGCAGCAGGCGCGGGACTTTGTTGTTTATTGCGCCAATGTCGAATTCAAGGCTGGGCCAGTGGTTTTGTGATTTGGCTGTCAGGCCCTCGAAAACCTCGGTCGTTGTGGTGCGCTGGTTGGGTTCAAAGCGGCTGCCTTCGCCCATGTTCACAAGCGCGTTCGGTTCCTCCACCCCGCTGGCCATGATGCCGCGCGGGCGGTGATATTTGAACGAGCGCCCAACCAGCGTTTGACCGTTTGCCAGCAACGCTGACGCCAAGGTATCACCTTTGTGGCCCTTGAACTGTTTGCCGTTGAAGGTGAAGGAAACGGAGGTGTCGCGGTCGATTACGGAACCGCCCGATGTAAGACGTGCGCTCATTTGTAACCCTCCCAGTCGGGTCGTTTGGCCTTAACGGCAGCAATTATATCGTCGGGCGGGGTGGAGGCTTGAGCGGTGTAGGTGCCGAATACTTCCAATGTCGCGGTGCAACGCACAGCGTGGAACCACTTGCCGCAGCCAAAGGCGTGCCGCCAGCGTTCAAAATGCACGCCGCGCGGGTTTTTTCGGGCGAACAAATAGTCGCTGAAATCCTGGTCTTGGGACCCTGTTGCATGGCGCGTCAGATGCGCCTCGCCGCCCGGTGCGAATTCGGTTTCTTCGGCACTCACACCGCAATTGGGGCATCTAAGCATCAGCATATCAATGTATCCATTCTACCAACATTCCGCCCAGACCCCATTGCAGGGTTCCAACGACGGAATAGACCATTTCATAGCGATAGGTTTCCAGCTCTGCCTCGGCGCGTTTGGAGGTGAGCATACTTTCAAAGCTGTCCTCGATCCGGTCGCCGAGTTGATCCAGAGTAAGCGGGTCATCCCCTTGTCGCCCACGTCGAACCATCTGCATATAGCGCCAGATCATGCGTTGTTGTACTTCTTCTTGATTATCCCATAGGCGGCGTTCCTCTTGCGAGGTGTAGCGGTGGGTCAGGAAAATCGACAAACCGATGGACAGCGCGATGGAACCGATGGCCGGAAAAATCGAATCCCAGCCCATGTAAAGAGCCAGAATCGAGCTGACCACCCACAGGATTAACATTGCCAACATCACCTCGCGGCGGAGGAATTTTACGTTGGGGATTATGGATTTATTGTTTAGCATCAACGTATTCCCTGTGACTGAATGTGCGACATAATTTCCTCACAAATTATTTGCAAATGTGGCCAAAATGTGTTTAGCATTAGGGTGTCCAGACACTTGTATCTTTCCCGTCTGGTTGTGGAGTAAATATTATGAGTTTTCTTAGTTCTGTTGAACGCACCGTGATGCCTTTTATCACCCGTGTGCAAGATATGATCGGCAAAGTGATCTACGACTATACCGGCGTCGCTTCTACCGATTATATAAATCAAGCTATTTTCTATGTTGTCGGTGCGTTTATGCTGTATCTGGTTTGGACGTTGATCAAACCCGCAGAGAGCGTTTATCACTACCGACCCCAGCACCGTCACTAGATCTTCGTGACGCGATTGCGATTGGACGTGGGCCATGTTTGGTTGCGCGTCCATTAGTGTGCCACCGCAGCGGCGACGGATTCGTCAATCATGCGGCCTTCCTTGAAGCGATCCATCGTGAAGGGGGCGGCCAGATCGCGAGGTTCGCCATCGGCCAGCATTTCAGCGGTTGCCCAACCTGACCCCGGGATGGATTTGAAACCACCCGTACCCCAGCCACAGTTTATAAACATACCCTCTACCGGCGTTTTGCCGATGATGGGGGAACGATCGCCTGTCATGTCGACAATCCCGCCCCATTGGCGCAGTTGTTTTAGACGCGAGATCATCGGGAAGGTTTCGATCAGGGCGCGCACGGTTTCCTCGATGTGATGAAAACTGCCGCGCTGGGTGTAGTTGTTGAAACCATCGGAGCCACCACCAATTACCAACTCCCCTTTGTCGGACTGGCTTAGATAGCCATGCACCGTGTTGGCCATGATAACGCAATCAAGAACGGGTTTGATGGGTTCGGATACCAGCGCTTGCAGGGCCATGGATTCGATAGGCAGGCGGAAACCCGCCATGTCTGCCAATATGCCCGAGCTGCCGGCCACCACGACGCACAATTGTTTGCATTTTATTGCGCCTTTAGAGGTTTGCACCCCCGTGACTTTGCCGCCTGTCTGATCAATTCCAGTAACTTCGCATTGCTGGATAATATCGACGCCCCGATCAGACGCACCGCGCGCGTACCCCCATGCGACCGCGTCGTGGCGCGCCGTGCCGCCACGCGCCTGCCACAGGCCGCCAAGGACGGGGTAACGGGGGCCGTTGATCTCGATTATCGGAACGATTTCCTTGATGCGTTCGGGCGTGACCATTTCGGACTGGATGCCGGCCAGACGGTTCGCATGCGAGGTGCGCTTCCATGCCCGCAATTCATGTTCGGTTTGAGCCAGCATCAGAACGCCGCGCGGCGAGAACATGATGTTATAGTTCAGATCTTGGCTTAAGCCTTCGTACAGCGTGCGGGATAATTCGAATATCGCAGCGGATTCATCTTGAAGGTAATTGGACCGAATGATGGTCGTGTTGCGCCCCGTATTCCCGCCGCCAAGCCAGCCTTTTTCCAGAACGGCGACGTTGGTGATGCCGTGGTTTTTCGCCAGATAGTATGCCGTCGCCAAACCGTGCCCGCCMGCGCCCACRATCACCACRTCGTATTCCGCTTTGGGGGTCGGGGATTTCCACGCGCGYTCCCATCCCGAATGAAAACGGAAGGCTTCGCGGGCAATGGCAAAGGCRGAATAACGCTTCATNGGSSAGGCTCCTGNTTNNKSASGRSRKKWKMTWMKKCCKGAATGCAGCAGAAWCAYRGRRTGYCYCTGCCAAACTCCGGCRTATTTAYGCTWATTCACGACATATTCATCATGCAASCCCCCCTGCGCGTTTWTCAGCCATTGCAAGGKGGGKGCGYGCARGGATATTGTCNGCGMGAAATTAAACGGGAYGRTATGATGAYMTTTTGGRTATTCGCAGGYGGYTTAACAATTTTGGCKTTGGCAGTRATGCTTTGGCCCTTAATTCGACCAAAGAAACAAACAGCCTCGCGRTCATCWTATGAYGTGCAAGTTTAYAAGGAYCAGTTGAAAGAGGTYGAGGCTGATCTGGCCCGTGGCACTTTGAACGARKCCGAGGCCAAAACCAGCCGYACCGAGGTATCACGRCGYTTGCTGGTYGCRGCGGAYGCAGARGCACATGAAGCRTCAACAGGYGAYGCRCCTAAAGYRGCATCRCGGATATTGGCAGGYGTGCTTAGCGTCGCGGTRYTGGCSGGYACGCTGGGYGTTTATCAACARATCGGRGTGCCGGGCCTGCCGGATGCGCCATTGGCGGATCGGGCCAGTTCGCGCCCATCACAAGAAGTGGCTGAAAAAGCTGTCGCGCAGGATGGCGCGGAGTTGCCGGACATTGTGCAGGTTGACCCCAAACATCTGGAACTTGTCAAACAGTTGCAAGAAGTGCTTAAGGATCGCCCGGATGACTTGCTCGGCCATCAGATGTTGGTTGATAACCTCTCGCAGCTTGGCATGTATGCCGAAGCGCGCGTAGCGCTGGAAACCGTAATGCGGCTTCTGGGGGATGAGGCAACAGCGGCGGATTATGCGGCGCAAGCGGAAATTATGATCGTGGCGACCAACTGGTATGTGTCCCCTTCTGCGGAAGAAGCGTTGGCGCGGGCGTTCCAGCTTGACCCATCCAATCCGCTGGCGCGGTATTACGCCGGGGTCTTGATGATCCAGCGGCAAGATTTCGGGCAGACGTATTCCTTGTGGAACGGGTTGTTGCAAGAAGGCCCGGCGGATGCGCCATGGATTCCTGTGATCGAAAGCCAAATCGACGGAATTGCCGCCGAAGCAGGCATCACACGCACACCGTTGGTAGGGCCAACGGCTGATCAGGTTAATGCCGCGGGTGATATGACAGACGCTGATCGTAACGAGATGATCGGCGGTATGGTCGCCCAGCTTAGCGAACGTCTGGCTACCGAAGGCGGACCCGTTGAGGAATGGGCGCGACTTATCCGTGCCTATGGCGTGCTTGGTGAAACGGCGAAAGCCTCGGCCATATGGAACGAGGCGCAGGAGGTGTTTGCAGATAGTCCGGCGGACATTGGCGTACTGCTGGCAGCGGCGCGGGATGCGGATGTTTCAGCGAGATGAGCGAAGTTTTCGACGATGTCGAAGGGTTCGCCGCAGCACTGCCGCCCATGTCCGCCCTGATGGGGCTGGATCTGGGCACAAAAACAATCGGGGTCGCGGTTTCGGATACATTTCGCAGTGTCGCGACCCCGCTGGAAACGGTGCGGCGCAAGAAGTTTGGCACAGATGCGGCGCGGTTGATCGAGCTGATCGGCGCGCGAAATATCGCAGGCGTAGTGCTGGGCTTGCCGTTCAATATGGATGGATCCGAAGGGCCACGCTGCCAATCCACCCGCGCGTTTGCCAGAAATCTGGCACGCTTGATTGATATTCCGATCACCTTCTGGGATGAACGCCTGTCCACCGTTGCCGCCGAACGCGCGCTGCTTGAGGCGGACACGTCACGCAAGCGTCGCTCCGAGGTTATTGACCACGTGGCCGCCGGGTATATCCTGCAAGGCCTGCTGGATCGGCTGGCGCATTTAAGGTGAGCGATATGGAGTTGGACAAAATTTGGGAGCGCGACGAGGTGGATTCACCTTGCGTTAAGATTTGCGTTATTCACCCGCCTTCAGGCCTGTGCATCGGGTGTTTTCGAACAACTGACGAGATCGCAGGCTGGTCTGATATGACGCCGGGCGACCGCAAAATCCTTGTGGCTGAATTGCCCGATCGTGAAAAACTTATTGTAAACCGTCGAAAAAAACGTGGACTTTCGTGAACTATTTGTTAATGTTTACTAATTAGTGTTGGAAACTTCTGTAACGATGTTGAAATTATCATCGAAAAGCGATGCCTTGCGCACCGCGGTGAACTCAGAAGGTTGAACAGATAATGCAAATTTGGGCACTAATTTTAATAGTTTATTTTATTGGTGCCTTTCTGGTGCGCGACAACTTTTCCGCGCTATTTCTGGACTCCGGTGGTGCGTGGTGGATGGCCCTGATTGCGATTGGCTTGGTCATTATGGCATTTGCCGGCCCTATTCGAAACTTGATGGGGTCCATGTCAGAACAACGTCGCCGCGCTATGTTTGCGCTAGCTGCCCTGTTTTGCATCGGGGGCATTGAATACATTAACGTCGAAAGAACCTTGCGCGCGGAACAGATGGTGGCGGAAACGGCAGCCCTCGCACTGATTAATGGTCAGGAAGCTTCCATCAACCGGTCTTGGGATGGTCAGTTCCGTGTGATTGCACAGGTTAATGGCCGCGATGTTGGKCTWATGGTTGATACGGGAGCGTCGTTGGTTTTGCTGCGCTACGATGATGCGGTGCGAGCAGGCATTCCGATTGATCAGCTTGATTACTCAACACCGATGACGACAGTGAATGGCAAGTCCTTTGTCGCGAAGTATTACCTTAGCGAAGTAATGGTTGGCGATGTGACAGTTCGAAATGTTAGRGCCGCCATCGCACAAGAAGGGGAATTGCATTCCTCGTTGCTGGGAATGAGCTTTCTGGAACAGCTKGAAGAAACAGTCATCCAAAAAGACCGGATGACCTTGCGCAAGTAGCGCACCCTACCCCCAAACCGCTTTYCTAAGCATATTYAAYGCCATCAACATGATGAAAAACGCAAAGGCCCTTTTTAGCGGTCTTGGGTCCATSGCATGTGCCAATTTYACRCCAAGCGGGGCRGTGATCAGGGTCATCGACACCACRATCGCGAAGGCWGGMAGGTTCACCATACCAATGGTTAACGGCGGCTTAACSGGCATRCCCCARCCRATCATYAARAAMCCTATRACCGACGGTACAGCAATGATAACRCCAAATCCGGCTGATGTTGCRATSGCGCGGTGAATKGGCTGGTTRTAAAGGGTCATYAACGGCACSCCRAAACTKCCGCCKCCAATCCCCATCARGACRGAYAGGAAMCCRAGTACTGGCGCGGTGATAATTCGTCCGATCCCCGTCGGCATCGCATCCCCCAAACGCCAGYTTTGGCGCCCGAAYGCSAGRTAAAGGCCAACCAGCGCCCCAAGTATTCCAAATAGAACCATCAAGCTAACCGAGTGCATTTCGCGCGCGATCAGCACACCGATTAYRGCRCCAAYWGCRATRCCRGGCGCCCAACCYTTAAGGATATCCCARTCCACCGCACCYTTTTTATTATGGCTRAGGACYGAYCGRATGGAGGTGAATATGATYGTSGCCAACGATGTYGCCACACAAATTTGCATCAGGTTTTCRCTGTCATATCCRAGGGCKGMRAACATGTARTARAACGCRGGYACRAGGATAATCCCGCCCCCGACCCCAAGCAGCCCCGCGACRACRCCGGCRACGGCSCCKATCATCAAAAGCAAGGCGATMAGYKGYARWAGYTGTGTCATTTCGAATGCAARCATTAGGTATTCCTTAGGTCGCTAGTTGGCGAATTTCTTCAAGGGCGGATAGAACGAGTTCCGGCCCCGCCCCCTCGATATGTGCGCCCTCCGATATGACGCGTCGCCAACGGCGGGCACCAGGCCTGCCTGCAAACGCCCCTAACATATGGCGGGTGATTTGGTTTAGGCGCGCGCCTTTGCCAAGCTCGGATTCGATGTAGGGCAGCATGTCCAACACCGCTTGTTCGGCGGTCGTATTGTTGGAGCTACCGAAAAACTGTTGGTCAGCCGTGGCCAAAATCTTGGCCGGTTCGTGATATGCGGTGCGCCCAATCATCACACCATCAACACCCGCATCCAGATGTGCTTGAGCCTGTTCAAGGGAGGTAATCCCGCCGTTAATGCAAACCTCCACCCCCGGAAAAAGGCGTTTCATGGCGTAGACCAGATCGTAATTTAGTGGCGGCACATCACGGTTTTCTTTGGGGCTTAGACCTTGCAGCCACGCCTTGCGTGCATGCACCGAAAAACTGCGAATACCGGCAGCGGATACACGGGATAAAAATTCTGGCAGGATGTCTTCGGGGGTCTGGTCATCGACCCCGATCCGGCATTTTATGGTAACCTCTGCACCCGTCGACGCTTTGATCATCGCGGATGCGCAATCGGCGACCAAGGCAGGGTTTTCCATTAAAATTGCACCAAAACTGCCTGATTGCACACGATCCGAGGGGCATCCAACGTTTAGGTTAACCTCGTCGTAGCCGTAATCACAGGCGATGCGGGTGGCTTCGGCCAGCAATACCGGGTCTGAACCGCCGAGCTGCAAGGCAACGGGGTGTTCGTCTTCATGATAGCCCAGCAAATGATCGCGATTTCCATGTACAACCGCCGCTGCTGTCACCATTTCGGTGTAGAGTAACGTGTGTTTGCTGAAGCGTCGGTGGAAATACCGACAGTGACGGTCGGTCCAGTCCATCATCGGGGCGACGGAAAGTTTGCGGTTTATAGTTGTCATTCGCTGGGTCCAACCTTGGCAGGTGCTACGCATCCCTACCCCAGTGCGTCCAGATTTTCCAGTGCCATTGGGGGAATACCTGACAAATCTTGTTGACCTTCCGTGCAAGGAAATCCAAGGTTCTACCTTATCATTTATCAGGGGGACAAAATGAAACGTATTTCTTTATTAATTAGCGGGGCAGTTGTGGCTGTGGCGATGGCATCATCCGCCATGGCGCAGGAAGTTACGCTGCGCTTGCACCAGTTTTTGCCACTTCAGGCGGCGATTCCCGCGAATGCCATTCAGCCGTGGATTGACAAGATTGAAGCGGATTCGAATGGGCGCATCAAAATCGAACATTACCCCTCGATGCAACTTGGTGGCGCGCCCCCCTCGCTTTATGGGCAGGCCAAGGATGGTGTTGTCGATATCATTTGGACGTTGATGGGGTATACGCCAGGGCGTTTTCCGACCTCCGAAGCGTTTGAATTGCCGTTTATGACGGGCAGTTCCGAGGCGTCTTCGCGGGCGTTCCACGAGTATATGATGGAAAATGCCGTTGAAGAATTCGCCGATACGCGCCCGCTGGTGTTTCACACGCACGGGCCGGGGTGGATCCATTCCAACAAACCGATCGCGAGCTTGGAAGATGTTTCGGGCCAAAAGCTGCGCGGACCAACACGTGTGATTACGAATTTGCTTGGAAAACTGGGGGCAACGCCCGTTGGCATGCCCGTTCCGGCAGTGCCCGAAGCCCTTTCAAAGGGCGTTATTGACGGCACGGTTTTGCCGTTTGAAGTAACGGTTCCGCTGCGTATTTCCGAGTTGGTGGACAATCACACAGGGTTTGAAACGAACCCCGGTTTGTATACGGCGACATTTGTTTTGACTATGAACAACGACAGCTATGACCGGCTGCCGGATGATCTGAAGGCCGTCATTGATGCGAACTCTGGCCCCGATGTGGCCGCGATGTTCGGGGCAGTTATGGATGCTGCTGATATTTCTGGCCGCGCGATTGCGGATGCGTCTGGCAACACCGTCACCGCGCTGGATGACGCTGAAAAGGCCCGCTGGATGGCCGCAGCACAGCCGGTTGTTGACGAATGGTTAGTCGAGATGGAGGGGCTGGGCATTGACGGGCAGGCCTTGATCGATTCAGCCAAGGCGCTGATTGCCAAGTACGAAGAGTAAAATTTTGGTGGCCGGATTGCGATTCGGCCACCCTCAAATGCGTTTTTTTGAATATATTTCTTGCGCTTGAAGCGTATTCGCGCAAACATCCTTGCAACCCATTTTGCCAAGGAGCCTGCAAATGACCATTCTGCGCCCATCCCGCCGTGACATYCTGAAAATGAGCGCTGCGGCCCCTGTTTTCGCCCTYGGCACACCYGCYTTGGCCAAARTTACGGCACCTRKWAGYGGSCAATCCGCYGGRTATTTYCGATTTACGGTMGGKGCKGCAAAGCTAACGGTCGTCTCTGACGGGTATTTCACAAGTTCTGCGCGCGACATCGGTGTTAACRCTGATGAGGACGAGATTATCGCGTTTATGGAAGCGCATTTTCTGGATGCCGGATCCCACTACGARCACACGAACCAYGTGGTGATMGARATTGGSGATAGTAARGTTYTGGTYGATGTGGGGGGSGGCACCCGATTTTTRCCRACRACCGGACGGATGYTGGAAAACCTTGCSGCYKCYGGCATTAGCGAGGATGAAATCACCCATGTYGCCCTKACCCACGCSCACCCTGACCACATTTGGGGCATYCGRGAYGACTTYGACGARGCGATTTTTCCAGATGCCGAATACCTGATTGGCGTGACCGAGTTTGATTGGTGGATGACGAATGACCGCGTAAATATGGTGGACGCGGCAGACCAGTCCATGGTTCTTGGGGCGGTGAATTCCC
The DNA here is from genome assembly GCA_002746395.1 of Paracoccaceae bacterium. GTDB lineage: Bacteria > Pseudomonadota > Alphaproteobacteria > Rhodobacterales > Rhodobacteraceae > NORP23. The sequence continues at coordinate 353,628 of NVXA01000002.1, forward strand.
TTACTGCCGCAGAGCCACAGTTAACCCACGTCACTGACGGGCACGAGATTGTGCCGGGTGTTACGATGATTGCTACGCCGGGTCATACGATGGGGCATATGTCGCTGATTGTCGAAAGCGAGGGGCAGAGTCTGTTGGTAACCGGTGATGCCATTCGCGACCCGTATGTCAGCATGGAGCGCCCTGAATGGTACGCTAAAATTGACATGGTTCCTGAAGCGACTGTCGCTACGCGCAAGAAACTGCTGGATATGACAGCGGCGGATCGCATGGCGGTTCTTAGTTACCACTTCCCGTTTCCAGGGGTTGGGCATGTGGTCGCCGATGGTGATGCCTATCGATTTATCCCTGCGTTATGGCAGTGGGACCAAGGTTAACGATTTCGTAATGCGGCCCCGAATGCTTTGAATAGCGGGCRCGAAACCTCGTCATGTTCGGCGTTCCATTCGGGGTGCCATTGCACGGCGATTGCGAACCCTTCTGCGNCCTTNRATATAGATTGCCTCRGGGGTGTTRTCYGGSGCGCGRCCCTCRACAAYMACCCKTTCGCCSGGAATGCARATRCCTTGGCCRTGCAGCGARTTYACCAGTATTTCGTCAGTGTTRAAAATYTKCGCGAACTTKCCRCCKGGYGTTAGRGCGACRGTGTGGCGATGTTCGAATTTYTCCTCRATTGTRCCRTCTGGTGGCATTCTGTGGTTCATTCKGCCGGGTAARTCGCGAATYTCRGGGTGCAATGTTCCGCCGAATGCRACGTTGAATTCCTGAAAWCCGCGGCAAATNCCCNARTATCGGRATRGATTTGGCCACACATTCGCGAATTAACGGCAAYGTCAGGGCGTCRCGATCGAGATCGAACTGGCCATGCGCCTCGGTTGCTTCTTCGCCGTAATGTTTGGGGTGTACGTTCGGACGCCCGCCCGTGAAGACGAATCCGTCGCAAATCGACACGATTTCTTTCACTGTTCCGATAGTGGGAAGCGCTGGAATGATGATTGGTACAGCATCCGTCACGATACTGACCGCGTCGAGATTCATCAGCCCAACACCTTGCACAGTGTATTGATCGCCGACCAAATGAGCGTTTCCAATAATGCCAACAACGGGTCTGCGCATGCTTTATCCCCTAACTCTTTGCCGCATTTTACGTGAATACCGGCAACTGTCTATGAAGAAAGTTGTGGTTTTTTTGACCTAGCGCAAAGATGCGCGGCTCATCTTTTCCTATCCTTTATATGGATCAACTAAAGGAGAAATCAATTGTCCCACACACCAAACGAATTAATCGACATGTTCCCCGGGCAAGCGGACAAAATCCATGCTCTAAAGACCGAGAACGGTGAGTTTGCCCGTATTTTCGATGAATACCACGAGGTGACGCGCGAAATTCACCGTGGCGAAACAAATGTGGAGCCGATGGACGACTTCCATATGGAGGAGTTACGCAAGCGCCGCCTTCTGATGCTTGATCGTGTAACGGCAATTCTCAAGTAACGCTTCAGGGTTTCCAACTTGGAGCACGCTTTTCGAAGAATGCGGATACACCCTCCATTGCTTCGGGATGCTCCCATGTGTCGGCCAGTCTTTCAATAGTCTGGTCGATAACAACATCGTCTATTACTGACCCCAAACTTCGAAACAATGCCTTCGTTGCTGCAACTGCAGCTGGGGCGAGTTCCAGATAACGGCGCGCTTCTTCATTCACTACATCGTGCAAGTCCTCGACAACTTCGGAAATAAGGCCGATTTTTTCAGCCTTTCCGGCAGATAGTAGTCGCGCTGATAAGCCAGTATATCGCGTGTTAGTTTCGCCGATTTTTGCGTTTACATAGAGGCTAATTGTTGCAGGTATCAAACCTAACTTAACTTCAGTAAGTGAAAATTTTGCATTAATCGAACAATATGCGGTATCGCACACAGATATCAATCCAACACCACCACCAAAGGCATTTCCGTGAATGTTCCCGATTAAAGGCTTCGGTAGAGTGTTAAGATGAAATAGCATCTCGGCCAGTTTGCGCGCCTCTTGGATGCGTTGAGGCCTTGTGGCTGTCATCTGTTCTTTCATCCACGCAAGATCGCCACCGGCGCAAAAGCTTTTGCCGTTTCCCGCTAAGATCACCACGCGGGTTCCAGTATCCTTCGCCAGTTTTTGGGTCGCGTCGGTGATCTCTGCTATCATTTCCGCTGACAGCGCATTGTGCTTGTCTGGACGGTTGAGCGTCATCGTAGTTATGGCATTCGCGTCTGTATTTAGGGAAATCGTGGAGTAGGGCATATCAGGTCTCGCTCAAAGATTGGGCAAATGTGGCTGCTTTGTTCAAGTTTTCAATGTTCAACCCAGTTTCATACTTCATATCATGCAACATATTCACCACAGCGACCGTATCAACATTTCCTTTCGCCCCTTCCGCGTATGGGCAACCGCCCAGCCCCCCAACCGCGGAATCGAAGGTTCGAATGCCCGCCTCCAGACAAACCACAATATTTTCCAGGGCTGTATTATTGGTATCGTGGAAGTGCCCAGAAAGTACACTTTTGGACAGGTGGTTTAATAGTGAACTAATAAGTTTGTGTGTCGTTTCCGTCGTCGCTGCACCGATTGTGTCACCAAGTGAAACTTCGTAACAACCCATCTCCAATAAGCGCAATGCAACTCTAACAACCTGATCTGGATCGGTCGGGCCATCATATGGGCAATCGGTCACACAAGAAATGTACCCACGAACCTTGCACTTATCGATCTTTGCGCGCTCAAGAATTGGTAAAAACCGTGCAAAACTATCTTCAACCGAACAATTTATGTTTTTTTGACTGAAACCTTCAGAAGCTGATGCAAAAATCGCCACTTCGTCTACTCCGGCACTAATCGCAGCCTCATAGCCCTGCATATTTGGTGTTAGCGCGGTATATGCAGTGCCGGATTTCTTTGAAATTCCAGCCATAACGGCAGCAGCATCCGCCATTTGTGGTACCCATTTAGGGCTGACAAAACTCGTCGTTTCGATGTGAGAAAACCCGCAATTTGAAAGCATGTTTACCAAATTCACTTTATCTTCAGTCGAGATAAGGCGCTTCTGGTTTTGCAGACCATCCCTTGGGCCGACTTCAAATATTTTCACATGCTCAGGCATCAGGATCCTCCAAAGTCAACAAGACCTCTCCGGCTTCGACCTGTTGCCCGACTTCTACTAACACGTCAGAAACGACTGCATCACGGGCGACAGTTAATGAATGCTCCATTTTCATAGCTTCGATAATTACTAGCGTATCCCCTGCATTCACACCACTTTGCGTGGCTACATTAAGGACTTTAACGATACCCGGCATCGGCGATAACACTTCATTTCCAGTATTTCCCCCGCCTTCATCAAGAGAGTATCCCTTAATGATTTCAAACGGTTTTGGATAAGAATCCATGAAAAGTGTGACTGCGCCATCAAGCTGGAAGTACCGGACTGGGTGTCTATGATCTCCATCTATAAGTGTCAAAGTATTCGAACCAGACACCTCCAATACCAAGTCCATGCTTTCCGATAAATGCGAAACTGTGAAGGCTTCAGCTCCGGTCTGTACCACCAATATTTCACGCTCCACGCCTCCTGCTGCAAGCCAAACGGAACGTTTCATTGGTGCCCACAGGCTCCATCCGGATAGCGGGTGGTCTGCGGTCGGATTTCCAGTGATCACCGCTGCGAGCGCCCAATCAGTAAAGGTTAAATCGCCCATCACAATCAGATCGTCCATATCACGCTCGATAAGGCCGGTATCTACATTACCGAGTTTAAACTCTTGATGCGCGCACAATGCCGAAAGGAACGGTATGTTCGTGACGGTCCCTGAAATTTTACATTCGGCGAGGGCGGCGCGCATGCGGTTAAGGGCAATTTCTCGTGTTTCGCCCCAAACAATTACTTTTGATATTATAGGGTCATACCAAGGTGTTATAGTGTCACCTTCACGGATTCCGCTATCTATGCGCGCCAAGGGTGACGTGGATAGGTAATCTATTGATCCGGTCATGGGCAGAAACCCTGCTGGTACATCCTCGGCATATATTCTAGCTTCGAACGCATGTCCGTTTAATGTTAAACTATTTTGTGGGGCCGGTAGAGGTTCTCCATTTGCGATCCTCAATTGCCATTCAACTAGGTCCAGCCCGGTGATCATTTCGGTAACCGGATGCTCTACTTGCAGACGCGTGTTCATTTCCATGAACCAAAAGCGGTCGGGGTGAAGGCCATCTGAAGCGTCAACGATGAATTCAATTGTGCCCGCACCGCTGTACCCAATGGCTTTGGCGCATCGTACGGCGGCATCCCCCATCGCGGTGCGCATTTCTTCGGTCATACCCGGTGCAGGGGCTTCTTCGATTACTTTTTGGTGGCGGCGCTGTAAGGAACAATCCCGCTCAAACAGGTGAATCGCATTGCCGTGATCGTCGCCAAACACTTGGATTTCGATATGGCGGGGGGTTGTTATCCATTTTTCAATCAAGCAGTGTGCGTCACCAAAAGCAGACAAGCCCTCACGTTGCGCGCCTTCTAGTGCGGCCATAAAGTCGTTTGGATGGTCAACTTTTCGCATTCCTTTGCCACCACCACCGGCACGCGCCTTGATTAAGACCGGGTACCCGATGGTATTAGCCTGCGCCGCTAGGAAATCGGCATCTTGGTTCGATCCGTGATAGCCGGGTACGACAGGAACACCGCTTTTTATCATCAATTCTTTGGCGGCATCCTTTAGGCCCATCGCGCGAATGGCGCTAGACGATGGGCCGATGAAGCGAAGACCTGAGGTTTCTACTTTCTCTGCAAAATCAGGGGATTCGGAAAGAAAACCATAGCCGGGATGAATGGCCTGTGCGCCCGAAGCCTTTGCTATTTCAATAATCTTATCGCCTTGAAGGTAGCTTTCGGCAACCGCGGGGGGGCCTACACGCCATGCCTCGTCTGCCATGGCAACATGTTTGGAATGTGCATCTGCGTCCGAGTAGATTGCGACAGTTTTGACGCCCATTTTATGGGCAGTTTCCATAATGCGACAGGCGATTTCRCCACGRTTAGCTATGAGTATTTTRTCAAACATTTCGCCGCTCCTTACATCCGGAACACGCCGAAATGCGTGTCCTCTATTGGGGCGTTTAGSGYWGCCATMAGGGATAATGCCAACACTTCGCGGGTTTTACGGGGGTCGATCACGCCRTCRTCCCAKAGGCGAGCGGAGGCGTAGAGGGGGTGGGATTGGCGTTCGAACATTTCCACTGTCGGGCGTTTGAATTCGGCTTCTTCCTCAAGGCTCCAYTGGCCGCCRTTMCGYTCGATYCCGTCRCGTTTKACKGTGGCGAGGACGCCTGCGGCYTGYTCRCCRCCCATYACRGAAATSCGGGARTTTGGCCATGTCCACAAGAASCGTGGGGAATATGCACGCCCTGCCATGCCGTAGTTTCCAGCYCCGAAGGACCCACCGACTAGCATGGTTACTTTGGGTACTTTGGTGGTGGCCACGGCGGTTACCAGTTTGGCGCCGTGGCGCGCGATGCCTTCGGCYTCGTACTTTTGGCCGACCATGAAACCGGTTATGTTTTGCAAGAATACTAGGGGTATTTTCCTTTGAGAACAAAGCTCTACRAAGTGGGCGCCTTTGACGGCGCTTTCGCTAAATAGGACGCCGTTGTTGGCGATRATACCRACWGGGATACCCATAACRTGRGCRAARCCGCARACAAGKGTKGTRCCRTARCGYGCTTTGAATTCGTCGAAGCGGGAACCGTCTACGACACGGGCGATGACCTCRCGGATGTCGTAGGGAGTTTTCAGGTCTGCCGGAACGACGCCGAAGATTTCAGCGGGATCAAAGGCCGGTTCTTCGATTGATTGCAGGGCAACGGTCGTGGGCTTGATGCGGTTCAGATTGCCGAGGGCTTGGCGGGCCAAGTCCAGCGCGTGGGCATCATTTTCCGCCAGATAGTCGGCCACGCCGGATAGRCGGGTGTGGACATCGCCGCCGCCTAAATCCTCGGCGGTCACGATTTCGCCCGTTGCGGCCTTYACCAATGGCGGGCCYGCAAGGAAGATGGTACCTTGTTCTTTAACGATAATTGTCACRTCYGACATYGCGGGGACRTATGCGCCGCCAGCSGTGCAAGACCCCATRACCACCGCGATTTGCGGGATGCCTTTRGCSGACATGTTGGCTTGATTRAAGAAGATRCGGCCRAAATGGTCGCGGTCGGGGAATACTTCGTCTTGYTGGGGCAGRTTTGCGCCGCCGCTGTCSACCAAATAGACRCACGGCAGGTTGTTTTGTTCGGCGATTTCYTGTGCGCGMAGGTGTTTTTTCACCGTCATSGGGAAATATGTGCCGCCTTTTACGGTGGCGTCGTTGCAAACGACCATGACCTCRGCACCGTGAACAAGGCCGATTCCAGTGATGACCCCTGCMCCTGGTGAGGCRTTRTCGTACATATCATGCGCAGCGGTCGCGCCAATTTCAAGGAACGGRGAGCCTGCGTCCAGAAGGTTMGCGATGCGGCGGCGTGGCAGCATTTTGCCGCGCGAGAGATGGCGCTCGCGGGAACGCTCGTTGCCTTTCGCCGCAACGGCCACAACCGAAGCGATTTGTTCGAGGGCGGCTTCGTGGGCGGCTACGTTCGTTTTGAACGTGTCAGATCCGGTGGTTACGCTGGATTTTAACTGCATCAGCCCGTCACCTTCATCAATTCGCGCCCTATTAACATGCGGCGGATTTCCGAGGTTCCGGCGCCGATCTCCATCAGTTTGGCGTCGCGCATTAGCCGCGATACAGGAGAGTCGTTCATATAGCCCGCACCGCCCATTGCTTGCACACCTTGCACCGCCATCTCCATCGCTTTTTCGGAGGCGTATAGCACGCAGGCGGCGGCGTCTTGGCGGGTTACTTCGCCACGATCGCAGGATTTGGCGACCTCGTAAACATAGGCGCGGGCGGAGTTCATGGTGGTGTAGATGTCAGCGATTTTGCCTTGCATTAGCTGGAAGTTGCCAATGCTTTCGCCGAACTGTTTGCGTTCGTGCATGTAGGGCATGATGTGGTCGAGGACGGCGTGGATGATGCCGACACCGATGCCGGATAGCACGACGCGTTCATAATCTAGGCCAGACATCAAGACGTTAACGCCGCGGCCTTCCTCGCCAAGGACGTTCTCGAAGGGGACTTCGACGTTATCAAATATCAATTCAGCGGTGTTGGAGCCGCGCATGCCCATCTTGTCAAAATGTGGCGAGGTGGAGAACCCGACCATGTCTTTTTCGATGATAAACGCCGTCATTCCGCGTGAACCGGCATCTGGATCGGTTTTGGCGTAAACCACCAGCGTGGTGGCATCGGGACCGTTGGTTATCCAGTATTTGGTGCCGTTCAGAATGTATCGGTCGTTCTTTTTCTCGGCGCGTAGCTTCATGGAAACCACGTCCGAACCGGCGCCGGATTCGGACATGGCGAGCGCGCCGACATGTTCGCCGGAAATCAGGCCCGGCAGGTATTTCAGTTTTTGTTCGTGGCTGCCGTTCAGTTTGATCTGGTTGATGCATAGGTTGGAGTGCGCCCCGTAAGATAGGCTGACGGAAGCCGACGCGCGGGCGATTTCTTCGACCGCGATGGTGTGCGCGAGGTACCCCATCCCTGCCCCGCCGTATTCTTCGGGAACGGTGATACCGTGCAGGCCGAGTTCGCCCATTTCCGTCCATAATTCGGGCGGGAATTCGTTTTTGGCGTCGATTTCAGCAGCCATCGGGGCGACGCGATCTTGCGCCCAGCGGTGGACCATATCGCGCAAAGCCTCAACGTCGTCTCCGCAGGCAAAATTCATCGAGGCATTAAACATAGGGATTCCTTTCGTGCATTTTCATTAACTGAACACGTGTTCACTTAATGTGCAAGGAATTTCTTATGCTACAAACAGAGTGCGCTCGATAAACCAATAGGCGCCGATGGCCGCGATGCCCAAAGACATTGGCGTTGTGATGACAGCGCGATACCAGCTTTTGCGACCGAACCACGCGCCAAACAGGGCGAAGCAGGCGGCTATAACGGTCAATTGCCCCAACTCCACGCCTATATTGAAACCAATCAGGCCTGAACCGAATTCGGACTGCACGAAGCCCACCTCGGCTAGAACACCTGCGAACCCAAGGCCGTGAAGAAGGCCGAATCCGAATACCACGAAAGGGCGCCATCGGCTGAGGCCGCTCATGAAGATATTTTCGACGCAAACGTAGATGATTGAGGCGGCAATCAAGGGTTCCACAATTGAGGGTGGGATATTTACCCAGCCAAGCATCCCCATCGCGAGCGATATTGTATGGGCCAATGTGAAGGCTGATATCTGCCACAAAAGTGGCCGCATTTGCGTGGACAGCAGGAATAGGCCTACCACGAATAATATATGATCAAGGCCTTTGGGAATAATATGTACAAACCCGATCGCGATGTAGTTTCCAAAGACCGACAGGCCGGATTGCTGTGTAACGCCAACCACAGAAATCGGCTCGGTTTTCTGGCCGCTTTGCAAGTAATCTGAATACCCGTCTTCGCCTGAAGGTGTGGTGACACGTACAATCAACGGGCCGAGGTTTTCAGACCACCCGAAGACCAATTCTTGCGCACCAGCGGGGACTTGCCCTGTGATTGTTAATGTTGTGTCACGGGTCAGATCTAAATCGCCAACCTCGGGGATATTTAGCGCGGAGGTTTCTGTTTGGTTGGGCTGCCCGTCGATTGTGGCAGTGATGGCGGATAAGAATTTCGCCTCGAATCCTGCGAACTCTTTAGCAAGATCGCTTGGGGCCATCGCGCGCAATGCATCATAGCGCGCGGCATTTTCGGATTCGGAGGTATCGGTAAGATTGGGATCAATTTCGGCGATCAGGGCCTCTAATATCACGCGGAATTCCACCTCGAAACTGCCTTCGGCGAAACGAATATCAGCAACTGCGGGGCGCAGTTCGTGGGCCGTTGCGGAAAAGGGCAACAGCAGGATTAGAAATAGGGCCGACAGGATTATGCGCACGGGAATGTTCCTTGACTTATTCACTGCAAAAACCGAACCATACACACAGATTTTAGCAATGGAAGATGTAATGCAACATTCAAAGGTTTTGGCTGCGGTTTTGGTGGGTTTAGTGGCGGCGGTAACCCCAGCGGCAGCACATGAGTTCTGGCTAGACGCACAGGATTACACGCTGGATATCGGGCAAGAGTTGCGGGTCGATATTCGTGTCGGGCAAGATTTCAAAGGCAACAAATACAGCTTCAACCCCAACCAGTTCTACGATTTTAGCGCGACCGACGTGGATGGAAAAACCCCGATTGACGGTCGGATCGGAGATCAACCGGCCGTTGGGATGACGCCGGTTAATGAAGGATTGCTGGTGCTGAACCACTTTGCCACGGCACAGTTGTTAACCTATCAAGATGATGGAAAGTTTGAGGATTTCATCCTAAGCAAGGGGCTTGACTGGGTGCTGGAGGAACATGTCGCGCGCGGCCTGCCGGTCTTCGGGTTTGGGGAGGGGTATACCCGTTTTGCCAAGGCTTTGATTGCAGTTGGTGACGGGGCTGGGCGCGATGCGCACACAGGTATGCCGTTCGAACTGGTCGCCCTACAAAACCCATATACCGACGACATTTCCAACGGGCTGCCCGTACGCCTTTTTTTTGGGGCAGACGGGATTGCCGATATTCAGATCGACATTTTCCGGCGGCCAGCGGATGGTAGCGACGTGGTTAAAACGCATGTAGTGACGGATGAAACCGGGCTAGCGTTTATACCGATTGTCGATGGCGATATTTACATGGTAAATGCCGTGCATATGATTAAACCCTCAGATGAGGATATTGAAAGAACGACCGCGGTTTGGCACAGCCTTTGGGCGTCTTTAACCTTCCAAGCAGGTTTAGCAGGAGAGTGAAATGCGCATTTGGAACAAATACTTAGATTGGCCACCGGTATGGTTGGTGATCTTTATGGCCGCCGCATGGGTACAGGTGCAAATTTGGAATCCTCTGGCTTATGAAGCGGCGTTCATCACGTTTATCGGGCGCGCTGCGATTGTGTTCGGGATCGTGTTGATGGGCGTTAGTTTCGTGATGTTTCAGCGGCACAAAACATCCGTTGTTCCCAAGCGCACACCCGACGCTATCATCACGACGGGGCCGTATAAATATTCGCGCAACCCGATTTATGTGGCAGATGCTATCATTTTAATCGGGTATATATTGACGTTGGGATCGCTGATTTCATTCGCACTGGTACCCGCTTTTGCATGGGTTATAGCCAAGCGCTTCATCAACGGTGAAGAAGCTGGAATTCGCGCAGAATTCGGGCACGTTTACGATGATTACTGTCAGCAAACGCGACGGTGGATTTAGGGTTTAACAACCGCTCGTAGTATTACCACCAGCCAGCCCTTGAAGGATCGGACAGTTTGGTCTGTCATCGCCGTGACACTTGTCGACCAGCTCGGAAAGGGTTGCCTGCATGGCTTTCAATTCGTTGATTTTATACGATATTTTATCAAGATGTTCGCGTGCCATGGCTTTCACGTCAGCACTGGCGCGATCTGTATCCTCGTAAAGGGACAGCAGGGTGCGGCAGTCTTCGATGGTGAATCCAAGGCCTCGCGCGCGGCTTAGGAAGGCCAGTTTGTGCATGTGGGTTTCGCTGAAATCGCGATAGCCGTTGTCTGTGCGGTCTGGCAAAATCAGGCCGATATCTTCGTAATACCGGATGGTTTTCGCGGGTAGACCGCAGTTCGCTGAAGCTTGTCCGATGTTCATTTTTCACCCTCCGGTTTGCAGGCTACATATGGCTTCCAGTGACTGTAACGTCAAGGTTCAAATGTAGCTTTTTGAAAATCGTTATGGAATCGAGGGCACTGCCGCCGTATAAGGCCCTGAAACCAAAGCGGAGGCTAACGCCATGCGGACTGCAAAAATTGAACGTAAAACTGCCGAAACCGATATTTCTGTCGAGATTAATCTCGATGGCACCGGGATCTATGACAACCAGACGGGCGTCGGGTTTTTCGACCATATGCTAGACCAGCTTTCGCGCCACGCGCTGATTGATATGACGGTTCGCGCCAGCGGAGATTTGCATATTGATGACCACCACACGGTCGAGGATGTGGGCATCGCGCTGGGTAAAGCTGTCGCGCAAGCCATTGGAGATAAACGAGGAATCGTTCGATATGGGTCTTGTATGCTGGTCATGGATGACACGTTGGTGCGGGCCGCGCTGGACATGTCAGGGCGGGCGTATTTGATTTGGAAAGTGGATTTCACTGCCTCCAAAATCGGGTCGTTTGACACCGAACTTGTGCGTGAATTTTTCACGGCGTTTGCGATGAATGCAGGCATGAACCTGCACATTGAACGCCTTGACGGATTGAACAGCCACCACATYGCGGAGGCCAGTTTCAAGGCGGTYGCGMGSGCGTTGCGCGATGCGTTGGAAACGGAYCCGCGCAAGGCSGATGCGATTCCGTCAACCAARGGCACGCTWAGCGAATGACRACGGTWATTGTTGACTATAATTCSGGCAATATYCATTCGGCWGAAAAGAGYTTTCARCGCATGGCGRGGGARGTTRATGCGGGGRCSGTTATYGTGTCCTCSGAYCCTGAAATCGTGCGCAAGGCTGACCGTATTGTTTTGCCCGGTGTGGGCGCTTTTGCTGATTGTCGTCAAGGGCTTGCGAGTTAYGAYGGGCTGTTTGAAGCGATTGAAGAACGGGTGTTACAGGGCGGCGTTCCGTTCCTTGGAATCTGCGTTGGAATGCAGATGATGGCGAGCGTCGGGCGCGAGCATGGGCACGCCACAAAAGGCTTTGACTGGATCTGTGGCGAGGTTGTCGAGATGCAGCCAAACGACTCTGATTTGAAGGTTCCGCACATGGGCTGGAACGAGCTGGAAATCCGCGTGCAGCACCCCCTGTTTGACGGAATTTCAACGGGCGATCATGCGTATTTCGTGCATTCCTATCACCTTGATCCAAGTGATCCAGCGCATCTTATGGCGACGGTGGATTACGGTGGGCCGGTGACGGCAATGGTGGCGCGCGACAACATGGTTGGCACGCAATTTCACCCCGAAAAAAGCCAGAAAACGGGCCTGCGATTAATTGCTAATTTCCTGCATTGGAAGCCGTAGAACCGCGTTAACCTTTGCCCTATTTCGCGTGTTTTTCGCGTACACAACCCGTACACAATGCGTACACAACACGTATGTACGTTTTGCGTTAACCTTTTGCGGGTTACGGCAGGATTTTACCCTTCGCCAATCAGGTTGACGGCTTCGATTCCGGCCAGCGCCGCGATCAGGTCGTTCTCGGAACTGTCGCCGGTGACCCCGATTGCACCCAAAATTTCGCCCTTGGCGTTCCTCAGCAGCACACCACCTGGAACGGGGATTACCTTGCCGCCGTACGCGCCGTTCGCGGCCGCGATGAAATATGCCTGCGCCTCGGCGCGGGCCATTTGGGCGGTGCCGCCAATCCCTAACATTACGGAGCCGTAGGCTTTGCCTTCTGCGATCTGAAAACGGCCGGGGGAAGCACCGTCTTGACGCTCGAACGCTTTGATATTGCCGCCTGCGTCCAACACTATGACGGAGAGAGGTTTTAGTTCCATCTCGGCGCCTGTGCGGAAAATAGTTGCAATCATTTTGCGGGCTTTGGTTAGGGAAATGGCGGCCATGGTGTGCTCCTGCAATTTGGGTTTACCAAGAGTTTTGTAACAGCACAGGTTAGGAACCGGAAGGGGATATCAATCTTGGACTTGCAGCCGCCGCGCAAGAGCATAGGTTGTTGCAAAGCCATTTGGAGAATTCTTATGCAAGACCAGACCATCCGCCTTTCCGAATATCAGCCCCTGCCCTATCTGGTCGAGGATGTGCATCTGACCTTCAAACTGCACGCCAATAAAACGCGGGTTACGTCGCGGATTACCTTTGTGTCCAATCCGGCGAATCCGGGAGGTGATCTGCGGCTGGACGGTGCGGAACTGGGGTTGATTTGGGCGAAAATTGACGGTGTTGATGTGGAGGTTGAGCCAGATAGTGAGGGGCTGACGTTGCCTGCTTCGATGCTGCCGGATCGGTTCGTTTGGGAGTGTGAAACGGAGATTAACCCCGAGGCGAACACATCGTTGGATGGCCTTTATATGTCCGGCGGGATGTACTGTACGCAGTGCGAGGCCGAGGGGTTTCGCAAGATTACCTTTTATCCCGATCGCCCTGATGTGATGAGCGTTTTCACGGTGCGGGTTGAAAGCAACATGCCGGTTTTGCTGTCGAACGGCAACCCCGTGGCAAGCGGCGAGGGCTGGGTTGAGTGGCATGACCCATGGCCAAAACCTGCGTATTTGTTTGCGTTGGTGGCGGGTGATTTAGTGTCATACGACGACAGTTTCACCACCGTTTCGGGCCGCGAAGTGGCGTTGAAGATTTATGTGCGCGACGGCGATCAAGACAAGTGTGCTTACGCGATGGATTCGCTGATCCGGTCGATGAAATGGGACGAGGAGGAGTACGGGCGAGAGTATGACCTCGATATTTTCAACATCGTCGCGGTGGACGATTTCAACATGGGGGCAATGGAAAACAAGGGGCTAAATATCTTCAATTCGGCGCTTGTTCTGGCCAGCCCTGAAACGGCGACCGATGCAAATTACGAGCGTATCGAGAGTGTGATCGCACACGAGTATTTCCACAACTGGACGGGCAATCGTATTACGTGCCGTGACTGGTTTCAGCTGTGCCTGAAGGAGGGGCTTACCGTCTATCGGGACCAACAATTCACCAGCGATATGCGCGATGCAGGGGTGAAACGAATTGACGATGTGTTGGCCTTGCGGGCGCGGCARTTTCGCGARGAYGCGGGGCCATTGGCGCACCCKCCRCGRCCTGAAGARTAYATTGARATCAATAACTTCTATACGKCTACGGTGTAYAATAAGGGSGCSGARGTYGTKGGMATGTTRCCGCGTTTGGTGGGGRCTGATGGGTACCGMAARGCGCTCGATYTRTAYTTTGMGCGGCACGATGGGCAGGCCTGCACGATCGAGGATTGGTTGACGGTTTTTGARGATGCAACGGGGCGRGATTTKACGCAGTTCAAGCTGTGGTATTCRAGTGCTGGTACACCGAAAGTTTCGGTGACRGATGMKTGGGTKGAYGGGGTYTATTCGCTGACATTAACGCAAWCRACTGCGCCRACGCCRGGGCARGATGARAAGYTGCCGCGRTTGATTCCRGTKGGSGTTGGRTTGCTGTATTCTGAYGGSTCCGAGGCGATGRCGACAACGATTCTGGAGCTTGATAAGGAAACCGTAACCTTTACGTTTGATAATCTTCGGGAGCGTCCGATTCCGTCAATATTACGGGATTTTTCGGCCCCTGTGATTGTAGAGCGGGACGTTTCGGATACAGAAAATGCGTTTTTGCTGGCCAATGATACGGACCAGTTCAACAAATGGGAGGCTGGGCGTAATTATGCGTTGAGCATATTGGCGCGTTTGACGGATGGGGCAAACGACCCCGACGCGGCGTTTTTGGCGGCGATGAAAACAGTAGCGACAGATGATGGGTTGGACCCGGCGTTCCGTGCATTGGCGGTTTCTTTGCCGGATGAAAGCGTGATTGCGGGCGATATTGTTGCCAAGGGCGGTGTTCCTGACCCGTTGGCGATTCACAAGGCACGGCGCATGCTGAACACGGCTTTGGCGGGCGGAATGGCGAATGATTTGCCTGATTTGTATGCCTCGATGAACGTCGAGGGGGCTTATACGCCTGATGCGAAAGCGGCGGGCAAGCGGGCGTTGCGGGCGCGGGCGTTATCGTTGCTGACGTTGCTGGATCCGGATGCGAAGCTGGCCAAGCAACAGTTTGCGGATGCGAATAATATGACGGAACAGCTATCTGCGCTGGGGGCCTTGGTAAGTGCAGGCCAAGCGGATACGGCATTGGCGGCGTTTTATGAGCAGTGGAAGCATGAAAAACTGGTGGTCGATAAATGGTTCATGGTGCAAGCGGTTGCGACACCGCCGGAACGTGCGGTTGAAGTTGTGCGTGAGCTGTCTAACCACGCTGATTTCGAATGGAAAAACCCTAACCGCTTCCGTGCGCTGATCGGGGCATTTGCAGGGGGAAATCCGGCGGGTTTCCACGACGAAAGCGGGGCGGGATACGAATTGGTAGCAGACTGGATCATCACGCTTGACCCGCACAACCCGCAAACGACGGCGGGGATGTGTACGGTGTTTTCGTCGATGGGGCAGTATGATCCGGCGCGCCAAGCCAAAATGCGCGCAGCCTTGCAGCGGGTTCAGGATACGGATGGCTTGTCGAAAAATGCATCTGAAATCGTTGGGCGGATTTTGTCGTAGGCCTTGCCCCTTTGGGCGTGGTTGCGTAGAAGATCAAGACCCATATTTTTAGCGGATGAAACGCAATGACCGAGCTTGCCTATACCGAACCGAAACCGAAGATCTATGCTGGCGCGAAGGACGACTGGGAAGTCGTGATCGGGCTGGAGGTGCATGCGCAGGTTTCATCAAATTCGAAGTTGTTTTCTGGGGCCTCGACCAAGTTTGGTTCTGAACCCAATTCCAATGTTTCGCTGGTGGATGCCGCGATGCCGGGCATGTTGCCGGTCATAAATGAGTTTTGTGTCGAGCAAGCGGTGCGAACAGGGCTGGGTCTGAAGGCCGAAATAAACCTTTATTCGCGATTTGACCGTAAGAACTATTTCTACCCCGATTTGCCGCAAGGCTATCAGATTTCACAGCTGTATCACCCTATCGTTGGCGAGGGTGAAATCCTTGTTGATATGGAACCGGGTGTGGCGCGCAAAGTGCGGGTCGAGCGGATTCATATTGAACAGGATGCAGGCAAATCCGTGCATGATATGGACCCCGAAATGTCGTTTGTGGACTTCAACCGTACGGGCATTGCCCTGATGGAGATCGTGTCGCGGCCAGATATTCGCGGACCGGAGGAAGCAGCCGAATATGTTCGAAAACTGCGTCAAATCTTGCGGTATTTGGGCACTTGTGATGGAAATATGCAAGAGGGTTCCATGCGGGCAGACGTGAATGTATCCGTTTGCAAGGCCGGAACCTATGAAAAGTTCCGTGCAAGCGACAATGATTTTTCAATTTTGGGAACGCGGTGCGAGATCAAGAATATGAACTCTATGCGGTTCATTCAGCAGGCGATTGACTATGAGGCAAAACGCCAAATTGCTGTTATTGAAGACGGCGGAACGATTGACCAGGAAACCCGCTTGTATGACCCTACAAAAGGGGAAACCCGTTCGATGCGGTCAAAGGAAGAAGCGCATGACTATCGGTATTTCCCTTGCCCTGATTTGCTGCCCTTAGAGATTGAACAATCTTGGGTCGATAGCATCGCGGCAGGCCTGCCGGAACTGCCAGACGATAAAAAAGCGCGGTTCGTTTCGGAATATGGAATGACCGAATATGATGCAGGTGTTTTAACGGCAGATGTGGTTAACGCCACATATTTCGAGACGGTTGCCAAGGGGCGCGACGGTAAGACGGCGGCAAACTGGGTGATCAATGAACTGTTCGGGCGCTTGAATAAAGAGGGTCACTCGATTGAAGACTCACCTATTTCGGCAACGCAACTGGGTGGTGTTCTGGATTTGATCGCCAAGGGTGATATTTCTGGAAAAATCGCCAAGGAGCTGTTTGAAATTATCTGGACCGAAGGCGGTGACCCTGCCGAGATCGTGGAAGCGCGCGGCATGAAGCAGGTGACAGACACCGGCGCGATCGAGGCAGCGGTTGATGAAGTTATGGCGGCGAACCCCGACAAAGTTGCGGCGGCGAAAGAAAAGCCGAGTATGGCGGGTTGGTTCGTAGGACAAGTGATGAAGGCGACCGGAGGCAAGGCCAATCCGAAAGCTGTTAACGAGATCATTCGCGCGAAATTGGGAATCGAGTAAATCTAGGCCAGAACAGTTCGAGTTGGGAGATACCATGTCGACTTTTGAATACAAAACTATTTGCGCACCTCGTAAGGCGTTGAAAATAAAAGGCGTTAAGGGTACGGATAACCGCTATGCGCAAACCTTGACCGATGCAATCAATGCGCAAGCAGCCGATGGTTGGGAATATTTCCGCGCGGAATCCCTGCCTGTGGATGAAAAAACCGGTATGATGGGTAAGACAGAAGAGAAGTATTTAAGCCTGTTAATTTTCCGTCGTGAGAATATTGAAACATATGAAGAGCCAGCGTTTAGCCCTGCTGCGGCTGAAGAGGCCGCAGACCCGATGATGCTGCAAACTCCTGAGGTTGAAGACGTAGCCGAGATCGAAATTGATGGTGAAATTTCTGATGAAATCTCGACGCTTGGGCCGGCAACACGCTAGTTTGACGGCAACATTTTCCCCGGATTCATGATATTTTTCGGATCTAGGGTTTTCTTGATATCTACCATGATTTGAAGGGCGTCGCCGTGCTCCTCAGCCATATATTTCATTTTGCCGATTCCGACGCCGTGTTCGCCCGTGACGGTTCCGTCCAGCTTTAGGGCGAGCGTGTTCAGGTTGTGGACGAATTCGGACGTAGCGGCCATTTCGGCCTTATCTTCGTGGTTAACGCTGATGCCGCAGTGGAAGTTTCCGTCGCCTGTATGACCAACCATTGTGACGATCAGGCCGAGGCGTTCGGCTTCTTTACGGGCGAATGTTACAGCCTCGGCCAAACGGCTAATGGGTACGCAAACGTCGGTGTTTTGCACGCGCATTTCGGGGCGGTGCGCTTTTTGGGCGTAATAGGCGTTGTGGCGCATTTTCCAGAGCGCGGTGCGATCTTCGGGTTTTGAGGACCACTTGAAATCACTGCCGCCCATGTCTGTGACGATCTCGCCGAAGGTTTCGGCCTGTTCTTTAACGCCGTTTATTGAACCGTGAAATTCGACGAACAGGTGCGGAACCTCGGGCAAGTCCGCACCTTGGGAGAGGTTGAAACCGCGGGCCATCATTTCGTCTACGAATTCAATTCGGGCCACGGGTATGCCCATCTGGATGGTGGTGATGACGGTGTTCACGGCGCTTTCGATGTCGGGGAAGCTGCATGTGGCGGCCGAGGCGGCCTCGGGTTGGCCTTGCAGGCGCAGGGTGATTTCGGTGATGATACCGAGCGTGCCTTCGGAGCCGACAAACAATTTGGTGAGGTCATATCCGGCGGAAGATTTTCGGGCGCGGGTACCTGTGCGAATGATGCGACCATCGGCCATAACCACCTCTAATGCCAAGACATTTTCGCGCATTGTACCGTAACGAACAGCCGTGGTGCCAGAGGCGCGGGTGGCTGTCATGCCGCCAAGGGAGGCATTTGCGCCGGGATCTACGGGGAAGAACAGGCCGGTGGCGCGAAGATCTTCGTTCAGTTGTTCGCGGGTGACACCGGGTTGGACGACGGCGTCCATATCTTCGGAATGAATGTTCAGGACCGCGTTCATTTTTGACATATCAAGGCTGATACCACCACGAATGGCAAGCTGGTGTCCCTCTAATGACGTGCCGGTGCCGTAGGCGATGATCGGGCAGTCGTTGGCGGCACATATTTTGACGATCTCGGAGACCTCAGCCGTGGAGTTTGGAAATACCACAGCGTCTGGGGGGGTGACGGGGAAGTATGCCTCGTTCTGGCCGTGGGTGTCCAGAATTGCGGTGTTGGTCGTAATTTGGTCGCCGTAAGCGGATTGTATGGCGTTGATTGCGGCTTCGATGCTCATGGGGGTTCCCTCCGGTTTCAGGTCACAGTAGTGTCAGCMTAAACCAAGGGAAAGTGCGAAATGACACCATTTGAGGGRCATGACGGGCCGTATGCAGCGCCCGTTACGTTGGCGGAGCGCAAAGTTCCGGCGGAGTGGATTGATTATAACGGGCATATGAAYGTCGCCTATTACATCATGGCGATWGATCAGGCGCTGGACCRRTTTCTGGAAGACGAGCTGGGGATTGGCGAGGCTCATGCGRCGCGGGTCCGCCAAGGGCCATATGCGCTGCAATCTCATGTGCAGTTTTTGGGCGAACTGTTGGAGGGGGCAATGTTTAGCGTCKCCGTTCGGCTGATTGATTGTGACGCCAAGCGGATGCATTTGTTTGTGGAGCTRCRCGCGGACGRTGGRTTGGCSGCAACWTGCGAGCAGATGTTGATGAACGTGGACCTARARACACGRCGATCAACCCCCTACCCTGACTGGGCGCAAGCGCGCATGGCGGGRATGCTAAAGGCACATTCTGCGTTGGAGCGGCCTTTGCAACTGGGTGCCGCAATTGGCATTCGGCGGAAAGGGTAAGATGCTGCGACCTGTCGGAAATTTCGTCAAGCAAAGCTGTTCAGGGATATATTGCGAGTGCCGCAAAGCGTTGTCGGCTGTTCGCACCAAAGGGCCGGGGCAACTGACGTTTTGGCTTTTGGCGTTGGGTATTGGCATAGCCGCTGGTGCGGCGGCGCTGGGGTTTCGGGTGGCTATTTCGGAAATTCAGGGGTTGTTGTACGGCGCAGATGATAAAACATTGGCGACGACATTAGGGGGGCTCGACTGGAAGTGGGTCGTTGGCATTCCCATACTTGGCGGGCTGGCGGTTGGCTTGATCCTTTGGGCCTTTACGCCAGACGGTCAGGCCCGCGCGGTTTCGGATGTGATTGACGGGGCGGCGATGAACGAAGGCCGCGTGGACCAACGGGTTGGTCTGGCCTCGGCTGCGGCGGCGTTGATTACGCTTTCTACGGGCGGGTCGAGTGGTCGTGAAGGGCCGGTAGTGCATCTGGCAGCGGTGATTTCCAGTTGGGTTTCGAACCGCATACATGCAGACGGAATCACGGCGCGTGATTTGATGGGGTGCGCGGTGGCAGCGGCGGTTTCGGCGTCGTTTAACGCGCCATTGGCGGGGACGATTTTTGCGTTGGAGGTGGTTTTGCGTCACTTCGCAGTCCACGCATTCGCACCAATTGTTATCGCAGCGGTGTCCGGAACAGTGGTTAGCCGGTTACAGATGGGCAACGTGACAGAGTTCGTATTACCAGTAAACCCGATTGCTCTGCATGTGGAATTACCGGCATTTTTACTGCTGGGGCTGGTGTCCGGTCTAGTGGCTTACGTGCTGATCCGCAGCATATTTATCGCCGAAGATTGGGGCGATGCTATTCAGAAGTATACCCGTTTACCTGGCTTTTTGCGCCCTGCCGTAGCGGGGGCAATGCTGGGCGGATTGGCGTTAATGTTCCCGCACATCATCGGGGTCGGATATGAGACGACATCATCTGCGCTGACAGGGCAGTTGTTGATGCACGAGGCGTTTGTCTTTGCCATGATCAAGGTTGTAGCGGTCGCGATTACGTTTGCCGGACGCATGGGGGGCGGTGTTTTTTCGCCGTCCTTAATGCTGGGTGCGCTGACAGGTCTGACCTTCGGGCTGGTGGCGACATCGGTGTTTCCCGGAATTACGGGTAGCGAGACGATTTATGCGCTGGCGGGTATGGCCGCCGTTGCCGCCGCCGTGCTGGGCGCGCCAATTTCGACGACGTTGATTGTGTTTGAAATGACGGGGGATTGGCAGGCGGGGATTGCCGTTATGGTCTCAGTTTCCCTATCGAGTGCGCTGACCAGCCGTTTGGTTGATCGCAGTTTTTTCTTGACGCAATTGGAGCGGCGCAACGTGCATTTGGCGGCGGGGCCGCAGGAATATCTGCTGTCTACGATCAGCGTTCGCAACATAATGCATCAGGTAGGATCGGGCGATGATGCGCCGCAATCGCAGTGCCAAACCTTGATCGAACAGGGTGCGTTTGTGGATATTTCCGAGACTTTAGAAACCGCTATGGCGAAGCTTGAAGCCTCGCCAGTGCAGCTTTTGCCTGTGGTGGAGCAATTGGAAAGCGGGCCGGATTTGATCGGCACGCTTTACCTTGTGGATGCTTTGCGAAGTTATAACCGTGCGCTGGCCGCGACCGCGCAAGAGGAACATTCGTAAGTTAGACGTGTTCCACTGTGGTTTTATCGGTGTAGAACGACAGGTATCCGGCGATCTCTTTGACCGCATCGAGAGGGGCTTCGTATGTCCAAACCGAATTTTCGATCACACCACTTTTGCCGGCAATTCCGAAATAGCTGGCCTCGCCTTTATAAGGGCAGGTGGAGCGTTGATCGGAGGTATCGAGAAACGCTATGGCCACATCTTTGCGCGGGAAATAGATAGCGACGGGGTAGTCGCCTTCGTGCAATTCCAATGCTGCGTCAGATTCCGCAATAATGGCACCACCTGCGCGCACAACCCACGTTCCAGATGCGGGTTTGATGGTAATTCTGTTGTCAGTCATGTGCCGTTCCTTTTATTGCAAGAACAGTATTTAACCGATTGGTTCAGAAAACTCAACCATTGTGCAGTGCATCATATGGGCGCACAGGCCGATTTTAACCACACTAGTGTTTCAGCACTAACTAAATTGCTTATCTTTTCCAAGACTTTGGCGTGATAGGTGTTTAGCCAGTCGCGTTCGATATTGGTTAGTATCTCGGGCAAAATAAGATTTCGGTCGATTGGCACAAACGTCAGCGTTTCAAAACCGAGCATTTCGCGGTCCCCGCCTGTCGGGATTGTTGGCGGGGTGATTACCAGCAGATTTTCGATGCGGATACCGTAAGCGCCTTCTTTGTAGTGGCCGGGTTCATTAGACATAATCATGCCAACTTCGAGGGCACCCATGTAGCGGCGCGCGATGCCTTGCGGGCCTTCATGCACGCCCAAATATGCGCCAACGCCGTGGCCGGTTCCGTGGTCGTAATCCATGCCCGCTTGCCAAAGGGCGGCGCGCGCGAAGCTGTCGAGGTCGCGCCCAGACAAGCCCACAGGCCAGCGCGCGCAGGTAACAGCGATCATGCCTTTCAGCACCAATGTATTGGCGCGCTTGGTGTCTTGGGGGACCTCGCTAATCGCAATTGTGCGGGTGATATCTGTGGTGCCGTCTTCATACTGGCCGCCGCTGTCGACCAACAGGGTTTCGCCGGACTGGATCGTGCGGTTGGAATTTTCATCGACGCGGTAATGCACGATTGCGCCGTTCGGGCCAGAGCCGCAGATGGTGTCGAACGAAATATCTTTGAGGGCATTGGTGTTATGGCGGAAGGTTTCCAGCTTCTGCACCACGTCGATTTCAGTAAGGTTTCCAGTGGGCGCAGCGGAATCGAGCCAGCAGAGAAACTCTGCCATGGCGGTGGCATCGCGGATGTGGGCAGCGCGGGAACCGGCGATTTCTGTCGGGTTTTTGCAGGCTTTGGGCAGGATGCACGGATCCGTTGCCCATACAGGGTTTTCAAGCAGATCAGATATAGCGACAGGGGCAGTGTCGCGGTCCACGCCTATTTTCCCACTTAAGGTGGCGAGTTTTTGGCTGAACTCAGCTTCGGGATGAAGCGTTACGGCGGGGCCGAGGTGGGTGCGAAGGATGTCGTCGCATTTGTCGGGATCCACGAATAAATCGGCTTTCCCATTGGCATGCAGGATCGAGAAACAAAGCGCGACGGGGGTATTGGAGATGTCGGAGCCGCGGATATTAAGCAACCACGCGATGGAATCCGGCAGGGTGAGAACGGCCGCGCTCAGGTTTTGCTTGGCCAGTTTAACGCCGATTTTTTGACGCTTGCTTTCGCTGGTCTCGCCTGCAAATTCCATAGCATAGGGGTGGATTTTTCCCTTCGGGGCTTCGGGGCGGTCATCCCAGGCACGGTCAATTAGGTTGTCGATTTTCTTAAGCGTGATGTTGTGGCTGGTCGTTTCTGCGGCGAGTTTTTCAATCGCATCGAAGCTGTGCAGCCACGGGTCATAGGCGATAGTGCCACCACTCGGCAAGGATTCGATCAGCCAGTCGGAGAGGTTTACATCAACGGATGAAACGGGTGTGAAGCTTTGCAGGTCGATTTGAGAGCGGACTTGCAAAGTGTATCGTCCGTCGATGAAAACACCGGCTTTATCCAGCAACGCAGCGCAAAATCCGGCGGAACCTGTGAAGCCGGTTAACCATGCCAAACGCTCGGAGTTTTCAGCGACGTTTTCGCCAAAATGGGCGTCGGCACGGGGTATGAGGAAGCCKTCAACCTGTTCAGCCTTCATCACTTCGCGCAATTTATCCAAGCGGGCCGGACCTGTGTCTGGGGACGTCGTTACGGTGAAGGTTTGAAACATGGATCGGCTCGCTGATTTGTTATTGATATGTGAACGCTCAGGTTTGCACGGCTCGCGAATTACCGCTAGGGTAATCGACAGCAATATTGAAAAAGGGGGCTGGAGATGGCTAAACTATTGGCGTTTCTGTTTTTTATTGGTGGGGCAGTACGCGTTTGGTTTGACTGGCGTGCGACTATATCCGTGGCGGACCCGTTTCGGTTTGCAGACACGGGAACCGTTTGGGCGCAAATCCATTTCGGCAGTTTGCAAATGATCCAACCCGCGATTGAACGATATATCGGCCCTTGGATGTGGGAACAGCTGGTATTCCCCGTGCTTCTTACACCGTTTGCGCCAATCATGTTCGGGCTGGCATTGGTGTTCTGGCTGCTGGCGAAATGGAAAGCTAGGCGCGCTTAGTCCGGCCACGTTTTTTCACGTCATCCTCAAATAACGAGGCCAACTGTTCGGTCATCGCACCGGCGAGTTGTTCAACGTCTGTGATGGTCACGGCGTGCTCGTAATAGCGCGTCACATCGTGGCCGATGCCAATGGCGATTAGGTCTACGGCTTTGCGTTTTTCGATCATCGAGATCACGTTGCGAAGGTGCTGTTCCAGCGTGCTCGCAGGGTTGACCGACAGGGTGGAATCATCCACCGGAGCGCCGTCCGAAATCACCATCAGAATGCGACGAGCTTCGGGGCGGTTCATCAGGCGGCGGTGTGCCCACTCCAAGGCCTCGCCGTCGATGTTTTCCTTCAGCAGGCCTTCTTTCATCATCAAACCAAGGTTCGGGCGTGTTCGCCGCCACGGCGCATCGGCGCCTTTGTAGATGATGTGGCGCAGGTCGTTCAGGCGACCGGGCGTGGCGGGGCGACCATCGGCAAGCCATGCTTCGCGGCTACGGCCACCTTTCCACGCGCGGGTGGTAAATCCGAGGATTTCACATTTCACCTGACAGCGTTCCAGCGTGCGGGCCARRACGTCAGCGCAAATCGCRGCGATGGAGATCGGRCGACCCCGCATGGAGCCGGARTTGTCGATCAGKARYGTYACGAYSGTGTCGCGRAATTCGGTGTCTTTTTCCTGCTTGAAKGACAGCGGYGTTGTCGGGTTGGTGACCACGCGCACRAGGCGGGCGGCATCCAAGATGCCTTCCTCMARGTCGAAYTCCCARCTGCGGTTTTGYTGYGCCATCARGCGGCGTTGYAGRCGRTTGGCCAGRCGGCTTACSGCGCTTTTWARCGGGTCRAGCTGTTGGTCKAGGTAGGCCCGCAGGCGTTCCARTTCCACAGGGTCGGCCAGTTCTTCGGCGGTRATTTCTTCGTCAAATTCGGTGGTGTAGACTTTATAGCCCGGATCRGCCTCKGAATGCGGGGCTTGGGSYGGYTGTTCGTCAGGGGTGTCGCCATCGTCGAGGTCGGCCTCGTCAAGCTCCATGTCATCGGATTCGTCCAAMGAGGCTTTSGCCTCTTGCTGTTCCATCTGGTCTTGTTCTTGGTCTTCTTGGCTGTCTTCCTGATCCTGATTTTGATCTTCCTGATCGCCACCTTCTTCGGAATCTTCCTCTTCTTCTTCCTCGGAGGCTTCCTGATCTTCGTCAGGGTCTTCACTGTCGGGGTCTTCGCCGAGCTGGTCGCCATATCCAAGGTCGTCGATTACTTGCCGCGCGAGGCGGGAAAACGCGGTTTGATCTTCGAGAACATCGTTGATGTCGCCAAGCGTGTCACCTGCCTGCCCTTCCAGAAATCCGCGCCAAAGTTCCAGAACATTGTCTGCCCCTTTGGGCAAATCGCGGCCCGTCGCCAATTGGCGAACCATATATCCGGCGGCCACAGCCAGCGGTGCAGAGGCGGATTCGGTGATCTGGTTATATCCGGCTTTGGCCGCCTCATCGCCGATCTTCGCGTCGATATTCTTGGCCGTTCCGGGCATGGCCCGCGCGCCCAGCGCCTCGCATCTTGCGGTTTCCATGGTCTCGTAAAGCGCTTGCGCGACCTCGCCCGCGGGGCGGTATTTATTGTGGGTCGCCTCGTTATGAAAGCGCAATTGCATGGCGTAAGCGTCCGCTGTGCCACGCGCCAAAAGGACTTCTTGTGCGGTCATGCGGCGGGTCACTTGGGGCAGACGGGCGGTATCGCCGACCAGACTTGATGGGTCGACGGAGAATGTCACGCTTAGTTCAGGCTCGTTAGCGAGGGCCTTGGTCGCTTCGGCCAACGCCTTCTTAAACGGCTCGGCTGGATTTTCGTTGGGTTTAGCCAAGGCTTAGCGAAACTGCGCTTTCGGGCAGTTCCTCGTCAAAGCAGCGTTGGTAGATTTCGGCGACTATCTGGCGTTCCATTTCGTCGCATTTATTCAGGAATGTCAGGCGGAAGGCGAAGCCTATGTCGCGGAAAATCTCGGCGTTTTGGGCCCATGTGATTACGGTACGGGGCGACATTACGGTGGATAGGTCACCGTTCATGAACGCGGTGCGGGTCAGGTCGGCGACGGTTACCATCTGGCCGACGGTCTGACGACCCTCAACGGAATTGTAATGTGGGGCCTTGCCCAGAACGATCGCGGTTTCGGCGTCGTGGGACAGGTAGTTCAGTGTCGCGACAATCGACCAGCGGTCCATCTGGGCTTGGTTGATCTGCTGCACGCCGTGGTAAAGGCCGGTTGTGTCGCCAAGGCCGACGGTGTTGGCGGTGGCGAACAGGCGGAAGGAGGGATGCGGGGTGATGATCTCGTTCTGGTCAAGAAG
Organism: Paracoccaceae bacterium; assembly: GCA_002746395.1. GTDB lineage: Bacteria > Pseudomonadota > Alphaproteobacteria > Rhodobacterales > Rhodobacteraceae > NORP23. Next base: position 379,618 of record NVXA01000002.1, read on the forward strand.
CGTTAGTTTACCGCCTTCTTCCAGCACGCGCTGGATTACGAACATCACGTCGGGGCGGCCTGCGTCGTATTCATCGAACACAAGTGCGCAAGGGTTGCGCAGCGCCCACGGCAGGATGCCTTCTTGAAATTCAGTGATCTGCTTGCCGTCTTTGAGCTTGATCGCATCCTTACCGATAAGGTCAATCCGGCTGATGTGACTGTCGAGGTTCACACGAACCGTTGGCCAGTTAAGGCGCGCGGCGACTTGTTCGATATGGGTGGATTTACCCGTACCGTGGTAACCTTGGATCATCACACGGCGGTTGAACTGGAACCCTGCAAGGATGGCGAGCGTGGTGTCGGGGTCGAACTTATAGGTCGGATCAATATCGGGGACGCGGTCTGAGCGTTCCTCGAAACCTTTGATAGTCATATCGGAATCGAACCCGAACAGGTCGCGGACACTTAGGGGTTCTGTCGGTTTCATATTGCTTGTCATAGGTTCTATCCATCGTGCAAAAATCGGCGCGTGGGCCGTTATATATTCAAGATTATGTCTGTAACATTCGGGGCGGGCTTGCAAGGGGCAGGAACGCCGCTGGTCGTGACGTTATTTCTCGATAAAGCTGCGGGAGCCTTTGATTTGTTCCCACGCCCAAACGACCTCCGCCAAGCGTTCTTCGTCATCGCGCCGCCCGCCGTTAAGGTCGGGGTGCATGGCTTTGACGAGGGATTTATAAACCTTGCGGATCTCCGCCTTGGTCATCGTGTCCTTGGCGTCCATGATTTCCAGCGCTTTGCGTTCGGTCGGTGGCAAGCGGCGCGCGCGGGTTCGCGGATCGGCAGCTGGGTTTAACGTGCCGTTTTCGCCAAGCACTTCGTAAGGGTCATCGAAGCCGAAGCGCTTGAAGGCTTGGGATTCAACCTTGGCGCGGCCATTGTTGATTGCATCGCGGAATGGTTTGGTGTCACGGCCCCATACCTTGTCGGATTCAACTTGATCTTCGAACTCTTCTTCGGTGTGGTTTTCGAAGAAATTCCATTTTTTATTGTATTCGCGGATATGCTCTTGGCAAAACCACACAAATTCCTCGACGTTGTCGGGGCTTTTGGGCGCGCGGAATTTACCGGTTTTTTTACAACCAGCATTTTCGCATTCACGCGACGAGGATTCGATTGCACCGGACAACCCACGACGACGCGAGCGGCGTTTTTTATCCGCTGACACCGAGATGTCAAAGTTCAATGGTGAGGGCCGTTTCATCGCAGGGCCTTCCTTTCAGCTTTCCGACTCAGGCTCAACACCATACTGTTTGTAGCGGAATGGCCAAGGCCTAAAGCAAACGGAGCGAAATATTTTGACATATAGTGAACGGATAACCCAGAAACTGACCGAAGCGTTCAGTCCAACAGAATTGCAGGTTATCGACGAAAGCGAGCAACATCGCGGCCATGGTGGATATATCGAGGGCGGCGAGACGCATTTCAAGGTGGTGATGAAATCTGCCGATATGAATGGCCTGTCACGGGTGGCGAAGCAGCGGGCGGTTTATAAAGTGCTGAAAGCCGAACTGGATGAGCGCGTGCATGCCTTGGCATTGCAGATCGACGGTGTGGCTTGAGCCGCGAGTTTATCTATGCGCCCTCAAACGACCCCATAGAGATCATCCACGAAGACGAGGCCTTGTTGATCGTTAACAAGCCCTCTGGTCTTTTATCGGTGCCGGGGCGTTTAGACGAACACAAAGACAGCTTGGAAACGCGTTTACGTGACATTTACCCCGAAACGCTGCTGGTGCATCGTTTGGACGTGCCAACATCCGGCGTGATGGTTTTTGCACGCACCAAGGCGGCGCAGCGGCACATCGGGATGCAGTTTGAGAAACGCCAAACCCGCAAGACCTATGTGGCGCGGGTGTGGGGGCATTTGGTTGAGGACAGCGGRCATATTGATTTGCCGCTGATCGTGGATTGGCCGAAYAARCCKCGCCARAAGGTWTGCCRTGAAACGGGCAARCCYTCRCAAACCGAYTGGGTGGTGTTGGAGCGCGAGRCRGATGCYAYGCGRGTGCGYCTGCAYCCYACGACRGGGCGCACGCAYCARTTGCGGGTGCATATGATGGCGATTGGSCATTCGATCTTGGGKGATCGGTTTTATGCGGAWGATGCGGCGCTRATGGCGGCGGATCGYTTGCAGCTTCATGCCGAAGAACTGGTRTTGCGYCACCCCRTTGGRGGCGCRGAAATGGTGTTYASCKCGGCAGTGCCGTTCTAGCGGATGAACTGCGGTTTGAAGCGGAATTTRACCCGTTGTTCCGGTGCWATRTGGCGGTTCARRCGTTTGTTGRCCCARCCGAACAGRRTGATRATCAGCAATGTAAAGCTGACGAAATARACYGCKATRATCGGGTAGGACACGAACGGGTTGAAGGTTTTRTCGGCAAAATARCTGGCATARTAWAGYGCRTCACCCGATTGCCGCCACGCYGGAAAGCCAGAGAAGAATACCAGCGTTGTGGCGTGGAACATGAAGATCGCCTCATTCGTGTAGCTGGGCCATGCGAGGCGCAGCATTGCCGGCCAGATAATACGGCGGAATTTGCGAAAACCTGACATGCCGAAGGCGTCCGCAGCCTCGATATCGCCTTTGGGGATGGCACGAAGGGCACCGTAGAAAATCTCGCCGGAATAGGCGGAGGTGTTGAGGAACAACACGATCACCGCGCCAAGCCATGCTTTGGTTAACCAGCGTGTTTCAGCCGTAATGGTTGCAAACCCGAGGTTAATGTCGATGCCGACTTTCGGGATCAGCACGAAGATTTCGTAGGCAAGGAAAAACTGGATGAACAGTGGCGAGCCGCGAAACAAAAAGATGAATGCTTTGGCAGGTATGGCTGCCCACGAATTTTCACTGGCTTTGCCAACGGCCACCAACGTGGCAATGCCGAAGCCCAAAACCATTGCAAAAACCGCAAAATAGACGTTCCAGATCATGCCTGACCCGATCAAAACGAACTGATCGCACAGCGTTATGTCGGTCTTTGGCAGAAGACGTTCACCAATTCCGATGGAACGTAGGCCRTARTCGATCAGGGTGTCATAACAGCTCATGAACCCGCCCCTACCGTKGCTTGTCCGTGCGAAAGRCGTTTGGTGATRCGGYTGAAWACYTTTTCGCTGGCCCAYGTCATGAASAGGTAGAATACCAGCAGGAAGGCRAARTAATASAGCCGCCAATCRGGGTGCGGATAGGTRAAYYKAGAMGTYTTGGAKCCGCCGAGTTCGCGYGCCCAATAWACRATATCTTCRACGCCKAGCAGGAAYARCARMGGRGTGGCYTTRATCAGGATCATCCAYAGRTTKGAGAGGCCCGGTAAYGCRTAAASCCACATTTGCTTAACYTGRACGCGCCAGAAWACYTGRCGRTCSGACATGCCAAACGCCTCKGCTGTTTCCAAYTGSGMRCGGGGKACRGCRTTCATSGCSCCGTAAAGCGTGTTGGCSGCGAASGCCCCGAACACCAGCGCRAAYGCGAAAAGRGCAAGRGTGAAGCCRTAWGCCTCGTGTATCCATTGCGGGGAGGASCYRAGCGGCATTTTGGCGRCRCTRCAAACYACGAAATCATTGCCTTGGCGGATGGGTTCCAGCACGTCKGGGCATTTKAYCTTGTGTCTTARRTATTCRATYCCCTGATCCATMGCGATGGGRACAAAGAGGAAAAAGATRATGTCYGGCACACCGCGCACGATRTTGGTGTAGSCAAGRCCAAACCAGCGAAGYGGCGGAATTTTGGATTTGCGGGCCATAGCACCGCCAAAGCCCAGCACCATCACTACGGGYGCAGTCAGCGCCAGCAGTAAAAGAACCGTGCCRAAACTGGCGTAAAAAGCTTGGTGTTTRCCTGTRGTCAGGTAACACGCCCACCAGTTAAWACCGTCAAGGGTTGAGGGGTCTGCGCACATTTCCATGGGGAATGCCTAAGTTTCGGGGGGCAAAACGCGCCGCCCCCCGAGGTTTCGGATTAATAGTTTGCGTCAACGTCGAGCCAGCGTTTGACCATCTCGTTCAGACGCCCGTCTGTTTTGACGACGTCAATCGCAGCATTCAGGGCAGCTTTCAGTTCGGCGTCGCTTTCACGAACCCCGATGCCAACGCCACCGCCGATGTTTATTTCACTAACGAAGACCAGCTCGCCATTGCTTTCAGCAACGATGTCCGCAAGGAATGCGCGGTCGGCAAGAACTGCGTCAGCTTCGCCGGAACGAACGGCTGCAACAGTTTCGTCTGCAGATGCGAATTCAACAACCGTCGCACCAGAGCTGGCAACGTGGCTGGCTTGAATTGTGGATGTTTGTGCCGCGATAACGCCGCCGTTTACATCAACTTCAGTACCGGCCAAAGCCATGTACGCGCTTGGGTCAGCAGGAACATATTCTTGCGTAAAGTCGATGACTTCGTCGCGCTCGTCCGTAATGCTCATTCCGGCGATGATTGTGTCGTAGTTGCCCGAAACGAGGTTAGGGATAATTGAATCCCAGTCGTTTGTTACCCACACACATTCCAGCCCTGCGATTTCGCACAGCAGATCGCCAAGCTCGCGCTCTAGCCCGTCAACTTCACCATTGTCGTTGATGAAGTTATAGGGAGGGTATGCGCCCTCGGTTCCCATGCGGATTGTTTCCGCGCTTGCGGTGGTGGTGATAGCGGCCAGTGCGGCGGCAATAATTAGTTTTTTCATCGTTATCTCCTTGGTTGGTCTTAATGTTGGGCCGTAGTGGCCGACAGAAACTGCTTTAGGCGTTCCGATTTTGTGTTCCCGAATACTTCTTCCGGGGTTCCTTCTTCTTCGATCAAACCTTGATGCAGAAAAATTACGTGGTCAGCAACGTCGCGGGCAAGTTTCATATCATGGGTGACGATAATCATTGTCCTGCCCTCATTAGCAAGCGTTTTGATCACTTTTACGACTTCTGCTTCTAATTCCGGGTCAAGCGCGCTGGTGGGTTCGTCAAATAGCATCGCCACAGGTTCCATCGCCAAGGCTCGTGCGATGGCGGCGCGTTGCTGCTGACCACCGGAAAGCTGGGCGGGGTATGCATCGCATTTATCGCCGATGCCGACCTTGGCCAGTAATTCACGGCCAGTCGTTTCGGCCTGTGCTTTATCTTTACCAAGAACCGAGATCGGCGCCTCGGTTACATTGTCCAGAACGCTTAGGTGGGACCAAAGGTTAAACTGCTGGAACACCATCGACAGTTTTGAGCGCAGTTTTATCACCTGCTTGGCATCTGACGGTTTGCGTTCGCGGCCTTTATTTTTCCATGTGATCAGATCACCATCGAAGCAGATATCACCTTGTTGGCACACCTCCAACAGGTTCGCGCATCGCAATAAAGTGCTTTTGCCGGAACCAGACGAGCCGATCAAAACAACGACCTCGCCTGCGTTGGCATGCAGGTCAATTCCCTTCAAAACCTCCAGCGATCCAAAACTTTTGTGGATGTTCTTCAGTGAAATGATCGGAGTTTCTGCCATTTTCGCTTTCGAATGTTTGTTTAGCTCGTTGCCGAAGCAACCCTATTTAGTTGGCCGTCGAAATAATAGCACAAAATGTGCGCGGACTGCCCTGAAGTCAACATATTTACCACATCTTTACGCCTATTTTTGCTGACATATCGCGTTAATTGACTATTTACACCTGCTCCTTATTGTTCTGTCTGTACCCTGTGAATCGTCCCCTTTCTTGGTTCCGTACCAGTGCAAGTCAACCGTATGTTGGCCCCATTATTCTGGTTTTAACATGACACGACCACTCATGGCTTTGATGGCAGCTTGCGCTTTCGGGTTATTATGGACAACCACCGCTTCGGCCTCGCAAGGGAGTTGCAGCACGCAATTAACCCCGGCTGCGAACAGCCGCATCGTGTCTGCCGAGACGTTAGACCAAAGCCTGTTTAACGCGGCGGTGCTTCATTATGTGAATATCGAGCGATGCAATCGTGGGCTAGCGCCACTGAAATCTGATAATAACTTGATGCGGGCGACACGCCAACATAGCCGTAACATGGCCTCCAATGCGTACGTCAGCCACAAGTCGCAACAATCCGGCTATCGCAACCTTCAAGACCGCTTGTCCAGAGCGCGTGTTACGTATCGCGTCGCAGGTGAAAACGTCGCTAAAAGTTTTGTTTTCGCTTTCGATCGCAGAAATATCGGGGCTAGCGCTAATTGCCAATTTCGATTTTCCAGCGATGGCGCAGTAGTTCCGCGGCACACGTATAACTCGCTGGCCGAAGATCTGGTTTCTTTGTGGATGGAATCACCAACCCACAAACGCAATATTTTGTATCGGGATTACCGCCGCGCGGGTGCCGCAATCGGCATTGATAATGACTCGAGTTTTTGTGGGACAGTTTACGTGGCGCAAAACTTTGCGAATTAAACCATTAGGGGAAAAGTAAAGTAGCGCAGCTGTAAACTGCGCTACGATTTCGTCAATATTCTGGCACCTTAATCGTCGTCGTGATCGTCGTCATGATCATCATCGTCGTCGTTTTCATCATCACCTTCATCTTCATCATTATCGTCGCTGTCGTCATCATCGTCGTGGTCCTCATCGTGACCATCATCACCGTCGTTGCCGCCATTACCGTTGCCACCGTTGCCGCCATCGCCGTTGCCRYTGCCGCC